>NZ_QAAD01000001.1 GCF_003046625.1 Mangrovibacterium marinum
ATCCTGACGGCTGCTTACTTTGTTCTCTGGGAAAAAACACCTTACTTATTAAGTAGCCAGAACAAGGCAATTGAAGAACAACGAAGATTAAAAAGAATACAACGGTTAGAAAGACAATTAGCAGATTTAAAAAGCGTCTATCGAAATTAAAAGGTCGTGGTTTTTTTGGTGATTAAATCCCGTAGAAAAAACTGACATCAGACGCTAAGAACCAACAGTTGTTGCCATTGTGAGCACGTAGAAAAAATTATAATTCTTTTATAACCGAACTATATTTTGGTGAGTGACTTTCAGAAAAAAAGCCGATCATTACTGACCGGCTTTTCAGCTCCCCAAGTAGGACTTGAACCTACGACCTACGGATTAACAGTCCGCCGCTCTAACCAACTGAGCTATTGGGGAATAATTATTTTCGAACTTCGTATCCTTGTTTGAAGGTGAGTGCAAATCTAAAAGCTTTTTTTTGAATTTCAAAAATCAAAAGCTTCAATTTCGATCTAAACTCATCGTCAAAATATTTCCGAAGCATATAAAAAAGCCGATTATTACTAACCGGCTTTTTCAGCTCCCCAAGTAGGACTTGAACCTACGACCTACGGATTAACAGTCCGCCGCTCTAACCAACTGAGCTATTGGGGAATATTTGTTCTCAGAACGTTTGCCCTTGTTTTCAAAAGCGATGCAAAAATAAGAGCATTTTCGAAAACAAAAAACTTTTTACCGATTTTTTTGATCAAAAATCAGCACATCGGAGCGGGTATTTTTTGCAGGCACATCCACAGCTCGTCCTATTGCACACAAAGCAAGCCATTTAGACACTAGACCTAGAAATGGCGTGTTAATGCCGATCGCCACCAGCTGTAATATTTCCCTTCGAGCTCCTGAATTGACGGGAAAGGATAGAATAAATAATGCGCCTGGTCGCCTACATAAAATCCGGTTTTAATGGTTCGGTACGGAATATCGCCACTCAAATAACGCATCACTGTTTTTGTTTGACGTCCTGCCGATTCCTTGAGCTTGATTAAACAATCGCGCAGATGATCGGGATTGGGATAGGGCAGGTTATGAATCGGCGCATAGGGATCGGTCATCAGTTCGTTCAGGATCAGGTCGCACAAAAATACTTTGGGTGCCGACACCGGCTTGGACTGGTCGGTCAGCAGGCGGATAAAATCCAGCGGTCCCAGCTTGCTGGCCACACGGGTTGTTGTAGGCACCAGCTGCTGATATAAATGAACCGGATCGCTGTTATGCCCCACATAGTCCTTGGCGCTGAGCTCCAAAACGCGGCCATCGTCGGTCACCAGATAAAGACTGCGCAAAGCTTCGAGCGGTGTTTTCTCGAAGGTGCGATAGATGGACAGAAAGACCGAACGCTTGGGCTCGTTGTTTTCGTAAGGTTTGAGTTTCAGATTCACATAATCCTGATGGATGGTCGTTTTGTCGGGATCAATTTCGAAAAAGATAGCCTGCCCGCGGATCTGCTTTTTGGTGCCCACGGCCAGATAGTTTCCAAAGTCGACCGGTGCCAGGTGCGACACAATCATCGACTCGGGAGTAGCCACCAGATAATAGTATTTTTTCATGGCTTATTGATTTTGGTTTTCAGTAGAAAATACGAATTGGCCCGCTAAAAAGTTAATCGCCAGCGGCCCCGAATAAGCTACCGGAGCAGCCCCCGAACAGCAATTCGCTGCCGACACGCCGGCAGGGCCTCTCGCTGCCACGGCCCGGAGCACGATGTTAAGGATTCGATAAGCCGTAGCAGGCATTCTTTTCTAATCCGAATTTAATTGCCTACTTTCGCAAATCATTTTTTTTTGAAGAATTCGATTATGTGGGTGAAGTTCTCAAGATTAATCCTTAGAAACAGAGTTGCCGTACTATCCATACTTGCTTTAATTACCGTATTTATGGCTTTTCAGGCAACACGCGTTGAAATGTCGTACGAGTATGCGCAACTGCTCCCCAAAAAGGATACAGCTTATCAGGATTACCAAAAATTTAGAAACCTGTTTGGCGAAGAAGGCAACTTAGTTGTTGTAGGTGTTGAAGATCCGCAATTTTTCCAGTTGCAGCATTTCAGAAAATGGCAGGAGCTGAACCGTGACCTGACCGAAATTGACGGGGTTGAAAACCTGATTTCCGTATCGAGTGCCTACAACCTGGACAAAAACAGCCAGGAGCGCAAGTTTACAGCCCAGCCGATCTTTCCCGATCAGATTGCTTCGCAGAGCCAGCTCGACAGCCTGGCCAAGAGCTTCCGGTCGCTTCCTTTTTACAAAGGACTCCTTTATAACGGTAAAGCCGATGCGTATATGCTGGCCATTACCGTGAACAAAGACAAGATGCACTCGAAGCTACGCGAGCAACTGATTTTAAGCATCAAGGAACGCTGCGATCAGTTCAGCGAGGACAGCGGACTGGAGCTTCACTATTCAGGTCTCCCCTACATTCGGGTAATCAATTCCATCCGCATTAAAAAGGAGATCTATCTGTTCTCGGCCCTGGCAATGGGCTTATGTATTTTAGTGCTGTTTTTATTTTTCCGTTCGTTCAAGGCTGTTCTCATTCCGGTAACCATAGTGCTTACCGGCGTAATCTGGGCCGTAGGAACCATGGGACTGCTGGGCTTCAAAATCACCCTGCTCACCGGCATGATCCCTTCCCTGCTGATTGTGATTGGGATTCCCAACAGCATTTATATGCTGAACAAATACCACTACGAGTTTCGTGCCCATGGCAATAAAATAAAAGCCCTGCAACGGGTAATTATTAAAATCGGCAATGCCACCTTCCTGACCAACCTGACCACCGCTTCGGGCTTTGCAACTTTTGTGATTACCAACAGCGAAATTTTACGGCAGTTTGGTCTGGTAGCCTCGCTGAACATCCTGGGACTGTTTTTATTGTCGATCCTGATGATCCCCTCGATTTTCAGCTTTCTGGCCCCGCCTAATGAGCGGCACATCCAACACCTGGACAATAAAACCATTCGCCGCATTATCGACAAGCTGGTTGAGCTCACCTACCATCATATTAAATGGGTTTACTTTTCGGCCTTTTTGGTTCTGCTGCTGGGGCTTTACGGCATCACTCAAATCAAGAGTTCAGGCTATATGGTTGACGACATTCCCGAGAGCGATGTAATTTATAAGGATTTGAAATTCTTCGAGAAGCACATTGACGGAATCATGCCGCTGGAGATTATTGTTGACACCCGCAAGCCAAACGGAGCCATGAACATCCAAACCTTTAAGCTGATTGACAAGCTGGAGAACCGTTTATCAGCCTACGATGAGCTATCGTCCTCGCTGTCGTTATTGAATATTCTGAAGTTTGCCAAACAGTCGTTCTACAACGGGAAAGAAAAATATTACACCATACCGACCAACAACGAACGGAATTTCATTCTGGCTTATGCCAAAAACTCGACCGAAAACAGCAGCGCCGGAATTGGCAGTCTGCATTCATTCATCGACAGCACGCAACAGGTAACCCGCGTGAGCATCCGCATGAAGGATGTGGGCACCAAGCGCATGGAGCAGCTTTACGGCGACTTTAAAATGGAGGTGGACTCAATCTTCCCCAAAGAGAAATATGATGTTACCGTCACCGGTTCGAGTATTACCTTCTTTAAAGGAACGCAATATCTGGTTAAAAACCTGTTTTCCAGTTTAGCCCTGGCCATCTTCCTGATCTCGGCATTCATGGCCATCATGTTTTATTCGTGGCGGATGGTCATCCTGTCGTTAATCCCGAACATTCTGCCACTGATCTTTACAGCGGCAATCATGGGTTTCACGGGCATCCCCATCAAAGCATCAACCATCCTGGTATTCAGTATTGCCTTTGGTATTTCGGTTGACAACACCATTCACTTTTTGGCCAAATACCGGCAGGAACTGTCGCTAACGGGATGGAACATCCAAAAGTCGGTACGCATAGCGCTAAGCGAAACCGGCGTTTCCATGATGTACACCTTTGTGGTACTCTTCTTCGGCTTCGGCGTATACAGCATCTCTCAGTTTGGTGGCACCGCAGCGCTGGGGGTTCTGGTATCCTTAACACTTTTGGTGGCCATTACGTCCAACCTGATCCTTCTTCCAAGTTTATTAATCGGACTGGAGCGCTTAACAACGACGCGCTCGTTCCGCGAGCCATTGCTTCAAATTTATAATGAAGAGGAAGATATTGATCTGGATGAACTCGAAATAGAGGATCAGCACAAAGAGAAAGTTAACGACAAATAAACATCCAATAAATAGCAAGGACAATGGAGCGGGTTAAAACATTACAACATCAATTGATACACTATCTTGATAACGAGGCCAAATCCATTGGCCAAACGGCGCCCATCAACTTATACCGGCCGATAGAGTACACCCTGAACATGGGTGGCAAGCGCTTGCGTCCGGTAATGGTGCTGCTGGCTGCCGAGCTGTTTGGCGGCAAGGTGGATCAGGTGATGAACACCGCGCTGGCTGTTGAGATTTTCCACAACTTCACCCTGCTGCACGACGATATGATGGACAAGGCGGAGCTTCGCCGCAACAAGCCTGCTGTCCATAAAAAATACAACGAGAATATCGCCATTCTGTCGGGCGATGCCATGTCGATAATGGCTTACCGCTACTTGCTGAAGACCAAGCTGGACCGACAATCAGAAATACTGAGCCTGTTTACCGAAACAGCCATCGAGGTATGCGAAGGTCAGCAATACGATATGGATTTCGAAACGCGTCTGGATGTCACCGTTACCGAATACCTGGAGATGATCCGCCTGAAGACGGCTGTTCTGCTGGCGTGCAGCTTCAAAATGGGAGCCTTGGCGGCCAATGCCAGCGATGCTGATGCAGCACATATTTACAATTTCGGCATCAACCTGGGCCTGGCCTTCCAGCTTCAGGACGACTGGCTCGACTGCTATGCCGACCAGGACAAATTTGGCAAGCGCATTGGCGGCGACATCCTGGCCAACAAAAAAACCTTTTTGCTGATCAATGCTCTGGAACGCGCCAACAAGGCCGACAAGCAGGAACTGATCGGCTGGCTGGAAAAAACGCAGTTTGACGAAACGGAAAAAATTGAAGCTGTGAAAACGATCTACCGAAACACAGCTGTGCCGGAAATCACACAGGAAGCCATCACAGCCTATTACAAACAAGCAATCGAATCAATCCAACATATAGCCATCGCCGAAAGCCTGAAAAAAGACTTACGCGATCTGGCCGACTCGATTTTGAAACGAGAACATTAACAATGCTGTTGTCGCCCGGAGGAAATTCCCAGCCGCTTTTAAATGTTAACCTGCTTGGTGAATTAAGGTGGTTTTCGTAATTTCCCGACGCACAGGATATAAACTAATATAATATGGATCAGAATATTGGTAAAGTGGTACAGGTGATCGGACCTGTAGTCGATATTAGTTTCGACCGGGAGGGAGCCGAGCTTCCTAAAATTTATGACGCTCTGGAGATTGTTCGCCCGGGCACGACAAATCTTGTCGTAGAATGCCAGCAACACATTGGCGAAAACACCATTCGCGCCATCTCAATGGATTCAACCGACGGATTAAAACGAGGTATGGAAGTAGTGCCTTCGGGTGCTCCCATCACCATGCCCAAAGGGGAAGCTGCCCTGGGACGACTGCTCAACGTCACCGGCGATGCCGTGGATGGCCTGAAGCAATTGACCAAAGATGGCCTGCACATTCACAACAAACCGCCGAAATACGAAGATTTAACAACCGAGACCGAGGTACTTTACACCGGGATCAAAGTAATTGACCTGATTGAGCCCTACGCCAAAGGGGGTAAAATTGGCTTGTTCGGTGGTGCCGGTGTTGGTAAAACCGTCTTAATCCAGGAGCTGATTAACAACATTGCCCTGGCACACAGTGGCCTATCGGTATTTGCCGGTGTTGGTGAACGTACCCGCGAGGGGAACGACCTGCTTCGCGAAATGATTGAAGCCGACATTGTGGACTACGGAAAAGATTTCAAGGAATCGATGGAAAAGGGTAGCTGGGAGTTGGATAAGGTGAGCGAAGAAAGCCTGAAAAAATCCAAACTGGCCCTGGTATTCGGGCAGATGAATGAACCCCCGGGTGCGCGTGCTCGTGTTGCCCTGTCGGGACTAACCATTGCCGAAAGTTTACGCGATGGCGACGGCACCCCCGGATCAGGTAAAGACATCCTGTTCTTTGTTGACAACGTATTCCGTTTCACCCAGGCGGGATCTGAGGTGTCAGCCCTTTTGGGACGGATGCCATCAGCCGTAGGTTACCAACCGACGCTGGCCACCGAAATGGGTGTGATGCAGGAACGAATCACCTCAACCAAAAACGGATCTATCACCTCGGTGCAGGCAGTTTATGTGCCTGCCGATGACCTGACCGACCCGGCGCCGGCAACAACCTTTGCCCACCTGGATGCCACAACCGTACTGAGCCGTAAAATCTCGGAGCTCGGTATTTACCCGGCTGTCGACCCGCTGGATTCTACATCGCGCATCCTGACTTCGGATGTGGTGGGTAAGGAACATTACGAATGTGCCCAGCGCGTGAAGGAGATTCTGCAACGCTATAAAGAGCTGCAGGACATCATCGCCATCCTGGGGATGGATGAACTCTCGGAAGAAGATAAACTGGTGGTTCACCGTGCCCGTCGTGTTCAGCGTTTCCTCTCGCAACCCTTCTTTGTTGCCGAGCAGTTTACCGGACTGGAAGGAAAACTGGTGTCGATTGAAGATACCATTAAAGGCTTCAACATGATTATGAATGGCGAGGTTGACCAATACCCCGAGGCTGCCTTCAACCTGGTGGGTACCATTGACGAGGCAATTGCCAAAGGTGAAAAAATGATGGCTGAAGCAGCCGTTTAATCCCTAAAGCTGAAACTATGTTTCTTGAGATTATTACACCGGAAAAGAAATTATTTAGCGGCGAAGTTAAATTGATCAAGCTCCCCGGAGCCCAAGGCGGCTTCGAGATCCTGACCAAGCACGCCCCCATTATTTCAACCCTGGTTAAAGGACAAATCAAAGTTATTGACTCGGCCGATGAAACTTCATTTATTGATATTTCGGGCGGGGTTATTGAGTCGCAGGATGACAAAATCATCGTGCTGGCCGAAGCACACTAGAACGTTCGTTCATGACGATAAGCAAGAAACCTGAAGGGGAAATCCTTCAGGTTTCTTCTTTTTGTGAAAGTCTCTACTGCTTTTACCTTCCATCTAATGTACCCACCCTGCCCTCCCTCACGAGGGGAAATTCCGACTTTGTCGGAACGGGAGGGTCAATCTAATTCAAAAGAATCCACGTTCATCCCTGTTGCTGATTCCCGGAAACCAGGCCGGAATTACTTACGCAGCACCTCGACCATTCGCCGAAGGGCTTCCTCCAGGGTTGCACGGGTACATCCCAAATTCAGGCGCATAAAGCCGCTGCCCTGCTTGCCAAACTGAGTTCCCTTATTCAGCCCCACACCTGCGTCGAGCAAGGCCTGGTGCAACTGTTCATCCGTCAGCCCCAGTGCCGAAAAATCGATCCAGGCCAGGTAGGTTGACTCCAGCTTCATGGGCTTCACCTCCGGAAGCTGTTCCCCGAGGTAGTCGACCATAAAGTTGAAGTTCGCTTCCAGATAAGCCACCAACTGTTTGCGCCATGCCTCCCCTTGGGAAAAAGCCGTTTCCAGGCCAATGTGTCCGAAAATATTGCCCATGTGCAGATGCGGCACATTTAACCGGCGCTCGTAGCGGGCCCAATGCCGCTTGTTGGGGATAATCAAAAAGGACGTCGTCAGCCCGGCCAGATTAAAGGTTTTACTGGGGGCCATACAAACCACGCAATTTTGTGCAATGGCATCGGAAAGGGTTGGTACAGGCGTGTGCCGGTAGCCCTCAAAAATCAAATCGGAGTGAATTTCATCCGACACAATCAGGATCTTGTGCTCGACACAAAAGTTGGCCAATGGTAAAAGCTCTTCGCGGGTCCACACCATGCCACCGGGGTTTTGCGGATTACACAACAACAGCATTTTTGTTTTGGCAGTCACTTTGGTTTTCAGATCATCCAGATCGAAGGTATAGCGGCCATCCACCAGCTTCAGCGGATTTTCGAGCACTACCCGCTTGTTGCCGGTCACCGACTCGAAAAACGGAAAATACACCGGCTTTTGGATGATGATTTCGTCGCCCTCGTCCGAGAAGGCCTCAATCAGCAAATTCAGGCCGGCCACAACACCGGGGCTGAAGGAAATCCACTCTTTCTGAATCGCCCAGTCGTGCCGCTGCTTCATCCAGTCGACTATGGACTGAAAGTACGAGTCCGGGCGGAACGTATAGCCCAACACTTCATGATCGAGCCGTTTCCGCAAAGCATCAAGAATAAAGTCGGGGGTTTTAAAATCCATATCGGCCACCCAGAGTGGCAACACATCCGGTTTTCCGAAAATTCGCTCCCGGGCATCCCATTTTAAACTGTTAGTACCATCGCGCAATATCGCTTCATCAAAATCATAATTCTTCATCTCGTATCTTCAATTTTATTTATACTCCCTGTTTTCGTTGGCTCGTCGGCCCGTAAAGCCGGCTGATTCTTTCTTGTCGAGCCATACCGCTTAGCAATTGATCACCCTACAAACGCAGGTTGCTTTTTATTGAGTTTCAACTACCGACCGGTATCACACTGCCTTGCCCGGCTTCATCGGGGTACATCAGCCTCGCCGACCGCCGCAAAGCCGTATCCTGCATCAAAAACAAGCCTACAGCAAGGCGGTTCACAAAAGTGTGCATTCACAATACTCAGCATTGTTTTTTGCTCCGTCCTGCAAAAAACCGAAACCCGGACGGTAAAGCTAAACAATCAAGCGGAGGAATTCCTGTATTATTTTCAGGAAAGGGAGAATAAGCCGGGAAACAAATATGCGGAGATCATCCGCTGTTGAGCCATTTTTTCGCAAAATGTCGCCGACAACAGAGAAACAGCAACAAGAAGCGTTGACAAACTCCATCGCTGTTAACAAATGTTATGACCCGGCCAATAAAAGACGCTGAAGTGTTAATATTGGCTTAACAGATAACAATTTCGAAACACTTTTCAAAATTTTAACATTAAAAAAACAAGATGCTCCACGACATACAACACACACGCTATCTTACTGAGCCATTGCCTATTCCATCTTTGTCAAAACGACACAAAGATTGCAAATATGCTGAAGAGCATACTTTTTAACCTAGGCTTAACGTGTGTTGTGCAGCATATTTCATACCCGCAGTCTATCTTTGTAGCGTGCTTAATGTTTAACCTTAAAGGATTAAAAAATGAAAACAATGAAAACAATTATCGCAGTGATCGCCTTGGTAGCCTCGGCCAACATTGCATTTGCAACCGGTAACTTACGTGTTGATATTTTACCTTTGTCGTCAGAACGTGCTGTTGTTGCCGTTTCAAGCCAAACAGAGTCTCAATACGAAATCAGCATCGAAAATGCTTACGGCGAAGTAATCTATTACAAAGAAACGGAAGGAAACGTTACAGATTACCGTAAAGTTTACGACTTCTCGAAATTAGAGCAAGGCGAATACAAGGTTATCGCAACCATTGACGGTGCTACCAGCCAGCGTTTATTCACCGTAGGATCGAACGAAATTGCTGTAGGTAAACTAAAGTATGTTGCCGACCCGGTATTTACATTCAAAGATGATGTTTTGCGCGTAGCTTACTTAAACTACCCGGGCGAACAAGTAGACCTGAAAATTTACGATGGTAACCAGCTGATCTATTCCAAAGCAATCAACAGCGAATTTGCGGTAAACGAAGGCTTAAACCTGTCGAAACTGAGAAGCGGAAACTACCAGGTTGTACTTGCCAGCGAAAACGAAGTATTCGACTACACAGTTCGTAAGTAATTACGGGCTTCAACCAAACGACTTAAAACGCGGGCAACCGCGAATACCAAGATCAAAGATTTCAAAGTTGAACGGATTAGAAACAGAACAGAGATGAAAACAACAATGAAACTTTTTAGCATCGTCGTTCTCCTGATAGCCTCAGGAAAACTAAGCTTAGCCCTGGATACCCCAAAGGTTGAGATTAAGCCCCTGGCAGGCTCCAATGCCTTGCTGGAGGTGAACGACGCAACCAGTGCAACACTGGAAATCATTCTCCAGAACAAGTCGGGCGAGATTGTATATTACAGCCTCACCGAGCCGGAAACCGAATCGTACCAAAAGGTTTACGATCTTTCGGAATACAAGCCTGGTGTTTACGACCTGATTGTAACCAGCAATAACGTGGTTACTGAACATCAGCTGACCATTGCCGACAAGAAAGTTAGTCTGGGTGAGAAGCAGATGACCATGGAGCCCTTTTTCTGCTACAGCGATAAGGATGACATCCTGCGAATTGCTTATTTGAACTACCCTGGCGAAAAAATGAAGCTTAAAGTTTACGACGGAAATGAACTTATTTACAATAAAGCATTGGATAATTCATTTTCAGTAAACGAAGGACTTAATTTATCGAAACTCCAGGCCGGACAATATCAAATAGTGCTTGCGGCAGGATCCAAGAAATTTGCCTATCCGGTAACGATCAGATAACAAACTAAACGATATGAAATCCAATGCGGTTCCCACGAGAAACCGCATTTTTTTTGCCCTAAAAAGTCGTGATTCCCGCGTTTCGCTTAAGGCTCAGGCTGAAAAGGCAATGGCATAAAATGCCATCCCCCCCCCCGGGAGCACAGCCTCCGGTTCCCTTCTCGCTATCGATGAAATAAAGCCGGTTCGCTTTGATGCAATCCTGAACGACAAGCATGACAACCACGATAACCATGACAACCACGACAACTTCTGACAACGCGACAACTTTTGACAACCTGTCAACGACCAACTTTCCCCTTACGATAACCTCCCGGGAGCTGGCCGTTTTGGCCGTATTCTGATCAGATCAGATACTGAAACAAATCCGGTTTATCGTTGATGTATTCATACACGAAACCATGTTCGGTCATTCGCAGCAGCAAGCCCTCCAGATCCTTTTTATCGCTTAATTCAATGCCAACAAAGGCAGGTCCTTTTTCGCGGTTGGTTTTTTTCGAATACTCGAAGTGGGTAATGTCGTCGTTGGGTCCCAGCACATTGTCCAGAAAGTCGCGCAATGCGCCGGCGCGCTGCGGAAAGCGAATCATGAAATAATGTTTCAAGCCCTCGAACAACATCGAACGCTCCTTAATTTCTTCTGTTCGGGTAATGTCGTTATTGCTGCCCGAAACGATGCACACCACATTTTTCCCTTTAATTTTATCGGCATAGTAGTCCAGCGCTGCAATCGACAGGGCACCAGCCGGCTCAACAACAATGGCATCGCGATTGTAAAGCTCCAGGATCTTGGTGCAGATTCGTCCTTCGGGAACCAGCACCACATCGTCGATAATTTCCTGACAGATCTGAAAAGGCAACTCTCCCACCCGCTGAACAGCAGCTCCGTCGACAAACTTGTCAATATTCTCGAGTTTCACCAGCTCGCCCTTTTTCAACGAGGCCGACATGGAGGGCGCTCCGGCCGGTTCAACCCCGATAATTTTAGTATTGGGGCTCACCTGTTTAAAGTAGCTGCCTACACCGGCAATCAGCCCCCCGCCACCAATAGGCACAAAAAGGTAATCGATCTGGCAGGTTGAGTCCTGGATGATCTCCAGAGCTACGGTCGCCTGTCCTTCAATAATCAGCGGGTCGTCGAAGGGGTGAATAAAGGTTTTGCCGTTCTGCTCACAATCTTTCAGCGCTTCGGCACTGGCCTGATCGTAGGTGTCGCCACAAAGGACAATCTCGACAAATTCGCGACCGAACATCTGCACCTGTTTTATTTTTTGCTTGGGCGTTGTGGTCGGCATGTAAATCTTCGCCTGTGTTCCCAGCTTATAGCTCGAGTAAGCAACCCCCTGGGCATGATTGCCGGCACTGGCACAGACAATTCCGTTTTTCAACTGCTCGGGGCTAAGGCTTCTGATTTTATTGAAAGCCCCCCGGATTTTGTAGGAACGAACCAACTGCAGGTCCTCCCTTTTCAACATGACACGAGCCTGAAACTGTTCGGAAAGATTGAGGTTCTCGGCCAGCGGAGTGCCGCTCAAAACCTCGTTTATTGTCAACTTGGCGCGATTGATCGCCTGTAAAGTCGGAAAATATTTTGCCATAATTTTCAATTCAAAAAAAAGAAGTGATCGGTGTTTTCGAACACAGCCGCAAAAGTACCGCTTTTCCGGCATCCATCCTTCTTTTTTAAGCATATACTGACTGGCCGAACCGAATGTTTTACGTTTAACGCTCCGGTTGATACTCCTCCTGGTAATCGGTTGACAGCACCCGGAATTCCGTGCGCCGGTTGATCGACTTGGCAATCTCCTGTTGATCAACCGACAGCCGGTTGATATAATCCTCGGTCAACTCATCGTTGCGACGCAGAAAGTCGTATTGTCGCGCCAACTCGCGGGTCACTTTCTTGGGCCATGTTTCGCCGTAACCTTTGGCCACCAGACGATCGGGACTTATTCCGCGCTGAATAAGGTAGTCGACAGCTGCCTGAGCACGCTTCTGCGACAGCTCGAAGTTAAATTTATCGGAGCCAACATGGTCGGTGTGCGACATCAGCTCGATGGTAATGGTCGGATTCAGATTCAGGATCTGCACCAGGCTGTCCAGCGAATGCTTCGAAGCCTCATTCAGCTCCCAGGCACCAAAGGCATAACTGATATTTTCAACCTTCACCGGCTCGTCGATCGGGCGCAGATACAAGCGAACATTGAAGTCTTTACTGTCGGTTAAGCCAATGGTATTTTCGCGCAGTTTATCACTGAGATAACCATCGCGATAAGCCGCAAAAACATATTCGGTTTCGGGGTTTAGCTTAAGCTGAAACTTGCCGTCGTTGGCCCGCATCCTCAGGTTTGTGCCATCGGTGGCAATCACGCGCACCCGGGCGCCATCCAGCCGTTGTCCGGTTTCCTGATCGTAAATCTCACCCGTGATGCGATACACTTTCGGGGGCAGGTAAAAGGAGTAAATATCGTCGCTGCGCGATCCCTTGCGGTTGGACGCAAACAGGCCCCGCGGATCTTCCGCATTGATAAAGGTCATGCCGAAGTCGTCGCCCGACGAGTTGACAGGCACTTGCAGGTTTTCGACCTGCCACTGCCCATCTTCATCTTTCGTTGCTTTAAAAATATCGAGTCCGCCCATTCCCGGATGATAGTCGGACGAGAAGTACAGATTACCCTCATAATCCATGGAGGGAAACAGCTCGTTGCCCGGCGTGTTAATCTCTTTGCCCAGATTCACCGGATTGCCAAAGGAATTTCCCTCGCGGCTGGCCATCCAGATGTCGGTGCCTCCCAGTCCGCCACCCCTGTTGGACACAAAATACAGCGTGTTGCCATCGGGCGAGAATGCCGGATGCGCCACAATCAGGCTATCGTCGGCCAAAGGCACCAGCATGGGTTCCGACCAGTTTCCGCGCGACATACGGGTCGCAAACAAACTGGCGCCCATGTTTTTCGATTTATCGTACCGACAACGGGTAAACACCATCAGGTCGCCGTTGGGCGATATGGCGGGCGCTCCCTCTTCATCTTCGGTATTAATAATCCGACTTTCGTCCAGCAGTTCGGGCTCCGACCATTTTTGCTTTTGCAGCAGAAACTCCGAACGGAACAAATCGGCAAAGTGCTCGCCGGTAATAGCACTCTTTTGTTTGCCGGTATTTTCGCTTTCCCGCATCGACGAGAAAATCACCTCATTATCGCGTCCCCCAACATAAGCCACACCATAGTCGCTGTAGCGCGAGCTCAGCTCCCGCACCGGACTAACAATATAGCGGCTGGGATTTTTCTCCCAAAGCGGCACATAATCACAGGCTTCGAGTCCCTGCCGGGCTCGCTCATCATCGGGGAAAAGCTCCAAATACTGCTGATAGTATAGTTTGGCCTCCTCAAAATTCTGATAGGCCCGCAAACACTCGGCACAATCGAAAATGACTTTTTTATCGGGATAGTCGCGACGAATGGCATTCTTATACCAGATGGCCGCCCGTCCGTAATCGCCCAGCTTGTGATAAGCCTGCGCCAGCTGAAAAGCCATCTCCACCCGATGTTGCGGGTTACTATCCTTCCGGTAGGCCTTGCGCAACTTTTCGGCCGTGCGGTAGTACTCGCCCCGCTCGACCGACGACAGACCCGCGTTGTACATTTTCTGGGATGTACAGGCAGCTATGAAGAATAACAACAGGATGCTTAGCAATGGTGATAATAATGCTCGATTCATGAATGCCGGTGATTTATCGCTAAAAATATTGATTTCTACTAAGCTGAAACGCAAATTTTAAAGTTAAAGTATTTTCACGAACCATTTTCTGCGGGCTGCACGAGCCGCCTATCAAACCAAAGTGGCTTGATATTAACAGCAAAATTTGAAGGGCTGAGCGAACAGCTCCTTGTCCGGCTCCGCTGAAAAACAACGCTTAAAATGACTGTGCCCTTCCTCCTTATTGGAACCGGGTGCTCAGGGAGGGGTCAAACTGCTCAGGGGGAGGTGAAGCTGCTCGTGAACGATGAGAAATTGCTCCGGGGACAGGTCGAATTGCTCAGGGAAGGGTCAAACTGCTCGGGGGACGCGTCAAACTGCTCGGGGACGGCTTCATATTGCTCGGGGGACGGTCAAATCTTTCAGGGAATGGCTCAAACTGCTCAGGGGACGCTCCAAATTGCTCGGGGAAGGCTTCAGACTGCTCGGGGAAGGGTCAAACTGCTCAGGGACGGGTCAAACTCCTCAGGGGAGGGTCAAACCTGCTCGGGGGACGCGTCAACCGGGCGTTTCAAAATTTTGGTATGTCTTTTCCTAAAATAGCTTGACAGATTTATACTTTATTTGGTAGGATGTAAATGTTTTTCATTTCATTTACTGGTTTACAAATCTAATAAGATTCTAATTCCTGATTGCGTTCATACTTCATTTTCTTTATCCTGTTTTTTGGTGGTTGTTTTTTCTCTTTGCTGGTTTCGCTAATAAGCAGCGTTCTACTCCCTGTTTTTAGCCTTGTGTTTTTTTCAATTGACTGAAGCAGCTTGTCTTGTTGTCACAGGTTATCATGGTTGTCACAAGTTATCGGGTTGTCATCCAAGACGCCATCAGCTCATAAGAAGGTCGTTCGATCAATGCCAAAACGTTGGGAACCGGTTGGCCTGGTTTTATCGAAGCCGAAATCAAACGAAAAGCTTCCTGCAATCCCGGAGGGATGCTAGTTGGGTAGCATAACGACGACAAGGGCGAAATTCCGTCCCGTACGGGACGGGAGAATCTTCGTGTTGCCTTAGGTGCTACCCAAATTATACCGTTTTACAGGCTAATTTATGCTATGACATAGGACGGTATAATGCCGATAGACTGAAAAAGGAGCATTGGAACGAAGTGATACGATGCGATACTTTTGAAGCTAATCGGTATTGCATGGCTAAAGCCATTGCAAAAAAAGATGAAAACCCGTCCGGTAGGACAAGGTTCCTATTAGATCAAAAGTAGAAGAGAAAAAAGCAGGCTCTGAAACGCCATGGAAGGAACTTCCAAAGTGCATACCAGCAGCCCTCTGAAACTCTCCCCTGAATTGAACCAATCCTGGCGGATTAATTCAATTCTGTCCCCTCTCTGCGGGCAGAGCGGGGAGAAATCAAAACAAACTGGAATTGACAGTAAACGAACAATGAGGAAAAGCCGGAAGGCGGTTGGCCTATTTTTATCGAAGCCGAAATCAAACGAAAAGCTTAGTGAACCCGGGAAGCTCCGACGCGAGTCGGAGATCACCCGGTTGAACTTAGCTTTTCGGCAGATGGCGGTTGAAGATAAAAATCAGCCATGACCTTTTTGTTTCGTTTTTGTGTCACTACAAAAATGAAAACCCGTCCGGTAGGACAAAAGATCCGAATTGCGCAAAAGTAGGCGAGAAAAACACCAAAGGTTGGGAAAAGGCTCACTTACAGGTTTGCTACAAAGTGAGTAGTGGCTCCTGATTCAAGCTCAATCGCAATTCAAAACATCCGCGATACGGTTGGAAACCACATCACCCAAAGGGACTTTCAACAAAAAAAGGACTGCTACCGGCAAGCGCCAGCCACAATCCTTTTTCCCAAGCCTGTTGGCTGGTTAGGCTACTTCACAAACAGCAATTCGCGGTATTTGGGCAAGGGCCACAACTCGTTATCCACTGCCAGCTCAAGCTTATCGATATGATAGCGAATTTCATCCAAAAAGGGGTATACGTTTTTCTCGTAGGCCTTGGCCTTAGCCGCATGATCGTCGATCACATTGGCTTTTTTGCGGGCTTCGACCATATCTTTCACCTTTTGCTTGATAGCCGAAATGTGACCACCAACTTCGCGAATCAGGTCCAGGCGGCCCTCGGCCAGACTGTCAAACTCTTCAGCCGAGAACAAGTCCCGGAGACGCGCCACGTTTTCCATCAAACTGGTTTGATACTGGACGGCAATGGGCACGATATGGTTAACCGCCAGGTCGCCAAGCACCCGGGCCTCGATCTGTACTTTCATGGTATACTTTTCGTACTCGACATCGGCACGGCTCTCCAACTCATTTTTATTCAGCACATCCACCGAGGCAAACAACTTCAGCACATCCTTACGTGTGTAAGCTGCAATGGCTTCGGGCACACTTGTCACATTGGTCAGTCCGCGCTTATGGGCTTCCTGAATCCATTCGTCGCTATAGCCGTTCCCGTCGAAGCGAATAGGCCGGGTTTCGATAATCAGACGTTTGAGAACCTGGAAGATGGCTTCATCTTTCTTCACGTTCTTCTCGATTAGGGCATCAACTTCAGTTTTAAACTTTTTCAGTTGAGCCGCCAGGGCCGCATTCAACGAGATCATGGAAGCGGCACAGTTAGCCGACGAGCCCACAGCACGAAACTCGAAGCGATTGCCGGTGAAGGCCAGCGGCGATGTCCGGTTACGATCCGTGGTATCCAGGATAATTTCCGGGATTCGCCCGATATTCAGCTTCAGCGCTGTTTTCTCGTCCGGGGTCATCTTGCGTTCAACCACGGCTTGCTCCATCAGGTCGAGCATCTTGCTGACTTCCGAGCCCAGAAAAACCGACAAGATTGCCGGCGGAGCCTCGTTCACGCCCAAACGGTGTGCATTGCCCGCCGAGATGATGCTTGCACGAATCACATCCTGGTTGTCATAAACAGCCTTCAGCGTATTCACCACGAAGGTGAGAAACTGCAGATTGGTCTTCGGGTTTTTTCCCGGCGAGTACAAATTAACGCCGGTGTCGGTCACCAGCGACCAGTTGTTATGCTTGCCCGAGCCATTCACCCCGGCAAAAGGTTTTTCGTGAAACAGCACCATGAACTTATGCCGACGGGCAATCTTCTTCATGATATCCATCAGCAGCTGGTTGTGGTCGTTTGCCAGGTTGGCCTCTTCGAAGAGCGGCGCCACCTCGAACTGATTCGGAGCAACCTCGTTATGGCGGGTTTTCACCGGCACTCCCAACTTGTAAGCTTCGTTCTCCAAATCCTCCATAAAACGGTACACCCGCGTGGGGATGGAGCTGAAATAGTGATCGTCGAGCTGCTGATCTTTCGACGAGGCATGCCCCATCAGGGTACGACCGGTCAGCACCAAGTCGGGCCGCGCCATATATAAGGCTTCATCAATCAAAAAATACTCCTGTTCCCAGCCCAGGGTTGCCTGCACTTTGGTCACCGTTTTGTCGAAATACTGACACACCTCGGTAGCGGCTTTATCAACAGCCGACAAAGCCCGCAGGAAAGGCGTTTTATAGTCGAGCGCTTCGCCGGTATACGAAATAAAAACAGTAGGAATGCACAAGGTTCCGTCAACAATGAAGGCCGGCGACGACGCATCCCAGGCCGTGTAGCCCCGGGCTTCGAAGGTTTGCCGAATCCCCCCACTGGGGAACGACGAGGCGTCGGGCTCCTGCTGCGAAAGCAATTTGCCGGAAAAGGCTTCAACAACGCCGCCATCTTCCCCGTGAATGATGAAGGCATCGTGCTTTTCGGCGGTTCCGTCGGTCAGCGGATGAAACCAGTGGGTGTAATGGGTGGCACCATTTTCTGTTGCCCAGGCTTTCATGCCCTGTGCCACCTGATCGGCCATCTTCCGGTCGATGGGCGAACTGTTATCTATTGCATCGCAAACGGCCCGATAGGCTTCGCGCGAAAGATATTTTTTCATCTTGGGGCGGTCAAACACCTTATTGCCGTAATAATCGGAAGTCAGGTTATGTTCCCGGATCACCTCCAGCGGCTTGCGCGAGAGCACTTCTTCGAGCGCTTTGAATCTAAATACAGCCATTTCCTTAATTCAATCGTTAATTTGTTAGCTCAATCGAATTTGCTCCGGCGGCAAGCGTTTCGATTTTCAAACCGGCCGAAGCAAAAAATATGAAATAAACCCGCGAATATTTCACCCGTCAAAATTAGATCTTTTTTAGTATAAGCTCCATTGCGACACGCATTTTATGCCCAAAAACAAGTCATTTTTGATGTCCCCCCCGAAACGAACAGACCCTCTGTCCCAAAAACTCCGTGCTGCCCAACAGTTGTCAGCTAACAGGAAGCTATCAATACCAATCATCCGTTTTTTCTGTAAGAATCATCACAAGGCCCTCATCGTGTTTTGAACGACAACCCGACAACCACGACAACAAGACAACCTGATAACCTGATAACTTGCGACAACCACGACAACTCGCTCCCCGGAATCATCAGTTTTCGTCACCACTTCGGTACGCACAGGCCTCGGCCGATTGTTTGATCTGACATTTTTTAATAATTTAGGCTTAAGCTAATTTTAATACCTTCGCATAAAGAATGTATACGAAACCGGGAAATATGGGAAAACAAGAAATTGTAGGAAGGCTGGAGGAAGCCGGACATCGAAAAATAAAATTTGCCGTTTGCGATATCGACGGAATCCTTCGTTCGAAAATACTGTTGATTGAAAAATTCATTGAAATATCGCGAAAAAGCACCGGCTTTTGCGATGTGGTTTTTGGCTGGGACTCGAACGATGCCTGCTACGACAATGTTGAAATGACCGGCTGGCACACGGGCTATCCCGATAAGAAAGCCCACCTGGATTTCACAACCTTTCGCCATGTTCCGTGGGATAACGACATCCCCTATTTTCTGGGTGATTTTGAAAATGAAAGCGATGTTCCGGCCTGTCCGCGAAGCTTGCTGAAGAAAATCCGCCAACAGGCTGCACAGATCGGCTTTAAAGCTGTTTTTGCTCAGGAATTTGAATGGTTCAACTTTATTGGCACGCCCAGCGAAGTTGATGCCTCCGGCTACCGCAACTTACAACCCCTGACCCCCGGCATGTTTGGCTATTCACAGCTACGGCCGAACCTGCATAAAGCTTATTTCAACGATCTGTTCGACCTGCTGTATCAGTTCGACATTCCGCTGGAATCCTTGCACACCGAAACCGGCCCGGGCGTGTATGAGGCCGCCATTCGTTACGATGAAGTTTTGGCTGCCGCCGATAAGGCCACCCTTTTTAAAACAGCGGTCAAAGAAATTGCCTACCAACACGGCATCATGGCCAGTTTTATGGCCAAGTGGAACGAGGAACTTCCCGGCTGCAGCGGACACCTGCACCAAAGCCTGTGGAACCCCGATCAAACGGAAAACCTCTTCTACTCGGGTGATCCTCAAAAGCCCATGAGTGCCATCATGGAGAGCTACCTGGCCGGCATCCTGCACTGTTTACCTTGGGTGCTGCCGCTTTACGCGCCCACCATCAACAGCTACAAACGCTTGCGCGACGGAGCCTGGGCGCCCACCACGGTAACCTGGGGATACGACAACCGCACAACAGCTGTCCGGGTGCTGAACGGCGACCCCAAAGCCACCCGGCTGGAAATGCGCGTTGCCGGTTCGGACACCAACCCCTACCTGGCCATGGCTGCCTCGCTGGCCTCGGGACTCTACGGCATCAAAAATGAACTGAAGCTCGACAGCCCCGCCATCGTCGGCAATGCATACACCAACAGCACGGCCACCAAGCTACCATCCAATCTGTGGCAAGCAACGCAACAGATGGCTCAATCGGAAGTTGCCAACGAAATTTTGGGCGAAGCCTTCGTTCAGCACTTTGCCAAAACCCGGGAATGGGAGTGGCGCCAATTCGGCAAAGCGGTTACCGACTGGGAGCTCAAACGCTACTTCGAGATTATCTGACAGAACAAGCTGTAAACGCAAAAAAACACACACGATATAATGGAACAACTGGACAATTACCATATCATCAGGCAAGCCTGGAAAGAATTTGACGATCGCCACGAGATCAAGGGCATCTATGATGTTAGTGCCCATGTGTCGACCAACTCGGTCTACAAAGTTTCGTTTTACGACCGCCAGCCGGTGTTTGCCAAACTATCGGACTACGGGCGGTTCGAAGATTTTAAGGAAGATCACATTATCATCAACAACCTGGCCAACAACCTCGAAATTCCTTACGAAACCTTCCTGGCCCAATCGTTGGTCAAACGCAACGATCTGTATATTTACCGGTACTTCTCGCAAGATCATTGCGCCTGGGTTGTTTTCTACAATCCAATTAAGGTGAAAAGCAAGCTGCCCCGCCGACTCGAAGATAAGCACGTTAAAAAGATGGGCCGTGAGCTGGCTCGCTTCCACAAAGCCTGTTACAACATCAGCGCGCAGCTCCCGATCGCCTCCAAAAGCGTGGTTACCGACATTCATGCACTGATGAAAACAATCCGGAAGGATAAATTTTGTGCCTCGCCCGAAAACAAAGATCTGATTCTGGAGCAATGCGATATCTTTCTGAAAAACGCCGACCATTACAACTATATGACCGAGATCGACATCATCCCGGTTTTTGTCGACTGGAACATTGGTAACTTCTCGGTCACCCCCGACGGGAAGTTCTATTCCCGCTGGGACTACGACTGGTTTCGGATGTCGACCCGGGTCATGGACTTTTACTTTTTCAGCCGCGTATGCTCCGACATTGGCGACCGCACGGTTTTCAGCTACGTGATCGATACGCTTACTGAAGATCGTTTTATCATGTTTCTAAAGGAATACCATAAAATTTACCCGCTCACCGAACCCGAAGTTCGGTTAATAAAAGAGTGTTATCGCTTTTTTATCTTAAATTACGTCATCAAAGACGGCAATTACTTTTTCAGATCCTCGTATGCCCGCAAGCTGCAAAAAGAAGCTTACGAAGCCTACATTCCTGCCATCAACCGAAATTTTGATGCTGACAAAATATTACGCGCCTTAAAACTCTAATTATGAAGACAAAAGATTTCAGAACTGTAGCCCTCAAATACAAAACCATCTTTTTTGATGCCTTTGGTGTGTTGAAAAACCATAAAGGGGTCATTCCGGGAATTGAGCGCACCTTCGATTTTCTGGACGAGCATGGCATCAACTATTTCGTGGTTACCAACGACTCGTCGCGGGGTCCTTCGGGGCTGGCCAACGGATACATCCGCCGGGGCATCAAAAGCATCACTCCCGACAAAATCATCTCCTCGGGGATGCTGGCGCACGACTGGCTGAAGCTGAAAATAAAAAAAGGCACCGTGGCTTACCTGGGCACAGGCGACTCGGCGCACTATATTGAAACCGCCGGGCTGGAAACGCTTCCCATTCGCGAGGTTGATTTGGAGGATATTGACCACATTAAATGCCTGGTATTTCTGGATGATGAAGGTTTTGACTGGAACCAGGACATCAACCGGGTGATTAACCTGCTCCGAAAACGAAATATGCCGGTGGTCGTTGCCAATACCGACATCCACTACCCCGTGAGCAAGAACGACGTGGCTGTGGCTATCGGAGGGATCTCGGACCTGATTGAGGAAGTGCTGGGCAAAAGCTTTATCCGTTTCGGAAAGCCCGACGCCCAGATGTTTATGTTTGCCTACGAAAAGGCCTGCGAAATTAAACCCGTCAAACGAAACGAGATCCTGATGGTAGGCGACACACTCTATACCGACATTATCGGCGGAAACAAATTTGGCGTGGATACGGCGCTGGTGCTATCCGGAAACACGCTTCCGGAAATGGCAAAAATCCGAATTACCAGCTCGGGGATTATCCCCAACTATATCTGCGACTCGGTTGTGATCAGCTAGCCTTTAGGGCTGGCTTCATAATCGCGCCGTATTTCAGCGAGCGCTTTCACCAGGCGTTCGTCATTGCGCTCGCCCTGCGACGCTACGCGGATGTGAAAATCGTCGAGCCCTATTTTGTTTGAACAATCCCGCACGTAAAGGCCGTAATCTTCGAGCAGGCGCATTTGCAGTGCCCGTGCACTTAGGGAATAATCGATCCGAATCAGGATAAAATTACTTCCTGTTGGGTAGATTTTATAGCCATCAAGCACCTTCAGCTTCCGGTACAGCAGCTGTACGTCGGCCACTACGCGCCGCACCGAGTCCTGGTATTCGGCATCGGTTCGCGGCAACATCAGCAAGAAATATTCGGCAATGGTGTTAATATTCCAGATTGGCAGCAACTGCCCCAAACGGCTCACAAAATCGGGGTTTGCCGTGCAACAATAGCCGAGCCGCAAACCGGGAACACCACAATGCTTGCTCATACTACGCACCACTATTACGTTTTGAAACGCTTCCAAAAATGGCATGATCGAGGGCTGTTCCACCCCGCTAAAATCAATGAAAGACTCATCCAGCAGAACGACCTTCAGGTGTGCCATCCTTGTCAAAAAGGCTTTCAGCTCGTCCAACGCAATAAACTGCCCGGTGGGGTTCCCTGGATTGATAATCAAGGCTGATGAAATTTGCTGTTGATCAATCCAATCGCCGAACGCATTCAGATCGAGATCATAATTCTGATCCTCCGGCAGCTGAAACAAACGTGCTGCCGCCGGCTTCCGGAGCTTCTCGAGGTACTCGCTGAAGGTGGGAACAGGAATGGCTATATCGTCGATCAGCTCCTGTTCAATCAGGGTAATCAGCTCGGTTGCACCATTTCCCAGGATCAGAAAGTCGGGATTGATATGCAGAACTTCAGCCAGCTGCTCCCGAGCCAGACGCGGGTTGCTGGACGGGTATGCCTTGATAATCTCCGGAATCTTGGCCAGCAGCTCACGCATCATTTCCGGAGTTGGATAATACGGGTTGGCTATAAAACAGAAATCAACCACCTGCGGAACAAATTCTTCGCCAACAATGTCCACCAAAGCGGGCGAGTGTGTTGTTTCCAGAAACAGTTCTTTCTTTACCGGGAATTTGCGCTGAGTCATCGTTCAAAAGTTTGGGCAAAAATAAACATTATTAGTAGGGGCACAATAGATCGTTCGATTTTCAGATTTTAGACTATCAGCCATCTATAATACCTTAAATTAAAGCACTCTGAAAATATCCAATAAACGCACACACCCCGAAACACCACGCTATTATAACGATTCAACGAACCATTCTGTCAAAAAACCTTCCTGGTTCCGGGGACTCACCACCAAGGATGAAAGGTCACCTATTCTTCGACGATGCTGTTGTCATTGTTGTCAAAAGTTGCCGGGTTGTCGTTCCACTTCTAATCAAAACCAGTTATTGGACATGGCTCCTTAGTGTCTTTGCGTGGTAGACTTTCAAAAACAAAAAAAACAGATGATTCGGAGGGAATCACCAACTGGAATGAGAGACGGTTGTTGAATTGTTGAGGGATATTGAATTGTTGAACCGCTGATTGGGGCTGCTTCGAAACAACAAATACCTTTGCGACTCGGCGTCTTGGCGTTCATCGACTTTCAAAAAAAAGAGCCGCCCAAAATGCGGGCAGCTCCTTCTCAATATTATAATCAGGTGAATTATACGATTGCTTTTTTCGTTGTGCTGATAATCACCGCAGCGATTTTGTATGGGTCACCGTTTGAAGCAGGACGACGGTCTTCCAAACGACCTTTCCAGCCATCTTCAACAGTACCTACCGGGATACGGATTGAAGAACCACGGTCAGATACACCATAGCTGAAGTCAGTGATAGCAGCCGTTTCGTGCTTACCAGTCAAACGTTGGTCGTTACCGGCACCGTAAACAGAAATGTGCTCTTCGATGTGCTTACCGAATTCTTCGCAAATTGCTTCGAATACTTTTTTGTCGCCACAAGTACGCATCAAACCATTCGAGAAGTTAGCGTGCATACCTGAACCGTTCCAGTCTAAGTCTTTACCCAGTGGTTTCGGATGCCAGTCTACATAAACACCATATTTTTCACAAACTTTTTCCAGGAAGTAACGAGCTACCCAAATTTGGTCACCAGCATCGTGTGCACCTTTGGCAAAAATTTGGAACTCCCACTGTCCGGCAGCCACCTCAGCATTGATCCCTTCAACGTTCAAACCAGCTTCCAAACAAACATCGAAATGTTCTTCAACGATATCGCGACCGAAAGCAGCTTTAGCACCTACACCGCAATAGTAAGGTCCCTGAGGAGCCGGGTAACCGTTAACCGGGAAGCCCAATGGCAGTTTAGTATCCATATCCATCAGGAAATATTCCTGTTCGAACCCGAACCAGAAGTCATCATCATCAGCTTCGATTGTCGCACGACCGTTTGAAGCGTGAGGAGTACCGTCTGCGTTCAACACTTCAGTCATCACAACATAAGCATTTTTGCGTGTTGGGTCAGGATATAAAGCAACTGGTTTCAACAAACAGTCAGAAGAACCACCTTCAGCTTGTTGAGTAGAAGAACCATCGAAGGCCCAAATTGGACAATCTTCCAATTTACCGCTGAAGTTCTCTGCAATTCTTGTTTTTGCTCTTAAACCTTGGGTTGGTTGGTATCCATCCAACCAAATGTACTCCAATTTCGTTTTCATCGTGTTACAAATTATAAGTTAATGAATTGTTTTTCTCTGTATTTGTCGTCAAAAATAGAACAGAATGACAAATTTATAAATTAAACACTAACTTGCGGACAAGAGTTAATGATAAATTCATATTAAAATTTGATTTTAAACTCCGCCTTTATTTTGACGGGGTATGGCCTCAAAAATATAAATTTATTCGGTACCTGACACGTCAAAAATCCGAGAGGGTCAAAATAATTTCTTCTTTTTCGGAGCAAACACCCCCGTTTCATCCCCCCTCTGCATTTCTAAAATAAGGCAAAAAACCGGGACTGCCAGATTCCGGGACGGTTAGCATCATTTTTCCGCCAATGTTTGCCAATGCAAATCCTTGTGTTTTCGGTGTTCGTAATAATTCAATATTTTTACCCGATAAACAAGAAGATAACGATCAAATTGGCAAAACGCGAATCAAAGACAAAGAACAAAGGAGCTGCCGGCCATCATCGCAAAATGGGCGAAGAGTTTCTGGAACAGAACCGGCACAAAGAAGGTGTGATTGAAACAGCAAGTGGACTTCAGTATTTAATTGTTGAGCAAACCAACGGCGACAAACCGGATGAATGGTCTACAGTGCGGATTCACCAACGGGCCCAACTACTGGATGGCAAAATACTGGAAGACACTTACCGCCAGAACAAGCCCGACGAGGTGGCCCTGAACGAAATGATTGAAGGCTTGCAGGAAGGACTTCCCCTAATGAGCATTGGCAGCCGCTACAAGTTCTGGGTGCCGGCCGAACTGGCCTGGGGCCGCAAAGGAACATCGAACAAAATTCCGCCCTTTGCCGTACTGGCCTTCGACATTCGTCTGGTGGAGATCTGCTAGCATCGTGATGATAGTTATACAAAAGCCTTTGATGAGCCTTTAGCGTTGCAAAAAACGACCGAAAGGCTCGGGGTTTCTGTTGTCTTGTTGTCGTTGTTCTCCGAAGTTGTCGGGTTGTTGTTCCTAAAGCATCAAAGCCACTTGATGATTCGGTGGAGTGGCATCTGGGCATTCATCGACTTTCTCAGTAACACCTCAAGATTGAATGGCATAATCCCGGAGGGATAACATTTGGGTAGCTTTTAGCATTTCCGCGAGGATAATTCCGTCCCGTACGGGACGGTACATCCGTCGTGTCAACTTGCGTGCTACCCGAATTGAATGGCTAGCGCCATTGCTGAAAGCGTAAAAACCGTCCGGTAAGACAAAAGATCCGAATTGCGCAAAAGTAGGCGTGAAAACAGCCAGTTTTGGGGCAACTCTCATCAGCGCTGGTTTGCTACAAAAGAAGCCTGGCTACTGGTTGAAGCTGAACCGCTATTCAATACCTCCCCGATGCGGTTTGGAAACCACATCACCCGAAGAGACTTTCAGACAAAAAAAAGGCAGCCCTGTTGGACTACCTTCCCTATTCTATCTATGCGGTGTATTTCTATTGGATCAGATCGAAACCACAGAAAGGAACCAGCACCTCCGGCACTTTAATACCTTCGGCTGTTTGGTAGTTTTCGAGCAAGGCCGCTACGATACGTGGCAAGGCCAGCGCACTGCCGTTCAAGGTATGGGCAATAACCGGTTTCTTGGTTTGCTCGTCACGGTAGCGCAGTTTTAAGCGATTGGCCTGGAAGGATTCGAAATTGGAAACTGAACTCACTTCCAACCATTTTTCCTGGGCAGCCGAATAAACTTCAAAATCGTAGGTAAGGGCCGACGTGAAACTCATATCGCCACCGCACAAACGTAAGATGCGGTAAGGCAAGCCCAGTTTCTGAACCAGCCCCTCAACATGAGCGACCATCTCATCGAGAATTTCGTAGCTCTTATCCGGATGAGCAACCTGCACCACCTCAACTTTGTCAAACTGATGCAAACGGTTCAACCCGCGAACATCCTTACCATACGAACCGGCTTCGCGACGGAAACAGGCACTGTAAGCTGTATTTTTAATGGGTAGCTCCTTCGCATCCACAATCACATCGCGATACAAGTTAGTCACCGGCACCTCAGCCGTTGGAATCAGGTACAGGTTATCCTCCGTAACGTGGTACATCTGACCTTCTTTGTCGGGTAGCTGGCCGGTTCCAAAACCAGAATCTTCATTCACCACCAGCGGAGGTTGAATTTCGAGATAACCGGCTTTTTCGGCTTCATT
The DNA here is from genome assembly GCF_003046625.1 of Mangrovibacterium marinum. GTDB lineage: Bacteria > Bacteroidota > Bacteroidia > Bacteroidales > Prolixibacteraceae > Mangrovibacterium > Mangrovibacterium marinum. Next base: position 27,105 of record NZ_QAAD01000001.1, read on the forward strand.
TAAGAAGAAGTTAATTAAGGCACGTTGCAAGCGCGAACCTTTGCCTTTGTAGACCGGAAATCCGGCACCGGTAATTTTCACACCCAGCTCGAAGTCGATCAAATCGTACTTCGAAGCCAGCTCCCAGTGGGGCAATTTATGCTCGCCCAATTCCGGAACCGCCCCGCCTGTTTTTACAATCTGGTTATCATCGGCTGTTTTTCCCGCCGGAACGATATCTGCCGGGATGTTGGGCAACTGAACCTGCAAATCGAACACCTGTGCATCAATTTTTGCAAAATCCTCGTCCAGTTGTTTAATGCTGTCTTTCAAAACCGAAGTTCGCTCTTTGGCAGCATTGGCTTCAGCTTGTTTTCCTTCGCGAAACAATTGACCAATCTCTTTAGAAAGCTTATTCATCTCAGCCTTCATCTGGTCGGCTTTCGCCTGTATTTCGTTTTTACTTTGATATAAATCGATGATTTGGCCAACAATCTGGCTGGCATCAAAATTTTTTTTCTTCAGTTTTTCAATGACCAATTCCGGGTTTTCCTGAATAAATCGTAAGTTGAGCATAGGGCACTGATTTTTATTATTGTCTTTGTTGTCTTGTTTCCCGCCGTTATCTTATTGCTTCAACAAAGACAACTTACGATAACTGCGATAACAATGAAAACGATCGCTTTTCAATTTTGCTTGGCAAATGTATAAAATAAAAAATCTCCTGCCTCAAACAAGACAGGAGATTCTCATCGCGTATTATAATATCGTCTTAGTTTGCTGCCACAACGGGTTCAACAGACACATACGATTTGTTGTCTCTTTTCTTTTTGAAAACAACAGTACCATCAATCAAGGCAAACAAAGTATGATCTTTTCCCATACCTACATTATTACCAGGATTATGAGCTGTACCACGCTGGCGTACCAAAATATTACCAGCTTTGCAAACCTGACCGCCGTAGATTTTTACGCCAAGTCGTTTACTTTCCGATTCGCGTCCGTTCTTCGAACTACCGACACCTTTCTTATGAGCCATGGTTAATAAATGTTTTTAAGGGTTATCCAATAATTTCTTCAATTTGAATTTGAGTCAAGTACTGACGGTGACCGTTTTTCTTTTTATAGCCTTTACGACGTTTCTTTTTGAAAACAATCACTTTTTCACCTTTGAGGTGTTCCAATACTTTAGCTTTCACTTTTGCACCTTCAACAACAGGAGTACCGATTGCGATCGTTCCTTCATTGTCGGTTAAAAGTACTTTGTCAAACTCTACACTTTCGCCTTCAGCTGTCTCAAGACGATGAACAAACAATTTTTTGTCTTTTTCAACACGAAACTGTTGTCCGGCAATTTCTACAATAGCGTACATCAATTGAACGTTTAATAATTTTGTCCGGAAGGCGGGACTTTGATTCGTTAAAGATCCGCTTTTTTGAGCCTACTCGAAACTTTCGGACTGCAAAAGTAGATATTTTTTAATGACTACCAAAGAATTAGCAAGTTTTTTAATTATTGCGGTTTATTTTCGTGTATCCGTAAAAACACTGGTTTCAAGACGGTTAATACGCCACGCCCGGGCATTGACTTCAAAGCCAGCTCTGCGAAGCTGTTTAGCAGCACCACAGTCGCTGCATTTTAGCCCCTGAACGGCTTTAATTCACTAAAACAATTGTTATATTTGTTGCATTCATCCCCCGATGCTAGAAAGCTTATGCATAAAGTTCGATTAAACATTTTAGGCCTATCCGTTAGTCAGACACAATCCGGTGCTTATGCTTTGGTGTTGGCCGAAGAAGAGGGCGACCGCCGCATCCCGATCATCATCGGCCCGGTTGAAGCACAGGCCATTGCCATACAGCTGGAAGGACTAAAGCCACCACGCCCGCTGACACACGATTTGTTTAAAAATGTCGCCATTGCTTTTGACATTCATGTTTCGGAAGTGGTTATTTACAAACTCGAAGAAGGCATTTTCTTTTCGGAACTGGTTTGCGAAACCGGAGCCCAGCAAATTCGGGTTGACTCGCGCACCTCGGATGCCGTTGCATTGGCACTGCGTTTTAAGTGCCCCATCTATACGACCGAAGAGATCCTGCGCAAAGCGGGAATTATTCTGGATCCGGAGAGCCCCTCGGATGTTGAATTTACCCGACAACAGACCAACGAAAATAAGCCTGAATCGGAGTTTGAACGATACAACGAAACGGAGCTGAATGAAATGCTGGATCAATCGATTAACAACGAAGACTACGAGCGGGCTTCCAGAATTCGAGACGAACTCAACCGACGTAAAAAATAAGACGATCATAAATCGCAGCCCCATGAAACACCTCTGCCTTTGGATTATGCTGCTCATCAGCATGATCAGCACCACACCGCATTTAAGTCTGGCACAGCAAACCAATCCGGTTCAACCCAATTCCCAGACGACAATACAAACACAGGCGCCCGACCAAGCAGCTGGCGAACAGCTTTCGGCAACAACAAATGCCAACATCCTGCTCTCACAAACGCCCGGGCACGGTTTCAGCCTGACAACTATTCTCCGAGGCTTTGCGGGAATGCTCGTACTGCTGGCTATTGGCTGGATTTTCTCGAAAGACCGTCGAAATATTCCATGGAAAACCGTTGGCGTTGGCCTGGCCTTCCAGGTGGTCCTGGCCATTGGAGTGCTTTATGTACCCTTTATTCGTTCGGGCTTCGAATTTTTCGGAAAAATATTTGTCAAAATACTCGATTTCACCAACGTAGGCAGTCAATTCCTCTTTGGCTCACTGGTCGACAGTTCAACCTTCGGCAGCATATTTGCTTTTCAGATTCTGCCCACGATCATCTTTTTTTCGGCCTTAACCAGCCTGCTATTTTATTGGGGAATCATCCAGCGGGTCGTTTGGGCCATGGCCTGGGTTTTTACCCGGCTGCTCAAATTATCGGGCGCGGAGTCGCTATCGGTTGCAGGGAACATCTTTTTAGGGCAAACCGAGTCGCCGCTGATGATCAAGGCCTATCTGGCCAAGATGAACAATTCGGAGATGATGCTGGTGATGACCGGCGGCATGGCCACCCTGGCCGGAGGTGTTCTGGCCGCTTATATTGGCATGCTGGGGGGCAACGACCCGGTGTTACGGCTCGAATTTGCCAAACACCTGCTTACCGCCTCGGTTATGGCAGCACCGGCAGCCGTAATCTTCTCGAAAATGCTGGTTCCAAATACGGAAGCAGTCAACCGGGATGTTGAAGTAAGTAAGGATAAGATCGGGAGTAACCTGCTCGATGCCATCACCAACGGCACCAGCGAAGGATTGAAACTGGCCGTAAATGTTGCAGGTATGCTTTTAGCCTTTCTGGCTTTAATTGCCATGATCAACTATATACTCGGTTTTATAGGTTCACTCACCCATCTGAATGCCATCATTGAAACCAACACCGACGGGCGCTTCAACGAATTGTCGCTTCAGTTTCTGCTGGGCTATCTGTTTGCCCCCATCATGTGGCTCATCGGAATATGCTCGCAGGATATCATGCTGGTTGGCCGACTGCTGGGTGAAAAATTAATCCTCACCGAATTTATCGGTTATATCAGCCTTTCCGACTTAAAAGGAGCGGGTGCTTTCCTGGAACAAAAATCCATCATCATGGCAACCTACATCCTTTGCGGCTTTGCCAACTTCGCCTCCATCGGCATACAGATTGGCGGAATCGGCGCCCTGGCACCCGGCAAACGGGTGGTGCTTTCGCGCCTTGGAATGTACGCCTTGCTGGCCGGCACCCTGGCCTCGCTGATGTCGGCCACCATTATTGGGATGATACTCGGCTAGAATTAGTGAAAATAACATATTGATCGATGTACGACCAGCCTGCCCAACACAGCGTGAAACCACTCATTCTTACGATCTAACAGGATACAAAAGGCAACAACTGCAAACAGAAAGAGGGTTACATTAATTCAGATGTTTTTAAAGCCTTAACATATTGGTTTTAATATTCGTAACAGAGGATAGTATTAATCAAAATCTCTCCGTTATGAAGCAAATCAAATTTTTCGTTCAGATCTTCTTGGTCTTTTTGCTTCTTGCCAGCTGTAATCAGAAACCTCAAATTGGTTTATTAATGGACACAACTGCCAGGGAACGCTGGGTAAAAGACCGCGACGCTTTTGTTGAAAAAATAGAAGAAAACAAAGGATCTGTGATTGTCAAAGTCGCCGATTCCGATCCTGATCTTCAATTCCAGCAAGGTTTGGAACTCATCAACCAGGGTGTTGATGTATTGGTCATCATTCCGGTGGATATGGTGGTGGCGGCAGGCATCGTTAAAATGGCCAAAAACCAGAATATCCCGGTCATCTCGTACGACCGTCTGATCCGTGATGCAGAGATCGATTTTTTTGTATCGACCGACGCCATTGACATTGGTGAGAAACAAGCGAAATTCCTCACCACCATCGCCCCTGCCGGAAACTACGCCCTCATTGGCGGACCCACAAGCGACAACAACTCCTACCAGCTGTACCTGGGCTGGATGAACATCCTTCAACCCTTGGTTGACCGCGGAGACATCAAAATTGTCGGGAGCAAATTTGTTGACCACTGGGATTCTGAGGATGGTTACGAAATGATAAAAAGTATCATCGACAGTGGCGAAACCATCGATGCCATTATTGCCGGGAATGATGCCCTGGCTGAAGGCGCTATTCAGGAGCTTAAGGAAGCAGGACTTGCGGGCAAAGTACTGGTTGCCGGACAAGATGCAGACATCAGCGCTATCCGCAACATTATCCTGGGCGATCAAACCATTACGGTTTACAAACCAGTGGTATCCATGGCCTACAATGCCGCCGATGCGGCCATCAAGATGGCCAAAGGCAAAACCCCTACCGACAACATGAGCTTCACCGTAAATAATGGCAACCATCTTGTCCCGGCAATTCTCCTGAACGGACAAGTGGTGAATAAGCAAAACATACGTATGACGGTAGTTTCTGAAGGGTTTGTAGAAGAACAGGAGATATTTGAGTAATACAATCTATCCGTGAACCCTTTGCTGAAGCGCATACACCTGGTATGCGCTTCTTTTGTTTTTGTATTTTCATAGGCCAACTTTACTCGTTCGTCTAAAAACTTTATCTTGCACCCTTAAAATTAGTCATTCTGTAACCACGAGCATATCATGAAACAATACCTTGATTTACTGGATCATATTTTAGAAAACGGCACAAAAAAGGAAGATCGTACAGGCACCGGAACCATCAGCGTTTTCGGGCATCAGATGCGTTTTAACCTGGCCGAAGGTTTTCCGGTGCTAACGACTAAAAAGCTACATCTGAAATCCATCATTCATGAGTTGCTGTGGTTTTTGGCAGGCGACACCAACATTAAATATTTAACCGATAACGGTGTACGGATCTGGAATGAATGGGCTGATAAAAACGGCAACCTGGGGCATGTGTACGGCTACCAATGGCGCTCGTGGCCCACTCCCGACGGACGCCACATCGACCAAATCGCCGAAGTTGTTGAGTCGATCAAAAACAACCCCAACTCACGCCGCCACATTGTCAGCGCGTGGAATGTTGGTGAAATCGATCAAATGGCACTTCCACCCTGTCACTTGCTATTCCAGTTTTACGTTGCCGATGGCAAGCTATCGTGCCAATTATACCAGCGGAGCTGCGACGTATTCCTGGGCGTGCCCTTCAACATTGCCTCCTACGCTTTACTGACCATGATGATGGCGCAGGTTTGCGGCCTGGAAGCGGGAGATTTTGTGTGGACCGGTGGCGATACGCACATTTACCAAAACCATCTGGAACAAGTGAAGCTGCAACTCACCCGCGAGCCGAAAGCTTTGCCTCAGATGAAACTAAACCCGGACATCAAATCGATTTTCGACTTTAAATACGAAGATTTTGAGTTGATCAACTACAATGCTCACCCACATATTCCCGGGAAAGTAGCTGTTTAACAGCGCTTGAGGGCTTCACTTTAAGTGAAACCCTCAAGAAATGATAATCGTGCTCAAATTCAGCTTTAGTATAAATGATTCATCCAAATCTTTCAATGATTGTAGCCATGGCGCAGAACGGCGCTATTGGTAAAGACAACGACTTACTTTTTCATTTGCCCGGCGATTTAAAACGTTTTAAAGCCATTACCAGCGGACACACCATTATCATGGGGCGGAAAACTTTGCTTTCGCTGCCCAAATGGCCCTTACCCAACCGCCGGCATATCGTTATTACCAGCGACCCGCATGCCCGTTTTGAAGGTTGCGAAACAGCCAACACAATTACCGAGGCCATTGCCAAGGTTGAAGGAGAACAAGAAGCCTTTGTGATTGGCGGCGGAACAATCTACGAGCAGTTTTATCCGCTATGCGCCAAGCTTTATCTGACGAAAGTAGAACAGGATTTTGCAGGCGACACCTTCTTCTCTGTTTTCAATGAAGACGACTGGGCCGTTGACAGCCGCGAGGATCTGCATGACGAGAAAAACGATTTCGACTATTCGTACATCAACCTGAGCCGAAAGTAAATCGCTCATAAAACATTCATGATTCCTGGGAGTCTCCAACAGAAATGAAAATACTGTTTTTTTTCAACTATACGGTTGTCGTCGTTTTCAACAGTTGTCGGGTTGTCGTTCCACATCTAATCAAAACCAGTTGTTGGCATTGCAACTTAGTGTCTGTGGCAGGTAAGACTTTCAGAAAAAACCTTCATAATTTCGGGGAATCACCAACAGGAATGAAAGTGGATTCTTTTGAATTAGATTGACCCTCCCATTCCGACAAAGTCGGAATTTTCTTCCCTCACGAGGGAGGGCCAGGGTGGGTACATTCGATCGAAGGAAAAACAGAAAAGACTTTCCGAAAAAAGTCCGGCTTTCACCGGACTCTCAGCTATCTAATAAAGTAGTTTCCCCAGGTTATCGAATCTTTTCTGATAATCGTCCATTGCCCGTTTAATCACGGTAAAAGCTTCGTCGGCACCGTACAAATGCGTGATCTCGGTGTCCTTATCGCGCCCCGGCATATCTTTATAAGTCAGAAAATAGTGTTTCAAACGTTCCACCACGATGTCCGGAAGGTCTTTCACATCCTTATAGCCCTCGTAAACCACATCGTTGTTTAGCACGGCAATAATTTTATCATCGGCCTCATTGCCGTCGATCATCCGGAAGCCACCAATCGGGCGGGCATGAACCAGGATATCACCGTGCGTGATGTCCTTCTCGGTCAGCACACAAATATCGATCGGGTCACCATCGCCTTTAATATCGGCTTTTCCGGTTTTTTCCATGCAGTATGCTCCCACCTCATCGCCACAAAAGGTCTGTGGAATAAAACCGTAGAGAGCCGGAACTACATTCGAATATTTCTGAGGACGATCCAGCCTTAAATAGCCGCTATCTTTATCAATTTCGTACTTTACGGTGTCCGTCGGCACAACTTCAATAAATGCTGTAACTTTTTCAGGAGCTTCCTTCCCGATTGCAACACCGTGCCAGGGATGCGATTTATAACGCAGGCCCATCAGCCGGCCGATTGGATCAGACAATCTATCTACCATAACTTTTTGTTTAAAACTTAAATGTGTAACCGCATAGTTGAAGAAAAGTTTTTCATCAGTTACAAGAACTGACCAAATTTACGAAAAAGATGCTGCTCAACATATTCTAAAAACGAAAAACGAACAGAATTTCGAAAAAAGACCAGCCTCCGCAAACCCACGCTTATAACTTCTATCGAGCGACGACGGTCAACTGCAAAGAAAAAGTGTTTCCCTGATCATCAATCAAGCTCAGAATATGATTCCCCGAAAACGGACTAACAGGCATCTGATGAGTCCCCTTCGTCTGACCAAGATATTCATCGTCGAGATGCCAGTAAATAATCGCATCCGATGAAGAATGAGCTGCTTCCAAAATAACTTGTCCGGGTGTACCATCCAACTGCACCGGCACAAACACCTGCTTGTTTTCACGGGGATAGATCATCTCCATCACGACCTGAGCCTCCTCTGCGCATCCTAACTTAAATAGAGGCAATGTTCGGTACATTAGGTTTCGCCGCTTGTAATACCATTCCATTACAGGAGGCAACACAAACCAGGACCGATGTACCATTTCTTCGACCGAGCAACATTGTGCGGTTACCTGCCATTGAGCGGTTGGATCGAGATGCACCAACCTATGATACGGGCATGCAGAGCTGCTGAGCCCTTTCGGCAATACCCATACGGTATCCGCCTGTTCGCAATATGGCCCAACCCGATAACCACTTTCGTGACATACCGGAATTTGCACCATCTCGTCAACCGGCTGGGTAAACCATGTTGAAGCCGGCAACAAGTTGAAAACATCAAACAGTATTGGAGCAGCAGCTGAAGTTCCGGTCAAGCCCGGGCGCCCCTCGCCGTCTGCATTTCCGCACCAAACAGCGACAAGGTATTTCCGATCGACACCGACAGCCCAGCCATCGCGAAAACCAAAGCTGGTTCCCGTTTTCCAGGCTACCCGACGCGAAGAAGAGAAGGACTCCCAACCCGATTCTTCATCCGGGCGATTAACTTTTAACAAAGCTTCGAAAGTCAACCAGGCTGCTCCCGGAGAGATGGGCTTCTCTATTAACTCATCACTGCTATAGTTTCCTTCCTGATAGGAGGGACTCCTGAAATCATCCTTGTAAACAACACCATCATGCAACTCGTAATGAACTAACATGCGTGCTAACGACGAATAGGCGCCGGCCAAATCCCACAAATTAACCTCTGCTCCCCCCAGAATCAAGGACAATCCGTAATGGTTGGCCGGTTTATTCAAGGTCGAGAAATGAAGTTTCTTCATGACACTGTAAAAACGATCAACGCCATAATCACGAAGCATCCGAACTGCCGGAATATTCAGCGATTTTGAAAGAGCCATGGATGCCGGCACCGCTCCTTCAAATTGCAAATCGAAATTTTGGGGGCTGAATCCGCCAATCTGCGTTGGGATATCGGGAATCAGGGTATGAGGCAGAATCAAACCATCATCCTGCATCGCGGCATACAGAAAGGGCTTGAGGATACTTCCCGAGCTTCGCGGAGAGGCAATCACATCTACCTGCTGGCCATGCTGACCATCTCCCCTATCGGGCGAATTACCGACATAGGCTAATATCCTACCCTTTTCAACATCCATTACCAGAACAGCTGCATTATGAATTTCATTCGCCCGCAGACTCATTAAATGCTGCCGAACCAATTCGTTTACATGACGCTGCAACTGCCCGTCAACAGTCGTTTGAATCCGTTGCCCCGGATGTTCTGCCATAACACGATTCAGCAAGTGGGTTGCAATTTGCGGAATAGCGTAAACCTGCTGTGGCAACGGCTCCAACTTCGCCAAATTCAATGTTGTTTCATCCAGCTTTCCCTGCTTATAAAGCCTATCAAGCAGTCGGTTTCGTTTCAGCAAAAGCGCTTCATTCCGCTTTCCCGGATAAATCAGCGAGGGCGCATTAGGCAAAACTGCCAGGGTCGCTGACTCGGCCCAGGAAAGATCTGCCGTATTTCGTCCGAAATACCGCCAGGCAGCAGCATCCAAGCCAACAACGTTTCCGCCATAGGGAGCATTTGAAACATATAGTTTTAGAATCGACTCTTTTGAATACGAACATTCTGCACGAACAGCCAACGAAAGTTCAATCAATTTCTGCCATATCGTTCGTGGTTTCCCTTTGCGCGATAAACGAATCAGCTGCATCGTGATCGTGCTTCCACCGCTTACGACATGGCCGCTGCGAACATTCTGAACGAGTGCCCTGACCAAAGAAACCGGGTTAAATCCCGGATGATGATAAAAATGCCGGTCTTCAAAAGCCAATACGCAAGTCTTATACTTTTGCGGGATGTCATCAACCTTCGGAAATCGCCATTGCCCATCGGCAGCGATGTGTGCTCCCAACAGTTCGCCTCCTTTGCTCTCGATAACCGTTGACGTTGGATCGGAGAATAACGGCGAGGGCAAACTGAACCACCAAAAGACAAGAGCTGCCAGAAAAACAGCAGCTCCTATCCCGTATCTACGTTTTATGCGTTTTGATAATCCTTTCATTTTTTACTTCACCACCTCAATCCACTGACCCGGTTTGCGAGAGTTGATACTATTATCATACATCGCCTCACACTGTACTGACGGCAAATAAAATTTCCCTTCGTAGGTTGCATTCAATAAAATCCGGAACGTTTTCTGTTCATTCGGATTCAAATCGAAATAAGTCAGCACCCGGTCATCGCGAATGTCCTGATACGTGAAAGCATCACTCTTCAACTGACTTTCCACATCATTTAAGCGTGAATTGATAATCTCCCATCCCGATGGGAAAATAGTCGTCAAGGCCATTTCTTTGTAGACACCGCGCTGTCCCGGATTTTGCACGCTAACCACCACAACAAAATCAGTTCCCTGTGGCAACTTCTTCGGATCGACCTTTTGTCCCTGCATATTTGTATAATGCACATCCAGAAACAAATTACGCTGGCTTGAAGTAGAATCGCCTGTTACCGGAATCCCCTCACTCAGCACCCGAACATACATCAATTTCGAGGTCGTATTCCCGACCATTACTTGAGCGGTCTTATTCTCCTTTAACTCAACATTGCTTTGCCAAACAGGAGTAGTTGCCGAAACAGCCTGAACGGCTGCATTATTAAAGGCAACTTTTGCGTTCAAAGGATTATCGGTGAGCTTACCTGCACCTGCAAATTCCGAAATTGCCAGCAGTGAATAGGCCGTCGTTTGCGTACTCATCCAAGCGTCGGACGACAACTCTGCTGATATCTCTTTTAACAGCGGGAACGCCTCAGTCTGTCTTTTCAGCAAAACCAATGTCTCCATAATCAGTGCTTTATCCCGAATATCTGAGCCATAAGTATAAGACAGCTCCCTGAACGGCTTTATGGTCTTGCTCAAATTGGCGATCATTTTAGCAGCCACCTCCGGCTGACCGGCAACTGCATAAGCAGCAGCCAATCTCCACTGAGCCAACTGATCCATATTTTTCTCTTCGCGCAAACGGTTCATTGCTCCAAAATCGGGCGACTGAGCCAAAGCCAAGGTGTACAATCGATATGCCTGAGTCAATTCCGAGCGTTCATATCTGCGTTCGGATCGTTGCCAGTTGCGGCTGGCATTTTTCTGATAGGTCAACCATTTGTCCTTCATCCCATACGGTAGCGAGTATCCAGCTTCTTCAGCTTTTAGCATGAAGTGGCCTGCATAGTTCGTGCCCCAGGACGAAGAATAAGTTCCTCCGGGCCAATAAGCAAAACCACCCTCCGATGTTTGAAAGCGCGTAAACTTATTTAAAGCCTCCCGGATATGATCCTCGATTTCCTGCTTTTGCTCAGCTGAAACAACAGTGAGTCGATTCAACATTAATTGCGGGAAAACGGCAGAAGTAGTTTGCTCAATACAGCCGTGCGGATAACGAATCAGATAATTTAAGCGACGATTTAAGTCCAATGGCGGAATCCCCGAGAGTTCCAGACGAGCTAGATTCGTTCCTGCCATTCCGGGTGCTGTTACCATTGCGCTCCACGCTTGGCCGGCCTGCAAAATCGTATCTTTCACATTAACAACACGCGGGTTCGATGGTCGAACTACGATTTCAATTTCATAGGTAGCCTTGAACTTTCCGCTCTCCGCGGTAACCGTTACTTTGCCAATTCCAGTCTTCTCGGCCACTTTCAGATTAAAACCGGCAATTTGGTCACCAACTTCAGAAAACCGGACTTGCTGTGAGCTGCCACCAACCGGAGTCAACAATTCGTTTGTTTGAATGCTCACCGTAACATTTTTAACCTCCGGCTTCATCGCAAAAACATTCACCGGCAATTTCACTTCCTCACCCGGTCCCAGCACACGGGGCAAAGTTGCTAGCAGCATGAGCGGTTTCAGCACCTTTACCGACTTCTCGGTATTACCGTAAGCCCCGTGATCAGCTGCAACAACCATCACCCGAACCGCACCAACATAGTTCGGCATTTTAAGCTGGTGGGTATTTGTTTTTCCTTTTTCCAGTTTAAACGGCCCGACAAACGAGACGACAGGCTTAAACCGATTTACCTTTTTACGTTTTGCTGCTGCCAAATTTTCATCACCACCAACAGCAAAAGCTCTTTCCAGGCGGGCTCCGTAAGCGCCAATTACATCATCGTAAAAGTCCCAGGTTTTAACACCTAAAGCTTCGCGGGCATAAAATGAAGGCCAGGGATCCGGCGTTTGGAATCGGGTTAAATCAAGCAAGCCTTCATCAACAACCGCCAATGTATAGGTCATTTCTTTACCATCTTTCTCCGAAACGCTTACATCGTAAGTCTTTTCAGGTTCCAGTTCATCGGCCATTTTAATAGCCGGACTCAAATGTGTATTCGGATCCTCGATCATGACCGGGACAACGCCATACAAACGAATTGGTGCATCATTCTCCGTTTGGGCATGAGGCTGAATGAGAGAAATATGAACATAGACGTTGGGAGCCATTTCCGGCTTTGCATCAAAGCTAAACACCGTATTTTTTTCCTTCGTATTTACCCAAAACAAGTCCAGAACCGACGTCCCGTTTTCAATACTAACCAAAGCCTTACCGTTTTTAGCCGAAGGAATAGTCACCGTAACCTTCTCCCCTACATTATATTTTTCTTTGTCCGCCTTGAACGAAAGCATCGTTGCAGCTCCCTGCATACCCTCGGAAGCCCAATAACCCCACTTCGAGAAATAAGCAGTTAGGCCTGTACTGTGACCGCTCTCCGGATCCTTCACATAAATCAGGTAACGACCATTGTCGTCCCAATCCGTATATTTGATTTTAAGCGGCAAACTCGCAATACCATTTTGTGTGTCTATAGTCGTCCGTAAAACCGGTTTCTTGTAAGAATTATTCACATAGCGAGCCAGGTTATCCTCACCGGAATCCCACCACCAGTGCCAGTCAACTTTATAGACTTTTACCTCCAATCCTTTCCGATCAATTTTATTCCCGTTGTAACCAACCGTTACAATATCGAGCGGATAAGAAGTATCTGTTTTATACCAATTTGAATCGGAAGACGGCAACTTAACACCGACAAACGAAGAATATGGAGCATAAGTCACTGTTTTTGCATCGATACTAAAATCGCCGGTTTCCTCGTACACCCGGCTCGAAAAATGGGCATTCAACATTCCCGGGGCCGAATTAATCTCCGGCAGTTTAAAATTGACTGCAGCAACTCCTTGCTCATTCACCTTTCCTTTAAACACTTCCTGCTCTTCGGAATACAGATTCTTTGCCGGATCGTCGAAATTATAATTGAAATAGCCTTTGAAACTGGTTTTAGCTTTGGAGAAACTGAGCGCCACCTGCGCTTTCAGATTCTTTGCTGTTCCGCCATGTAACCAAGCTGTTTTTAGTGTCCCCTCTGCGTATCCCTGATAAATGCATAAGGGATCAGCATCAAATTTCAGGCCGATTTTCAAGCGATTTGGTTTTACGGTTTCAACCTTCACTCGCTTTGCAAAGGTTTGTCCTCCTACCTTAAGCACAGCGGTCCAGTTTCCGGTTGGGGCTTCCGAATCGGTTTCACAATTAAAACAATAGAAACCGTTCAATCCGCTCGTTTTCACCTGGCGGGTGACTTTTTGGCCCTTCGGATTAATCAACTTAAAGATAACAGGGTGATCATCCGGCAAGTTATCTTGCTTATCTTCCAAAATAAAAGTCAAATAAATCCGGTCACCGGGACGCCACACACCTCGCTCTCCGTACACATAGCCCTTAATTCCTTTTTGAACGACATTACCGGTAACATCGAAATTGCTGAGCGAAAGAGATGAACCATCATCCAGCCGCAAGTAAGCAAGCTGCCCGTCTTTTTCAGCAACCAAAAGGAAAGGCTTATACTTCAATTTTACTTTAGCCAAGCCATCCGAGCCTGTTACGACAGTCTCCATCAACTGTTTTTGAAAATTGTAAATTTTTAGTTTCACTCCGGACTCCGGCTCCGCAGTCTTCAAGTTTGTTACCGCGAAGTTCATGCGCTCATCGGAGCCACCTTTGGCAATTACTGCAAGATTGGTTGCGAAAAGATTTCGCTCGACAAAGCGGTCTGAATTGAAGTATGAAACATGATCCGGATTATTTCGTTCGCTCCATTTGTAATCGTCCGGGTAGTCGTAATCGGAATACCATCCCGGGCGGTCCCATTCTTCCATCTCTTCCTGCATCTGTTGCTTAGCTTTCAGCTGATCAACCGGCGACACCGTTTTCGCTTCCGGCAATTGTTCCATTCCGTAAAGCGAATAATCTTTACGAAAGCGAAGCTGAATCCGATAAATTGCACCAGGTTCTATCGGTATCAGTTTCGTCAAATCAACACTGTAAGTATTCCAGTTCTTTAACTCTGAAAAAGAGGCGACATTCAAATCAATCTTCTTATCGACCACCAGGCGACCAACCTGTTTAATTTCAGAGCTTTCATCGTAATCATTTTCCTGGAAGAACTGGTGGATATTATTGGTAAAAATCTTGATTATCCGTAGATCTACAGCCTGCAAATTCACCGCTTCAAAAGGAAAAACAAGCTCATCGGATGAAGGTACAATCGTTCCTTTTCCAACCAGGCGAACAGCAGGCTTCAAGTCTTCAAAACGTAGCTGCATCGTAGTCGATTCCTTCAATTTGAAGTTGAGTGCATTCCGAATTCCATTGGAAATATAGACTTCGTGATCGCCCGCCAATCGCGACGGCACATAAATTTTCAGTTCGTTGTTCTCCAACTGGTATCGAAGACCATCGATCTTATCAATCGTAATCAATCCCTGTAGATTTTGATCGGCAGCCAATGGATCCGAAAACCGAACAAGAAGATATTGTTCAGGCTGTTGAACCACCCTGACGTCAACGACCTTAAAAACATCCAGAGCTGCCAGCTCAATTTCTTCCTCACCTTTTTTATCCTCCCCAATAGCTGATCCGTCCCACTTCACCAGTAACTTTTGAGTATCTCCGGTCCGCACCAGACTATCCGCCTGAAAGTTGTGCTGTTTCCCGTCGGCACTATGCTGCCAACTCAGACTCAGTTTCTCACCTTCCTTGCGAACCTGAACAAGCGATTCGATCTGTTTATTTTCAGCACAATCGGCGGTATAAACCACACCTGACAGGTATTGTAGTTTCAGGTCCTGACTGTTGTATGCTTTAACCGCCAGGTTATTCAAACTGAAGGATTGCTTGATTGTCTTCACCACAAATTCCATGGTTTGGTAATCGTCCGGCACCTCCAGAATCTTTCCCAACGCAACCGACACTGTATATTCAGCATCGGATTTCATGCGCTCCTCCGGTATAAAGACAAGGGTGTGCGCATCAATCCACTGCACTTTCCCTTTTACCTGGGGTGACAAACGGATCAGTTCTTTATCAACATCAATTCCAGGTTGCTCCGGATGAATCGGATCCTGATTAAACTCAATCAAAACGGGAGATTTACACGATACAATTCCGCTCGTGTAACTACGAACATATTGGGTGAAAGCACTATCAACCGAGGCATCGGGTTTAGTTTTTTTATTTCCACAGGAAGAAATTAGAGCCAACAATAGAATTGGCAAGACAAACAATCGGAGGTATTTTTTCATAGATTTTTAAATTCGATAGTCAAGATTTCCAAAGCAACACTAAAGTCGAAATATCAAACACGATGCAAATGTTTTTAGCATATCACCGGCGACAGGCTGCCGACAGTAATCGAAGCCGACAACTTAAGTTCCCCAGCTTTCCCGATCCAAACTGCGGTATTGAATTGCTTCGGAAATATGATGGCTTTCAACTCCGGCCGAGGTTTCTAAATCGGCAATCGTTCGGGCAACCCGGAGGATCCGATCGTAAGCGCGAGCCGATAAGCCCAGGCGTTCCATCGCATTTTTCAGTAAGGTATTGCTGGTTGAATCGAGCTGTACATAATCGCGAATCTGCCGCGACGACATCTGTGCATTGCAGAAGATGCCATCCATGCCCTGGTAGCGGTCCGACTGTATTTGCCGCGCCTTGATCACCCGTTCCCGAATAGCAGCACTTCCTTCGGTCTCGTTCAGTTCCGACAATTTTTTGAACGGAACCGGCACAACTTCCAGGTGAATATCAATCCGGTCAAGCAAAGGTCCGGATATCTTATTCAGGTACTTGGGAACCATGCCCGGTGCACACACACATTCCTTTGTCGGGTGATTGTAATAGCCGCAAGGGCACGGATTCATGGAGGCCACCAACATCAGGCTTGCCGGATATTCAACCGAGAACTTCGCTCTTGAAATGGTAATCTTCCGATCCTCTAAGGGTTGTCGCATCACTTCAAGCACGGTTCTTTTAAACTCGGGAAGTTCGTCCAGAAAGAGCACGCCGTTGTGTGCCAGAGAGATCTCGCCGGGCTGCGGGTAGGTTCCCCCGCCCACCAGGGCAACGTCCGAGATGGTATGGTGCGGCGAGCGAAAGGGACGTTCGGTCATCAAGGAAGTATCTTTATCAATCCGTCCCACCACCGAGTGAATTTTAGTGGTTTCCAAGGCCTCGTGCAAGGTAAAAGGGGGCAAAATTGTCGGTATTCGCTTGGCGAGCATGGTCTTACCGGCTCCCGGGGGCCCGATCATGATCAAATTATGCCCACCAGCGGCAGCAATCTCCAGAGCACGCTTCACATTCTCCTGCCCTTTCACATCCGAAAAGTCCAGATCGGTATGATTCAGCATCTTGTAAAACTCCTCCCGGGTATCGACAATGGTTTGTTCCAACTCAACATCATCGTTAAAAAAATCGACGACCTGCATGAGGTTGTCCACGCCATAAATCTTCAGCTGATCCACCACTGCCGCTTCCCGGGCATTCTGTGTTGGCAGAATAAAGCCTTCAAAACCTTCTTCGCGAGCTTTAATGGCGATAGGCAATGCACCTTTAATAGGCTGCAAGTTTCCATCCAGCGACAATTCGCCCATCATCAGAAAGCGTTCGAGCTTTTCATTCTTAATTTGCTCCGAAGCAGCCAACACGGCAATAGCCAAAGGCAGATCGTAGGAAGAACCTTCTTTGCGCAAATCGGCAGGCGCCATATTAATGATGATTTTTTGCCGCGGCCACTTGTAATTATTCAGGCGCAACGCAGCTTCTATGCGCTGCTGACTTTCTTTCACTGCATTGTCGGGAAGTCCGACCAGGGAGAACTTGATTCCCTGCGACACATCGGTCTCAATGGTAATGGTTGTTGCATCGATGCCATGAACCGCTGATGCAAAAGTTTTAATCATCATGAGCTTATCGGTTTTGATGGACTCTATTTATCTTATCTAAATTTAAAGCTATTGACTGAAAATCGCAAATTCATTTTCGAAGAAGCGCCTTTTTAGAGGAATGTTGCTCAATACATTCGCCAACGACGGTTCGAACGCGGCAAACTTCGGCTATATTTCTTCCCCCCAGAGCTGCAACCGACAATACTGAAGGCGGGCCAACTCAAATCCAAAGCAGCGATTCGCGCAAACCCTGCCTGTTTTTTTGTATCTTTCGTTTTCACTTTTTCGAGCTATCTATGCGTATCCGACGAAAACTTTACGAGATCATTTTTGAAGCCGACAGTCCTAAAGGCAAAGCGTTCGACATCGCTCTGCTGCTGATCATCCTGGCCAGCATCATTCTGGTGATGCTGGAAAGTGTCCCTGACATCAACCTGAAATACGGCCACACATTGCATATCCTGGAGTGGGCGATCACCTTAATTTTCAGTATCGAATACATCATGCGGGTCGCGGTTGTACAACGCCCCTGGCGTTATGTTTTCAGCTTCTACGGAATAATCGATTTATTGTCCGTGCTGCCTACTTACCTCAGTCTGGTGTTGGTCGGAAGCCACAGCCTGATGGTTATTCGCGCCATTCGTCTGCTGCGGGTATTCCGTATTTTAAAGCTCAGCCGCTATACCCAGGCCGGCAATACGCTAGGCAAAGCGCTGTGGACCAGCCGGGAAAAGATTTTCGTGTTCCTGTTTTTTGTCATCAACCTGGTCATTATCGTGGGTACCCTGATGTACCTGATTGAAGGGCCGGAACACGGCTTTCGGAGTATCCCGTCGAGCATTTACTGGGCAATTGTAACCATGACCACGGTGGGCTACGGCGATATCTCGCCCGAAACACCGGCCGGACAGCTGATGGCCAGCTTCGTGATGATTGTGGGCTATGCCATTATTGCCGTTCCAACAGGTATTGTCACCTCCGAGATGATCCGCGGTTCGCGCAACAACAACACCCAGGTATGCTCCCACTGCCTGCACGATCAGCATGACAATGATGCGGTGTACTGCAAGAAATGTGGCAGTCGGCTAAACGAAGACCATTAACAGCCCGTAGAATCAGATACAGAGCGAGCTCATGAAAATTTGTCTCCTTTAGCGAAAGACCTTCATGGTCTGGTGTGATTTTTGTACTTTTGCTGATCAATCTAATATTGAAGTAACTATGATTGGAAAGTTTTTCCATACTCCCAGAGCAAAGCGGTTCCATATTACAACCCGTTATTACGACGCGGAAAAGGAAGAGTTGAGAGATCGGGAAGACCGGATTAAAGCAGAATTAGGACTGAACGAGAAGAAAGAGTGGAATAGCAACCACCGGGCGAATATTCGCGGTACTTTCAGACAAAATATGGGCGGTTTTTCCAAGTCGGCTGAGGATGCCCGACGCCGTTCCAACACGCGTCTGATCTTTTTCGTCATGATTTTAGCTTTAGCTGTTTACCTGTTTTTTAAATTTTAAAGTAATTCTGTGCCAGATATAATCCAACTGCTCCCCGACTCGGTAGCCAACCAAATAGCAGCGGGTGAAGTCATTCAACGCCCGGCCTCGGTTGTCAAAGAGCTGGTTGAGAATGCTATTGATGCGGGAGCAACGCAAATCACAATCAACATTAAAGATGCCGGGCGCACCCTTGTACAGGTGAGCGACAATGGCTGCGGCATGTCCGAAACGGATGCCCGGATGGCCTTTGAGCGACATGCGACCTCCAAAATCCGCGAGGCCAACGACTTGTTCAACATTCGCACCATGGGATTTCGTGGCGAGGCCTTAGCCTCTATTGCAGCCATTGCCGATGTTGAGCTGTACAGCAAGCAACACGACAGCGAGGTGGGTACCTTTATCAACATTGTTGGTTCCAGAGTGCAAAAACAAGAAGTTACACAGTGTGCCAACGGAACAAACTTTCTGATTAAGAATCTGTTTTTCAATGTCCCGGCGCGACGCAAGTTTCTGAAATCGAACTCTACAGAGTTGAAGCATATCATCAACGAAGTACAACGTATCGCTTTGGCAAATCCGGAAATCGGAATATCGCTAATTCACAACCAGGATCCGGTTTACGAAATGGCCAGCGGCGACAACATTCGCAAACGCGTTGTTTCGATCTTTGGGAAAGGAATTAACCAAAACCTCATTCCGGTAAATACCGAGACCAGCCTGGTAAGCATCAAAGGTTTTGTGGGACAACCCAAATATGCCCGTAAGACCTACGGCGAGCAGTTCTTTTTTGTGAACAACCGATTTATGAAGCATCCCTTTTTCAATCGGGCAGTGATGCAGGCTTATGAGAAAATTTTGGCTCCCGACAGCTATCCGGCTTATTTTCTGTATCTCGAGGTAAATCCGGATTGCATCGACATTAACATCCACCCCACCAAAACCGAGATTAAGTTCGAAAATGAATCGGCGGTATGGCAAATCATTCAGGCGTCGGTACGCGAGGCCCTGGGGAAATTCAACGTGATGCCCTCGATTGATTTTGACCAGGCCGGCAGCATCGATATTCCTCCGCCACCCAAGGACATCGGTAGCATCGAAGCTCCGCGCATTGAGGTGGACCCGACCTATAATCCGTTTAATGTCGAAGTGAAATCGTTTCCCAGCGGAACACGAGGAGCGACCATTGGCAACTACCAAAACGCAAGTAGCAAGCACGAGCAGATACAGCATTGGGAAAAGCTCTACAACGACTTTAACCACTCAAGCGATGAGGAAGAGAACAACAACCCGTTGTCGCCGTTCAATGCGCAGCAGCTGCCACAAGATGAGCATCACCGCTTACCCATTCAACAGGCCGAATCGACAACAGCACGCAGTTGCTTTCAGTTTAAGAACAAGTATATTTTCACTCCGGTCAAATCCGGCTTGATGGTCATTGACCAAAAGCGGGCGCACGAGCGCATCCTGTTCGAGAACTTTATGGCCATGCTGGCGCAACAACAAATTGCCAGTCAGCAGTTGCTGTTTCCCCACGCCTTCGAGCTTGACGCATCGGATGCAGAGCTGCTCCGGTCGGTTGTCCCGGATTTGAGATCATTGGGATTTGACATCCAGCAAGCAGAGAACAATCAATTTGTGATTAACGGATTTCCAAGCATCATCGAGAACATTTCGCCGATGGAAATCGTGGACAGTTTACTGGAGGATCTGAAAAATACCGCAACCGATCTGCATGAAAAAGCCAAGGAAAAAATCGCGGCTTCGCTGGCTGCTGCATCGGCCATTTCGTACGGTCACTTTTTGCGCGATGAAGAGCTAAACCAATTGATTGATCAGTTGTTTGCATGTTCAACACCCAACTTTTCGCCTTCGGGCAAACAGGTGTTAACAATCATGCCCATTGAACAGTTTGAAAAACTGTTGAAGTGACAATGTGACCTGTATTTGCTTTCTTTATAAAAAATAAACAGTTTGGCAAGGCTCTTGTAAGCCTTCACCTAAATTTTGACTATGAATTATACGCGATCGCCATTTGCAAATACGCCTCCGGTTGTAAAAAACCTGGTAATCATTAACGTGCTCATGTTGCTGGCAACCTGGGTACTGCAATCGCGCGGTGTTAACCTGGCTTCCACCTTGGGCCTCCACTATATTGGATCGCCGGCATTTAAACCCTACCAACTGGTAACCCATATATTTATGCACGCGGGGTTTACCCATTTGCTGTTCAATATGTTTGCCTTATGGATGTTTGGCCGGGTATTGGAGAATGTGTGGGGCCCCAAGCGTTTCTTCGCCTTCTATTTTATAACAGG
This sequence comes from Mangrovibacterium marinum, assembly GCF_003046625.1. Taxonomy (GTDB): domain Bacteria; phylum Bacteroidota; class Bacteroidia; order Bacteroidales; family Prolixibacteraceae; genus Mangrovibacterium; species Mangrovibacterium marinum. The sequence continues at coordinate 48,209 of NZ_QAAD01000001.1, forward strand.
CCTGGGAGCTGCCGCACTGCACACCTTTGTGAACTACCTCGAATTTCAATCTCTTGCTTCTCAACTAAGTCCGGAAAAGCTTAGCCTCGTAATGCAGCAAGGGGTCGACATCTGGCAACAAGGGCAAAATTATAAAGACCCGGTCATGGGACAACTGAACGAAATTTTAAACATCCCTACCGTAGGAGCTTCGGGCGCTGTTTACGGGGTGCTGATTGGTTTCGGAATGTTATTCCCCAATACCATGCTGATGTTAATTTTCCCGCCTATCCCGATTAAGGCCAAATATGCCATTGCCGGAATGATCCTGATTGAGGTTTACCTGGGCTTCACGCAGTCGGCCAGCAATATTGCCCACTTTGCTCACCTTGGAGGTGCCCTGTTTGGCTACTTGCTGATTAAATACTGGAATAAAAACAGCAAACATTTCTTTTAGCAAATGAACATCGTTGACGAAATAAAGGAATCGTTCCGAAAAGGTTCAGTACTTACGCGTCTGATCTACGTTAATATTGGGGTATTTGTACTGCTACGCCTGATTAATGTGATCTTCTTTTTGATGAATGAGAACTTTGGGTTAATCAACTGGTTGGCCCTACCGGCCTCGCAGGAGGCACTATTGCAGCACCCGTGGACCATCTTCACCTACATGTTCCTGCATTTCGACTTCCTGCATATCCTTTTCAACATTCTCTGGCTCTATTGGATGGGCAAGATTTTCCTCATTTATTTCGATGAAAAGAAACTGCTTGGTGTATACATTCTGGGTGGTTTGTTTGGCGGCATATTCTTCCTGCTGGGCTACAACCTGTTCCCGGCTTTTGCCAATCACTTGCAGTTTTCGCGCTTGTTAGGTGCATCTGCATCGGTACTGGCGATTATTGCTGCTGTAGCCACCTACGCCCCCAACCATGCCATCAACCTGCTGTTTATCGGGCAAGTGAAGATGAAGCACGTCGCGATTTTCTCCATCGTGATTTATACCATTGGCATTGCCAGCTCCAATGCGGGCGGCAACCTGGCACACCTGGGAGGCGCTTTCCTGGGCTTTCTGTTTGTGTACCTGCTGCGCAAAAATCACGATCTTACTTCGGTGATCACCCTTTTGTCCGACAAACTGCAAAAACTCTTCAAGCCCAAACAACGGGTAAAAGTGAGCTATCGTAACCAAAACTCGGCCAATATGGACATTGAGTATAACCGCAAACAAAATGTAAAACAAGAGGAAATTAACCGCGTTTTGGATAAAATCAGCAAGTCGGGCTACGACTCACTCACCAAAGAGGAAAAAGAACTGCTGTTTAAAATGGGCAAATAGCAGCGCAGCAAATCAAGCCAGTCGACCAAAACCAACACCGCTAATCGTCGTGGGTTTTACGTCGTTTTAAGCGAAAACGTCGCCGGATAATTCGTTTCACTTCTTCCTTTTTAACTAAGCGTTTGCCGCTTCGCCGTGCAGCCAGTAAACTGGCATTCAGCTCGAAGCCAAACAGCAAAACCAGGGAGATCAAGTATAGCAAAAGAAGCACAACCAGCAAGGCACCAATAGAGCCATACAGCTTGTTATACTGGCTAAAACGTACAATGTAATAGTTAAATCCCAGCAGCACAATAACACTTAGGATTGTCGACATAGTTCCCCCCGCTGAGATGAAGCGCCAACGGGTTTTCTTGGCCGGGGCAAGGTAAAACAAAAACGAATAGGCAAAAAAGAACAAAGCAATAATGACCACCCATTTCCCCACCGACAGCAGATAATAGGTAAACGAACCGCCCAGCAGATCGTGTGCATCCAGGTAGTTGATGCTTAGCTGCCCCAGGGTTATTAAGCCAATGGCGATGGTTAACAGGAAGGCCAAAATCATTAACAGGACAATGGCCATCAGCCGTTGCATATACCAAGGACGGGTTTCGAAAATATGTAAAGAGGCATCGAAAGCATTCATCATCGACACCAGTCCATTAGTCGAAAAGATCATCCCCATGAAGAACCCGAAAGACAGCAATCCTCCCCGCGGTTGGGTCAGGATATCCTTAATGGTTTCGTCGACAGCCTCGAAGGTGTGGGGCGGCAAAATTCCCTGAATGAGCGTAAAAAGCTCGTCCTGAAAATTTTCAATCGGGACATAGGGAATCAGGGTAAACAGGAAAATCGTTGTCGGGAAGATGGCCAGAAAGAAGCTGAAAGCAATGGCCGAGGCCCGTGTGGTGATCGCTCCGTTTTCGATACTTCGGTAAAAAAACAGCATCACATCGTAAAGCGGCACCCGGTCGAAACCAGGCAAAGTCACCTTACGTGCTCGGATCATCCAGGTGAGAAAAATACGCTTAAACCGATGTAAGCGGTTGTTCATCGCTACTGTTTTTCAATTCTCAATTGATGGATCACAGGCTTTCCTCCTTCGTTCTTCACAAAAAAAGAAACCCGGTAGTCGCCCTTCGATGTTGACAGTTTTCCGATAGCGAACTTCGAATCTTCCTTGCCACTCTGGTGGATTATTGAAAATCCGTTGGGGCGGTTTTGAGCAAAAAAGTTCGACACAATTTGTTGGGCCTGTGCCCGGCTGTAAACATCGTCCTGCTCCAGGATAAAAAGTTCTATATTCTGGTTAAAATAACCTGATAAGGTAGACGCATTGCCGGTTTTAAAGCTCAAGACCAGGTCGTCGGGAATTTGAGCCATACCGAGCATGGTGCTGAACACAAAAGCCAGAACCACCAGTGTTATTTTTCTAATTTTCAGTTTCATTCCTTCCTCTGAGTTTTCTATCTGCGCTGTTAACACAATCAAATTACAATAAATATCGTTTCCTTGCCGAAATACCGCTATCTTTTCGAATAGCGAATCGCTCAATAGAAGCATAAATTGTACCAAACAACCGAAAATAGTAAATTTAGATATTTAACTTTGTAAAGTTAACAAATTTCCAACGCGTCTACCTATGAAGATAAAACTGGTTGTTATCGGTAAAACTGATAAAAAATATTTAAATGAGGGCATCGATTTGTTTCAAAAGCGCATCCCCCACTACCTGCCCTTTGAATATCAGATCATTCCGGATATAAAAAATACCAGAAACCTGTCGGAAGAGCAACAAAAAGAAAAAGAAGGAGAACTGATACTGGCGCAGCTGAAACCGGGCGACGAACTGATTTTGCTGGATGAAGGCGGTAAACAATTCCGGTCGGTGGACTTTGCCGCTTACCTGGAGAAGAAAATGCTGGGTGGACTAAAAACCTTGATATTCTGCATTGGCGGCCCCTACGGGTTTTCGCAAGCCGTGTACCAGGCAGCTGCGGGAAAGGTCAGCCTCTCGAAAATGACTTTTTCGCACCAGATGGTTCGGCTTATTTTTTGTGAGCAACTTTACCGGGCTCTGACCATCCTGCGTGGTGAGCCCTATCATCATGAATAAAGCGCCACTATGAAGACCCTGCAAAAATATGCCTTTCTGCTGCTGGCAGTCCTGCTTCTTGCCTTTGGTATCATCTCCGAAGAGTTTGCCCTGCAAAAAGATCACGAGCTACCATTGGAAAAGAAGTTCGAAAAAGTATTCCTGGAGCGATTGAGCACGCTCGAAAATACAATGGACGAGATCTCGGAGACGCTGGAATCGCCCGAGTTCAGCGGGAACCTTCAGAATCACTTCAACAAACTTTTTCCGGCTTACAAGCAGGAAGGGCTCGGTTTTCTGATTAGCCGCGGCGACGAATTACTGTTTTGGTCGAGCAATCATTTCTCATTTTCGGGCATCCTGGATCAGGAGCAAGCCGGCAAGCTGTTGTTTCTGCCCAACGGCGTATTCTTCCTCGAAAAGCGACAAGCCGACGCGTACACCATTTACGGGCTCATCCACATAAAAAACAACTATGCCATTGAGAACGAATTTATCCGGAACAACTTTGATCCGGGATATGGAATGCCGGAAAACTATGCGGTAAAACCGGCTGAAAGTCCGACTGGTGCATCGGTACACGATCGAAACGGAAAGTTTCTGTTTTCGCTGGTTCCGCAAAACAACACGACCATCCGTGCCAGCTCCCTTATTCTGCCGGCATCGTTCTATCTGCTGGCCTTGTTGTGTTTCCTGATCTTTGCCCGACAGATGTTTAAGTCCTTCCGACACGAGCATTTTATCCTGCGGGTGTTCATTTTAGGCCTGGTGCTGTTTGCCCTGTACTGGGTGCGCATCCTCTTTCATTTTCCGGGAATATGCAAGCAGTTCAGTCTGTTTGGTCCTTCGTTGTATGCCTATTCCAGCTGGCTTCCGTCCTTAGGCGACTTGTTGCTATTCAGCATTCTGCTGTTTTTCTGGAGCTTTAACTTTGCGAAAGATTTCACCCTCTCGAGGAGTCGGAAGAAATGGGAGTTGACCGCTGCCTTTACCTTCATTCTGATTTTTTACCTGACAATTAATTTCCTGATCGAAAACCTGATTCGCAATTCAAGTTTCACCTTTCAGCTGAACCGGATCGACGACGTTAACAAATACAGTCTGATTGGCTACTCCATCATTGCCTTGCTGTTCTTCTCAGCCTTTATTATCAACCTGCAAGTGGTTGAATACAGCGAGCGTATTATCCGCCGGAAGCTGTTCTTTTATACCCATCTGTTGCTCATTATCATTTGCGGAACGCTGTGTATCTACCTCAAGCAGACAGAAATTTATATCATCACCCTTTATCTGATCACGAATCTCTCGGTGTTTGTGCTTCAGAAAACGCAGCTAAAGCGCTTTTCGCTCTCCTTCATCATCTATTTTGTTTCGCTGTACACCTTTTTCTCGCTTATTATTATTCAATCGCACAACAATGCGCGCCGTCAGCAAACCCAGCGGCTGATGGCTATCACCCAGTACTCGGAACACGACCCGGCAGCCGAGGTGTTTTTAAAAGAAATACAGCAACAGTTTAGTGTCGACACGGTCATCCCTCCCTTACTGTTGGGCAACGCCTACCAGCAACTGGAAGACTACATCAGCCGAAATTACTTTAACGGCTATTTTAAAAAGTACGATGCCTGGATCACCGTGTGCGATGGCAACGACAGCTTGCTGGTGCAGCCCGACGATCAGCTGGTACCTTGTTATCCGTTTTTCGAGCAGATGATTGAAGAATCAGGCACCGAGATCCCGGGAACCAGCTTCTATTACATGAACAATATGGATGGGCGGATTTCGTATTTCGGGCGTTTTACCCTTCCCCTTCCCTCCAAACCCCTGGGACAATCCATCTTTATCGAGCTGAAGTCGAAATTACTTCCCGAGGGCGTTGGCTTCCCCGAGCTGTTGCTCGACAAATCGCTGCAGGAACCCAGCCGTTACCGAAACTTCTCGTATGCCAAGTACTACAAAAACGAGCTGGTTTACCTCAGCGGCGACTACCAATACAATTACTACATCAGTACCTACAATATTGGCAACAGCAGCAAAGAGCTTAGCCAGCGTAGCTGGGATGGCTACGACCACCTGATTTACAACCTGGGAAATGACAACTACATCATCGTCAGCACCAAGTCATTCGGCTTCGGCCAATACCTGATCTCGTTCCCCTATTTGTTTGTTTTCTATTTTGTGTTCATCCTGCTGATTGTGCTGATCGGCAATGCGAAATACCGCAACCAGGCACTGGTTTACGACCTGAAGTTCCGGATCCAGATTTCCATTATTGCCATCGTTCTGTTCTCGCTGTTGCTGGTGGCCTCCGGAACCATTTACTACAACCTGCGCGAATACAAAAACAAGCATCAGCACGACCTGAACGAAAAGATGAAGTCCATCGCCGAAGAAATTAATCTGCGTCTGAAAAATGTCGATCAGTTTACGCCTGATGTGCTCGACTGGTTGTGGCAGGACCTGGGTGAGCTTTCGAATATCTTCCGCACCGATATTAACATCTACAGTTTTAACGGTGAGTTGATTGCCTCGTCGCGACCCGAAGTTTTTAACCGCGGGATTATCTCGGCACGAATGGATGCCCAGGCATTTTACGAACTCACCGAGAACTATCAAATCAGCATCACCCAGCCCGAGAAAATCGGCAACTTATCGTACTTATCCATCTACGAGCCGATCATCAACAACCGCGGCGAGTACCTCGGATTTATTAACCTGCCTTATTTTACGCGGGGGGATGAGCTGCGGCAGGAGGTGACCACTTTCATTGTTGCTTTTATCAACCTGTATGTATTGCTGTTCTTCATCAGTGTGGTGGTCGCCTTGCTGCTGGCGAACCAGATTACCCGCCCGCTAACGCTGATTCGCGAACGCCTGAAAGGGATGCAGCTGGACAAGCAAAACGAACAGATCAGCTATAATGCCGACGACGAAATTGGTGCCTTGGTGAAGGAATATAACCGCAAAGTTGAAGAACTATCCAACAGTGCCGAACTTTTAGCACGCACCCAACGGGAAATGGCCTGGCGCGAGATGGCCAAGCAGATTGCTCACGAAATTAAGAATCCGCTCACGCCCATGAAGCTTCACATTCAGCATTTACAGCGCGCCAAATCGTCGAACAGCGAGCAGTACGACGAGATCTTTAACCGCGTAACCCGAACGCTTATTGAGCAGATTGACACCCTCTCGGGCATTGCCACCGAGTTCTCGAACTTCGCCAAAATGCCCAATGCCAAGAATGAAGTTTTCAACCTTGCTGAACGACTGAAACAGGTGACGGAACTCTTTGACTCGAGCAAAACAATGCAAATTAAGCTGCTGGATTGCAAGCCTTCAACCGTGATGATTAAAGGGGATAAAGAGCAGCTTTCGCGTGCCATTATCAACCTGATTAAAAACGGCATACAATCGATCCCCACCGGAGAACAGGGGCTCGTTGAGCTGGCGCTGAGCTGTAACGAAACACAGGCAATCATCCAGGTGAAGGATAACGGAGCAGGCATTCCGGAGGACATCCGCGGCAGACTTTTTCAGCCCAACTTTACCACCAAATCGAGTGGAATGGGATTAGGCCTCGCTATTGTTAAAAAAATCGTTGAGTCGGCAAACGGCAGAATCTGGTTCGAAAGTGAGCTCAACCAGGGAACAACCTTCTATGTGGAGCTGCCCCTCTACACGGAAAGCAGCTAAACCGCAAGGATCGGCTAATCATACTCGCCCAGGCACTCCAGCTTATCGGAGGCCGCCATACCATTGGGGTTGCAACCGGGTTCTCCCTCGGGAACCGGAATTCCCAGCCGGCCATAGTAATCCACCCAAGTTGGAAAAAACTCACCGGTTTGGGGATCTTTAAAGGTCATCGGCTTGAGCTTAAAAACAGCAGCATCCTGAAATGCCTTATAAATAAACTCGGAGCAATAGTGACTCGAATCGGAAAGCTTGTAACTGAAATTATAGGGCAAGCCAAGCATGCTGCGGGCTTTGTCCAATGCCGGTTCTATGGCCGACAGCCAGGGCTCCTTTAACCGATAACAAACGGTTTGCAGAGAATCTCCGTCGGGCTCGAGAAAATCGTTCAGGCTCACACGGCAGCACCCTCCCTCGATGTCGGCATGCAGTACCCACAGGCTGCCATCCTCGGCCTGTTCAACCAGCCCTACATGCGAGAAGTGCGTTTCAGCGTGGGTTTGAGTCACTTTATCAATCGCTTCCGACAATTTACCGGAGCTGGCACCTTGAAATAATAAATCACCGGATTGCAAGCTCATCTTCTTTGTCGGATGGCTACACGAGAAGAGCGCTATACAGAGAACAACGCTCATGATATTCAAACTTACTTTCATCTTTAAAATCTGATTTTTCCACGGCTTGATTTTCGTTCCGACTTTTGCTTTTTGCGCTGCAAGCGCTTCTCCACCGAAGCTCGGGTTGGTCGTGTCTTGCGGCGTTTGCGAACCGGCTTCAACACTTCGCGCAGCAGCTGATAAAAGCGCGTCACAACCAGCTCCTTATTTTTCAATTGCGAACGATCCTCCTGGCTGGTCAGAATCAGAATACCTTCCGATGTTATCCGGCCAGCAAGCTTGGTCAACAAAATGGTCTTCTGAACTTCGCTCAGTAAGATCGAATTCGCCACATCAAACCGTAATTCAACACGCGAATTGACCTTGTTGACGTTTTGCCCTCCAGGGCCACTGCTTCGTGATGCCTGAAATACAAACTCCGGACTTAGATCCGGTATGCAAACGATTTTACTTTCCATGAGTAGACAAAGATAAGCCAATAAAGCAAGCTGAAGGGCATTTACAGGTTAAATTCAAGATGAATGGTCGTTTGAAAATCGTTGATATGCGCCCCTGCAGCCAGGTAATCGTTTACCTTTTTCTAACGGCTATTCATCGATTTTTATCGGAGGAAGGGCAACAATTTTATAAATTCGGACAGCAAACAAAAAAAATTAAACAACAATGCAATCACACGAAATTGACTACAAAATCATTGGGCACGATGTTCAATTAGTTGAGGTTGAACTGGATCCGGGAGAAAAAGTAATTGCCGAGGCCGGTGCCATGATCTATATGGAAGATGGTATTAGCTTCGAAACCAAACTAGGCGATGGCTCCAATCCGCGGGCTGGCTTTTTCGACAAGCTTTTAAGCGCCGGATCTCGGCTGATTACCGGCGAGTCGCTGTTTCTGACACATTTTGCCAACCAGGGCTGGGGTAAAAAACACGTGGCATTTTCGGCTCCTTATCCGGGAACAATTATTCCGCTTGACCTGGCCCGCATGGGTGGCCGCATCATTGTTCAGAAAGATGCTTTCCTGTGTGCTGCCCTGGGCACCAAAATATCCATCACCTTTAACCGCCGCCTGGGAGCGGGATTTTTTGGTGGCGAGGGATTCATCATGCAACAGCTGGAGGGTGATGGCAAAGCCTTTATTCATGCCGGGGGAACGGTGATTGAACGACAGCTGAATAACGAAGTGCTGCGTGTTGATACCGGCTGCATTGTAGCTTATGAACCCCAAATTGATTTTAGCGTTGAACAAGCCGGCAACCTTCGTTCGATGGTCTTCGGTGGTGAAGGTATTTTCCTGGCCACCCTGCGGGGAACCGGCAAGGTGTGGCTGCAATCGATGCCTATCCGCAAACTGATCCGCGAGCTAAGTCCCCGGGGAGGCAACCAACGGAAAGAATCGGGCGGTTTGCTAAATCAGTTTCTACAAGACTAAAACTTCAGGATATAAAAAACCCGGCCCCTAAGGAGATTAGGGCCGGGCTAAACCAAATAATAAAAAAACTAGGACACGGCATTTGGGCCGGTCAATTTTTTATAGTGGTCGATGGCCACAAAGTAGTTCGGGTCCTCGACAATATTCACATCACAAATCTTCTCGGCTTTACGGATCAAACGCGTACAGTCGCGGCTCAGATGGCGAAGGTGAATGTTTTTTCCTTCTTTTTGGTAGCGCTCCGCCACTTTATTAATGGCCTCAATGGCCGACTGATCCATAATGCGCGATTCTTTAAAATCGATAATTACCTCTTCCGGATCATCCTGCACATTAAACTTCTGATTGAAAGCCGTTGTTGAAGCAAAAAACAGAGGCCCCACAACTTTATAGTGCTTAATGCCATGCTCGTCAACCGACTCGTTGGCACGAATACGCACGGCATTTTCCCAGGCAAAAACCAAAGCCGAAACAACCACCCCGGCAAATACAGCAATGGCCAGGTCGAAGATGACCGTGAGCACCGTTACAAGAATGATGACAATCAGGTCGGCCAACGGAATTTTGTCCATCAGCCGGAAAGTGTTCCAGGCAAAGGTCCCGATCACCACCATAAACATCACCCCCACCAGAGCTGCTATGGGGATCATTTCAATATAAGTTGACGCAAACAAGATGAAGGCCAGCAAACAAACGGCTGCCACAATTCCCGACAAGCGGTTACGGCCACCCGATTTAATATTGATGATACTCTGTCCGATCATGGCACAACCACCCATCCCGCCAAACAGGCCGTTCACAAAGTTGGCAGCACCTTGCGCAGCACATTCGCGGTTACCGCTACCACGGGTTTCGGTCAGCTCGTCAACCAGATTTAAAGTCATCAGCGACTCAATCAGGCCTACCGACGCCAGAATAACCGCATAAGGGAAAATAAATTTCAGCGTGTCGAAAGTCATCGGAATGACCGGAATATTAAACGTTGGCAAGCCGGCTTTAATGCCCGTTCCGCCACCAGCCTGGATGAATGACTTCACCGTTTGGGTATCAATTCCTCCGAAGATAACAATTGCCGAGACGACCAGAATACCGACTAAGGCTGCCGGAATGGCTTTACTCACCTTGGGCAGCAAGTACATAATCAGCATGGTTAATGCCACCAGCCCAAGCATGGTCCACATCTGGGAACCAGCCATCCATTCGCCACCAATTTTAAACATATTCAGCTGCGACAGAAAAATGACAATCGCCAGGCCATTCACAAAGCCCATCATCACCGATGCAGGCACCATGCGGATGAATTTCCCCAGACGCAGGAAGCCGGCAGTCATCTGCAACACACCAACCAGCAGCAAGGTGGCAAACAGGTATTGCAAACCCATATTGTCGCCGGGCGCTCCCATTTCATTTCCTTTGGCAATTAACGAGACCATCACCACGGCCGTTGCTCCGGTGGCTCCGGAGATCATTCCGGGGCGTCCGCCCAGCACGGCAGTCACCAGCCCCATCATAAAGGCGCCGTACAGACCAATAATTGGCGATACCCCGGCCACAAAAGCAAAGGCTACCGCTTCGGGCACCAAGGCCAAGGCAACGGTCAAGCCGGAAAGCACATCATCTTTAATACTTCCCTGGTTTTTATCGATAAAATTGAACTTATACTTCATCTGCTAATTTTTTCAAGAGGCTGATTGGATTGAGCGCAAAAATAGACTTTAAAGCCCAAAATATGCCTTACAGCATATTTTCGATCGTGATGTTAATAAAGGCTTAATGTGACAATGAGCTGTAAGTTCCCGTCAACCAAGGAAAAACCAGCTGAAGATCAGCCGGCATAAACGATGCTTGGGTTTGTAGCAAACTCCGGGTTACTAATCAAGGCGCTCGAGGCCGGTTCATATCACCTGCTTAAAACAAGGCTTCGCGTCAATTGGCATTCAGAAAAACCTTCATGATTCCGGGGAATCACCAACAGAGATGAAAGTGTAGTCGTTTTCGACTATGCTGTTGTCGTTGTTTTCATAAGTTGTCGGGTTGTCATCCAAAACGCCATCAACCAGCAAAAAGGTCTTCTAATCAATGAGGAAAAGTCGGGAGTTAGTTGGCCTATTTTTATCGAGACCGAGATCAAACGAAAAGCTTAGTGAAACCGGGAAGCTCCGTCGTGAGACGGAGATCAGCCGGTTGAACTTAGCTTTTCGGCAGATGGCGGTTGAAGATAAAAATCAGCCATGACCTTTTTGTTTCGTTTTTGTGTCACTACAAAAATGAAAACCCGTCCGGTAGGACAAGGTTCCTATTTGATCAAAAGTAGAAATAGAAAAAGCAGTCGGGTTTGGAACAACGCCCATTAACACAAGTTTGCGACAAAGTGAGCCGTAGCTCCAGCTTCAAGCTGAATCGACATTCAATGCTTCCCCGATGCGGTTTGGAAACCCTGCCTACCGCAGGCAGGCGCATCACCCGAAGGAGACTTTCATAAAAAAAGGCCTGACCTTGAGAGATCAGACCTTGAACATATCGTGATTGGGTTTACTTCTTCCGGAAGAAAATCTGAATGGGCACACCGGTAAAATTAAATTGATCGCGGATCTGGTTTTCAATATAACGACGATACGGATCTTTAATATACTGAGGCAGGTTGGCAAACAAGGCAAACGAAGGCGTTGGACTTGGCAACTGCGTTACGTATTTAATTTTAATGTATTTCCCTTTGATGGATGGTGGCGGGTATTTTTCGATGGCCGCCAACAGCACCTCATTCAAGGTAGAGGTTTTTACCTTTTGAGACTTATTCTGATAAACCTCAACGGCTGTTTCCAGGGCTTTAAAAATACGTTGCTTGGTCATGGCCGACATGAAGATGATAGGCACATCGGTGAAGGGAGCAATACGCTCGTGAATCATTTCCGTGAATTTATTCACCGACGAGTTATCCTTCTCCATCAGGTCCCATTTATTGACCAGCAGCACCACTCCTTTTTTATTTCGAATGGCCAGGTTGAAAATATTCACATCCTGGGCTTCCATGCCGCGGGTTGCATCAATCATCACCAGGCATACATCGGCTTCTTCGATGGCGCGCACAGAGCGAAGCACCGAGTAAAACTCAACATCTTCCTTCACCCTGGCTTTTTTGCGCAAACCGGCTGTATCAACCAGGTAAAAGTCGTGCCCGTATTTGTTATAGCGCGTGTTGATGGCATCGCGGGTTGTTCCGGCAATATCGGTCACAATGTTCCGATCCTCACCGGTCAGCGCATTGATGAAAGATGATTTTCCAACGTTGGGGCGACCAACAACGGCAAAGCGCGGAATACCTTCTTCAATTACCTCTTCTTTTTCCTTTTTCGGGAAAGCAGCAACAACGTCATCCAGCAAGTCGCCGGTTCCGCTACCATTCATCCCCGAAATAGGGTATAGCTTTTCGCCCAGTCCCAGTGCGTAAAACTCGTGTATTTCCATGTGACGCTGCACATTGTCGACTTTATTCACCACCAGGAAAACAGGCTTATCAACCCGTCGCAGAATATTGCCCACCGCGATATCGAGGTCGGTAATACCGCTTTCAACATCAACCGCAAAGATGATCACATCGGCCTCGTCCATGGCCAATCGCACCTGCTTGCGGATTTCGTCTTCAAAAACGTCGTCCGAGTTCACCACATAACCTCCGGTGTCGATCACCGAAAATTCGACGCCATTCCACAGTGACTTTCCGTAGTTCCGGTCGCGCGTTACTCCGGCAGTCTCGTTAACGATGGCCTGACGGGATTCAACCAAACGGTTGAAAAAGGTTGACTTACCAACATTGGGTCTACCTACTATTGCTACAATATTGCTCATTGCTTTCTTTGTTATATGTTCCGGGTTTTCACCCTCCTCTTTTTTTAGTCGTGCGTCATGAGTGCCAAGTCTTGACTTTCTGCTGGCGACTCATGGCTCAAATTGCGTTACTGAAAATCGTATCCAAAGCGGCCCAGCTGACCATCTTTATCGCGCCAGTCTTTGCTCACTTTTACGTACAACTCCATAAATATTTTCTTCTGAAAAAACTCTTCCAGATCCATGCGTGCCTGGCTGGCCACTTTCTTCAGTGCCTTGCCCTGGTGCCCGATAATGATCCCTTTTTGGCTGTCGCGTGCCACGTGAATCACGCTACGCAGGTTGATAATCTTATCTTGTTCTTTAAATTCTTCCACTTCCACCTCAACCGAGTAGGGAACTTCCTTTTGGTAGTTCAGCAAAATCTTCTCGCGAATAATTTCGGTGACAAAGAAACGCTCATTGCGGTCGGTCAGCTCGTCTTTCGGGAAATACGGTGGTCCGTCGGGCAGCAGTTCCAAAATCCGGTCGAAAATGGGTGCAATGTTAAATTTTTCGGTTGCCGAGATCACATAGATATCCGCTGCCGGCAACAAATCGCGCCAATAGTTATGCAGCTCCATCACCTTCTCCTGTGTCGACAGGTCGATCTTATTAATCAAGACAATAACCGGCGCATTCGACTTGCGGATTTTCTCCAGGTACTCCTCATTTTTATCGGCTTTTTCCACCACATCGGTGACATACAGAATCACATCGGCATCAATCAGAGCGGTATTCACAAAGCCCATCATCGATTCCTGCAACTTGTAATTGGGCTTCAGAATCCCGGGGGTATCCGAGTAAACAATCTGGAAATCTTCACCATTGACAATCCCTTTAATCCGGTGGCGGGTTGTTTGCATCTTTTTGGTAATGATCGACAAACGCTCGCCCACCAAAGCGTTCATGATCGTTGATTTCCCGACATTGGGGTTTCCGATAATATTGACAAAACCTGATTTATGCGCCATTTATTTAAAAATGAATGATTTAAAAACGCCGCAAAGATAATCAATAAATTGAATTGCAACAGCGCGGAATCAAACATCGCTGATTTTGCGAAATTACTGCAACCGGAAAAAGCAGCAGGAGTCCGCAGGAATAGCCAACAGCGATGAAAAGCAAGAGTTTTCGGATAGCCGGTTGGCCTGGTTATCCGGTTGTCGTGGTTGTCAGAAGTTGTCGCTCCACCTCTCATCAAAACAAGTTATTGGCATTCCACCTTAGTGTCTTTGCGTGGTAGACTTTCACGAAAAACATTCATGATTCCCGGGAATCACCAACAGGAATGAAAGTTTAGGATTCTTTCAACTATACTGTTGTCGTTGTTTTCAAAAGTTGTCGGGTTGTCGTGTTTTCAAAAAGTTATCAAGTTGTTGTCCAAAACAGCATCACCGAGCAAGGAGGTGGTTTGATTAATGAGGAAGAGTTGGAACCGAGTGGCCTATTTTTATCAAGACCGGAATCAAACGAAAAGCTTAGAGAAACCGGGAAGCTCCGTCGCGAGACGGAGATCACCCGGCTGAACTTAGCTTTTCGGCAGATGGAGGTTGCAGATAAAAATCAGCCATGAAAAGCACGTTTAAGTGAATGCAAAACAAGCTTGCTTGATTTTTGCTGAGCGTAGTGCTTTCTGCAATTTTTTGTTTCGTTTTTGTGTCACTACAAAAATGAAAACCCGTCCGGTAGGACAAAGTTCCTTTTTTGATCAAAAGTCGAAATGGAAATGGTTCGGTTCTGAAATGACTTTCTGATAGCCTGTTGTCAGAAGTTGTCGGGTTGTCGCTCCACCTCTCATCAAAACCAAGTATTGGCTTTGCAACTTAGCGCCTCTGGGTGGTAAGACTTTCAGAAAAAATAAAGCGGCGACCCCACCTCTGGAATCGCCGCCTGCTTTTAACCCTTTTGTTGTTCTATCGTTCCTACGAACAGAATGAGTTCATGATCCTTACTCAGCAGGAGTTGTCTGTCCCCAAACAATGTGATCCTCAGCTATTGAAATTGCTTGGTAGTAACTTGCGCTGCCACTTAGCAAGCCCGTGATCTCCAAGGTATAGGTTGTTCCCTCGGCCGGCGCTTCAGCCCACGAACCTTGTTGGGTTGAAATGGTATAGTCGGTTTTATTTCCAACTAAATAACCGGCGTTAGTTGTTGAGCTAAAAATGATCTCGCCTTCCGGGTTCCGCAACGACACCACAATGGCGTCCGCATCTTCCACTTCCTCCCAACTCAGCTCTACTTCATCATCCGAAACAACCACGCTCGTGATGATGGCAGGATCCAACACTTCGTCGCTCAAAGCATCAACCGAAGTCGTTGATAAGCCCGAAGCAAACGTATAGTTAAACGTATAACTACCCTCGGCAGGCAGGCTGGTGGTGTACACTTCATTATTGGAGAAGTAACCCGACTCGCTGCTTAAGGTATAAGTCGCCCCTCCCGGACCGCTTACCGTTACAGAGGTAGGTACCTCATATTGACCAACAGCCTCCAGATGCAATGCGTAAACCACAGTCGCATCTTCTCCTTCGGTGGCCGGTGCCTCCAGTTTCGAAATCACATAAGCTTCTCCCACTCCGTACGGAGTCGGGTCGTCGTCGTTACAAGCTGTCAAACCGGCAAACATGGCCAGGATCAATCCTTTTGCAAAAATTTTCTTCATAGCTTTTTTATCGTTTTTAAGTTGAATGTTATGACCGATAGATGGTCGTATTGCGAAAAGGTTGCGAGCGGCTTTCATTATTTTTACAGAAGAAGAAAAATATCCGACTAAACGAAGGCCGCCCCATTCATTAACAATCCGGAACGGCGGTTTCGTATTTACGGAGGGTCCACCAGAGCTCACGGAAGGTCGACCAGAGCTCAACGAAGCCCCACTAGAACTCACGGAAGCTCCACCCGGACTCACGGAGGTTCCAACAGAGCTCAACGATGCCCCACCGGAACTTACGGAGGCTCCACCAGAGCTCAACAAAGCCCCACCGGAACTTACGGAGGCTCCACCAGAGCTCAACGAAGCCCCACCAGAACTTACGGAGGCTCCACCAGAGCTCAACGAAGCCCCATCAGAACTTACGGAGGCTCCACCCGTGCTCACGGAAGGTCGTTCTGCACTCACGAAAGGTCCACCAGAGCTCAACATGGTCAACTTTGCCTTCAACATTGATCCAACCGACACAAAATCGAGGCAACCGAAAAAAATGGCCGGTTCACAGTTGGTCGGGCGGCAAACGTTTGATTTTGCCATTGCCGGTGCGGGGAAGGGCCGGGGTGAAAATAATTTCGCCGGGCTGTTCGTAGCGGCTGAGGCGCTCGTTGCAGCTTTCGCGCAGTTGGGAAATCAGTCCGGCGCTTTCGGTTCCCTCAACAACCAGTACCAGGCGGGCGCCCAGGCGTTCGTCGGGTTTCGAGGAAATGTAAAAAGGAAGGTCGATGGCGCTTTCCAGCTTCCCCTCCAGCTCTTCGGGCGAAAACTTCAGGCCGCCCGAGATGATGCGGTTGTCGGCCCGCCCGAGGATCCGGAAGGTGCGTTCATCCTTCAGTTCGCCCAGATCGTTGGTTTGCAGGAAGCCGTTTTCCAGCCCGGGCATTTCAATGCGGACACATCCGTTCTCATTCAATTTCACGCTGATCCCGTCGAGGCCGTGATACCAGCCGTCTTTCCCGGGGCCGTTCAACTGGCGCAGGGCAATGTGGGTGGCCGTTTCGGTCATGGCATAGCTCGAATAGCAGGTGGTTTGAACTTGCTGCAGCTTTTCTTCCAGCGAAACCGGGATGGCAGAGCCGCCAAGGAGCAGAAAGTCCAGATTCCGCCGGTCAAATTTCAAATTCCAAATTCCAAACTCCAAAATTTTGGAGACCTGGTTGATGACCATCGCGGCAAATTTAAAGTGAAGGCCGGATTGAAGGACCTCGAAGTCGGTGGCGGGGTCCACCAGATGCAAATCCAGTTGCCCGATCAACGCCCTCACAATCATCAGCTTCCCGGCAATGTAGCGCGCAGGCAGGCAATGCAGCACACGATCGCCCGCTTTTAAGTTGAAAAAGCGAATGGTGCGCAGCGCGCTGGCCGCCACAAAATCTTTTTTCAGCAGGATGTTTTTGGGCTCGCCCGTGCTGCCCGAAGTCTTCACCTCGATATAATCCCGGGCGTCGTACCATTCGGCCAGAAAGTCGAGCCAGTCGCGCTCCCAGCCAGTGGCGTTTTCGCGACCGGCGATCAGCTCGTCAACCCTTGTTGGCCGATTGTTGAGGGTGATATGTGTGGGAAAGAGTTTCAAGTTATGAGTTTCGAGTTTTGAGTTCCAGGTTTCGAGTTTCAAGTTCGTTTTCTGCGACTGCGACTGAACACTGCGACTATCTGATGTCATTTCTCAGGTCCCATCGCCATGCTCTTCTCCCCATGCTCCCGGCCGCTACAGTCCGAATCCCTTCGCAGGGTCAAACCACAACTGCTCGCCCCGGATTTCCAGCGGCGACTCAATGTTGTTGGTAAACAGCTGTCCGGTTCCGAGGCCCTGATGCATGTGCACATTTTTCGTAAAAGTCCACTGTGCAATGGCGTTCAGCCCGATATTTGATTCCAGGTACGAGGTAATCCACCAACCAATATTTCGGTCCCTGGCCAGCTCAATCCATTCGTCGCAACCCGCCAGGCCACCGTGTAAACTGGGTTTCAACACCAGGTATTGCGGGCGGACCATATCCAGCAGCAGTTCCTTGTCTTCGCGTTTGTTGAGGCCGATCAGCTCTTCATCCAGCGCAATGGGCAGGGGCGTTTCGTCGCACAGCTTGGCCAGGTCGGCCCAGCGTCCGGCAATAATCGGTTGCTCAATCGAGTGTAGTTGAAGTTCTGCCAGCCGTTCGAGCTTTTGCCAGGCCTCATCGACCTTAAAACCTCCGTTGGCATCAACCCGCAGCGTAATTTGTTCGGGGCTGAAGCGTTCCCGGATGGATTGCAGCATAAGCAGCTCTTTCTCAAAATCCAGGGCACCAATCTTTAGCTTGATGCAGCGGAAACCAGCGGCCAGCTTGGCTTCAATCTGCTGTTGCATACTCTCGGCCTCGCCCATCCAGATCAGTCCGTTGATCGAAATTCCGGCTTTCCCTTCGGTAAAAGCTGAGGGGTAGAGAATGCGTTGTCCCCCGTTTTGCAGGTCGAGCAAAGCCGTTTCCAAAGCAAAACGAAGCGACGGGTAGTCGAGCAGCAGTTCCTCGTTCTCGAAAAAGTGCATCGGGTCCGAGCAGACATCTTCGATCAGGTAGTCAATTTGCTCGGGTGTTTCCTTGCTCAGTCCGGGAAGCGGGGCACATTCGCCCAAACCGGTTTTCCCGTTCTCTTCGATATAGAGATACCATACCGTTCGCGTCTTCAACACCCCGCGCGAAGTACCTGCCGGCTGTTTAAATTCGAGCTCGTATTTCTTGAAGTAACCAATCATCTAGTAAGCTAAGATTAACCCGAGCGAGAACAGCAGCGTGAATGCCAGCGTTCCCAAAGCCAGGCGTTTCAGGAATGGATCGAGTAAGCGATCCTCTTTGGTGTTGTATATCTTGATCAAATCTATCAGGAAGAGCGGCAAAGTCAGCAGGAATAACCATTGCCAGGCCGATTCCTGTTGGTGCAGGGTGAAGACGATGGCCGCGATCCATCCCCACGCAATGATGGCGATGTGGTAGATGCGGCTGTTGCGGCTTCCCATTTTCACAGCCATGGTCATCTTTCCCGACTGTTGGTCGTTCTGGATGTCGCGCATGTTGTTCAGGTTTAACACCCCTGCACTAAAAAATCCCATGCTGATGGCCGGAAGCATGATGGCTGTTTCGAAAAAGTTGCTGTGCAAAAAGAAGACGCCAATCACAGGCAACAGGCCAAAGAACAGGAACACCGACAGGTCGCCCAGCCCAATGTATCCGTACGACTTTTTACCGGCTGTGTAAAAATAGGCAGCCAGTAGTGCCAGTATACCCAAGCCGATGAAGCCGAAAAAGGCAATTTTGCAAAATGCCCAGGTTCCGGCGTAAACCAGGGCAATACCTAAAATGAAACTTAGCCCGCCAACGACGATCATGCCTTTTTTCATTTCCGACGGCGTGATTTCTCCTCCCTGCATGGTACGCGTTGGTCCCAACCGCTGGTGATTGTCGGTTCCTTTTTGAAAATCGCCGTAGTCGTTGGCAAAGTTCGAGAAAATCTGAATCAGGGTTGCCGTCACAACGGCCAAAATGAAAACGGTGAGGTTGAAAGCCCCGTAAAAGGCAGCCAGCGCCGAGCCCATTACAATGCCCGACAAAGCCAGCGGTAAAGTGCGCAGCCGTGCTGCTTTGATCCAACTTTTGGGTGTTGCCATACTTGTTGTTGGTTGCCGGTTTCTTGTTGCTGATTGCAAACAGCCGAATACCGGGGTTATGAATTGATATTGCCAAGAACACAAAGTTGTGAGAGAAGTTTCATTGCAGGAAATCAATCTCCGGGAACTCTGTGTTCTCTGTGGTTAACCCAAATTAAGGGAACTTCGGATATTTTTTGAAGTCGGGCTTGCGTTTTTCCAGGAATGCGTGCTTTCCTTCCTGTGCTTCTTCGGTCAGGTAGTACAGCAGGGTTGCGTTACCGGCAAACTCCTGGATACCGATTTGACCATCCAGATCGGCGTTCATGCCGAGCTTCAGCATGCGCAAAGCCAACGGACTGTGTTCCTGCATTTTTTGAGCCCAGGCAACCACTTCGTCTTCCAGCTGATCCAATGGAACAACTTTATTCACCAAACCCATTTCCAATGCTTCTGCTGCGTTATATTGACGGCACATGAACCAGATTTCGCGGGCTTTCTTTTGTCCAACCACGCTGGCCAGGTACGATGATCCCAAACCTGCATCGAAGCTACCTACTTTCGGTCCGGTTTGTCCGAAGATGGCGTTCTCGCTGGCGATACTGATGTCGCAAACCACGTGCAACACGTGTCCGCCGCCAATGGCATAGCCGTTCACCATCGCAATCACTGGTTTCGGCATGCTGCGGATTTGTTTCTGCACTTCCAGGATGTTCAGACGGGGAATACCGTTTTCGTCGATGTAACCGCCCGTGCCTTTCACGTTTTGGTCGCCACCCGAGCAGAATGCTTTGTCACCGGCACCGGTCAGTACAATCACATTGATGTTATTGTCCTCGCGGCAGATGTGCAACGCATCGCTGATGTTGTTCACCGTTGTTGGGCGGAAAGCGTTGCGCACCTGTTCGCGGTTGATGGTGATTTTACCAATTCCATCGTAATAGTCGAAGAAAATATCTTCGTATTCTTTAATGGTTTCCCATTGTCTTTTAGTACTCATTGTATCGTGTTTATTGTTATATTTTTAAGTTGCCCTTTCAGGGCGTGATCTCACAAATTTGGTCGTCACATAAACCCAAGGCGTTGCCGTTGGGCTGAAATAAGTTGTCCCTTCGGGACGTTGGGGCAGAAAACAAGTTCTCCGCGCTGCATTAGACTGAAGTAATCCGTCCGCTCAGGACGCAAAGGCAGCCAGTTATTGCCTTTTTCGTTTCTTCCGGGCTGAAAGCCCTGCTTAATTCAGCCCGGGGCAACACCCCGGGAACTCAATGGGACAATTGCCAGCGCTGCGCCCTGTAAGGGCAGCTTAGTCTGTCCAAAGATAACGTTCATCGTAATCAATCCCATATTCTTTCAAAAATGCAAGCAGTTCTTCTTTAAAGGAAATTGTCTTGTGATGCTCTCGTTGATTTTCGATATACTTTTTTGTTTTGTTGTGAACGGATTGACTGACCGAAAAACCAGCGTAGCCCCCTTGCCAGGCAAATTGTTTATAATGGGAACCTTTTTCTTTGATCCATCTGCTGCTGTGCCTTTTGATTTCCTCGACCAGTTTTGCCAAAGCAATATTTTTTGACATGATACAAAGGATATGAACGTGATCGTTAGTTCCGTTTATACTTAGAGGAATGGATTCGTTGTCTTTGATAATTGCACCGACATAAGCGTACAGTTCGTTACAATCTTCCTCCATAATTTTCACCTCGTCTCTTTTGATGTGAAAAATCAAATGAACGTATAATTTAGATAGCGACTGAGACATATTTCATTTTTAAGTTGCCCTTTCAGGGCGTGATCTCGCAAATTTGTTCGTCACGTAAACCCAAGGCGTTGCCGTTGGGCTGAAATAAGCTGTCCCTTCGGGACGTTGGGGCAGAAAACAAGTTCTCCGCGCTGCATTGGGCTGAAGTAACCCGTCCGCTCAGGACGCAAAGGCAGCCAGTTATTGCCTTTTTCGTTTCTTCCGGGCTGAAAGCCCTGTTTAATTCAGCCCGGGGCAACACCCCGGGAACTCAATGGGCAAATGCCAGCGCTGCGCCCTGTAAGGGCAACTTTTTTTTATCCCTTGACAAATTTGAATAATCCGCGGAAGGTTTTCGTATTGACTTCCGCATCGGTAAATATTTCGAGCAAAGCGGGGCCTTGTTGTTCAGAGGAATAGAAATCAGCCAGAGCATCTTCCAATTCTTCGGTGTTTTCCGCTTTGAAATAATCCAGTCCGAATGTTTTGGCGATGCCTTCTGCTTTGAACTTGTTCTCGGTGAAAAAATGTTCCCGGAATGCCGGTGATTCGCCCGGCCCTTTGATCAGGCTAAAAATGTTGCCACCCCGGTTGTTGATCACAATTACGCGGAAGTTATTTCCAACGTAATTGTTCCACAGGGCATTGGAGTCGTAGAAAAAGGACAAGTCGCCCAAAATAATCGTATTCAGCTTTTCTGACTCGTGGGCAAATCCAACAGCAGTCGACATTGGGCCGTCGATGCCAGCTGTGCCACGATTGCTGAAATATTGCGTGTTTGGAACAGCCTCGCAAATCAGCCCGTAACGAACCGGGGAGCTGTTTCCTAAATGAACCACCGAGTTCTCGGGAATTGCATTTCGAATCTGTTCAAAAACGGTCAGGTCCGACCATTCTGTTCTCAAAATATATTGATCGCGCAGCTGGTTTACCTGCGCTTCCTTTTTCTTCCAAAGTTGAAGATAGTCTTTGCCTTTTTCTTGCAATTCGGGTAGAAGGGCTTCGAAGAAATCAACCGCATCCATGGCAATCACTTTGGTCAGCGATTGGTAGGTGTCGAAATGCTCATTCGACAAGCTCAAATGCCAGTGTTGGCTGGCTTTGTTCTTGCGCAGAAACTGTTTCAATGCTTTCGATACATATTGGCCTCCGAATGAAATCAGCAGATCCGGTTGAAAATGTTCCGGTACATCTTCCAACATGGCCGCCATAATGGTATCGATGTTTCCGCAAAACTGCGGGTCATTCAGGTTTGCCAAGTGTTCTTTCAGAACAACAGCTCCTGTTTTTTCAACGATCTCTGCCAGCAGGTTTTCCAATCCCGGGTTGGGCACTTGTTGACCTGTCAAGATCATCACTTTTTGGCTTTGGTTGAAACTGCTTGCCAGTTTTTCAATAGTTGTGGCGCTCAACGCAGAAATGGTTTCTTCCTCTTCAATCACCTTTACTGGTGAAAGGGGTGTGTCCAGTAAATCGTGCAAGGGCTCTTCCAACGGAACATTAATATGAACAGGTGCGGGAGTTCCCGAAACGGCCAGGTTGAGGCACGCGTTAATTTCGCGGGCGGCAAACCAGAGCTCCTTTTCGCTTTCGCCCAAAGGCAGGCTAATTTCCTTTTTAGTAAAGTTTTTATAAACTCCCTTTTGTTGGATGCATTGGCTTTCGGCCTGGTCAATCCAGTAATCCGGACGATCGGCAGTGAGCACAATCAGCGGAATATTGAGGTAAAATGCTTCAGCAATGGCAGGCGCATAGTTCAAGGTTGCGGTGCCCGAGCTGCAAACAATGGCAACCGGCTTTTGCTTGGCCTGCGCCAAACCCATCGCAAAATAGGCGGCACTGCGCTCGTCGACAATGTTGCGGCAATTAAACAGTCCCGATCCGGCAAAGGTGTGTGTCATCGGGCCGTTGCGCGATCCGGGCGAGATGATGATATCGTCAATTCCTTTGGCCAGCAGTAAAGAGGCCAGTTGCTGAATGTGTTTCTTTGTTGAAATCATTGGTCTGAACAGCCTCAATGGCTGATAATAGCGTTGTTGCTTTTTTCGTTGTTTCGTCCCACTCCTCGGCCGGAACGGAACGCGCGGTAATTCCGCCTCCCGAGTACAGCATGTAGTTGTCGGCGGTAATTTCCATGCAACGCAAATTTACAAATAATCTGATGCAATCGTTCATGCGCCAGGGACCGAGATAACCGGAGTAGTATCGCCGATCATGCTTCTCGATGGTTGAGATAAAACGATGGGCCTTCGACTTAGGCAATCCGCAAACAGCCGGTGTGGGATGCAGCTGTGCGACAAAATCACCCAATTTGTCTTCCACCTTTTTGGCCGAAAAATTGAAACTGGTTTTCAGGTGGGCCACCCTGCCGCTCTCCAGTGTTTCCGGGCCTTGCGTGGTGTAAGGATGGATATTGAACTTGTAAAAAACGTCGAGCATGTAGCGCGAAACAAAGGCCTGCTCCTCAATTTCCTTGGTGTGCCAGCGGTAATCCGAGTCGTCGCGTCGGCTTTGTGTGCCGGCCAGCGAAACGGTTTCCAGCGTTTTTCCTTTCGATTGTAAAAGGACCTCGGGAGTGGCACCCATCCAAAGTCCGGCGCCCGGAAGATTAACCAGGTAAACCATGGCATTGGGCGTTTGCCGCCGCAATTGCATATACAATTCACCAATCGATTCGTTTCCGCGTTTGGCCGGAATAATGCGCGAAACAATCACCTTCGATAGTTTGGTGCTTTGAATAACGCGAACCGTTTCATCAATATCTTTCAGGTAGTTTTCCTGGGCGATAATGTAGAAATCGCGGGAAGCAGGAGTTTTGCATTCCAACGACGGAAGTGCTTCGATATCGAACGCTTTGATAGCTTTTTCATCTTTCAGATAAACGCCGGGCTTCATCAAAATAAGCGGTGAATTTTCGTCAATCCGGAAAGGGGCAAAAACGAAGCCCTCCTGTCCGTTAAGCCGATCGAAATCTTCAAGAAACAAAATGTCGGAAGGTTCACCAAGCAATATTTCAGGTGCTGTTTCGCCAGGCAGCGACCAAGCCGCAAAGGGGCGGTTCTTCTGCAAAAGCTGATCGAAAAATACCGTATAACTATCTCCCCTGGTCATCCTTTTTAATAATCATATTGGTTACGCGGGCTGAAGAAATCAACTTCCCGTCCTGCCTGGTTATGTCAACATTCCAAATGTGTGTTTGTTTTCCCCGGTGAATGATTTTTGCCGTTGCTACGACCTGCCCTTCCTTGGCGCCGCCCACGTGATTGGCTGATACCTGGATGCCTCGGGCATCGTACTCCGCACTGTCAATTAAGAGGATACTGCCCAGCCCGGCAATGGTTTCGGCCAAAGCCAGGTTGGCGCCACCATGTAATATTCCTCCGGGGCGCATGGTTTTTTCCGACACCGGCATCGTTGCCACCACTTCTCCTTCGCTAACCGCTTCAATCTGAATTCCCAGGTTGCTGATCAAACTGTTTTGCATCGAGGCATTTAACAGGTCAACCGGGATATTAGCATTCAACTGACTAAGATCCATTTCCTTCTTTCTTATTTTGAAGGTCTAAAATAGTGTTAAGTTTTTATTTCAGGAAGTCCATCTGAATTTAAAGGGCGAAGAACCCGGCAACCAACAAGCCCCGCAAGACGCTTTCGATCTTGTGAGGCAGCCAATAATTAGTCGAGCAGGTTGTGTTTTCGCAGGTATTTTTCCAGCATTACACCGCTAATCGACAAGTCGGAAGGGGCTTCGTGATTGCTTTCGCTGGCATAGAGTAAAACCGAATCGTGCGGATCCAATGTAATCTCGATCTGGTCCAGCTCGCCCAAGGGCATACAATCCGACTGGTTCCACCGAAACAGCCAGCAGTTCTCTTCTCCGGTCAAATACTCCAGCTTATAGTTTTTTTTCAGCCTTTGCTCGGTATCATTCACAATGAGTATCCCCCAGGCTCTTTCCGATTTATATCTTCGTACGGCCACTTTCCCCTGTTCATCGTAACTCCACAGTGGTGTCACTGCACTTTGCGGACGATCCTGCGGCTGCAAAAAGCGCCATAGATCGAGCTGCTCTTCAGTGAGTGTTGAAAAACGGTCCGAGGTATTCACCGTTCCTCCCAGAATTCCGTTCCACAAGGCGATACTGCGCTTCTCGGTGTCGGTAAGCTCATTATTTTCGTCGCGAAGGAAGATCGTGTCCGGGTCGTTTTGCCAATACACATTATTGAAGTACTGACAATTGTACGATTCCTGAAACATATTGCCAATTCCGGCGGCTGTCCAGTCGGCATCAACATTGGCCGATATCCGCATGCCATCAACAAATCCAATCAGGGGGGCAAAAGGCGAATTACTGGCCATCCAGTATGCGCCGGCACCAATTTCTTCGCGGATGATTTTCATCACATCAACCAAAATCTGAACAGAGGTTTTATCGCGATTATAGCGTTTTATGTCGGTACTATCCTTCAAGCCCCAGCCCAGGTATGCTGTTTTGTAAAAGGTGAAACCCATTTTCCGGAAGGCCCGAAAAACACGGGCGATATATTTTTGCACATCAGGGTGGCTACCATCCAGGGCATAATAGCTGCCCTCCCTGAAGTTATCTTGCCGGATGGGCTGATCATCGAAATTTCGGATTAACCAATCGGGGTGATTTTTAAAGATCTTGCTGCGGCTGTCCACCACAAAAGGTGCGACCCAGATCCCCGCCCGATAGCCTCGCTGAAAGATCTCGCGGGCTGCATCCTCCATGGTTCGTGGCCAACGTTCATTGGTCTCCAGCCAGTCGCCCAAAACACAGTAGCAATCATCAATCTGAATGGTCTGCAAGGGAATCTTGGGTTTGATCTCATCCAGCCCCAGCAAAACCTCTTTCAACTGCTCGAACGAAAAATCATGTTGATACTCGTACCACGAGTTCCAGTGATAGCTGGTCTTGGTATCCTTGCGGGCCACCATATTCTCCGAAATGTTCCAGGCAATATGTTGCAAGGTATCGAAAGGGTTGTTTCCCTGAACAAGATAAATCTCAGGCAGTTTGATAAAATCATTCTGCAAAGGCACATTTTCCATAACGAACCCGGCATCGAAAAAGACATTTTCCTTATCGGCATAACGATCATACAGTCCTTTGCGGTGCGGACGGTTGTAAACGGTACACTGCTGAATGAAGTCGTAATGATCGTAGGCACTAATGGCCAGGGTTTCATTACGAGCCGACAATAGCGCTGTGGTGAGATACGAGTCGTACGACCAGGCTTGCTCGCCGGCGGTATTTCCCCAGTTGGCATCCGACGACTTGGGGATTGTGTAAATACCCGATGGACCGCCCTGCCCTAATCCCTGCTTAAAAAAACGGTCTACATTTTCGACACGCGCCTGCCCCAGGGGCGAAAAGTAAAAAGGAGCGCGCGACATGCTGCTCAACTCGGCTCCTACCGACAATGAGCCGTTGTTAATTTTCAGGTCGAGCATCACGAAGCTGTTTCCTTCGAGCTCGTAAATGATGCGTTTGCCTTTGGGGGAATCGCCCATAAACGTGTTACGCACAAAAATACTCTGTCCGTCGATCGTCGGCCGACAATTACGCAGCCTGATCGATCCCGCAATCAGGTCGAAAGTGCCGTCGCTGTGCAGGATCCAGTCCGACTTGCCCAGCTTAAACTTCACCGGGCCTGCCGCCTGTCCAACAACAGGCGGCAGATCAGCCATCGACCGAATGGGCAGCATTGCAGTAGCCATTCCGGCAGCCAGTAATTTGATAAAACTTCGTCTTTCGATAGGTTTAGAGCTCATGTCGCAATCTTAGTTTTCGTTTAGCCGCAGTGCCAAATTAACACCTTTTAACATTCCAACCTGCAAAAATGGGAAAAAGTTCTGTTTCCAATGTCCGTTTCCTGCTTTAAGTATGGCAGAACAGGCATGTTATAGAAAAGGTTCCACTGGTCCAAATCCCCTTCCGGCTGCTATTGCATGATCTTTCGGATAAACGCGACAGCCCGCTGCTGGGTGGCCTCATCCAATGTACGGATACGTGTTCTATGGCTTCCCCCGGGAGCAACAATCTTCCAGTTCGAAGGATCGTCATTCAGCTCGGCTGCGGTTGCTGACCACGGGTCTGTCTGCCCATAAATAAGCATCACATTCCGGGCCTGGTTTTTCAGAAACCAGTCGACCAACAAGGAGGTTTCCGGATGATAGCTCACCTGGCAGTCTTCCGGAAGCATATATTTCGCCAGATAGCCCTGGGTTGAGTCAACAGAGATCAAGCCCGTCAGGGGTTCGGCATCGTATCCGTAATAGCCCAGCTCGCGAACCGCCTGATAAAAAAACGGCTGGTAAGCTTTGGAACCTTCGTCGGTAAAATAATCGGGCTCGCTTATTTTCGTGAAATAGCAGTAAAGCGTGGAGTCGTCCACCGCCGGATCGGGAATTTGAGAGCAGGAAGCGCCCCACTGCCAGAAGGCAAAGGGAAACTCCAGTGTCAGATAATCAAGCATCTCATCGTAGTTCATACGGCTATGATAGCCCTTCTCTTGACAATAATTCTTCAGATAACCGGTCATCGCCTTTCGTCGTTTCAGAAATTCCTGTTGAAGTTGAAGAATCGCCTGCTGGCACGAGTCGCTTCCCAAGGCGCGGATAAATGCCTCGTGCCGACCGTCTTCAACACCAAAGTTCAGCGGCGCCACATAGGCCACCGTCAGGTCAACATCATCCGGGAAGATGGTCCGGTGAGCCAAAGCTGTCTGTCCGCCTTTACTGATTCCGGTATTCAACCATTTCCCGCTAAAATAGGGTTTAAACAGCTCCACAATCCGGTGATGGTCAGCCGCCGCGTTTTCGACCGTCAGATCCTCCCAGTTCAGCGGCTCCGGCTTCGATTGTCCAAAATAACGATGCTCCACACAAATCTGATTTCCATCCAAAATCTCACTTAGCTCATTAATATATTCCGGAGTCGCCGCGTAGTTGGCCGCATAACCTTCGGTTATCAGCACCGTAGGCTTGTCGGGAGCCTTTTCGGCTACAAATACCCGCTGCAGGAAAAATCCATCCGTCGTATCCTGTGCATTCAACGGTTGACGAACCAGCAGCTGATAGGTAGCTTTGAAAAAGGGATTTCCATCAATTTTTTCAATCTTTTTAATCTGCGGCTGCTCCTTCATAAAGGCCTGCAAATCCTGCGCATCTGCCGGAAAAATCGCTAATAAAAAAAGCAGTAAGAAAATAACCTGTTTTAGTTTCATGTTTGAAAGTTGTGAAGTGTGATTGGATCAATACCTAAAGAACGCAATTTTCGCGGGATTCTTGCGCAATCCGTTAAGCTTAAGTTTACAATTCATGATAAAAGCTATTCGTTTGAGATTTTTAGATATCTTTGTCTTAATTAGATTGATAGCCCATGAAAAACATTTTTTGTCCCATTTCGAAAGATCGAATTAACGAACAAGTACCACGCATCACAGCACTTTTAGTGATTTTACTGATCATCGCGGGTTTTGCGATGGAAAGCTCCGCCTTTTTGTTGTTGGTATTAGCCGATTTTGGCGTGAGAGCCTTCACCAAGGCCCGATTTAGCCTGTTAAGCTGTATGGCCTACTGGCTCGCCAGGATTCTGCGCCTTCGGGAAAAACCGATCGACAAAGCCCCCAAGATTTTTGCCGCCCGAATGGGCTTTGTGATGGCATTAGCCATTTGTTTGCTCTACATGGCGGGCTTGCTGACAGCCTCGAAAGTCGTTGCCGGGGTACTTGTTTTCTTCGCCGGATTGGAATTTGCTATCGCTTTTTGCGCCGGATGTACCATCTATACCCTTTTTGTTCTTCCGTTTTTCAAGAACTCGTAAAGACCTTAACGGCTATCAGAACGGATTACCGGATTCTCGGACTTATAGACTTATGGACTAACGACAAATGACCATCAATAATGTCTTCCGATTAACCTACCGCAGCGCTTTTCCCAGCATTGCAGGATCGAGAGGGGGCGTTCCGAGCTACAAAGATGACGCCGCTACGCGGCTTTCACCATACTGTACCCTCGGCTGTATCAAGACTGGTTTTTAAATCGTTGAGTTCCGAGTTATTGTTGACGTTGAATCACCAATATCCAATATTCAATTTCCAATAACCAATTTAAACGCTTTGCGGACTTTGAGCTATCCTTGGGGTTCTTCGTAGTTAAAATTTATGGACTAACGACAAATGACCATCAATGTTGTCTTCCGACTAACCTACCAAGGCGCTTTTCCCAGCATTACGGGATCGAGAGGGGGCGTTCCGAGCTACAAAGATGACGCCGCTACGCGGCTTTCACCATACTGTACCCTCGGCTGTATCAGGACTGATTTTTAAATCGTTGAGTTCCGAGTTATTGTTGACGGTGAATCACCAATATTCAATTTCCAATAACCAATTTAAACGCTTTGCGGACTTTGAGCTATCCTTAGGAGTCTTCCGTGGTTAAAATTTATGGACTAACGACAAATGACAATATTTGACAACCAATGACTTCTTATGACTCTTTATTCCACGACCAGGGCGCTTTTCCCAGCATTACGGGATCAGGAGGAGGCTTTTCTATAAACATTTACCCCTCCCAAGGTGAACTCGGAACAAGTTTCGGGGTATTTCTCTGCGTCTTCTCTGCGCTCTCCGCGGTTAAAATCACCGGATGTTCTGAATATTGGACTTATATATCTATAGAATAACAACCGAATGACTCATTGACAATCAAAGATAAAGAAGAACCTCGCTACTCATGTCTCATGACTCACGACTTATCATTGAACACTGGCTTTTCATATATCCTGTCGTCCCAAATAGCATCAAAGCCATTTGATGATCGGCGGGTTGGCTCGTGCGTTCATTTCCCTTCACGCAAAAAAAAGTCATGCCGCGCGATTGTTTCCAACGCCCGGCATGATCTTTTTAGTTAACACAGGCAGAAGCCCGTGGTTTTAGAGTCGTTCTCCGTCCACAATGTCGGCCGGAATTTCGTCGCAACGTTTATACACACGCACTTCGTCGGTGTCATCCTCGGCAGTCCATTTCATGGAGGCCTGGTACAGCTCGGATACCACAAACTGATGCGCCCATTCATCGTCGGTGCTCAGCGTATAATCGTAGGTACCGCTGATTAACGGGAAGTTTGGTTCTTCCAGGTTCAGCTCGTAAGTTCCGCTGATATACTCGGATACAAAGCTGTTCAGGTTGGTATAAATTTCGTACGAGCGGCTGCCATTTTCCTGGCTGCGGCTCAGACGGATATAAAAATACCGGCTATCGGCATCCATGGCCTCGCCATTCCACTCGCTCAGCTGCCAGATACCGGCCACATTGGCGTAGTTGACCTCCAAGGTTGGTTCAACCACCGGCTCATCGTCGTCGCTACAGCCAGTAAAGGCAGCGAAGAGTGCTAAAACGGCTATTATCCTCAATTGTTTAAACATCATATTCATCGATTTTCTTTCGGGTTACTGATTTGTATTTAGTTGATTCCCGCAGGCTCCGGTTCCACTCAAAGGGTATGCCTTTTTGCGTAGGGCAAACCGAAGCTTGCGGGTGTATCAAGCTGTTAAAGCCATCCGTCGGTTTTGCGGACGGTAATGTAAAATTCCTGGCTTGTTCCGTTGCTGGCGGTAACCGTTGCCTTGGTCGAACCACTCTTTAGCCCGGTGAGGGTAAAGTTGAGCTGATCCGACGAACTCATCGTAGCAACCGAAGTATCTTCGATGGTACAGTCAAAGGTCAGGTTTTTACCATCGGCAAAGAAACGCGCATAGTTAATGGTGGTTTGCTCGTTGACCGATACAAACATGTTGGGAACGCGCAGTTCCACACCGGCGCCTTCAACAGCTTTCAGCAATTTGTAGGCATTAATCAGTCCGCTGCCCATTTCGCCCGCGTAGTTTGCCGGCTCCATCTGCATGGGCGACACCGAGCCGTAGTACGCGTAATTGCTGTAATAGGTCTTGGTATCCTGAAAATAGGACTCAAGCGAGGCATCGGACACCGACTGCAGAACCAGCTGACGGAAGTCGGCCGCACGGAAATGCTTTTGCAACTTGGAGGCGTACGAAAGTCCCAGGGCAACCACGCCGCTCACATGAGGGCAAGCCATGGAGGTACCTTCCATAAAACCATAGTATTCACCATCCAAAGGCGGAATGGTCGAATAGATTTTCCCTTCGTCGCATTTATGATACTCGCTGTCGCCACCCGGTGCGGCAATTCTTACCCCGGCTGCGTAGTTGGAATAGCTCGACGGCGTTCCATCGGCAGCAACGGCAGCTACCGAGATATAATCGGGATAAGCCCCCGGATATCCGGCCATCGCTGCATACTCGTTACCGGCGGCAAACACCACAATACCACCGTCAATCACCCCATTGGGCGAACCGGCATTATGGATGAAATAGTCCATCGCTTCTTTTTCAAGGGGAGCACCGTCTACCCAATCGCCATCTTCGGTAAATCCCGGCGTATACATCAACATGTTGGCCAGCCCCGAGTTGTAGCCCCAGCTACACTGTAACACCACCGCTCCGTTGTCGGCAGCATATTTAATGGCTTTCGCTTCTTCGTACATCGACACGCCACCGGCGCCCGCAAACACCTGACAGGACATGATTTTCACGCCGCTGTTGGCTGTTCCGTCGCCCCCGGCAATACCGGATACGCCGAGCCCGTTTCCGTTTACAGCGGCAATGGTTCCGGCAACGTGGGTTCCATGCCCGGTGTCGTAGGTTCCGTTAAAGCTGATTATCCCGATATCGTCCACAAAGTTATAACCGTAGCGGTCGCCGGCGTAACCGTTACCATCGGCATCTTCGTCCGAACCGTACACTTCCCCTTCATTCACCCACATATTGGCTTTCAGGTCGGGGTGGTTCCACATCACCCCTTCATCCATGACCGCAACAATTACCGACGGGTCGCCGGTACATAGTTCCCAGGCTTGCTCACAGCCCACGTCCACGCCCTGAACGGCCTGCACAATTTGCTCACCAAAACTGTTGAGTGTACCATAGGGCAACAAACGGCCCTTGTTCACATAGCCCCATTGAGCAGCTAAACCGGGGTCGTTAAAGAAAGCGGTGGTATTGTTACTTCCATCCAGCGCTGCCTGCGTGGCGGCACCGGGGCTGGTTGCCCGTATGCCGGGCTGGTACGAACGTTGAATGGTACGGCTATACTGAACTTTTTCAACCTCGCCGCGGGCAGCAAAACTATTGGCCACCTGCTGCAGGTCGGTATTCTCGTCGAACCGGACCACATACCACTGGCTCAGGCCTGTTTCCTGTGTCAGGGCCTCGGTACGCTGGTCAACCGGGAACACACGTTCGAGCTTGCTGGTTCCAATGCGGGTCAGCACCGTATCCACCGCCAGGCAGCCCAGGGCAGTCCGGTTAATGCGGGCCGATTTCAGCTGCCCCGGCTCCGTAGCCGCCAGGGTTGATGCTTTAAATTTAATCAGAAGCTCGCCTTGTTTGGCGCCTACCGGCACATCAATCACCGGAGCCAACTTGCCATCCGAATCGTTGAGTTCGGCAACAATGCTGTTGTCGCTGCACGATGCAACAAACAAGCCCAGAGCGAGCAAGGGTAACAAATATATTTTTTTCATCATCATCTATTCTGTTATTTGAGGTTTAGCAGCCGGGTAAAACTCGTAGTAATAATCCAAATCGTCCGGCTCATTGGTAAAGCCGGGCACCTGTCCCTGACGGTCATAACCATTTTCCTGCGTGAAAACTAACGTATACGGGTCGAAAAGTGTCAGACGCGGATGATACAACAACCAGTCCGGCAGCTTGCCCGTTAAAAAGTTCAGGTTCAGGTTCAGGCTTTCCAAGTTTGGCAACACGCAGGGAATCTCCGTCATCAGGCGTTGCTTATTCTCGGGCGAGGCACTATTCAGGGTGTCGTTCGCTGCAATTTGCTCGGCCGTATAATAGCGGGCACTCCACCCCTTCATCTCAGGCAGTTCACCGTAAATGTAACCATACGAAAGCGAGAGATGTTTCAACGCATCCCAACGAAACAAACTGGTTAAACTTGACGCATCGATGCGCATCCCCCAGCTGGTTTGCCACACATCGTCGCGAAGATCTTTACGCGTATCGTATCGGCGCATACCCCCCAGGTTCAAACTTGTCAGTTTCGGGAAATTGTAGCTGCTGATAGCATAAGGCAGCGAAGTGAAGTTATTACCCCTCAGGTTTAAGCTCTCCAGGGTTTCCTTGGGTTTGGTGAGTTCGGTTGACGGGTCAATCGTTGTTATCCCATAAGACGAAATAGTCAGATGTTTCAGGTGTTCCAGATTGGCCAGGGCCGTGCCCATGTACAAGGTTTCGGGCAACAGATGACGGTTGGAATTACCGTAAAGTACCAGCGTCTCCAGATATGTTAGTTTTCCCAATTCGTCGGGCAAACTCTCCTTGGTGTTGAACAGCCGAATATCGAGTCCGCGGACGCGCCCCACCCACTCGGGTTGTACACCTTCATCGGTTTTCTCCCACAGGGTAACGCCATTCCAGAAATCGATTTTTTCGTTCATATCCCAGCTAATCATCGATTGCAGTTTTTCCTTAATGATGACCATGGCCAGTGAGTCACCGGCGCGGTTGTCCTCAATTTCGGGCGCTGCCTGCTGGGTTACCGTCAGCACAGCCTCGTCTTCGAGCACATCGTCCTCATTTAACGGAAGAAATTCAATTGCAGCGATCCGCTCTTGGGGCGTGGTATTCATCTTCCAGTTGAAACGCAGCTTTGTTGTTTGCGGACGTGCTCCTTTGTCGAAGCTAAGCGAGGGTTCCTCATCCAGCGAGATCCACTCTTGGGCCTCTTCGGGGATGAGCACTTTAAAGGCCACATTGGTGGTCACCGACAGGTCAAAAAAGCGTTCGCCGTACTTGCCCATATTGGCAATCTCCTGCGTAGGCTCATTCAGGCCAATCACTTTTCCGTAACCGGTTTGGTGCACCAACAAATCCTGGCGCCCCTGGTTTTCGGGAATGAAAGTAACCACGGCATTACGCAGCTCATTGGTTAAGGTCGTGTCGACCACGATTTCGCAGTCAATCTCGCCCACCCCGTTGGCAGGTATCACTTTCACCCACGGTTGGTCTGCCTTAGCGGTCCATTGGGTTGCCGAGGCCACACGAACAGTCTCGGCACCACCTGTAGCTCCCAGGGTTATTTCCTTGGTTCCCAACGAAAAGCCCGACACGGCAAGTTCATTGTCGTCGTTGCATGCCGTAATCAGATAAAACCCGACACACAGGCAGCAAGCTATTTTAAATAACAATTTCATATTCAATGTATTTTTCATTACTACCAAGCCTTTAGTCTAAATCCAGATAGTCACAACCACGAATATCCTGTGTGCGGTCGTAAACCAAAATGTAATATCCCGCTCCAATGTAGGCACACACATCCGACATATCGATGGAAATGTTGGGGTTATCCTTAATCTCAAAAATGTAGATGCTGGGCGAAATGGTATCATCGATCTTCCGCAGGTCGTTACCTCCCATATAAAAAGCTCTCAAGCTCGGACAAGTACTGATGCCGACCGGCCATTCGCGCAGGGTGCGATTACCGTTTTCATCGCGTTGATTCCTCAGTGCATAAACTGTTAAACGCGATATATTAAGCGGCCCGTAAGGGAACGAAGAAAAACGGTTATTACTTAAATCAAGACCATACAAGTAGGGCAATGTTGAGGCGAGAAACTCCACGGGCAGCTCCGTCAATTTATTGTACGACAGATCAAGCGACTCCAAAAAATAGGTATATTCACCTTTCAGCGATCCATCGGGGAACGATTCCATGCCGTTACCGCTTAGTCCCAAAGCGCCAATAATGGAGTTGGTCTGGAAGAAAATCGCGGGGAATGTTTTCAGTTGGTTACCGGCCAATGACAAGGTGCCCACATGAATACCGCGGAAATCATCACCTCCTTCGAACTCAGCAATCTGATTG
The DNA here is from genome assembly GCF_003046625.1 of Mangrovibacterium marinum. Lineage (GTDB taxonomy): Bacteria > Bacteroidota > Bacteroidia > Bacteroidales > Prolixibacteraceae > Mangrovibacterium > Mangrovibacterium marinum. The sequence goes on from NZ_QAAD01000001.1 coordinate 83,267, forward strand.
TACGAGAAATCAACAGTCGACATTCCGTAGACCGATTTGGCATCGAAGATATTGGGAAATACCGTCAGCTTATTATGAGCAAAGGAGAAAGTCTCCACATCATCGTAGCCACAGAAATAACCATCAATATTGGGGATCTCCGTAATTTGGTTATAATCCATGGTTAACTGCACCAGGTTAACGTCCTTTCCGAAGGCCGGAATCGTCCGGATCTGGTTATTGTTACAGTCCAGCTTACCCAGTTTTTTGAAGTTTCGGAAACTCTCGGGCAAGGTGGTCAACCGGTTATTGCCCAAATAAAGAATCTGCAATTTGGAAGCCGTAGCTGATTGTGCCAGCTGATCCAATCCCTGTTCGAGAACAGCAGCTTCGATCTGCGGGTTAGTGGCCAGGTTAAGCAACTCAACATTCGGCATGGTGAACAAAGCTTCGGGCAAGGCTTCCATGAGGGGACAATTGTAGAATTCCACATCGGTCAGATCTTCCATTTGTGAAAAATCGGTCCCTTCTTCGAAGTCGGCAAACTTTCCGTTGGCAATAAACAGCTGTTGCAACTTGGTGAGTTTCGAAATCTCACTGGAAATTCCCGTAATGCCATTGGTGAAAACGCCCGGCTGCACATCTTTACGCGAAATCAGCGGACTCGCCGATGCAAGGCCTGCTTTTCCGTCTTCCTCGGCTTTCAGATCGAAGGCCAGTTGTAAAGGCTCCGAAAAACTAGCCCGTACATCCTTTTTAATGAAACGGTTGTAATAATCGTCGCGCCAGGCTTGCTTTTGAGCAGCAGTTCCGGCCTCGTCCCATTGCTCAGGCATATTGCCCCCCACGCGGTCGGAGTGGGTTCCCAAGGTCAGGATCTTCAGCTCGGTGAGCTGGCCAATTTCGTCGGGCACACGTCCCTTCGGCCCAAAGGAGCCCAGGTTCAGGTTCACAATCCGCCCTCTGCTGTCGATACTAACGCCGGGCTGTTGACCCCACAAGTCAATATCTTTATTAAAATCCCAGTTGGTTCCCTTGCTGTAGCCAATATCGTCGTAGCTCCAGTTTTCGCCGTCCAGCGCCTCCCAAATCCGGCGCAGTGCGATATAGTCCTGAATATAAGCTGCCGAAGGATACAGGTTAACCGCCACATCAACCGATGTTTGCTGATTATCGGCAATCTGAAAACTGCCATCCAGCAGAACACGGTCACCATCCACCATTTTCTTACTTTTGTCGTACAAAACATAGCTGACAACGCTATAACTACCTGCACGAACCGTAAAGATCGAGTCGCTTGTTGCCACAGCATACAAAACACCGTCTTCGCTCAGTTTCTCCGCATATTCAAACGGAACCATCTCAAAGACTTCCTCTGCCATAGTAAATTCATTCTGCACATAAAGCGTTGCATAAGCCACTTCGTCGAAACGGTAGCGGTCGGCGTTGTCGGCGCTTTTGGTGTCGGCAACAAAATTTTTCTTCAACGAAAATTGCAGCTTTCCGCGCGATACCACCTTCACCGGAAGATCTTTCACACACAGCCCTCCGCCGACAACATCGATAACCGTTGGTTCCTCTGGTTCGCCCGAGAGCACCAGGGTCAATTCCTGTCCTTCGATCTGATAGAGGTAAAAACCGACAACCGTATAGCTCCCGGCCATCAGTTTGAGCTTCTCGCTGCGCAGCCCCTGTTCGGCATCATCGCCCAGCTGATTTAAGCCAACAGTTTGAATAAGCTCTGAGCCATCCTGGTTGTTGGTCATTACAATTTTCATTTTCTCGGCCTGGCCCAAGTAATCCAGTTCGTTGCTCCCCGTACTCGCCAGCTTTTTGTAGGATGCGCTTTTAAACAGCTTAAATTGCGCATAGCCGTATTCCACCTGCAACGCCTCGTCGTCGTCGGAACAGCCACCCAAGCCGAGGCTTAGGGACAGCACCAGACTGAAGAGAAAAAGCGTTTTTATTGCTAATATTTTAGATTTCATAATCGGAAAATATTTTATTCTTGAATCAATTAATAACGGATAACCATCAGCACCGCATACGTTTCGCCCATATCATCGTAAAAGGCAATCGTCAAAGGACTGTCGCCACTGGTTGATTCGCCAATTCCCGCGATCATCGTCTCCAGCATACTCCACATCATTACATCAACTCCGTCCCAGTAGTTCATGGCTACGGGTTGAAGGTAGTAACCGGTATATCCGTTGGGTTTGGTAATAATCGCATCGTAAGGTACGGTCAGCGGCAAGGCCAGAATGTACACGTTGGATGTTCCGTACTGTGCAATCAGCTCATCTTCGCTCATATCGCCAATGGCATCCATATACGAAATGGCTTCAATGGGTTCACCCCAAGCATCGTACAGCGGATCTCCATTCATGTCGGCAAAGGTGAAACCACGAGTAAACTTGGGATTCCCTTCCTGGGTGAATGTTCCCGCTACATACTGCGAATATTCCGACACAACTCCTTCCTCGCTTGAGAACACCAGATTGTCGAAATCTGCTTCGAGGCTTTCGTAAACGACCCGCGGGAAGACCATCAGATAAGCGCTACGTGCCATCCCTTCATTCATCGACATATAAACCGAAAGCTCACCGGCCTGGTCGTCGTCGGCAAAAATCCAACTGCTCTCATCGGACATACGGGTACAGGTGAATTCGTATTGCCAGGTCATCTCGTTTATTTCACGCACATAATCAACGTAAACCAGTTGATAGTCGTCGTTGCGCGCAGCAACGCTCAGCGGCATGGGGGCATAACCATCCTGATCCTGCCAAACGTAACTGTAGCCGTTGTAGGCAAAAGCAATCTCGTCGGCAAAGGGTTTGGTGTTGCTGAACTCAACCTTGTCGGCCGGCATACCATCGTAATGTACCGGCAGGCGGCCAATCAGCACACCATCGGCATTTTTAAACAACAGCTCCTCATCCCAGGCGGCCTTGCGGTATTGCAGCCCTTCTTTTAAACGAGGCTGAATGCTCACCACATCGCCCGCATAGCCATAGTTGTTTGTTTCGCTCAGGTCGATGCTCTCGCTGGCTTCAACAACCCAGTCGGCGTTGGCCGTAACTGCAAAAGCTGTTGTGCCCGCGTAGCTTTGTTCAAAAGGGTTTTCCGCGTTATAAACCAAGTCTTGCTCGGCATCGAAGGCCTTCAGCTCGTAACCGGTGTCGGGGCGGGTCAATTCGAAAATAACCTGACGCTCATTTCCCATAATCAGCGTTAATTCAGCCTTATAACTTTTCAATGGGCTGGTTGCATCATCGTTAATGCGGATGCTCACGGTTTGTGCGCCCGCCGTTCCGTTGCACGAATACACGGCCTCATCGTCCACCACAAAGGTACACCACAACGCCGATGAGGTTAACGACCAGTCGGCGCCGGCCTCGAAGCTCAGTTGCTTCTGGTCGCCGACCAGGCAATCCACTTGCTGCACAGACGGAAAGGTCAACGCAGGCTCCTCATCATCGTTGCTACAGGATGCCAGCACAACGATATAAAGGGCAACTGTCAGAAAACGGAAAAAATATTTAAAATCTTTCATATCGTTCATGTTTTAATATCCTTCTTTTTTGAGTTGCTCAGCTTCCTGGTCGCTGATCCATTCCAGTACATTCACGTAAGTTCCTACCGTACCAACATTTTCAACATAAACGGTCACATACAGCACCACAAACTGCTGACAAACGTTATAGTAGGAGATATAAGCCGAAGGCTGTCCAATCATCAGCTCACCGTTTCCGTACACCGTACCAAAAGCTTCAGCCGTGCTTCCCAGCAACTGATCGTCCATGCTTACAAATGGCTCCAGCGGGTTTGTCGGATCAAAACTGATGGTCAGATCGTAGCCATCGTAATAGAAGTCGTGCAACACAACCGACAAATCATCATCGGCAGCTTCCGTCTCAAGCAGTCGCATGTCTGTCGACGTCATGTAATCGGAGTAGTAAGTTGATGTAAGCTTACAATATCCGGTGAAGGTATTCAGATCGAAAGGACAGGCTTTCATGATCTGCACCCGTGTTTTAGTGCCGTACAAGTCCCATTGTTCCGCTTCGTCAGCAATCAGGTTGAAGCTGACCGACAAGCTTTCCAGCATATCGATATGCTCATAAATTCCCTTGATCCGGAATTTCGCGGAGCGTTCGCCGGCTTTAATGGTCACCGAGTTGGACTCGATCACAAAATGATAGTCTTCCACGGCCGTGCTGTTGGCATCATCCACTTCAACAGCATAGGTCCGGTCGTAAGGGCAAGCCACGGTCGAGCCCAGGTTCAACTCCAGATAATCCTCGCTGTTGGATACCGGGAAATATGTTAAGGTATCGGCGAACATCACATATTCAGGTCCGTCGTACACCACCCGGTCGGCCGACGAGTCGCAGCCCGTCAGGGCGACCATCAGCGCAAAGAGTATTGCTATTCCTGTTTGTATTAATTTCATTACAATCCTTTTTTCTTATTTATTGCTTTCATTGGGTTGAATATCGGCATCAGGCGACTCCAGCTCGTGCTGCGGGATAGGCCACACAAAAAGCGGGTTCGATGCTTTTATTTCCAGGCTGTTTCCCGGAGCAACAGTTGCCGTCTGCGCTTCGCGTTCAAAGCCTTTGCCCCAGCGTTTCAGGTCGTTCAGGCGAAAGCCTTCCATATACAATTCGCGTACGCGTTCCTCTTCAATTACTTGCTGCCAGTTGGAGGCCGTCAACGAGCTGGAGCCGTACGACGAATAGCGGGCATTGCCCAAGGTAGCCAGATCTTTAGCCGCTTTGCTAATTCCTGCGGCTCCCTGGTTACAGTAGGCCTCGGCACGAATCAGGTATTGTTCCGACAGGCGGAAAGGCTTGGGCATGTTAACATGCAGAATGTTGCTGGCCAGGAAATTTTGATTACCAAAATATTTGATCAACAGCGGATATCTCAATCCGTGGCTGTAACCGGTGGTCATCGTTGCAAAAAACGCATCGTAACGCAGGTCTGTTCCCGAGTACAGCTCCAGCACCCAGCGGGCCGGCACATAGTCGGGTTTGTACGACGAGTAGTCGTAGTTCAAAAATACCTGCCCCAAACGGCCACCATACGAACTCACCTCGAACTGCACCTTCCAGATAATTTCGGTCGACGCATCGTATTGCCACATATATTCATAAGCATTGAAATTGGCATCCGACGAACTCTGATTTACACTCGACAGGAAATATTTCTTGCTGTCGATGACTTTCGACGAATAATCCACCGCTTTCTGCCAGTCCTGCATATACAGGTACACCCGGGCATACAAGGCATTCACGGCACCAATGGTAAAATAACCGGTATTGTAAAGCACATCGGTATTATCGTCATCCAACTGCAAGTACAGAGCTGCTTCGTCCAAATCATTCAGTACAAACTGATACGAATCTTCCAGGCTAGCCCGAGTCGGACGTCCGGCGTTGGAATAGCTCGAAACCAGGGCAACGCCTAACTCCTGAGCTGCTGTTGCCGGGTCGTAAGCCTTGCAGAACGATTTAATCAACTCCGAATAAGCCAGGGCGCGGGCAAAATAAACCTCGCCTTTGTATAAATCCAGCCGGGCCAGCTCATCATCATCAACGGTATTTTGGGCAATTTTATCTACGTTTTCCAAAAAGTAGTTACAACGGCCAATCACCACATACAACTGCTGGTAAACCGCTTCAATCTCGCTGTTGGTCGACAAAATATCCCAGCGCCAGATGTCGCCGTAGGTATTCGAATATCCCTGCACGGCATAAGCCAGATCCGACTGCAAATCGGGCAGCAAGGTGAGGTAGCCACTGTAAAGGGCCGAACTTTTATAGGCCGAATAGATGCCGAGAACAATCTGGTTGGCCTCGTCAACCGTTGTCATTCCCTCGCTCGCCGGAATAGCATCTTCCGGGTATTTGTCCAGACAGGAAGTCGCCATTAGGCCGACGGCTGCCCATACTATTAATCGCTTTATCTGTTTTATCATCATTGTGGTGTTTTTTAGAATGAAACCTCCAAGCCTAAGGTAAACTGACGCGATGCCGGATACTGGGCCTTATAAACATTCGATGTCGATTCGGGGTCAAGACCGCTGAACTTGGTTAAAGTCCACAGGTTTTGGCCCTGCGCGTATACCCTGGCTGCACTGAAGAATTTGGTTTTAGCCAGATATTTCTCGGGCAGCGAATAGCTCAGGCTTACATTTTTCAGGCGCAGAAATGAAGCGTCCTCCAAAAAGCGCGAATCCATTTGTGGGGCTACACCATGACGCGGAATATCGGTCAGATCACCGGGATTCTTCCAGCGGTCGTACAACAGCCGCTCCGATTGGTTGTAGGCGGCATACAGGCCGTTGCTTTCTTCGAAAAAACGGTCGTTGTTAAACATCCAGCGATCCCACACCCAGCTGAACTGACCGCTCAGTGTCAAGCCTTTCCACGACAGTGCCGTGCCAAAACCACCTTGCCAGGGAGCCGTAAAGCTTTTACCGATCATCACTTTGTCCGACTCGCTATATTCATTCGTGATTTCACCATCCTTGGTGTACCACAGGGCATCGCCATTGACCGGATTCACCCCGGCGTAACGGTTAATGTAGAATTCGTTGGCCGAGTGACCAACGACAAACTTGGTTCCGGTGCTCGAAATTTCGTACTCGTCCAGTCCGTTGTACAACTCGGTAATTTCGTTGTGGTTATAGGAAATGTTGGCATTCACATTCCAGTTGAAGTCTTTTGTGCGCAAAACAGCTGCATTAACGGCTACTTCCACCCCACGGTTAACCATGGCGCCAACATTATCCCAACGATAACCAAAACCACCGTCAGCCATCGACACCGGAACTTCCATCAACATATTGGTTGTTCGCTTATTGTAGAGTTCAACATCCAAATTAATGCGGTTCAGGAATCCCAGATGCAGCGCCAGGTTACTAACCCACAACTGCTCCCAGCCCAACGACTCGTTACCACGTTGCAAAGGCGCAATACCGCTTTCTCCGCCATAGTTAAGGCCTCCGCCAACCAGGGCCAGGTGATCGTAATTCGGAATAGCCGAGTTGCCGGAAGTACCGGTGCTTAACGACAGCTGGGCATTGCTCAGCCATTTATTGTTGGCCATAAAGTTTTCCTGCATCATGTTCCACATCAAGCCTACCGACCAAAATGTTGCCCAACGGCCGGCTTTTCCAAAGCGCGATGAAGCATCGCTACGAACCGACAGGTCCACAAAGTAGCGCGAGTCGTAGTTGTACTCGCCGCGGCCAAAGAACGACATATAGCTGTACTCGCTGGTTGAATCGCCCCAGGATGAAGCTCGCGTTCCGGACGACACGTTGGTTAATTGATCGTTGGTTTGTCCGCGACTAACCACCTGAAATGCTTCAGAGTGATAGTCGACCCCTTCCTGGCCAACCATAAAATTGAAGGCGTGGATATCATCGGCCTTAAAACGATAGTTCACCGTGTTGGTGATGGTCAGGTTCAAAATATCCGACGAATTACGTCCGGCACTCCCCGATCCGTTGTTTGGGCTGTAGCTCGGAAACGACTGCATGTAGCCGGTTGTGTGTGAGAAATCGGCGCCCAACTGCGAGCGGATCACCAATCCCTCTACAGGGCTCAACTCAGCAAAAAAGGTCGAGATCGCTTTGTATTTTTTATAGGTCAGCGGGTTGTTTTGCATCCACTCCAACGGGTTTTGACCCGTTCCTTTCCAGCTGCCATCACTTTCCGATGCCAAACTGCCATCTTCCTGGTACGGATTCCAGTAAGGCAACATAAAACGTGTTGCCGAAATTGGCGTGTATAAGGCATACTGCCCTTCGTCGGCCTGTTCAATTTCCTCGTAAGCCATCATGGTATTGGTTCCCAACTTCAGCCACTGCTTGGCTTTGGTCTCCATATTTGCGCGAAAGTTGTAACGCGTGAAATTCGATCCCGTAGCGATCCCTTCCTGATCGTAGTAGCCTCCCGAGATGAAATAATTGCTCTTCTCGGTTGCTTCGTTCACCGAAAGCTCGTAGTTACGCAGCGGCGCGTTGTTATTAAACACCATATCCAGCCAGTTGATGTCGATCTGCGACAGGGCATCGTAGTCCTGCCCGGCATCCATACCAATTTCTTTTTCATACTGAATGCGCTCGGCGGTATTCATCAGCGTCCAGTCGTTTTGCGCCAGGTTCGAGAAACCCAACTGCGCACGAGCCGTCACTTTAGCGCCTCCCGACTCCCTTCCGCGGCGGGTGGTAATCACCACCACCCCATTGGCAGCACGGGCCCCGTAAATAGAGGTCGACGAAGCATCCTTCAAAACCGAGATCGATTCAATATCGTTCGGGCTGATGGCATTGAAATCGGCGCTGCTAATGGGCAGACCATCCAGAATGAACAGGGGAGCTGTTCCCGAACTCAGCGAGTTGGTTCCCCGAATTTGGAACACGGCGGCCTTACTGGGCTCACCCGAGTTGGACGTTACCATCAGGCCGGGAGCCTGTCCCTGCAGGGCCTGGTCGAAACTTGCTGCCGGAATGTTCTCCATCTTATCGGCCTTCACGGTCGATACCGAACCGGTAATGGTTCCTTTTTTCCGGGTTCCGTAAGCGACAACCACCACTTCATTCAAATCCGAAACCGATGTTTCCAGGCTAACATGAAGCGCCAGCTGCCCCTCATAGGGAATGTCGCGGGTGATATAGCCCATGCTCGACACTTCAATAACAGCCCCTTTGTCGCGGTCGAACTCGAAGGTGAACTCACCGTTCACATCCGATATCGTCCCGATTGTTGTGTCTTTCAACCGAATAGCTGCAAAGGGCAGTGGCTCTCCTTTATCGTCGGTCACCACCCCCTGAAGCTTTACCTTTTGTTCCTGCTCTTGCTTTTGGGGCCGGGGAGCAGCCTTCTCCTTGGGTTTGTGAGTAATCAGCACATAGTCGTCAACAATGTTGTACTGCAAAGGGAGCCCTTCCAGAATAGCATCCAGGGCTTGCTCCAGGCTTGCATCCTGAATGTCGACCGCCACTGTCAGGTTTTTATCAATGTCCTTTTCGTTAAACATGATGTAAAAACCTGTTTGTTTTTTTAACTCTTTCAGCACAGTACGTACCGCAACTCCCTTGCTTTTAATCTGCACCGTTTGCAGCAGCGCAGCAGCGCTAACGTGCAGGTTTAAAAGAAGGACTAGCATCAAACTAAGCTTTGCGACAAGCAAAAGCTTTCGAATGGAACGGGGATATCCCTTCCACCAGTGTCTTTTTTTCATACTTTTGTTATTGAGGTTTTTGGTTGCATTGCTTCAGGGCAATGCGCCTTTATTAAAACAGCAGGAAATACTGACCCTATTTCCTGCTTTTATTTTTCTATAATAATCTGGTTGCCTTCTACCCGGAAGTTCACCTTCGTAAGCTGCTCAATCAAGCCAATGGCATAGTTGATGCTCTGATCGCGTTTAAAGGCGCCGGTAAACCGGATTTCCTTCAAATCGGGCTGGGTAAAAAAGAAATCAACATTGTACCAGCGGGCAAGCTGGTTGCATAAATATTGCAAATCGGCATTTTCAAATTCAAACACCCCATTAATCCACGAGGTATAAATGCTGGCATCAACTTCCTGCACGGCAATGCCATCAACTCCTTTGCTCACCACCGACTGCTGCCCCGGACGAAGCAGCACATCATCGGTCAGGTAGCCCACCTGTACACTCCCCTCAACCAAGGTGGTGGCAATGAAGGCCTGGCTGGCATAACCCGAAACATTAAACTTGGTGCCCAGCACCCTGACTTTGGTATCATTAACATGCACAACAAACGGTTGGTCGTCGCGGTGGGAAACTTCAAAATAGGCTTCACCAATGAGGAATACTTCGCGTGTTTGAGCGCCAAAACGAACCGGGTAGCGCAACTGGCTGTCGGCATTCAGCCACACTTTGGTGCCATCGGCCAAACTTAAGCTAAACTCGCCGGCACGTGGCACGCTAATGGTGTTATAGATCAGCTCCCCGCTCTCGGCCGCGCCGGTATAGCTCAGGTTATTTTTTTCATCTTTACGGATTTCGGTACCATCGCTTTCGCTAAACGACTGCTCCTGCTGATCGGTCAGATTAACTTCCGAACCATCGCCCAGGATAAGCGTAGCTTTGGGACTACCGATTTCGGCCAGCTGATCGAAGCCGGTCTGCGGAACCGGATCGTTTTGCTGCTGGTATTGCAACCAAAACAACGAGGCCGCGAGCAGCAGCAATACCGAAGCGGCGTAATAAGCCCACTGCGGAACCAGGCGACGAACCGGCTTACGGATAGCCTGCTGTACCTTTTGCCAGGCACGATCCTCGTCAACTACCTCGGTAAAAGCAAGTTGCCGCAGCTCGCAATACTGCTTACGGAAGGCTGAAAAACGCTCCACATTGGCAGGATCCTCTGCCAGCCAGTTTTCCAGTGCCTCAACCTCTTGGGGACTAAACTTTCCCCCGCCATGGTACTTAGCCGCCCATTCTATAATTTGTTCTTCCTCGATATGTCTCACAAATCAATAATTCTAAAAATTAACGCTTCAATTACAATACAGATGCAAAAAATTAAAAATGGGTGACACATCTCGTCATTTTTTTCACTTTTAATTACACTTTTCTTTATCAACAGATCATTGGATTTTCAGACTTCAGACTGTCAGATATTTGTAATACCTTAATTTAGCGTGCTTTGACAAACCAGACAACCAGCCAACAAAACAGGAACAAACCAGACTGTTATCGAAAATTGACGAATTATTCTTTCAGATTGATTTCCTGACCCAGTTTTCGGTAAAAGTCGATGAATGCCAAGACGCCGAGTCGCAAAGGTATTCCCTCCGAATCATCTGCTTTTTTTCTGAAAGCCACTTCGGGTGATGCGGTTTTCAACCGCATCGGGGAAGCTTTAAATAGCGGTTCAGCTTGAGCCTGGAGTCAGGCTTCTTTTATAGAAAGCTGTATTGATGTGCGTTGCCCCAACCCGAGCTGTTTTTCACTCCTGCTTTTGATTAATTCGGATCTTTTGTTCAACCGGACGGGGTTTCATTTTTGTAGTGACACAAAAACGAAACAAAAAAGTCATGGCTGATTTTTATCTGCAACCGCCATCTGCCGAAAAGCTAAGTTCAACCGGGTGATCTCCGACTCGCGTCGGAGCTTCCCGGATTCACTAAGCTTTTCGTTTGATTTCGGTCTCAATAAAAATAGGCCAACCGATTCCCAACTTTTTCTCATTGATCAGAAGACCTTCTTGCTGGTTAATGCTTTTGGGGATGGCAACCCGACAACTTGTGACAACAACGACAACAGCATCGTCAAAAAACCCTACACTTTCATTCCTGTTGGTGATTCCCGGGAATCATGAATGTTTTTTCGGAAAGTTCCTTTTTCGACGCTTAAGCGAGTGTTCCGTCAATTCTAATGTGTATAAAAGAGGAACCTTGTCCTACCGGACGGGTTTTCATTTCATCTCAGCAATGGCTTTAGCCATTATATTTGGGTAGCACTAAAGATCTGAGGTAGATTGTACCGTCCCGTAGGGACGGAATTTTGCCCACGGACATGCCAAAGCTACCCAAATGTCATCCCTCCGGGATTGCTTTGAGCTTGCGGTTCGCCTCTCACCACAGATAAAACGGCCAGCCGGCTCCCAATCCCTCTTCGTAGATAGAGCGTCTTCCCTGCTCGTTGATACTGTTATTGGACGATAACCAGACAACAGGACAACAAGGACAACCGGATATCCGACAATCCAGGAGCCAGGAGCCAGTCGCTGCCAGGGACAATTTACCAATTACAATTGGAAAGAGGAGTATTGGTTCGGCTCCCTTATGGCTAGTCGATCTTGAATATTGGTTATTGGAAATTCAAAGTCAACAATAAGTCGTAGCTCAACGATTCAACAAGCTGGGCTACAGCATCGTGAAAGCCGCGTAGCGGTGTCATCTTTGTAGCTCGGAGCTCCCTCCTGATCCTACAATGTTGGGAAAAGCGCCCTTATCGTGGAATAATGAGTCATAAGAAGTCATTGGTTGTCAATTATTGTCATTTGTTTGTCAGTCCAGTAATCCGAACATCCGAGAATCTGACAACTGACAATCTGCGACTGGATAACCTAAAAGGTTAAAGGGAACTCAACAGGATGACGAGAATCAGGTCGAAGGAACTTCGCAGCCGTTTGAGGGTTCGTGCAAAGGTTGTTTTAACCGTATTGACCGACACGCCCAGTTCACTGGCCACTTCTTTGTATTTCATATTTCGGAATACCAGCCGCTCGAACACCGCCCTGGCCTGTGGCGAGAGTTGCTCCAGCTGCTGATAAATCTGCTGCTTTTTTTCTTCCAGCTCCGACTGATCGTCCAACACATCGTCAGCCAGTTCAAAGCGGGCATCAATGGCCTCGTGTCGGTAGCGGCTGGAGCTTCGCAAATCGTAAAGCAAGTTGTTACGTACCGCTGTAAAAAGATAGCTACGCAGGGAACTTTTCAGCTGGTTGGCTTTCTGATTTTCCCAGAAATTGATAAAAACTTCCTGGACAATATCCTCCACCTTCTCAAACGAATCGACATAGTTGAGCGCAAACACGCAGAGCGGCGTGTAATACAACTCAAACAATGCCCGAAAACCCTTCTCCTCCCCAGCTTTCAGTTGCAGCAAAATCTCTGATTCGCGGTCGTTCATCGGGCTCAAAAATAATAAATAGCCCGAAAGAGGCCAAGAAGCCCATCGGGCAAACAAAGCTTATTACAAAAGGATAATATCAGGCCGGCTTAATGTACTCGGCTCCGCCGAGACGTGCGAAACTATCAGTGAATGCCTTCCGGAACCACATTCATCACGCTGTGTCTTCCACCCGCCCATCGCTCTCCCCTATTCAATTGCCTTTTCGTCGTGGCTGTTGACAAACAGCACGGCGTTACTTTCGAAGCCTTCAAAAATTTTGCGGCCGTCGTGTTTCAAGTGGTCGCCGCGAAAGCCGGTAATCACCAGGCCGGCATCTACCGAGCGTTCATTAATCATTTCGCGGATACCGACGCCGGGCTTTTCTTCGAGGATCTCAATATTTTTCAAGGTGATGGGCAGACGACCTTTGGTAATCAGCTCTTGCAGTTCAACCTTGCTTTTTTCGATGTTCTCGGGTGTTGCCACCTCAAAAATCTTGATATTGGTTTTCTTCCAGTCGGGATGGGCGCCAATGATAAAGCCGAGCAGAATCATCAGGTTGGCATTGTGCTCGTCGGTTCGTTGCAGCCAAACGTGGATGTCACTTTTGGTGTCGATTTTACGTTTCCCGGTTCGCAGGATCAGCACATCGAAGCCGCCGGCGTTCACCAGGGCATAATTATCGATGATGCGCTCCAGGCTCACCGAGTCCTCCACATCGCTGTCGAAGATCAACATGTTGTTTTCCATCCCGGCAATTCCCGGCAGCTGTATGGCTTGTGCAATGGCCGAGGTAAACGATGGCGAGATGATGGTATCGACATACACATGACTTTCAATCCGGTCGAACTGACTAATCAGCGACTCCAGGTTTTTGCGGGCTTCCATATTGGCGGCTTTCGAAAAATAACCTTCCATAAAATGAATGTAGGTTCCGAAGCCGTATTTATAGGCCAGCCAGTTTTGCAGCCGGAAGGCATGTTTGCGGTCGAAACTGCGATCGGTAATACAAATCGAGCTGGGGCGCCATTCCTTGAAGGAGCTTCGTTTACGGGCCTTTTGCAGAAAAACCTGCATCGAGCGGTTCAACTGAAAGATCGAGTTGGTGAAGATAATCTCCAGGCCTTTGCGATCCTTATGGTAGTAATCGACCACCAGGTAAATGATAGCAATGGCCATGAGAGCCACCAACGCATACACCGTATCAATTTTAAACATCACATAAAGCGCTGTTATAAAACCGATGAGCGAGAAATACCAGCGCGACCGGAAGGAAGGACGGTAAGAGGGCGATGAACCAAAATGATTTAAAAACGAGATCAGACAGAGCGAACCATAAGTGACCATAAAAAACATGGAAATGATCCGGGCAACCACATTTACATTTCCCAAGGCAACAAAAACAAAGGCAATAACGATGGTAATGATGGTCGCCTTTTGAGGTTCCCCCTTTTGATCGTTAGCCCCCAGAAAAAGGTTTATCTTGCGACTGGGGAACGAGGCATCGACCGCCAGGGCCTGCAAGGTGCGCGGGGCTACCAGGATGGAGCCAATGGCCGAGGAAATGGTAGAGGCGGCCAAGCCGATGGGAACCACAATATTCCCGGCAATGGCTATATCGCCCATAATCAGCTGCCGGTTCAGCAAATCGGCCTCCGATGCCGAGGCGGCCAGTTTCCACGACACAAAGACGTAGACAATCATACCCACCACGGTAGCCACCGTTGTGCCAATTGGAATTGCCTTGGCCGGATTCTTCAGGTCGCCCGACAAGCCTACGCCGGCAGTCATTCCGGTAAAAGCCGGGAAGATAATGGCGAAAATAAAGAAGAACTGATCCATATTGCGCAAATCGGCCGAGGCCAGGCTAAAGGTGGCGTTTTCGGCATAATCGGTTGTGCCGATGAAAAACATCCCCAGCGAAACGGCCAGGATGCCAACAATCACATAAAGGGTCTTCACGCCCATATTGGCACCCTTGGTCAGGATTAAAGCCGCCAGGATGGCCATGGCCGGCAGACTGACCACCTGCCGCGGCAGATCGAGCCCCCAGTTGTATTTGGCAATGTTGAAAAGCTGCTCGAACGATTCGGTAAAGGCAATCACATAGAAGGCTACACTAATGGCCTGCGACAAATAAAGGGCGATACCGATGGTTGCCCCTATATTCAGGCCAAACGAGCGGGAAATGATAAAGTACTCGCCCCCACCCTCGACCCGCTTGTTGGTGGCCAGCTCGGAGATGGCCAATGCCGTGGGGATAGTGACCAGATGCCCTACTAAAATAATCAGAATAACTCCCCAGAAGCCTAGGGTTCCCACACCAAAGCCGAAGCGCAAAAACAGAATTGCCCCCAAGATGGTTGAGATAGCCGTAAAAAATACCGGCGCCGTTCCAAATGATTTGATCTTGTCGCTCATAGAAGCCTAAGTTAATGTAATCCGGATAAAGAAACGATAAATTATGCTTCGTTTTTCAACACATAAAAGAAGGTTTTGCCTTCCGACAGGTCATCAAAATTATAGATCACCAAGCCCGAATGCCTTTCATAGAAAGAAAGCATGGCCACATCGCCGGCACAAAAAAGCGAGTGTATACACATCAAACTAAAAAAGAAATATGCTGACGGATACCCCCACAGCAGGAGTCCCGGCACCAGGGTCAACAGCTTCACCCCAACAAAAGGCGCCCAGGCTACGCGTCGAAAGACGGGATAATCGACCACCTGCCGGTCGGCTGCCACATAAAAGATAAACTTGCGCCAGAGCGCTCCGGCCTTCAGCTTACGGACACCGCTATGCCAGTAGGCCAGTGCGTGTAACAGCTCGTGCAACACAATCAGCAGGCTCAGGGCAAACAACAGGGCTGCGCCCATCCACATCAGCGGCTTCCAGTTCCCATGGCAAGCCGGCACAACACTCATTCCGAACAGCAGCAGGTACAGCAACATCATGACCACCTGGTAAACGCCATACCAGCGCATCAAGCGTCCGGGCTGGTGCACCTGTTCCAGAATAAAGGCTTTGATCCGGTGATGATCAATCTCGCGCAGCAGCTCAAAATGCGGATCGTTTTTCAGCTCTTCGGGGCTATATTTCGTCATGCGTCTCCTTCTTTTAAAACCGACCATAAAGCTTTGAAGCTAATCAATTTTGTCAACAGCGCATAAACCAGTCCGGTGGCAGTTAAAAATGCAACTCCTGCCAGCCAGTTGGCAAACCACAGGCTGATTTTTCCGGCCACCATCAGAAAAAGCAAATAACCCGCCAGGCGCAACAAAAGCAGGTAATTCACCTTCAACTTAAAATAGAAGGAGGCCAGCAGCACTTGCGCCAGACCAATGCCCAGCTGGGTTGCCAGGGCCGTTGTGGCAGCTCCCTCGGCCTTCATGCGGGGAATCAGGATCAGGTTTAAGCAGAAGTTGAAAAGCATAAAGGCCAGCGCCACCAGGTTGAGCGCCTTCAGGCTGCCGTTTGCGGTGAGCAAGGTGCCGAAGATATAGCTTGTGGCAATGCCGGCAAAGCCGATCATCAGCAGCTGTAGAATCCGCGCCGACACCTCCAGGTGCTGATGATACAACAGTGTCATCAGCGGGGTGGCGTAGAACTGGCACAGCATGATACCCAGCAAGGCGGGAACCATCATCAGCTCGACCGAAAAGCGCAACAGCGGGGCAATATCGTCGCCCTGTTTGATCATGCGCGAGAATATGGGCAGCAACAAACCGGCAAACAACAAGCCTAGCATGGCCGCGGCATCCTGTAAGCGAAAGGCCTGGGCATAAATGCCGGCCTGCTGATCGCCATCCAGGGGCAGGAAACGCTCGAGCAACACCGAATCCACTCGGGTGTAGACCGACATCAGCAGCACCAACAAGGCATAGGGCATGCTTTGCCGCAAAAACGAGCGGTAGATTTTCCGGTTGAAGCGCAAGCGAAAGCGCCCCGAATAGCGGAGCACAAAGGCCAAAGCAATGAGGCTGGTCAGCAGGTATGCAGCCGTCTGGGCATACACAAACCACTCGACCGAGAAAGCACCTCCCAGCCAGTTGGTAAACAACAGGGCGCTACAAAGGGCAATCATCAGGCTGCGGTCGACCACCGAGAGAAAACCATCGGTTCGGAAATAGTGCAACGCACTGATATTGGAGCGCAGGTAAGCGGTGAACGACACCAGAAATTGGTTAAAAATTAAGAAAAACAGCAAATAAAACTGCCTTGCCTGATAGCCCACCAACCAGGCCACCAACAGACACAACGCCGCATAAAGCAGGGCCAGCACCAGCTTCAGGCTTAGCAAAAAGCTCAGGTATTTGGGCAACAGCCGGGTATGCCGGGCAATAGCCCGATTGTTAAAATTGGTAATTCCCAGGTCGAGAAAAATGTTCAGCACCAGCGAAAAGTTGAACAGGGCGAAATACATTCCGTACTCTCCGGCGCCAAGCACATTTTGCACCGTGCGGTCGATGCCCAGCACCCAAAAAGGCTTGATGAGCAAATTCAGCAACAACAGCAGCAACAGATTGGTCAAAAAGGTTCGTTTCAAGGCTCGGGAGTTTGCAGTTTATCGGCTAAAAGTAGCCATTTTTTAGCCAGACTTTGTACATTTGAGATGAATCAGGAAAACAATTTTAGCCGATGATTATTGCCGTAAACACCCGGATGTTGTTGAAAGGGAAGCTCGAAGGAATCGGATGGTTTAGCCGCGAAACGCTTCAGCGGATTACAAGGAATCACCCCGAGCATCAATTCATTTTCTTTTTCGACCGGCCTTACGACAAGGAATTTGTGTTTTCCGACAATGTCACTCCTGTTGTGGTGTGGCCACCGGCACGTCACCCCATTTTATGGTATATTTGGTTCGAATGGCGCATTCCGCAGCTTTTGCGCAAGTACAAGGCCGATCTTTTTCTGTCGCCCGACGGCTACCTCACGTTGCGAACACGCGTTCGGCAGCTGGCCGTTATTCACGACATTAACTTTGCCCACCGCCCCAAGGATCTCCCCTTTTTATACGCGCTGTACTACAATCACTTTTTTCCCCGTTTTGCCCGGCGGGCCAAGCGCATCGCCACAGTTTCCTATTACTCGAAAGAAGATATTGTGCGCACCTACGGCATCGATCCCGAAAAAATTGATGTGGTGTACAACGGGGTGAACAAGCTGTACACGCCCACCACTCCCGAGCAACAGGCCGCCACCCGTAACAAATACGCCGACGGCATTCCTTACTTTTTATTTATTGGCTCCTTGCATCCGCGCAAAAACATCTGTGGTTTGCTGCGCGCCTTCGATGCGTTTAAAACGGCCACCGAAAAGGACAGCAAGCTGCTGATTACCGGCGATGTCATGTTTAAGAGTGACGACATTGTAAAAACCTACGAGGGAATGCGCCACCGCAAAGATGTGGTGTTTACCGGCCGCCTGTCGACCGACGACCTGCATCAGGTGCTGGGAGCTGCCATGGCGCTCACCTTTGTTCCCTTTTTCGAAGGCTTTGGCATTCCGGTGATTGAGGGGATGAGTGCCGGCATACCGGTCATCTGCTCGAACACCACCTCACTACCCGAAGTTGGCGGCCATGCTGTGCTGTACGCCGATCCGTTTGCAGTTTCGCAAATTAAAGATGCCATGATCCGCATTGCCAACGAAGCCGAGCTGCGCGAAACCCTCATTGCCAAAGGCCAAAAGCAACAGCAAAAATTCAGCTGGGACAAAACCGCCGACTTGCTTTGGGGAAGTATCCAGATTTGCATGAACAGCTAGAAATCGGGTGATGCGCCTGCCTGCGGTAGGCAGGTTTTCCATACCGCATCGAGGATGCTTTTTAACTCACCCTGTTGATCGCAGAGCTGGCGCCACCCTATTCTGTGCGCAAAGAGGGGAGAGTTGCAAGAACGTGCAGGTATATTTTCTGTTAAAGTCTCTTCACCGACGCGTCAGTGCATATTTTTGCAACAATGGCTTTAGCCATTTGATACCAATTAGCAATTGAATTGAGTCTCAAATTCGTTGCACTCTTTAAGCCTCTTCAATTGTCTATCTACATTAATCCTTGTAATTTCAACGTTTCGCTTAAGGCTCACGCAGAAAAACAATTGCTATAATTTAAGTAGTACCGAAGACCACTCGATGATTGTACCGTCCGATCCGGGACGGAATTGTGCACAATCGCATCATCAATCTACCCCAATAGCATCCCTCCGGGATTATACTGAGCCATTTCGTGCAGCTTGTGACATGTCTCTCCACTGTTTCCTCTTTTCCGCTATCTTTGCGCAACGCAAGCATCATGAAAAACAAAAAACAAACCCTTCAATTATCCTTGCTGCCAGGGCGTCTGGAAGCCGGCTGCGACGAAGCCGGACGCGGATGTCTGGCCGGACCGGTGGTAGCCGCGGCCGTAATTCTACCCGCAGGTTTTGAAAACGAGCTGCTCAACGATTCCAAAAAGCTGAGCGAAAAGCAACGCTACCAACTTCGCCCCATCATCGAGGAGCAAGCTTTGGCCTTTGGTGTAGGCATTGTCAGCCATACAGAGATTGATGAAATCAACATTCTGAATGCCTCTTTTTTAGCTATGCACCGGGCAGTAGAGCAGCTGCAGCAGCAACCCGAGCATCTGCTCATCGACGGCAACCGCTTTAAAGCTTATCCGGGCATCGGGCATACTTGTATCGTTAAGGGCGACGGTAAGCTACTACCCATTGCTGCGGCATCGATCCTGGCCAAAACCTACCGCGACGATCTGATGAACGAAATACATCAACAGTTTCCCAACTATGCCTGGGATAAAAACAAAGGCTATCCGACCAAGGCACATCGTCAGGCCATTGCTCAATATGGGGTGTCGCCGCACCACCGACTCAGCTTTCGGCTACTGGACGACCAGCTGAAGCTAAACTTATAGAGCCCTCTCATCCTCACCCGAGGGTAGGACCAGAGGGGTTCTACATGAAACAAATCCCCTTCCTATTTTTGATTTGCAGGATGCCCGGGAGCCGGAACTGACTACTCAAAACCGCGACTGCGACGCCCCTCCAATAGCCAGAGAATCCTGGGAGGCATGATCTCTCTTTTCTTCACGCCATAGAAATTCAACAGTACGTGTTATTAAATGGCATTTATCACCTTTTATTTGCCGACAGAGCCTTATTTTTGGTACAAAATAAATCAAAAGAAAGGCATGTACGGAAAAATCAAACAGGATCTTCAACAAGAGCTTGAAGAACTTAAGAAACAAGGACTTTATAAAGCTGAACGGATTATCAGTTCCTCACAAAGTGCAAACATCAGCGTTGGTGGTGGCGAAGAGGTGTTAAACTTCTGCGCCAACAACTACCTGGGGCTGGCCAACCACCCCGAAGTGGTTAAAGCCGCACAAAACATCATGAACGACTGGGGCTTCGGCTTATCGTCGGTACGTTTTATCTGTGGTACACAAGCCATCCATAAGGAATTGGAGCAAAAAACATCGGAATTTTTGGGAACAGAGGATACGATCTTGTATTGTGCCGCCTTCGATGCCAACGGTGGTGTGTTTGAGCCGCTCTTGGGCCCGGATTCGGCCATCATCTCGGATGAGCTGAACCACGCTTCCATCATCGATGGGGTGCGTTTGTGCAAAGCGCAACGTTTCCGCTACAAACACTCCAATATGGCCGAGCTGGAGCAATGCCTGAAAGATGCCCAATCGGCCAAATACCGCATTGTGGTAACCGACGGTGTTTTCTCGATGGACGGCGACCTTTGCAAGCTCCCCGAGATTGTTGAACTGTGTGAGCAATACGATGCTCTGGTGATGGTTGACGACTCGCACGCCTCGGGCTACATTGGTGCCACAGGCCGCGGTACGGCCGAGCATTTTGGCCTGCTGGGCAAGATCGACATCATTACCACAACCTTTGGCAAGGCCCTGGGTGGCGGCAACGGTGGTTGTACCTCAGGCCGCAAAGAAATTATTGAGATGTTGCGCCAGCGTTCGCGTCCGTATTTATTCTCCAACACCCTGGCTCCGGCAACCGTTGGCGCCACCCTGAAGGTGTTGGAAATGCTAACCAGCTCTTCAGAACTGCAAAACCGCACCATGGCCAATGCCAACGATTTCCGCAGCAAGATGGAAGCTGCCGGCTTCGACCTGGTAAAAGGCGAAACGGCCATCGTTCCGGTGATGCTGTACGATGCTCCTTTAGCCGTAAAATTTGCCGATATGCTGCTGAAAGAAGGTATTTACGTGATTGGCTTTGTTTACCCGGTTGTGCCCAAAGGAAAAGCCCGCATCCGCGTTCAGCTCTCGGCAGCGCATACCCCCGAGCAAATTTCGAAAGCGGTTGATGCCTTCATCAAGGTAGGTAAAGAACTGAAGGTGATTTAGCACGTTTTATCTCTTCTCACGGGGTAATTTCAACACCAATCGAAATAGCCCAATAGCCAACTTCCCGGAGACTACAGATGCCTCCGGGAAGATGAATTTGTATTAAAACAGTAACGGAGAGTTATCCATTCCATAGGTTTTGGCAGAAACATAATTACCATTGGCTTCCGGCTGGAAGGGAATGTCGAGGATTTGAATCCGTTTTTCGCCTTTCCAGTTTGTGTAAGTCAGTTCCTCGCCAATCTTCCCTAAGAAAATAGCAACGCCTAATGCCGAGAACAGCGAAATCCTGTTTTCACGGACATTGTCAAACGTGGGATAAACCAGTCTGATGCTGTAGGTAAGTATCGGGGCTGTCTGCCTCAGTGTCACAACCGAGTTCATCGTAATAATGTTGGACGGCATTTCATCGGGATGGACAACTTGAGCCGAAAGTAGCTTCTTTTTGACCAGCTGAATGCATGCCGAACGCGATGAATAAGCGGGTTCGATGGTATTCACTAGCGGCATGATTTTGTTAAAATCAACAATTGATACCAGCATCGGCTCTATCTTCCTTTGCGTTTGACAACTTTTTCTTCCTCCTTCTTTAGCCTTTTTTCAAGCTTTCGTTCTTTCAAACTTTTTTTCGGTTCTTTCAAATTACCTTTTGCCATGATTCTAAATTTTTAAGATTAATAAAGACAAGACATATTGTAAAGAATAATCCGTCGTTTACACGGTATACTCTCCCTGCGACTCGGGTTGATATAAAATGCTTTTGATATTCATTGCCTTAATTCCTTTTGGAACATGAAAGGAGATTGTATCTCCCACTTTATAGCCCAGCAGTGCGCTTCCCATGGGCGAAAGCACACTAATTTTGCCATTCTTCAGGTTCGCCTCTTCGGGGTAAACCAACTGAACTGTCATAACCTTCTTTGTATCCGGGTCAAGAACTTCTACCTTTGAATTCATCGTAACATAATCCGGAGCTATCGCATTGGATTCAACTTTCGAAGCCCGGTTAATCACGGCCCGTAAGAAGGATAAGTTCCTGAGTTCAACAATTTGAAACTTCCTTTCCGAAAGCGTAAGTTGGCTCAAACGGGCATAATCCAATTCCGTAAGTGTAATTTGGTTATCCATAAGTGTAAAAGATTAATTATTATTAAACGAAAAGAAACAAGCTGATAAGGGTTGTTAGGCGGATTACCTGAACAACCGGGAAATGCTGAAGTCAGAATGACTTCTGGCTTTAAGAAGTAAACCTTTCGTAGTCCGCATGGCAACAAGGGATAGCCAATGTTGCTGCGAGGCCAAAATTTTACCGTCACCCTGATCTCGGAACACCAAGGGACACAAATCGGGTGTGCGGAGCATCAGGTAATGCCCGTTCCGAATCAACGCCTTATGTACTATCAGGTTCTTAATCATTCCTACTTTTGCTGTGTGCTTATTTAGGTCGCTTTCAGAGGCAACGCATTGCACACATAGAACGGATACGACCTAAACGAATCGCATCCGATGTAAATGTAAGTAATATTTTTGTATTTTCACACAAATTTTAGTGGATGAAAAGTAAATACGCACTTTTTAAACAGCTGATTGATTTATTCGAAGAATACGAGCAGGCAGAAGAACATCTGGATTTGCTTGGATTTTCGCGCTGGATGAGCGATCGATTGGAAGAAGAGCCAAAAATCAATCAGAAAGTTGTACCGAAAAAAAAGATCCCCCATAATGGGGCTTCAAGTTCCTTTTTGCTGGAGTTGAATGAAAAAGCCCGTTTTCTGGAAATTATTTCCCGCATGGCTCGTTATCATGAATTTTACACCCGCAAGGCCCTGAAAGACCTCATTATAAACACTCGCCTCGAATTTCTATTTCTCCAGTCCATCGATCAGATGGAAAAAGCGAAAAAAACGGATCTCATCAATACTTATCATTTGGAATACACCACCGGCATGGATACAATCCGGCGACTGAAGAACAATGGCTTACTGGATGAAAAGCAGGACGAATCGGATAAACGGGCCAAACTGCTGTTACTTACCGAGCAAGGCAAACAGGTTTTAAACCAGTCGATCAAGCGAATTGCGGATGAAAACACCCTGTTTTTTGCTGCTATCAGCGAGAATAAGTGGAAAAAGGTCTTGCCGGTTCTGGAGGAGATTGATGTGTTTCACGATGAGGTTTACCAAAATCATGGCGACAAGCCCTTCGCCGAGATCTCGAACCTGATGGACTCGCTAAAGCATTACTATAAATAGATAATGCCCGCTGAATCCCTGATGCGGCAATTCACATTGGTTAATCCCGTCAGGTCGAAAGATTAATCGATGTACAAGACAATTATAACGATTATCAACTGAATTGTGTTTTAAAATGGTTACATTCAAAACCTCTTCAACTGTCTGGCGGTATGGTTTAACCCATTATTTTACTAAAGAGAAAGCTCCGTCCTGCTTGCAGAACGGAGCTTTCTGTTTAATTAAAACCGGATTCCCGCTTAAAGGCTTATTGGAATGCCATTGTAGAAATCGAGGATCTTGGTTCGGAAAATATAATCGTACTTGGCTTGTGCCAGATCACTTTGCGCTTTGGTCAGGTTGTTTTTAGCCTGGTTATATTCCACCGAGGTCACCATCCCCACGTTGAATTTCTCTTCGGTGTAGCGGAAGGCTTCCTGCATGGATTCCACAGCTTTATTGCTGGCCATATATTTTTTTAGGGCCGCTACGGCATTGGTATAAGCTTGTTCAATTTCCTTGCGCAGGTTATTTTTCACCGCCTGCACATCCAGTTCTTTGGTCAGCACCTCGAGCTTGGCATTGTTCACATCGGTACGCACTTGCAGTTTACTGAAGATTGGAATGTTCATGCTCAGCCCAAATCCATAACTTTCGTTATTCTTGATTTGATCGTTAAAGTCGAGTGCATATTTATTATTGTACCAGTTTGAATAGCTACCGCCCAAACTGAGGGAAGGATAAAACTGTCCCTTCGCGATGGATACGCTTTTCTGCGAGGCCTGCAAATCGAACTCGGCACTTTTTACCTCGGGGCGGAAATTCACAGCGTTGCGAAACACTTCCATCGAATTGATTAGCGAGTTGTTAGCCGACACCACCGGCAACAGGGGCTTTTCAACTTTGAAGCTTTCGGTAGCCGACAGTTCCAGCATCTGGTATAAATTTAAGTAGGCCAACTGCTGGCTGTTTTCGGCTTGCACCAGGTTCAGTTCTTCGTTGGCCAGCTGCGCTTCAATCTCCAGCAAGCTGCCTTTGGCCAGGCTGCCGGCATCGACCAATTGCTTGGTGCGCTCCACCTGCTGGGTAGTCACCGCCATCTGATCGCGGGCCACCTGAATCAGTTCATCATCGAGCAAGATCTCGAGATAAGCGGCGGCAATATTCAGTTTCAGGTCATCCTTGGCTTTTTGCAAGTCCTGCAAGCGTGCCTGCATCGAAAAATTGGCCCGTTGCACGCTGTTACCAATTTGAAAGCCGCGCCACAACGGAATGCTGGCATTTAAGCCCAGCTGCGTGGCATTCGAATTAAAGTTATCGTAAGTTCCGTCCGACTGCAAGGAGCGGCCATAGCTAAAACTGTTCGACAAGCTACTGCTCAGGCTCGGCAGCCGGTTATTTTTGGCTTGCTTGAACTCGTTGGCGTAATAATCGGCATTTATTTGTTGTTGCTTAACCTGAATATTGTTTTCCAGGGCGTAATCAATACATTGCTGTAAGTTCCAGTTTTGCTGCGCCTTTAACGATGGTGCAGCCGCGAAAATGACGGCAATAATTACGAGTTTTATAATCTTCATATTGATTTTATTCATGTTGCACAAAGTTAACGATTTATCTGGATTGACCCTTTTTAAAGTTATCCATCAAAAAGCCCGGCTCCCCTACTCCACCCCGGGTGAATGGTCCGGTTAAAGCAGCCTCGTTGCGAATCCGCATTTTTTAGCCTTGAGCTTTCTCCTGTTCTTTCGGCTTCTTCGGATCTATTTTATCTCCTTTTACCTTGTCATCCTTCGACAAACCTTCCACAATCTCGATGTTAATTCCATCGGAAAGGCCGGTTTGCACTTTGCGCTTTTCGTAGGTATTCTCTTCCACATTTTTCAGCACCTCAACATAAGCCGAATCATTTTCGAACTTAAGCATCCCCTCGGGAATGACCATGACACTATCTTTTCGATCGAGCACGATGTTGGCATTGGCACTGTAGCCTGCCCGGATAAAGCGATCGCCCTTCTGCTGGACATCGGCTTTAATCTCAAACTGAATTGCGCCGTTTTCCTCGACCCCTTTGGGTGAAATATACTCGAGGGTGGCAGCAAACTTATCTTTCTCAATGGCTCCGATTTCCAATTCGATGGGCATTCCCACCTCAATTTTACCCACTTCGGTTTCATCAACCTTGCCCTCAAAAATCATATCCTGCATATTGGCAACCATGGCAATAGTGGTTCCGTCGTTAAAGGTGTTCGATTGAATCACCGAATTGCCCACCTTCACCGGAACATCGAGCACCATGCCGTCGATAGTTGACCGCACCAGGGTGTTACTCGCTGTTTGTGCCTTTTTCAGCACGCCGTTTTTCACCAGCTCCAGGTTGTTCTCCGCTGCTGTAAGCTCTTCCTTGGCCGAGTCGTAAGCCACTTTCGAATCTTTGTAGTCCTGATACGAGATGACCTCCTTGTCGAACAGCTTCTGCTGACGATCGAAATCGATCTTGGCATCTTCCAAGTTAATTTTTGCCCGGTTCAGGCGCGACTCCGCAGCATTCAGGGTTACCATATCGGGGATGATTTTGATGCGGGCAATCACCTGTTCTTTGCTGACAAAGTCGCCGGCCTCGACAAACAGCTCGTCGATGATGCCCGAGATCTGCGGTTTAATCTCAATTTCCTGACGCGGAACAACCGAACCGGTTGCCACCGTCTTTTTAATCACATTGGCAATAAAAGGCGACTTGTTCTCGAAAACATCCTCAGGCGTTTTCGACTTGGTATACAGGAAATACAGCGTGCCGGCGAAGATGGCTACCACAACGATAATTCCTAAAATTTTAAAAAGCTTTTTCATTTTATCTGGTTTTTATTGTTTTCTGTTTCTGGTTACTGGTTACTCGTTTCTGGGTACTGGTTTCTGGTTGCTGGTTGCTGGTTGCTGGTTGCTCTCCTACCCTTCATCGCGCAAAGCATCGATGGGCTTAATGCTGATGGCTCGTTTGGCGGGAATGAGTCCGGCAAAAACGCCGGAGATGACCAAAATTGCCAGTGCCGACAGGGCCATCCGCAGGTCGATTTGCGGGTTTCGGAAAAACAGTTCGTCACCCTGCGACTCCAGGAATTTGTTCAGCATGGCCAAAATAAACACCCCCAGTGAAAGCCCGATATAGCCGGCCATTAAGGTTAAGAAGACACTCTCGGCAACAATGTGGGTCATAATTTTACCCGGCGTGGCGCCGATGGCCCGCTGAATGCCTATTTCCTGTGTTCGTTCCTTGATAATGATCAGCATGATATTGCTCACACCAATAATACCGGCAAAGAGCGTTCCCACACCAACAATCCAGGTTAACACCTGAATCCCGGTAAATAACTTCCCGAATTTGATGAACTGGGCTTCAATATTAAACGAGCCGACAGCCTGTAAATCGTCGGGCGCAATCTGATGACGTTCCTTCAGAATCTTCTTCAGTTTCTCCTGTAAGCTACTCACACTATACCCTTTGCGTGCAGTAACAGAAAAAAAGTGGATGATATTGCCGTAGTTATAAGCCGTTTGCATGGTGGTAAAAGGAATAATGATGGTTTCTTCCTTTTTACCGCCGCCTATGTTGATGCGTGTTTCGGGATGAATAACCCCCACGACCTGAAAATACACCCCGCTAAGCTTCAGGTATTGCCCAATCGGGTCTTCATCCTTGTCGAACATGGTTTCGACCACCCGCTCGCCAATAAAACACACTTTGCGTTTCTGCATCACATCAATCTCATTCATCAACCGCCCCTTGAGGGTGGTCCACTGATCAATTTTAAAGTAGTCGGGATAGTCGCCATAGATGTTGAAAACACCGGTTCGCTCGCCTCGAACAGTATTGTCGCCATCCTGCTGCCAGCCGAATAAGCGGGGCGACAGATATTCGATTTCGGCCACATTGCTGCGGATGTATTCCAAATCCTGGTTGTCGTAATTCCAGCGGCGGCCGCGTTGAAAACCCTCGTACGGAACGCTGGTTCGCTCGGTCCAGAAGAATGCCGAATTGGTAGCAAAGGCCCGCACCCCGTCGAGCACGCCATTTTGCAGCGCCCGGCCGGCCCCCGACATAATGACAAGCATAAAGATTCCCCAGAACACCCCAAAGGCCGTCATAAAGCTGCGCATCCGATTTTGTTTCAGGGCACTTAATATTTCTTTCCACAGGTCAAGGTCAAACATAGAGCCTCCCCCTAGCCCCTCCGGTGGAGGGGTGATTAATTGTTTCTGAATGATTAATTGTTTTCATTTTGTAACGCGAAAAAGGTTGAACAAAGTTTTTTAGCCCTCCCCCCGGGGAGGGTTGGGAGGGGCTACTCATCCCTCAACGCCACAATGGGTTTAATACTGGCAGCCCGCTTGGCGGGAATATAGCCCGCAATGGTGCCCGAAATAATCAGCAGCACTGTTGCCGACACCGCCACTCCAAAGTCGACCGTTGGATTCAGAAACAGCGTTCCTCCTTGCTGTGCTTCCCCCCCGGGCGACTGCATCATGGCCAGGTTCACCAATTCCATGAGGCCCGAGCCAAGTACCAGCCCAATATAACCGGCCACCGTTGTAATCAGGATCGACTCTAGCAAAATCAGGCCAACCACCGAGGCGGGACTGGCTCCGATCGCTTTGCGGATTCCGATTTCCTTGGTACGCTCTTTTACCACAATCAGCATGATGTTGCTCACACCAACAATGCCGGCAATGAGCGTACCGATGCCAATAATCCAGATAAATATTTTGATGGCCTGAAAAATCCGCATGGTTTGGATGTAGTTTTCAAGCTGGTTATACATGCCCAGTGCACCGTCGTCGGTTTCGGCAAAGCGATGTTTCTTGGCCAACATCCGGCGAATATTTTCTTCAATCGATTGGCTTTCGGCCAGGGTTTCCCCGTCGATGGTTAGCGCGAAGTTATGCAATCGGTTGGAGCCGTTAAAAACCGTTTGCGCGGTGGTCACCGGCATAAACGCATTGCGGTTGCGGGTCGACTCGGGCTCCATACAAACGCCGACCACCCGAAACGGAACGTTATTGATTTTCACATACTCGCCCAACGCCGGTTGATCCTTAAACAAGGCATCGCGAATATCTTTACCCAGCACAACAACCTTACGCCGCTGCTCAATATCAATTTGGTTAATGTAGCGCCCTTCAAGCATCACATTCTGATCCACATCATTCAGTTCGGGATGGCAGGTCACCGTGGTATATTCGCCCGACTCTTTGCCGTAAGCGTAGCGGGTATTGCCCATAAAAAAACGCCCCGAAACGGTTTTCACGCCGGGCATATTTTTCAGCTGCTCGTAGTCGTCGTTATGGAACCGGATCGGTCGTCCGGATTTCAGCCCCTGGTAGGGAACCGTTGTCTCTCCACTCCAAATCCACATCGCATTTACCGCGTCGCTCATAAAATTACTGGCCACCCCGTTGCTCAGTCCATTTCCGGAGCCCAGCAAAATCATCAGCATAAAAATCCCCCAGGCAACCGAGAAGCCGGTTAGGAAAGTGCGCATTTTATTTTTCCGGATGGTGGCAAGAATTTCTTGCCATTTGTCGAGGTCGAACATCATTCTGGTATTAAACGGATTGAATTTCCCGGGCATACTGACTGCTAAAATCCGCCAGCTCACCGTTTACGATCACTTCATCAATCAGGCCATCTTTGAGACGAACAACCTTCTTGGTCATCGAGGCAATATCGTGCTCGTGGGTCACGATGATCACCGTTATTCCGGCCTGGTTAATCTCCTGGAGGATGGCCATCACCTCGTAGGATGTTGTCGTATCCAGGGCACCGGTTGGCTCGTCGGCCAGCAATATTTTGGGCTGCGAGATCAGCGCCCGGGCAATGGCCACACGTTGCTTTTGCCCACCCGACAGTTCGTTGGGCATGTGCGCCGCCCAGTCTTTCAGGCCCAAACGATCCAGATACTCCATGGCCATAAGGTTGCGTTTCTTCCGATTCACCCCTTTATAATAAAGCGGCAAAGCCACATTTTCCATGGCATTTTTAAAAGAAATTAAATTAAACGACTGAAAAACAAAGCCCACCATTTCGTTGCGAAGCCGGGCCGCCTTTTTCTCGCTCATATTCGAAATCAGCTTACCTCCCAAATGGTAACTTCCCTGGTCGTAATTGTCCAGAATGCCTAAAATATTCAAGAGGGTTGATTTTCCGGAGCCGGAGGAGCCCATGATGGAAACAAATTCGCCTTGATGGATGTCCAGGTCAATGCCTTTTAAAACATGCAGTTTGCTGCTTCCCATCGCGTACGATTTGTGAATATCGTTCAGTTTAATCATGGTTTGTTTGTTTTTCTGTTTCTGTTTTCAAAGTTGACGATTCCGCCACCGTTTTGCAGAACTATTTCGATGAACTGCCGATTTTTTGGCGTAAGCTACGTTTTTGACTATGGTAACCTGGATGACCTACGACCTGTTAAGGACATCTACATGTACATAGGACGAGCAAAAGCCGCGGACGTTACATGATTCTGAACTTTTCTTGGAAGAAGCGTCAAACTACTGCGGTAAATTGACGAATTTAAGTTCCGAAGCTTTTCGTTTGCGGTATAACATCCAAAACAGAACGACAGTAAGCAACTGCAACACGACACAGATTATGGAGCCTTCAAACCCAAATTTGCCACCGTTCCAGATTGACTGGGAAGGTACGGCGGTAACAAGAATTGAATAATTTGGATTACCACTCACTTCGAAGCCCAGATGAGTCTGAATGAAATTCCAGAAGAAATGAATGGTGACCGGTAACCACAAGTTACGCCGATACAACCATGCGATGCCCAAAAACAAACCGGCTAAAACAAGATTCACAAAACCAATCCAATCAATGTTCGGGTTCATCAAATGCAGGAGAGCAAATGTGATAGAAGAAACTACCAGTGCCACCGGCTCCGTCGTCGATTGTAAGAGATTTTTCAACAAATAGCCTCGGAACAGGAGTTCTTCCTCAAAAGCTACCAACAGAAAAAACAGAACCGACTGCAAGATAGAATCGTTCCGCCAGTTAATGCCGCCAATAGTAAGCTGTCCGGTTACGTACAACGAACTAAATCCGACAGTAAAAATCATCAGGACAGCAACCATAGCGTAAAAAAATTCGGACTTGGAAAAGCGACTGTTAAATCCAAATACCCGAAACGGTTCCTGATCTATAAATCGGGAAAAAACAACCATTTGCAACAGAAGTCCGCACACCGAAAATATCCGAATTATTAAACGTTGATTTTCACTTAACGGAACCTTCATGTCGAACGGTGCATCAACCAGTAGCATTCCGATTGCTTCTGAAAGGCCTACAAAAACGAAAAAGGCAACAGCAAACAAGAGACAACGCCCCCAGCCTGCACTCTTGGATTGACTTTCAGAATTCATGCGCCCAGCTGTTTTAATTATGTTCGCGTTTTCCACCATAATCCCGAAATCAAAATAAGCTCCACGAAAAACGGTACAAAGTAAAGTTGACTCGCTTCCGGGAAGACTCGCATACTGGCATCGCGAAACACAAATAAACGATCCAGATTAGAGCCACTGCCTTCAAATGGGAAGATCACCCCCTGAATAATATTCCACGAAAAATGCATGCCCACGGCAATTCCTAACGACCTAAAAACATAAGCAGCAAAAAAAAGAGACGCACCACTTAACGCCATATTTATCTGCATAGCAGGAAATTCATCCAAATTAAGATGCAGAAAACCAAACAATAATGAACTTCCCACGCCCAGATAGACAACACGTCGATCGAACGGCTTCGCCTTATTCATGATCCACTTCTTTAGAAACAGAAAACGAAAAAGAAATTCTTCCAACAGGGCGACAGACAAACAATATCCAATGGCCCGCACGATAGCCCAAAATGTGATATTGCAATTAAAAATGTAAGTCTCCTGAGCATACTCAATCAGAAATATGAACAGGAAAGAGCATACCGATATTAAACAGCCCCAAAAGAACAGTGTCAAATCGCGTATTCCAAATTTCAACATAAGTCAACTTATTAAAATTTAAAAGAAGATGCCTTCATTCTTTAACTTTAGCGGCGTCAACCTGTTCTGTTGCCGTTTTCTTCCCTTCATAATTTTTCAAGACTCGGCCAACTTCTTTCCCAAATATGCAAAACAGGAACAGACAAACAACACAGAACAATAATGTTCGAACTATTTTCTTATCCATAATTAACGATGCTTTTAAATTAAGAGAACCGAATAGCTACTTTGTCTGCGATTCGGTATATTCACTCAAAAACCTGAATGATTAAAATACAATTCTGTCAGATACATCAATAATATATTCCGTAAAACACAAAAAGGTAACCCTTCGGAGGACTGTTTTTCAGCAATTATCCGGCATCACTCCGTCCGGTTGTGCAGTGCGTTCGAACAAAGCGCTTTTGCGAACCGGCTTTTTCGGCGCCGAAGCTT
Source organism: Mangrovibacterium marinum (assembly GCF_003046625.1). Lineage (GTDB taxonomy): Bacteria > Bacteroidota > Bacteroidia > Bacteroidales > Prolixibacteraceae > Mangrovibacterium > Mangrovibacterium marinum. Next base: position 114,982 of record NZ_QAAD01000001.1, read on the forward strand.
CCGGCAAAACGGCATCCTTATTCCGGTAAAATTGCCATCTTTGCAGCATTATATTCAAAACCATGAGGATTCCTTCTCCTATTAAACGTTTTATGCCCGATGGCTTTATCAGCGGCATCCTGCTGATGATTTTACTTGCCCGGCTTATTCCGGGAATCGGACACGAGGGTAGTTTTATCGAGCTTTCGCTGCTCATCAAAGGGGGCATTGGCTTACTTTTCTTTTTCTATGGCTTGAAACTGAGCCCCGAAAATCTAAAAAAAGACCTGAGCAACTGGCGGTTACACCTGCTCATTCAGCTAATTACCTTCCTGGTATTTCCACTGTTACTGTTGGTGTTTTATCCGTTTTTTAAAGAAAGCGAACAGGAAATTTTATGGCTGGCCGTGTTCTTTCTGGCAGCTTTGCCCAGCACGGTATCCTCGTCGGTGGTGATGGTATCGATTGCCGGCGGCAATATCCCCAGCGCTATCTTTAACGCCAGCATCTCGGGTGTAATTGGCATCCTGCTGACGCCTGCCTGGATGGGCATTTTTCTGGATCAGCAAGCCGAAGCCTTTGCCTTCAGTGAAGTGATTCGTGATTTGGTCATTCAGATTCTGATTCCCGTGACCATCGGGCTTTTCATGCACCGCTATTGGGGCAGCTGGGCCAACCGGCACAAACAACGAATCAGTTTATTCGACAAGTCGGTTATTTTGGCCATTGTTTACCGCAGTTTTAGCGACTCGTTCACCAATGGTATTTTCAGCAGCATACCGGCGTCGGCGCTGTTGGTCCTCTCGGGCGGCGTGATTGCCCTATTCTTTGTGGTTTTTGAAGGAACCAAATGGCTCACCGGGCTGATGCACTTCGACCGTGAAGACCGCATTACCGTTTTGTTTTGCGGGTCGAAAAAATCGCTGGTACACGGATCGGTGATGGTGGGGGTGCTCTTTGCCGGAAGCACGCTGGGGAGCCTCTTTTTGGTTCCGGTGATGATTTATCATGCTTTCCAGCTTTTTTATATTAGTTTGGTGGCCCGCAAATACAGCCTCGAAATCCCCTACCAACAGCAACATTCGCAACGCTAGCTCATCTTTTTCAAGATTATATCTTATTTTAGCAGGTGCTAATCAACCTGCCCGAGTGAAAATTGTACTGCTTGTCATATTATGCTGCCTTGCACGATGGGGCTCTGCCCAGGAGCCTTCGACCTTCGATCATTTGAACATTGAGGAAGGCCTGGCCAACAATTCCGTGCGCTCCATCATTCAGGACCGCGACGGCTACCTGTGGTTTGGCACGCTCAACGGCTTAAGTCGATACGATGGCCAGAGCTTTCAGAATTTCTATTACAATCCGAACAATGCAGCCTCCATCAGCAATAATAAAATACGGGATATGTTTCAGGATGGCGCCGGCTACATCTGGCTAACCACCTACGATGACCAGGCTCACCGTTACGATCCGCGAAGCGAAGAATTTGTCAACTTACCGGCAGCCTTGTCCGACACCTTTAACAAGATCACCGTTGAAGCGATTTATGAAAGTTCGCCGGGGGTGGTGTGGCTGTACCTGGAGAATCGCGGCTGCCTGCGCATCATCTCGTCGGAAAACACATCGGACTTCCAATGGAGCTGGTTTAACCAGTCGAACCTGCTGCCTTCTGACGAGGTCAATTTTTGCAAAAAGGCCACCGACGGTGGCTTGTGGATTGGCACATCGGCCGGGTTATGTCACCTGGCGAATGACCGTATGGCCCCGGAGACCCGCGATTCGGCACAATATTACCTGACCGACAACGCCTTGGATGTATGTACAATTCTCGACCGAGGCGACAGCTGCTGGTTGGGATGCCGGGACGGTGAGTTTATTGCCTTAAGCCAGGGCCAAGAGAAGCTGCTGTGGAAAAGCAACAACAACAACAACGCTTTCAACCAGTTTTGTTTCATTGAGCAGAGCCGCAACGGACTGATCTATGGCGGCACCCGCAACGGGCTTGTGCAATACGACCCGGCAAGCGGTGCAATCCATCATCTTACGGCCCGCAACAGCGGACTAATCACCAACTACATCAGCTCCTGTTACCAGGATCAGGAGGGCGACCTTTGGCTGGTGTCGAACCTGCGGGGAGTTATTCGTTTTCAACCCGCGACCATGCAGTTCACTCATTTTGAACTTTCGCCCGACATTCGCCAATCGATCGTAGAGGGCGAAAAACAAATTTTTGTTGAAGACCAAAACAAAAACCTGTGGGTAGGAATTTACGGCGGAGGCATTTCCCGCTTTAACCGCGAAACGGAACACTTCGAGCAGTTTTTGCATCAGGAAAACAACCCGGGAAGCCTATCATCCAACCTGGTTTTGTCACTCTTTGGCGATCGATCGGGCAATTTATGGGTAGGAACTTACAAACGAGGCCTGAATAAGATTAATCTTCAAAAAAATAATTTTCACAACAACGACAACACCCTCAGCGCCAACTCCAATTTTCAGACGGAGGTGAGAGCCCTGTTCGAGGACAGCCGCCATTGGATCTGGACGGGCAACAAGCGGGGCGACATTCTGGTGTACAACCAACAGATGGAGCTACTTTTCAAGCTAAATGATTTTCTGGCTGATGAACAGATCACTGCCGGGATTTATTGTTTTGAGGAAGATCGGCAACGGAATATTTGGATTGGCACCAAAGGAAACGGAATTGTTGTACTGAAAGGACTTCCGACAGACGGGCAACACCGCCGGCTAAATCCCGAGCTTGTGCGCTATGCCAAAAACTCGGGCGAGAACAGCATTTCCTACAACGATGTTTTCGACCTTCATCTGGACTCGAAAGGACAGATGTGGGTGGGCAGCTACCACGGCGGCATCAACATCATCCGCCACGCGATGACCAAAAATCAACAAATTCTGCGCTACCTGCAAAACAGCGACGACCGTTTCTCCATCACCGACAACCGGGTGCGCTGTTTCCTGGAAGACAGCCAGCACAATATGTGGATTGGCACAGCCAACGGGCTCAACTTTGTGAGTGCCAACTACCAGGAATCGGACAACAAACGCTTCATCCCCATCTTTCAGGAAAACCGACCGTCAAGTCTTTCCTATAACGACATCATCTGCCTGTTTGAAGATTCGCAGCACACTATTTGGGTGGGAACCTACGGAGGAGGCATCAACCGCTATACGGGGCTGCACCAGGACCGTCGGTTCGATTTTGAGCAAATCAAAAAACAGGATGGCCTGTCGAGCGACCTGGTTTTAGGATTTGTTGAAGATCAGGATCGGAACTTGTGGGTGTCCACCGACTTCGGGCTGGCAAAAATAAACACGCAAAACCGGTCCATTGAAAATTTTTACGAGTCGGACGGGCTGCCGGAGAACGCTTTTTCCGAAAGCACAGGAATCTGTACCCGCAGCAACTACATTCTCTTTGGTCACCTGTCGGGTTTTCTGTGGTTTCAACCCGGGCAAATCAAAAAACAGGAACGCCAGGTGCCGGTCGTGCTAACCGACCTGCAGGTGAACAACCAAACCAACCGGGAGCTGTTGAGTCAGGCACGCCGGCAGCTCAAGCATCCCCAAAAGCCCATTAAGCTCCGATACAAGCAAAACTTCATCAGTTTCGGCTTTGCAGCACTCGACTATAAAGCGCCATCGAAAATTCAGTACGAGTTTAAACTGGAAAACTACGAGCGGGGATGGAATAAAAACGGCAACCTAAACAAAGCCATCTACCGGGAGCTGCAACCGGGAAGCTACATCTTCCGGCTCAGAGCCAGCAACAGCGATGGTTTGTGGGTAAACCCCGAACTGCAACTACCCTTTACCATCAGCCCGCCGCCCTGGCGAACCGGCTGGGCCTACCTGCTGTACCTGTTACTTGCCTCGGGGCTGTTCGTGCTAATCCGGCGGATCACCCTGGAGCGTATCAAGCTGAAACACGAAGTTGAATTTGAAAAGCAACTGGCCGACGATAAACTGAAGTTCTACACCAGCATCTCGCACGAGTTTAAAACACCTTTAGCCCTGATTTTGGGTCCGGTTGAAGATTTGCTGGCCAGCCGGAACCTGCCACCCAACGTGTCGGGATCCTTACGAATGGTGAAACGCAATACACGGCGCCTGCTGGAATTGATTGAGCAACTAATGGATTTCCGGAAAATTCAGAAAGGCTTCATGGACAATGAAATCAGTCCCGGAAACCTGGTCTATTTTCTGGAAGAAATTGTACAGGCCTTCCAGACCGTTGCCGACAAAAAGCAAATTAACTTTTCGTTTGTCAGCAATGCAGACCGCCTGGATGCCAGCATGAACTACAAATCGCTGGAAAAAATTGTTTTCAACCTGTTATCCAACGCTTTTAAACATACCGCCGAACAGCAAGCCGTACACTTACAACTGGTCGTTGACACCAGCCAACAAACCGTTGCCTTGTCGGTTACCGACGAGGGCGAAGGCATACGCGAGCAAGACATGCCCCACCTGTTTGAGCGTTTTACCTTTGGCCGGCGCTCGAAGTGGAAAGATGAATCGAGCACCGGAATAGGCCTGTCGCTCACCAAAGAGCTGGTTGAATTGATGAATGGCGAGATTCGTGTTGAAAGTACCTTTGGTAAAGGAAGCTGCTTCACCGTCAGCCTGCCCTACGTGCCCACCGAGGCACCAAGTGCGCACACACACGACTTAGCCTACACCACCCAGTTTATCGAGCATGAAGAACCCGCAATACCAGAACCGCCGGAAACCACCGACAACCGGAGAATGGTGAAAAAGCAAACCATTTTGGTAGTTGAGGACAATCCCGACCTACGCAGCTGGCTGGCCACCCAACTGGGACAATATTTTCATGTTTTGCAAGCCGAAAACGGAAAAATAGGCGTAGAGATAGCCCGAAAGGAAGATCCGCAGTTGATCATCTGCGATATCATGATGCCCGAAATGGATGGTATTGAACTAACCTCGGTGCTGAAAAGCGAGTTTCACACCAGTCACATCCCCATAATTCTGCTAACGGCAAAATCGTTGGAAGAGCATAAAATTGAAGGTATTGAAACCGGTGCCGACGATTACATTACCAAGCCGTTCAACATGATCTACCTGCGAAAGCGGGTTGAGAACATCCTGCGACAGCGCAAACAGCTTCGCGAACGTTTCAGCCGCGATGTGAATGCCGAGCCCAAAGAGCTCAGCCCCTCAACCGCCGACCAGGAGTTCATGAACAAAGTGATTGCTTTGATTGAGGAACAGATGACTGATCCGGAATTCTCGATCGACAACCTGCTTCCGCATTTCAGTTTTGGGCGCACGGTCTTTTATAAAAAGATGAAAGGAATTTCCGGTTATTCACCCAAGGACTTTGTCCGGATTATCCGCATGAAAAAAGCCGGAAAGCTGTTGTCTGATTCTTCCGTCACGGTAAGTGAAGTGGCTTTTGAAGTTGGCTTCAGCGATGCCAATTATTTCAGCAAACAATTCAAGAAACACTTTGGGGAAACCCCCTCCGAATTTCAGAAGAAACAGGCCTGATTCGGCGGGAATCTCCAACAGGGATGAAAGTTTAGGATTTTCGACCAGGCTGTTGTCGTTGTTTTCAGAAGTTGTCGGGTTGTCTTGTTTTCAAAAGTTATCAAGTTGTTGTCCAAAACAGCATCACCGAGTAAGGGAAACGCTCCACCTCCCCCTCGTCTTAGCTTTAGCGGTGACGAGGGGTAAATTGGCTGTCGTTTGTAACGACATTAGACGAACACATTGCATCGAGAATAAGGGTCTGGAGGTATTTGCCTGGTGCCTGATGTCAAACCATATCCATCTGGTATGTCGGGCAAAGGAAAACTACAGAATCAGTGACATTATCCGGGATTTTAAAAAGTTCACGGCAAAAGCAATTTTGAGAATGATTGAGAAAGAAACGGAAAGCAGAAAAGAGTGCCTGCCTGGCGGCAGACAGGGATCTTGTACCGTTTCCGGTATGCGGGCAAGTTTGATAACCGGGTGAAAACACACAAATTCTGGCAGGAAACAAACCCTGCTATTTTGTTGGATGATTCAATATTGATTGACCAACGGATTAATTATACTCATGAGAATCGGGTTTGTGCTTTAATTGTTTTCCGGGCGGAAGACTATCTTTACAGCTCGGCGCGGGATTATGCCGGAGGAAAAGGGTTTGTGAAGGTTCAAACCACGCTGTGAAGTGAGTTAAAAACTCAAGACAACTTGCCCCTCGTTACCGCTAGCGCTCAATCGAGGGGCAGGTGGGGATGAAAGCTTAGGATTTTCGACCAGGCTGTTGTCGTTGTTTTCAGAAGTTGTCGGGTTATCGTGCCACATTAGCATCAACGAGCAAGGAAGACGCTCCATCAACGAAGAGAGATTGGAAGCCCGCTGCCCGGTTTGTTTCGTTTTTGTGTCACTACAAAAGTGAAAAAACGCCGGGTAGGACAAATGATGTTTGTTGATCAAAAGTAGAAGCAAAAAGCAGCCGCGATTTTGGCAACGCCCGTCAACACAAGATTGCTACAAACCGAGTGTTTGCGTCAAATTCAAGCTGAATCGCAATTCAAAGGCATGCCCGATACGGTTTGGAAACCACGTCACCCGGACCAGCTTTCATCGAAAACAAGACGTGCAATAAATCCAACAAAAACCGCAAAATCGGCCGTACAACCACTATTTCCAGCAAAAAAACCAGTTTGTCCAGTCAATTGTGTACAAAATTACAGCTGACAAACGGCCATTTCTGCGACATTTGCAATGTGCTTTACCGCTAATCCGGAAGCACAAACAGAAACCAATAAAACTGAACGATCAACGATGCAAAACCTAACGAACATAACAAAGCACCAAGCTGGCCGGGTCTCCACTCCGACCACTGCTTTAAACTTCGGCAGATACCCATCGTTGTCCCAATCAAACCGAACTACTACAAATAATTATATAGAGACACGAGGAGACCAAGATCTCCTTAAAATAACTACTCTAAAAAAAATCTTCAGGTTCTTCAGGGAGCCTGAGGATTTTCGAATGCACGAAGCAATACCTGCTTATTTGTTTGATCCTAAAAATGGCCCGCGTACTTAAGCAATTTAAACAAGCCGCCACCGTCATTTTGTCGATAAAACCTGAAGCCCATGAGCTACGCAAGACTACTACTACTCGATATACTACAAACACGAAGTCAAACCCAAAGCGGACCGGTTCACAACACCGGTTCCCTGAGGTTTGAGCTGCCGGATAGCTGCAAAAACCATCAAACCGGCTAAGCCATTTTTATTCACGCAAAACAAAGTCACGACGTAACACCATCCGCCAATAACAAGCAAAATGAAAGAAAAAATCAACAACATAGTCCTTATCCATCACATCAGAACCTCCCTCATTCTGGTGTTTTTGTTTTTAATGATCTCGTGTAGTACCTCCAAAGGACCGGCACCGAGCTGGCCCTCAACAACCAACGAAACCCATCCGTGGACCCGCTGGTGGTGGCACGGGAGTGCGGTAAATGCAAAAGACCTAACCGCCAACATGGAACAACTGCACGAGGCCGGATTCGGCGGACTGGAGATCACTCCAATCTATGGGGTAAAGGGTTATGAAGATCAGGAATTGAGCTTCCAGTCGAACGAGTGGATGGACATGTTTGAGCACACGCTGAAAGAAGGAAAACGGCTCGACCTCGGAATCGACCTGGCCAACGCATCCGGCTGGCCATTTGGCGGCCCCTGGATTCAGGCCGACGATGCCTGTAAATACGTTGCCTACAAACAATATCATGTTAAAAGAGGTCATAAACTGAATGAAAAAGTAGAATTTATTCAAAAACCCATTTTACGCACCGTTGGAACCAAGCTGAAACTGGAAGACGTAAAATTTCCGATCAGCACCAACACCAACTTACAGGAAATAGCGCTCGACCAGGTACGTTTCGAGAAGCCCCTCCCGCTGCAATCGCTCATGGCATACAACAGCCGGGCTGATGTTCTGGACCTGACCGACAAGGTGGATGCCAATGGCCAACTCGACTGGACGGCTCCCGACAGCTCATGGGACCTGTATGCCGTTTTTGAAGGATGGCATGGTAAAATGGTTGAACGCGCCGGCAAAGGGGGCGAAGGTAATGTGATTGACCACTTCTCGGAGAAGGCCACGAAAGACTTTTTAGCTTTTTACGACTCTACGGCTACGGGACACGACCTTTCCGGCTTACGAGCCTTCTTCAACGACTCGTACGAAGTGGACGATGCGGCCGGCGAGGCTGACTGGACTCCCAAATTCTTCGACGAATTTAAAACCTTGCGCGGCTACGATCTGCGTGAATATTTACCGGCCTTGTTCGGCAAAGATTCCGAAGAAATGAACAGCCGCGTGATGTGCGACTACCGCGAAACAATATCCGACTTGCTACTCAGCCGTTTTACCAACGTTTGGGCCGACTGGGCCAAATCGCACAAGGCACTGATCCGCAACCAGGCACACGGTTCGCCTGCCGCCATTTTGGATTTGTACGAGGCAAGCGGTATTCCGGAAACCGAAGGTACCGACCCGATGCGCATCAAAATGGCCACCTCGGCAGGTCACGTGAGCGGCAAACCACTGATCGCCTGCGAAGCGGCAACTTGGCTCAACGACCACTTTTTAGCCACCCTGGCCGAATCGAAACAAAACTTCGACCGCTACCTGGCCAACGGGGTCAACCACATTGTTTATCACGGAACACCTTATTCGCCCATCAACGATCCGTTCCCCGGATGGATGTTCTATGCGGCGGTACACTATGCACCTACCAACTCGTGGTGGAATGACCTGAAAAGCCTGAACCAGTACGTCACCAACAGCCAGTCGTTTCTGCAAAAGTCAACTCCCGACAACGACATGTTACTCTATTTCCCGATTTACGATGCCTGGTCGGAACGAGGACGCAGCATGCTTCGCCACTTTGGCATGCACACCGAAGATCTGACTAAAGAGATCAGCGAAATGCTATTGAACGAAGGCTACAGCTTCGACTATATTTCGGATCGACAGATACAAAGCCTGAAAGCCGAAAACAACAGGATTAAAGCCAAAGGAGCAACTTATCATACAATCCTTATCCCTTCCTGTGAATATATTCCGCTTGAGAGTATGCAAAAGCTAAAAGAACTGGCCGAAAGCGGTGCAACAGTTATCTTCCAGGACTCACTGCCGATGGATGTCCCCGGAGCCGGCAAGCTGAAAGAACGCCAACAAGCCTACGAAGAATTGCTAAACAGCATTCAATTCAACAGCGAAGAAGGTATTGATGTCGCATCAGTTGGCGAAGGACGTTTCATGCGCAATCAGGATGTTTTATCGATGCTGAAAAAGCAAGCGGTTTATCCGGAACAACTGGCCAGTGAAGGACTTTGGTTTAACCGGGTGAAACGTGACGAAGGAACCTGCTATTTCATCTGCAACTGGAGCGACAAAGTGGTCGATCAGTGGGTGAAAATCGAATCATCGGGCGAAGAAGCCGCTTGGTTCAACCCCATGAACCGGGCGATCGGGAAAGCAGAGGTGAAAAAAATCTCGGCCAGCCAGTCAGAAGTTTACCTTCAACTGCAACCAGGCGAAACCTTAATTCTGCAATGGTATCCGTACAGTTTCGACCTGGATAACTACCCGGTTTACGAGCAAAATAAAACACAAACCGAATTGGCCGGAGAATGGACCGTTTCCTTCATCCACGGAGGTCCAACACTACCGGCAACCTTCACAACCGAAAAACTGCAATCGTGGCCCGAGATCTCGGACGAGCTGAAAGTGTTCTCCGGAACGGCTTCGTATAAAACCCAATTTGCAAAACCAGCAGGAGCAGCCGCCGGCTACCGACTGGATTTGGGAGAAGTTTACCAATCAGCAAAAGTGATTCTGAACGGCGAAGAATTACAGACGCTTTACGGACCAACTTACAGCCTGATCATTCCTTCTGAAAAACTAAAAGACAGTAACGAATTGGAAATCCGCGTGTCGAACCTCATGGCAAACCGGATGATTGAGATGGATAAAGAGGGCGGTCAATACAAGAAATTTTACAATACCAATTTCGCCGCTCACGAACGCGAAAACCGTGGTGCTGACGGACTGTTTTCTGCTGCGGCCTGGGAGCCACTTCCTTCCGGATTGGTTGGGCCCGTTTCTCTGTCAGCTATGCAACTGAAATCCGTGAACTAAGATGATTCAACCAAAAACCATAATGGTTGTTGCACTGGCTCTGCTATTCGGCGCTTTCGGATGCGTTGAAAAACCAGCAGCAAAGATTGACCGCCATGCGTTGGTGACAAGAAATAACGTGACTGTTGAAGGCTTCGATTCGCTGGCAAGCCTTTCGGTTGGTAACGGCAACTTCGCCTTCACCACCGACCTCACAGGTTTGCAAACATTTTACAGCGAATACGAAAACGGGGTGCCGCTCGGAACGCAGAGCAACTGGGGATGGAACAGCAACCCCAATACCGAAAATTATCAATGGTCGGAGACCTTGAAATACTGGGATGTTCAGGGACGCGAGGTTCCCTACCGTCACCAAATAAAAGACAATCCCCGAAAAAACGCAGCCTGCAATTATTTCCGTGAAAACCCGCACCGTCTTCACCTCGGAATGGTTGGGCTGAAATTGAACAAAGCGGATGGAACGCCTGCAGTTATCGATGATATCAAAAATGCAAGCCACAAACTGGATCTGTGGACCGGCAAAATTACCAGCCATTTTGAATTCGAAGGTGAACCGGTAACCGTTGAAACCTACTGCAACCAGGATCAAGATCAAATTTCTGCTCATATTGAATCCCCTTTGATCGCAAAGGGGCAATTGGCTGTTCAATGGAAATTCCCGGCAGCAGTAGCCGAGAACACGCATGCCGGTTACGACTTCAACTCGCCTGAAAAACACCAGTCTGTTTTAGAAGAGAATGGCGGCAACGAAGCGAAAATCCATCGCCAACTGGACGCCGACAGTTACGAGCTTGCCTTAAACTGGACAGGCGACGCCAAACTGAGTGAGGCTGAACCACACACCTTCGTGCTTCAACCAACCTCTGGCGAAAGCCTGGAAGTGAACTGCCTGTTTGCTCCGGAAGTGGGTGACAAAACTTTAGCAGACTTTACAGCAACCAAAGCCAACAACGAAGAAAAATGGCCGACTTTCTGGCAATCGGGCGGCGCTGTTGATTTCTCAGCTTGTAGCGATCCACGAGCCAAAGAACTGGAACGCAGAACGGTACTTTCGCAATACCTGATCCAGATTCAGAGTTCCGGAAATCTGCCACCGGCCGAAACCGGATTGACTTACAACAGCTGGTATGGCAAATTCCACCTGGAAATGCACTGGTGGCACATTGCGCATTTTGCGCAGTGGAACCGTCCCGAGTACATGCTTGAACAAATGGACTACTACAACAAAATATATGACAAGTCGCTTCAAACGGCAGAAGCCCAGGGATACAAAGGTGTGCGCTGGCCAAAAATGATTGGCCCCGACGGTGAAAACAGTCCCTCCTCGGTTGGTTCATATCTCATCTGGCAACAGCCGCACATCATTTGGTTTGCCGAACAAATGTATCGCGCCAATCCAACTGAGGAGACAATCGAAAAATATAAGAAATTGGTATTCGCAACTGCTGATTTCATGGCCGACTTCCCTGTTTGGAATGGAGAGCAACAACAATACAACCTGGAGCCTCCACTCATTCCAGCGCAAGAGCATTGGAATCGGGAAACAACTGAAAACCCACCATTTGAACTGGCCTATTGGCACTGGGCACTTACCGTTGCCAACGATTGGAAAGAACGTGCCGGCGAAACGAAGGATGACAAATGGGAAGACGTTCGTCTGAAGCTGGCGAAGCCCGATCAGGCAGATGGCGTTTACCTCGGCATTCAGGGTGCAACCGACTCCTACACCAATATGGAGTTGATGGAAGATCACCCGGTTGTGTTAGGCGCCTACGGCATCCTGCCGGCCTGGGACAAAATCGATCCGGAGGTGATGCGCAAAACGATGCATGTTATCGCTGAGCGTTGGGACTGGCCCTCGACCTGGGGCTGGGATTACCCGATGGCTGCCATGTCGGCCATCCGTTTAAACGAGCCGGAACTGGCGCTCGAATTCTTGTTGAAAGACGTTCAAAAAAATACTTACCTGAAAAACGGCCACAATTATCAGAGCGAACGCTTACGGATTTATCTGCCGGGGAACGGCGGGTTCCTGACAACCATCGCCATGATGTGTGCCGGTTGGGATGGATGTACTGAAAAAAATCCGGGTTTCCCGAAAGACGGGAAGTGGGATGTGAAATGGGAAGATCTGAGCCCGATGTTTTAACAACGTTCAACGAAAACTAAAACTAATAATGAAGACTTACTTTTTTCTGGCTTTTTTACTACTACTAACTAACTACTCGATTGATTTGTCAGCACAAGACCGGAAGGAGACGATGTTTCTTTCCGGCACTGACAACGAAAACACAGCAACCTGGGACTTTTTCTGCACCTCGGGTCGGAAAAGCGGTGTTTGGTCAAAAATTGAAGTTCCCTCGCACTGGGAACAGCAAGGTTTTGGCGAATACGACTACGGCCGCGATTACCGAACCTACGGTAAAAAGTTCAAGTTCGCCGACGAAACCGGCATCTACAAACACAGCTTCACGGTTCCGGAAAATTGGAAAGACAAAGACATCTTCATCGTATTCGACGGATCGATGACTGATTCCGAAGTGAAGGTCAACGGCGAGCTGGCTGGCCCGATCCATCAGGGATCTTTCTACCAGTTCCGCTACAACATTAGCGACAAACTAAAAGCCGGTGAAAACGAACTGGAAGTTACCGTTCACAAAAACTCCGCAAATGCATCGGTGAACCGTGCCGAACGTTACGCCGACTACTGGATCTTCGGAGGCATTTTCCGTCCGGTTTACTTAGAAGCTTTTCCAAAATCGTATATCGAACGTGTTGCCATTGCAGCTAAAGCAGACGGCTCGTTCAGCATGGATGCTTTCCCGGTAAATGCGCAAAAGAAACAGTCAATTTATGCCGAAATCATTGATGCTGACGGAGCGGTGGTGAAAACCTGCGAAACGAAAATCAGCCCGAAAGACTCATTGGTGACATTGAGTTGTCAAGTTGATAACCCGGCTACCTGGACTTCGGAAACACCAAATCGTTATTCCGTAAAAGTTAGCCTGAAAGAAGGAAACAACACAAAATACGAGCTGAACGAAAAATTCGGTTTCCGTACGATCGAAATCCGCCAGGGAGACGGAATTTATGTGAATGGCGTGAAAATCAAAATCAAAGGGATCAACCGCCACGTATTCTGGCCCGAAACCGGCCGTTGCAGCAACGCCCGCATCGACCTGAACGATGTAAAGCTGATGAAAGAAATGAACCTGAATGCCGTGCGTTGTGCTCACTACCCCCCGGACAAGAGCTTCCTCAACTTCTGCGACTCACTGGGCCTGTATGTGTTGGATGAATTGGCTGGCTGGCAAAATGCGTACGACACCGAATCGGGTAGCAAGTTGGTTCGCGAGATGGTGATCCACGATGTAAACCACCCGTCTATCATCTTGTGGAGCAACGGAAACGAAGGCGGCACCAACAAAGAGCTGGACGACGATTTCGATATTTACGATCCATCGAAACGCCCGGTCATTCATGCCCACCACAAACCGGGAAACGACTACAACGGCATCGACTGTAACCACTACGAAAACTACTACAGCACAAAAAAAATATTGGAAGACAAGTTGATTTACATGCCAACTGAATTCCTGCATGCACAGGACGATGGTGGCGCTGCTGCCAGCCTGGCCGACTTTTGGGAACTGCACTGGAACTCGAAACTGGGTGCCGGCGGTTTCATCTGGAACTTCTCCGACGAAGGTATCGTTCGCACCGACCTGGACAACGCCATTGATGTAAACCGGGTAAATGCTCCCGACGGCGTACTCGGGCCGCATCGCGAAAAAGAAGGTAGCTACTATGCGCTGCGTCAAATCTACAGCCCGGTAAAGATTGACCTCAAGAAACTGCCAGGCGATTTCGACGGGACGATTGCCGTTGAAAACCGCTTCCACTTTACCAACCTCAACGAATGCAAATTCACCTGGGAGCTGGTCAACTTCGTACAACCCGAAGTTCGCGAAGCCGGTCACAAAGTAATGGCCAACGGAACGGCAACAGCACCCGACGTTGCTCCGGTATCCAAAGGAGAATTGAAGCTAAATTTACCTTCAGACTATAAAAAATACGACGGCTTGTACCTCCGAGCCTTCGACCAACACGGAAACGAACTGTACTGCTGGAGCTGGAAAACAAACGGCAACCGCAAAGAGGTTCTGAAACTCGTAGAGAAATCGCTGGGCGAAGACGAAAAAGCACTGTTGGAAGAACTGAAAGCACAAGGTGTTGAAGAAGACAACATTCTGCCGATTGAGCAGCAAAAAGGAGATGACTCCGGCCTCAGCTCAAAAGTTGAGCTGACCGAAGACGAAGAGCAAGTGATCCTAAAAGCATCGGGAATTGCCGTAAGCTTCAGCAAAAAAAATGGAACAATCCTGAAAGTCACCAACGACTTTGGTTTGCCAATTCCGTTCGGCAATGGTCCTGTTTTGGTGAGCGGCAACGCTGAATTAACAGGTGTGAGCCATCACGAAGCAGAGGGCGCACAAGTATTGGAAATGACTTACAGCGGCGACATCAAAAAACTGAGTTGGACCATGTACACCAGCGGCTGGTTGGAGCTGAACTATGAATACCAGGTTGCCGACAAGCAACTGTTTACCGGTATCACCTTCAGCTTTCCCGAGTCGGACATCATCAGCGCGAAGTGGCTGGGCGATGGTCCTGCGCATGTTTGGAAAAACCGCCTGCAAGGAGGCCAGCTGGACGTTTACCAACGTTTGTACAACACCATTCTGCCTGCGACAAACAGCTGGGGCGACCAATTCAAAGGGTATTATGCCGACGTTAGCTGGATGGAGTTCAACACGGTTCACGGCAAATTCACCGTTGTTGCGCAGGAGCCGGATCTGTTCGTGCGCCTGTTCAGCTTCTACGGCATTTCAGGTCCTGAAAATTACCCGCAACTGCCGGCAGGCGACATCAGCTTCCTGGACGGCATTCCTCCAATCGGAACAAAACTGGCCATGGGTATCAGCAACGACACCTGGAACCTGGGGCCATCCGGCGAATTGAATGTGATGGAAAAACCGGTTAACCGCACCCTCTATTTCTATTTTGGATTGAGATAAACAAGCTTATTGAGGGTTTGACTTCGAGTCAAGCCCTCAACGTTGTCATAAACGACTCGCTCGTCGCGGAATTCGTGCAGCCTCCTGCCCCGACACACTAAAAAAATACGGACGCTTCGAACGGCCAAAATCCGGATGTAACAGACTAAGCCCACCTATTTATTTGTAACTTCACAAGGTGGAAAATACCAAACCGCATCGCCGTTTGTGTTCAGAATAACAAATCAAACAATACTTCAAACAGCAAACAATAAGGGCCTGGCCCAATTAAAAACCAAAAAGATGATACGTTTATTAACCCTTAGTTTACTCGTAATTTTATTGACAAACTGTCAAAGCAAGAGAGAGAGACAAGATGAAGGCATCACTGGAAAAACCAGTCTTTACATTATTGGTGACTCGACCGTAAAACATGGTCGCGGTGACGGTGCTTCCGGCCGCTGGGGTTGGGGTGATCCCATTCAACAGTATTTCGACACAGCTAAAATCAACATTGAAAATCATGCGCTTGGCGGCACCAGCAGCCGCTCGTTCCGCAGCAAAGGTTTGTGGGATGAGGTGCTTCGGAAATTGCAACCGGGAGATTACGTCTTAATGCAGTTCGGGCACAACGATGCCGGCCCGATCAACGATACCATCCGTGCCCGCGGAACCTTCAAAGGTATTGGCGAGGAAACCGAAGAAATCGACAACATGCTGACCGGCGAACACGAGATCGTTCACTCGTATGGTTGGTACATTCGTCAATACATCAACGAAGCGAAAGCGAAAGGCGCACATCCCGTCGTAATTGCCCCCATCCCGCGTAATGTTTGGAAAGATGGCAAGGTGGGACGTAATGATGAGAGCTACGGTAAATGGGCTAAAGAAATTGCAGAGCTCGAAGAAGTACCATTCATCGACCTAAATGCCAAAATGGCTGATGTTCTGGATTCGCTGGGCGAGACCAAAGTAACCGGAACTTATTTTTGGGACTGGGATCACACGCACACGACTGCTAAAGGAGCATTATTATCAGCGAGTAAAGTTGTTGAAGGTCTAAAAGAGCTGGACGACTGCTGGCTGAAAGACTACCTGCTTGATAACCCGCTGATCAACTTCCCGGTGAAAAAGAAAGTCTTCATCATTGGCGACTCAACTGTCGCAAAGGGACAAGATCCGATTGTTGGGTGGGGCGTTGAACTGCCGCAGTTTTTTGATACGAGCCGTGTTGAAATCATCAACAAAGCCCGTGGTGGACGCAGCAGCCGCAGCTACCGTTACGAAGGTCTGTGGGATGAAGTATTGGCCCAACTCGGCAAAGGCGACTTCCTGTTGATGCAGTTTGGCCATAACGATGGCGGAAAAATCGACGAACCCAAATACCGTGGCTCGCTGCCCGGAATGGGCGAAGAAACCCAGGAAGCTCACCGCGACAGCGCTGGTATCGAAGTCGTTCACACTTACGGCTGGTATATGAAAAAATACATCTCGGAAGCCAAAGCCAAAGGTGCCACGCCAATCGTGATCAGCATGATTCCACGCAACATCTGGAAAGACGGCAAGGTTGAAAGAGCTACCGGTTCGTACGGAAGCTGGGCGGCAGAAGCAGCGCAGGCAGAAGACGCATTCTTCATCAATCTGAATGAAGAAGTTGCCGAAGAATACGAAGCCATGGGACCAGACATCGTCAAAAAGTTTTTCCCGAAAGACCACACCCATACCAACGATGCAGGCGCGAAATTAAACGCGTTGACTCTGGCAAAAGAAATAAAAGATATGCGCGAGTGCCCGTTGTCCGGGTACGTGGAAATTCCGAAGAACTGATTTTTCCGACAAACCTACTACCATGAAACAATTACTAACAATCCTTCTATTTGTCGTTGGGCTGACTACTACTCAAGCCCAGCGACAGATGGAATTTCTTAGCCGTGGACTTGTTGCCGTGCAGGCCGGACAAGACAGTGTTTTTGTGAGCTGGCGTTTGCTGGCTTCCGACGACGAGAACACCACCTTCAACCTGTACCGTCAAATCGGCAATAACAAGCCCGTTCAGATCAACGAGCAGCCGATTGACAAGGCGACTTCTTATCTGGATGTGGCCAAGCTCCCCGACACAAAAATTACCTACAGCTTAAATGCCGCCGTCAATGGTCGCGAGAATATTCACGACTGCAAATTCACCCTAAATAAATCGTCCGAAGGGAAAGCCTATTTCACCGTCCCGCTTCAAACTCCCCCGGGCTACTCACCGGGCGATGCATCGGCTGCTGATTTAGATGGCGACGGCGACTACGAACTGGTCATCCATACGACTGGCAAAGGCCACGACAACAGCCACAATGGCCCGACCGATCCGCCTATTTTCCAGGCTTACAAGCTCGACGGAACACTACTGTGGACCATCAACCTGGGCAAAAATATTCGCGAAGGTTCGCACTACACGCAATTCCTGGTGTACGACTTCGATGGCGATGGCCGGGCTGAAGTTGTGATGAAAACCGCCGATGGCAGTGTTGACGGAATGGGCAAAACCATTGGTGACTCCAAAGCCGACCACCGAAACGAGTTGGGCCATATTTTGGAAGGACCGGAGTACCTCACTGTCTTTGATGGAATGACCGGTGCAGAACTGGCAACTGTCCCTTATGAGCCGCGCCGCCACCCGACAAAAGCAGATCCAACGCCACAAGATCTGGCCAAAGTGTGGGGTGACGGACGAGGAAACCGCTCGGAACGCTATTTGGCTTGCGTGGCCTACCTGGATGGCATTCATCCGTCGATCGTGATGTGCCGGGGCTACTACACACGCGTCACCCTGGCAGCTTTTGACTGGCAAGGCGGAAAATTAACCAACCGCTGGCTGTTCGACAGTGACGACGGCACACCCGGAAACAGCGCTTTTCACGGACAAGGAAACCACAGCGTGAGCGTTGGTGATTTGGATGGTGACGGTTGCGACGAAATTGTTTACGGAGCCGCAGTGATTGATAATGATGGCAAAGGTTTGTATTCAACCGGCTTGGGACACGCTGATGCTTTGCATTTTTCGGATCTCGACCCTACACACCCGGGACTGGAAGTTTTCAACATTCAGGAACGTTTTGACGATGCCGGCATGAACTTCCGCGACGCAAAAACCGGCGAAATACTGTGGAAAGTGGCTTCCGTTCACGCGGCGGAATCAGGTGGCGATAAAGGCGAAGGACCGGGCCGCGGCGTGGCCTTCAACGTCGACCCGCGCTACCCCGGAAACGAATGCTGGGCCTTTGGTGCCGGCATCGACGGGATGTGGAATGCCCAAGGTAAAAAGATCAGCGAGACAACGCCACGCAGCTGCAACTTTGCCGTTTGGTGGGACGGCGATCTGCTTCGCGAACTGCTCGACCGCAACCGCGTGATGAAATGGGACTGGAAAAACGAACAGTTGGTGACTTTGCTGGAGGCCGACGGCTGCTGGAGCAACAACGGTACAAAATCAACTCCGGTGCTCAGCGCCGACCTGTTTGGCGACTGGCGCGAGGAAGTTATCCTGCGCACACGCGACAACCAATCACTGCGAATTTATACGACAACCATCCCGACAACACATCGTTTTGTAACACTGATGCAAGACCCGATTTACCGGTTAAGCATTGCCTGGCAAAATGTGGGCTACAACCAACCGCCGCATCCTGGTTTTTATATCGGTGATGAAATGAAAGCGCCCGAAAAAACAAACTTCAAACTGGTGAAATACCAGCGTGATGAATCCGGCAACCGGGGCAATTAAGTAAAGGTGAAACAAACGAATCAGATAAAAACAACTACTCATGAAACTACATTTCAAAAAAATCATCTTAATGCTCGCTACCGGGATCATTGGCAGCCAAACGATTTCGGCACAGGACATTGTCCGGAAGTTTGACTTTGGAAGCGGAGCAGTGCACAGCGGCTTCACCGAGGTTAATGCTCAGTCAGTTTACACTCCTGAAAATGGATTCGGTATTGTCAGTGCTTCACCGGTAAAAGCAGAAACGGGAGAAGGAGAATGCAATCTGACCAACGATTGGGTAACTTCCGACGCTCCGTTCTACTTCAAAATAGACTTGCCGGAAGGACGTTACCGGATTACGGTGACATTGGGTAACTCGGAAGAAGCGACGGCTACAACCGTAAAAGCAGAGTCGCGTCGCCTGATGCTCGAAAATATTGAAACCCCAAAAGGTGAAGTGATCACGAAGACCTTTGTTGTCGATCTTCGTACGCCGCGCATTAACGACACGCTGGAGGTACATCGCAAAGCACGCGAGATGACCTACCTGAACTGGGACAACAGCCTCACACTCGAATTCAACGGCCCAAAACCCTGCGTTTCATCCATCGTGATCGAAAGCGCCAATGGCCTGCGTGCCATTTTCCTCGCCGGCGACTCCACCGTTACCGATCAGGAAAACGAACCCTGGGCTTCCTGGGGGCAAATGTTTCCACGATTCTTGAAACCGGAGATCGTTGTTTGTAACTATGCTGAATCCGGCGAAACCCTGAAAGCTTTCCGCCGTGCAAACCGACTGGAGAAAATCATCAGCGTGATGAAGCCGGGTGATTACCTGTTTATCGAATTTGCACACAACGACCAAAAACCGGGAGGCAACCATGTCGATCCGTTTACGACTTATCAGGAACAGATTCGCTTCTACATGAACGAAGCCCGCAAAAAAGGTGGTATTCCGGTACTGGTTACCTCAACCGCCAGAAGGGCTTTCGACGAAAACGGCAAAATCAAAAAAACCCTTTTGGAATATCCTGATGCCATGCGCCAATTAGCGAAAGAAGAAAATGTTGCCTTGGTTGACCTGAACGCGATGACAAAAGTGCTCTACGAAACTTTGGGCGTTGCAAATTCAACTCATGCCTTTGTACACTATCCGGCAAACACATTCCCGGGACAGGATAAACCATTGGCCGACAACACCCACTTCAACCCTTATGGCGCGTACGAACTGGCCAAATGTGTGGTTCAAAGCATCATCGACCAAAAGCTGGAACTGGCAAACTATGTTGTCGACGACTTTGCAGGTTTTGATCCGGCCACGCCAGACGATTTCGAGAACTTCTTCTGGCCGCTGAGCCCGGCTGCCGATGTTATAAAACCCGACGGAAATTAGTAACTATGTATTCAGAAATAAATACTTAAACACAACTAGACAATGAAATCAAAAATTCTGGGCTTTGTAGCCCTCACAGCAGCGCTGATGTCGTGCCAACCGAAGGCCGAAACCTTCCCGACGAAGCAGGAAGTACTCAATAAAATGGTACTAACCAACCAATACTTTATGGACAAATGGCCGGACACCGGCAAAAGTATTATCACCAATAAAGAACGTCCGAGTAACATCTGGACCCGTGCCGTTTACTATGAAGGTTTGATGGCGCTGTATTCAATTGATCCCGATCAAACTTTCCACGACTACGCTCTGTCGTGGGGTGAAAACCACAACTGGGGACTGCGCGACGGCATTACCACCCGCAACGCCGACAACCAGTGCTGTGGCCAAACCTACATCGACCTGTATAACATCGAGCAGGATTCGGTTCGTATTCACGACATCAAAGCGTCGATTGACTCGATGATGGTGACCGATAAAATTGACGACTGGGACTGGATTGACGCCATCCAGATGGCAATGCCTGTTTTTGCGCAGTTGACAAAACTGACTGGTGACACGGCATACTCAGAACGTGCCTACGACATGTATATGGACAGCAAAGTAACCCAAGGACTTTGGAATGCCGCCGACAGCCTGTGGTGGCGCGATGCCGATTTCCTGCCTCCGTACACCGAGCCCAACGGCGAAGATTGCTATTGGTCGCGTGGAAACGGCTGGGTTGTTGCAGCTTTGGTTCGTGTGATGGACCTTCTGCCAAACGATCCGCATCGCGACGAATACGAAACAACCTTATTGCAGATGCTGGAAGCCTTGACTCACCTGCAACGCGAAGACGGTTTCTGGAACTGCAGCCTGCACGATCCGGATCATTTTGGGGGCAAAGAAACAACCGGAACAGCTTTGTTTGTATACGGAATGGCCTGGGCGGTGAACAACAACCTGGTTGATGCAGCCACCTACAAACCAATCATTCAAAAAGCATGGAATGCCATGGCGAAAGACGCAGTTCACGAAAACGGATTCCTGGGTTATGTACAAGGAACCGGGAAAGAACCGAAAGACGGCCAACCGGTAACGTACACCAGCATGCCCGATTTTGAAGATTACGGCCTGGGTTGCTACCTGCTCGCCGGAAGCGAAGTGTACAAAATGGCAGAATAAGAAATCGCCGGAATCCTTAAAAAAAGAGGGTGAAGAAGTGTTGATGGCAACATTTTTTCACCCTTTTTTCTGTGAAAGTCGATCTTCAGACTCGTCTAGGCCTGTTCTTATACTTCTACTTATGCTCAATGCCGGTATTTTGTCCTACCGGACGGGTTTTCATTTTTGTACTGACACAAAAACGAAACAAAAAAGTCCAGGCTTATTTTTATCTTCAGGTGTCAACTCCTGAAAGCTAAGTTCAGCCGGGTGATCTCCTCCTATCGTCGGAGCTTCCCGGTTTCACTATGCTTTCAGTTCGCCTCTCACCATCGATAAAAAGTAGGCCGGAATCGCTTCGGGCATACATACTCATTTCTTACCACCAACGACCTTTTCCAATTCTCACCTTCTCTGCGGCCCCCTCTCAACGCCTTCAACAGTCTTCATCCCTGTTTAAAATTTCTCAGAATCATGAATGTTTTTTATTGAAACAACTTGCATTTACGCTATTTTTGGGTAAACGGAAATCAAAACTAATCATGTTCAAAAAAACCTCCCTTTACCTTTTTCTCTTATTCGCACTTGCGGCCTGCCAAACCCCCGAAGCAGAAAAACCCGATTTGAAGCTTTGGTACAATCAACCCGCCGCCGGGTGGATGGAAGCCCTGCCCATTGGCAACGGCTCGCTGGGCGCCATGGTCTATGGCCGCACCGACACAGAGATCATCAAACTGAACCACGACGAATTTTGGGCCGGCGCTCCCCGCGACCTCACCAACCCGAATGCAGCGGGCGTTGCCGACCAGGTTGCGCAATTGGTTAAAGAACGGAAGTATGCCGAAGCCAACAAACTGATTCGAAAAATTCAAGGTCCTTACAGCGAACCCTACCAACCTTTGGGCGACCTCAACCTGCAATTCGACCATAAAACCCCGCTGAATTATAAGCGCGAACTGAATATTTCCAACGCTTCTGCCAACCTGAGTTACGAAAACAATGGCGTGACCTATACCCGCGAATTGCTATCCAGCTTTCCGGATCAGGTTATCGCCATCCACCTGACCGCTTCGGTTGCCGATTCGCTCAACTTCAAACTAGGGTTGAAAAGCCTACTTCATTACCAGGTAAAAGCGGAAGGCGACGTTTACAAAATGCTTGTTAAAACCGATAAAGACATCCTCCCCAACTATCGGGCTCGCGACAACGAAGCCCGCGTGTACGACGGCTGGGATGGCGAAGGCATGTTTGCCCAGGTTGATGTCCGCGTGCTGGCTCACCATGCCGACCTGTCGGTTTCGGATGAAGGAATCCAGCTCACCAACGGAGAGGAAGCGCTTATTTTGATTTCAGCGGCGACCAGCTTCAACGGCCCGTTTAAATCACCGGCTTTCGAAGGAAAAGATTACGCCGCCATTGCCGACAGCATCCTGCATCACGCGGGACAATCGGACTGGAACAACCTGAAAAAGAATCACACTACCGACTACCAGTCGCTGTTCAACCGGGTGCAGCTCGATTTGGGACAGCTACCCGGCACCGACACCATCCCGACCGATCAGCGCCTGATTGCCTTTCACGAGAACGAAGATCCGGCCATGGTTTCCTTGCTGTTTCAATACGGCCGCTACCTGTTAATTTCAAGTTCGCGCCCCGGAACACAGGCCGCCAACCTGCAAGGAATCTGGAGCCGTTCGGTCCAGCCACCCTGGAACGCCAACTACACGCAGAACATCAATTTGGAAATGAATTACTGGCCGGCCGAGCTCACCAACCTGAGCGAACTGACTGATCCGTTGATGAACCTGATCCGAACCAATTCGGTGAAAGGTGAAGCCATCGCCAAATCCTACTATAACCTGGATGGCTGGTGCAGCCACCACAACGGCGATATTTGGGGACACTGCGCGCCGGTTGGAGACAACGGGCACGACGATCCCATGTGGGCCAACTGGCCAATGGGCGGCGTTTGGATGCTCAGCCACGCCTGGGAACATTACGCTTTTACAGGCGACACCGCTTTCCTCGCCGACATGTATCCGCGCATGAAAGGTGCTGCCCGTTTCCTGATTGGTATGCTGGCTGAAAACGCTGAAGGTTTCCTGGAAACCCGATTCGGCACGTCGCCCGAAAACCAGTTCCACGATCCGGTGACCGGTGAGGCAGTGTCGGTTTGTGCCGGTCCGGCCAGCGACCTGGCCATGACCAATGAATTGCTGAATCACTGCCTCCTGGCAACAAAAATATTGAATACTGACCCCGAATTCAGGGCCGAACTGGATAGCCTGATTCCTCGTTTGCAGCCTTTCCGAGTAAATGATAAAGGCACCCTGATGGAGTGGAACGAGGACTTTGAGGAAATGGACCCACACCATCGTCACCTAAGCCATCTGTACGGTTTCCACCCGGCCAACCAAATCAACCTGTGGGACACGCCGGAACTATTCACAGCAGTACAAAACTCGCTGCTTCGACGCGGCGACGAGGCAACGGGCTGGTCGATGGGTTGGAAAACCAATATGTGGGCCCGCATGCTCGATGGCAATCACGCCTTGAAAATCGTCAACAACTTGTTTACTCCAATGGATTTCGGCCCAAAACGGGAAGGGCATGGCGGTGGCCTCTACAAGAACATGCTCGATGCCCACCCGCCTTTCCAAATCGACGGCAACTTCGGTGTTACGGCAGGTATTGCCGAAATGCTGCTGCAAAGCCATGCCGGAGCCATTCATCTGCTGCCCGCACTGCCCGACCAATGGCCTGCCGGTTCTGTTAGCGGATTGAAAGCCCGCGGTGGTTTTACAGTCGACCTGAGTTGGAAAGATGGGAAACTGACTTCAGCAACAATTCATTCTGCACTGGGTGGAAAATGCCTCATCCGTTCGGAGTGGCCGCTGGATCTACCCGAAGCCAGTGCTGACGCAGAGCCCAACCCGTTGATGATGCCCACAGCAGTAGCAGCCCCCGAAGTCGTCGGCACACCCGACCTTCAACCCCAAAACAAAAAGAAATATCACCGGTATTTGATCGAAATTCCCCAAGGTGGAAAGCAAGAAATAAGACCGATAAGCAATTGATTTGAGCTTCCATTCGTTCGCCTTTTCAATTGTCTATCGCATTAATCCTTGGAATTTCAGCGTTTCGCGTAAGGTGCATGCTGAAAAACAGGTGGCATTAGATCATCGGACTGATGATGCGAATTGCTGTTTCGGGAAGCCGTCATTAAATGATAACGGGCCCACCAACCGCTGGGGAAGCCGTCATTAAATGATAACGAGCCCACCTGCCGTTGGGGAAGCCATCATTAAATGATAATGCCATCAACAAGAAAGAAGGTCTTCTGATCAATCAGGAAAAGTCGGGAGGCGGTTGGCCTGGTTTTATCGAGGCCGAAAATCAAACGAAAAGCTTTCTGCAATCCCAGAGGGATGTAATTTGGGTAGCTTAACGACGACCGGGGGAATCTTGGTGTTGCCTTTGGTGCGACCCAAATTATACCGTTTTACAGGCTAATTTATACTCTGAAATAGGACGGTATAATGCCGATAGACTGAAAAAGGAGCATTGAAACGAAGTGATTGGATGCGACACTTTTGAAGCTAATCGGTATTGAATGGCTAAAGCCATTGCTACAAAAATGAAAACCCGTCCGGTAGGACAAGGTTCCTATTTGATCAAAAGTAGAAATAGAAAAAGCAGTCGGATTGAAACAAGACTCACCAACAAAAGTTTGCGACAGGATGAGCCTTTGCTCCAGGTTCGAGCTGAATCGCCATTCAAAGCATCCCCGATGCGGTTAAAAACCGCATCACCCGAAGAAACGATCATAAAAAAAGCGGATGATTCTGGTCATCCGCTTTTTTGCGCTTCACGATAGTACGTTATACCGTTCTGGTTCAGTGTGGAATTTAGCCTGCAAAATGGTATTACTTGCCAAATTCTGCGTTTATGCTGTTGAGCAACTCTTGGTTGTGGTCCAGACTATACTCCCAGAACATGGCGCCGCCCAAGCCTTTTTCTTTGATAAAAGCGACTTTTTGCGCTACATCAGCCGGTGTTTCCCACGAAATGAAGATGCTGTCTTCCGCATTCCATAAGTAAGATGCTTTGGCCGATTCGTCGTACCGTTTTTCGTATTTGCCCGACTGTAATTTTTCAACAATATCGCGGTAGGCAACAATCATTCCGGTAGCCATGGCTGGTTGGTACAGTCCACCATTTTCGGGATTTACTTTTTCCCATTCTCTTCCGTAGAACGGAATTCCCATGACGAGCTTTTCAGCTGGCACTCCGGCTTTCAGGTGTCGTTCAATCGCTTCCAAGCCGCTGTTACCACCAAATTTTTCCTGATCAGACGGGAATAAATTGGCATGATGCCCGGTTTGATAATGCCAGCCATGATAGTAATCGTAACACATCACGTTGATGAAATCGAGGTATTCCTGAGCTTTTCCCAGCTCGGTGTGATCGATATAAGCCTGATCGGCTCCGGTGGCGATGGTTAGCAGATAATGTGTGTTGTCCTGTTTGCCTTGTTCGTCGAGTGCCCGGCGAATTTCGGCCAGCAGCAAGGTGAAATTCCCTTTGTCCGACAGGCGGAAAGCGTTGTCTTCGGCTCGTTGCCCGGGGTATTCCCAGTCCAGATCAACGCCGTCGAAACCATGCTTTTTCATCAGTTGCACACAAGCCGCAGCAAAGGTTTTTCGCGATGCCTCGAAAGCAGCCACGTGCGAGAATTGGTCAGACCAAACCCAGCCGCCCACCGAGTACAATACTTTCAGATTCGGGTTGGTTTGTTTCAGCGCCATCAGTTTGGCAATTTTCAGCGAATCGGTGTCCAGCTCAAACTGTACGCCACCGTTTTTCATATTGATGTTCGCAAATGCGTAATTAATATGTGTCAGCTTGTTGGCGTCGACCTGTGCCGGATCAAAGTTCTCGTATCCCGCTACATAACCAACTATTTTATATTCTTTATTTGCCGGAGCCGGGGTTTCGGTTTTGGGTGAACAGGCAACCAACACCGAAATCAGTAAAATAAAAATTGAAACTCTCATTGCTATATCTTTTAGTTATCAGCGATCGGACGACCCAGAGTCATCCGATCACTAAAGTTTTACTTCGTCAATACAAACTTCAACTCACCGCCTTTTAAAATATCGGCATGCGAAATGGTCAGTTTCGTCTGTTTTTCTCCATTCAGGAACATTTCCTGAATAAAATGGTTTTCAGGAGCTTGATTTTCTGTCACTATTTTAAAGGTTTTCCCATTGGGCAAATTGATCACAGCTTCGCTCAGCCAGGGGGAATTCAGATGGTAGATTCCGTCAGCCGGATTAACCGGGTACATCCCCATGGAGGCAAAAACCAGCCAGGCCGACATTTGTCCGCAGTCTTCGTTGCCACAATAGCCATCGGGTTTGGTGCTGTATTGGGTATTGAGGATGCGGCGAACCATTTCCTGTGTTTTTTCAGGTTGACCAATTTCGTTGAACAACCAGGGCACATGATGGCTGGGTTCGTTTCCGTGCGCATATTGGCCAATCATTCCGGTACTGAAAATCGGCAACTCATCATCGGCTTCGGGATGATAGCTAAACAGGCTGTCGAGTTTGGCGGCAAAAGCGTCCTTCCCGATCAGTTCAATCAGGCCGGGAATATCATGCTGAACATGGAAAAAGTAGTGCCAGGCATTGCTCTCACAGTATGGCTCGGTGTAGTCTTTTGCCTGAAACGGAGCAAGGAACTTCCCGTTTTTATCCTTCGGACGAATGAAGGTTGATTGCGAGTCGTACAGATTCTTCCAGTAATTGGCTCTTTCTGACAAATAGCTGTAATCGTCGTCCTTATTCAACGCTTGAGCAAACTGTGCAATGCACCAGTCGTCGTAAGCATATTCCATGGTTTTCGATACCGACCAGTGTCCGTGATTTTCCAGATCGTAAGGGATGTATCCCAATTCCTTATATGGCTGCAGGCTCCAGGCGTTACTGTTCGCTGTTGCTTTGCAGGCTTCATAGGCTCTCTCCGCATCCATTGGAATGCCTTTTAAATAAGCATCCACAATAACAGGAACCGAGTGATAGCCAATCATCATATTGGTTTCATTGCCGGCAAGACTCCAAACGGGCAACAAGCCTGTTTCGTTAAAATGACTAAGAAACGAAGCAATCATATCCTTCACCTTCGCGGGAGCAATAATCGTGTACAACGGATGAGCGGCCCGGTAAGTATCCCATAACGAAAAGGTATCATACTTATCGTAGCCTTTGGCCTGGTGCATTTGCCCGTCGGCTCCTTTATACCATCCATCCACATCGGAGTGCAGCGACGGAGTCAAAAAGCAATGGTACAAATTGGTATAAAAGATCGTTTTTTGAAGTTCAGTTCCCTGTACTTCTATGAGGTGGAGTTGGTCGTTCCAGTTTTCCCGGGCCTCTTCTGCAATCCGGTCGAAATCCCAATCGGCACACTCTTCTTTCAAATTATTCCGTGCACCTTCGATGGAGTGTGAAGACAACGCTACTTTTAAAATAAGCTGTTCTCCTTCGGTTGACTTAAATGTAATTTCAGCCTTGGTATTCGGTCCTTTGGCTTCAGTCGATTGCAGTTTGTTGCCATCCGAATAAAAATCGATTGCTTCAATTGGTTTGGAACATGCTATCACAAAATGTTCGCGTTGGTCGGGAGCCCAGCCTGTTGAATATCGGTAGCCCACAATGGTATGTTCATCCTGAAGTTTCAGGTACGTGTCGGTCGGGTTATCCCAGTTCAGCTTATAGCCCAGATCGATCAAAATTTTAGATTGATCGTCCTGCGGGAAGGTATAGCGATGCACTCCCACCCGTTTGGTTGCCGTTAACTCGGCTTTAATGCCTGAGCTCAAGAGTTGGACCTGGTAATAGCCTGGCGAAGCCGACTCCTGATCATGGCTAAACATGGAATAGGGGCGATAGTCCTCCTGGTCGGGCCAAAGATCGGCCGTAAAACGACTGTTGTAAGGCATTATCAGGATGTCGTACAAATCTCCGGCACCTGTTCCGGTCAGGTGTTTATGGCTAAATCCGGCAATGGTAGAATCCGGCCAGAAATAACCGGCTATGCGATCCCATCCGGGCAAGCCGTTGTCGGGGCTCAGCTGAACCATACCAAACGGCACTACAGCCCCGGGATAGGTATTCCCGGGGCCGTCAGTTCCAATAAACGGATCGACATACTGTGTTAAATCCGAAGATAAGGCTAACTGGGCTTTGGGCTGTTTGCACGAATAAACAGCCATCAGTAAAGCTAACAGGCTTAGTCCTTTAATTAATCGCATTCGTATAACTATTTTTCAGCGTATTAAATCGAATTGTTTTTGATGAAATCGATAATTTCCTGCAGATGGCCAAAAGCCATGCCTACAACCGTATCGGCGGCACCGTAATAAACGGCTACCTTTTCACCATCGCAAAGTGCAGCACAAGGGAATACCACATTGGGAACATCACCAACCAGTTCGTAAGGAGCAGCGGGAGCCAACAGGTAAGGTTGTGTGCGGTACAACACTTTTGACGGATCTTCGAGATCGAGCAGCGCCGCTCCCATTGAGTAACGGAATCCGTTGCAGGTATTGATTACGCCATGGTAAAATTCCAACCAGCCATCTTTGGTTTTAATTGGAACTGAACCCGCACCAATTTTGGTACATTGCCATGCGCTTTCGGGAAACGGGGTTACTTTCATCACACAACGGTGTTCGCCCCAGTATTTCATATCCGGACTGTAGCTGATGTAGATGTCGCCAAACGGTGTGTGTCCGTTGTCGCTCGGGCGGCTCAGCATCGCATATTTGCCGTCAATTTTTTCAGGAAATAACACCCCGTTGCGGTTGAATGGCAGGAATGCATTCTCGCACTGGAAGAACTCTTTAAAGTCGAAGGTGTAAGCAATGCCGATTGTCGGACCATGGTAACCATTACACCAGGTTACCCAGTAACGGTCTTCGATGAACGTCACACGCGGGTCGTATTTATAATCCGACTCAATCATATCGGTGTTTCCTGCCTGAAATACGATCGGCTCGTGATTGATGTCCCAGTTGATTCCATCTTTACTGAAACCAGCGAAAATGTTCATCTGTACAGCTTTGTTATCGCAGCGGAAAACGCCGGCAAAACCATCGCCGAAAGGTACTACAGCACTATTGAAAATACTGTTTGAAGTAGGAATCTGGTAACGTCCGATCACCGGATTTTGCGAATAACGCCACATTACGTCGGTTGAACCGGCTGGTCTGTCTTCCCAAGGAATCATTGGATTTGTGCTCATGATTGTATTCTTATAATGATTAATCTCTGTTTTGTTGTTTGGATGAATTCAGCTCATCCGGGCTGTGTTATTTGATTTTTTTATTCTTCGATGCCTTTTTCAGCTTCTTCCTTATTATCGGGGTGGGTAAAGGGTACAAACCGGGCTGCAAAGAACGACGGAATCATGGCTGCTAAAATAAACAGGAAGAATGCTTTGTAGCCAACTGAGTCGCTTATAAAGCCACTAAACATACCCGGGAGCATAACGCCAAAGTTCATGATCCCCGAAGCAAAAGCGTAGTGAGCCATTTTGTATTTTCCCGGAGCCACCTGCTGCATCATAAACAAGGTCAGTCCGACAAAGCCAAATCCGTAGGCAAAATATTCAACAACAACGGCCGAACTGATTAAATAGATGTTTGAGGGGCGAAAAACAGCCAACAACGCGTATACGACAAATTGAAAGTTAAAGATAGAGATGAGGGTGAAAAGCGATTTTCGCAATCCTTTGCCCGCAATGAAATAGCCGGCAAGTAAGGAGCCCAGCACAAATGCAGCTGACCCAAATACGCCATACAAAAGCCCAATTTCAGAAGTGCTTAAGCCAAGTCCGCCGTCGGCAACGGATGCTTTGAAGAACAGGGGTGCAATTTTTACGGCAAAGCCTTCGGCAAACCGGTAAATAATGATGAAGCCGATATACCAGCCAATGTATTTCTTCTGAAAAAATGTTCGCAACACATCCCAGAGGGTTTGAAAACCTTCTTTCAATGAATCAACCTGGCCCGTGGCAGCCCCTCCGGAGGGCAACATCCGCGTATGGTAAAGGGCAAGCAGGATCATGGTTGCTCCATAAATTATCATGATAATCATCCAGGCATGAACGGCGCCAATGGTGTTTTCCAATACTCCGGCCAAATAAACCAGTCCGCCAGCCGTTAACACCTTGGCGATGTTGTAGGCAGCTCCCTGCCAGCCAATGTACCGGGCTTGGTTTTGCGACGATAACACATTCATATACACCCCATCGGTGGCAATATCGTGGGTTGATCCACTCAGGGCGATCACGCCCAGCAGCGCAATGGAGTAGGTGAAAAACTCGTTCAGTTGTAATGAAAAGGCAACCAGAGCAAAAGTAGCGCCGGTTACAAACTGGGTAGCTACCACAAAATGTTTCTTTGTTTTAAACATTTCCAGCACCGGACTCCATAAAAATTTTAGCGTGTAAGGCAGCAGAAGCAGCGAAGTCCAAAAGGCAATCATTGCATCGCTAATGCCCAGGCTCTCATACATCAATGGCGAGGCTTGGTTAATGGCAGCAAAAGGCAGCCCCATGCCAAAGTACACCGTGGGGATCCAGGCCGCAGGGTGGATTTTTTTTAGTTGATTAAAACGCATGTTCGTTGGTATTTTTGTGTTTTTTTATTTCTCGATTTCCAGAACACCACCCGAAACAAGCTCTTTGTGGCTGATGAAATAACCATTCAGCTGCTGACCGTCTTTGCTTATCTTACGAATGTATTGCCCATCGCCTTTGGTGCGGATAATGAGCTCTTTGCCGGGATAGAAATTTTGATCCAGACGAATTTTCACTTCGTCAAAAACGGGTTGAGCAATGCTGTAGTCGGTATTTCCGGGGCAAACCGGATAGAAACCCATCATGCTGTACACAGCCCATGCTGAAAGTGTTCCGCAGTCGTCGTTCCCCGGAATTCCGCCCGGCGCATTCTTATAATGTTCGTTCAGCAAGCGGCTCACTTCTTTTTGGGTGCGCCATTCTTCGCCTTTAAGGTAGTTGAACAACCACGGATAATGGATGTCGGGTTCGTTGGCCACATCGTAGTGCCCATCATCAAAAATACCCTGTAATTTTTGGGTGAACTTTTTCTTGCCACCCATCAACTTCATGAGGCCTTTAATATCGTGAGGCACGCAAAAGGTGTATTGGTACGCATTTCCTTCGTGGAAACCAGGACTTGGTTCAAAGTTCTCTCCTTGTTTTGGATCGAAATCTTTATAGAATGAGCCATCGGCCATTCTGGGGCGAATCATCTGAAATTCATCCTTATCGTAGTATTCTTTGTAACGCAGCGACTGTGCCAGGAAGCGTTTGTAGTCTGCATCTTTGCCCAAAGCTTTCGCAAATTGAGCCAGGTTCCAGTCGGCAATGTAGTATTCCAGGGCGTGCGATACCGAGTTGTCGTATTCTTCCAGGTAAGGCACATATCCTTTTTCCAGATAGAAGTCGATGTCGGGGCGAAGTTTATTTTCAGCTCCTTTGGTGGTGGCCGACTTATACATGGCCTCGTAGGCTGCCTCCACATCAAAGTCTTGCAATCCGCGCATATAAGTATCCACAATTGCCGGAATAGCGGGATCGCCCTCCATAACATGCGTTTCAGTGCTGTTGAGCTCCCATTTAGGCAACCAGCCGCTTTCTTTATACATGTCCACCATTGAGCGCACCATGTCTAACTGTTGCTGCGGGTAAATCAAACTCATCAGCGGATGAAAGTTGCGATACGTATCCCAAAGTGAAAAAACAGTGTAACGGTCGCCGTCCCGAACTTCGCCAATTCCAAAGGACTCCATCAAAGGGTATTGTCCGTTAACATCGTTGATTACGTTTGGGTGAATGTTCATGTGATACAGTGCCGTGTAAAAAACTGTTTTCTGATCATCCGTTCCTCCTTTAACCGACACGCGCGATAGCGCTTCTTCCCAACTGGCTTGAGCATCCGCCCGTGTCTGATCAAAGTTGAAGTCCGGCATTTCGAACTCCATATTCTGGCGGGCATTTTCAATGCTAACATACGAAACAGCCACTTTTACCAGTACTTCCTCGTTATTGTCGGTATCAAATGTCATGTAAGCGCCAATGCTGTCACCAGCCATTTGGGTTTGAAATTCAGGATAAAATTTAAATGCTCCATCGGAGGATGACCAGGCAGATTCGGCCTTCATTTGTGGCATCTTTTTCCAGGCTCCGAATGATTTGGCAGCTTTGCTGAAGCGGGCAACAAAATAAACCGGGCGCTCGGTACCAGCATTGTAACAAAAAGTCCCCGTCATACGCCATCCTTCAATTTCGCGGTTGTTAACAATGCGCAATGCTGCTCCGCTCTCGTTGGTCAATCCCGTTCCAAGGTCCAGCAGAATGTTGGATTCACCCTTGGGAAACCTGAACTTACTCAATCCCACCCGGGCACTGGCTGTAACTTCAGTGGTAATGCCGTATTTTTCCAGGTAATTCGAGTAGAAGCCCGGCAAAGCTTTCTGATTGGTCATTGGAGAACCATAAAGGCTATTGCTGGCTTCAACTTTGCCGGTTGTTGGCATCAACAGGATTACCCCAAGCTCGGGGCAACCGACTCCGCTTAAATTGACATGTGAATAGCCGGTGAAGAAATGATTATCCCACGAGTAAGGCGTTGACCACCATTGGTTATCTTTATCCCATTTGTTACTGGCCGATCCACTAACGTTGAATGGGACTACCGAAACCATTCCCTGAGGTACAATAGCTCCGGGATTTGTTGTTCCATAGTTGGTGGTTCCGATAAATGGGTTCACATACCTTGTGTATTCCTGTGCTTTTATCGTCGATATATGGCTGGTCAAAACCATAATCATGAAAAGGAGCAGGCTCCCTTTTGCTTGCCTTGAATTAAATAACATTGTTTATCACTGTTAATTTTCAACTAAAATAAACTAAATCTGTCGGTCTGTTTCCCCTGAAAGAAAACAAGTTGCAGCAATATCCCGAGCCGATCCTTTCGTGCCCGGATTTAGCGAAATTCAAAAAATAAAAGTACGCCTATTTAAAGGACCTGACAAACAGATATATTGTGCACAAACCGAGATTTATTATCCTATTCCGTGGTGAACGACATATCCCTGACAAGCGTGATGTAACAAAAACCAAACAGATTCGTGACGGAGATCTCCTGCTTCAACGACCGCCCGGACATTTCTGCTGTCTTTGATTAAATCCGTAAAATAGACTAAATTGCGCCTGTTTCAATTTTTGGAAATGACCTCATTGAAAAATGAGATTTGTTCTGATTCAACGTTTTTTTGTGTTGCATGATACCAGATAAAAAAGTCAGAATTAGCCTGCCATCATTCTTGATTGAGCCCAATGATGTTTTTCACATTGTAAGGCGCACAATCTCGACTGAAGAAAATCTTGATTATCACAATCATGATTATGCGGAAATGTTCTGGATCAAAGAAGGCTCCGGCATCCATGTCATAAACGGCAGAAAACACCCCATTAAAAAAGGCACACTGTGCCTGATCAGGCCGCAAGACACACACACCTTTATCTGCACCGGAAAAAATGCAGGTTTAGTTGTCACCAACATTGCTTTCAACCTGGAGAGTCTCAGCTTATACAAAGCGCGTTATTTCCCTGATTCGGAGACCTTCTTTTGGACAAAAGAAGAAACGCCCTATACCGTTGACCTGAACATTGATCAGCTAAATGAAATATCGACACTGACAGACTATGTTCTCTCGAAAAAACGGGACTATATTCATCTCGACATGCTTATATTGCATGTCTTCAAATTACTTACGGAAGATTTTAACGCCCAGTCAACCAGCATCCCCCATTGGCTGGCTTTTGCACTTGAACAATACAACACCCCCCAGCTGTTCAGAGAAGGAGTACCCGGATTCATCAGTCTCACCGGGCGCACTTTGGATCATGTGAACAAAGTCATCAAGCAGCATCTGAATCAAACATTAACCGAAACAGTAACCAAAATCAAGATAAATTACGCAGCTCAGCGTCTGACGATGACTAATGTTCCGATCAAGGTGATCTGCCACGACTGCGGCTTTAATACCATCGGACATTTTTATAAAGTATTCCGAAAATATAACGGCATGACGCCCAACACATACAGGGCGATCAATCACCGGGTATTTCAGAAGTAAACAGGTCGGTCTAAACCATCTTCCACGGCCGATAGTGACGGGTCCAGCCCTTGGGCAGATGGTTATGTGCCAACAACCGCTTCTGCCGATCTATGCTCATGCCGATGTCAATCGTAGCATGGTTCTTAGCGTAAAGCAAATGCTCTTCTGCCGATCGCTTCAAACGAAAAGATTCACACCTTTAGCAGAACTGAATCCGCCTTAATTAAAGACCACGAGATCTCTTTTTGTTACCAAATTATTAAGTGATGCCATGTTATATTGTGCGCAATTTAATATCAACCTACATTTGTCGGCATAAACGAAAATCATGGACGATCCTTTACTGTTAAAAAACCAGGTTTGCTTCCCTGTTTACAGCTTATCGCGGGAAATAACGAACAAGTACCGCCCCATTCTTGATGAACTAGGGCTGACCTATCCGCAATATTTGGTACTGATGGCTTTGTGGGAAAACGAACCGCAATGCGTGAACGAAATTGGTTGTAAACTACATCTGGATAGCGGCACCTTAACGCCCTTGCTCAAACGGCTCGAAGCTAAGGGACTACTCGCTCGAAGGCGCAAATCGTGCGACGAACGGGTGGTTGAAATCAACCTGACCGATGTCGGCCGTAAGCTAAAAACAGAAGCAGCCGAGGTTCCGCAAAAAGTGATGAAAGCCATGAACGTAACGGCTGAGGAACTGATGGAATTGAAGGAAGTGGTTCTGAAAATTCTGGACAAGCAGTCGTGCAACAGCTAAGTATTTTATTACACGAACAATAAAAAAAGAAAACAGAAATGTCATTACTGGAAAATTTAAACTGGCGCTACGCCACCAAAAAGTACGACCCGACAAAAAAAGTAGCACAAGAAGACGTTGACAAAATCGTTGAAGCGGCGCGGCTGGCACCCACGTCGTCCGGCTTACAGCAGTTTCGGGTAATTGTGGTAGCGAACCAGGAACTGAAAAAAAAGATGGTTCCCATTGCCTGGGGACAGGAAATCGTGGCCGACTGTTCGCATGTACTGGTCTTCGCGGCCTGGGATCGCTATACCGAAGAGCGTATCGATGCCATCTACAACCGAACAACCGATGAACGCGGATTGCCCCGCGGACGTTTCGGCTCGTACACCGACAAGTTGAAAGCCGCTTACCTGCCTCAAACAGCCGAAGAAAATTTTATTCATACCGCACGCCAATCATACATTGGCTTTACCCTGGCCATGGCACAAGCCGCCGAATTGAAGATTGACTGTACACCGGTCGAAGGTTTCACCCCGGAAGAACTGGACGAACTGCTGGGATTGAAAGAAAAAGGCTTGAAAAGCGTAACCATGCTTCCGATTGGCTACCGCGACGACTCTGCCGACTGGTTGGCCGGCATGAAAAAAGTCCGCAACCCCAAAGAAGAATTTGTTTTGGAATTTTAAGCCAACCCAAAGAATACGCCATGAAAGACCATCCTGCGGGCTGGTCTTTTTTTTGATCGATTTCTGCCAAATAAAAAAAGGAGAACCAACGTATTGATTCTCCTTCACTTGTAGCGGGGGCCAGACTCGAACTGCGTCCGGCAGCTGCCGGATATGAGTCCAACGAGCTACCTCGGCCCTAATATTTTTGTGCGGATGAAATCCCGTCCCTGGTGCGATTTCAATTCCTGTTCCCGTTTCAATGCCGAATATTTATCCGAAAATACTTCAGTATAAACCATCTTCCACGGCCGATAATGACGGGTCCAGCCCTTGGGCAGATGGTTATGTGCAAACAACCGCTTCTCCGGATCGGTGCTCATGCCAATGTAAATTTTGTCGTGAGCTGCCGAGTAAAGTACATAAACATGAAATTCCATAGCGCTAAAAATGAAAAAAGGAGAACCAACGTATTGATTCTCCTTCACTTGTAGCGGGGGCCAGACTCGAACTGCGTCCGGCAGCTGCCGGATATGAGTCCAACGAGCTACCTCGGCCCTAATATTTTTGTGCGGATGAAATCCCGTCCCTGGTGCGATTTCAATTCCTGTTCCCGTTTCAATGCCGAATATTTATCCGAAAATACTTCGGTATAAACCATCTTCCACGGGCGATAGTGACGGGTCCAGCCCTTGGGCAGATGGTTATGTGCAAACAACCGCTTCTCCGGATCGGTGCTCATGCCAACATAAATTTTGTCGTGAGCTGCCGAATAAAGTACATAAACATGAAATTCCATAGCGCTAAAAATGAAAAAAGGAGAACCAACGTGTTGATTCTCCTTCACTTGTAGCGGGGGCCAGACTCGAACTGACGGCCTTTGGGTTATGAGCCCAACGAGCTACCAACTGCTCCACCCCGCAATATATCTTAACTATTTTTAGTC
Source organism: Mangrovibacterium marinum (assembly GCF_003046625.1). GTDB lineage: Bacteria > Bacteroidota > Bacteroidia > Bacteroidales > Prolixibacteraceae > Mangrovibacterium > Mangrovibacterium marinum. The sequence continues at coordinate 152,081 of NZ_QAAD01000001.1, forward strand.
TTTTTTTGAACGTCTTTCGGTGTTTCATTTCCCGAATGCGGTTGCAAATATAGAACAAGTTTTTCAACTACCAAACACCGGAGGCATTTTTTTTAATTTTCCTCATGCGTTAAAAAGTATTAATTTCAGGCCCGCAAAGATGGCTATCCGCCTAATTTGGCTAATTTTGACGTCCCAAATCGGAGGCATGAAAGAGAAGAAAAAAAAGAAACTTTTAGAGAAATTAAAAAACCGCTACCGGCTGATCATCTATAATGACACCTCGTTTCAGACGGTTTGGAGTACGCGCCTCACACGAATCAATGTATTTCTTATTCTGGGTTTGGGTAGCATTTTACTCATTGCCCTCACGGTTCTGATTATTGCCACCACCCCGGTAAAAGAGCTCATACCCGGTTATCCAACAGGCGATGTCCGCGAGTTAATGGTTCAAAACGCGGTGATGCTCGACTCGCTGGAAGAGCAAATTCAGTTACGCGACAATTACCTGAAGACCATTCAAACCGTGCTCAACGGAGAAGTTCCGGCCGAACAGGCCAACCTGGCCGACACGGTATTAAAACCGGCCGAGTTGAACGTACGAAGCTACAACCACGACTCGATTTTTGAGCAACATCTGCTGGAAGAACAGCTTGACTTGTCGATTGGTGCCGAAGACCAAAAGAATGTAAGTCTGGCAAACCTGCATCTTTTCAACCCCATGAAGGGCATGGTTACCGAGGGCTTCAACAAAGGCATCAACCACTTTGCGGTCGACATTGTGGGGCTTCCCAACGCTCGCATCGCCTCCGTTATGGACGGAACGGTCATTTTTGCCGACTGGACCGTGAACACCGGCTATGTGATGTACATTCAGCACGACAACAATCTTATTTCAGTATATAAACACAACTCGGAACTCCTGAAGAAAACCGGCGATCTGGTTAAAGCCGGCGAAATAATTGCCTACATGGGGAACACCGGCGAACTGTCGACCGGGCCGCACCTTCACTTCGAACTGTGGCACAAAGGCGTTCCACTAAACCCCGAAGAATATATCGACTTTTAAGCCCGCATCATGAAAAAAAGAATCGCAATCCTGGGATCAACCGGATCGATCGGCACCCAAGCATTGGAAGTGATTGAACAAAATCCGGATCACTTTTCCGTTGAAGTGCTGACTGCCAACAACAATATTGATTTACTGATTCAACAAGCCCGCAAGTTTAAGCCCAACGCCGTGGTTATCGCCAACGAATGCCGCTACCACAGCTTGCAGGAAGCTTTACAAAACGAAGACATCAAGGTGTATGCCGGCAAAGATGCGCTGGATCAGATTGTGGCGATGGACAGCATCGACATGGTGCTGACGGCCATGGTGGGCTATTCGGGCCTGCTGCCAACGCTGAATGCCATTCGTGCCGGCAAGCATATTGCCCTGGCCAACAAGGAAACACTGGTTGTTGCCGGTGAAATTGTGAACCGCGAAGCCATCCAAAACAAGGTGAATATCTACCCGGTTGACTCCGAGCACTCGGCCATCTTTCAGTGCCTGGCCGGCGAGCACATGAACGAAATTGAGAAGATTTACCTGACTGCCTCAGGCGGCCCCTTCAGGGGATTTAGCCTGGAACAGTTGCAGCACGTAACGACCGCCGATGCCTTGAAACATCCCAATTGGGATATGGGGGCCAAAATCACCATCGACTCGGCCAGCATGATGAATAAAGGCTTTGAGGTGATTGAGGCCAAATGGCTCTTCGACCTGAAACCCGAACAGATTGATGTGGTAATTCATCCGCAAAGTATTGTGCACTCGCTGGTTCAGTTTCGCGACGGCTCGATGAAAGCCCAAATGGGACTGCCCGACATGAAGCTGCCCATTCAGTATGCCATGAATTTCCCCAAGCGTCTGCCTTCTGATTTTGAACGCTTCAACTTCATGGACTACCCCACACTGAGCTTCGAACAGCCTGATACAAAAATTTTTCGTAACCTTGCACTGGCCTTCGAAGCCCTGGATCAGGCGGGCAACATGCCCTGCATCCTGAATGCCGCCAACGAAATTGTTGTACAAGCTTTCCTGCGCGAGAAAATACGCTTTGTGGGAATGCCCGACATCATTGAAGAAAGCATGCAAAAGATGACTTTCATAAAAAATCCCGATTTGAATGATTATATTCAAACCGACAAGGAAACACGATTGTTAACAACTTCAATAATTAAAAAACGAAGCTAAAAACACAAGTAAAAACGAATGGAACAAGTACTCATAAAAGCTGCCCAATTAATTTTAAGTCTCTCGCTACTGGTGATTCTCCACGAATTCGGGCACTTTGCCTTCGCCCGCCTGTTTAAAACGCGGGTCGAAAAATTCTACCTTTTCTTCGACCCCTGGTTCTCGCTGTTTAAAGTAAAAAAAGGAGACACCGAATATGGTGTGGGCTGGCTGCCACTGGGCGGTTACGTGAAAATATCGGGGATGATTGACGAATCGATGGATAAAGAAGCCATGAGCCAGGAACCGCAACCCTGGGAATTTCGCTCGAAAAAAGCTTACCAACGCCTGCTGATCATGATTGGTGGGGTGTTGATGAACTTCATCCTGGCCTTTGTGATCTACATTGCCATTTTATACGCTTACGGAACCGAATATTTACCAACTGCGAGTGCCAAATACGGCATCATGGTAAACGAAGCTGCCGAAGAAATAGGCCTGCACAACGGCGACAAAATTCTGGCTGTTGACGGACAATACATCGAAAACTTCCAAAAAATTCTGCCAACCATTGTGCTCGACAAAGCACAAAGCATTACCGTTGATCGTAACGGGGAAAAAGTTGACGTTGCCATTACCGACGACCACCTGGTTCCTTTAATTAAAGGGCAGGTGACTATCTCGCCGCGCTATTTGTTCGACTGCTCGGTCGCCAAAATCGTCAAAGACAGTCCTGCGGCTGAGGCCGGATTACAAAAGGGAGATGAGTTTGTGGGAGTCGATGGTCAGAACTTCCGCTTTTACGATGAGTTCATCAACTACCTGCGCGACCATAAAGAACAAACAGTGGTGTTAAACCTGCTGCGCAACCAGCAGGCAACCGATGTAACTGCAACGGTTGATGCTGACGGGAAACTGGGCTTTCAGGCCGAGTTCGATCAGGAAACGATGGCTTATCTCGAAACAAAAACCATTAAATACACGTTCGCCGAATCGATCCCGGCCGGAATTACGCGAGGCATCAACACGGTGAAAGACTACCTGAAACAGTTCAAGCTGATCTTCTCGCCTAAAACCAAGGCTTACGAATCGTTGGGTGGATTTATCTCCATTGGCAACATTTTCCCCGGCGCCTGGGATTGGTATGCCTTCTGGAATATGACGGCCTTCCTGTCGATCATTCTGGGCGTGATGAACCTGCTGCCCATTCCCGCGCTGGATGGCGGCCATGTGATCTTCCTGCTGTTTGAAATGATTACCGGACGCAAACCGGGTGAAAAGTTTCTGGAATATGCCCAGATCACAGGTATGATCATCCTATTGGGGCTGGTACTCTTCGCCAACGCCAACGACATTATAAAACTGTTTAATTAAGAAGAAATTAGATTTTTTCTATTTTTGTAGAAACCATATAAACTTATTCGCTATGCTTTTATCAATTATTCTGGGAATGTTTGGCCCGCAGGAGATCATTATCATCCTGGTTATTGTTTTGTTGCTCTTTGGAGGCCGCAAAATTCCGGAACTCATGAAAGGACTGGGCAAAGGGATGAAAGAGTTCAAGAAAGCTTCGTCGGAGGACGACGATGACGATGATGATAAAACCCAGACCAAAGGAAAAATTAAAGAATAATTCCGCACTCGATTGATATATCCCGTCATTGCCTGGCGGGATTTTTTTTACCGGAGCATTTCACCCATTTAATCTGGTAGGATTTTTGTACTAACTACCCCACAACAAAAAATCAGCAACATGAAACGTATAAGCCTCATTCTGTTCACACTAATCGGTCTTGGTTTGTTTATCAGCTCCTGCAAGGACGACACCAAGCTGCGCAAAAAAATTACCGGGAAAGCCGGCGAAGTTGTTGTTGTAATCCCCAACGAGAGCTGGAACAGCAGCGTGGGCGAAAGCATCCGCAAGACACTGGCTCAGGCGCAGCTGTCACTCCCGCAGGAAGAACCACTCTTCGATCTGGTTAATGTGCCGCCGGCTGCCTTTAAGGACATTTTTAAATCGAACCGAAACATCATCAATGTTCGTATTTCGCCGGGCACCGACACCACCCGGGTCGAATTCAAAAAAGATATCTGGGCCTGGCCGCAAGCCGTAATCAACATATCGGCCAAGAACAATGAGGATTTCAACACCGTGTTCAACCAAAACTCCGACAAGATTGTGGCCTATCTGCTGAAAGCCGAACGCGACCGGCTGATGATGAACTACGCCAAATACAACGAAAAGAAAGTGGAAGAGGCTGTCAAAAAGAATGTCGATGTGAAACTTACAGTTCCGGTGGGCTATCAGCTTGCCAACCAAGGTGCCGATTTTACCTGGGCCCGTTACGACCCGGCCGAAGCCCTTCAGGGAATTGCTGTTTATTCGTTTCCCTACGTGTCGGACAGTACTTTTACCGCCAAATACCTGGTTGCCAAGCGCGACTCGGTGCTTAAACAATACATCGACGGGCCAACTCCGGGCAGCTACATGATTACAGAACACCGGCTGGATCCGACCTTCACCGTATTTGAGTACAAGAATAACTATGCCGCCGAAATGCGCGGATTGTGGCGCGTTGAAAACGACTTCATGGGAGGCCCCTACGTGAGCCTTGCCGTGCTCGATGCCGCCAACAACCGCGTGGTTGTTGCCGAAGGCTTTGTGTACGCCCCACGCTACGATAAACGCAACTACCTGCGCCAGGTCGAAGCCATCGTCTACTCACTGGCACTGCCCGACCAGGCGAAGAACGATAAAATAAAAAGCCAGATCGAGATGGGTAACTAAACCCGTAGCGATGTTGCTGAAGCACAACTAATAAAACACGCATGATTCCCGGGAATCACCAACAGGAATGAAAGTTTAGGATTTTCGACCAGGCTGTTGTCGTTGTTTTCACAAGTTGTCGGGTTGTCGTTCCACCTCTAGTCAAAAACAGTTATTGGCCTTGCGCCTTAGCACCTCTGCCGTGTAAGACTACGCAGAAAAAAGCTGCCGAAAGAGATTTCGGCAGCTTTTTTTTTGCTCCAAACAGGCTGCCGTACCGCCGCCACAACTCGGATGAACACAGCCAGGCTACAAACGGCAATTCTACCAATGGTAGATTTGTCAGCGGAAGCGCGGGGAAGCTTCTACAAATGGTAGAACCTTCCCGGCGACCACTTTGGAACTTCTACAAATGGTAGAAGCTTCCCGGCACTCCATTTGAACATCTACAAATTGTAGAAAGGCCGCAGCAACCACTTTGGACTTTCTACAAATGGTAGAAGGTTCCCGGCTATCGCGCTGAGCAATCTACAATTTTCAGAAAAACCTTCCTATCACCGGGGAATCAGCAACAGGGACCGAAGGCGAGGCTTGTCACTGATTGTGTTGTTGTCTCAAGTTGTCGGGTTGTCGTTCCACTTCTAATCAAAACCTTTATTGACATGGTGCCTTAGCACTTCTGTGTGGTAAACTTGCAAAAAAAGACCATCCTTTCGGACAGTCTTTTCGTTGGTGTATGGGCAATTTACTTTGATTAACCACATTTGGATGATCCGCAGTCGGGACAAGTCAAACATCCTTCCTGATAAATCACATTTTTCGATCCACATTCGCCACAGGCAGCGCCTTCGGCAATCGTTCCGTTGGGAATGTATTTTTTCAGCGCACGGGCAACACCGGCTTTCCAGCTGTTAATGGTTTCGTTGTCCAGCTGCAAACCGTTTACGGTGTTCACCACTTTGTGGATCGGCATTCCGTGACGCAGGATTCCGGAAATCAGCTTGGCATAGTTCCAGAATACCGGGTTGAATTTATACGACAGTCCTTCGATGGTGGTCTTGTACCCCCGCTTGTTGCAATATTGGAAGTCGTATCTTGAATTTCCTTCTTCGTCGCGGCTCTTGATAATTTTTCCTTCGGTTACCGAGCGGGGCAGCAAAATGCCGTCTTCGTCATCCTGCAAACCGGTAAAAATCTCGTAAGGCTGATCGCCAACCAATCCGATGAAAGCAACCCATTTTTCTTTGTTATTTTGAAAACGAACCACTTCGGCATCCAGTTCTTCCGGACGTTTTGTGGGGAACCCAGCCGACGAATCGTCTTTATTGTCTTCTTTCTTGTTCGAGATCAACACCCCGGCACGCGAACCATCGCGATATACAGTAACACCTTTACATCCGCTTCTCCAGGCTTCGAAGTAGAGGCGTCCAACCAGCTCTTCCTCCACATCCGATGGCAGGTTGATGGTTACGCTGATCGAGTGGTCCACCCACTTTTGGATACGTCCCTGCATGCGCACTTTATTCAGCCAGTCAACATCGTTCGAGGTTGCTTTAAAATAAGGTGATTTTTTCACCAGCTCATCCAGTTCTTCCTGCGAATAGTTTTTGTTGGTATCAATACCATTCGCTTTCATCCAGGTCACAAACTTATGGTGAAATACGATGTATTCTTCCCAGCTGTCGCCAACTTCGTCCACAAAATCAACACGCACATTTTTGTCGTTCGGGTTTACTTTCCGACGACGCTTATAAACGGGCATAAACACCGGCTCAATCCCCGAAGTTGTTTGCGTCATCAAGCTGGTTGTTCCCGTTGGGGCAATAGTCAGCAAAGCGATATTCCGGCGACCGTGTTTCACCATATCCTGATACAGGGCTTCATCCTGCTGACGAATGCGGCTGATCATCGGGTTATTTTTCTCGCGCTCGGGGTCGTAAATTTTGAATGCACCACGTTCTTTGGCCATATTCACCGACGAACGATAAGCCTCCACCGCAATTGTTTTGTGAATTTCTTCGCTAAAATCAGTCGCGTCATCAGTTCCGTAGCACAGCCCTAAAGCGGCCAGCATATCACCCTCGGCGGTAATACCCACACCGGTACGGCGGCCTTCGCGTGCTTTAGTTTGAATTTTTTCCCACAGATGACGTTCTGTATATTTAATTTCTTCAGCCTCGGGATCGGCATCCACCTTGCCTATAATTGCATCGATTTTTTCCAGCTCCAGGTCAATGATATCGTCCATCATGCGCTGTGCATAAGCAACATGTTCTTTAAACAGGTCGAAGTTGAACTTCGCTTCAGCGGTAAACGGATTTTCAACGTAAGAATACAAGTTGAGGGCAATCAAGCGACAACTGTCGTAAGGGCACAACGGAATTTCGCCACAAGGGTTGGTCGAAACAGTCCGATAGCCCAGGTCAGCATAACAATCAGGCACCGATTCTTTAATAATGGTATCCCAGAACAGGATTCCCGGCTCGGCCGACTTCCAGGCATTGTGAACGATCTTTCCCCAAAGCGCGTTGGCATCAATTTCGTTCGAATATTTAGGTTCTTCGGCTTCAATCGGATACTGCTGCAGATAGGGCTTTCCGCTTTCAACCGACTTCATGAAATCGTCGTGAATTTTCACCGACACATTGGCGCCGGTTACTTTCCCCTGCTCCATTTTGGCATCGATAAATTTCTCCGAGTCCGGGTGCTTAATGGACACGGAAAGCATCAGTGCTCCGCGGCGGCCATCTTGTGCAACCTCGCGGGTCGAGTTGGAATAACGCTCCATAAAAGGAACAATGCCGGTAGATGTCAGCGCTGAGTTTTTAACCGGTGATCCCTTCGGACGGATGTGCGACAGGTCGTGTCCCACACCACCGCGACGTTTCATCAACTGCACCTGCTCCTGGTCGATCTTCATAATACCGCCGTACGAGTCAGAATCCCCTTCGTTACCCACAACAAAGCAGTTCGAAAGCGACGCAATTTGATACTCGTTGCCAATACCAGTCATTGGGCCACCTTGCGGGACAATATATTTAAAGTCTTTCAGCAGTTGATAAACCTGCTCTTCATCCATCGGATTTTTGTACTTCTTTTCAATCCGAGCGATTTCTTTAGCCAGGCGCCGGTGCATATCATCCGGACTCTTTTCGTAAATATTACCGTAAGAATCTTTCAACGCGTATTTGTTCACCCACACGCGTGCTGCCAAGTCGTCGCCTTTAAAATACTTGAGGGTTTCCTGAAACGCCTCGTCTTGAGAAAAAGTCTCCTTGCTCAGTTCGGGAGCAGTAACCACATTTTTGAAAGCCATACACCAAAAAATTAAAAACGGTTCGTTAATTAACTGGTTGTTTTTGAAGAGAGAAACCAGCTTGTTTAGTTAAGGAAATGCTACATGCAAGATAGTGCGCCGGCTCAAAAAAAAGAATACTTTAATTTCCGAAAAAGCCGAAAGTTATCAACTTCAATTCGTTAATTGATTGATGCGCCGCACTTTAAATATTTAATAAGTCGAAAATGTTTACAGATTTTGCAAACTGTACAAAATATACCATCCCAAAAGAGAACAGAAAATGAAGTATTTACCCCCGCGCGAAACGGCTACGTAATTTACCTAAAAGTGTTTTGACATTTTACTGATTGTTGAAAACTTTTTGCACAATTTTTTGCGTCGCTCCGATATTCTCTTCCATAAACCGGCTACAAGCCTGTGCAATCGCTGCACGACGATCCGTACTTTCGAACAGCGCATCCAATTGTTGGCGCAATTGTTCTTCGGAATCAACCGGAAAAGCGAGCTTCCGGCTCACCAATTCCACAGCCTCCTGAAAACGCAGATAATTGGGCCCGAAAAGAACCGGAATATGGTAAATCGCCGCTTCGAGCGTATTGTGTATCCCAACGCCAAATCCGCCTCCAATATAGGCCAGGTCACCATAACGATAAACACTCGACAAAAGCCCGATACAATCCACAATTAGCACTCGGGCATTGGTCAAATCGCTTTCGGCAGCCTGTGTGTATCGCACAGCCTGCCCCTTTGCCATACTCATCAATCGGGTAATATTCGCTTCTTTCACCTCGTGAGGCGCAAAAACAATCTTCACTTCCGGATTGGCCTGCAGGTAAGGCATAATGATTTCCTCATCGGGACGCCACGAACTGCCCACCACCAGCAAAGGCGACTGCCCTTTAAATTCAGCAACGATCGGCAGATCTTTTCGGGCGGCAGCGATTTCAGCCACCCGGTCGAATCGCGTATCGCCAGTGATGGTAGAATTTGTGAGGCCAACAGCCCCCAGCAAGTCGGCCGACTGCTGATTTTGCACAAAAAAATGATCCACACCACTCAGCACCTGACGATACCAACTTCCGCGCAAGCCTTTTTTGAAGAACAACTGCTCCTCGCGAAATATTGCCGACACTAAATACAGAGGAATACTCCGGGCCGAAAGCCCATCGATATAGTTTTTCCAAAACTCGTACTTCACAAAGAAGGCCACCCGAGGTTGCACCAAATCCAGAAAGCGACGAGCATTGGCTTTCGTATCAACCGGCAGGTAAGCAACCATATCGGCCTGTGCATAATCCTTACGCACCTCGTAGCCCGAAGGCGAAAAGAAGGTCAGTAGCACCTTATAAGTTGGGTATTGCTTCTTAATCGCTTCAATCAATGGGCGTCCTTGCTCAAATTCGCCCAACGAGGCACAATGCACCCAAACAACATCGCCCTCCATCGGAAAGCGCTCTTTCAGCTCGCCAAACACACTGGTCTGCCCCTTACTAAAATACCGGGCCTTCTCGTTAAATGGCGACATCAAAGCTGCAACAAAGCGATAAAGGTAAATTCCAACTTGGTAAAGAAAATTCATACACGTAAAATTAGTCGCGCGAAGGTACAAATAAGATCAATTCAAGAAATGACGACGCCACTGTGTTAAGCCTGCGCTTGCAGATAGCCAAGGTCTTTTTTTAATCCGGGAGCCATGGAGGCTTCGACAGCCAACTGATCGCAACGCTCATTTTCAGGAATGTTAGCATGCCCTTTCACCCAAACGAAGCGCACCGAATGTTTGTTGTAAATTTGAATAAAGCGCTGCCACAAGTCTGCATTTTTTTTGCCTTTAAAACGCTTTTTCACCCAATCCCAGAGCCAGCGTTTTTCAACAGCATCGACCACATATTTCGAATCCGAATAGATGGTTACCTGACTGCCGGGCACTTTCAGCGCTTCGAGCCCGATAATCACAGCCAACAACTCCATCCGGTTATTGGTTGTTAACTCAAAACCATCCGATAGCTCCTTACGATGCTGACCAGACATCAGCACCACTCCGTAACCTCCCGGACCGGGATTCCCACGGGCAGCACCATCAGTATAGATTATAATTCGGGGACCTGCAGCCATAATTTTTTATTTCGGGCAAAGATAAACGAAGCAATCGAAAACCAAAAACGCCCGCTTGCCCGAAAACAACACCGGCTCGATTTGCCGGAATTCGACCAATCCTTAACAAACAGCATCACCCAAAGAGACTTTCAGACAAAAAGAAAGGCTGTCCCCAAACGAGAACAGCCCTGTATCATCGGGTTCGAATTGAATTACAAAATCAACATCGCATCGCCGTAAGTTCCAAAACGGTAGCCTTCTTTTATGGCAACCTGGTAGGCTTCCATGGTTAAGTCGTAACCGCCAAAAGCAGCAACCATCATCATCAGCGTTGACAACGGCAGATGAAAGTTGGTGATCATGCGGTTGGCCACGCTAAACTCGTAAGGCGGGAAAATGAACTTATTCGTCCAACCTTCGAAGGGCTTCAGAAAACCTTGTGTCGACACCGAGCTTTCCAGGGTACGCATCACCGTTGTTCCAACCGCGCACACGTTGCGCTTGGCCTCTTTGGCTTTATTCACAATATCGCAAGCCTCTTCGGAAATCCAGATTTGCTCCGAATCCATTTTATGCTTGGTCAGGTCCTCAACATCCACGCTGCGGAAGTTACCCAGTCCAACGTGCAGCGTTACAAAACCAAAGTCAACGCCGATAATTTCCAAACGCTTCATCAGCTCGCGGCTAAAGTGCAAACCGGCCGTAGGAGCGGCAACAGCGCCTTCGTGCTTGGCAAAAATTGTTTGGTAACGGTCTTTATCATCGGGCTGAACCGGACGCTGAATAAATTTAGGCAGCGGAGTTTCTCCAAGTCCGAACAGCGTGTTTTTAAACTCGTCATAAGGACCGTCGAACAAGAAGCGAAGGGTTCGTCCGCGCGAAGTGGTGTTATCAATCACCTCGGCAACCAACAAATCATCCTCCCCAAAGTAAAGTTTATTCCCGATCCGGATTTTACGGGCTGGATCAACCAACACGTCCCACAAGCGCTGTTCGCGATTTAACTCGCGCAACAAAAACACTTCGATTTCAGCTCCGGTTTTCTCCTTGTTCCCGTACAAACGTGCCGGAAACACCTTTGTATCGTTAAACACCATCACATCCTTGTCGTCGAAATAGTCGGTAACATCCTTAAACAACTTGTGCTCAATTGATCTGGTCTTCCGATCGACAACCATTAAACGTGACTCATCACGATTATCTGCCGGATGAAGTGCAATTAACTCTTCAGGCAATTTAAACTTAAACTTGGATAATTTCATATATATCTAATTCTGTTTTTCTTACGGAAATCTGATTGCTCAGACAATCGCGCCGCTGTATTTCAAAGGTACCTTCTACGGAGCGTTTGTTAATTAGTTACAAAAAGATCGATATTTTCTAAGAAATAGTCGATATCCATGGCTTCTTCCAGTCGATAGTCGCCGATCTTTGTTCGTTTCAAACCAACCAGGTAGGCTCCCGACTGCAGGGCTTCACCCAAATCGCGGGCTAAAGCGCGAATATAAGTTCCCTTGCTACATTCTACCCGGATCACCAACAGATTGTTCTGAAAATCGACTACTTCCAGAGCATACAAGTGAATTAATTTGGCATTCAACTTGACCTCCTGCCCTTTACGGGCATGCTCGTAGGCACGTTTACCAGCCACCCGAACGGCACTAAAAACCGGCGGCACCTGCATCTGTTCGCCCAAAAATTTTCCGAGCGTTTGCTCGATCAATTCCCGGCTGATCTGATCGACCGGATAGTGCTGATCTTCTTCGGTTTCGAGATCGAAAGAGGGTGTTGTAGCCCCCAATTTCAGGGTTGCCACATACTCTTTTGTCTGAGCCTGAATACGATCAATTTGCTTGGTTGCTTTGCCGGTGCATAAAATCATCAGGCCGGTAGCCTTGGGATCCAGCGTTCCGGCATGACCTACTTTTATCTTCTTCAACTTTAAAGCACGCGTAAGTTTATTCCGCACTTTTTTTACAAGATCGAAAGAAGTCCAGTCCAGGGCTTTGTCGAAAAGTAAAATTTCGCCCTGTTGAAAATCGTATTGTTTGGGTGTTTCCCCCATGAAATGAACGCTTTAATTATCGAATTAACAAAATCCGACGGCGCGGATTTTTCAGGCTGCAAAAATAGCAATTAAGCCGACAATCAGACAATAAGCGGCAAAATAAATCAGTTTCCCGCGCTTGACAATATTAATCATCCAGCTACAAGCGAGCAGGCCGGAGACAAAAGCGGCAACAAAACCAACGGCCAAGGGCAAAAATCCGACTTGCTCTCCGCCGGTTAAATCACCACTGATCAGATCGAGGAAATTGGCTCCCAGGATTGGGATGAGCACCATCAAAAAGGAGAAACGGGCAACATCTTCTTTCTTTTTTCCCAGTATTAAGCCGGTAGCAATTGTGGAGCCGCTACGCGAAATCCCCGGCATGACGGCCAGCGCCTGCGCAATGCCGATAATCAGTGCATCGGGCAGTCGGATAGGCTTAACTTTCGACTTGGCGAAATAGGTAAAAGCCAGCAAACTGGCTGTTATCAGCAGCATGCAGCCCACAAAAAACAAGTCGCCCGAGAAGAGGCCTTCAATCTGCTTGCGAAAGCACAAGCCCAGCACAACAACCGGAATTGCCGAAAGCAGCAAGTTGAGCACATAACGGGTTTCCTCGTTCCATTTAAACTGCAACAAACCTTTGAACAGCGTCAGGATATCTTTTCGGAAAACAACCAGGGTACTTAAGACCGTAGCTCCGTGAACAACAACCGCAAAAATAAGGTGATCGTGACCGTGAACCCCCAACAAGGCATGCCCTAACTCCAAATGTCCGCTGGAACTAACCGGTAAAAACTCGGTTAATCCTTGAATAATGCCCAGAATAAGGGCCTGTATTTCGCTCATTAATCCTGCTTGTTACGGGGTTTCTTCATGATGGCATAAATCTCGAACAGAAATCCGAAGAGCACCACAACGGGCGCTAAAGTTATCCGCCGGAAGCTAAACACTTCGGGATTGAAAATGGATGGATCTTCACTTTTACCGCCGACCATCAAGATAAATCCGATGACGATGATCACAAATCCGATCAGCAATAAGCGGTAATTCTCTTTTCCCAACGCGAATTGCACGTCTGTTTGTGGAGTTTCTTTTTTAGCCATACTGTTTCTGAATTGAGCCCCAAAGTTAATTAATAAAATAACTCTTCGAACTTGAGCTTTAGAAATTTATTTACTGCAAAATAGCTTGACAGCATGAAAAGACATCAGTTCGACGAATGAATAAAAGGTGCAAGTTTCGTTGATCTGGAAGGATGCACAAAGAAAATATCTCCCTGAAATTTGGGCTTCGAAGTATCAATTCTACGAAGCTGCCCGTCCGCCAAAAAATAGGCAGAGTAGCCCAAAGCATCCATATAACCGAATATTTTTCGTTGATTATCTTTATCCAACTCCAGTTGCAGGATGGGGAAAAACTGTTTCAACAAGCGATCCATTAAGGGAATTGCAACCCCCTCGTAGCCTTCGATATCACACTTAATGTAATCCAGTCTTTCGAGGCCGGCGAACATGGAATCCGGAGTCCTCATTTCGGCCGGGAAACGCATTGCCAACTCTTCCTGCTGGCCATCCAACAGATGCGTACGTCCGTGACTAAAATATTTTGACGAGGCCGGCACTCCCAGCACTACGTTAAGGCCATCGGTTTCTCCTACGGCAAAGGGCAAAATCCGAATTTGCTTATACTTCCGGGTATGGCTCTCCAGCACCTCGCGAAATACCCCTACCGGCTCCACACTGTACACACAACCGGTATCGCCAACCAACCGGCAGAAATTACGGCTATAATAGCCCAAATTAGCCCCCAGGTCGATGACTACATCTCCCGGCGCTAAAATATTGTTGATAAAATAGTGACATGCAAACTTTGGCTTCCCTTTTAGTACGCCTGAATCGTAAGAAATAAAGAATAAGCGGCTTACCGTTCTCAAATACGATTTGAGCCCCAAAAAGCTAAACAAGAATCGTTTAAAAACATCCATTCGGTAGAGATTAGTTCGTTTAAAAATTAGAATAATTCGTTGTAACTCATTCGCAAATATTTATTAACGGCAAAATAAGTTGACAACCACGATATTATAAGCCCCGAAAGCAAGGTAACAACGAAGGTAATTCCGAGAGCATCAATTTGGTTGGTGTCCACAAAGTTCTGCAGGCTATCGTAAAAGGTCAGCACCAATGCCCAAATCACAAAGTTAGCCAACAAGCCTCCCAGCAAGCCGTAGCTTACAGTGCGCACAACAAACGGTCGGCGGATATAGGATCTGGTTGCCCCAACCAGCTTCATGGTATTAATCACAAATCGCTGGCTGTATATCGATATGCGGATGGTGTTATTGATCAAAGCCGTGCAAATGAACAACATCAAGAACACCAAAACCAGCAGAAACAAGCTGATTCGCCGGACATTGTTATTGATTACCTTCACCAAATCGCGCTGGTAGTAGACTTCCCGGACTTGCGGATAGGCTAAAAATTCGTTTTCCAGCACCAGCAAGCTATCTTCCTGCATATAGGGCGCATGCAGCTTCAGGTCGATGGACGAGAACAACGGGTTGAATCCCAGAAAGTCGACAAAATCCTCGCCCATATCGTCGGCCAAACTCTCCGCAGCGTCTTCCTTATTGATATATTCGGTTGACTTCACAGCCGCTGAGGCGCTCAATATTTTCTGAAGCCGCAGAACCTCTGCATCGCGCAGGTTTTCCTGCAGCACCAAGGTAAAGCCAACATGCTCGCGCACGTAATCTGTCAACCGCCCGGCATTTAGCACGAGCAAGGACAAAAGCCCAACCATAAACAGGATCAGGCTGATACTGATGGTGACGGTCAGATACGAGCGGAACAACCGTCGTTTCAATTTACTGGGCCGCTTCTTCCTCATGCTTTGGTTTTCTTTTCCATTCCACGAAAATAAGACCGGCAGCGGCGATGAGCAGCAGCAACGAACTTGCCAGCGATATTTTATTACCGACAAAATAGGATGACGGGTGAAACTTAAACTCAACTTCGTGGCTTCCTTCAGGGATTGCCATCGCCCTTAACACATAGTTGGCTCTTAAATAATCAACCTTTTCACCATCAATATAGGCATTCCAACCTTTCGGGTAATGAATTTCAGAGAACACGGCCAGCGCCGTACCTCCGGCCACTTTAGCCTGATATTTCAGATAGTTCGGTTGATATTCAACCAGCTTGATCTGCGAATTACGGCCGGTACCCAGGCTCACCTCTTTTAGCTGATCGGCATAGCGTTCGTCGACAATGGCCTCGCTCGCCGCATCAAAATCCGAGAGCGCCTCGATCTCCTCATTCGCATTGGCTACCACCCTAAAATCGTTTACAAACCAGGCATTTCCCAGTGCATTCGGGTTCGGTAGCGGCGCACTGTTCGGATCGTAAATAAAATAGCGTGTGTTCAGCATATTCAGCACATCCAGCGATGTCAATACCGAATCCAGCGTTGTTGGGTTCCGGAAGCCTCCGATCAGTCGTTGGATCTCGGGATACAGCTGATGGTCGAACAGCTCCTGGTAACGCTCCATTTTTGCGCCATGGTAACCGCCGATCGATTTGTGAAAGTACGAAGTCGACGCATCCTGAAAGGGACTAACCGTCAGATTCAGCACCCGATAATCCGGATCCGGATCTTTCAGAATCGCCTGATCGGCTTTGGAAGGCGTAAAGGGCTTTTCAACCTTCGACTTCGCCACAAAGCTTTCGTTGTTCATATATTTCTTGTTCACGGGCCACAAATCAACCAGGATCAGCAATACCCATAAAGCCACGGCATAAGCGGCTTTCAATTTTTCCTGAATGAAAAGCCAGACGACGCCGGCCGAGAGCGACACAAACACCAACGAGCGGAAAGCATCCATTCGCAATACCGATCGCCGGTCGTCGCGCAGTGCATTCAGTAATTGCTCGGGCCAGCCAGCTTGTGCCAAGCGAATATCAGAAGGGCCTCTAAAGTCACCCGCAATTCCTGGTAATACAGCAAACAACAGGGCTACACCTCCTACAATGAACCACGAATATTTTAATGATTTCAGTAACTCTTTTTTCTCGATACGCCCCAGCACCAGCTCCCGAACGGCCAGCATTCCCATAACCACCATGGCAAAATGCTGGATGAAAATGATATTCTTCACATCGCGGAACTTATTGTAGCCGGGGAAGTAGTCGATCATAAAATTGCTGAGCGTGGCAAAATTCTTTCCGAGCGAAAGCAAGAACGAAACCGCCACAACGGCAACAATCCACCACTTGTCCTTGCCCTTCACGGCAAACAAACCAAACACAAACAGGAAAAACACCACCGCCCCAAAATAGAAAGGTGCCGCCGATATGGGCTGACTTCCCCAGTACAGCGGCAGCGACTCTGTAACCTGTTTTGCTGCGGCCCTGCCCTGGTTTTTCTCAAAAAACGAATAAACTTCCGATTTTTCTCCCAGCGGCTCACTCATGCCACCGCCTTTAAAGCGAGGGATAAAGGCAGTCATCGCTTCGCCAAGATCGTAGCTGTACTCCAGAATATAATTTTTATCCAAACCTTTGGTTTGATTTTGCTCGTCCACCTTCAATTCCGATTTACCACGGGTTGAATATTTACCATACTCGTAAACCGAATACAAGCGGCCAAAATTCGTCCCGACCGCCAACAGCAAGGCAACCACCAACAAAGCAGTCGACTTAAAGAAAGCGGGCAAAGTCTTCTCCCGAAAAGCATAAACCAGGTACGTAATTCCGATAATCAAAACCATCAGCCCGGCATAGTAGGTCATTTGCGGATGGTTGGCACTCAGCATCCACGACAAGCCCAAGGCCGTCAGTAAAGCGCCCCACAAAGGTTTATTGCGGTAAGCACTTAACACGCCGCCAACAATCAACGGCATATACATCAGCGTGTGCACCTTGGTATAGTGCCCCGACTCGATGAGCACAAAGAAATAGGTTCCAAAGCCCCACATCATACTTCCGGCCAAAGCAATAAAGCGGTCAACACCCAGCACCAGACACATCACAAAAAAGCAAATAAAGCCTAAGGCCAGGTAGCCCGCAGGACGCGGGAAAGCCGACAAAAACCAATGCTGAATTTTCGCAACCAGCTCACCTCCGTAACCGACAGAGATAAGATAGGCCGGCATACCACCAAACATGCTATTGGTCCACAGCGCCTCCTCGCCAGTGTCGGCCCGGTAGTCGCTAATTTCTTTCGACATCCCTTTGTAGTTCAACAAATCGGACGCCATCAGCTGCTTGCCCTCTAATTGGGGCGAGTAATAAACAAACGAGAGAATAATGAAAAAGAGAATAATTGCGGTTGTAATGAAAATATTGCGATTGCCTTTTATCTTTGCCATAGTTCAAGAAATGGATTTCATTTGTTTTTGGATTGAAGCAAAAGTAAATAAATAATTACGGAAACCGACAAAAATGGGGATTATCATAAAGCAATCAATCAAAGGGACAATCTGGTCGTATCTGGGTGTCATTATTGGCTTTGTGACCACCGCCTACTTATACCCTAATTTTCTGAGTCCGGATATCGTTGGGCTATTCGGACTGCTTGTTGCCTACTCTACTTTATTCGGACAGTTCTCGCTATTGGGTGTGCATGGTGTAACATCCCGGCTGTTCCCCTACTTCAGGGATAAAAAGAGCGGCCATCATGGTTTTTTACTGATACCTGCCGGCTTTATGGCTACTGGTTTTGCGCTGTTTTTGGTAGCCTACTATTTCTTTGCTCCTTATCTGATTGAAAGCAATATTGAAAAATCACAATTATTTGCGGACTACACTTACCTGATCATTCCGTTAAGCTTTTTTACAATGCTTTACCTATTTCTTGACATCTATAACAAAGTATTGTACGATGCTGTATTCGGGACATTTCTCCAGGAATTTATACAACGTGTACTGGTTTTGCTCGTCACGCTCCTTTATGCTGTTCAGCTTATATCACTCTCCCAACTCATCATGGGCTATGCCCTGGCCCTTATTGCCAAAGGCCTGATAATGTTAGTATTTATGACACGAAAAGGAGAGTTAAAAATCAGAATAGAACGAAATTTTATCGACAAAAATCTTCGCCGTGAAATTCTGGATGTCGCACTATTTTCTGTTCTTGGTGGAATTGGTTATATGCTCGTTTTCAATATTGATAAGATCATCGTCAACCAGATGGTTAACCTGAATGACACCGGCGTCTACACCATTGCATTCTATTTTGGAACACTGGTGATCATCCCCTCACGTCCGCTATTGAAAATTTCGGGAACCTTAATTGCCGATGCATGGCGCGAAAACGCTATTCCGAAAATCAAAGATATATACACCCGCAGCTGCTTAAACCAATTTATCATCGGCGGCTTCCTTTTTCTGGGGATCTGGGCTAACATCGACAACATTCTCACCATACTGGGGCCGGACTACCTGCAATCCAAATGGGTGATTTTCTTTATCGGTTTAGGCTACCTGTTCGACATGATGACCGGCACCAACAGTCAGATTATCGGATTATCACCGTACTACCGCTTCAATCTGGCCTCGCTGGCTATTCTTGTGGTTGTTGCGATCGCCCTGATGTATTCGCTAATCCCGCTATGGGGGATCGTTGGAGCTGCCATTGCCATCGCCAGCTCATTATTTCTGAATAATTTTCTACGATTTATTTTTTTACTGTGGAAATACAGATTCCAACCATTCAATTGGCGCTTTATTGTTATTACCTTTTTCTACCTCGGCATTTACATAAGCCTCCTTATTATTCCCCAACTGCCATTAATTCCGGATATCCTACTCCGTGGTGGAATTATTACAATTCTGTCGGGCCTGTTTTTTGCTTTTCTCCCAATTTCGGCTGATATTAACCAATTATTTCGTCAGGTGATGGAACGGTTGCGCAAAATATCAACCGGTACGCCTGAAAACTAGCCTCGAAGAAGTGAAAGAAAATCCTTTAATATCGGTCATTATGCCCGTCTACAATGGCGAGCAATATCTAAACGATGCAATACAGAGTGTACTAAATCAGAGCTATCCAAACTTTGAGTTGGTCATTATCAATGATGGCTCGACCGACCGAACCGAGGAAATCATCCAAGCGATCCGCGACCCAAGAATCAGGTACTACCGCAACCAAACCAACCTGAAATTGATCAAGACTTTAAACTTTGCGATAACAGTTTGCTCGGGCGAATATATTGCCCGAATGGATGCTGATGATATTTGTGCACCGACAAGGTTTGAACAACAAATAGCCTATATGACCAAACACCCCGACTGCGGTGTTTGCGGTAGCTGGGCTCGAATTATCGATGCGCAGAATCAGAAAACCGGCCGGATTAAAAACCCGGTCAGCAACCCGGTGATCCGAGCCAGCCTTTTATTTACACCAGCGATTCTTCACCCATCAGTAATGGTTCGGGCCGATATCCTGAAAAAATTCCAATACAACCAAAACGCTTTACACACTGAAGACTTTGACCTGTGGATTAAAATTGCCAAAGATCCGGAGGTTGAATTTCACAACCTGCCGGAGTTCCTACTCGACTACCGATGGCACTATTCAAACATCTCGGCTGTCAATGACAACTTTCAGTACGAAAAGAAGAAAGAACTGCTCCGACAAGAATTACAGAAACTACTGAATACCCACGACATTGACCTTGATCTGCATTTAGCAACATTCAATCTATACCGTTTCGACCAGAAGATCAAATCTTCTTACTCCGGTCCCGCAATTCGAGGATGGCTGGAAAAACTGGCCTTGGCAAACCGTCAGTTAAAACAGTACAATCCATTTATTTTTGAAAGCTTTCTACTAAGCCGGTGGATCGTCTATTGCATTCACACAAAAAAACTCCACAACATTTTATCAATAAATTTCATTCATTTCAATTATTTTAAACTCGTCAAAGCGATGTCGATTTTGTTGTCGAAATAAGATTACATAACCCAAACGAAGCCCCATATCATGTATGAATCAATCTATCACCTTGGAAAGTATATTCAATTCTTTGGTCTCATTCGTGGTTTTATTGATTACATTAGGATAAGAATGATTAACTCCGAAGAAATCTTTATTAATCAATTATCACAAACAGTTTACTTACGCAGGAACACCTCAGATCGTATTCTTTTTGAGGAAATTATAGTTCAGGGAGAATACGATCTTCAACAATTAAAAAACCTTAATCCTTTGCACATTATAGACATCGGAGCCAATGTCGGATACACCAGCATATTCTTTTCCAACAGATTCGAAGACAGCAAAATAATAGCTTTGGAGCCAGACCGCGAGAACTTCTCGGCGCTCTGCAAAAACACAGCAAATCGTTCCAACATTATTGGAATTGAAGGAGGCATTTGGAATTCAAAATGCAAACTTAAAGTAGTGAATCCTACTGCAAGCAAGTGGGCAATACAGGTCACAGAATCAAATGACGACAAAGGAATTCAAGCCTATACAATACCAGAACTCATTGAGGACTACAACATACCGACAATTGACATTTTAAAAATTGACGTTGAGGGAACTGAAAAGATCTTATTCGACAACCAAGCTGCACGATGGCTGTCCAAAACCAAAGTACTCATAATTGAGACACACGATCGGATTGTACCCGGAAGTTCTACGCCCGTTTTAAGGGAAATCAGCAAGAAAAATTTCAATTTATCCGTCAAAAGCGACTTTCTGATTTTCACGAACAAGGATTTAGTATAGCTTTACCCCGGAGTAAGTTTTCAAGCATCGACCAGCCCCGATATAAATCAAGGAATTGCATTGTAATATGAAAAATGGACTTTAGAGAATAAACAACCCGATGGTTCACCCAGCACCCGTTCATTGATAAATCGGCAAAAATCCAACTGGCTTTTATTTGTTTACCATTATGAGGCTGCACAACCCAAAAGTATTCGCATATACGGATATATTAACGGATCCGATTATCATTCAGGTATTTGATACAGCGTTCTCCTACAAACTCGCGATCTGCTGTCAAACAATCCAGTGCTTCATGGCCAAACAGATGCATGTAGCGCTGGATCAATTCAATCCGCTCGTTGGTGTTTGAATTGCCAAATTTAGGCAACAGCCTAAACAGCAACGGGAAGCGACGCATTGATAAACAACTGCGATTATTTATACATTGACATTCTGCGGTCCAAACTTCTAATTTGTCCTATCCATTTCGAGGCGGAAAGGTGGTTTGTGTGGCAACAGCCTGAATATCCGCCTTGCGATCAAATCTATATCTAAAAGAAAGTTAGCCATAAAACATTGCATTCTTCGGTGTGACGAACTGGGACTGGCATGGCTATCGAATGCTGAAGCCAACTTCCAGAAACCTAAAGTCAGAACTTTCCACAGCGTGCTAATCATTAAAACAAAGAACTCAACCCGTGCCAAGTTCCAACCCAACTGTTCATGGAAAATGGAGACTAATTCACTACTTTTACACTCAACTCTGGATGTCATCTCTCTTACTGAATGATGTGGCAATCTTTCGCAAAGTCCCGATATCCGGAGTTTTAATCAAACACCTTAACACTCATCTTTCTGACAATCCGACGTTTATGTTTTGTCATATAGTGAGAAAAAGTCAATATAAATGGATAAAAAAAAGAAAATAGTACTCGTCGGAACATACTATGAACAAAGTCATGGGGACGCTCTATTGTTTGATTGCTTAAAGTATTTGTATTACACTATTGGGAACAAAAAGAACATACAATTTGATTTTGTTATATGCGACATGTTTGCCAAAAACAAGATAGACAACACCATAAAATTATCGAAACACAAACATGGATCTCTTCATTTTATAAAGAAAACATTTAAGAGTGTAGTTCATTCAATTGTATCTTCCAAATCACTTCGGTTATTGATCAATAGAGAATATATTGGGCAAAAACATCTGCGTGAATACTATTATTCGAAATTTATAGGATCAGATATGATAGTCATAGCTGGAGGTGGGATATTGAAATATAGTGTAAGAGCTAACTTTTCTCCAATTTTCAAGGACATAATACAAACTGCTACTGATTTAAATATTCCTGTGATAATTAATGCAATAGGGATTGAAGGTCGTCATAATAGTAAAGATAATGACTTTACCACATTTAAAAATGTTTTAAATAATCCCATTGTTAAAATGTGTACTACAAGAGACAGGATCGATGTCCTTGAGGAATATTATAAGGACAATGAACATGCAAATTTTATGAAAATATCTGATACTGGAGTATGGGCAAGTGAAGCGTTTTCTGTTCAAAAAGCCCCAAATTCAAAAATTATAGGCTTGAACGTGATCACCCCCTCTCGCTTTACTGACTATGGTAAAGATATAACTAAACAAACTCTTCTGTCCTTTTGGTCCCAGGTAATTCAAATTCTTGATGATAAACAATATGAATTTAGGTTGTTTACGCATGGTTTAGCCGATGATGAATTATTTGCAAGAGAAATAATTGCTTTTTGTGATCTTGACGAAGATAAATTAACTCCTGTCCCAAATAACCAGTTTGAACTAGTAAATAACATCTCGAATTTCAAGGGAATAGTAGCAAATCGGTTACACGCTTGTATCGTTGCATATAGTTTGGATATTCCTGCAATAGGAATCGCCTGGAACGACAAATTATTATATTGGGGGAAAGAGATAAAATATCCTAATAGATTTTTTGATTTTGATCAACTAGATCCCCTTAAAATTGTAGAAAGTCTTGAAGAAGCCATAAAAGAGGGACACGACCAGAAACATATTTCACTTATGAAGGACTCCGTTTTTAACTCAATCAATGAAAGCTTTTCATTCATGAACTAACAATATTGCTTTCACCATCTTAAATGAGGAGTATTATTAATGATTTGAAAACAAATTTATTAATCTGCCTTAAAATAAACTTTTATGAATATCGCCATAATTTTCGCGGGAGGGGTTGGTTCGCGCATGAATACCAAAGCCAAGCCCAAGCAATTTCTCGAACTTCACGGGAAAGCAATCATTATCCACACCATTGAGTTATTTGAAAACCACCCGGGAATTGACGGTATTGTGATCTCCTGTGTTGCAGAGTGGATCGATTATCTCAAGGAACTCCTCGATAAATTTAACATCAAAAAGGTGGTGGATATTGTTCCTGGAGGCGAAACCGGACAAATGTCAATCTATAACGGGTTAAGTGCGGCCGAAAAACACTTTCCATCAGATTCAGTTGTCTTAATACACGATGGCGTTCGACCACTAATCAATAAGCAGATCATCTCAGACAACATCCGGCAGGTCAAGAAGTCGGGCAGCGCAATCACCACTGCGCCAACAGTAGAAACCTTTGTTGTGATCGACGAAAACTACTCGGTGACTGAAATCCCGAAACGCGCATTGTCAAAACTTGCCAAAGCGCCTCAAAGTTTTATTCTGGCTGATATTCTGGCAGTGCACCAACAGGCACAGAAGGATCAGATATTCGACTCCATCGACTCCTGCACCCTCATGAGCATGTATCACAAACCGCTCACCTTGGTGGAGGGGCCTGTTGAAAACATTAAAATCACAACTCCAACTGATTATTTTATCTTTAGGGCAATTTATGAGGCTCGCGAAAACAACCAGATTTATGGCCTCGAAGAGTAAACTGTCATGATAAACTTTCAGCATCCAATTATTCAACACGACTTAGAAGAACTTTACGAAACTTCGATAAACTGGGAGCCCTTACAAAACAAAACCGTTTTGATAACCGGGGCTACAGGTATGCTCGCCTCCTACCTGTCATTCATGTTTCTTTTCCTAAACGAAAAATACAACTACAACATCCGTTTATTCCTGCTGGCACGTAACAAACAAAAGCTGAAGCAGCTTTTTGGACAGCCAGATCACGCGATTAATTTTCTGATTCAGGACGTTTGCAGCCCAATCGAGCTTCATGCTGAGGTCGACTATATATTTCATGCCGCCGGAGCAGCAAGCCCATATCAGATAAACAACGACCCCACAGGAATTATCAAAGCCAACACAATCGGCACTTTAAATGTACTGGAATTAGCACGATCGAAAAATACACAAAAGATACTCTTTACGTCCACCCGCGAGGTTTACGGAAAAGTGACGAATACGAATAAAATTAACGAAAATGAAATGGGAGTTCTCGATCCCCTGGACGAAAGATCCTGCTATCCGGAAAGCAAGCGGATTGCAGAATCGCTTTTAAAGAGCTATTCATTACAATACGGCATCTCGTTTAACAGTTTGCGAATTGCTCACACTTACGGTCCCGGTATGCGAACCCATAATGATGGCCGGGTAATGGCCGACTTCTTCAACTCAATTCTGAACAAACAGCCTATCCAACTGCACGCATCAGGCACCGCAGAACGAGCATTTTGTTACCTTACAGATACACTGCAGGCTGTTTTCAGGATCTTGCTGCAGGGACAAGACAACCACGCCTACAACATCGCCAACGAGTCGGAACCCATCCGAATTGCCGACCTCGCCCGCTTATTACAAAAAGTCTCGGGAAACCACCAACCCGTTCTCATTCCTCCGCAAGACCAGACCCCGAAAGGATATTGTAACTACGAACGGACTCAACTCGATACCCGAAAGGTTGAAGAACTGGGCTGGAAACCAGCCATTAGCCTCAACGAGGGGATTAGAAGAACACTTAAAAGCTTCTGTCGATGAAACAAATCTCACTGGATGAAATTAAAACCATCGAACTGGATATCCTGAAGGCCGTTCATTCGATTTGTGTTGAAAACAATCTCAGATATTCGCTGGGAGGAGGAACACTACTGGGCGCTGTTCGCCATAAAGGATTTATCCCTTGGGACGACGACATTGACATCATGATGCCACGAGCTGATTATGAACGGCTAATAAGCCTGTTTGCCCAAGTCAACAGTACGCCGGAGCTGGAACTCCAAGAGTTTAAAACACACCCTACACTTCCGTACCCTTATGCGAAAATAATCAATACAAAAACCCAACTATCCGATCAATTAATCCGGACCGGAATTTTTATCGATATCTTTCCCATTGATGGTTTTCCGAAAAGCGATCGTCTCTCAAAAATCAAAATAAAGTGTGCAACATTATTGTGGAGCCTCCGGTCTTTTAAAATCCATGGCAACGCTTATTTCGGGAAGAAATCGCGCTATCAGTTTATTTGGAGATTCGCTTCCGCCTTATGCCCGGTCACATTCATCGACAAGCTTTACCAGACGCTGATTTTCCTTCATCGCTATGAGAAGTCGGACTACGCCGGCGTGATTGCCGGAGGTGTTTACGGCATGAAAGAAAAGATGGAGAAAAGCTATTTTGAAAATACGGTCTCCCTGACTTTCGAGGATGCCTCGTTTCATTGTATCAGCGGCTATCGGGAATACCTCAGTAAACACTACGGCAATTACATGGAACTACCACCTGAAGATCAACGGATAACGCACAACCTGCATGCGTTCTATTTAAAACCAGACCAATCGAGCTAAACTTATCCTTCCAACATTCCCCGGCTCACCCACCAGCGGAACAAGATTAGCATTTGGGCAACGCGGGCTTTTGCTTGCAGCAGGTATCCAAGGGCTAAAGCCAGGGTGGCTCCCCATTTGAGCAACTCTTTCACCACGCTTAGCAGTATGGCTGTTTTGCCTTGCACCTGGGCATGTTGGCGCTGGCTTTTGCCGGTTCCGAGCGCCTGGCGTTTGATGAACTCAGAGTAAGTTCGCTCAATGGGAACCAGATGTAAGACAACGGCCGACGGAACGTACCACATTTCTTCGCCACGTTCTTTCAAGCGGTAGAAAAGCTCTTTTTCCTCGTTGCCGTACAACTGTCGTCCAACACGCCCCAGCGAAGTGTTAAATCCCTCGTATTTATCGAATAAGCTTCGATGAAACGACATATTCGATCCGCGAAAATAGTCGTTGCTGAAAGGCATTTCGCGATCGCCCTTATTGAAATAGCCCAACAAGGACGCCAAATACGGGTTATACCACTTCGGCTTTCGATCCAGATATTTCAACAAAATTTTGCCCCCAATGGCTGACACCTGGGGATGACTTTTAAAAAAGGCGATGGTCTGTTCAAAAAAATCATCGGTCAGTACCGCATCGTCGTCCAGAAATGTAACATAACGCCCCGACGACTCGCGAATCCCCCGGTTACGGCCAAACGACAGTCCCTGCTGATGCTCGACACAGTACACAATCCGCAAACCCGGGTTTTCGGCCATAAACTGCCGGCATTTCTGCTCGGTGTTGTCGGTACAATTATTATTAACAATAACCACCTCGTAACATGCCGGGTCGATGGTTTGTTGCAGGATAGAAGCAAACAATCCATCTAAATACTGCGCCCGGTTATAGGTTGAAATAATAGCTGAAATCTCGATCATTACAGGATGCTAAAAGAAAATTAGCCCTAAAAATACGATTCTAAATGGATCGGCAGAACAAGCAGCCTGCAAAACAGCGATAAAAGTCACCGTCGGGCCAACCCCTTAGTTCGAATCGGCATTAGCTGTCGGCAAAATTAAATCCGGCAAATCGGCTAACGAATGCAGCTGAAAATCGGCCCTTGTGCTAGCGGATAAATTGCCAACCAGACAAGTGACCATCCCCAGGCGGTGTCCAAATTCGATATCGCTGGCCGAGTCGCCAACCATGATACTTTTCGCGAAATCAATTTCGGGGAAGTCGGTTCGGGCGGACAGCGCCATGCCGGTTTGTGGTTTGCGAAATTCGGAGTTCGCCGACTTCAGCTGCGGCGCTACATAAAAGCGGTCAATGCGTCCGCCGGCCTGCTCAAGCTCCCGGCTCAGGCTGGCGTGAATCGCCTCAACTTCGGCCATGCTCATCAGGCCTTTACCAACTCTTTGCTGGTTGGTAACCACAATGATGCGTCCAAAGACTTCGCTTAAACGAGCAAGAGCCTCAACAACACCATCGAGCACCACAAACTGATCGAGGTTACGAACGTAGTCGCCATCAATTTTCTGATTGATCACTCCATCGCGATCCAGAAAAAGCGTCCAACGCTTATCGATTTGTAAATCTTCTAAACTCATGCTGTGCTTTTCTAAAGTCGTCCGGCACGCCGATGTCGATAAAATAGCCGTCACTTTCAACGCCGTAAAACTTGCGTTCTAAAACCTTCTTCTGAAAATAATCGTTCTCAATTGAAAACTTTTCAGGAAAATCATTCACTTTAAACTTCGCCACATCAACAATATAAACTCCGCCATTGATCAAGCCTTCTTCCGTAAATTCTTTTTCCTTAAAAGCCACGATCCGCTGATCGTCCGCGACAACAACGCTGCCGTAGCGATCGAACGATTGCATCTTTTTCAGCGCTAAGGTTACATCGGCCTTGCGGCGTAGGTGTTCCCGAAACTGCTGCTGAATATCGGTCAGGAAAATAGAGTCGCCATTAACC
This sequence comes from Mangrovibacterium marinum, assembly GCF_003046625.1. Classification (GTDB taxonomy): domain Bacteria; phylum Bacteroidota; class Bacteroidia; order Bacteroidales; family Prolixibacteraceae; genus Mangrovibacterium; species Mangrovibacterium marinum. The sequence continues at coordinate 179,944 of NZ_QAAD01000001.1, forward strand.
ACCAAAACATGGTCCGAAGTGGTAAAGCTCAACGAATTGACGATTGCCCCACCTGTACCCAGCGGCTTAGCCTCAACAGCATATTCAATTGGCTTCCCCGAATACGACTTGCCAAAGTGCGCCTGCACATTTGCAGCCTTATAGCCCACCGAGAAAACAAATCGTTCAATTCCGCAATGGATCAGATAGTCGAGCAAATATTCCAGAAAAGGCTTCCCGGCGATCCCGACCAAGGCTTTTGGATTGCCTTCGGAAACCGAACGTAAACGGGTTCCGAGGCCACCAGCCAGAATTAAAGCTTCACTTATTTTACTCATCACTGCGGAAAAATAATTCGTTCAACCATCTCGCATATCGTGTGCCCGACAAACATCTGTCCTTCCTGGATACGCGGGGTATCGTCCGAGGGCACTTTAAATACCATCTGGCACAAGCCGGCCAGTTGGCCGCCCCCCTCGCCGGTAAGGCCAATGGTGTAAGCGCCCATAGCATTGGCCTCCCGCACAGCATTAACAATATTTTTGGAGTTCCCCGAGGTTGACAAAGAAACCAGCACATCGCCGCGGGAGACGAAAGCTTTCACCAGCCGGAGGTAAGATATATCGAAGGAATAGTCGTTGGAAACCGCTGTTAAATACGAGGTATTCACATGCAAAGCCTCCGCAAACAAGGGAGGCCGGTCGTAATAGTAGCGACCCGACAGCTCGGCCGCCAGATGTTGCGCATCGGCAGCACTTCCGCCATTGCCGCAAAAGAGCACCTTCCCGCCTTTGCGGAAACAATCCACAATTACATCAACGGCCTTTGCTATATCCTGCTGAAAAGGCGAATCGTTCAGCATTTTCTCTTTAACCAGAAGAGCTGCTCGCAGGTTACTCGTTATTATTCCTTGCTTGTCCATGTCAACACTCCTTCCTTTACAAAGTTATACCGGTAATAATCGGCGCCGACACTTGCCAGCGCTTTTATGACCTGATGTTTGGTCTCGGCCGGGCAATAAAAAAACATAAAGCCTCCACCGCCGGCACCCGATATTTTTCCACCGGACGCTCCGGCCTCCATAGCCGTATCGTACAACTGATCGATATAGGGATTGGTAATATTTCGGGCCATCTTTTTCTTGGAGTTCCAGCCGTGGTTCAGGATCTCGCCCATCTCGGAGATATTGCCCTTCAGGAGCGCTTCCTTCATCCAAAACGACTGCTCTTTCAGCTTCAGTGTTGCCTGAATGGCATCCTGCTTATTTTGCCCAACGTTTTGCTTTTGCTCATCGATAATGCTGGCCGACTCGCGGGTGGTCCGGGTATAAAACAAGGGCAGGTGATATTCGAGATTATGAAGAATGCCGTTGCGGATTCGCAGGGGATTGACCACCACCTTCTCGTCGGCATAAAACTCCATAAAGTTCACCCCGCCAAAGGTCGCCGCATACTGATCCTGCCGTCCGCCACTCATTGCCAGATCTTCCCGTTCGATTGAGTAAGCCAGTCGAGCCATATCATATTCACCCAAGGGCAGCTTCAGCCACTCGACAAAAGCACCGATAATTGCCACCACCAGGGTTGAAGAAGTCCCCAGTCCTGAACCGGCAGCCACATCAATGGACGTGGTCAATTCGAAAGCGAGCGGCTTTTTCGCAAAATCTTTCACAATGCGATTATAAACCCCCAGTTGCAGGCAAATATCCCGGCAGCGAGCAACATCAACATGTTCCTCCGAATCGTATTCAACTCGTTTCGCCTTATCGGCGGCATGAATGACGATTTTTCCGTCGTGGCGCGGAACAATGGAGGCATAAGCATACAGGTTGATGGTGGCATTCAGGATAGCTCCACCATGCAGGTCGGTAAACGGACTTACATCGGTTCCTCCTCCGGCCAGGCCAATTCGCAGCGGAGCCTTGCTTCTATAAATCATTTTTGAATCGTTTGAGTCAGTTTCAGGATGTTTTCGGCCAGGATTGCCCAGCTGTACCTCTTCTTTTCGTCGCGGATATTAGCAGCCATTTCCGGCCCTTTTCCCTGTTCAAAGAACTGCACAATCGCGTTGGCAATTTCCCCGGCATTGGTCTCCACCACATAGCCTACCCGCCCGTGCGGGCACATTTCGGGTAGTCCACCAACATTGGTCACCACCATGGGTTTATTAAAATGATAGGCTATCTGTGTCACACCACTCTGCGTAGCCGACTTATAGGGCTGAACAACCAAATCGGCAGCACTGAAAAAATGCGTTACTTCCGAGTCCTGTATAAACCGAGGGAACTCGACAATAAGGTCGGACAAAGCATACCGGGCAATAATTTCATCATATACTTTTCGGTCGCCGTAATGTTCGCCGGCCACAATCAGCCTGATACCCCGCTCTTTGAGTCGTTGATCACGAAAAGCTTCCAGCGCCAGATCAAGCCCTTTATAGCCCCGAATCAAGCCAAAGAACAACACATAGCGATAGTGCGGATCCAGCTTGAGCTGCTCCAGTGCTTTTTCGCGAGCCTCTGCCGCTCCAAAATTGTCGAAAATAGGGTGAGGCGACAGCATGCGTGCTTTCGTCTGATCAAACTGATCGATATCGGCCAGTACCGTCTTCGACATGGCTACAAAACCATCGACAGCACGGGCAAAATACCGGGTAAAAGGGATATCTCCCGGCCGGGGTTCGTGCGGAATCATATTGTCAACGATAGTAATGATCTTCGCTCGCGACCGGCGCCGTATTTGCCGCAAAATTGTGCCAAAGCAAGGCCCCATCAAAGGCAACCAATATTTAACAAGTACCAGATCGGGCTCCATCTTCGCGATGCGTCTCCCCACGGTCATCCAATTAATCGGGTTCACCGAGTTTACGCAACGTTCAATCGACAATCCTTCGGGAGCCGGTTCTGCCGAGTACTGTGTTTTCCCGGGAAACAAAAACGACGGATACTGAACCGTAAACGTACAGATATGCACATCGTGCCCCTGCTTCTGCAACTCTTTTGCCAGGCGCTCGTTATATGACGCCAGCCCTCCCCGGTACGGGTGGGCCGCCCCTATGAGTACAATTTTCATGAACTGTGAATTTTAGTCGAAATCCGGATGAAATGCCCGGATCTACACCTTGTTCCCGGGAGCCAAACACATCGCCGCCGGAAACCCGGAATTACCATTCTTTATTCGTGAACTAAAAGTACAAAAATCAGCTTAACGACAATATGTTTATTTTTCCTACCGGGAAATATTCTCAAAATTCGGGCACAAACAAACGTCGTTTTTCAAAAACAGCTCCCTCAACCAACCATGGTGTGCCCATTGCCGGAGCCCGAAACCGGCAATAGCCAATCTTTTCGCTCCGATTGGCAGATAAAACAGGCAAATTCCGTTACTTTTAGATTTCAATTTCGTGGCAAAAACAAAATAATCACAGCATGCAATTTAACGACCTGCAACGACAATACAACGCCTATAAAAATGAGATCGACGAAGCGATTCAGCAAGTGCTTAACTCGTCCAGATACATCAACGGCGAAGAGGTAGCCTTACTGGAAGCGGAGCTGTCGGCCTATGTTGGGGTAAAACACACCATCAGCTGCGCCTCGGGCACCGATGCACTGTTGCTTAGCCTGATGGCGCTGGACTTGCAACCCGGCGAGGAAGTGATCTGCCCGGCTTTCAGTTTCATCTCGCCCGCCAGCATGACACGACTGCTGGCAGCCACACCGGTGTTTGTTGATGTTTCGCCGCTGGATTTCAATATTGATGTGGAGAAGATTGAAGCCAAGATCACCAGCCGCACCAAAGCCATCATCGGCGTATCGCTGTTCGGGCAATGTGCCAACTTCGAAGCCATCAACGCGCTGGCCGAGCAGCACGGCTTGTGGACCATCGAAGACGGGGCTCAGTCGTTCGGCGCAGATTTTCAGAGCCAAAAGTCGGGCTCTTTAACCGATTTGGCAACCACCAGCTTTTTCCCGGCTAAACCACTGGGCTGCTATGGCGATGGGGGCGCCATTTTCACCAACAATGACGTATTGGCCGAGAAACTTCGCGCCCTGAAAGCGCACGGACAAACCATGCGTTACCACCACCAGCTCATTGGGTTAAACTCGCGGCTGGACACCATTCAGGCGGCGGTATTGCGGGTAAAACTCAAACATCTGGACGAGGAGATTAAAGCACGTCAGGAGATTGCCGGCATCTACAAACAACTGCTTCCCCAAGGCATTTTTTTACCCGAAGTGGCTGCCGCGCACGAAAGCGTGTGGGCACAGTATACCATTGGCCTGCCCAACCGCGATCAAGCTAAAGAATACCTTGACAAGCGAGGCATCCCCACCAACATTCATTACCCGGTACCGCTTCCGTTTCAGGAGGCCTTTGCGGGTATCGGCGAAGGGGCCGATAGTTTCGAAGTTGCCTCACTACTGTCCGAGACCGTCCTGTCGCTGCCCATGCATGCATTTCTGACAATCGAAGAAATTCGGTACATTGCACAAAGCCTTCAAGATTTTCTCAAGCATGAAAAGTGAGCATTTCATTCACCCCTCGGCCTGTGTCGATGACGGGGCACAAATTGGTGCCGACACAAAAATATGGCACTTCTGCCACCTCATGGGTGGCGCCCGCGTTGGGAACAACTGCATCCTGGGGCAAAACGTTTTTGTCGGCGGGGAAGCCCAAATTGGGAATGGGGTCAAAATTCAGAATAACGTTAGTATTTACGACTCCGTGGTCTTGGAAGATGATGTTTTCTGCGGCCCCGGCTGTGTATTTACCAATGTAAAAAATCCACGAGCTTTCATTGAACGCAAGTCGGAGTTTTCCACAACAACGGTCAGGCGTGGCGCTACAATCGGAGCCAACGCCACCATCGTTTGCGGGCTGACCATTGGCGCCTATGCGTTGATTGGCGCGGGAGCCGTGGTCACCAAAAATGTGAAAGCACACGCACTGATGACCGGAAATCCGGCCACACAAACCGGCTGGGTTAGCCGTGCCGGGCTGCGGCTAAACAAGTCGCTTTGCTGCCCCGAGACCGGCGAACAATATCAACTTGTAAATGGTGAATTAGTTTTAAAAGCATGAACCTGAAAGACCAGATAGTACAAAAAATTGCATCCTCGGATGTAAAAATTGCCGTTATTGGCCTGGGTGAAATTGGCCTGCGCCTGGCGGTGGCCTTCGCTGCCGAGGGACTTGCAGTAACCGGCCTGGATACTTATGACGAACGGGTGGAAGCCATCAATGCCGGCCGGAACTATGTGCGCGATTTGGCGACCGATAAAATTGAACAACTTGTCAGCAGTGGCAAGCTAAAAGCAAGCAGCGATTTTTCGCAACTTGCCAATGCCGATGCCATCTTTATTTGTGTTCCCACGCCGCTCGATGCCTTCAAGAAGCCCGACATGAGCTATATTGAGCAAGCCTGCTCGGCTATTGCCGACAACATGACCGCCGGCACATTCATCTGTCTGGAAAGCACCACCTACCCCACAACAACCGAGGATTTCCTGCTCCCCATCTTCAAAGAACGTTCGCAATTCATCCATGGGAGGGACTTTTGGCTGGCCTATTCGCCCGAGCGTGTCGATCCGGGCAACCAACAGTTTCACACGCGAAACACGCCCAAAGTTATTGGCGCGCTCTCCGATGAGGGACTGGAAATCGGCATGCAACTTTACCGGAAAATTGTCGACCACGTTCACCCGGTGAGCTCACCGCGTGTAGCCGAGATGGTGAAAATCATGGAAAACACCTACCGGCTGGTCAACATCAGCCTGGTTAACGAGTTAGCCCTGTTGTGCGGAAAAATGGACATCGACATCTGGGAGGTCATTGAAGCGGCCAAAACCAAGCCTTATGGTTTTCAGCCTTTCTACCCGGGCCCGGGCATTGGCGGACACTGCATACCGCTCGATCCGTTCTACCTGGAGCACATCGCCAAAAAATTCGATTTCGACCTCAGCCTGATTCACACCGCCGGACATATCAACAACATGATGGCTCACCGCATGACCATCAAGATCACCTCGGCTCTGAACCGACACAGAAAAGCAATCAACGGAAGCAAGATTCTTTTTCTGGGGGTAGCCTACAAAGCCAACATCAACGACTATCGCGAGTCGCCCGCCCTGAAAATCATGGAAGAAGTGGCGAAAAAAGGAGGTGAGCTTTGCTATCACGATCCCCTGATCCCGACAATCAGCATCTGCGGAGACACAAAAACAAGCGCGGTTCAACTCACTGAAAATCTATTAAAAACAGCCGATTGTGTGGTCATCACAACGAATCACGATGCATTCGATCCCAATTTTATTTTGAATAACTCCCAGTTGATTGTAGATTTGAGGAACGCAATTGACGAACAGTCAGATAAAGTATACAAACTTTAAAATGAAGAACTTTGCCCTCATCGGCGCGGCCGGATTTGTCGCAGAACGACACCTCAGAGCAATCAAAGACACCGAAAACCGCCTGCTTGTTGCAACCGATCCTTTCGATGTGGTTGGCCGCCTGGATAACTACTTCCCGGATTCGGAGTTTTTTACCGATTTCCAACAGTTCGAGCACTACATCAGCAGCCGCCCGATTGATTTCACCAGCATCTGCACCCCAAACTACCTGCATGCCATGCACATACAAACGGCACTACATGCCGATACCGATGTTATTTGTGAAAAACCGATGGTGCTGAACCCCGGCGAACTGGAGGCTATTGACAAAGCGCAGGAACAAAGCGGCAAAAAGGTTTTCAACATCCTTCAACTTCGGCTGCACCCTGCAATTATTGCTCTGAAAGAAAAAATTGCCCATGCACCAAAGGATCGTCTGTTCGACATTGAGCTCACCTACATTACCTCGCGCGGAAAGTGGTATTTTGAAAGCTGGAAAGGCGACGATCTGAAATCGGGAGGCGTAGTCTGCAATATTGGCATCCATTTTTTTGATATGCTGATCTGGATTTTTGGCGATGTACAAAAAAGCGACGTACAGCTAAACCAGGTTGACAAAGCCTCGGGGATTCTTGAACTCAAAAATGCCCGGGTGCGGTGGTTTTTAAGTCTCGATGAAAATGATATCCCTCAAAAAATCCGGCAAAAAGGACAACGCACCTACCGATCGCTTCAGCTGAACGGTGAGAATTTTGAATTTAGTGACGGATTTACCGATCTGCACACGCTAAGCTATCAGCAAATTCTGGCAGGCAAGGGATTCGGTCCCCATGAGGCCAGACCATCCATCCTGCTCACGCACGAAATAACCAACACTCCGGCCTTCCGGTTTTCCGAAGACCACCACCCTTTTTTGGAAAAAGCACATTAAAAAACAAGCGATAATCCCGGGATTTGCGAATTGCTGCAAACATTCAATTTGATACAAACAGCAACTTTTACTGGAACCCGAGTGCTCCAACTCCATGAAATCAGAAAAGCCGCCACGGGGGGACGTGACGGCTTCCAAAAATGCTGTTTAAAAATTAAAATTATTAGTTTAGTATTGTTTTGTACTGCTCATTCACCAAGTCGGGTAAAAAGCTGGCAATCATCTCCAAAGCTCTTTCCCGCTCAATTGGTGAGCCACTGATAATTTTCTGACTATTAAAACTGTTCAAATTGATCACTTTGTAATTTAAGTCGGCAGGCACACGCTGCTCACTACCGCTTAATTCACGCACGCCAAATCCTTTCGACCCGTTTACATACTTCACCTCAAAGTAGTTGGTCCGAACAATGTACTCGTCGCCCTTTTTCGTTTGCTTTAAGAATACCTTTACCGGCCGACTTGAATCGCCGTAAACAATATCCCAGCACTGAACCGCATTGACACCGGACGAGCTAAGGTCTACCGTCGAGATTTTATAGTTGTCGTTGAAAGCCTCATTCGAAGAAGCATATAAATTTGTTGCAAACCCGATTATTGCAACCACGATCAAGCTTAAAAAAATACGATTTGTTTTCATGTCATCTTGTTTTAATTGGTTTCTGATAACACTAGCAAAAGTACATCGCCGCCAACAGCTGAAAGATGACAAAACGCAGGTTTTATTTTTGTTAAAAACAAACAACTTTCAAATTGAAAGCAAAAACCCGATTATAGGTTTATTTTTTGTGATAATATCAAGAAAACACCAATTAAAACCGATCAAAACATAGAAGAAAATTACAAAAAATAATCTTTATGCTCTTCAACATAATAGACCACAACACACTAACTGCATGGCAATTACATAACAACATCAATCTAAACCCAAATGAATAGCAGTCAATATTCCCAATAGATACCCAGCAACAAAAAAGAGACATAAGACCACTTTCAATTCGTAAGCATACCGACCTTCCCAGACAGAAAAAAGGCTCCACAAGGGAGCCTTTCCAAATATTATTGTTCGTTTTAACTACTTAAGCTTTGCAAAAAGCTTTTTAAAGCTCACTTGATCTGCAATCATGTTTTTCAATTCGGCAATTGCCACACGTTCTTGTTCCATCGTGTCGCGGAAACGGATCGTCACCGTCTGGTCTTCCAGCGTTTGGTGATCAACCGTTACACAAAACGGCGTTCCGATAGCATCCTGACGACGATAGCGCTTACCAATACTGTCTTTCTCATCGTACTGGCAATTGAAATCGAATTTCAGATCGTCGATGATTTCACGTGCTTTCTCGGGCAGGCCATCTTTTTTCACCAAAGGCATAACCGCCAATTTCACCGGAGCCAACACCGGAGGTAACTTCATCACCACGCGGGTATCCTTCTTGCCGTTGCTTTCCACCTCTTCTTCGCAGTACGAAGCAGCGACAACCTGGAGGAACATCCGGTCAACGCCAATCGAGGTTTCCACTACGTAAGGCACATACGATTCGCCCAACTCAGGATCGAAATACTGAATTTTCTTTCCCGAATATTTTTGATGTTGCGACAAGTCGAAATCGGTACGCGAGTGGATCCCCTCAACCTCTTTAAAGCCGAAGGGGAATTTATATTCCACATCGACGGCGGCATTGGCGTAGTGCGCCAGTTTTTCGTGTACGTGGAAGCGATAGTTCTCATCGCCAAAGCCAAGAGCACGGTGCCAGTTAATGCGGGTTTCTTTCCATTTGTCAAACCAGTCGAGCTCGGTTCCGGGCTTCACAAAAAACTGCATTTCCATCTGTTCAAATTCGCGCATCCGGAAAATAAACTGACGGGCAACAATCTCGTTGCGGAAAGCCTTTCCAATTTGGGCAATCCCAAAGGGAAGTTTCATACGGCCGGTTTTCTGCACATTCAGGTAGTTCACAAAAATCCCCTGAGCCGTTTCGGGGCGCAAATAAATTTTCAATGCACCGTCGGCAGTCGATCCCATATCAGTTGAGAACATCAGGTTAAACTGGCGTACATCTGTCCAGTTGCGGCTACCACTAATGGGGCACACAATACCTTCATCCTCGATAATCTGCTTCAATTCAGCCAAATCCGACGCATTCAGAGCATCGGAAAAGCGCGCATGCAGGGCATTCCATTTTTCCTGGTTGGCCAGCACCCGTGGGTTTGTTTCGCGAAACTGCTTTTCGTCGAAAGCATCACCAAAACGCTTCTGAGCCTTGGCAACTTCCTTATCCATTTTTTCTTCGTACTTAGCCAGTTGTTCTTCAATCAACACATCAGCACGATAGCGTTTTTTCGAATCCTTATTATCAATCAACGGATCGTTGAAGGCGTCAACATGGCCCGATGCTTTCCAAATGGTTGGGTGCATAAAAATAGCCGAATCAATACCGACCACATTTTCGTGCAACAGCACCATGCTGTCCCACCAATATTTTTTAATGTTGTTTTTCAGTTCTACACCATTCTGGCCGTAGTCGTAAACCGCTCCCAATCCGTCGTAAATTTCACTCGACTGAAACACATAGCCGTACTCCTTGCAATGGGCAACCAGCTTTTTAAAAATATCTTCCTGAGCCATATTAATCTATTGCGTTAATTGCTGTTGAATATTAATTTTTGGTTTATTATCTGTCTATCTACTTTCAACTAGTCGACCTCTTCAAAATCGACATATTCGCCCTCATCTTTTGCGTAATGTGGCTTTTGAGCTTTCAGGTTTTCCACCCGCACATCTCCTTCTACTCGCTGCTCTTTTTGTCGGTTTTGTTGCTGCTGTTTTCGGTTCACTTGCTGAAAACCGAACACCGGAGCCAGCAATTTCACGATAAACCGAAAGAGGTAATAAAATATAACAACTAAAAAGAGCGTTCTAAAAAATCCCATCAAAAATAAAATCACGCTTAATGTCATAACTCTTGAAAATCAGCGGCTGTAAAAGTAATAATTAATTGCGAAATGGAAATTCTCCCCTATTATTATCTGTCAGGCTTAACGATGTAGCCATATTGCAAGCCGGCTGCCCCGAAAGTTAAAAACGAAACAGGCCCGGTTCTTTTCAATTTTCATACTTTTGCAAAAAAAATACGATCATGGTAACATACAAACGCATACTGCTCAAACTAAGCGGCGAGTCGCTGATGGGGCAACAAGAATACGGAATCGATCAAGCGATGCTGAAGGACTACGCCGAGCAGATCAAAGAAATTAATGAACAGGGGGTGCAAGTCGGCATTGTGATTGGCGGCGGAAACATTTTCCGGGGACTAAGCGGCGCGGCCAATGGCTTCGACCGGGTGAAAGGCGACCAGATGGGCATGCTGGCAACAGTGATCAACTCGCTGGCCTTAAATTCGGCCTTAACAGCCGTGGGCGTCAAATCGCGGGTACTAACGGCAATACGGATGGAGCCTGTTGGCGAGTTTTACTCGAAGGACAAAGCCATTGAAAGCCTGGAACGGGGCGAAGTAGCCATCTTTTCGGCGGGCACCGGCAACCCTTATTTTACGACCGACACCGGCTCGTCGCTGCGCGGCATCGAAATTGAAGCCGATGTCATGTTGAAAGGAACACGCGTTGACGGCATTTACACGGCTGATCCCGAAAAAGATCCCACCGCCCAAAAGTTCGATAACATTTCGTTCGACGAGATTTACAATCGTGGATTGAAGGTGATGGATCTTACGGCAACAACCATGTGTAAGGAAAACAACCTGCCCATCATTGTTTTCAACATGGACCAAAAAGGAAATTTGAAAAAAGTTGTAACCGGCGAAAACATTGGCACTCTGGTGCACCTATAAGATTGCGCCTTCAATTTTTTATGACTTTTTTTTCGCGAATTTCAATATTCTTTAATTTTTTCTATATTTGCTGTCAGCACAGAAAAACATGAACTGACCATATAAATTTTATGGAAGAGGAAGTAGAACTGATATTAGATTTATGTAAGGAAAGGATGGCAGCCGCCATCGAACATTTGGAGAAGGAATTAGTTCATATTCGTGCAGGAAAGGCTTCGCCCCGAATGCTTGACGGAGTAACCGTTGACTACTACGGAAGTATGACACCTTTGGCGCAGGTTTCGAACATCAACACACCCGATGCACGAACAATTGCCGTTCAACCCTGGGAAAAACAATTGATTCCCGAAATTGAAAAAGCAATTATTAATGCCAATTTAGGTTTCAACCCGGAGAACAACGGCGAGCTTATTCGAATTAATGTTCCACCATTAACCGAAGAACGCCGTAAGTCACTATCGAAGCAAGCTAACACAGAAGGCGAAAATGCAAAAGTTGCGATTCGTTCGGCCCGCAAGGAAGCGAACGATGCCTTAAAAAAGCTTTTAAAAACAGGCTTATCAGAGGACTTGGAAAAAGATGCTGAAACAACCGTTCAGAACATGACCAACGACTTTGCCAAGAGTGTTGAAAGCTTGCTGGAGAAAAAGACACAAGAGATTTTTACAATATAATTGTTTCTAGTTTTCTGTTTTCTGAACATTGTTTAATTGTTTTCATGGCTTTGAGGCAGCTTATTTAAGCTGCCTTTTTTTTTGTCGGAAAGTCTACCACGCAAAGCCACCAAGGCGCAATTGTCAATAACTGGTTTTAATTAGATGTGGGATGACAACCCGACAACTGTTGAAAACAACGACAACAGAACATCCAAAAACCACGGCTCGTCCTTTGGGCTTTCATTTTGAATTTTCATTGACTAAATTTATCGTCCGAACAAAAGAACTATAACAGAAACTCCAATGATAGGAATGACAGATTACCATATACACAGTATCCTTTCGGACGGCAAGAACACGCATGAAGAAATGATTCAGGCAGCCATTGACAAAGGGCTCGACGAAATTGGCTTTAGCGATCATATCTGTCTGAACCCGGTTGACTGGTCAATCGCCCGGGTTGACTTGCCGGTGATGGTTGAACAAGTGCAGCTGCTGCGCGATAAATACCGCGACCAGATTACCATCAAACTGGGAGCCGAGGTTGACTATCTGGAAGGCCGGGAGACGGAAATTGCTCAATTACTAAGTTCATTGCCGCTGGACTACGTCATCGGCTCGGTTCATTTTATTGACGACTGGAATTTCGACACCGACAAATCTCTTTACGGCAAGTGGTCGAACAACCATCTTTACCAGCGCTATTTCGGGCTCATTCAGAAAGCAGCTCAATCGGGCCTGTTCGACATTATCGGACATCTGGATATTATCAAAAAATTTCGCATCTATCCGGAAACGGATCAATCGGCACTGATTGACGAAACCCTGCGGATTATTAAGAATCACGATCTGGTGGTCGAACTTAACACCGGAGGTTACGACCGCCCCTGCGCCGAGTTCACCCCCTCACCCACCATTATTGAACGCTGTTTTCACCATCAAATTCCCGTCACCTTAACATCGGACGCCCACCGGACGAGCCATGTAGCACGACATTTCGACTCAGCCGCAGAACTTCTCCGAACCGTCGGATATCAGGATTTAGTTCGATTCACCAACAGACAAAGGCATACGTAACGGTTATAAAACAGGAGCGCCCAAACAACAACCAATCCACCCGATTAACGGATCTTCGACATTTAAAAGTGCTCCCATTAACGATAAATCGTATATTTGTGGGCTCTCAAATTTTGGCAACATGGAAGAAGGTGCAGTGAAACTGCTGGAAAATATTAACACTCCGGAAGACTTACGGAAACTGAAAATTGATGAATTACCCAACGTCTGTTCGGAACTCAGACAGTTCATCATCGATGAGGTTTCAACAAACCCGGGGCATTTTGGCGCCAGTCTCGGTGTTGTCGAGCTCACTGTTGCTCTTCACTACGTTTACAAAACACCTTACGATTTGCTGGTTTGGGACGTTGGTCACCAAGCTTACGGGCACAAGATATTAACCGGCCGCAGGAAACAGTTTCACACCAACCGAAAATATAACGGGCTGAGTGGCTTTCCCAAGCCCTCGGAAAGCGTATACGACACCTTTGGTGTTGGCCATGCCAGCACCTCCATATCGGCTGCACTGGGCATGGCTGTAGCAGCCGACATCCAGCACGATAAGGAACGCAAGATCGTTGCCGTTATCGGCGATGGCTCCATGACCGGCGGAATGGCCTTCGAAGGGCTGAACAATGCTGTTGTCAACAACTCCGACGTTCTGATTATACTGAACGACAACAACATGGCTATCGACCCAAACGTGGGCGGGGTTAGCAACTACCTGCTAAACATCTCCAAGTCGAAGTCGTACAACAAGCTCAAACAAGAAATTTGGGACGGCCTGGGCAAGCTCAACGGCTTTGGCCCCAAAGCACGTCGCCTGGTTCAAAAAACCGAAGGAGCCCTGAAATCGGCCTTGCTCAAAGAGTCGAACCTGTTTGAGAGTTTGGGAATCCGCTACTTTGGTCCTATTGACGGACACGACATCCAATACCTGACCAAGGTGCTTCAGGATCTAAGGCATATTCCCGGCCCCAAGCTACTACATGTACTCACCAAAAAGGGCAAAGGCTTTAAGCAGGCCGAGCTCAACCAAACCGAGTTTCATGCTCCGGGGAAATTCAACAAGCTTACCGGCGAGCTACTCGACTGCGAGTGCGTCATGAATAAACCACCAAAGTTTCAGAACGTCTTCGGCAACAGCCTGGTTGAACTTGCTGAGAAAAACGAAAAAATTGTTGGGGTAACACCGGCAATGCCAAGTGGCAGCTCCTTAAACATCATGATGGAAAAGATGCCCCATCGGGCCTTCGACGTAGGCATCGCCGAGCAACATGCTGTAACCTTTTCTGCCGGCATGGCAATTCGGGGAATGGTTCCGTTTTGCAATATTTACTCAACCTTCATGCAGCGCGCCTACGACCAGATAATTCACGACGTGGCCATCCAGAATCTAAATGTGGTATTCTGCCTGGATCGTGCCGGACTGGTTGGGGCAGATGGAGCTACGCACCACGGCGTTTACGATATCGCTTACATGCGCCATATCCCGAACATGATTGTTTCGGCTCCGATGGATGAGATTGAACTGCGCAACCTGATGTTCACAGCTCAGCAGGAAAACAGGGGTCCGTTTTCGATCCGATACCCCAGAGGCTGTGGCTGCCAGATTGATTGGAAGCAAGCATTCGAGCCAATTCCAATTGGCAAAGGCCGGACACTGAAGCAGGGCAAAGATTTGGCAATACTGTCCATCGGAACCACCGGCATTAATGCTTCGCGCGCCATTAAAGCCATTGAAAAAGAAGGCTTCGAGATTGCCCACTACGATATGCGCTTTGTAAAGCCACTGGACGAAGAGCTACTTCACCGCATTTTTAACCAGTTCGATAAAATTATCACCATCGAAGACGGTACGATACAAGGTGGATTCGGCTCGGCAGTGATCGAATTTATGGCCGACCATCAGTACACAGCCAAAGTGGTTCGCCTGGGGGTACCCGACCGGTTTATCGAACATGGCAGCCAGGAAGAACTGATGCGGGAATGTGGCTACGACCAAAAAGGCATTCAAAAAGCAAGCCTCGACCTGCTCAAAGGATAATTGCGGGCTGCCGATACTTTTTCCACTGCTCTTTCGTTGATAAAATCGTAACTTCCCTGACAGCGGAAAACAAATTTGTCATTGAGGCTATCAGGATAAACAAAACAACAAACCTTGGAATTCTATCAACGAAATCGCCGCTGGAAATTACTTCTTGTATTGGTTGCCATCATCATTGGTGCTGCTTCCTTCATTTATACCAACTGGCTGGCTCGCAAAATGGCCGAAGAAGAACACCGAAGCGTTGCCCTGTGGGCCGAAGCAACGCGCCGTTTGAGTTCGCCAATCGACACGCCCGACGATAACATTTCCTTTCTCTCCCACATTGTAGAATCGAACAGCGACATTCCGATCATCCTGACCGACAGCACCCTCAACATCCTGGCATCAGCCAATATCGATTACACCGAAGCACGCAAAGCGCAAAACCTGCAGGAGGAACTGCAGAAGATGATCAGCGAAAAGGAGCCCATTGAAATCATTCTGTCGGAGACCGAAACACAATACATTTATTACCGCGACTCGAAGACACTGCAAAACCTTAAGTACTTCCCGCTGATTCAAATCAGCGTTATCGCACTTTTCATTGTGGTAGCCTACTTTATTTTCAACGCCTCGCGAAAAGCTGAGCAAAACCAGGTTTGGGTAGGTATGTCGAAAGAAACAGCACACCAGCTGGGAACTCCCATCTCCTCGCTGATGGCCTGGATTGAACTGTTAAAAACGCAGGACATTGACCCGGAACTTATTCGTGAGTTTGAAAAGGACATCAACCGGCTGGAGAAAATTACCGAGCGTTTCTCCAAAATCGGCTCCAAACCCGAACTGTCAACCGAGGATCTGCGCAAAACCATCGTATCGACGGTCACCTACCTGCAACGCCGCACATCGCAGAAAGTGCGCTTCGAGATGCGGTTTCCCGACGATAAAAGCTTCAACACCCCCCACAACCCCGCCTTGATAAGCTGGGTCATCGAAAACCTGTGCAAAAATGCCATCGACGCCATGAGCAATGCCGGCAACATTAGCCTAAGCCTGCACGACGACGATAAATACATCTATTTCGATGTTAGCGACAATGGCAAAGGGATTCCCAAAACACAATTCAAAAGTATTTTCACCCCTGGCTTTACCACCAAAAAACGCGGATGGGGACTCGGCTTATCGCTCACCAAGCGAATTATCGAAATCTATCACCAGGGAAAAATCTTCATCAAACAGTCCGAAATTGGCAAAGGCACAACCTTTAGGATCATCCTGCGGAAACCGGTATTTTTCAACAAAAACTTAAAATATTAACCAACTGTAAAACTGCCGGTTGTCCTTTCGTCACCGGCAATTGATTTTTCCCTGTTAAAAAAATCAGATAATTTTCTTCGTTTCTATATTTTTTATACTTTTGCAACACTTTTTTCGAAGCAATGGCCGGATTATCAACTTATAATATCGCATTTAAAGGTCTCGCTATGGGCAGCCATGAGTTTGACTTTCAGATTGATAAGAAATTTTTCGACCATTTCGATGGCGGAATTGCCGAAGACGGTGACGTTCAGGCAAAAGTCATCCTCGAAAAACAAAGTGCACTGATAGTTCTTTGGTTTCATATTTCCGGAACGGTAAAAGTTCAGTGCGACCGATGCCTGGATATGTACGATCAGGCGGTTGCATCGGAAAACCGGGTTTTCATCAAATACGGAGAAGACAGCTTCGAAGATGGTGACGATGTAATTTGGGTTGATGTTAATGAGCATCAGGTTAATATTGCACAAATGCTTTACGACTTTATCATGCTGGCGCTCCCCATCAGACAGGTGCACCCGAAGGATAAAAACGGCAAACGCGCCTGCAACCCGGAAATGTTGAAAAAACTAAAAGAACTAAGTTATAACAGCAATAGTGCGGATCAGGAAGAGCAAAGCGATTCGCGCTGGGACGATTTGAAAAAATTATTAGAAAACGAATAAAGATTTTAGAAAATGGCACATCCAAAGCACAAAACATCAAAAGCTAGAAGAGACAAAAGAAGATCTCATCACAAAGCTGCTATTGCTACATTGGCAACTTGCTCTAATTGTGGCGCAACTGTAAAATACCACACTGTATGCGGCGAATGCGGTTACTACAGAGGTAAACTTGCAATTGAAAAGAACGTAACAGTTTAATTCACGATAAGATGATCAGAAGACTATTCTTCTGATCTTTTTTTTTGCCCTTTCCTTAAATTTTCGAACGTTTTAATTAATTGTTTTAAAACGACTTAGCGCACATTTGCCCATCTTTTCTTTTGCGCTTCAATAATTTCCTCCTATCTTTCGGCTCATTTTTTTAGCTTTTATAAAATCTCGTATATAACCTGAAATCCAACCTCTTACGATTAAAGGTTGTTGTTTAAAATTATAAATTATGGGAAAAGTCCATGCAGCAATAACTGGCATTGGAGCATTTTTGCCTGAGTACAGGCTGACAAATGAAGAGTTAAGTACGATGGTCGACACGAATGACGAGTGGATCATGCAGCGGATAGGGATCAAGGAGCGACGGATCTTCAAAGAAACGGGCAAAGCAACTTCAGATATGGGCGTTCGGGCAGTGCAGGAACTGCTCCAAAAAACCAATACCGCAGCCGAAGAAATCGAGCTGGTTATATGTGCAACAATTACACCCGACCGGCCTTTCCCGGCAACTGCCAACATTATCAGTCGTAAAGCCGGTATGCACAATGCCTGGAGCTACGACATCAGTGCCGCCTGTTCGGGCTTTTTGTTTGCCCTGACCACAGCCGCCAGCTTTATCGAGGCCGGACGCTATAAAAAAGTGATCGTTGTTGCTGCCGATATGATGAGCTCCATCACCGACTATACCGATCGTACGACTTGCCCGCTTTTTGGCGATGGAGCAGCAGCGGTTCTGCTGGAGCCAACCACCGAAGAGCTTGGTGTGATGGATCACCGCAACTATACCGACGGCAAAGGCCGCCACTACCTGCACATAAAAGCCGGAGGATCGAAAAGACCCGCATCGGTTGAGACCATCGAAAATCGCGAACATTTTGTCCATCAGGACGGACAAACGGTTTTTAAATATGCTGTCTCGCGCATGGCCGATGTGGCCGTTGAACTGATGCAGAAGAATGAAATCACCCCCGAGAATCTTGCCTGGCTGGTTCCGCACCAGGCCAACATGCGCATCATCGATGCTGTTGCCCGGCGCATGGATATCAGCAAAGAGCAGGTGATGATCAACATCCAGAAATACGGGAACACCACTGCCGCCACCATTCCGTTGTGCTTATGGGACTACGAAAAGCAACTAAAAAAAGGCGACAACATCATTCTGGCAGCTTTCGGAGCCGGTTTCACCTGGGGAGCTCTTTACCTGAAATGGGCCTATAATTCGTAATCTAATCTGAAAAAACATAAAAACATGAGTCGACTGATCATTAAAAGTCACGAGGAATTTGAGCAACACGTGGGCGAAAAACTGGGGGTTTCGGAATATCATACCGTAACCCAGGAGCAAATTAACAAGTTTGCCGATGCAACGCTCGATTACCAATGGATTCACACCGACCCCGAGCGGGCGAAAACCGAAGGAGCCTTTGGCAAGACGATAGCACACGGCTACCTGACACTCTCCTTACTTCCGGTTATGTGGGAAGAGGTGCTCACCGTGGAAAACTTCAAAATGCTGGTTAACTACGGGATCGACAATTTCAAATTCGGCCAGCCTGTTTTGGTCGACAGCCGCATCAGAACCCACGTATGGCTTAAATCAATTGCCAACCTGCGAGGAATCAGCAAAGTTCAGCTGCGGGTGCAAATGGAGATCGAAGGGAATAAAAAACCGGCTTTCGACGGAGAGGTAACCTTCCTTTACCATTTCAACAACTAAAAGCCAACACAGCCGCCCGGGAAGCGTTGCTGCAAAAAAATAGAAAGGTTTCATTTTTCAACAAAATGAAACCTTTGCTATATTTGATCACGCTTAAAACAGAATAATCCATGGCAAAAACATCTCAAGAAACAAACAATCAACTCATTAACCTGATTGGCAAAGGTACGGTTATCACCGGCGACATTAAATCGGAAGGCGATATGCGCATCGACGGAGAGCTCAACGGAAACATCACGAGCAACGGCCGCGTAGTGATTGGCCATACCGGCAAAGTGACCGGAGAAGTTAGCTGCAAGAACTGCGAGCTTGCCGGATACGTTAAAGGAAAGATAATCATCGAGCAGTTGATTACCCTGAAAGCGACCTCGACCGTTCTGGGTGAAATAGCCACCGACAAGCTCAGCATTGAGCCGGGAGCGGTTTTCTCGGGCAATTGCACAATGGAAAACCAGGCACAAAATGAAAAAGCCAAAAACGCCTAAAGACGACTATAATCGGTTTATCCAGTACTCGAGCCTGGCCTTCGAGATGATGGTGATTATGGCACTGGGGGTGTTTGCAGGAATAAAAATCGATGCCTGGCTGAATCTAAATTTTCCGGTCTTTACGCTTATATTGATGATCCTCTCGGTGATTGGCGCCATCTTCCATGCCATCAAAAATTTCATAAAAAAAAAGTAATATGAAAGCATTTCTTATCAAGTCCGGAATATTGGCAATCTGCCTCATTGCCATCGAATATTTATTGACTAACACCATCTTTGCCGGCTCGGGTATCCCGCATTTCGAACTTATTGTCCTCTTCTTTTACACGGTCACCAACCTGATTCACTACAAGCTTGTTAAAATTATTTCAACCAATATCCGCCAATTTAACCCGTGGTTCTTAGGTATTAACATGTCCAAGATGTTTCTCTACATCTTTTTTGCCATCGGCTACCTGTGGTTCCACCGCGAACACGCCAAAGTATTCCTAATCTGCCTAATTATCACCTACATCTGTTTTACGGTAATCGAAATTACAAGCATCACCAAAATAGTAAACCAAAAAAAATCGTGAACTTCTAAATTTATTTACTAATTTGCCGCCTCCTTTCAAAAGAACATACACATCATGGTGAATCTCAAATTAAAACTATCGGAGAAAGCCAACTACCTTGCTTTCCTGATTGTTTTCGTTTCATTGGGGCTAGCCTCGCAAAGCATCCTAGCTGAAGAAGTCCACGAACCCGCGGAGCAAATCGCTCCGCACCAAGAGCAGTTCGAGGCGGGTAAATTTGTCATTGAACACGTGTCCGACGCCTTCGAATGGCACATCTTAACCTACAAGCAACACCACATCAGCATTCCGCTCCCCATCATCCTTTACAGCAACAATTCCGGTTTAAATATCTTCTGGTCCTCCAAATTCGAACACGGACATGCCAGCTACCACAACTTCCGCATTGAAGAAGAAGGCGAACATGCCGGAAAAATTGTCGAACTTAATGAAGCTGGAGCAGTTGTAGGCTTACCCATCGATCTATCGATCACCAAAACAGTGGCGGGCATATTTATCAGCGTTTTTATTCTGATTTTCATCTTTTTAAAGGTCGCCAAATCGGCCACAAGCTCAACTGGCAGAGCCCCGACAGGCATACAAAACCTACTGGAACCCATCATCCTGTTCATCCGCGACGAAGTAGCATTGCCTACTTTGGGAAAAGACAAGTCTGAAAGATTCTTACCCTACCTGCTGACCCTGTTCTTTTTCATCCTAATTGAAAACCTGGTGGGACTAATTCCGATATTCCCTTTTGGTGCAAACGTAACCGGCAATATCGGGGTAACAATGGTATTAGCATTGTTCACTTTTGTAATCACAACATTCTCAGGCAATAAACACTACTGGAAAGAAATTTACAACCCCGATGTTCCCTGGTGGCTCAAATATCCGCTGCCACTAATGCCCATTGTTGAGCTTACCGGTGTATTTACTAAACCATTTGTATTGATGGTGCGTTTATTTGCCAACATGATGGCGGGCCACATGATTGTGACCGTTTTCGTAAGCTTAATATTCATTTTCGGGCAAATCGGGGGACCGGCTTTGGGCGGCGCAGTAAGCCCCGTATCCATTGCATTCTCGGTATTCATTTTGCTGTTGGACGTTTTGGTATCGTTCATACAAGCTTACGTGTTCACCTTGCTTTCGGCTTTGTATTTTGGCATGGCAACCTCAGATCATCATTGAGTTACTTAATATAAATTCGAACAATTATGAGTACATTATTCGTTCTTTTACAAGAATCAATTGGCAACATTGGTTTTGGTTTAGCTGAAATCGGTGCCGGCTTTGGTGCTGGTTTAGCAGCGATAGCCGCTGGTATTGGTATTGGCCGTATTGGTGCAAGTGCCATGGAAGCGATTGCCCGTCAGCCGGAAGCCAGTGGCGACATTCGCTCGAACATGATCGTATCAGCGGCATTGGTCGAAGGGGTAGCCTTCTTCGCTGTGATCATTTGTGCATTGATTCTTTTCATTTAAGACTTTGTATTGCTCGTTGCCGGCTTCCGGGGTTGCCGGAAGCTTTGGCAACATTTAAACAATTAGAATTATGGGATTTGTTACACCGGATTACGGAACAATATTTTGGATGGTCATCATTTTTGGGATCACACTGTTTATCCTCAAAAAATTTGCCTGGCGACCAATCCTGACCGCTTTGAAGGATCGTGAGAACAACATCGCCGAGGCACTTGCTTCAGCCGACAAGGCCCGGAAGGAAGTTGCCAAGATGAAAACAAACCAGGAAGCGATCCTGGATGAAGCCCGCAAAGAGAAAAACGAGATCCTGAAAGAAGCCCGCGAGCTGAAGACCAAAATTATCGACGAAGCAAAGACAACCGCTCACGCTGAAGGTCTGAAAATTGTTGAAACCGCCCGACTCCAGATTGAAGCCGAGAAAACCGCCGCCATCACCGAGATGAAAAAACAACTTGTTGACCTTTCGGTTCTGGTAGCTGAAAAGATTATCCAACAAGAATTTAAAACAGACAAGAACCAGGAAAAACTGGTCGAAAAGCTGATCAAGGATCTGAAATTCAACTAGGATTATGAATCAAAGTAAAGTAACAGTTCGCTACTCGAAAGCTTTTTTCAACCTTGCCAAAGAAAAAAAACAACTTGATACCCTTCGAAAAGATATTGAGCTGATTTATACTTTATGCAACGAAAGTGCCGACTTCAGAATTTTACTGGAAAGTCCAATCGTTAAAACTTCCCAAAAAACAAAACTGCTGAAAGCTATTTTCGAAAAAAAAATAGCCCCCCTCAGCCTGAACTTCCTCGAGTTGGTGACCACCAATAAACGGGAAGCCCAGTTAGCCGGCATTTGCCGAAATCTTCTGACTCTTTACCGCCAGGAACAGGGCGTAAAAACGGCTCTTCTAACAACAGCTGTCGACCTGGATCCTGCCCTTATCGCTGATATACAGAAAAAGCTCGAGGCCCAGTTTCAGGCACAAATCGAGCTGAGCCAAAAAGTTGATCCCGCACTGGTCGGAGGATTCATCTTGCGCGTCGAAGATCAGCAAGTTGATGCCAGCATCGCCCGTCAGCTTCAAAAAGTAAGAGAAACATTATTACAATCGGAAATTAAATAGAAAAAAGATAACCATGGCTGATATAAAACCTGCTGAAGTATCTGCGATACTCCAACAACAACTGGAAGGATTTAAATCGGAAGCCGAACTGGAAGAAGTCGGCACCGTTTTAACGGTGGGCGATGGTATTGCCCGCATCTACGGCTTATCGAACGTTGAATCGAATGAAATGATTGAGTTCGACAGCGGAGTCAAAGGTATCGTCCTGAACCTTGAAGAGGACAACGTAGGTGCCGTATTATTAGGTTCTTCGGAAGAAATTAAAGAAGGTGACACCGTGAGACGGATGCGCCGCATTGCTTCGATTGAAGTTGGCGAAGGCGTTTTAGGACGTGTCATCAACACCATTGGTATTCCCCTGGACGGGAAAGGAGCTATCACCGGCGAAAAATTCGAAATGCCACTGGAACGCAAAGCCCCCGGGGTTATTTATCGCCAACCGGTAAAACAACCCTTGCAAACTGGTATCAAAGCAATCGACGCGATGATTCCAATCGGCCGTGGGCAGCGCGAGTTGATCATTGGTGACCGCCAAACGGGTAAAACAGCCGTGGCCATCGATACCATCATCAACCAACGCGAAAACTTTGAACAGGGAACCCCGGTATATTGTATCTATGTTGCTATTGGGCAAAAAGGCTCAACGGTTGCCAATATTGCATCGACCCTGGAAAAACACGGAGCAATGGACTATACCGTTATCGTTTCGGCAACAGCATCCGATCCGGCAGCCCTTCAGTTTTACGCTCCTTATGCAGGTGCTGCTATTGGCGAATATTTCCGCGACACAGGCCGCGATGCGCTAATCATCTACGATGACCTGTCGAAACAAGCTGTTTCGTACCGCGAGGTTTCCTTATTGCTCCGCCGTCCACCGGGCCGCGAAGCCTACCCGGGTGACGTGTTTTATTTACACTCCCGCTTGCTGGAACGCGCAGCGAAGATCATCGACTCGGACGAAATTGCCTCGGAGATGAACGACCTGCCCGAATGTCTGAAAGCAAAGGTAAAAGGCGGTGGTTCCTTGACGGCCCTGCCTATTATCGAAACACAGGCATCGGACGTATCGGCCTATATCCCCACCAACGTCATTTCAATTACCGACGGGCAAATTTTCCTCGAGTCCAACTTATTCCTATCCGGTGTTCGCCCGGCCATCAACGTGGGAATCTCGGTATCGCGCGTAGGGGGTAATGCACAGGTCAAGGCGATGAAAAAAATTGCCGGAACCCTGAAACTCGACCAGGCACAATTCCGCGAACTGGAGGCCTTCTCGAAGTTTGGTTCCGACCTCGATGCAGCAACCATGCGTGTACTGGATAAAGGACGTAAAAACGTGGAAATCCTGAAACAAGGGCAGTATGAGCCGAAGAAGGTGGAGCATCAAATTGCCATTATCTACTGTGGCACAAAAGAGTTACTGCGAGCAGTTCCGGTTGAAAAGGTGAAAGAGTTCGAACAAGAGTTCATCGAACTGATGGAAGCTCAATACCGCTCAACCTTAAACGAACTGAGAACAGGAAATTTGACAGACAAAGGAATTGCGGCGATCGAAAAAGCAGCAGCCGAGGTTGCATCGCGCTTTAAATCGTAAACGGTCGGTGGAAGTTCCGGCATGAAACAAAGACTAAAATGGCCAGTTTAAAAGAAATACGTACCCGAATTAGCTCGGTAAAAACCACCCGACAGGTGACCAGTGCCATGAAGATGGTGTCGGCCGCAAAACTTAAAAAAGCGCAGGACGCAATCATTCACTTTCGTCCGTATGCCGATAAGTTACATGGGATCATGCAAACCTTGAGCAGCTCGCTGGAGGATATGGAAGAGTCTGTTTACACCTTGCAACGAGAGCCCGATAATGTTCTTGTGGTCTTGGTCACCTCAAACAGAGGCCTTTGCGGCGGATTCAACTCATCGATTTCCAAGATCGCGATCGAGATGGTTGAAGCACGTTACAGCAGGCAACTACGCCAAAAGAAGCTGAGCTTTCTGACGGTTGGTAAACAGGGCGAAAAATACCTGAAAGCCCGAAACTATCCTGTTGGCGAACAGGCCAATGGCTTGTTCGAGGACCTCAGCTACGAATCGGTATCGGTGTTTGCACAAAAACTGATGGACGATTTCACCAGCGGAAAATACGACCGTATTGAATTGGTTTATAACGAATTTAAAAACGCGGCAGTGCAATTTTGCCGAACGGAACAGTTTCTACCGGTCGAACAGGAGTCCGGCAACAAATCGGTGGGAAATCAGAATTTCATTTTCGAGCCAAGTATGGAAGAAATCGTACATGAACTGATTCCGCACTCCTTAAAAATTCAGCTTTTTAAGGCCTTTTTGGACTCAAATGCAGCAGAACATGGGGCGCGGATGACTGCAATGCACAAAGCGACCGACAACGCCTCGGAGTTGATCAAAGAATTGACCCTGACCTTCAACAAAGCTCGTCAGACTGCGATCACCAACGAGATTCTGGAAGTTACCAACGGCGCCGAAGCGCTGAACGGATAAAATAGGTCATCGACCTTAAACATTAAGCACACCAAGCCTGCCGTTTTCAAAACCGGCAGGCTTTTTTATACAATCCCCAAAGCCCGGCTCGTACGAAGCAAAGTTCAGCTTTTGAAGTGTCCGCAGACGAGCAGATCATCTCCTCCATTGCGAGGCGACTGCGGTTCCATGGAGCGGTTTTATCGCCTTTACGGACCACGACAGCCCCCACTTTCCGATCGCTACATCTTCTGCCCTATTTTACGGCTGTTGCCCCCGGCGCATTTATACCAACCAGCAATTGAATTTAGCCTCAAATTCACGTCCTCTTTAATTGATTTTCAACTGTCTATCGGCATTAAATCTGAATGTTTCGGCTTGTAAATTAAGCTGCATATCGGTCGAATTTCAGCGTTTCGCTTAAGCCTCGCTCCGAAAAATAATTGGTATCGCTTAGACATAAAAAAAGAGGTCATCCCGCGGGATGACCTCTTAATATATCGTATAAAAAGTCTAAGCTAATTATGCACCCAAAGTGAATCGGATGAAGTTTGTTACCGACAAACCTTTGCTTGAGTTGTTCAGGTATTCTTTTACAGACACCTTGTTATCTTTCACAAAAGCTTGGTTCAACAAGGTATTTTCTTTGAAGAATTTGTTCAAAGAGCCTTGAGCAATCTTATCTAACATTGCTTCAGGTTTACCTTCCTGACGGAATTTTTCTTTCGCGATTTCCAATTCTTTCTCAATAACTTCCTGAGAAACGAAATCTTTGTCAACAGCAACCGGATTCATTGCAGCAACTTGCATTGCAACGTCCTTCGCTACTTGTTGATCAACATTTTCCTGGTTGAAACCAACGATAGTAGCCAATTGGTTACCCGGGTGAATATAAGCGATTACCGACTCGGCTTCGATGCATCCGTAAGCCGACAAATCGATTTTTTCACCGATAACACCGGTTTGTTCCGTAACATGATCAGCCAATGTACGACCATCCAGGCTTAACGCTTTCAGAGCGTCCAGGTCAGCTGGTTTGTTGGCTACAGCAACATCCAGAAAGCTTTGAGTCAAAGCTACGAAACCTTCGTTTTTAGCTACGAAGTCAGTCTCGCAGTTTACAACTACAATGGCACCGAATTTACCGTCAGCACTTGTTTTAGCTAAAGCAGCACCTTCCGACGCGTCGCGGTCAGAACGTTTGCTGGCTACCAGTTTACCTTTTTCGCGGATAATTTCTACAGCGCGGTCAAAATTGCCTTCTGCTTCTGTCAAAGCATTTTTACAATCCATCATACCAGCGCCGGTTGCTTTACGCAACTTCATTACATCTGCAGCAGAAATTGCCATATCTTTTTTTTATTTATTTAGTTATAATGAGCAATTATTCTTCTGAATCGTCATTGTCCAGATCAACATCTACATCGTCTTCGCTATCATCAGAAACGATTGCTTTGGCCGCTTCTTTTTTAGCTGACTTTGCTTTTTTAGGAGCGTCGTCGCTATCTTTTTCGCGTTCAACTTTGCGTTCGTTCAAACCTTCAGCAATGGCATCGCACATGATGCGGGTTACCAGGCGGATTGATTGAGAAGCATCGTCGTTGGCAGGAATAACGAAATCGATTCCTTCCGGATTAGAGTTTGTATCAACCATCGCAAATACGGGGATACCCAATTTTTGAGCTTCACGCACCGCGATTTTTTCTTTCAGTACGTCAACAACAAATAAAGCAGCAGGCAGACGAGTTAAGTCTGAGATTGAACCTAATACTTTATCCAACTTAGCGCGTTGACGCGTAATTTGCAACTTTTCGCGTTTTGACAAGTTATCCCAGCTGTTGTCTTTCATCATCTTATCGATGGAAATCATTTTCTTAACAGCTTTACGAATTGTAGGGAAGTTTGTCAACATACCACCAGGCCAGCGTTCTACAACGTAAGGCATATTCACATTACCAACAGCTTCAGCAACAAGCTCTTTGGCTTGTTTTTTTGTAGCCACAAATAAAACTTTGCGTCCCGATTTGGCAATCTGTTTGATGGCGGCAGCGGCTTCATCAACCTTAGCAACCGTTTTTTGCAGGTCGATGATGTGGATACCGTTTTTCTCCATAAAAATGTATGGAGCCATGTTTGGATTCCACTTTCTTTTCAGGTGACCAAAGTGTACACCTGCATCCAATAATTCTTGAAAATTTGTTCTTGGCATCTTGTTAACTTTTGTAATAATTTGTCGAAAAGCAACCTCTGAGTAGTCCCTCGTCGATGCCGGGGAGTCTCAGTGGTTTCAGATCCACAGTTATTCGGTTTAAAAAATATATTAACGTTTTGAGAACTGGAAGCGTTTGCGTGCTTTTGGTTGACCTGGTTTTTTACGTTCCACTTCGCGTGGGTCACGGGTCATTAAGCCTGCATGTTTCAGTTCCGGCTTGTTTTCGGCATTAATTTCAACCATTGCGCGGGCAATACCCAAACGAGCCGCTTCGGCTTGTCCTTTAATACCACCACCGTCAAGGTTTATTTTGATATCGTACTGATCAGCAACGCCTAAAATGTTTAAAGGCTGCTTTACGATATACTGAAGAGTACCATTCGGGAAGTATTCGTTTAACTCCCGGTTGTTAATGGTGATGTTACCTTTACCCTCGCTAACATAAACGCGGGCAACGGCTGTCTTTCTACGTCCTAAGGTGTTTACTACTTCCATGGTTACAATTTAATTGTATTCAAATCAATAACTTTCGGGTTTTGAGCTTCTTGATTGTGCTCAGCACCGACATACACTCTCATGTTACCTTGGATAGCACGTCCCAGACGATTTTTAGGCAACATACCTTTTACTGCTTTTTGAACCAAACGTTCGGGGTATTTACTCATGATTTCCGCCGGAGTTTGGCTGCGTTGTCCCCCCGGATAACCGGTGTAACGCAAATAAACTTTGTCGTTCAACTTGTTACCAGTCAGCTTCACTTTTTCAGCATTGATAACAATTACATTGTCTCCACAATCTACGTGAGGAGTAAAATTGGGTTTGTGTTTTCCACGCAACAACTTGGCAACAGCGCTGGCCAAACGACCCAACGGCATACCGGCTGCATCAACAACTACCCATTCTTTGTTTACCGTGGCACTGTTGGCCGATACGGTTTTGTAAGATAAAGTATCCACTTGCTCTAATTTTTTAAATTAAACACTAAAAGTTGCAAAAACTTACTTCTCAATCTGTTGCAAACATCCAAATTATTAACATCGGGCTCGTTGATAACTTTTCTATCCACAACATTTTCAATCAATTATAAGAAATGCAAGTACGGACAATAATCGGGACTGCAAAAGTATTTCTTTTTTTTGAAATAACAAGCACTATCAATTGGTGAAATCAAATTTTAACACAAAGATTTATAGGAATTAATGCTTTCAATCCGACCGTCGATCGCAGCATCTCCCGCAATCCGGCGCCCCCTCGCCGCTGCAAGGCGGCAAAGGGCCGGATGCAATCGATTGTATTCTTTCGGGATTTTTTAGCAATTATTTCGATAATAGCCTAACTTTGAGACTTCCGAATGAAAACAAACTGCAAACAAATAGAATGAAAACGACCTTAATCCTGCTTTTTTTATGCCTGGCACACAGCCTTTCGGCAAAAACCTACGACATGCACACTTTGGGCGCCGATAACACGGGGAGGGAGAAATGCACCGACTTGATCAACGCCACCATTGAACAGGCATCGAACAAGGGAGGGGGAACGATTTACTTCCCGGCGGGCAACTACCTGACCGGTGCTATCATCCTGAAAAGTAACATCACCTTATACCTCGAAGCCGGTGCAACGCTCTCCTTTTCCACCGACTTTGACGACTACCTTCCCTTCCGTCAGATTCGCTGGGAAGGCATTTTCATGAACAGCTTCACCCCGTTGCTGTATGCAAAGCAAGCCGAAAACATTGCCATAAAGGGCGAAGGGACATTGGAGGGCAACGGAAAAGCCTGGTGGGAAGAAGTGAAACTTCAACAATATTCGTTCTGGCACGATGGCTCCATCAAAAAACCGAACAAATACCAACAGCTTTGGCTTGCCGAAAATAAAGCGCTCAAAGTAGAGCCTTATTACCAAAAATCACTGCAACATCTTTTCTTCCGTCCGCCATTTATTCAGTTTCAGGAATGCAACAAGGTTGCCATTGAAGGTGTCACCATTCAAAATTCGCCTTTCTGGACCATCAACCCGGTTGGCTGCAACGGCCTGCGCATTCATGGCATTACCATCAACAATCCCGACGACGGCTGGAACACCGATGGCATCAACCCATCCTCCTGCTCCAACCTGCGCATTTCGGACTGTCTGGTGAGCGTTGGCGACGACTGCATCACCATTAAGTCG
This sequence comes from Mangrovibacterium marinum, assembly GCF_003046625.1. Lineage (GTDB taxonomy): Bacteria > Bacteroidota > Bacteroidia > Bacteroidales > Prolixibacteraceae > Mangrovibacterium > Mangrovibacterium marinum. Next base: position 209,261 of record NZ_QAAD01000001.1, read on the forward strand.
GGTCGCGATTTCGACGGGCGTGAATATGGCCGACCGTGCGAGAACATTACCGTGACCAACTGTGTGATGCTCGCAGGACATGGCGGTGTAGTAATTGGCAGCGAAATGTCAGGCAGCGTTAAAAATGTGACCATCTCCAACTGCGTGTTCAACGGAACGGATGCCGGCATTCGTCTGAAAGCCTCACGCGGGCGCGGTGGTGTTGTTGAAAACATCCGTGTTGACAATATCGTTATGCGGAATATCCAAAAGAACGCCTTTATCGTCAACCTATTCTACGACAAAACATCGACGCCCGAGCCGGTAACTGAACGAACTCCTGTTTTCCGAAATATCCATATAACCAATGTTACGGGCACCGACATCAAGTGCGCCGGCTTTATTCGCGGAATTGAGGAAATGCCCGTCAGCGAACTATCATTCAGCAACATTAACCTGGACGTTGAAGATGGATTTACCGCCGAAGCGGCAACGAATATTCGATTCGATAAGGTTTCCGTTACAACAGCGCAAGGCCCCTCCTTCGAACTCACAAAATGCAACGGAGTTGTGCTAAATGATGTTGGCACTAAAACACCGCATGAAAAAAGCGCCATCGTCGCTGTTCGCGAATCGAAAAACATACTCTTAAATAACTGCTATCTCCCGATTCCGGCCGACATTTTTCTGCTGATTGACCAAAGCGATGTTATCTGGGGCAACAACTTTCTAAAGCTCGTGCGGGAACCAATCCGGACATCAAGCCTAAACCAATAAATGCAAACGGACTAATACAAAAAAATATGAAGCAAAAACCAGCATTACGGACAATCGCTGCTGCAAGCTGCTTACTGGCTTTTACCCAATGCCAGACAGCTCCGAAGACCAGCAAAATTACGCTTTCGAACAGTACCAACCTGGCACTGACCGACAAAGCCATCTCAATTGATCGGCAACAACTGCCCAACATCCCCGAGGGCGAAAATTACCCTTTAATCACCAACTCAACCGGCGACACCATCCCCTCGCAACTCAACGACCTGGATGGCGACAAAAGCTGGGACGAGTTGTTCTTTGTAAGCAATCTCGATGCAAAAGCAAGCAAAACATACTCGCTGCAATGGGTGGAAAAGCGAGCGGAATACACCCCTCGTACAAGTGCCCGCTTTGGAAAACGCAGTTCAGCCGACAGTCCGGTTGAACCGGCAACCAGCGAACTGCTTCCGGCCAACGAAATCCATCGTGCGTTGGGCTATCAACGCTACCAAACCGACGGCCCTTCATGGGAAAACGACAAAATTGGCTTCCGCCACTACCTGGACGGCCGTAACTCGAAGGACCTTTTTGGCAAAAAAGCATCGTACATGTCGCCCGAGAACGTCGGAATTAACGCCCAAGGTGCTGTTGAAGACAACTACCACGTGATGGCCGACTGGGGGCGCGATATTTTAGCCGTTGGCAACTCGGTCGGCATCGGCGGCTATGCCCTGATGGCCGGCGACAGCCTGATGCGCCTGGGTGTGACCACCAACGACAGCCTGAATAATGTTGAGACCACCAAGTTCGCCATCACGAACGAAGGACCTGTCAAATCAACCCTCAGCTACCGGTACGAAAACTGGCACCCGGCCGGTCGCAGCTACCAGGTTGACGAAACAACAGCCATCTGGCCAGGCATGTACGCCTACCAAAATACGGTGAAATTTTCGGGACTTCAGGGCGACGAAACCCTGGTAGTGGGACTGGTGAATATCAACAACCAGAATCCGATGGAAGAAATTGCAGTGAATGACGACTGGATGGTTCTGCTAACGCATGACATGCAAACCTATAACCGCGGATGGTGGTTGGGGCTTGCCATTATTGTGCCACGCGCGCTTTACGAAGGTTATACCGAGGCTCCTCAAACCGGTAAGCTGACAAACAGTTTCCTGGCTAAGCTGAAAGTTGAAAACGACATGCCGGTTACCTATTACGCAGCAGCAGGATGGGAATTGAGCGACGACCGCTTCAAAAGCCACGACTACTGGAAGAGTTATGTTGAAAACCTGGTTCAACAGCTATCTGCCAAAGTTGATGTGAGCATTCAATAAAAAAGAAATAACGCAAATGAGAAATAGCGCGTTGATCGTCTGATCGGCGCGCTATTTTTGTGGGTTGTACTGGATTCGAACTAAACGTTCAAAATGCTCTTTTTTCAGCATTTTAATTCAATGTTCCTTTCAGAACTCACCGTATCGCTCAAGACCAATTATTTTGTACTAATTTGACTAGCAATACAGAATATAAAATTAGCGATATCCGTCAAATTAGCCAACGATATGCGTGTTTTATTGTAAATCCTGAATCCGGAACCGGGTTGCTCCATGTAATATAATCTAGTTGTTGTCAATTTGCAAAAGAGAATACTCAACTTTCAGTAGCAAGAGTTTGCTTTTTCCCTCAAAATTGTACCTTCGTTGCAGGATAAATTTGCGCGCCGTCGATGCCTAAACATAAATTCGATATATCCAGCCCGGATCACGTATTGCTCCTTGAACTGAAGGAGGGCAACAGCAAGGCGTTTGATCTCATCTTTCGCCGATACTACGATAACCTTTGTCGTCTTTGCTATTCTTTCATTCACGATGCCGACACGTCTCAGAATCTAGTGCAGAATGTATTTATTAAGTTGTGGGAGAGGAGGTTCGTCATGGACAAAGTCAGTAATTTGGGCGGATACCTGACAGTCATGGTAAAAAATCAAATTGCAGATTACATATCGGATTACAAGAAACACCAGATTGATTCCGAATTCAATACAAACATTGCTGATTATTCGACTGAAAATGAGATCCAGGGAAGAGAATTTGAAGAAAGGTTAACGATTTCGTTGGCAAAACTTCCGCCGCGATGTAAACAAGCGTTCGAGTTAAGTCGTTTCGAAAATTTGAGCAACAAAGAAATCGCGGTAAAGATGAAAATCTCTGTCAAAGGAGTTGAAGCCCTCATCGGTCGGTCATTAAAATTGTTGCGTGTTGAACTAAGCGAGTTTTTGCCATCCTCGAAGATATCTTCTAAAAATCCGATCTTATTCTTTTTACGAATAGCGCGAAATTTTTCTTGTAAATAATATTCGACACAAATAGCTCTTTGACAGTATTTTACAATCTTCGTCAGGAGTCTTTGAGCGAGAAAGGACATAGAAATTCACATTCCAATGTAGGGTTTTGATTGCTAAGTAGAGTCAGTAGGGCAAAATGAAATAAAATGCCTGTCAAGTCAGACCAAATTTACGAAATCATAACTCGGAAACTAACGGGTACAATTTCGAACAAAGAAAATCAGATACTGGACGAATGGATTTCGAAGAGCCTTCGAAACCAAATTGAGTTTGAGGATATCCAAATTCTTTGGGAAAAGACAGGTGAGTTTCAGATACCATCACGCATCGATCAAAACGTCGCGTTGGACTTGGTGCATCAACGCGCCGATATAAAATCACCGAAGATATTCCGATTGAATTTGCTCTACCAGGCGGCCGCCATTTTGGTTCTGGCAGTTTTGCTGGCAGGTACGTACAGCTATTTCTTCTCCACAGGAGGTTCTTCTTCCGAATACTATGAAGAAGTCTTTGCAGCAATCGGCACAAGAACTCATGTTGATCTTCCGGATGGGTCAAGGGTTTATCTTAACTCCGGAAGTTCGCTTCGGTTTTCAAATCAATTTACTTCCAAACAACAGAGACGCCTTGAACTGGAAGGGGAGGCATATTTTGATGTGGCCAAGGACCCGAAACACCCCTTCATCGTCAAGGCCGGACCGATTGAAGTAGAAGCGTTGGGGACCGAGTTCAATGTGGATGCTTACAACAAGGATCGGGCGATTGAGGTCACTTTGCTGGAGGGGAAAGTGGCAATTAACCCGGCCAACAAAACAGACGGGAAAGCGCTAATAATTTTAGATCCCAATGAGATGGCACACTTCAATGTAAAGGAAAACAAGATAAGCAAAATAAAAACCTATGAATTGGAGAAATACGTGGGATGGATCAATGGCAAGCTCTTATTTATGGATGACCCGATTCAGGAGGTGATGCTCAAACTTGAAAACTGGTATAATGTTGATATTCGCCTGGAGGATCAAAAGCTGAATAAATACCGGTTTACCGGAACATTTATTGATGAATCGGTCGATGAAGTTCTCCGGACACTGAGTTTGACCTCGCCTTTAAGCTATGAAATCACTCCCGCCCAGCAAGACTCCCAAGGAAGATATACAAAACGAATTATAAAACTTAAAATAAATTAAATGAACGCCTAGCTGAACAAAAGTTTAAAAAACAGGAAGGTGTACCACCACCCTCCTGTCCGGTAAATGTCTGCTACCAACAGACATTAAAATTGAGTTTAAAAAATTAAACATTTCGAATTTATGAAAAAATCAAACATGAATGGAATACTTCATCGTATTCTAAGAACTAAAGTTCTGTTTATTATGAAATTAACGACCTTCTTTTTCTTCTTGTCCACCTTTACGCTATTAGCGTCAGGGACTTTTTCCCAGTCTAAAACATTTTCCATTAGCCGGGAGAATGCGTTGATTAAGGATGTTCTGGCAGAGGTTGAAGACCAAAGCGGATACTTTTTTATTTATAATAATGAATTTGTCGACGTCTATCAAAGAGTTAGTATCAGTGCGAAAGATATGTCTATTGCGGATCTGCTCGATCAAATCTTTGCAGGTCAGAATATTCAATATAAAATAGATAACCGCAAGATTATTCTTTCAGCATCTGGAGTTCAGAAAACGTCGCTGCAACAACAATCCCAGGTATCTGGGAAAGTGACTGATAATTCAGGTGCTCCGTTACCTGGAGTTACAGTTGTGGTTAAGGGTACAACGACGGGAACTATTACTGATGCCGACGGACATTATTTGATTCCTGATGTTCCCGGTGATGCAGTTCTCGTATTCTCTTTTATAGGGATGAGCACTCAGGAAATTGAGGTTGCAGATCAAGGTACTATTGATGTAACAATGCAAGAGGAATCCATTGGTTTGGATCAGGTTGTTGTAACGGGCTACCAGACGCAAAGGAAAGCTGACCTAACCGGAGCAGTGGGGGTTGTTGAAGTGGATAAGATCAAAGAAATGCCAACAGGTAATGCTATCAAAGCATTGCAAGGACGACTTGCGGGGGTGTACATCACAACCGACGGTAACCCTGGCGCGTTTGCTACGGTTCGTATTCGCGGGGGGAGCACCATGGGTTCAGGGAACAACAATCCTTTATATATCATTGACGGGGTACCGACAACAGGAGGTATCGAACAACTTAATCCGAACGACATTGAGTCGATGCAGGTATTGAAAGATGCTTCGTCTGCCAGTATTTATGGTTCTCGCGCGAACAATGGGGTTATCTTAATTACAACAAAAAAGGGACAACAAGGTGTCAGTAAGGTTGAATTCAGCTCGTATGCTACTATTCAACACTATGCCAATAAACTGGACGTGTTGAACACCTACGACAGAGGTTTGGTAAATTGGCAAGCCGCCATTAATGATGGAAATACGCCAACATCAGCTATTTATACCTATGATTGGCACCGCGATGAAAACGGGAAAGCTATTCTGGACCGGATTCTTCTTCCGGAGTTTATTGATCCGGCACAGACAATGCGGCCAGCTGACACGAAATGGTATGACGAAGTATCTCAGCAATCACTAATCCAGTCGTACAACCTGACATTCTCGAATGGAAATGAAAAGAGCAATACGCTGTTCTCGTTGAATTACTATGATCACGACGGAATCATCAAGGAAACCAATTCCAACAAAATAACCGCTCGTATCAATTCGGATTACAGATTTCTGGACGGCAAGCTAAAAGTGGGCGAAAACTTGACTGTTTCGCGGGTGAAAAATGCAGAGATCCCTGTGGGGGATGTGATGTACCTGGCTTTGGTTCAGCAACCGGTAGTTCCGGTTTATTCAGTGGATGGAGGTTGGGGAGGCCCTGCTCCGGGCATGACCGACCGTCACAATCCGGTTCGTTTAATTGAGCAAAATAAGCAAAATCAATCGCGCACAGCGCGGGTGTTCGGAAACATGTATGCCGATCTCGAAATCATCAAAGGATTGAATTACAGATCTAATTTTGGTATTGATTATACGGAGAATTACTACAGGAAGATGGATTATTCCTATGAATCCGGATTTCTAATCAGTGATATCAGCCGGGTGACAACTTCACAATGGCATAATATAGCATGGACCTGGTCCAATACCTTGAATTACAAATTTGAAAGAGGCAAGCACAATGCAGACATTGTTGTAGGTACAGAAGCTGTTAAGGCAGAATACGAATCTTTCTATGGAAGTCGCGAAGGATATGTCATCGAAGACCCGGAATACATGTTCCTGGATTCCGGTACCGAGAAAGTCCTGAATGGTGGAAGTGGTGCCGGTAACTCGTTGTTTTCTTATTTCGGAAAAGTAAACTACGTGTTTGATCAAAAGTATCTGGCTTCGGTCACTGTTCGCCGTGACGGTTCCTCTCGCTTTGGTAAAGATAATTTGTATGGTACTTTTCCCGCGTTCTCTGTTGGTTGGCGGTTAAGCGAAGAAGACTTTTTTAAAGAAGCCTTGCCTCAGTTTTCAAACCTGAAATTCAGGGCTGGCTGGGGGATTACCGGTAACCAGGAGATTAGCAACGAAGCCATTTATTCCATCTACCGTTCGGATTATGGCATTGACCCAACCTGGGATTTTGATTCTGGAACAGCCTATGATATTACCGGGGCAGACTCGGGTACCCTTCCTTCAGGTTTTCGTAAGATACGCGAAGGAAATCCCGGCCTGAAATGGGAAGAAGCCACACAAACTAACTTAGGGATCGATTTTGGATTGATGCATCAGAAATTGTATGGTAGCTTCGACTATTTCTTCAAAGAAACCAAGGATATTTTGCTTGAGCCTCCTTACCTGGCTGTTAAAGGCGGTGGTGGCAACCAATGGGTGAACGGCGCCACACTGGAAAATAAAGGTTGGGAATTTGTATTGGGATACAATACCAAACTGAGTAACGGATTGGAAATTGACCTGACCGGAAATATTTCATCTTATAAACGTGAAGTTACGTTTTTACCGGATGAAGTGCTCACCGGCTATCCGGGAGACCCATCAACCGGGAAAAGTGTGTTGGGGCATTCTGACATGGTTCACTTTGGTTACATCGCTGACGGCATCTTTAAGAGCCAGGACGAAGTGGACGCTCACGCTTCTCAAACAGGAAAAGGCATTGGCCGTATTCGTTATAAGGATATTGGCGGATTGGATGCTGAAGGTAATTTCGTATACCAGCCGGATGGCGTTGTAGATGCGCTTGACCGTACCTGGCTTGGCGATCCGAACCCCGATTTTATCTACGGCCTGAACGCCAGTTTCGCATACAAAGGATTCGATCTGAATCTTTTCTTTCAGGGGATTTATGGCGCCGATGTGTACAACGAATATAAACACCTGACCGATTTTACCTCGATTTGGCAGGGAACCAACTTTGGTTCACGGACGCTGCAGGCATGGACACCCGACAATCCAAATTCAACGATTCCGATGTTGACCCGTACGGATACGAACAATGAAAGTCGCACTTCCTCTTATTTTATTGAAGATGGTTCGTACCTGAAATTGAGAAATATTCAGATTGGATACCAGATTCCGGCCCGATTAATCCAGAGTTTACGCATGTCTTCTGCCCGGATCTATTTGCAGGGACAGAACGTCTTCACCATTAAGGATAGAAAAGGAAACGATCAGTTCACTGGTGTTGATCCTGAATCTCCTGGATTTGCCTACCCGATCCCATCTAGCTACACAATTGGTATTAATGTTACATTCTAGAAAATACAGACAATGAAAAAGATAAGCAACAATATATTCGCCTGGATCCTGATAATGGCCTCAGGACTACTATTTTCCTGTTCGGACTCGTTTCTTGAAATGGCACCAAAGAGCATTATTAGCAGCGACCAGCTTTTAACACCCGAAAATGCAGAGAGTATGGTGATTTCTGCTTACGCGGAATTAGGGAATGACCACTATACCGCTCCGAATTCCCTCTGGCCTTACGCCGATATTACCAGCGGTGACTCCTATAAAGGAGGCGGTGGAACCGGTGATATCTGGGAATTCAATTTCTTGGAATTATTTGCGTTTAACACAACAGATAACCCGTTGGTTGATCAGAAATGGTACCGGCTCTATGTCGGAATCGGGCGTGCAAACGAAGCGCTTAAAGTTGTCAATCAGCTATCGGCAGAGGAGTACCCCAAAAAACTTGCTCGTCAGGCTGAAATGCGTTTCCTCCGGGCACACCACTATTTCATCCTGAAAACCATGTTCAAGTATATCTCTTGGATTGATGAAACAATTGAAGGAAACGCCTACAACGAAGTGTCAAACAGAGAATTTTCCGATCAGGAATTGTGGGACAAAATTGCTGCCGAGTTTCGGTTTGCAGCTGATAATCTGCCCGAAACCCAGAACGACAAAGGACGGCCAAACAAATACGCCGCGTTGGCCTATTTGGCAAAAACCAAGTTGTATCAAGCCTACGAGCAAAATGAACAAAACAGCGTAACCAATATCAATACATCAAAACTTAATGAAGTGGTTAACCTGGTTGATGAAGTGATTGCCTCCGGGCAGTATTCCCTTTTTGCAGATTTTGGCTACAATTTTTTGCAGACTCATGATGAAGGAAGCACCGAATCGGTTTTTTCTATTCAGCGGTCTATCGAAGATGGCACACCTACAGGTCGCCTGGACTGGGGAAATGCGCTTAATTATCCCATGAACCCGGAATACGGCTGTTGCTGGTTTCACATTCCGTCTCAAAATTTGGTGAATTCGTTTAAAACGGATGCCACCGGCCTTCCCCAATTCGATGCCTTTAATAATTCAGACGTTTTGGAAGGCAACGATTTTCAGGAAAATACCTTTGATGTTCGTCTGGACCATACCGTAGCCATTCCAGGACATCCGTGGAAATATGATCCTGATTTTATTTACCGAAAAGATTGGGCCCGTGCAACACAGATTTATGGACACTTTTCTTCGCTGAAAGAAAATCAACATTACGAATGTGCCTGCTTCGAAAAAGTGCCGCCATTCATGGCTAGTTCCAAAAATACCGATATCATCCGTTTTGCTGATGTTCTGTTGTGGAAGGCTGAAGCCCTTATCGAACTTGGTCGGCAGGACGAGGCCCTGCCCATTATTAATGATGTGCGCCAGCGGGCTATCAACAGTACAGCTATGCTTGTGGACAAGGATGGAAATCCAGTTTCAAATTACGGCATGGATATTTACAAGCCCGGAGAAAATTGTACCTGGAATCAGGATTTTGCCCGTCAGGCACTGCGTTGGGAACGTCGCCTTGAATTGGCCATGGAAGGTATTCGATTTTATGATCTGGTTCGCTGGGGAATTGCTTCTGAATACATCAACAAATACTTTACCGAAGAATCGGTTAAGCGGGAATACCTGAAGGATGGACAGTTTACAAAAGGAAAACACGAGTACTTTGCTATTCCGCAAAACCAAATTGACTTTAGCAAAGGGTTGTACCAGCAGAACAATGGGTGGTAAAAAGTAAGTGTTAAAACGTTAAAGACATTAGAAATGAGAAAACATATATTAAATCTTTTTGCAATCGTATTTATTGCAGGCTTGATTTCTTGCGATGAAGACTACAAATCCAACTTGGTATTGGATAAAGATGTTACGATCTCAGCCTTTTCTGTCGATGGTGTTGAAGGAGTAATCAATGAAAAAAATAAGACGATTTCGGTTACAGTACCAGATGGCACTGATTTGTCGAACCTCAGCACAACGATTCAATTGGCAGAAGGCGCAACGATTACTCCTGCAATTTCAAGTAATATGGATTTTTCGAATCCTCTGGAAGTGATGGTTGTCAATGGTGATGTGTTCAGTAAATATACTATAACCGTTTCAGAGCTGTTTTATATCGGCTTTTTGGGTACAGCGCCTAATGCGGGAGCGATTGTCGATGACGATGAAAAAGCCGCTGCCGAATGGTTCCTCGAAAACTATGATAACGGAGTTTACGTGAGTTTTGATGACATCAAAAATGGCTCAGTCGATGTGAATGACTTCCGGGTGCTTTGGTGGTACTATGATTCAGGCCGTGATCTTCCTGCTACTGCACTGGATAACGATGTACTTAATGCCATCAATAACTTCTATAAAAATGGTGGGAACATGCTCTTTAATGGGCACGCCTGCGCCTATTTGTGGACTTTGGGGCGAATCACGAACAATTACAACATGGTGATTGGCGATGGTGCCGGTTTTGAAAACGGCGATACTTGGGCAATTGGTGCAACCATTGGAGCACACGATATGACTTCTCATCCAATTTATAATGGGATAACTTTTAATCAGGATGGTGATGGCTATCAGTGGGTACCGATCATTGGACCAGGCTACCGCGAGGATCATAATTATGTGATTGTTGAAGCAGCCGGGTATCATGGTTACGGGAATGGAGACGAAAACGCCTATGCAGCTTTTACTTCAGCAAACAAGGTTCGATGGCTTGGTGTTTGGGGCGGAATCCGCGACTATTTTATGGCTGGCGTTATGGAACTGCTTCCAACCGATGAGTATCAGGGTAAGGCAATTTATCAGGGTATTGGTGGTTTTGAATTTAATCAAAACGCTGCTGGTGAACTTAACCCAGATGGAGTTAATCCATATCAATCCAATATTAACCTGATTACAAAGAATTCACTGAACTATTTGTCTCAAAAAAATTAATCACCGAAAGTTGGGGAGGTTTAAAAGTTGCACCCGTTGTCTGGTAGGACGATCAGTCTGGCGGAACAGCTTTTAGCCTGCCTCTTCCTTAGTGAACAGGTATACTTTTACAAACGGAAAACAGAAATAGATGAAATTGACCAAAATTATATTTTTTATGTTTATGTTGCTGTTGGGAGCCTGCGGCGATAACGAAGAAACGGACAGCAGTGCAGATGTGATGTATCACCACAATTTCAGGCCTTACTATCATTACACACCACAGGCAAACTGGATGAACGACCCTAACGGGATGGTCTATTACGACGGAAAATATCACCTTTTTTACCAGTATTATCCGTATGGAACCACCTGGGGGCCTATGCATTGGGCGCATACCGTCAGTACTGATTTGTTTCATTGGGAAGACCAGGGGATCAAGCTATATCCCGATGAGTTGGGTTATATCTTCTCAGGGAGCGCAGTAGCCGATCTAAACAACACGGCAGGATTTAAAACCGGGAACGAAACGCCATTGGTGGCCATTTTTACCCATCATCAAAATATCACCGGCAGGCAGGTTCAAAGCCTCGCTTACAGCAACGATAAAGGGGCTACTTGGACCAAGTATGAAAACAACCCGGTACTGGACAATCCGGGCATTGCCGATTTTCGCGATCCAAAAGTAATTTGGCACGAAGCCTCCCAAAAATGGATCATGGTGCTGGCCGTTTTTGATCACATTCGCATCTATTCATCGCCGAACCTGAAAGCTTGGGAATTGGAAAGCGAGTTTGGAAAAAATGTGGGATACCATGGGGGCGTATGGGAATGTCCTGACTTATTTCCATTGAAGGATGAACAAGGAACCGTAAAGTGGGTAATGCTGGTTAGTTTGGGAGGAAACGAGAACAGCGAACCAAACGGAGGTAGCGCCACCCAATATTTTATTGGTGAGTTCGACGGGAGTTCCTTTGTTTCAGAAAATGAAGAAATCCTGTGGGCCGATTATGGTATCGATAACTATGCAGGTGTCACCTGGAGCAATATTCCCGAAATAGACGGACGGCGCCTGTTTATTGGTTGGATGAGCAACTGGGCGTATGCCAATGTTGTACCTGAATCCGGCTGGCGCAGCGGAATGACTGTCCCGCGAGAAATCAAATTGAAGAAAAGGCAAGACAATAGCTACGTTCTTCATTTCTCCCCGGTGGACGAGCTGAATACACTAGTTGATCCGCAAAAGACGATTGCACCCGAAACCCCGGCCAATCAAATTCATATGGATTACCATGAAATTATCGCCGGGGGCAGCTATCAGGTCGAAATGGAAATCATTCCTGCTGAGATAGATCAGTTTACCATTTCTATCGGGAATGAATTGGAAGATCTCACGATCAGTTACAGTAAAACAGATGGTGAATTCACGATTGACCGTAGTAACTCGGGGTATGTCTCCTTCAATAATCTATTTATGCACGAAATTCATTGCGACTACCAAGCTACAGGGGCAACCCTGCCTCTTACATTACTTGTCGATCAAAATTCAGTTGAATTGTTTATCAATCAGGGAGAAAAGGTTATGACCACCTTGTTTTTCCCAAGGTACAATTATAAGTTTTTTAGACTGGATGGCAACACGCAGAATGAATTTGTCAACTCATTGACGATAAAAGCACTCAAGAAGTCAATGATCCGATAACATTTAAACAAAATAAGAATGAAAAAATATTTGTTCATTGCAGTTCTGGCCATCTTGGCTTCGGGCTGCGCAAAAAAGCAACAGACAACCGAACAAAACGAGGAACAATACCGCCCACAGGTTCATTTTACCCCCGATAGCATGTGGATGAATGATCCGAATGGAATGGTCTATTACGACGGGGAGTATCATCTATTTTACCAATACTACCCCGACAGCACCATCTGGGGCCCGATGCACTGGGGGCACGCTATAAGCACCGATTTGGTCCACTGGGACCGCATGCCGGTAGCTCTGTATCCCGATTCTCTTGGTTGGATATTCTCGGGCAGCGCGGTGGCGGATGTAGCAAACACTTCGGGATTGGGAACTTCAGAAAATCCTCCATTGGTGGCCATTTATACCTATCACAATCCGGAGCTTGAACGTTCAGGCTCTGATACCTTCCAGTATCAAGGGGTAGCTTATAGCATCGACAAAGGCCGCAGCTGGACAAAATATGAGCACAATCCGGTACTACCTAACCCGGGAATACGCGATTTTCGCGATCCAAAGGTTTTCTGGCACGAAGCATCAGAAAGTTGGATGATGATTTTAGCCGTGCAGAATCATGTAAGCATTTATTCTTCCCCGAACCTCATTGACTGGACTTTTGAGAGTGATTTCGGTGAAGGAATCGGTGCACACGGAGGGGTCTGGGAATGCCCGGATTTATTCCCGATGCAAGCCGGAGATACGACTAAATGGGTTATGCTCGTCAGCATTAATCCGGGAGGGCCAAACGGAGGTTCTGCCACGCAGTATTTCGTTGGTGATTTCGACGGACATGTGTTTACCCCGGAAGGAATAAAAACAAAATGGGTGGATTACGGAAAAGATAACTATGCCGGGGTTACGTGGTCGAACGTTCCGGGTGAAGATGGTCGCCGCCTGTTCATGGGATGGTTAAATAACTGGCAATATGCTAACCAAATTCCGACAGGAAAATGGCGGGGAGCTATGACTGTAGCCCGCGAGCTGGAACTGGTAGAAGTTTACAATGATTATCTGCTGGTTTCGAAACCCGTTGATGAACTTCAAAACTTGCGCGGAGTCGAGGAACAGTTGAACCCAGAAACCATTTCGGGAGAGATGGAAATAAAAAAAGCATTCGAGCTCCCGCTGGAAATCAATCTTCATTTTGATACCAAAAATTCTTCGACAATCACTTTTGCAGAGCGTTTCGGCATTGCGCTATCAAACGAAAACAACGAGAAACTGTTGATTGGCTACGATAACCTCAATAAGCTGTTTTTTATTGACCGTACAAATGCTGGCTGGGATAGTCTGAATAAAGATTTCGCAGGAATTCACTACGCGCCATACATCAATAATGATCCGATACTGGACATGCATCTCATTATTGACCGCGCATCTGTTGAATTGTTTGCCAAAGGAGGGTTGGTGGTTATGACGGAGCAGTTTTTCCCAACGCAACCTTTTACGTCAATCAGTCTTTTCTCCGAACATGGTGAAGTATCATTGAGTGAGGGTAAAATATGGCCGTTAGGCAGTATTTGGAATAAAAAGTAATAGAAATTAAAAACACAAGAAAACTAAATCAATGAAAACGACGAATCAAGCCCACGCAGGTTTTTTGTACTGGACCACCTTTGTCGCCATCAATGGCGGATTACTTTTTGGATTGAATATGGCTGGTATATCCGGAGCGGTCGATATGTTGAAGGGCGAATTCTCACTCACCGATAGTGGTCTGGGAACAGTGGCTGCCTTGCTCACCATCGGCTGTTTAATCGGTGCTTTGTTTACCGGTAATTTCACCAAAAAGTACGGCCGTAAAAAAGTAATGATGAGCACAGCTATTCTTTACATTATTTCAGCTCTGGGCTGCGCTTTGGCCGGTTCATCGGCTATCCTGATTATCTTCCGTGTACTTTCCGGCCTGGCTGTAGGCGCCACCTCGGTGGTTTGCCCCATGTACATTTCCGAAATATCACCGGCTCACAATCGCGGCCGGCTGGTGTCGATGAACCAGTTTGCCATTACCATCGGTATTGTGCTGGCCTACATCTTCGACTACCTGCTGATTGGTTTGGGTGACGACAGCTGGCGCTACATGCTGGCCGTGCCGGCCCTTTTCGGTCTGCTGTACCTGATTTTTATCGTGATCTCATTTCCGGAAAGTCCCCGCTGGCTGGTTGCCAATAACCGCAAAGATGAAGCCGAGCGCATTATGCACAGGATTGGCGGAGATCAGCTGGTTAAAAGTGAGCTTGCCGAGATCGAACGAACCATTGCCGAAGAGAAGAAGAAAAAGCGATTGGCCATCTCGGAACTGTTTAAGGGTAAAACAGGTAAGATTGTTTTAATCGGGACGCTCATTGCAGCATTCCAGCAAATTACCGGGATCAATGCGGTGATCATGTTTGCGCCGGAAATGTTCAAGGCTGCCGGGGCTGCGAAGGACGACTCGATGATGATGTCGATGGTTGTTGGCTTGGTTAACTTTCTGATGACAATTATTGCACTTTGGCTGGTTGATAAAAAGGGACGCAAGACTCTTTTGCTTTGGGGGGCTGTTGGTATGATTGTTTCGCTGGCTTACCTAACCTGGGAATTCGCTAAACCCGAGCAGTTCGGCGTTGGCGTTTTGGTAGCTTTGCTGGTTTACATCTCCTTCTTTGCAGCCTCATTCGCCCCGGTGATGTGGGTGATCATTTCTGAAATCTACCCCAATCGCATTAAGGGGGTGGCCATGTCGTTTTCGACAGCAGTTAGTTGGCTGTGTACCTTCCTGACGGTTTACTTCGCCCCGGTTATTCAGGGAGGACTGGGGTTGAGCTACTTGTTTGGGATCTTCGGAATATTCAGTGTTTTAGCCTTTGTTTTTGTGAAAATATGGATACCCGAAACTAAAGGAAAATCACTGGAACAAATTGAAAAAGAACTAGGACTTATTTAAACGAATTATGGAACAAAAATCATTGGTAATCGGAATCGGCGAATTGTTGTGGGATGTGTTCCCGAATCACAAACAGCTGGGGGGAGCGCCCTGTAATTTTGCATACCATGTCTCTAAATTGGGACTCGATAGTTTGGCCATCAGCGCCATTGGTCATGATGAGCTGGGAGACGAAATCATTCGAAAACTCGATGCAGTCGGATTAAACTACGACATTCAAAAGGTCGATCATATCACCGGAATTGTACAGGTTACACTCACCGGCGAAGGCATTCCGCAGTATGAAATCTGCCAACCCGTGGCCTGGGACTTTATCGGCATGAAACCGAAATACAGCAAAATTGCGAAAGGGGCAAAGGCGGTTTGCTTTGGCTCGCTGGCGCAACGCGGCGAAGTGTCACGGGCAACCATCCGTGCTTTTGTGGGGCAGGTGCCCGATTCGGCTTTGAAAATTTTCGACATCAACCTACGTCAGGAATTCTACTCCAAAGAATTGCTTCAGGAATCACTGGGGGAGTGCAATGTTTTAAAAATAAACGACGATGAAATTAAGATCGTAGCTCGATTTTTTGGATTGCAGGGGGATGACCAGGAAAACTGTGAAGAGTTACTTCGTCGGTTCAATTTGAAACTGGTCGCATTAACTTGCGGGACCGAGGGAAGTTATTTAATCACCAAAGACGAAACCAGCTTCCTGGAAACACCCAAAGTAAAAGTTGCGGACACGGTTGGCGCAGGGGATTCCTTTACGGCCGCCATGGTCGTTGGTTTGCTGACAGGCAAGTCGTTGCCGGAAACCCATCAAATGGCGGTGAACCTTTCGGCCTTTGTGTGCAGCCACCATGGGGCTATGCCAGAATATAATCGAGAATTGGTTTTTTAGTTAGATGCAGATTGGTTAGTCTCCTAGAGCAAAAAGCCGATCATTTTCGATCGGCTTTTCATTTTTCAAAGCGAGATTTACATATTTAATTGGCACAGGTTAACTAAACTACTCGATACGGATGACGCGCAGGTAGTCCAGCATCGCATCGTTTATTTCACCATCCATGTTGATGTTCCAGTCGTTGAAATTAATTTCGATTGTATTTTTCCCTTTTTTGAGATCAACAATCCGGGAGTTTGAAAATCCCCAGTCAGACCACTCGTCCTGTCCGCGCTGTGGCAATACCAATACGCCTTGGTAAGCATCATTCACATACAAACTGCGGATAGCGCAATTATTATCGGTATTCCAGGGGCCGGTACCGTTTGAGTAACGCACATCGAGCAAATATTTGCCTGCTGCAGCCACGCTTACCGGAACCGTGATTGCTGTATTTTTAGTCATGGTAACACCCACGAATCCTTTACCGGAAAAATTGGTATACGGTAATTTTGATTTGGGAGCATAATTTTCCATTTCCAGAATCTTCTCACCCGATTTCGGGTAAACCATGATCGGTTCGCTGCTGAAGGATTCAAATCCATCGGCATCAGTTGCAGTCACCTTATATTCGGCAAAAGCATCATCTCCGCTCACTTCAAACGAGTTGGTGTCGATTGTTTTTAACACAACTCCGTTTTTATAAACCGCATATGAAACCGCTCCCGGTATGCTCTCCCAGCGTAAGGTTGAACCTGCCAGGCTAACCTGCGGATTAGGTAACGAGAATTTATTTGGCACCATGTTAACCGGGTTTGGTCCAAACTCGTTGTCCATCATGACGATCTTAATTTCGTGCTTCCCGCTAACTGTTGCGGGGAAGAAAGCATTCTCCAAAGGTTCACCATCGATGGTGATTGATTTGATCTGGTTACCAAAACCTTTCACCTGGATATCGAGCACAGCCCGCCGGTAATGGAAATTGGTGAGTGTTTTTGTACCACCGTACACTTTCGGGATAAACGGGCTGAAACGAATGCCGTCAACATCAAACGAAATACCCATGAACACCCGGTGCACCATCGCCAGGTTACCGGCCATACTCCATAACATGCGATCAGAGTTAATTTCTGTTCCCACATAATCACCCGTTTGGGCAACCATATTTTCGTAGTTGGTCAGGAATAAACCACCAGCACGGTAAATGGCAGCCAACCCGTGTAACAGAGCAGTTTCATTTCCTGCTTTCGCTGCCGCCAGGTTCCAGTACGACTGTACAAATGGCCAGATTCCATTGTTATGGTATGGCGGAATTCCCGGGATTTGCGGGTAAATACAGGTAGTTCCGAATGGGGTAAGCGGCGATTTTTCGAATATTGAAGTCGCCTGGTCCGCATCAGCCACGTCAAATAAAACAGCCAATGCTTCACCCAAAGCTTCAAAGCGTGGTGAAACATCCAGATAAGTACGGCCATAAAGGTACTGTCCGTAATATCCTTTGTCTGCCATCCACAGGTACTTATTGACTCCTTCTTTAATCATCCCGGCCCTGTCGAGGTACTCCTGATACGGCTTACCTAACAGCTCCAACATTTTCGCCAGAATAATGTGGGCCCGGTAGTGAACCGCATTTGTTCCAAGGTTTTCCGATACATAAATGTCCATATTCGACATCCATTTCGGATAGGTTTGCTCACGCCAATCCAAAAATGATGACTCTCCATGGTACATTCCAGTCTCTTCATCCCACAACGTTTTATAATCGTCATCCAGCGTATTTTTAATAACTCTACAAGCAGTTTCCAACCATTTCTGATCACCGGTTACTTTATAGATCTCCCAGGCGCCAAGCGCCCAGGTTGTGCGGTCAGATGAAACCGGCCATGCACCACCCGAACCGGTATCCTGAATGATGCGGTCGCGTTTTACTTTTTTCAGCAAACTGATTTTAGCCACTTCCGGCTCGTGATAAGCAAAGGCCAGCAAAGTACTGTAATTCACATCGCGGGTCCAAACGCCACCCCATTTAGCGCCGGTACGCAGGGTACTGTCGGGCTCAATATTTTTGCGGGCTTCTTCCAGCGACATATTGAAAAGTGCATCCACCAGCGGCTGATCAGAATGATAGCTGGGCTTCATGGAAATATCCTCAGACAAGGTCCATGTTTTAGTCTCATCCTGAGTGGTATCGTAAGGATTCAAAACCAACTTCAACTCGTAAATTCCATCACCGTCGGGATCTTGTAAAGCCAGTCCGTTTTCTTCCAGGTTGGAGAAATCCCAGGTCAAAGGCTCCGACCCGCCGGCGATGTAAACATGCTTAAAATCGTCCTTGGACACACGGCTTCCGTCAAAAGCTTCGTAGTAACCTTTTTCTTTGAACTGCTCCAAAACCGGGTTCATATCCAACCGAATGGTATATTCATAGTTGACCGGCAATTTGGTTCCCGGGTCGCCCGGATTGGGTTCATCATCCTGACCAAATCGAATGATTGGCGATTCGTGTTCTCCGTCACCAATAATCAGCCAGTGGTCATGACCCGACATCTTCTCATTATCTTTCTCGTTAATGCTGAATTTGAATCCAATCAGGCGTGAATATTGCTCGCTGACTGTACTTCGGTAATTCGACACCATTTTATCGGGAGTAATAACTTTCGATTCATAATCTCCCTGAACTACTTTATCGGCATAAACCGTGAATTCATCGGACTGGTACAAAACCTGGGATTTCTTTTGGCAAGCACTCGCCCCAAAAACTAAGCATACGATCCAAATTAATTTTTTCATTTTTGTTATTTTGCTTTTGCTACAGAATAAGTTTCTCCTTTTTGCATACTCGGTTTTGAAGATCGGTAAGTACGACGATGTAAAAACCTTTCTGAATTCTAAATTCGGTATTTGACACAAAACTGTTACTGTATTTCATTCGCCCATCAATGCTATAAACAATAATTCTCATGGGCAATAAATCGGGGCTACTTGCTTTTATCGTTCCATTATACCCGATAATGCTATATTGTCCTGTTTGATTCTCCAAGTCATTTATACCAACTGTTGTCCCATACGATACCCGAACTTTCATCTCAGACAAGTCCAGGTAAATGGTACATGCTGTTGGTTCGGAGAATACAAACTTATAATCGTTCACTGATGTTTCACCCCAATCTTCGTATATAACAGGATATGACCACCCAGATTCAATCAGCTGATCTTCAACTGTTGACACATAACAACTTCCCCAGTAACTTTTTGCTTTCAAAAATTTGAACTTTCCGGGCACCACATTTCCAGTCCATTGGTATTTACCTTCCAAAAGATTGGTCGTAGTCATTGTTTCGGGGAAATCATTCACCCAGCCACAGGGCATGGCATCACCAGTTAAATAAACGACAGAAGGATAATCTGCATCAGATGGAGTAAATTGTACTTCAATGGTTTCATCGAGCGTATTCAGTTTAATAACATAGTATCCATTCCCGCTTCCGTCAGCAGGTATCTCCCATTTTGTATCAGCCCCTTCCTGCCGCATTTTCGATGCCTGGATCAGTGCTTGATTGACATTGCCAGCGGGATGAAAGGCCGGGTCCCAACTACTTTTTGAAGTAAGAAATTTTATCGCGCCAGGTTCATCGCCGGAACTGTTGTACTTTAAAAACCCATGGTAATAAAAAACAAAACGATCCGCTGTATCTTTTTCCAATTCAAGCGCATCACTGAGTTGCCAGCCAGAACCAGTTGTATTAACCGGTCCCCCTATCAGATACAAATGCGTATAAATTTCGGCCAATTCTACTTCTAATGTTGGATTGGGCCCATCGACTACTGTCATTATGTAAATTTTTGACGGGCTTACATATTTAACACCAAAACCAACCTGACTCGTGTCCGCTTGTATTTCCATTCCTATCTGTTGCCCCATTGGATCATTTATACCGCAGACAGGGACATAAACATTAGTTCCATCCGAAAGCTTAAACTCCCCGGTAGTTATTTCGCCCATATACTTATACACATTGGTATTGGTAGCATCTTGCTCCAAAAGCGTAGTGTCATTTTCCAGTGCTTCTCCGATAATGGTCCAGTTTTTAGCTTGTAGCGTAAAAACAGCACATGTAGCCAACAGGAATAAGATAATTCGTTTCATTTGATTATCTTCTCACTAGTTATTGACGACTACAACACGTAATGGTAATGAACTATACGGCACACCTTCAACCTCAACTACAATTTTCCGAGTGTCCGGATCGTAGTCATACGCTACATCGCTTCCATTTACGGTTACACTTGCAGGTTCATTTTTGCCGAGCATTTCGAATTGGAACGAACGTGAATCAGGCATTCCGGCAAATGATCCGGTACGTGCATTCACCGTGTAAGTACTAACTCCATCAACTGTTGTTTGTGTAATAGGCGTTTTGGTAAAACTCCCTGACTCGTAGTTGCTGTTGTTGTTCTCGTCTTCGTATAACGAACATTCACCATTTTCTCCCGGGGCAAACTGCACAATAATCTTCGTGGGCCTGTCACTAAGATGTTTTATGGGTGGGTACAGTGGGATAACAGCGCCTTCACGATAATAATATGGAATCTGTTCCTCTGTAAATGGACGTGTAACAACCTGGTTACCATCAAGTAGGGTATCGGTTGCCACTTCATACCATTTCCCCCTCGGCAGCCAGATGGTTTGGTCAACCGTTGGTTCGCCTTCAGCAGACTTGCAAACAGGAGCCGCCAGAATGTCGTTACCAAACATATATTCCCCTTCGAAAGTGTAAGCCTCCTCTGATTCAGGATAATCATAATACATCGGTCGGCAAAGCGAAATTCCGGTATCGTAAGAATAACGTGCATTAGTATATATATACGGGATCAGGGCATATCGCAACTCAATAGCTTCACGCATCAACGGGAAATTGTCGTACACCCAGATGCGGCGTTCAATTGACGGATCATTAGTAGCATGGGTACGCAGAATTGGCGAAAAAACCCCGTATTGGATCCACCGAAGGTATAGTTCAGGATTATTTGAATCAGCCGTTTTCATGTGTCCTCCAATATCATGACTCCAGTAACCATATCCAACATTAGCGGCTGTAGCTGTGAAATAGGGTTCAAAAGCCAGGGTTGGGAATGTGCTGGCAGCATCACCGGAGAACCCAATTTGGTAGCGATGGTTACCTAACCCTCCCCAGCGGTGAAATATCAATGGTCGATCTTTAGAGTGGAATTTTTTATCGTTGAAGAAAACATGGTTTAACCAAAAGGTATTTCCGAGATCCGGTTCATTTCGGGCAATCATCCATTGTTGCCAGTCGAGCCACCAAAAGTCGATTCCCATGTTTTCGTGCGGACGTAAAATATCATTGAAAAATGCCTTATAGAATTTTTTATTCTCGATATCCCAGGGAATTGTCTGAGAGGTTGACACCCCCAGGTCGTTCGCCAATTGGGTGAAATTTTCTTCATAAATACCAACACCATCGGCAGGGTGCAGGTTAAGTGTTGTTTTTAGGTTCTGGCTATGTATCCAATCGATGAAACCCTGGGGATCGGGAAACAATTCTTTGTTCCAGGTCCACCCGGTCCATTGTGTCTGGTCGGTGCGGTTGTTGTAACCGTCCATATGCCAGTCCATATCAATTACCAGCACATCCATCGGGATATCGTTGGTTTGAATATCATTTACAATGTCACGAAAATCCTGTTCACTATAGCGTTGATATTTTGAATACCAATAACCAAAAACATACTGCGGAGGCAACGGTATTTTTCCTGCAATAAGCGTAAAATCGTAAAGTGCTTTTTTATAGTCGTGTCCATAGCCCATAAAGTACATATCCATTGAATTCGGATCTTTTCGTTGAGCCACCCAATCAACGGTATCACTTCCATCAAACATTAAACTGTAACTACCGTCATTACGTGCCTGTTGCTCATCGATCACAGCCCAGCCGGAGCGCGAAATAAGTCCATCCTCCAGTCTCTTGCTCACATCGCCTTCGGCACCGTCCAACGTACGACATGTTCCTTTCAGGTTGTAAGGATCAACTTTTGTAGGAAACCAGGTTTCAGGTGCTCCATTTACATTCAAAGTAATTTGTAAATTCGGGCCACAAGGATCATTCACCATAGGATCTGAATCCAATCTATATTTTAGTTCCAGTTTGTTGGTTGAAATGTACAGATACCCTGCCTCGGTTTTAGTACTGTAAGCAGGCACGGGCAAACGACGATTTACCACAACAAACGATGCTCGGTCTTCGAATTTACTGGAATCGCTTTGCTCAATACGAATCATCTCAGGTGTTAATACTGTAAACCTCATCGTTCCTGAAGTAACAATGGCCCCAGGGTCAGCCACCGGATTGTTCGTTTGTGCTTTTGCCGCAACCATAAAAAAGAAAAGGCAAAAAGCAGTTGTGATTAGTTTTATCATCTTTATAGTTTTATTTGTCCCTGATCTCCTCATCGGAAAGATCGGGTTGGTAATTATTAGTTTATTATACTACTCCAATAGCCGCAAAGCCTAAAAAGCTTCGTTATAAGCATATTATCTCAAAAAGCGGCTTCATTTAGTTTTCAATAACGATCTTTTGATCTGCAAAATTTGCAGGAATCCGGATAAAACAGTTTCCTGCGATTTCATCCCAGCTCCACTCGGCTTTTTCAATCGTATCAGGCAAAATGTTTTCATCCTTTTTTAGTTTGAATGTCTTTAATTGCTTACCCGACAACAGAACCGATGCCGGTTTCTTAGCCATGTGAACTTGGTAAACCAGATTTCGATTTTGAGCGGCAAAACCATTTGAGACAGCTTCTTTACAAATAATCTCCAATCCTGTTCGTTTTGTCAGGCATTGTATTTTCCGCTTTACAAATACATCGGATTTATAGTTATTGGTTTCGCCATCATCTTCGTAAACATTGAAGCTTGCTTTTTTGTTAATTCCGGCCGGAAAAACTGAAATCAATAGTGGATAATCAACTCTCTGACCAATAAATTGCATTACGGGCATCTGCGGGATGATGGCCCCTTCTTTTACAAACATCGGGATGGTTTCCAGTTCAACCGGGTAATCAATCCACTGATTGCCGGTGAACGTGTTTTGCGGATTATTGAAATCTAACCAATCTCCTTCCGGGAGGTAAACTTTTTTGAACGCCGCACCTTCTTCCAAAACCGGAGCTACCAGCAATTCTTCACCGAACATAAACTCTGAATCCAGGTTTGCTGCCTCAGAATCATCAGGATATTCCAGTACCAAAGCACGCATCAAAGGCATTCCTGTATCGTGAGCTTCGCGGGCATAGGTATAAATGTAGGGAAAGAGCCGGTATTTCAACTCAATAGTCTTCTTTGCTATTCGCTCAGCTTCCTCGCCAAACAACCATGGTTCCACCGCATTATTTCCCTCATGGTGAATACGGCTCAACGGATTGAACGCACCAAACTGAAGCCAGCGAACATACAATTCGCTCATGGCATCGTAATCGGTAATATCGCCACAATAGCCCGAAATGTCTGTTGTCCAGAACGGGATGCCGCACATGCCGGCGGATAACGCAATAGGCAATTGGGCTTCCATCTGCTTCCACCCGTTGGTAACATCGTTGCCATTGCCCGAATCGCCCGACCAACCGAAAGTATAGCGTTGCATACCGGCAAAAGCAGCCCGAGTCATCTGGAAAATACGGGTGTTGGGGTTGTGCTTTTCAAATTGTTCAGTTACGACTTTGTCCCAGGTTAAGCCATATACATTATGAATCTCGTCGTGCATGCCCAAATGGTGTTTCATATTCAGTCGATCCAGACTTTCCTCGTTGCTCCAGGCCGGTTCGCCCATATCTGTCCAAAATCCGCGGACACCATCATCCAACACTTTTTGCTGATAATCGCCCCACCAATCAGCCACTTTTGGATTAGTAAAATCGACCACTCCACAGTTTCCACCCCAGGGCCAGGGCATATCGTAGGTTTTACCGGTACGCACATCGGTAGCAAAATACCCCAGCGAATCGGCTTCCTGCCATTGCCGTTTGTTAGCTTGAGAAATTACCGGATCTTGGGATACAATTACTTTAAAACCTTCTGTTTCCAGATCGGCCAGCATTTTTACCGGATTGTCGTAATTTCCATCACGCCATTCAAAGTCCTGCAAATACTCCGTCCAGCCAATGTCCTGGTAGATCATATCGCAGGGAATTTGCCGATCGCGGTAGCCTTTTGCAATATCGCGGGTCAGTTGCTCATTGGTCAGCATGCCCCGGCATTGTGCAAAACCTAAAGCCCACGCCGGCGGCATAATTGGTTGCCCGGTTAGATCCATATAGCGATTTATTATCTGTGGGTATGTTGGCCCGTAAATGAAGTAATACTCCATTTCGCCGCCGGGAGCTGAAAACGAATAGTAATTGTCTGACTCCTCACCAAAATTATATTCCGTTTTATACGTGTTATCGAAGAAAATCCCGTAACCGGAACTACTCATAAAAAAGGGAATGCTTTTATAAAGTGGATCTTCGTTAGCTGAATAGCAGGGTTTATCGCTGTTCCACATCTTAAACCGGCTGCCAACCCGGTCCAACGGTCCGTTCTTTTCACCCAAACCATAAATGTGTTCGCCGGGTTTCAGTGTTTTATAACTTGACATTTTCGTTGAATCGGCCTCAAAACCCCGATCCTGAAAATCTTCCATCAACAACTTTTGGTACTTATCGAAAACACGAATCTGGAAAGGTGACTTTTCAATCCGCACAATCAGCTCGCCCGTATAAATTTCGTAGCTCCCCGGTTGTTCCAAAACGTTGAGCCGGGCCGATGGATCCCCCTTTTTGATCACCGCGAATGATTCATTATTCCGGCTGAAACCATTGGTATCGTACCAAATTTTTAGAATGCCCGACCCCATATCTTCAACTTCAACCTGAATATTATTCTCACAGTTGAAGATTGCTTTGTTACCATTCGTCTCATAAGAAAGACAGGCCCCGGGTTTCAGACTTCCTGCCTGAACCGTCATTGCCAGTCCTCCCAAAAAAAACAAGATTATGAGTCGAAAAAATTGCTGTTTCATGTCTTTGCATTTATTTATCAATCGATTATAAATAGTAGTTTTCGTTCCTAAAAGGGCAAAGGATACCCTTTAAAGCGCAAAAGCACTTCACCCTCAAGACGCTGAATAGTCTCAAAGGACTACTCGTATTCCAATACTACCATCGTCCAGTATTTCAATTCGGGCAGCGTAAAAACAACTTGATTGCCGCTTTGCGAAAATTCCAGTGAGCGGGATGCTCCTCCGATAATATCGGGCGATGCTACCCACACTTTTGTTACTGGTTGGGTGCTTGTAACTGATAGCGCAGCATCTTTTATCAATGCAGGAATAGTCTGAATTCCGCTGTTGTCGCGCCATTGCTGGCTTTTCGAATCCGTAAAGTTAATCAGGTGAATGACCTGGCTGGTCCCTACTTTCTTACAAACCGTTGCCACCGCGCCTTGACTTGCCGGCCAGTTGGCAATTTGAATTTTACCATCAGTCGAAGAAACAGACGCTATATTGAAATTTCCGCCATCGCGCAGCAAATTCTGGTAAGCCACCAAAAAGTCGTAATAATCCGGCAACGCCGCTTTCAAGTCAGATTTCATTTGCAGGTTACCGTTCGGGAAATATTCTTTGCCCAACATGTGTTCGCCCAATTCCAAGTGCGCCCCGCCAAAGGCAAAGATCACGGCATCGGTCATCAAAACAGCAGGTGTGTTGAAATAGCCCTGGTTGTTGGCCAAATCGTAATTCATATAAGCGGCCAGCACCGAATTTTTGGAGTTATTGCTGTACGTGTTATTTTGCTGAATAATATAGGACAAGTCATTATAAGTATCGTTAGGCGACCAGACTTCCGTGTACAAAAAGTCGGCTGACGACTGTGCAATTCCTTGTTGTCCATATTGGTTCACCGCATTCATCGCGATATCTTTCGAAGGCTTGTCCGTTTTCATCGCCTCGATAAACGGCTTGTATGTTTGAGAAAGATTAAGGACTGAGCCATCGTATTTATAACGGATACCCCGGTCACCCAGCTGGTCCATGTGAAAACCATCGAAATCGAGAAACTGATATACGTTTTGATTTTCGGAAGCAAGGAATTGCTGCCAGCCTATATTCGATGGATCGAGCAGATAAATATTGCTCAAAAAAGGCGAGGATAGCGGGTGGAAATCCCGATTCGTATGGCCATTATCGGTAAATACATACCATTCTTTCTGAACGCCATCAGCTTCAGCGTTATCCCATGCCCCGTAAACCAGATTGTAAAACATCGCTTTCATGTTCCGGCCATGTGCTTTTTCAATATACTTTTCTACAGTATTGAAATAAATGTCACGGTTAATGATGTCTTTCCAGCTACTGGCAGGGCTACCACCAACAACCGGAAGCGGCATATGGTGCTTGTTCATCCAATCGTAAAACTGAAGCCCGTTAATGTGGTATTTATTCAGATTGTCAATCACTTCGCTCATTTCAGCGTCTGTTAGCTGCGGAAACTTCGACAGAAAGCCATAACGGGGAAATTTTGTCCAATCAGACGATACATCAACACCAACTGTCGCGTAAATGGTTTCGGAATCACCACTCCCTCCGTAAACCTCAACGGCATATCCCCGAAAATCGGTGTCGGGAGCCTGCCAGGTCCAGCTTGAACCAGAAACAGCAGCCTCATCAATCACCTCTCCCAGGTATTTGTACCGAACTTTGGCTGAAGCAGGTAATCCTGAGTTATCAATCGTGAAATTTACTGTACTTCCCGGCAAATAGGCCGCCTTATCGGTTTGCAGCACCGCATTCATATAGGTTGGAGTGGCCGGATTTGCCGGAATCTCCGGTTTTGGATCGGGGGTAATGTCATCATCTGACTTACCGCAGGCTGCAATAATTGCCGCCAGCGCAATGCTCATCAATATTAGTTTAAACTGCTTCATCAATTTTCTGAAATTATTTCTGTTAAGGTTTAAAATCCACGGGTAAAGCAAAACTCGTCCCGTGGATTGAATAAAAATCTAACTAAACTATTGCTTTGTAATTGTGATTTGTTCGTTATCCAGATCAACCGTAATGGTATAATTCCCGGCATCGCCATCCTGCAATTTCCACTTGTTGTCGTCTCCTTCGCAACCATGGCGAATGGTATAAGTACCATCCGATACAGACTGATTTGCAGTAGCCGGAACCAGCCAGTCGCCGTCGCACCAA
The DNA here is from genome assembly GCF_003046625.1 of Mangrovibacterium marinum. Taxonomy (GTDB): domain Bacteria; phylum Bacteroidota; class Bacteroidia; order Bacteroidales; family Prolixibacteraceae; genus Mangrovibacterium; species Mangrovibacterium marinum. The sequence continues at coordinate 236,830 of NZ_QAAD01000001.1, forward strand.
TCGCCCGTGTATTTCGAGAATTTGAGCTCACCAGCACTCAATGCTCCGGTAAACGTATATACTCCATTGGCGTAATTCATCGGTTCCGGGTTATTAATTTCCCATCCATTGGGTGTTGCATCGCCAATTAGATACAGCATTAACGGTTCAATCGAGATGGTTGCATTTTCCAGGTCGACTGTAAATTTATATCGACCTTGTGTTTGTTCGCTAACCACCCATTTGTTATCCGGGCCATCACAACCATTAGTCACAATATAATCGATGGCTGTGAGTACCTGATCTCCCTGCGATGGATTTAACCATTCTCCATCGCACCAGTCACCTGAAAAAGTTGCAATTTTGAATTCCCCCGCAGTCAATGTCGCCTCATAGGTAAAAATAAACGGATCATCAGCATTTTGAACGAACGCCTGGTCGCTCGGCATCTTCCAGTCATTTACAGGAGTTGCAGTTCCTACTAAATACAGCTCTGAATAAGTAGGACCTTTCAATTTTTCAATACTGATTGTCAGATCCAATAGGTTAACGGTCACTTTATAGTTACCTCCTTCTGCAATATTCCACTGTATGTCCTCTCCACTACCACCTTCATTATAAACCATCATTTCTTCATCTGCTGGATCTTGGGTGTAGAAATCCTGGCACCAGCAATCGTCCTGACTTACCGCAAACTTAAAGTTTCCTGTTGTCAATTGTCCCTGGTAAGTATATACCCAAGGTGTCGAAGCCGATGCCGTTAACGCCGTAGCACTGGCAATATCCCATCCGTTCGGCGTAGCATCACCAACAATATAGAGTTCCGAGCTAACCGGTTTATATGGTGTTACGCTGAAACTCTGTATTTCTGTAATACCATCTTCAACGTCCTCGTTGGTGACATTAGCCGTTACTTTTGCCTCGAACTCCGCTGTAGTCCCAGCCTCAACACCCCAATAATTCAGAACAAGGTCGTTTAAGTCTGACACCGTAAAGCTCTTTTCGTAAACTCCTTTACCTAAATCGAAAATTTTGGCATTGGTAAAGCTGTCCCCTGATTTACCAATCTCAAGAACATACGAGATGGAGCTTCCTGTGCCCTGATTGGAACCACGGGTCCAGGAAATTGAAAGAGCAGTGCTCGCATAGCTCTCTTGCGATAAAGCCAATTGAGTTGAAGAAAGCGTCAGAGTTACAGGATCGCCATTTGAGATAATGATGTCTTCGTCTTGCTGGCAGGAATTCAGGAGGAATCCGGAATAAATCGCCAGGGCTATAAGCATGATTTTGGCTCCGAGCTTGTGTCCCGCCCGGATATATTTCGGTTGAAAACTATTGTGTTTCATTTTCTTCGGTTTAATTATTGATGCATTAAAATCAGAAATAATTCCCGGGTTAATAGCCCGGGTTATTCGGCAATAAATTTGGATTCGACTCGATTTCTTTCAACGGAATCGGGAATAACAAATACTTGCTGGTTGCATTTAACTTCCCGATGGAGTGTAGAAAATCAAGTCCCCATTGACCGTTATCAACACGGATCAGGTCAAACCAGCGCTGGCCTTCGAAAGCCAGTTCAATTCGGCGTTCGTGCAGGATGATTTCTTTCATTTCTGCTTGAGACTTTCCGGTTACCGGCGATAAGCCGGCCCGGGCACGAACCAGGTTTAGGGGTGTTTCAGCTTCAGTTGTTTTATTCAGATTATTCAATGCTTCTGCTTTCATCAGCAGAACATCAGCATAGCGCAATACCGGAAAATTCATCGGACTATTGTCATAAGTCGGAGATACAGTCTTGGTTACCAAAAACTTCCGAAGATTATACCCCGTTGAAGAGTAAGCGGGATCGTAATCCATCCCGTCGAATTGCGGGCATCCATCGTAGAACACGGTAACATCTTTTCGTTTGTCTCCGTCTTCGTACGAGTCGACAAATTCCTGTGTTGGTTGATTCCATCCCCAACCACCGGCAACCATATTTGAGTTACGCGGTCCGGTGAACGTGCTTAACCAGGACGCCTGATTTTCGTTCGACCAAAAGTCCTCTCCCGCGTCACCGGTATATTGAATTTCAAAAAGAGACTCAATCGAATTCTTGTTATTGACATCAAAATTATCTCCGTAATTTGGATTTAGATCATAGCCTAATGTAGCCACTTCGTTGGTTAGGGTGACAACTTTTTCGTATTCTTCCAAGGTCAGGTAAACTTTAGCCAGCAAACCTGTTGCAGCTCCTTTGGTAGCACGCCCCAAATCGGCAGATGAGTAGGCAGACTTAGCCGGCAACATCGTCTTCGCCTGCTCCAGATCGGAAATAATCAGATCGTAAACTTCTGACTTATCGGTACGCGACACCTTAAAATCATCGCCCGGCTCCTGGGCTTCAGTAATCAACGGAACATCGCCAAAATAGCGAACCAAAATAAAATAGTACAATCCTCTCAGGAAGTGCGCTTCCCCCAATATCCGGTTTTTCACATCTTCATCCATATCAATCGCCGGAACTTTTTGCAAAACGATATTACAGCGCAGGATCCCGGGAGAAGGTCCACGAAAAAGATCCAATGCTCCTTCGTTGTCTGTTGTAGTTACAAAGTTGGCCATATCCTGCGTTTCACGGCCATCATCGCCTCCACCGGCACCAACAATGCTGTTCCCGGCCATAATGTCGGAAGTCCACATGCGCATGTTATACAATTTGGGCCATTGTAATGGCTGATAAGCACCATTAATCGCGGCAATGGCATCCGATTCTGTCTGGTAAAAGTTTTCAGTATTGATTGTATTTAACGGTGACTTATCAAGAAAATCGTCGTTGCACGAGCTCATCGCCAACACAATCAGGACTAGGGGTATATATTTTAAAATTTTCATTGCTTAAAATTTGAATAGGTTAGAAACTAACATTTACGCCAACACTATAGGTCCGTGTAACCGGATAAGTACTGATATCGATTCCGTTTGAGCCAACCTCGGGATCAAATCCTGAATAGTCGGTGAAGGTCAATAAGTTTGTGCCGGAAACATACAGCCGGGCTGAGCTCATCTTGACTTTTTCAACCCAACGTTTGGGGAATGTATAGCCTAAGGTCACATTCTTAACTCTCAAATAAGAGCCATCCTCAACAAAACGGTCAGATGGACGAACGTTTTTATTTGGATCATTAAAAACTGCACGAGGCGTGCTGTTGCTGGTTCCTTCTCCATTCCAGCGGTTTAACGTTGCTGTGCTTTGGTTGTAGGCAACAGCCATCCCTTCGCTCCAAATCCGGTTCGCATTGTAAATTTCGTTTCCGTACACTCCCTGAATGAAAATGGTCATGTCGAATCCTTTATAGGCAAAACGGTTACTCAGGGCAAAAATGAAATCGGGATTGGGATTCCCAATATAGGTCCTGTCGTTATCATCAATAACACCATCGCTGTTCAAATCCTTAAAGCGAATATCGCCGGCTGAAGTACGTGCATATACATCTTCTCCGGGAACTTGCAAAGCATGTGCATCAACCTCGGCCTGAGTCTGGAAAATGCCGTCAGTCACGTAACCATAAAAAACATCAATAGCCTTCCCGGTCTCAATCCGACCGATTTTCTGGTTCAACCCCACATCGCCACGGCTCATTGGAATCGTGTCATTCAAACTTTTCACCTTATTTTTATTGAATGAAATATTGAAATTGGTATCCCATGTAAAATCGCCGGTCAGGTTCCGTGAGTCGATACTAACCTCAATCCCCTTGTTCTCAACTTCGCCAGCATTGATGTAAGGGACATCAAGATCGGAATAGCCTGTTGTAATTGGCACTGCCATGGGCACAAGCATATCTTTGGTGTTTTTCTGATAGGCATCAACAGTCAGGTTAATTCGCTGGTCGAAAATGGTGGCATCGAAACCAACATTCATTTGTTGCTGCGATTCCCATTGCACGTTAGGGTTTGGCATTTTGGAAGGAACAACCGCATTTACCAGGTTGTCATTGAAATTGTATTTAATTGTACTCAATTCCGACGCAAACGAATAGTTCCCGATTTCCTGGTTACCGGTTAGCCCGAATCCGGCACGTAACTTCAAATTATCGATAAATCGAACCGATTGAAAGAAATCCTCTTCTGAAATTCGCCAGGCCAGCGAGCCTGAAGGGAAAATACCCCATTTATTATTCGTTCCGAAGCGGGAAGATCCATCGCGACGAACAGTTGCAGTAACCAGGTATTTATCGGCATACGAATAGTTTAAACGCCCCATATACGACATCAGCGCCCAGGAGTCGCCATAACCACCAACGTTCTTTTGGCTTAAGCCGTTATCCAACGTTTGAGTAACATCGCTGGCAAACTCCTGAATTGAACCACTAATGACCTCATACTTATTTTCCTGCGCACTGGTACCGGCCATAACCGTTAGTCGATGATCCCCTCCGATCGTGGTGGTATAAGTCAGCAGATTATCCCAGTTCCAGGTTATCGATTTATAGGACGCCTGCCCCAAATAAGATTGTTCCTGCGGGGTAGGTTGCCAGTCGTATTTAGGCGACCACGTACGGGATTGCCAAAAATTGGCTTTCAAGCCAGCTGTCGACCGGAAAGTCAGGCCTTTCATCAATTCAATATCGACATAAATTGATCCCAGCAAGTTATAGCCCAGCGTCGAGTTATCGACTAATTCCGCCTTTCCAATCGGATTCGTTACATCACCCACCCATGAGGGAATTCCCTCAGGACCGGCATAGGTTCCGTCGGCATTATAGATCGACTGAGTTGGCAGCGCACGCATAGTATTCAAAATACTGTAGTCGCCACTATACTTGTCATCGTGGTTCAGGGTAAGCATATTCCCAAACTTTACTTTGTCCAGCACCTGTGTTTCAGAATTGAACTTCAAAGCGTAACGTTTAAAACCTGTGTTTAAGACAATTCCCTCTTGGTTGAAATAGTTGGCCGACACATAGTAAGTATTCTTTTCGGCACCCCCTGAATATGAAAGTGAATAGTTCTGCATTGGCGCTGTTGAGAACAACGCTCCGATCCAGTCTGTCCCTCCACCCAAAGAGGCCGGGTCGCCATAAGCAGGATTTTTCACCATGCCGGCATTTTCCATCATCTCATTGTGCATCGCAGCAAACTGAGAGGCATTCAACATGTCAACCAGGCTTGTCGCTTCCTGAATCCCGTAGTAAGCATTGAAGTTAATCTTCCCTTTCCCTTTGGTTCCTTTTTTGGTGGTTACAATTACAACTCCGTTGGCTCCCCGGGAACCGTAAATAGCTGTAGCCGAAGCATCTTTCAAAATCTGAATATTCTCCACATCGTCCATATTCAGCTGATTTAATCCAGCATCGGTAGGGACGCCATCAATTACCAAAAGTGGGTTATTGTTGTTCACTGTTCCAATACCTCGGATACGGAATGTAGGGTCGCTACCCGGCGTTCCGCTGGCAATCACCTGCACACCTGCTGCACGCCCCTGCATGGCATCACCAACACTCGGAACCGGAAGAGACTGGATATCTTCAGCATTCACACTGGCAACCGAGCCGGTAAGATCACGTTTTTTTTGCGAGCCATAACCAATGGCAACGACTTCGTCCAATCCAACAGCATCTTCCTGCATTTGTACATCGACCCTCAATTGGCCATTAACGGGAATTTCCTTGGTGCGCATTCCCACAAACGAAAAAACGAGGATTGAATTATCATCAACCTCTCTCAAGCTGTAGTTCCCATCCAAATCAGTGACGGTACCAAGCATCGTACCTTTAATTAGTACCGTTGTTCCGGGAATCGGTTCTCCACCGGGGCCGGTCACCTTCCCCTTCACCGGATGTGATTTTTGTTGCTTAACCGGCACATCGGATTCCGATTTCGGATAAAGAACAATCCGGCGATCAATCACTTTATAACTTATTGGTTTACCCAGGAACAACTCATCCAGAATGTTCTCAATGCTTTTATTTTCGACATTCAAACTGACTCTTTCGTCCAGTTGAATTTGCTGAGCATTATAGAAGAAAACGTAATTTGAGTTCTCTTCGATCGCCTGGAACGCATCTTTCAACGTCACATTTGAATATTTCAGGCTCATCTTGTTTTGTTGAGAGAATGCATTTCCCGATACGTTAAGCAAGCTAATCAGGAAAATGAAGAAAGTTAGTCGCATAATTCGCCACAGTTTACTTATGTCCTCCCATGGGAGGGCATAACATTTCACCTTTTTTTTCATAAATTTGTAAAGCTTAATTAATTACTAATGAATAGCGTCAACTATTCGTTACATTGATTATTCCCGGGCGATGCTGGAACATCTCCCGGGTTTTTTGTTCTATTTTTTTGCCAACCAGATATCCGGCCCATCTCGGCGAACATCAATAGGAATGGTCAAGCCAATAATTTCGAAAAGCTTTTCGATATCGTCACGCTGATAGACGCTTCCGGAATACAACTCACGTTCAAGACTGGAATCCTGAAGGTGAATATTCACGTTATACATTCGTTCCAGTGTTTTGACCAATTCGCCCAGCCGAACCTGATCAAAATAATACTCACCGGTACGCCATAAAGTCGAAAGCTGCGGATCAACTGCAACCACCTTTTGCTGATGGTCGCTTTTACTGAACAGCCACTTTTGGCCCGGTTTCAATAATACCGGGTTCTTCTGATTGAGTATGTTTTTAATTTCAACACTCCCCTCAAACAGGGTTGTTTCGGTATGTGTATCTGCCGAATAAGCGCGAACGTCGAACTGGGTACCTAAAACATTCACATTCATATCGCGCGTAGTCACCCGAAAGGTGCGCGATTTGTTTTTGGTAACATGAAAAAAGGCTTCTCCATCCAGTTCAACTTCCTGCAAACTTTTGTCGCTGGCAAGATGATATTTCAGCTTAGAATCGTAGTTCAAGGCAACAAAGGTTCCGTCGGGTAAGGTCAACTCCGACTGTTGCCCTTTTGGGGTATTAAATTCAATAACCTGAGACTGCATTTCGGACGTTGTGAAGAAATTGGATTGCCCTAACCAATATCCACTACCCCCAACCAGTATTAAAATTGATGCCGCAACAGCAATATTTCGAAGTTTGATAATCGGAAATACACTCGATTTGTTTCTACGATACAATTCGAGGGATTGCTCACGCATTTCTGTAAAATCAGCAGTTGTCCCTGTCTCCTCTTCCTTTCTCCTGAATTTCAGAACATAACCAATAAGCCATGCCAATTTGGTTTCCTGATCCGGATTTCCGGATTTTAGCTCGGATAAAGAATCTTTCGAAATTCGCTTCTTGAATTTCGGATCAAACAAGTAATCTGAAGTTGTCTTTTTCATTTCCTGAACTATTACTTTCTACTCCTAAAAGCAAGAAACAGGAAAATATACCCTCCCCCCAGACATGCTGCACAGCATGTTTCAGAAATCAGCGAAGATATTTATGGAAAAACAAAATGACTGAATCCGAACTTGACTGAAGAACTGCCTTTAACTTATGGATAGCTTTCTGAATGTTATTCCCGACAGATTGGTAGTTTACCTGCATCACTTCGGCCACTTCAGCATTCGAAAGATTCTTATAAAACTTTAAGTAAATGGTTTCCTTCTGACGAGCAGGTAATCGATTGACTGCCTCGGCCAGCAAATCCAGTCTGAGCTCCTTTTCCAAGTCATCAGCATCTGCAGCATAACTCAACAAGAACTCATCGGGTATTTCCGATTTGACTTCAATGTTGTGATTTTTGTCTTTGCGCAGATTTCCCAAAATCCGAAGCCGGAGTGATTTGAGCAGGTAAAATAAAATATTATCGGTGGGAGAAAGTTTCTCTTTCTTATTGGCCAACTCGAAAAACAAATCCTGGATGCTATCACGAACGATATCTTCATTCATTGTAAAACGCCGGGCGTATTCAAACAGCTGCAAATGATAAGTGTCGAAAATGTATGTGAATGCTTTTTCATCCCCATTTCGAAACCGTTGCCATATTTCATAATCGAAGTTCTTTTGCATGGATAGTTGGAAGCAACAATTGATGCCAAAGCTATTCATTTTTTAACAAAGATCATCAAAGTATCTGTCCGGTGCTTTTCACTTTTCCCGAACAGGGGTCTCCGACCTACACAAATTCCGTCAAAAACTGCCTTAATGGAATATGCTTGATCCCTTCATAACTAACGCCTGAATAGTCGTCCATTGTAACAACATATTTGGGGTAGTTATCTTTAATGTCGAGTAAATTTCCAAATTCCCGCTCCATTGTCTGCTTCTCAGTAATCCGGAGCGCTACTTGAACGTAGATCTTTTCCCCTTCCCGTTCGGCGATAAAATCAATCTCCCGGTCCTGTTGTTTACCTACCAAAACATCGTATCCGATTGTTTTTAAATGAAGATAAACTGCGTTTTCGATAATTTGCCCCAAGTCGAAAGGAGAGAACCCTGCAATTGAATTTCTCAAGCCTATATCATTGAAGTAATATTTCTCTCCAACCTCAAAAACCTTCTTGCCCTGAATATCTGAACGCTGAACGCCAGCTATCAACATAGCAGTTGTTAGATAATTCAAATAATTCAAAATCGCATTGATCGAAATTGACACATTCTGTGACTTCAAAAATTTGCTGATCCCCCTGGCGGATATCAGGTTACCTGTTTCGTTCGCGAGGTATTTGATTAAGCGGTTTAGAAAATCAACATTTCTAACCTCAAAACGAGAAACAACATCCCTAAAAAGAATGGACTGGCTTATATTTTTTAAATAGTCGAAAACTATCTCGTCAGTAAGATCCAGGTGAATCAAATAGGGAAGTCCGCCATATTTCAGATATTGCGTCAGACTTTCCTGAGAATTCTCCAGTTTATGAAACGCCAAAAACTCAGGGTAATTCAGCGCAGAAACAGGTATCTCAACATATCTCCCTCCTAAATACGTACCCAATTCTCCCGACAAAATATTCGCATTACTTCCAGTGCAATAGATGTCATATCCTCCTTCTGCCAAAAGACTTCTCAATGTCTTTTCAAATTCAGGAACAACCTGAATCTCGTCAACCATTAAGAAATTAGGCTCACCTATTTTTGATTTCGATTTCACGTATTCATAAAGAGCTGTCGAAGTATTTAGCTGTTCAAACTCATTTAATTCAAGATTGATATAAATAATGTTTGGATTTTGGAACCGCTCTCGAATACTGTCCATTGCCTGGAATAGCAAATAGCTTTTTCCAACCCTCCGCTGACCAATAAGTACTTTAATAAGTTCTTTGCCGATGTATCGATCAACTCGTTTTTTGTAGATGTCTCTTGAAATATATGACCGCATTGTATTTATAAGTAACAAACAATCAAATATAACCCATTTTGTCACTTACAACAAACAAATAATGGTTTTCACCTAAGTGAATTGTTTATAATGTACGGAATTATTCTATTAGATACTATTCTATTAACTACGAAGTAGTTTAATTCCTCAAAATCAACTTCAAATTAATTATTACTTATTTGGATGAGCGAATCTAGCTTCATTAGCTGTTCATTTGTGATTCAGCCTTTACTTTTTATGAATTCATACTTCGCGCTATTACTCCCCCTTTTCTTCACACTTCTAAATAGTAAAAAGTTTGCAGTGAGTGAGCCCGCAGAAAAGAGCACAAAAGCACTTAATACCCTGAATGGTACAGCAACAGGTGTTTTATCGAAGAACTCTTCAGGATCATAAAAAGTAAAGGTTTTGAGTTTGAAGCCTCTCAATTTGACCTACTGGATTTTGACACACCACCGAAGTGGTTTGTACTCGCTTCGAACAAGTGCCCCTACCCTGTCAAGGTAATGCTCTAAACCAACTGAACTAACAACCCGGTTGTCGTAAAAATATATAAAAAAACTTCTACAGTTCGAACGAGAAAATGACAACATAACAACAACGCGCATTAAACAGCACTTTCAACAACTTTTCAGAAAGCCTTTGGATATTTTAGAAAATAGACTACTTTAACAAGACGTTTGGGGTTTGAAAAAGCGAGAGTCGATGAAAACAGGCAGTCAATCGAACTCCTCTTTATAATAAGAAACATAACCCTTTTTAGAAATTGAACAACTCGGGTTGGCGACTGTGCAAACGGATGGCAACAGGGAAACGTTCGACCGAAACCAAAATTATCTTTGCCCAAAGCCAGAGAGAAAAGACGAGCTTGCCATGAGCGAAAAAAAAGACATTTTAAATAACGAAGGCCACGAGCGGGAGCTAACGGGCAATCCGGACAGCGCTCCTGAAGTTGGCGCCGGTAAGGTTAAGCCGCAGGAGAATGAAAATCTGAAGCAACAACTTGCCGAACTGAAAAAAACGCTTCGGAAAAAAGACCGCGAGATCGAAAAACTAGCCCGGTCAAATCAGTTCTACGAGCAGCACAAGATTCTTCTGGATGCTGCGACCGAGCTCAACTCGGCCAAAAGTTTTCATTCGAAGATCGAGAAAACATTGGCTTTAATTGGAAAGCAACTCCAGGTAAGCCGTGTGTACATCTTCGAGAATAATGAAGACCGGACAACAACGACCAACACCTTCGAATGGTGCAACGATGGAATCGCACCCGAGATTGATAATCTCCAAAATCTCCCCTACCGTATTTTTCCTTCCTGGAAAGTTCTTTTGGACACGAAAGGTGAAATCTGTGCAAACAACATCCGTGAACTTCCTGCTGATATCTACGAATTGCTCGAACCACAGGGAATCAAAGCGATCCTGGCATTTCCAATCCGGGTAAAAAGTCACACTTATGGTTTTATTGGCTTCGACGAGTGCACAACACCGCGGGTTTGGAACAAGCGGGAAAAGGAGCTGTTGTCGAAATTTTCGTCAATCATCTCGAATACTTTCGAGCGACAATCGATGGAAGAAAGTGTCATCAAGAGCGAGAAGCGGTATCGGGAATTGACGGAGTTCCTGCCGGAAATGATCTGCGAAGTTGACTTAAATGCCCGCATTACATACGTCAACCAGTTTGCCCTGCAAAAAATAGGCTATACGGAGCAAGAAGTGGCGGAGAAGCAAATCACGGTTTTCTCGCTATTTCATCCGCAGGACCTAGCCAGGGCAAAAAATAACTTTACCCAAATCGTTAGCGAGAAAAAATCGCTGGTAAGTGAATACCAGGTAAAGACCAAACACAACGGCGAACTGCATGTCGTCATCTACACAACGCCCATCATCGAAGACGGCTCTGTTACCGGCCTGAGGGGTGTGATGGTCGATATTTCGAAGCAAAAGCAATCGGAAGAGATGGTTCGCTTCAACCTGAAACGACAAAAAATTGTTTCGAAGATCTCGATGAAGCTCAACTCGCTCGACGACTTCGCAAACCAAATCAACAAAACAATTAAACTGGTTGGTTCGCACCTGAACGCTAGTCGGGTTTATATTTTTCAAAACAACAAAGAAAACTCGGCAACCAACAACACGTACGAATGGTGCGCCAAAGGTGTAGCTCCTCAAATGGAGAACATGAAAAATATCGAGTTCGACGAGTCCTGGATTAGTCTGTTAAAGCAACAACATTTCCTGGGTTTCGATAATTTTGATCAGCTGCCTGCACCTTTTAGTTCCAGGATCAGGAAATTACAGGAATTCTCCACCATCGTCTTCCCCTTATTTTTCGACAATAAACTGACCGGTTTCATTGGTTACAGCGACTGCTCCAATCAACGACCATGGACAAAAAGTGAGGTGGAATTTATGCGGACCGTTTCCAACATTGTTGCCAACTCGTTTATCCGCAAAAAGACGTTCCAGATCATGAAAGAAAGTGAAAGGGAGAACCGGGCCATCATCGATTCGATCCCGGACATGATTTTTCACTTCAACGAAACGGGCGAAATTATCAGCTATAAATCGTCTAGAAAAGAAAACTTTCTGCTTCAGAATCCGGACAAACAGCATACTATTTTTGATATTTTCGAGGAAACCCTGGCTGCAAACATGCTCGTTGCAATTAAGGAATGTTTGACCAACGGAAGCTTCAAATTCGATTTCAACCTGCTCAAGCAGGAAGAACTCGCCTATTTCGAGGCGCGGTTCGTGGTTTTAAATTCCAACGAGGTTGTTGCCATCATCCGCGATGTAACCGAAGCGCGGGAAAAGGAAAAGCAGTTACAAGAGGCTAAGATAAAGGCGGAGGATGTATCCAAAGCAAAATCAGAGTTCCTGGCCAATGTTTCGCACGAGATCCGCACCCCAATGAATGCCATCCTCGGCTTTAGCGAATGGCTATACGACAATGTTGACAACGAGCTACACCGAAATTATCTGCACACGATTTTAACCAGCGGACGAACTTTGCTCGCGCTAATCAACGATATACTCGACCTTTCCAGAGTGGAGAGCGGCAACATGACCATCGAGCTCGAACCCATGCAATACCGGGTTGTTGCCACCGAAATACGCCAGGTCTTCCGCCAGAAACTGGAAGCCAAAAACCTGACGTTGAACATCAACACCGATCCGTCGGTTCCCGGTTTTGTTTACATGGACGAGGTGCGTTTTTACCAGATTCTGTTCAACCTGATTGGCAATGCCATAAAATTTACGGGAAAAGGCTTCATCAACCTCTTTGCCTACGCGCAACGCACCGACGACCCCACAACCATAAAGCTGATTGTTGAAATTGAGGACACCGGCATCGGGATTCCCGAGGATCAGCAAACCAAAATTTTTCAGGCGTTCTCGCAGCAAAGCGGACAAAGCAACCGCTACTATGAGGGCACCGGGCTCGGTCTGGCCATTGTCTCGGGTTTGTTGAAAAAATTAAACGGTTCAATCAGGTTGAAAAGCAAAACCGGCCGGGGGTCCGTTTTTACCATTCAATTCAACGATGTCAGAGTTGCCGACATCAAGGAGAAAGGCTTCATTGCGGAGAAAGAAGACGCCAAGTTGGTGCTCGATCCCTGCAAAATCTTAATCGTCGACGACGTCAATTTCAACATTCTGGTGCTCAAACGAATCATCGAGTTCGAGCATGTTACCTTTTTGGAAGCCACATCGGGCGAACAGGCTTTGGAGATCATGAATGAGGACCAACCGGACCTTGTTTTCATGGACATCCGCATGCCCGGCCTCAACGGTTACAATGTGACTGAAATCATCAAGGAAAATCCACGATTCAAAAATATTCCGGTTGTGGCATTTACGGCCTCCACGCTTGCTGAGGACCAAGAGCGCATCGATGCCACCTTCGACGCTTTTTTGCAAAAACCAGTCTTCAAAAAAGAGGTGATGGCTGTTCTCAAGCGTTTTCTCCCGCACAAATACGTGAAAGACGAGACTATCGCCACCAAAGAAACCGAACAAAGCTTGCTAATCGACCCGCAGCTGAAATCGCATCTTCCGGAAATTATCGGGAAGCTGGAAGGCGATTTTTTCCGGACCTGGGAAGAAATCAAAGACGATCTGATCATCTACGAAATCGAAGATTTCAGCCAAAAGCTGTCCGACTACCTGTTCGGGCAATCGTGCCAGTTCCTTAGCAATTACTGTCGCGAGCTAAACTTAAGCCTGCAATCTTTTGATATTGATCAGATTGAAAAGAAACTTTCGGAATACCCCGAACTAATCCAAAAGCTAAAAACCCAGTTATAAATTATGGCAACCCTACTGATCGTCGACGACAACAAAAATAACCTGCAGGTACTCGGAAGTATTCTGGGCGAAAATGGCTACAAGGTAGCCATGTCAATCAACGGTATGAACGTGCCGAAACTGATTGAAAAAGTGTCGCCCGACCTCATCATCCTGGACATCATGATGCCCGTGATGGATGGCTTCGAGGTTTGCAAAAACGTGAAAGAGATTCCCGAATACAAAGATATTCCGATCATCTTCCTGACGGCTAAATCCGACATCGAGAGCATCACCGAGGGTTTTCGCATTGGCGGGGTCGATTACATTACCAAACCCTTCCGGAAAGAGGAACTGCTGGCCCGGGTAAAAACCCACATCGACCTGGTGAACAGCCGCAAACTCATTCAACAACAAGCCCGGGAACTGGAAGCACTGAATCAACTAAAGAATAAAGTCTTTACAGCCGTTTCCAACGACCTGTACGGCTCGATCAATGTTTTTTCCGAGATGCACGCACTGATGAATAATCCGCGGATTTGTTTGGAAAAAGAAGATTTAGCCGAGCTATTTACCGAACTGAAGAAAAAATCGGACACCGCCGCCGGGCTGCTCGAAAACCTTTTGTGGTGGTCGAAAAGCCAGCGAAGATTACTTCACCCCAAGCCTTCGCAGTTCAATTTGCAGAACCTGCTTTCTACAATCGTTCAATCGTTCTCGGAAAAGTCGACACAAAAAAAGATCAACCTAAAAATTGAAGGGAATACTGAAGCGATGGTTGTTGGCGACCAAACACAACTCGAAATTGTGTTCAAAAACCTGATCGACAATGCCATCAAGTTTTCGAACAAAAACAGCTCTGTCGTAATCACGCTGAAACCGGAAGGAAATACGCTAATCTGTGAAATAGCGGACTCCGGAACCGGCATGGATGAAGAAGCACTGGCGAAGGTTTTGGATAAATATGAATTCTTTTCGGAGTACGGAACGGACAATGAAAAAGGAACGGGCATCGGCTTGCTGCTTTGCGACGAACTGCTGGGAGCAAACAATGCAAAGATGACAGTTACCAGCCAAAAAGACAAAGGAACACGAGTACGGGTAATTCTTCCTACGGACCTTTAAAACAAAGAGCCATGAACAAAAAACTAAAAATACTGGTCGTTGAAAGTGACGGTTTTTACGGGAAACTAGCCCGGTCGATTTTAAAAAATGATTTCGATGTCGACGTGCTTCAGGCCCCCACCGATGCTTTGGAGCTCCTGCGCAAAACAACTTTCGACATTGTCATTATCGACTACAACATACAGGGAGGAAACGGCCTGCGCCTGTTGAAGCGCATAAAAAGCGACTACCCAAAAACAGAAGCAATCATGACCGGCCCCGAGGAAGACGCCTCCCTGGCATCGCTCGCGCTGGCCGAAGGAGCGATTGATTATTTTCAAAAGCCCTTCGACTACGAATCGATTATTTTAGCCATAC
This sequence comes from Mangrovibacterium marinum, assembly GCF_003046625.1. GTDB lineage: Bacteria > Bacteroidota > Bacteroidia > Bacteroidales > Prolixibacteraceae > Mangrovibacterium > Mangrovibacterium marinum. The sequence goes on from NZ_QAAD01000001.1 coordinate 251,881, forward strand.
AACGCACCGAAAAATTCCTGGGCATCAACAAAAAGCTGGAAACGGCCGAGCTGAACCAAAAAGTGCTCAGGAACGAATTGGAGCGACACAACGGCTACGACATCATCAGCTGCAGCCCGGCAATGGACGAAGTGAAGATGATGATGGCCAAAGTTGCCCAAAGCGACTCAACATCGGTCATTATTACCGGCGAAAGCGGTGTTGGCAAAGAACTGGTTGCCCGCGGAATCCACAACATGAGCCCGAGAAAAGAAAATTATTTTGGCGCCGTAAACATGTCGGCAATCTCGGATACGCTGTTCGAGAGTGAATTCTTCGGACACAAAAAAGGTGCATTTACGGGCGCCATCGGCGATCGGGCAGGTTGGTTCGAAATAGCCAACCAGGGCTCGTTATTTCTGGATGAAATTGGCGATATGCCAATCAATCAGCAAATAAAAATGCTTCGGGTTCTTGAAGATCGAAAATTCATTAAAGTCGGCGCCCAAAATGAAAATATATTCGACGTCAGAATCATCTCGGCGACCAATAAAAATATCGACGAACTCAAAAACGGGAAGGATTTCAGGCTTGACCTGTTCCACCGGATTGGCACCTTTGAGATCTACGTGCCACCCCTGCGCGAAAGGAGCGAAGACATTCCCTTGCTACTCGACCATTTTATGAGACATTTCGCGACAAAGGTGCGCAAACAAATCAACCGCATCGATCCGGAAACAGTCAACAAGCTCTCGCAGTACAATTTCCCGGGCAACGTGCGCGAATTACGGAACATCGTCGAACGAGCTGTTATCCTGTGCGATAGTCACACTTTAAAGATGGAACATTTTAAAAATATTATTCCGGAGGATCCCGCGCCAAGATCTAATTTCCAGGAGATCTTTGACCTGGAAATCATCGAAAAAGAGACCATTTTAAGGGCACTCCAAAAAGTGAGCTACAACAAAAGCCAGGCTGCCAAATTACTCAACCTCAAATGGAACGCCTTATACCGCAGACTGCAGAAATACGAGATTGCCCTACCGGAATAGCAAGAAGTACATTCTTTTGTGATCCCGAAATCTTGAAAACCGGCAAAAACCCGGTAGCAGGATTTCGGGATTTTTTCTGAAAGTCACTTTGGGTGATGTGGTTTCCAACCGCATCGGGGATGCTTTGAATGTCGATTAAGCTCGAACCTGAAGCAAAGCTTATTCTTTAGCAAACTTTTGTTCCCGACCCTGGTTTTCTTGACTCACCCCGTCGCTCGCAGAGCTCGCGCCACCCCTCTCAGCCCCCGCAGAGAGGGGACAGAACTGAAGCAATACGTTAGGATTGGTTCAGTTCAGGGGAGAGTTTTTCTGAAAGTCGATGCGCGCAAAGCCGCTAAGGCGCAAAGTTATTTGTTGTCTCGAATTCGAGATTCGAAGCCTCTTCGAGCTCCCCAGCCTTTTATTGTATTCTATTGCCTTCAATCGCCTTCTACTGCATTCGATCACTTTCATCCCTGTTGGTAATTTCCTTGAATCAAGTCGATCTTTTCTGAAGACCGTCCAACAAATTAATCCCCCCTGGCAGACTCTCCAAATCGGCCGTTGTTCTCTTCGTTTTCGAAGACTCTCTTCATTTTCGAAATACGCCCAACACATCACTGGCAAACAAGGCCTTACACCCAATCACACTGAATTCAACGGCAGCTTCATCTTCGATTTCGAAGAGCAGCCAAAACTGGCACAAACAACCATCAATCTGATTTACTGTCGATTAACAACAAAGGCACAGCAATTGCCTATATCTAACCGAACTTGCAGAATTGCAGACAACATTTAGAAAAAAAATTAATAACAATAAAAAAAAAGAACATCATGAAAAAAGTATTTACATTCATCGCCTTGGCTTTCATCGCCTTCTCTTCTTTCGCATCTAACGACAAAGACGGAGTTGAATCTTCAGAAGTCATCACACTGACTGCCCGTTTAAACTCAACCATCGCGTTGGATATGGACAATTCAGACATCGTTTTCGAATTCAACGAGCTGAATGACTTCAGAAATGGTTTGGGTGGATATGAGAAAGCTTACCAATCAACCGGCACAATCAGCGCCACAGCAAACTGGAACCTGAGTTTCTTCGCCAAAAAAGACTTTACGCACACAAGCGGTAACACCATGCCATTGGACAACGTTGGGCTGAGCGCCAAATTCACCGGTAAAAACTCGATTGCTGACTACTCGAACCAACAACCGCTGAAATTGTCGAAACAAAGCCGCTTGATCCTGGGCTACAACGGTTCAACAACAAACGCCGGGGACGCCAGCGACAACGCCTTTACCATTTACTGGGAAATGGGAACTAAAAAGAACGACATGAACGGTACAAGCATCTACGACCAAAACCTGAAAAAAGGGGAATACAAAACTGAAGTGGAGTTTGTTGCTTCAGAAGTACTGTAACGAAATACGCATAAAAGAGGAACTAAGGATTGATTAGTGGTGCGCGAACCGTCGGTGGAAATTCTACCGACGGTTTTCTTTTTTGTAAAGCCATGGTGATTCTAATTTCAAAATTTCAGATATTTTTGGACTACATGAAAACATCAGGCATCATATTGTTTTTCTTCATCCTACTCCATTTCACTTCTCTTCAGGCACAAGTACAGCCAAGCGGGATGATCGGCTTTGCCAGCGATTCAGATGATAAATCGTACATTTCTTTGGCCATCGACAAACAGCCTGTGACCTTCGAATTCAATAGCTTTTCAGACTTTAAATACGGAATCGGACAACACAATCCCCCACGCTCTTCAGTTAGCATTGAAGCCAATACTGGCTGGAAGTTGGTCTATTCTGCCGATCAGAACCTGATCAACCAGGACGGTATTCACCAAATTCAGGCCGACAACATTGGCCTCTCGATCGAGATTTTAAGTCAAAACAATTTCATCCTCTGGCAAAACAACGAAACCGAAAAACTTTCGCTCTCGCCGACCGTTCTCCTCACTGGCCGGAAAAACAAAAACAACAAAGGGAAAAGCAAAATTTCGCTTGACATCCTTTGGGAAATGGGAACCCAAAGAGGAAACATGTGCCCAAGCAGCCTGCTCGACCAGAATTTGAAAAGCGGCACCTACACAACAACGGTCCAGTTCGTCATTACCGAGAGTTTATAAATCCTCCCCCCTCAACCCACCTGTTTTCAATAAACTTTCTCTTCGTTTTCGAAGACTCTCTTCATTTTCGAAATACGCCCAACACATCCCTGGCAAACAACACCTTACACCCAATCACCCTGAATTCAACGGCATCTTCATCTTCGATTTCGAAGAGCAGCCAAAACTGGTACAAACAACCATCAGTCTGATTTACTGGCGATTAACAACAAAGGCACAGCAATTGCCTATATCTAATCGAACTTGCAGAATTGCAGACAACTTTTAGAAAAAAAATTAATAACAATAAAAAAAAGAACATCATGAAAAAAGTATTTACATTCATCGCCTTGGCTTTCATCGCCTTCTCTTCTTTCGCATCTAACGACAAAGACGGAGTTGAATCTTCAGAAGTCATCACACTGACTGCCCGTTTAAACTCAACCATCGCCCTGGACATGGACAATTCAGACATCGTTTTCGAATTCAACGAACTGAATGACTTCAGAAATGGTTTGGGTGGATACGAGAAAGCTTACCAATCAACCGGCACAATCAGCGCCACAGCAAACTGGAACCTGAGTTTCTTCGCCAAAAAAGATTTCGCTCACACAAGTGGTGCTACCATGCCGCTGGACAACGTTGGGCTGAGCGCCAAATTCACCGGTAAAAACACGATTGCTGACTACTCGAACCAACAACCTTTGAAATTGTCGAAACAAAGCCGCCTGATCCTGGGCTACAACGGTTCAACAACAAACGCCGGGGATGCCAGCGACAACGCCTTTACCATTTACTGGGAAATGGGGACTAAAAAGAACGACATGAACGGTGCAAGCATCTACGACCAAAACCTGAAAAAAGGGGAATACAAAACTGAAGTGGAGTTTGTTGCTTCAGAAGTACTGTAAAACCTGCAACACGCATCCGATACAAAAGCCACTATTGAAATCTCAATGGTGGCTTTAATTTTTCATCGCAGGCCCACACAAAAAAAGCAAAACGCTACCTTTGGCCGTTTAACCACAGCACCTTCAAACTAAAGCTGAAATAATGCGGGGACGCTTGTCAACTATTATTGGATTACTATTACTCAGCTGCTTCTTATCCACGAACATCTACGGGCAGGAAGCCAATGAACTGCTGGCCATTTCCTGGGTTAAGGAAGGGCAATCGGTCAAGTCGGGTAAGTTTCTGTTCAACGTCATTCGGATTGAAAACAAAAGCCAATCACCTTTATCGCTGAGCCTTCAACTGGCAGCGCCCGAGGGAAGTCGCCTGGTAACCCAGGTTCCCGACTCGCTGCAAATTGCCGCCGGCACAACAAAATCCGTCCCTGTGCGCCTGATGACTTCAAAAGAATCCGTCGTCGACTTCAGCTACCAACTAATTGCAACAGCGTCCTGTAACAACCGGCGAGTTGAAAGTTCGACTTCTTATACGATCGAAGCTGAACGAAATTTCAAGCTCGTGTTCGACTCCCGGGCTTACGCTTTTCAACCCGATCAGGAAACCATTGAAATTGGGTACACCACTCAAAATGAAGGGAACGTGCCGGAGCATGCCACCATTCGCTTCCACCCTTCGGAAGAACTTGCGCTGGTAGAAACCAAACAAGAAAACGAGATAGATATACCGGCCTACACCCAATGGAGCCAAAAGCTGAAGCTGAAACTAAAATCCTGGTATCGCAACAAACCCTTAGAAAACAGCACGGTCCGTGTTCTTGTAAAAAATAACGAGACGGAAACCGAACAGCTACTGTACATCTCGAAGCTCGAAAATGAATATGATAATTTCAGCTCTTCCCCGAAGCAAGCCGGCAATACGGTTGAATATCGGATGTTGGCATCCGAGGACGGTAACATTCAGAGTATCGCATCGGCGCAGGGAGAAACCGCGCTGAATGAAGGAAAATTAATTTACGGCGCACACCTGTCGGATTTCCAGTCGGAGATAGACAGCACATTTTTAACGCAAAACTATTTCGATCTCTACTATCAAACCGAACATGAATCGTTTGGTCTCGGAACATCGTCGGTAAGCGGGTTAAACCAACTGATGAAACGCAACAGCCTTTTTGCCGACAAATCGGTTGAAATAGGCAGCTACAACCAAATACGCCTGTTTGGCAACAAATCGATTAACCGGCAGGATTACGGGCTGGCAGCAGGTCACCAACTGACTTTTTCGGGCTTGAAAACGCGGACAAACATCGGCTACAACCAGGACCGGGAAACCGAGGCCACAACCTACCAGCTTGACCAGACCACTGAACTCAGGCGCCAATGGATCAGTGCCCGGTACCATATTAACTACGAAAACGAAAACAACAAGCTGGACGGCCAGGAACAAACTTTTCTACAGGACATCGATTTGTCGGGTTTGTACCTGGACAAAAAGCTGCAGTTCACTTTCAACAACCGGATTGCCAAAACAAGCAGCGACCTTTCCAATCAGTTTAATTCGGACACACAGTTGAACCTGAACTACCTGATCAACCAATCGGGGACGGCCTGGTCATTCCTCTATTCCTCCGGTTTTCAGAGCACATACACTGCCGACGCCTCCACCTGGTCGCGCTCCAGGCTCTACAGAAGCCAATTCGCCTTCCCCATTGCGGCGCGAATGAATATGTACAGCGGACTTCAGCTTAACACCCTTGATCAATCGTCGAACCTGACATCCGACCTTAAAGGAAACAGCTACGGCGCCTTTTCGTCAGTTCAATACCACACGCAAAAATTCAGAGGAAGGGCCTACGCTGAAATCGGGCAAATGCATCTGAAGGACGGCAACAGCAAGTTGCAATATTATCTGTCCACCAATGCAGATTACAGCCTGTCGTCCCAATCCCAATTTTCGGCCAATGTCAGATACGGCAACCTGACCACACTGAAGCAGCTTGAAACAAAAAGCAACCAACTGGAAATGAGGATGGGGCTAACACAAGCCCTTCCCGGCCACAACAACAGCTTTTCGCTGATGGCTTACTACAAAAAGGAAGCCGACCAAACCTCGTCACCACTGTCGCTAAAGGCGGGCATCGACATCTGGAGCAAGAACAACTTCAACCTGAATACCAGTGTCAGCTTTAAATCGAAAACCGGAGAACATCAATTTGGGCTATCTGCCGTGGAGGCCAAAATAAGCAAACACTTCAACCCGAAAAATAATGACAAACTTTATTGCGACTACCAGTTGCTGTTTTTTAAAGATGACAACGGAAACAACATCGCCGACGAAAACGAAGAACGCATTGCCGGTATAAAAGCGATATTAACGCCGGAAGCCGGCAACAACAGGGCCAGCCGAATCACAGCGTTGACTTTGGTATCAGCCCAAAATGGCCTTATCAAATACAAAAACCTACCCTGCGGGCAATACAAAATAAAGTACTACCCGATGGTTGACCTGAATGGCTATTACAATTTCGATGAAAGCGAATTTTCGACCCCTTTACGATCCGACAACATGCAGCAAATTGCTTTTTCAAAGGCTGCCAAAATAGTCGGCAGTATTACGCTTACCCGCTCAAACTTCTCCAGCATGGGCGATATCAGCGTGGAGAATATTCGCGTTACGGCCACCAGCAAACTGGGCAAAACCTATTCGGCCCTGACCGACAAATTCGGGAACTACATGATATACCTTCCGCAGAATCAAACTTATACGTTAACCTTAAATGATATTTTCGGGTCGAAATTCCAGATCAAACGGAACAACTCGCAAGTCGACTGTTCCCAGGCCACGGAGGTAAAGTTTGACTTTGAGGTAAGCGAAAAGAAAAGAAACATTAATTTTGGGAAATAACATTCGCACTAAACAGGAAAAAATGACAAAACAGCTTTTATCCACGTTACTGCTCATCCTCTCATTTTCAGCTCTGGAAGCACAAAATTTTGAAGTTGCCCCTACCCGGCTCGACTTCAACCTTGAACCCGGGCAGAACGGACGTATGCAACTCAACATCATCAACCACGCATCGTCTCCTAAAGATTACACCATCAATTTAAGCGACTTTGTTGTTGACAGTTTGAACAATGTCGACTACAAACCAGTTGGTTCAACCCAACGAACACTGGAATCCTGGCTCAGCATTTCGCCGACCTTTTTTACGCTGCAACCCAACGAAAGCACCAAGATTGACATCACCATAAGCACCCCTGCCGGCGAAGAAGGCAATGCCACCAAATGGGGCACGCTGTTTATTCAGGAAGTTGAAGAGCAAAACGAAATGCTGGCGGCCGATAAAAGCACCAAAGCAGGTATTATCATCAATCCCAGCATCGGAGTTTATGTTATTCAATCTCCGGCTTCGGGGCAAAACGAAAGTGCCACAATCAGTAATTTCCGGGAAACAGCGCAAAGCGGAACCTTGGCAGCCGACATCAAAAACACAGGCGACAAAGTGCTAATGGCGAAAGTGTCCCTGATTGTTTCGAACCTGCAAACCGCAGAAGAAAACACCCTTGAAGCGGTCGAAATAAATTTACTGCCCGGTGTGAAGAAAACAGTTGAATTGAAATTACCCGACAACATGTTACCGGGCGATTACTCGATTACCGCCGTACTCGACTATTCGCCCAATAAAGATCTGGAAGGCGCACTTCTGGATTACACCGTAAAATAGCACGCAATGAAACATTGGCTTCCCTTCCTATTTCTGATAACCGCTTACTCGGTATCGGCCCAGACTTTTATTGATACCGTTTTTTATGAAAACAATGTCACTCCGAAGACCATCGCCGAGCTGAAAATCGTCCATGGCGAAACCATCAGGCACGGTAGCTTTAAATATTATTTTCCCAGCGGAGCGCTCTCGCAAATGGGCTACTACTCGGAAAACCAACCCGACAGTATTTGGACGATTTACAAGCAATCGGGGCAGGTACAGGAAATCTCGGAATACAAAAAAGGTGTGAAAAATGGCGATTTTGCCATTTACTACCCCAACGGAAATCTGAAACAGGTTGGCAGATGGAAGGAAGGCAAACTGGAAGGTGAGCTGACGACCTACTACCCCAATGGCGCGGTTTTGGAAAAAACACATTATCAAACCGGCAAGCTTACCGGGCAAGCAATTGGTTACACCGAAGACGGGAAATTACGCTTTGAGCGCAACTACCTCGACAACGAGATTAACGGCATCAACAACGAATATTTCAGTACCGGAACGCCCAAGATTGAGTCCACACAGCGAAACGGGCAGTTTGATGGTGAATACCGTGAATATTTCGAAAACGGGAACTTACAAAAGTCCTTCAACTACAAGAACGGAATTATTGACGGCAACTATAAAACCTACTACAACAACGAGCAATTAAAATCGGAGGTAAGCTACACCGACGGTAAAATGAGTGGCCCTTACACCGCATACTACCCGCAAGGCTCGGTAAAAGAAGAAAGCAACTATAACGACGACCAAAAGTCGGGGAAAAGCACCATGTACTATAACGATGGCGCAGTCTATATCTCGGGGAAATACGCCAACGGAAAATTCTCGGGGCTTTGGAAAATTTACTACCCCAACGGCAAGCTCAAACAAAAGGGAAAATACACCAACGGGCAAGCAGAAGGAAAATGGTCGTTCTACCACGAAAACGGAGCGCTGAACAAATCCGGCAAATACCGAAACGACAGCGAAACAGGAATCTGGAAACACTATTTTCCGAACAAACAGCCCAAAATGATCGTCTCCTACAATGACGGGAAAGTTGCCCGGATTTTGGAAGCTTATGACGAAAAAGGAAGTGCTGTTGATCCGTCGACAATCAAATTAGATCAATGATCAATGGCTGCATAGACAAATGACCGAAGCTTTGGGATCCGGGTGGCCCGTTTGTCGGGTTTTCGCTCCACCTCTAATCAAAACCAGTTGTTGACATTGCGCCTTATTGTCTTTGCGTGGTAAGACATACAGAAAACATTCATGATTCCGGGGAATCACCAACAGGAATGAAAGTGTAGTAGTTTTCGACTATGCTGTTGTCGTTGTTTTCATAAGTTGTCGGGTTGTCGTTCTAAAAGGTCATCAACAAGAAAGAAGGCGTTTCGATCAATGAGAAAAAGTTGGGAACCGGTTGGCCTATTTTCATCAAGGCCGGAATCAAACGAAAAGCTTAGTGCAATCCCGGAGGGATGCTATTTGGGTAGCTTAACGACGACGGGGGGAAATTCCGTCCCGTACGGGACGGGACAATCTACCTAAGATCTTTAGTGCTACCCAAATTATACCGTTGCACAGGCTAAATTTATACTCTGAAATAGGACGGTATAATGCCGATAGACTGAAAAAGGAGCATTGAAACGAAGTGATTGGATGCGACACTTTTGAAGCTAATCGGTATTGAATGGCTAAAGCCATTGCTGAAAAATGAGAACCCGTCCGGTAGGACAAAAGATCCTTTTTTATACAAATTAGAATTGACGGAACAATCGCTTAAGCGTCGAAAAAGAGACTTTCACGAAAAAATATTCATGATTCGGAGGGAATCACCAATAGGGATGAAAGTGGCACGCTTTACAAATAGCGCACCAGCGGGGTGCAGAATAGTAGAGGTGCTTTTCCGAATCGTCATTCAGGTTATGACAAATTCATCGCCTAATCACCATAACACTTCTATGTTTATCAGCAAAAAATAGGGAACATTAGGTTCGAACGAGCCAATCATGAACAAATGGAAACAGCTTGTTCTTTTTGAGAGGTCGTTTCCATGCGTGTTTGCCTCCACCGGCGGTTCGGGAAGCAATTTCCATCCGTGCTTGCCCCGACCGACCGTTCGGGAAGCAATTTCCATCGGTGCTTAGCTCGACCGGCCATTCAGGAGCCAATTTCCATCGGTGCTTCAGTTTCGAGCTGAACCGCAATTCAAAGCATCTTCGGTGCGATTTGAAAGTCCTGCCTACCGCAGGCGGGCGCACCACCCGAAGAAGACTTTCAAAAAAAAAGGAGCAACCAACCGATTGCTCCTTTTTGCTATATAGGCTAAAATCAATTATACACCTAACCAAAGGTTCACCACCGACAAGGCTGCAATCAGCCACATCAGCCACGAAACCTCGTCGAATTTGCCGGTAACAGCTTTCAGGATGACGTAAGAGATAAACCCAAACGACAAACCGGTAGAAATACTGTAGGTCAGCGGCATCAACACAATAGTGAGAAATGCCGGGATAGAGTCGGCAAAATCACCAAAGTTGATCTGCTTAATATTTTTAAACATATAAACCCCAACAATCACCAATGCCGGAGCAGTGGCATAACTGGGCACCATGCCAATCAGGGGAGCAAAAAACAAGGCCAGAAAAAAGAAACCTGCCGTAATAACCGAGGCAAAGCCCGTTTTGGCACCGTTGGCAATCCCCGAAGCCGATTCGATATAGGTTGTTGTTGTACTGGTTCCCAGCAACGAGCCGGCCACAGTAGCCACGGCATCGGCTTCCAGGATGCGGTCGACATACTTCACCTTACCGTCTTTGTCCACAAAGCCTGCTTCGTACGAACAAGCCACAATAGTACCTACCGAGTCGAACAGGTCGACGAACATGAAGGAGAACACCGCACCGATCAAGCCAAAGCTCAAGGCCGACATAATGTCCAGTTTCAGGGCAATGGGACTAATTGAGGGCGGCAGCGACACCAAGGTGTCGGGTGCTTTCACCTCGCCGGCAATCAGGGCAATAATGGTGGTAATAATGATTCCGTAGAAAATACCGCCTCTTACCTTTTTCACTTCCAGGATAGCCGTGATAATCAAACCAACAAGGCCAATCAGCAGGGTCGGTGTAAACGGCCCCAGGCCAACAAAAGTAGCCGGGTTGGCAACCACCAATCCCATATTTTTGAAGCCGATAAAGGAGATAAACAAACCAATACCAGCACCCGTCGCCAGGCGCAAAGCCAGCGGAATGGTATGAATAATTTTGGTTCGGATACCGGTAACCGTTAAGGCCAGGAACACAATCCCCGAAATAAACACCACCCCAAGCGCTGTTTGCCATTCCACGCCGGCACCAATCACCAGGGTATAGGTAAAGAAGGCATTCAGCCCCATCCCGGGGGCCATGGCATAAGGCACTTTAGCCCAAACACCGGCCAGCAGCGTACCAATAACCGCGGCCACAATGGTTACCGTAATCAGGGCATTCCGATCCATTCCGGCATCGCCCAGAATGTTCGGGTTCACAAAAATGATGTAGGCCATCGTCAGGAAGGTTGTGACCCCCCCGATGATTTCCTTGCGGAACGACGATCCGCGCTCCGAAATCTTAAAAAAGTTATCCAGCATAATGATTGACTATTTGGATTAGAATGTGTATTTCACCGCCAAAGTCGGGTTTACCTGCCAGCCATCTTCAGCAAAGTTGCTGCTGATCTCAATTTCGGTACCGGCTGCAAAGTTGGGGCAGAAGTTATACCAAAGCTGAGGCTCGGTCAGGAAACGGAATTTCTTAGTTCCCCATCCCATTTCTTCTTTCCAGAAATCAGCAAAACCATTGAATACCAATTTTCCTTCGGCCATTTTCACGGTCCACACAGCCGTTAACTGAAACGAAGCATCTTCCTTGTCTTTAATGCGTTTGTAGTTCGCCTGCAGGGTCAGAATTTTGGAGAAGTCACTCGATGCCCAGGTGTGCTCAACACCGGCCAACCAACAATTCTCGATCGGAACGTATTTGTCAACAAAAGGTGGAGCATAAACTTTCATGGTACCGCCGTTGTACTCCACACGCGGCATAATAGCCTGTGTTTCCTTCCATTTAAAGGCACGGGCAATTTCCCAGTAAGCCAGCGAAACGCCATTGTCAACATTCCGCTCATCCGAACCGTAATCCATGTCGATAAAGAAGAAAGTTGAACCGTACTTGTCGGGACGAAACATCTCAACAGTTGTTGTAACAAGTTTGCGGTCTTTCCCGAAATCGTAATGCATCTGAATATTCTGTGCATAAACAGCACCCGAAAATGCAACAGCAAAGAGGATAAACAAGATTTTTTTCATGATCTTCAAATTGTAAGTGTAAAGATTAATAAGCGGCAAAATTATAAAAAAAGGTGAAAGTACGCCTACCCTCCCCGTCCGATCTGTTGGAAGTCAAACCATTAGTTGGCCACCAGAGTCGGGCGAAGCGGGCAAAGCAGCTAATTTCCATTTTTTTCGGTAAGCCGATGAGCATAGCCTTCCCCGGCTACCGCGCTATCCGCTTTCGATCGTCGGCACTCGCCTGCCCCAAAACCCGAACAATTGGCACAACCAAAAGAAAAGCTTAGCTTTGCCGGCGCAAAAATGCCTTAATGAGGAATTTAGGAATGAATGAAATGGGATTAATTGCTTTGTACAAGCAAGCCTTTGAGACCAACAGCGACTTGCCGCTGTTCTCGGATTACGGCGGAATAAGCTATACCTACCACGATGCCGCCCGACTAATTTACCAGATCCATGGTTTTTTGGAACAATGCCAAATTGAAGAAGGTGACAAGGTAGCCCTGCTGGGACGCAACTCGGCACATTGGGCGATCAGCTTTCTGGCAGTTGTCAGCTATGGAGCGGTGGCCGTGCCCATCCTGCCCGACTTTAACCCGGCCGATGTGCACCACATTGTTCGCCACAGCGAGTCGAAGATCTTGTTTGCCGGCGAGCAGCTGCTCGAAAAGCTGAGCCTGGAGGAAATGCCGGCTCTGAAAGCCGTTCTCAGCCTGCAACGCATGGATCCAATCTGGGCCGAAAGTGCGCAGATCCTCAACTTTTGGCGCCTGCCCGTGCCCGGCCGGCCACCCTTCAGCAACGAGCTTTTCATGCCCCGCGAGCTGGCCGACGAGCACATCTGCATGATTTCGTACACCAGCGGCACTTCGGGTTTTACCAAAGGGGTAATGCTGCCCGTGCGCAGCCTGACGTCGAACATTCGCTTTGCCCGCGAACGACTGCCCCTGAAGCAGGGCGATCAGATGGTATCCTTCCTGCCCATGGCCCACGTGTTTGGGCTGTTGTTCGAGTTTCTGTTTCCGGCAACCAGCGGCTGCCACATCACCTTTCTCACCAAGCCCCCCACGCCACAAGTCATTGTCAAGGCATTTAAAGAAATCAGGCCGCACTTAATTTTGTCGGTGCCTCTGATCATCGAAAAAATTTACAACAAGCAGATTCAACCGGCCCTTGAAAAACCCCTGATGAGCTTTCTGCTGAAGGTTCCCGGCATCCGCGGCTTGCTGTATAAAAAGGTAAGGCAAAAGCTGACTGACACCTTTGGCGGCCGTTTTTACGAGATCGTTATTGGCGGAGCTGCCCTGAACCGCGAGGTGGAAGATTTCTTCCGCACCATCAAATTTCCCTTCACCATTGGCTACGGCATGACCGAATGCGGGCCCCTGATATCGTACCAGGGCTGGAACAAAACCCGTCCCCACTCGGCCGGCGTACTGGTGGACCGCATGCAGCTGAAAATCGATTCGGCCGATCCCTTCACCCAGGTAGGCGAGATTATGGTGAAGGGCGACCACGTGATGGCCGGCTACTACAAAAACCCCGAAGCAACGGCACAGGCCATCGACCAGGATGGCTGGCTGCGCACCGGCGACCTGGGCGTGACCGATGCCAACAACTTCATCTACATTCGCGGGCGCAGCAAGAACATGCTGCTGGGCCCCTCGGGACAAAATATTTACCCCGAAGAAATTGAAGCCAAGCTAAGCAGCTGCCACTTCATTTTAGAATCGGTATTGGTTGAACGCGACGCCAAGCTGGTTGCCCTGGTGTACCCCGACCACGAAAGCCTGGACATACACCATCAGGATAAAGCCAACGAAATTGCGCGCCTGATGGAAGAATACCGCCTTGCCGTGAACAAGGAGCTGCCCAAATACAGCCAGATTAGCCGCATGGAGCTGGTGGAAACCGAGTTCGAGAAAACCCCCAAACGAAACATCAAACGGTATTTATACACCTGATAAGCCGAAGCGATAGAAAAGTCTGTCGCTTTTTTTATTTTTGCTTTTATGGAAACAATACCGAAAGACGACTGCATTAAAATTGGCTACCTGCAAAAGCCACATGGCATTAAAGGCGAGGTGACCCTTCAGCTGGAAGCCGGATACGACCTGAGCCTGGAAGAAATGCCCACCATCTTCCTCGAAATCGATGGTTTGCTGGTGCCTTTCTTCCTGCGCGAAGAAGGACTGCGCTTCCGCTCGGCCGAAACGGCTTTACTGCACTTCGACTGGATTGACAACGAAGAACAGGCCCGCAAAATATGCGGCACATCGGTCTACATTGCCCGCGAGGATTTCATCGCCGATCAGGAAGACCTGTCGCTGCACCAACTGGTGGGCTACACCTTGTTCGACAGCAACAAAGGGCGCATTGGCAAAATCCTGCAAGTGGACGACTATGCCGGCAACCTGCTTTTTACCGTGGAGTACGGCCAGCAGGAAGTAATGATCCCCTTCAGCGAAGACTTTCTGACCCGTTTCGACGAGGAAGCCTGCGAAATTGAAATGGAATGCCCCGAAGGTATTTTTGATCTGTAAGGACTGTCGCCGGTGCAACATTTGCGGCAGTGGTGCGTCTTTCGAAACAAACAATTCTTTTTTTCACACCGAAAACAAGCAAAATTGAAAACCATGAAAACAATGATGACATGCCTCCTGATGGCGCTGATGCTCCTGACAGGAAACTACGCTCAGGCCGACAACCAGAGCCGCGAGCTGGAAGCTTTTTCAGAAATTAACCTGCGTGTTGATGCCAAGCTGCATCTGGAACAGGGCGACAAACAATCGGTTGAGATTGTGGCCAAAGGATCGACCCTGGACGAGTTGGTGACCGAAGTGAAAAACCGCGAGCTGGTAATCCGCTTCAAAACCAAAAACCTGCTGTGGAAAGATTTTGAAACCGGCAAGATTGAAATCTTCATCACCGTGCCCGACATTACAGCCCTGACCGTGTCCGGATCGGGCGATATTGACAACGACGGCCCGCTGGAAGCGCGCATCCTAAGCCTCACCTTAAGCGGTAGCGGCAGCATTAAACTCGACGATTTGAAATCGGAACGCGTGAAAGCCATCATCTCGGGCAGCGGCAATATGGAACTGGCCGGCAACAGCGAGGCCGAAGACCTGAGCATTAACATTAGCGGCTCGGGCGGCTTTCGGGGAACCCATTTTGAGAGCCGCGACGTTACCGTGCGTGTTTCCGGATCGGGCAATGCTTACATTCATTGCACCAACAGCCTGATAGCCCGCGTGCTGGGCTCGGGAAGTATTTATTATGAAGGAAACCCGCGCATCGATCAGTCGATTGGCGGATCGGGACAGGTGAAAGAACTGTAAACCGGCCTGCTGCAACAAACGCAGCGCTGAACGGCACCAACAACCGGGCTTTTCAACTTACAACTACGCAGCCGAAAATGATTCAACCGCAGTTGCGACCAACAAAACCGCGCGGTTTTGTGAAAATCAGCCGCGGTTCTGCCAAAATTGACTGCGGTTCTATCAAAATTGAGTGCGGTTTTGTCAAAAGTTGATGCGTTTTTGTGAAAATTGACTGCGGTTCTGCGAAAATCAGCCGCGGCGGCATCATTTCCGCTTGCACCTTCCAACAAAAACGACACGGAGCCATGAACGCTTCGTGTCGTTTTAGATTCAAATTCAGCCTTTTACCGAAAAGCAGGAGCCTATTCGCGAATAATTTTGATTTCGCCACCAACACCCAGCTTAATGATGCTGGAAGGGCTGGCCGGGGCAACATCGTCCTGGCGGTACTCCACAACATAGTCCACCGCTTGCTTAATCTCGTCGCTCACCTCGGCAAAAGTTGCCGGCGCGGGCTGGCCACTCAGGTTGGCCGAGGTAGAGACAATGGGCTTGCGGAAGCGCTGAATAAGCTGCTGGCTAAAGCGCTCGGTGGTTAGCCGGATGCCCACCGAGCCATCGTCGGCCAGCAGGTTGGGCGCCAAATTTTTTGCCCCCGGATAAATGATGGTCATCGGCTTATCGGTCACCTCAATTAAGCTGTAAGCGATCTCGGGCACCTCGTTCATATAGCGTTCCAACAGGTTGATGTTCTCCATCAGCACCAACATACTTTTCGAGTCGGCCCGCTTTTTAATGTCGTACACCCGTTTCACGGCTTCCTCGTTGGTGGCATCGCAGCCAATTCCCCAGATGGTATCGGTGGGGTACAAAATCACCCCTCCTTGTTGCAGCACTTCCAGTGCTTTTTTAATATCCTCGTGCATGTTATAATGATTGATAAATTCGCATTAAATCGTCGGCATAACGCTCGGGGCGGAAACGTTCGGCATTTTCGTGGCCCAGTGCAATTTTCTGTTCGCGTTGGTTGGCGTTGTTCAGCAGGCTCATCAGCCCGTATCCAATCGATTCGGGGTCGAAGGGATCGACATAAGTTGCGGCCTGTGCGCCAACCTCGGGCATGGAGCTAAGCCATGCGGTCACGACGGGGCAGCCACAAGCCTGCGCCTCGGCAACGGGCAGGCCAAAACCCTCGAACTGCGACACAAAAACACAGAGATGCGCCAGCTGGTAAAGATGCGCCAGATCCTGCATGGGCACATACTGCAAAAAAATCAGCTGATCTTTCAGTTCGGCCACCAGCTCCTTCAACTCCTTCATGTAATTGGTCATTTTCCCCACAACAACAACCGGCATGTCGATTTTCTGTTCCAGAATGGCCTTCAACACATTGGCCTGATTTTTCCGTTTCTCCAACGTTCCGGGAATCAGGATAAACTCGCCGGGCAGGCGATATTTCTCGCGCGTGGCGGCCAAAGCTTCTTCCGCCGATTTCTCGAAAAACAGCGGGTTGATGGACTGGTACAGCACTTCAATCTTCGACTCGTCAACGCCCATATAGTGCATCAAATCGTCCTTGGTTTGCTCGCTGATGGCAATAATTTTATCGGCAACGCGCGCGGAATGCTTGTACTTGCGGTAGTAGATGCGCCGATCGGCAGCCCGGTAATACTTGGGGTAGCGCAGAATGATCAGGTCGTGAAAAGTAACCACCGAGCGGATGCCGGCTTTTTCGAGGCCAACAGGCAGCTCGTGGCTTAAGCCGTGGAACAGGTCGAGGCCCATTTTTTGCGACAGCTCGGTCACTTTGTAGCTCCGCCACACCGGCTTCACGCTTTTCCACCATTGCCCCTGCGGAGCGATAGTCACCATCGGATCGGGCGCGGTAAACAAACCGGCTTTTACCGAGGGCGTGAACAGATAATAATCGTTGCCGGGATAAGAAGCCTGCAAAGCCTGAATGGTATTGCGGCTGTAACTACCCAGCCCGGTAGGGTTCATAAAAGCGCGTTTGGCATCGAAGCCGATCTTCAGCAGTTTGGTCATAAACCCAAAGGTACAAAAAAGCGCAAACGCTTGGTTGAAGAGCGAAAAAAACCGGAAATTCACATTCCCGGCTCTCTCGTAATTTATTTTGATCTTAGCTATTCAAAGTCTTTCAAACCACCGAAATCGAGGGTTGCAAAGTAGTCTTCCAAGGTCTCTGCCCGGCGGATTTGCACCACCTCGCCGTTTTCGCGCAGCAACAACTCGGCCGAGCGCAGCTTACCGTTGTAATTAAAGCCCATGGAGTGACCGTGTGCACCGGTATCGTGCAGCACCACCAGGTCGCCCGGTTCAACTTCGGGTAACAAGCGGTTAATGGCAAACTTATCGTTGTTTTCGCACAGCGAGCCGGTAACATCGTAAAGGGTATTGCAGCTGCTTTTTTCTTTTCCCAACACCGTAATATGGTGGTAGGCACCATACAACGCGGGGCGCATCAGGTTGGCCATACAGCTGTCGAGCCCGGCATATTTCTTATAGGTTTCTTTAATGTGCAGCACCTCCGACACCAGGTATCCGTAAGGCCCGGTGATGGCACGGCCCGACTCGAAGAAAATCTTCAGCGGATCCAGCCCGTTGGCCACAATGTATTTTTCGTAGCGTTCCCGAATGCCGTCGCTCACAATTTTCAGGTCGACGGGCTTGTGTTCGTTTTTGTACGGAATGCCGATACCGCCACCCAGGTTGGCAAACTCGAAGCGAATGCCCAGTTCTTTGGACAAATCAACGATGGTATCGAAAATAATGTCGGCGGTTTCCACAAAATAATGGGCATCCAGCTCGTTGGAAGCCACCATGGTGTGAATACCGAAACGTTTTACGCCTTTAGCAGCCAAGCGCTTGTACCCTTCGAACAATTGGTCGCGGGTGAAGCCATATTTTGAATCTTCCGGATTACCAATGATGATGTTACCCTCTTTGAGCGCTCCCGGGTTGTAGCGGAAGCAAACCAACTCGGGAATACCGGCGTGTTGCTCCAGATAGTCGATGTGCTTAATATCGTCGAGGTTGATGATGGCACCCAACTCCATGGCTTTCTGAAATTCGTAAGCCGGCGTATCGTTCGAGGTGAACATGATTTCCTCGCCACGCATGCCCAAACGTTCAGCCAGCACCAACTCGGCCATTGAGCTACAGTCGATGCCGAAATTTTCCTGGCGCAAAAGCTTCATCAGGTAAGGGTTCGGAGCGGCTTTAATGGCGTAATATTCCTTGAAGCCTTCGTTCCACGCAAACGACTCGTTGAAATAACGCGCATAGTCCATCATCGCCTTTTCATCGTAAATGTGAAACGGCGTTGGGTGACTTTCAATGACTTTCTCAATCTGTTCTTTGGTAAAGGGTAATTTTTTCCCAATCATATTCTTCACTGTTTAATCTGTTTTTCAGGCTCGTAAACCGAACTGCATTCAAAATAGAGCTACAAAGATATCAATAAATCAGTGGTTCTGCTTTCAATCCAATCCTGCAGCTGGTAAATCCCGAATGATTTGACAAATATTTAGCGTTTTTGTTCAGCCGCTGATGCAATTCTCTAAACAAGCTGCGAAAATATATTTTAGCGAGGGCTTCACTAAAGAATAGCGAGGGTTTCACTTCAAGTGAAGCCCTCGCTAACAAGTGAAACCCTCGCTAAAAGCCCTCGCTAAAATATCGTAGGCATTTTCTTTTTATCCAATTAGCTCGCTCAGCAGCTCGTCGCTCAACACGCCCGAGCAGATCTCGCGCACTTCGCCGGTCATCCGGATTTGCCAGTCCGGATCAACCTCCAGCTTCAATTCGCCGCCGGGCATTCTTAGTGTTAGCTTGCGGTTGGTCAGTCCTTTCTTCACCATGATGGCAGCTACCGCACTCGACGAACTGCCCGAGGCCAGGGTCCAACCGGCACCGCGCTCCCAGATCAGGATCTCCACCAAATCGGGCGAAATCACTTTGGCAAACTGCACATTGATGCGGTTCGGAAATTTCGGGTGGTTTTCAATCTGACTTCCGTATTGCATGATCTCGTCCACCACCAGCTCGTCTTTGAGAACAACGCAGTGCGGATTACCAACCGACACGCAGTTAATCTTGTAGCTCACCTCGTCCAATTCCAAAAGATCATCTAAACATTCCGGGAGTTCACTCTTCACCGGCACCTTTTCCGACTCAAAAATGGCAGCACCCATATCAACTTTAATGGTCCGGGCTTTGGCGTTTTCCTGCTGAATAACGGCGGCCTGCACCACGCCCCCAAGGGTATCAATCGAAAACGAGGTGTTTGTCGTATAGCCGTAATCGAACAGGAACTTGGCAAAAATGCGCAAGCCGTTGCCGCTTTTCTCGGCTTCCGAGCCATCGGGGTTCAAAATGCGCAGGCCAAAATCAGCCTTGTCGCTATCAACCAGCACCAAAATACCATCGGAGCCAATGCCATAGTGGACATCGCAAATCAGCTGAATATTTTTCTCGGTGAATTCGAAATCGACCTTGTGGCTATCCATCACAATGTAGTCGTTACCCAAGCCGTGCGACTTGACGAAAAAGTTGTTGTTCATAGGAATCAGATTGAATTGTTTTCAACAAAAATAAGCGATTTTGGCACTTTTGCCGATCATCAGAAGATGAAATATATCAGTTAAAATCGCCCTTGAACTTCACCATGCCACCCTCCAGCTCGAGCATCCTCGACACACAAGCCGGAATCTCGTTGCGATGGTGAGTTACGTAAATCATGGTTGTGCGCAGATGCTTGCACAGCTGATCGAGCAGATTCACAAAGCGCGCTGTTTGTTGCTCGTCGAGCCCCTGGCAAGGTTCGTCCAGGATGAGCAGCGCCGGCGATTTCACCAGGGCACGCGCCAGCAGCAAAGCCCGCTGCTCGCCCAGCGAAGCCTGAACAAACAGGTGCCCCTGCAAATGCTCCAGCCCTAACACCGGAAACCAGCGTTCGGCCAAATCGCGTTCCAAATCGGTGGGCTGACTGGCAAAACCAATCTCGTTTTTAAAGCCCGACACAATCACATCCATGCAGCTTAGCGCATCGTAGTGGCTGTGCGGCGTCGACTGCAAGCCCGGGATGGTGTTGAAAATCCCCTCGCCCCGCAAAAAGTACAAATGCAACTCGGGCGACACAAAACCAATGCGGTTTTTAATATCCCAGATGCTTTCGCCCGAGCCCCGCTGCCGATCAAAAAGCACCAGGTCGTTGGTGTATCCCTGTGGATTGTCGGCCGTCACCAGGCTCAGCAGGGTTGACTTGCCGGCGCCATTATGCCCCAACAGCGCCCATTGCTCGCCGGGCTTCACCTGCCAATCAATATCTTTTAATATTTGCTTTCCTCCAATGGTAACCTGCACGTTGCGCATCCCCACAACCTGATTGAACTGCTCGTTGTGGCGAACCAGGCCCGAAAACAATTCCGGCGAAATGGGCTCCATCTCACTGTCCGATTGGCCTGTTTGCGGCTGAAAGTCGACTGCCGGGCAGTATTGCAGCTGTTGGCCTTCGTGCAACTCAAGAACTTGTGCTACGCCCTCGGGGATCATAGTTGGTGAACAAATAATCACAAACGAAATGCCCGCCTGCATCTGTTGAGCAATCAACCGGCTCAACTTCTCGCGCGATGTTACATCCAGGCCAACAAAAGGCTGATCGAGCACCATCACATCGGGCTTTTGCAGCAAGGCTGCTGCCAACTGCGTGCGCTTGCTCTCGCCATTACTGAGCTGAAGCAGCTTACGATCACTCAGATGGGCAATGTGCATGGTTTCCATGACCGCGGCAACATCGTCGTTGCCTGCCGCCGGCTTTGTTGTGGCGGCAATCTTTTCGAGATAGGCCAGAATCGTCGGGCTATCATCCATCCCCTGATTTTCGTAACGCTGTCCGTAATAGGTACTTCTTCGCCCCGACAAGGACAAAAAATTATTTTGCTGCGATACCATTGCACAGTTCACGTTCCGGGGCATCACCAGCGTTCCCGAACCGGGTGCCAACTGACCGGCAATTAAGCGCCCCAGGCTTGTTTTACCACTGCCCGAGCTACCGGTAATTGCCAACGATGTGCCCAAAGGGAACGAAAATGAGATGTTGTCCAGGATTGTTGTCATGCCGCTGCGCAATGTCAGCGACTGCCCCTGAATACTGCAATTGTTTTCCATAAAGGCAAAGATAGGGCGAACAGGCCAAAGCTGTCCCCGCAAGCTGCAATTTCAACAAATCAGCTTGTTCGTTAACAAGCCGAGTCTGCCCAAACAGACAAGCTCAGCTTGTTGACACATCGCGGCACTATTGCAACACAAAACTAATGGGTACACTGAAAGCAACCCGGACAGGCTGTCCTTGTTGCACGCCGGGTTTCCAGCGAGGCAGGCTGTTTACAACCCGCAAAGCCTCTTTATCGAGCGAGGGATCCACACTTCGGATCACCCGGGCATTGGTTACGCGGCCTTCTTTGTCGACCACAAAGCTCACATACACCTTGCCCTGGATGCCGTTTTCCTGGGCAATAACAGGATATTTAATGGACTCGGCAATAAATCGGCGTAGGGCCATCTCGCCGCCAGGAAACTCCGGCATTTCCTCCACAATGTAGAAAATCGGTTCTTCTTTTTCTTCCTTCTCCACTTCGCGCTCAACCGTTGTAGCAATTGGAGTAACCTCGATCGCTGTTTCGGCATCGGCTTCAGTATCCTGAATCTCCAATTCTTCTTCAACCTCAATATCGTTGGCCACAATATTCAACACCTCTACAACCTTGGGTGGTGGCGGAGGTTCGGGTGGGCGTACTTGTTCCTGTCTGGTAATGGGAATTATTTCTGTTTCGATTTCCTGGACTGTTACTCCGCTTAAAGTCTCAACTTCCTTTACCGGGGATTTCAACTCGAAAGCAAAAAAGCAAATCCCCAATGCCAAAATCAGGCCAATCTCAACAAAAAGGCCGTGATAACGATCCAGATCGACATTCGGATATTTTTTGACTTCCATGACTTTGGTTTTTCTCGATTAACTAAGAACGATCGGGCAATTTCATTTTAGAGGCAAGGTTCGTTCGCGAACCGGATCAACTTCAGCAGATTCCCCAAAGAGAATGATGAACACCGTTCATGATCAGCAGCACTTTAATGACGTATACGAACCGGAATATGGGCTAGTTTCCAAGTTACTTAAAATGAAGTATGTTAATACGGTTGTTTTATAACAGCATAACCGGGTTACAAACAAAAGCCCGATCCGGAAGAATAAAAGACCAAATCGGGCAACGTGCTGTTTTATCACAAAAAAGCTTTAATCCAAAACAAAGGTGTCCGGCTCTTTCACCCCGGCAAAAAAGTTTTCCAACTCCTTCAGCGTTGTTGCTGTTTTTGGCACATCTTTCACAATCTTTCCTTTTTCGAGAATAACAATGCGGGTGCAGACTTCCGTAATATTATCGAGGGTGTGGCCAGAGATCAGGAATGTTGTACCTTGCTCGGCGGCCTGCGTTCTAATCAGGCTTCGCAATTTATATTGCGAGCTCGGATCCAAGTTTGCAAAAGGTTCATCAAGAATTACCACTTCCGGTTTTCCCATCATGGCTGCCGCTAAACCGACTTTCTTTTGGTTTCCTTTCGACAAATCGCGGATGAATTTTTTCTTCCCCCGGATCTCCCGGTTAAAAAATTCATCAAAATCCTTCAGGTAAAGTTCCAAGTCCGACTGATTCATATCGCGCAAACCACCGACAAATGCAAAATACTCATCGGGAGTCAGGTAGCCAATGGTAAAGCTTTCGTCGATAAAAGCACCGGTAAAGGCTTTCCAGTCTTCCGATTCATGAACGATAATCCCCTGACTAGTCACATGGCCTTTTGATGGCACAATCAAATCCAAAATCAAATTAAACAAGGTTGTCTTTCCAGCTCCATTGTTCCCGACAAGACCAAACAGTTCTCCTTTTTCAATCGTTAATTCGGCAATATCCAGAACAATTTCTTTTTGATAAGCCTTTATGAGGTTTACTATTTCAATCATGACTAAGAGTTTTTATAATCGCGAATCATGCGATGTTTATTTTTATTGTACTTCTTAGCGAAGTAATTAAACAATTGAGGTTGAAGCAGGATGCCCACAATTCCGATTGCTCCCATCATCAATAGCGCCGGAATTGAGTCGGTCGTCCACTTAAAAAGATAGAACACAACAATTGGCCCGACCAACAAAGGGAAAGCAATCAACCATTGGGAAGCGCCCATCCCCTGATAATTAAACATAGCCGAACCGCCCAAGTCGACCGCCTTTTTACTTCCACTTCCAAACAAGAAGATCAGATTGATATTCACCCCAACGTGATAAAAAAAGAGTGCGGTGTTGAAATATATAATCCGAATATCAATGATACCGTAGACCAATGTCACCAGAAAATACACGAACGACACAACCACATTCAGATAATAGAAAGCCTGCAGGAACTGCTTCATCTTGAAGTTTTGAGTCATCAACATGGAAAAATACCGACTGTGCCATGCCGGAAAAAACTGGCCGATGGAGATGGAGAACATTCCGGTCATCAACAAGCCTCCCAGAATCAAAATTCCTTCAGGTATCCCTTTATCAACATCTTTATAAATCAGCAAGCCGTAAGCCAAAAACAAAATCGTCATCAGGAACTGAGTGCGCGGTCGTTTATTACGCCAAATCATCCTAACATCGAGCGAAACAAACTTGCCGTAATCCCCCAGGCGACTCATCCAGCTAAAATCCCAAACATTCGAATCTTTCTGCTTTCGCTCAACCAAATTCAGGTAGAGATTGGCTACCAAATAGCGCAAATTCAACCAGTAAAACAGAACTGGTATGACGAATAACGCCAACACAAGAACAGGGTTCTGCATGACTTTATCCAAAAGCTGACCAAACAACCCGGTTAGGTCGACTATTCCAAAGTAATCTACGGCGTACAGTCCACAAAATATGCCGGCAAAAACATAAAATCCGTAGTTGCTCTCGTTGATCCACCACTTCAAATAAGTCGTCAAAAAGTGGTTCGTCAGGATCAGTAAAACAATACTTACCAGCCACCCCAACGCTGCTGCTGTTGAATGATCGGGGATCACTATTCGGAAAAATAACGGCATGATCATAAAAAACGGGAGCAAATTGAAAAAATGAAGTAAAGAACGAGTCAGGAGATACCGGGCGATCTGTTTTCTCTTTATATTTTGGATGATAAATGGCTTAAAACTAATCGTTGGTAAGTTTTGTAGCATTTGCCTGACAGCCAAATCAAAAGCAAAATAAATCAACAGATAACTGTTCAGAACACTTGTCATTTCGTGCCCCGGATATTTTTCGGCAAGTACTTTGGGAATCACAAAAACTCCCATTGAAAGAAAAACAAGTGTGAAATAAAGAGCCAGGAATACCAGCATGATGGTTGTTGCAATGCTTCTACCAAACGAAGATGATCGTCTGACTTCCTTCCATGCGAATGAATAAAGGTTTAGCTTCATAGTTGTTTTTGGCAATTGCCACTAAATTACATAATTCCATTGACGATGGTACAACTTTTCTTAAAAACAAGCTCCTCGCCAGTCAGATTCGTCAATTCAATAAAAAAGACATAGATACCTGCCGGCAGCTCCTGCCCGTTTTCGCGCTTACCGTCCCAGGTTAGATCAGCCTGCTGCCCGATTGTTACATTTTTCTGGGGCTGCCCGACCAGCCGCCCGGCCGAATCGAACACACGACTATTGACAATCCAATCCGGGCGGCTCAGTTGCAGACGAATCGTCAGATAATCGTTGTAACCATCGCCATTGGGCGAGATGGCTTTGGGCTCCAGTCGAACGCTTGTGTCATCCGTCGCCACCTCTGCCATCGAATTGGGGCACCCGGGAGTTGCAAATCCCGAGGCGGCAGCCGCCGAAGTCCAGTTTTCCCAATCGGAGCTTGCCCGGCTAAATGATTTTCGCTCCAACGAGACAGCTTCTTCATCGGCAACCAGCGGATTGTGCATTTTCTCACTATACACCAGCTCATCCAATACATTCAGTGAATCATCCAGCAACACGACAACGCCGCCATCATTGGGCATCGAAGGGAGATCGGCCATCCGGAAATTTTCCGGGCAAGACTGCGGATAAAGCAGGGAAAGGGTATCCGGATTTTCACAAAAAAGAGCATAGCCACCGGGCTCCAGGTAGTCGGCATAAGCCGAAAGCGGCTCCACTTGCTTCAGGTTGCCGTCACCATCGCGCGAAGCAATCCGGAGATGATCGGTACGAATTGTTTTATCGGAAACATTCACCAGCTCAACAAAGTCAGGACAATCGGGATAGGGGTTAAAAAGCAGCTCGTTCAGCAGCACATCGCCCGCAGCGGCTAAATTTTCGGGCAACAACGGCGGCTCTTGAGTTTCCACCAAGATATCGTCGATCATAATTTTGTCGGATGCATACGTTGTTTTCATCCGGATAATAATTTGAAGCGAGTCGCCGGTCAAACCCTCCTGCCGCACCTCGGCTTCGCCCCAGTTTCCGGCAACATGGCCGTTGGTTTCAAATAAGGTTTCCGCCCCCTCATCAATCCGGTAATAAACCGCAATATATTTGTTGGCTTCGGTTTTGCCGCTTCCGGTTTCTTTGGCTATCAACTGACAGGATATATTCTCCTCGCCCGAGATAGCAATCCAGGCCGATCGCCAAACAGCCTCACCATCGCAGTCCAGTGCTTCGAAGCGTCCGCCTGAGGTGCTCACCGTTTTCACATAATCGTTCGACGCCTCAAAAACACAGTTCTCAACATCCAGGGTCCAGTTCACGATTCCTGAAAGATCGGAATGGACCGAAACGCCATCATCGTCTCCCCAGTAACCTTTATCGGCGACGGCAAAATTCTCCATCCATACAGGGCGACCCGCGCTGTCAATTGTTAACAAGATGATCGCCAACACAAGAAAATAACAAGATTTAGCACTCATCGGGTGAAAATTTAAAAGTAAACTACTAATTTTGGGGCTTTTATGTTTCGCTTGTTCGAAACTGATTTTTAATGAATTAAATTAACAAAATTTTCCGAACTATGAAAATTGCAATTGTTGGTGCAAGTGGAGCGGTTGGCCAGGAGTTTTTAAAAGTGTTGGCCGAACGGAATTTTCCGCTCGATGAGTTAGTTTTATTTGGCTCGGCGCGAAGTGCCGGAACAGAATATGAGTTCAAAGGCAAAAAACTAACTGTTAAAGAACTGAAGCACAACGACGATTTCAAAGATATTGACATTGCATTAACCTCGGCCGGAGGGTCCATCTCGAAAGATTTTGCTTCAACCATTACCAAGCATGGTGCCATCATGATTGATAACTCCAGTGCATTCCGTTACGACGACGATGTGCCTTTGGTTGTGCCTGAAGTAAACCCGGAAGATGCGTTGGTACGTCCCCGCAATATTATTGCCAACCCCAACTGTTCGACCATCCAGATGGTTGTGGCCTTAAAGCCGATCCACGACCTGTCGAAAATCACCAAGGTACAGGTAGCCACTTACCAAGCAGCCAGTGGCGCCGGCGCACAGGGTATTGCCGAGCTGGAAGAGCAAACCAAACAGCTGGCCCGCGGCGAAGAAGCAACTGTTGACAAATTCGCTTATCAACTGGCCATGAACGTGATTCCGCACATTGATGTTTTCCTGGACAACGACTACACCAAAGAGGAAATGAAGATGAACTGGGAAACCAAGAAAATTATGCACGCCAACACCGAGGTAAGCGCCACCTGTGTGCGCGTTCCGGTAGCTCGTTCGCACTCCGAAGCCATCTGGCTCGAAACAGAAGAAGAACTGAGCGTTGATCAGGTACGTGAAGCCTTCAAAAAATTTGAGGGTTTGACGGTGATCGATAATCCGCAAAACAAAGAATACCCGATGCCCTTGTTTGTTGCCGGCAAGGACGATGTGTATGTTGGTCGTTTACGAAAAGACATTACCAACCCCAAAGGGCTAACATTCTGGTGCGTGGGTGACCAAATCAAAAAAGGTGCTGCTTTAAATGCCGTACAAATTGCCGAATGGTTGATTAAACACGGCGAAGTGAAATAAAATACATCCTCATGATCGCATAAAAAAGCCGGAAATCAAACGTTCCGGCTTTTTTGTATGAAAATGGGTTGTAAGGGAAGAAACTAATCCACTAGTTTATTCGCCGAAGCCCAAATAAGTAACCCCATTTTCAAAACAACTTCACGAACGACTACTTTTTACCCCTTCTTTGGGCCAATCCGCTATACGAACGAACTTTTTATTATTGTTTAGCAGCTACTATTTTCGGTGTTTTATCGCATCATTCAGGAAGCGATTCATGAAACTTAGCTGGCGAAACATGTCGATGGCCTCTTCAACCAAATTTTCACTCAGAACTTCTTCATCAGTTAACGAATGACCGAAGGCATACGATTTTGGTCGCAACAAATCGATATCGGCAAACTCCTTATCGAAGCCCTTGGGCGCCGTCTTTAGCTTCTCCCCCATGATATCGGGGAAGTACTGGTGGAAGTCGGTGTCGTGCAAAACCTCCTTAAAACTTTCGGGCGACTCATAAATCTCCTGCCGAATTGCCCGCAAAACATCCGGCGAAGGACACCATACCCCGCCACCAACAAACGAAGCCCCGGGTTCCAGGTGAATGTAATAGCCGCCCAACTCGCTTTTTCGCCCACCCGGAGCGATAAAACTTCCCATATTGGTTTTGTAGGGGCTTTTATCCTTTGCAAAGCGCACATCCCTGAAAATACGAAACAGGCAATCGCGCGCATTGAGCACCGGAATATCCGTATCAAAACGGCGAACTTCCTGAATCAGGATGTCGGTCAGAAAAAGCATCTGCTCACGAGCCTGCTCGTAGGCTTGCCGATGCGCGTTAAACCAGTCTCTATTGTTGTTTTCCTTCAACTCGGTGAGAAATTCAAATACTGCTTTCATCTTCTTGTTTTTCGGATTGAATATCGATTGTGAACAATTTATAAATGTATTGCTATTTTTGTTTCAACATTGAGCCTATGGAAAAGTTTGCATTAATCGTAGCCGGAGGAAGCGGTACCCGTATGGGAAGTGATATTCCAAAGCAGTTTTTGGTACTCAACGGGAAGCCCATTCTGATGCATACCATCGAACGTTTTTCCGATTACGACCCGGCTTTCAAAATCACCTTGGTGCTGCCATCCGCCCAGTTTGCCTATTGGCGAGAGCTTTGCACCAGACATAAATTTACCATTGCGCATCAGCTTGTAGCCGGAGGAAACAGCCGGTTTCAGTCGGTAAAAAACGGGCTAAATGCGCTACCGGAGCAAGGCATCGTGTTTATTCACGACGGAGTACGCCCTTTGGTATCGGCGGCCACCATCCGGAACTGCGAAAAAACAGCGCGGCAAAGCGGCAATGCACTCCCCGTAGTTCCGGTCATTGAATCGATCCGCCAAATTACAGCCGACGGCGGTAGTCAACATGCCGACCGCAGCCAATATCGCTTGGTTCAGACACCGCAAACATTCCGGTTAGGGCTGATTAAAAAAGCCTTTCAACAAGAAGAAAGCCCTTTGTTTACCGACGATGCATCGGTTTGCGAAGCCATGGGCGAAACCATCAACCTGGTGACGGGCAACCCGGAAAACATCAAAATCACACAACCTTCCGACCTGAAGATTGCCGCCTTATTTCTCGAGGGCTTAACTCCCGCCCCCAAATAGCCATTGCCGGGACGACACCATTCCCCGAATGTGGGCTGTCTTTTGCAGTACAGTTGAATAAGGCAGCGTTTAATAAGTCAGCTTCCTCCGCATAGCTGCTCTATTGTCTCCTTCTTTGGCTTTTGCCATATCGGCCACTTGTATGAGCAGTAGCGGTTTGCGTGCTACAAACTTATCAAATTATGATGAAATTTGAGCGGATTGCAGACCTTAAAATTTAGCACTTTTGCCGCTATTGCTTATACAAATTGTTGTATGCCCGTGCTTTCTGCTTTCAGGGTCAGCGTGAAATGCTCTTTTGCAATTTTTGGTCTGGGGGCTAGGTTGTGCGAATTGCAAATGTGCATTGAATTAGGGTTGGAAAAACCATTTATAAGTTTTATTTTTGCATACTATAATTATCATGTATTATCAAGTTTAGATGGATCAGAGATTACTAATTGAAGAAGGCGATTTTTTAAATTTATATAAAAGTTGGGATGCTCCAACTGTTATAATTTCAGATGGTCCATATGGTATTGGTGGCTTTCCTGGTGACCCAAAATCAGCTAAAAATCTTGGAAAGGTTTATGAACCTTTCATTAAGGCATGGGCTGAATCATCAACTCCTAATACAACTCTTTGGTTTTGGAATACTGAACTTGGTTGGGCAAATGTTCATCCGGTTCTAGAAAAATATGGTTGGGAGTTTGTTAATTGCCATATTTGGAATAAAGGTAAAGCTCATATTGCAGGAAATGCAAACACAAAAACTTTGAGAAAATTACCAGTAGTGACTGAAGTTTGTGTTCAATATGTATTAAAGCCAGAGTTTGTTATTGATGGAAACAGCTTAAGCATGCAAGAGTGGTTAAGATATGAATGGAAAAGAACAGGCTTACCATTATCTAAAACCAATGAGGCTTGTGGAGTGAAAAATGCTGCAACGAGAAAATATTTCACTACCTGCGATTTATGGTATTTCCCACCTAGTGAAGCTTTTGAGAAGTTCACAAAATATGCAAATGAAAATGGTAAAGTTGAAGGCAAACCATATTTCTCTTTAAATGGAATCGATCCTATTTCAAAAGATGAATGGGATAAAATGAGGGCTAAATTCAAATGCCCTTTTGGTGTATCTAACGTATGGGAACACCCACCATTAAACGGTAAAGAACGCTTAAAAAATGGCTCAAAATCATTACATCTCAATCAAAAACCATTAAAATTAATGGAAATAATAATTGACATCTCTTCTGATATAGGTGATGTAATATGGGAACCATTTGGAGGATTGTTTTCAGGTGCTATTGCAGCTCACAATTTAAACAGAGTTGCTTATGCGTCTGAAATAAATGGAGAAATATTTAAGCACGCTGAAAACAGGGTGAAATCTATTTTAGATCAACCTAAATTAAATCTTTTATTAGATCAATAGTGTTTGTTTTAGAATCACTAATCAGTTTTGCCCATTCTTTTATCCTATGACCATGCAATTTTGATTCTAGTACTTTAGACTTAAATTCTTCCATGCTTTCATGTTGAATTCTATCCATTTTTGCAAAGTTAGTATCCAAACGATATGGGTATTTGCCAAGGAGACCTTTTAATTTGGTTTGGTATTCAACAGTCGGTTCATATACTTTCCCATTTGCCCCCCAACTTAAAATATCTTTCTCTGCTTTTTTGAGTAAAGAAGAATCACCTTGAAATTTATAACCATTTGTATTTGTTTGTTGCAAATTTGAAGTTCTTGAAGAGGTATCTTCTGGCTCAAAAACTAAGTAATCAGGAGGTCTGTGATAATGACTATCTCTAGCACTTGCTAAGCTTTTAGCAGAACCAACCCAAACATCAATTAAAACAGGCTTACCATAAATAATATATTCAGGTAACCATGCCACAAGAGCAACATGAGTTTGATCTTGGTCAAAATGATTAATACTGTCTTTAAATCTGGCAGTAATCTCTGTAGCAAGAGGAAACCATGTCTTAATTTCTATTCCTGGTTGCGGTTCAATTTTACCATCAAAAATAGTGTCAGGAAATCCTGGGTCTTGTCTTTTCCACTCTCCAAGCCCTTTCCAGTCAAGAGTATTTAATTCTTCACAAACTTTAAACTCAATCATATTTCCTACTAAAGGCGAAAGCTTAGAAACTGTTTTAGCAAGATGTTCAGCATATTCAAGTGTTGGTGGTTTTGTTATATCAACTACATCCATTTGTGAGCCAACTAGTGACTCTAAATGCTTTCCTGCTAATTCAAGTATTTCTTTATAAGTCATTGAAGATCTCTGATAAATTAATTTCAAGTGCATTAGCAACTTTTTCAATATTTATCAGGGTTATGTTTTTTTCTGCCCTTTCTATCATACCAATATATGTCCTATGAAGCCTAGCTTTTTCAGCAAGTTCTTCTTGTGACATGTTGTTTTTCTTTCGATAGTCTCTTATTCTGTCACCGAACCTTTTTAGTATATCTGAATTTGAATCCATTGCTAATTATAGTATGTACAAAGCTAATTATAGTCTTCTTTTTGTACTACATACTAAAGTTAGCATTTCAGTCAGGGAGTCGGGTAGAAATAGCTCTTTTGCAATTTTTGGTCTGTGTGTTGGAAAGTGCGAATTGGAAATGTGCTTTTGTGGGCTGGTTTCAGCATGGCATACAACAGTCAGACAGATGTAATCTTCTTCGTCAATTTTTGTTATGGAGACTATTGCACTTTTTATATCAATTTTGTTTATTTTACTCATAATAAAGACCTTCCAAAGTGGTCAAATTCGACCACATTAACTTTTAGTCCTTTCAAATGTACTTGTTTGGATGCTGATTTTAAAATCATGTTTCAAGAAGTGCATTAGCGCTCTGGACCGAAAATACAACTTCGGGTTATCGACATCGCGCAGAGAACATGGAAACTTTTTTTGTTTCGGTAGTTTCCTGTGCTGAATATTCGTAATTTTGTATCAATGTCAACGGAGAAAAGAACACACATTTTAACCACAGCTGCCCGGTTATTCTCGCAACAGGGCATACGCAGCATTACCATGGACGATATTGCCCGGGAAGCGGGCGTATCGAAAAAAACAATTTACAGCTTTTACAATAACAAACAGGAGTTAGTTGAAGCCTTTGTCAAGCATTTCATATTTGACTGCCCGGAGCTGCAATTCAACATCCGACCGAACATAAATGCCATCGATCAGTTATTTAAGTACAGAGAAAAAGCAGCCGTTCTATTGGAGCTTGTTAAAAACAAAATCGATTACGACCTGAAACGACTCTACCCGGAGATCCATCGCGAACTACAAACCTTTAAACGCGATTTGATTTACCGTATTGAGACCGCTCTGCTTGCAAAAGGCAAACAAGAAGGGCTTTTCCGCCCCGAACTCGACGATGATTTTGTTGCAAGAATGTCGGTTGGCAGGAGCCTGCTGATCTTCAACCCCGAAAACGACATTTTCACCGACGAGGAGTGCCTGAACATGGCAACCTTCGATAAGATGCTGGACTTTCAGCTACACGCGATATGCACCCCACGGGGAATTGACTATTACGAACAAGAATTAAATCACATCCGGAATGAAAATTAGAGCACAACGATCAATCTTTGTTTTGCTTTTACTTGCCTCAACAATCAGGCTATCGGCCCAGGACACGCTGCGCTTTTCGTTAACGGAGGCCAAAGCTTATGCTATGCAAAACTCCTATGTCATCCGCAACAGTTCGCTCGATGTGGATGCCGCCCGCAAAAAGGTGTGGGAAACCATTGCAACCGGACTACCCCAAGTGTCGGGATCGGCAAGCTACACCAACTTCCTGAACCTCCCTGTTTCGCTGATTCCTGCTGAGTTTGTCGGTGGAAACCCGGGCGAATACTTCGAAGTTACCTTTGGGCAAAAATTCAATTCGGATTTTGGGTTCACCGTTAACCAAAAGCTTTTCGATGGCTCCTATATTGTCGGGGTTGGTTCAGCAAAGCTCTATCTGCAGCTATCAAGCCAGGCAAAAGAAAAGACCGAAATTGAAATCCGCCAGGCCGTAGAGCAGGCTTATTACGGAGCGTTGGTCGCCCGCCGGAATTTATCCGTCCTGCAAGAAAACCTGTCCAACAATCAAAAGCAATTTAGCGATACAAAAGCGATGTTTGAAAACGGTTTTGTTGAAGAACAGGATGTCGACCAGCTGAAGCTGATTGTACAAAACTCGGAGAACGAAATAATCAAGGCTGAACGCGAAATACGAGTGGCCGAGATGGTGTTGAAATATGTGATGGGTGTTACCGTAACCGACCCTGTTGTACTAATTGACGAGCTGGACAATTTCATCGATCCGATTTTATCGGGAAAGGAAGAACCGTCAGGTTTTGACTTGGCAACCCATATCGACTATCGCCTACTGGAGTCACAACGTTTAAGCCAGATCAAACTACTGCGACTGGAACAGTCGGCTTATTTACCAAACCTCGATGCGTTTTACAGCTGGAACAAAACATCCTACGGTAACAGCTGGAATCTTTTTAAAAGCAACGTTGCCTGGTATCCCTCGTCTATGTGGGGGCTTAACCTTACTGTTCCCATTTTTTCGGCCGGAAATAAAGCGGCCAGGGTAAAACAAGCGCGTATTGAATTGGAAAAAGCCGAAAACGATCAGAAACTTGCAGAACAAACGCTGCAAAAAGACTACCTGACAGCAGTTGCCGATCTTGAAAGCGCCATCGATCAATACCGGAATGATACGGACAATAAACAGCTGGCAAAAAAAATCTACGACAAGACAACCGTCAAATACAACAACGGCATGATCAGCAGTATTGAGCTTTCGCAAACCGAATCGCAGTACATTCAGGCTCAGAGAGCTTGGGTAGCATCGGCCACTCAATTGTTAAACTCAAAAATAAACCTGGACAAAGCAATCGGAAAACTTTAAAACAAGAAACTATGTATCACACAACTAAACTCAAACAATCCTGGCGTCAGCTGCTTATTTCGTTACTGACTGTTTTGCTGGTTTCCTGTTCTACGGGCAACGCCTCGAATGATGATATACAGGCCAAACAAACCCAGCTGGCCGAATACAAACAACAGCTTCACGACCTGCAGCAAAAAATACACGAACTTGAAGACGAACTGAGCGAACACATCCAGGTTGAGCGAATTGATGTGGTCTTAAGCGAATTGAAGGAGCAAAAATTCGAGCATTTCTTTGAAGTAACCGGAAGTGTCGATGCCGACAAAGAGATTAATGTCAGCCCGGAAGGTGCAGGTCAGATTCTGGCCATCAAGGTAAAGGAAGGACAACGCGTTGCCAAAGGAACCACCCTGGCAGTCCTCAACGCTGAGCCCATCAACCGCTCGATTGAACAAACAAAGATCAACCTGGAACTGGCAAAAACGACTTTCGAACGCCAGAAAAACCTTTGGGATCAAAATATCGGTTCTGAACTTCAGTACCTCCAGGCCAAATCGAACAAAGAATCACTTGAAAAACAGCTGGAAAACCTTCAGGCCCAGAAAGATATGTCCATCATCAAAGCTCCGGTCGACGGGATGATCGACGTCATCTACCAAAAACAAGGACAGATAGCGGGTCCCCAAATACCGTTTGCCAAATTAATCAACATCGACAACATCAAGATTTATGCTGATGTAGCCGAATCGTACCTGACCAAAATGAACGAGGGCGACGAAGTATCGGTTTATTTCCCGGCGATAAACGCAGAACGGACCACCAAAATCCGTCTGATCGGTAACTACATCGACCCGAACAACCGAACCATACGTGTGCGGCTGGATTTGGCCAATCCGGACAAAATGATCAAACCAAACATGGAGGCCATTGTAAAAATCCGCGACTATG
The DNA here is from genome assembly GCF_003046625.1 of Mangrovibacterium marinum. Taxonomy (GTDB): domain Bacteria; phylum Bacteroidota; class Bacteroidia; order Bacteroidales; family Prolixibacteraceae; genus Mangrovibacterium; species Mangrovibacterium marinum. The sequence goes on from NZ_QAAD01000001.1 coordinate 286,906, forward strand.
AAGTTGATAGTGCCATTGTCATTCCGTCCCTGCTTATTAAAGAAGATTTTAAAGGACACTACACCTACATTGCCGAAGGAAGCGGAGAAAGTATGATCGCCAAAAAAGTCTATGTTACCCCGGGTATATCGGATAATAACATGACGGAAGTCACAGCGGGTCTGACCGCCGGAACCCAGGTAATTTCGGAAGGATTCAGCCTGGTGTTTGATGGTTCGCCAATCCGACAAAACTAAACATTCGGTTTTATCCCCTGTAAAAATGCAGCAAATGGACAAAGAAAAACAAAGCGATATTGCGCAAAACATAACCCGGAAGTTCGGACCGACTTACCTGGCCCTGAAGAATAAAACAACCGTTTATATTCTTTCGCTGATGCTGGTGATTTTTGGTCTTTATTCCTACAATCAAATGCCCCGGGAGTCGTTCCCCGAGATTGCGATTCCCTACATATTTGTACAAACCATTTATCCCGGCAACTCGCCCGTTGATATCGAGAACCTGATTACCCGACCAATCGAACAGGAACTAAAGGGAATGGACGGGGTCAAAAAAGTATCGTCGGCTTCGTACCAGGACGTCAGCACCATCGTGGTTGAATTCAACACCAATGTTGATGTGAAACAGGCGTTGCAGGATACCAAAGACAACGTGGACAAGGCAAATTCCGATTTACCCGACGATTTGGAGAACGATCCGCTGGTAATGGATCTGAACTTCTCGGAATTCCCCATCCTGAATGTTAACCTTTCGGGCGATTTTAGCATGCGGGAACTGAAGAACTTCGCCGAAATCCTGCAGGATGAATTTGAAAGCCTGAGTGAAATATCAGAAGCCACGATTCGCGGTATCGACGAGCGGGAAATCCAGATCAATGTCGATCCGCACAAAATGGAGCTTCGCGGCGTGTCGTACGACGATATTGCCTTCGCCCTTCAAACCGAAAATCTCACCATTGGTGCCGGTGAGTTCACGGCCGACAATACCCGCCGTGTTGTGCGCACGGAAGCTGATTACACCAATATGGATCAGATCCGCAACACGATTATCAAGCTGAATAACGGTAAACCGGTTTATGTGCGCGATGTGGCTGATGTTGCTGATGACTACAAAGAACGCTCAACCATCTCGCGGCTCGACAACCGCCCGGTGGTTTCGCTGGCACTGGTCAAAAAGAGCGGAGCCAATATCCTGGAAGCAACAGCCAAAATTCGCAAAATCATCGACACGCAGGTCGAAAGTGGCTACCTGCCGCCAAACCTGGATATCATCATCACCGACGACATGTCGACCTACATTAAAAACGATATTGCGACCCTCGAGAATAGTATCATCCTGGGGATGATTCTCGTAATTTTCGTCCTGTTCCTGTTTCTTGGCTTCCGGAATGCCCTTTTTTCGGGCCTGGCAATTCCGATGTCCATGTTCCTTTCATTCGTCATCCTGGACCAGTCGGGCATCACGCTGAACTCAATGGTTTTGTATGGTTTGATTCTGGCGCTGGGAATGTTGGTAGACAACGCGATTGTAGTAGTCGAAAACGTGTACCGCCTGCACGGCCTTGGCCTTCCAACACTGAAGGCAACCCAAAAAGGCGTAAGCGAAATTGCCTTTCCGATTATTTCATCAACACTGACGACCCTGGCCGCTTTCTTTCCATTGATGTTCTGGGAAGGCATCGTCGGGGAGTTCATGGGAATTTTACCCCAAACGCTGATCGTTGTGCTGGCCTCGTCGCTGTTTGTGGCCCTGGTGCTAAACCCGCCCTTTATTGCCCGGTTTATGAAGATCGAAGATATCCGGAAAAAAGCAGACTGGAAAAAGACATTGATGCGGGCCGGAATACTGGCGGCTGTTTCTGTTGTCTTCTACCTTCCCAAAATATATTTACTTGGTAACCTCCTGATGACCGTAGCCTTGCTAATGGTTCTGAATGTGCTCGCGTTCCGCCCTATGGCCCGCTGGTTTCAGCTGCGTTTTTTGGTGTGGCTTGAAAACTTTTACGAGAGCCAGTTACGTTTTGCATTAACCGGATGGAAGCCCGTAGTTTATTTTGCAGGAACATTTGTCCTGTTGATCGGCTCAATCATTTTTTATGGAATGCGGCAACCCACTGTTGTTTTCTTCCCGGAAACGGATCCGCAGACCATCTATGTAACCATGGAGCTGCCGCTGGGGACAGCCATCGATAAAACCGATGAAGTTTCGCGCCGCGTGGAAAAAATTATCAACGAGACGATTGCCCCCTACCATAACATTATTAAATCGGTAACCACCTCGGTTGGAAACGGCAAAGGTGGCATGTTTGAGAATGAACAGAGCCCGAACAAATCGTTGACCTCCATTTCATTTGTCGAGTATAAACTACGCGACGGAATCAACACCTCGGATATTATGCGCAAAATTTCAGCCAACCTGGAGGGTTTTGTTGGTGCTAAGATTTTTGTTGAAAAAGAAGACCAGGGACCTCCCGTCGGACCGCCCATCAATATCGAGGTGTCGGGCGATGATTTTGACCAGCTCATCCGGATTACCGATGATTTCATGGCGCTAATCAAGGACGACAACATCTCCGGGATTGACGAACTAAAACTGGACATCAATGTAAACCAGCCTGAAATGCTGATCGAGGTCGATCGGGAAAAGGCCCGCCGATACGAATTGTCGACTCAACAAATTGCCATGGCTCTGCGGAACTCGCTCTATGGCTACGATGTCGGCGATTACAAAGACGGCGAGGATGAATACGATATTTTTATCCGGCTGAAGGAAGACTACCGGAATGATGTATCGACCCTGATGAACCAAAAGCTGATGGTGGAAGGGAACAAGATTCCGATTTCGGCTGTGGCTGATTTTCGGTATTCTTCGACCTACGATAAGGTGAACCGCATTGACTTTAAACGGACGATAACAATTAGTTCAAACGTGGTAGAGGGCTACAATGCCAACGAAATTAACAGCCGAATCAGGCAAGTATTGCAGGAATACAACATGCCGCGCGGATACAAATATTCGTTTACCGGCGAGCAACAGTCGCAGGACGAAAGCAGCGAGTTCCTCATTTTTGCCCTGTTGGTTGCAGTCGCACTGATCGGCTTGATCATGATTACCCAATTTAACTCGTTCATCCGCCCCATGATTATCATGACGACTGTACTTTTCAGTACCATTGGCGTATTCCTCGGATTGGGGCTCTTCCAGATGGAGTTTGTAATCATTATGACCGGCATCGGTATCATCTCGCTCGCCGGCATTGTGGTAAACAACGGTATCGTACTGATCGACTACATCGACCTGATGCGGAAACGAAGACGCGAGGAACTGGGCTTACACGAAGGAGCTTTTCTCTCGGCAAAAGACGAAGTTGAATGCCTGGTAATTGCCGGAAAAACAAGATTGCGCCCCGTACTGCTTACCGCCATCACAACCGTGCTTGGCTTGGTGCCACTCGCTATCGGATTAAATTTCGACTTTTTGACACTTTACAGCCACTTCGAGCCCGACTTTTCGCTAGGAGGAGAAAGCACCGCCTTTTGGGGACCCATGTCGTGGACGGTGATCTTCGGGTTGACCTTTGCCACCTTCCTGACACTGATCATCTCGCCGGTGATGTACATGCTAACCATCCGGATTAACTACCGGATAAAGAAACTGCTGGGCGTTGTGCCGGAAGACAGTTTACGCGGACAGGAAGATTAATTCGGGAACCCTATTGGGGAAAGGTGCTTGACGGGAGATCGTTAAGCACCTTTCTTTTCTGTAAAAGTACCTTCTGCTTTTACCTTCTATCTAATGTAGCCCCCCGGACTGGTACTCACTTTTGCTCAAAAGAGGATCTTTTGTCCTACCGGACGGGTTTTCATTTTTCGGCATTATACCGTCCTATTTCAGAGTATAAAATTAGCCTGTGCAACGGTATAATTTGGATAGTACGCGAGGCAACACGAAGATTGTCCCGTCCCCTACGGGACGGAATTTCCCCTGTCGCCGTTAGGTTACCCAAATTGCATCCCTCCGGGATTGCAGGAAGCTTTTCGTTTGATTTCGGTCTGGATAAAACCAAGCCAACCGCCTCCCAACTTTTTGGCATTGATCGAACGACCTTCTTGCTTGTTGATGGCGTTTTGGAGATGACAACCCGACAACTGTTGAAAACAACGACAACAGCATAGTCGAAAACTACTACACTTTCATCCCTGTTGGCGATTGCCCGGAATCGCCTCTGTTTTTTCAACCAATTCGTCCTCTAAAATGGCGACAGCACTTTCGACAAACCGCGGACAAAAGCGATTGAAAAGGTCGCGTTCGCGGGCTATGCGTTTTCCGCGCGGGGTCAACACATTTACCCCCAGCAATTCCTTACATTGCAAACTTCCATGTGCTGCTGTAAAGCGTTTATTAAAACGTAGCATCCTGTCATCGGCTTGCTGCGTGATTTCGTCATCGTCGATGGCGGTGGTTTTTAAGCCGATCGCCATATAGGCAGCTATGATTGCCCCGCAGGTTTCGCCACGGCTCATCCCGCGACCGAAAGCTGCTCCCAGGCGAATACAGCTCGTTTCGGACAAAGCCAGCTCGTCGGCAAACGCGTGCAACACCGCCTGACAACAATTATGCGTTTCGAAAAAGCTTAAGGCTTTTTGCTTTCTGCTCATCTTTTTAGCTACAAGTTAAGCTTTTCTGCGGATCTGCACTGTCAATAAGCAAGCAATCAGGCTCGAATTAACAAATCGATCTCGCATAAAGGCCGGCTGGCGAACAAGAAGACAGCCCCCGATGATCGCCGTCGCCATCCCGCTTTGCGGCATGTATTTTGCTACCTTTGCCTCCGACAAAGAAATTCAAAAATTTACCGGTTCGAACACCGGCATTCGCACGCTTTATGACCGATTCAACAAACGCATTCATACAACAACACAAAGCGCATTTTCATATTCTGGACGGATTGAGGGGAATCGCTGCACTGGCGGTGGTGATCTTTCATTTTATGGAGTGGATCAAGCCCGACTTTACCGAAAACTTCATCGGCCACGGCTTTTTGGCCGTCGATTTCTTCTTTTGCCTGTCGGGCTTCGTGATTGGCTATGCCTACGACAGCCGACTGCCGAAAATGGGTGTCCGTGCCTTTTTCACCTCGCGCCTCATCCGCCTGCATCCCCTGGTAATTGCCGGCGCCGTACTCGGCCTGCTTGGATTGCTTGTCGATCCTTTTGCCAATCAGCTCCAGGGCCATTCGCTGTCGTGGCTTGCCCTCCTGTTTATGGGCTCCCTGGCCATGATTCCGCTCCCGATTATGGAAGAGCGCTATTTCAACCTGTTTAGTTTAAATGCCCCGGCCTGGTCGCTGTTTTGGGAGTATATTGCCAACATCGTTTATGCCCTTGTGCTGGTTCGCCTTTCGCGCAAAACACTGGCATTTTTACTGCTCCCTGCTGCTGCCGCAATCGTTTGGGTAAGCTACCGTGCCGGCAATTTGCTGGGTGGCTGGGACGGAAGCACCTTTGCCGACGGAGCCATCCGCATGAGCTACTCGTTTTTGGCCGGGCTGTTTATTTTCCGCTCCGGCTGGATCATCAAAAATAAACTGGGCTTTGCCGTGCTGGCCCTTCTGTTGGCAGCGGCATTTGTAAGCTCCGGCTTGGGCAACAGCGCAGTGGTTGAGCCCCTGATCGTGCTGTTTTACTTTCCGCTGCTGGTATCGCTCGGCGCGGGCTCGGTTTTGTCGGGCTCGCTCCGCAAAGTCTGCGTGTTTATGGGCGACATCTCCTACCCGCTTTACATGACGCACTACGCCGGCATCTGGCTGTTCGGCCACTATCTGGTCAGCCAAGAGCCTTCGCCCGAAGCCCTGCCCTGGATCGTTGCCCTGGGAACCGTGGCCATGGTGCTGTTTGCCTGGCTGGTGATGACCTTCTACGATAAGCCGGTTCGCCAATTCCTGAGCCGGGCAAGAATGAAACGCCGGGCAGTGGTGCAAGCCGCAACGGTTCGCTCGTCAACAGCTTCGCCCAACCGACCGAAAGGCTGATTTGCCCCTTCGCATGACCCATCGGAGCCGTATAAGTCAATGATTGGGGCAAAAACCCAGGTGCGGATTCATTCTACCCGTTATCAGATCGCAAATTCGATAACACAGATCAAATATCTTGCTATCCGGATCAGTAATTGCGCTATTCCGATCGCATATTCTTTCAACAGGATCACTTATTCTTATAGCCGGATTGGATCTCGTTAATAGAATAGCTGATCTGTTTTAACATTTTAATCATCTGGTTATCGATCACTTTAATCTAACTTCGCTATAAACTGAATCGTAAAATCATTTTTCCGATCAATATCAGTTAAAACTTGATCTGCTTTTAAAAATACAATCCCGGGAGGATGAAATTCGCTCTCCGGATCTGTTTGGGGCTAAGAAGATGGCAGCCCGCGCCTGCTGGTTATTACACGATTGCCTTGGGGTACGTTAAAATCACTTCAAGCCAACTTCCAATCACTCTAAAACGACAATACTCCGATTATTGCTGTCTTCTAATCACTCTTCTAAGTCGCAAGCATCGCCCGAATTGCCTTTCACCAAAAACCTTCATCATTCCCGGGAATCACCAACAGGAATGAAAGTTCACTATTTGGGGGACGCTGCTGTTTTCGTTGTTTTCAACAGTTGCCGGGTTGTCGGTCCACAAACCTCAAAGCATCCCCCGTGCGGTTGGAAACCCGGCCTATCGCAGGCAGGCACATCGCCCGAAGAGATGTTTACAAAAAACACAAAGGCCTCTTTTTACTCTCCCCTGAAATGAACCAATCCTGGCGGATCGATTCAATTCTGTCCCCTCTCTGCGGGCAGAGCGGGGAGAATCCAGACGCTACAGGTAGATTGCAAAAAACACCATCAACGCATAAGAATGAGGTTTGATCAATGAGAAAAAGTTGGGAACCGGTTGGCCTATTTTATCGAGACCGGAATCAAACGAAAAGCTTTCTGCAATCCCGGAGGGATGACATTTGGGTAGCTTTGGCATTTCCGCGGGTAAAATTCCGTCCCGTACGGGACGGGACGATCTTCGTGTTATCGTTTATGCTACCCAAATTATACCGTTGCACAGGCTAAATTTATACTCTGAAATAGGACGGTATAATGCCGATAGACTGAAAAAGGAGCATTGAAACGAAGTGATTGGATGCGACACTTTTGAAGCTAATCGGTATTGAATGGCTAAAGCCATTGCTGAAAAATGAGAACCCGTCCGGTAGGACAAAACATCCTCTTTTATACAAATTAGGATTGACGGAACACTCGCTTAAGCGTCGAAAAAAAGACTTTCAGAAAAAATATTCATGATTCGGAGGGAATCACCAACAGGGATGAAAGTGGATTCTTTTGAATCAGATTGACCCTCCCATTCCGACAAAGTCGGAATTTCCCTCCCTCGTGAGCGAGGGCCAGGGTGGGTACATTAGATAGAAAAGAAAAGCAGAAGGGACTTTCACGAAAAAAGGCCCGAGCCATAGCCCGAGCCTTCTGATATCGATTGTAATCTTGTTCGAATTATCCGCGAACAGCTGCGATACCCGGAAGAACTTTACCTTCCAAAGTTTCCAACATGGCACCACCGGCAGTTGAAATGTACGAAACACCTTCAGCAATACCGAATTTGTTAACAGCAGCAACCGAGTCGCCACCACCAACCAATGAGAAAGCACCATTTTTAGTTGCTTCAACAACAGCTTCGCCAATTGCTTTGGTTCCGGCAGCAAAAGCATCCATTTCGAATACTCCGGCAGGGCCGTTCCAAAGGATTGTTTTTGACTTACCAATTACTTCTTTGAAAGTAGCGATGGTATCAGGACCTACATCCAATCCCAACCAGCCGTCTTTAATTTCGCCTGCAGGACAGATTTCAGTGTTGGCATCAGCAGCAAATTTATCAGCAGCAACACAGTCGGAAGCGATCACCAGGTTCACGCCTTTTTCTTTGGCTGTTGCGATCAGTTTTTTAGCCAAATCCAGGTACTCGTCTTCACACAATGAAGAACCGATGTTTCCACCCATTGCTTTCACGAAAGTGAAGATCATACCACCACCGATAATCAGGTTGTCAACTGTACCCAACATGTTTTCGATGATTGTGATTTTAGTTGAAACTTTAGCACCACCCATGATTGCGGTCATCGGACGTACCGGAGCAGCTACAACTTTATCCAGGTTCGACACCTCGTCGGTTACCAGGTAACCGAACATTTTGTCGTTCGGGAAGAATTTAGCGATTACAGCTGTTGAAGCGTGCGCACGGTGAGCCGTACCGAAAGCATCGTTTACCCAGCAGTCGCCCAGCTCGGCCAACTGACCGGCAAAAGCTTCGTCGCCTTTTGTTTCTTCTTTGTGGAAACGCAGGTTTTCCAGCAACAAAACTTCACCCGGTTTCAAGGCAGCAGCCATGGCTTTTACCTCGTCGCCAATGCAATCAGGAGCCAATTTCACTTCGGTTCCCAGCAATTCAGCCAAGTGACCTACCAGGTGTTTCATTGAGAAAGCATCTTCCGGTCCGTTTTTAGGGCGACCAAAGTGTGACATGATAATTGGCGAACCTCCTTCAGCAATAATTTTTTTAATTGTAGGAAGGGCAGCCACCATACGGGTATCATCAGTAATCTCGAATTTGTCATTCAAAGGAACGTTAAAATCTACGCGGATCAACGCCTTTTTGCCTTTGAAATCATACGATTCAATTGTCTGCATAATAGAATATTTTTAGGTTCTTTTTGATAAGAGTCCCAAAGATACAAAAAAGAAAAGTTTGCCCTTTGTAACCCCACTTGCAAATCGGTATTTTTTAAGATTGAGGTAATGAAGGAGCAGGAGTGAGAAGGCAAAAGTGAAAAGGCAAAAATGGGCGCAATCAGGAGCCCAATCTGCAAACCAAATTTTTCGCCTATTTTTTGACGTCCTCCTTTTGACTTTTGACTTCCTTCTTTTGACTTATTTTATTTTCCTATTTTTGCTTGCACTCAAAAATCAGCCTATGTTTTTTCGCGACATTATTGGACAAAAAGCCATCAAGGAACGTTTCATTCAGACCATCAACGAATCGCGGATCAGTCACGCGCAATTGTTTGCCGGCCCCGAAGGTTCCGGGAATCTGGCTTTGGCCCTGGCATACGCCCAATACGTGTCGTGCACCAATAAGCAAAATGGCGATTCGTGCGGCACTTGTCCGTCGTGCAAAAAATATGCGCGGCTGGCACATCCCGATTTGCATTTTGTGTACCCGGTTGTGAAATCGCCGAAGTTCAAAGACCCCGTCAGTACCGATTATATTGAAGAATGGCGTAAAATGGTACTCCATGATGCCTACTTCAGCCTCGAGGACTGGTTCACGTTCATCGGGACCGACAATGCCCAGGGGATGATCTATGCGCAGGAAAGCGACGAGATTATCCGCAAGCTAAACCTGAAATCGTATGAGTCGGAATATAAGATCATGATCATCTGGATGCCCGAGAAGATGAATCAGGCCTGTTCCAACAAGCTGCTGAAGATGATTGAGGAACCGCCGTCCAAGACGCTTTTCCTGCTGGTTTCGGAGAGCGAAGAACAGCTGATTACGACCATCCGCTCGCGTTGCCAGCTCACCAAAGTTCCGGCCATCGACGAAGCTGAACTGGTGGCATCGCTGAACGAACTTCCCGAGTCGTCGGGCACAAATACCGAACAAATTGCGCATCTCAGCCGCGGCAACTACCGAAGAGCCTTGCAACTGCTCAAGCCCGAAAATCAGGATCGCTACAACCTCGAGAAATTCAAGGAACTGATGCGCCTGACTTATGGCCGTAAGTTTCTGGAATTATTCACCTGGGTGGCCGAGCTCTCCACCATTGGCCGCGAGCGCCAAAAGAGCTTCCTGCAATATGCCTTGGCGCAGGTTCGCGAAAACTTTGTTTTCAACCTGAAAAACCCCAAGCTGGTTTATATGGATGAAGAAGAACAAGCCTTCTCGTCGCGCTTCTCACCCTTCATTAACGAGCGTAACATCATGCCCATCAGCGAAGAACTGGAAAAATCGATTTTACACATCAGCATGAACGGCAATCCGAGAATCATTTTTACCGACATGGCTTTGCGGATTGTAAAGTTGATCCGTAGATAAGACAGGAATTTTGGATTTTCAGATTGTTAGATTACCAGATATCTATTAGTTCTTTCCTGATAAACGATTTCATCAACTTTCACATGCTGCACAAAACGCAAACCCAACCGATTGCGCCTTTTTTTGTCGGCAATTATGCTTATTTTTGAAGCCTGTTTTTGCCGCAGCAGTTTTCACCCTTTCGGCATACAGAACTAAAAAATCAACTATGGAAGATAATTATACAGTCAACCGCGGTTGTTGTGCTGGTGGAGCCGGTACCTGCTCGAAGCTGGAAGTTCACGACTGGCTGAGCGACGTGGTACACATGGCCACTGCCGACAACATTGTTGAGGTTCGATTTAAAAATACCCGCAAAGAATATTTCAGAAACCACAGCAACCTGAAGCTTAAAATTGGCGACATTGTTGCTGTTGAAGCCAACCCTGGTCACGACATTGGCGTGGTCAGCCTCACCGGCGAGCTGGTAAAACACCAGGTACGCAAACATAAGGTGAAGCTGGTAAATGGCGATTTCCGAAAAATTTATCGCAAGGCCAAACAAGCCGACATCGACAAGTGGAAAGAAGCCATCAGTCTGGAACACAAAACCATGATCCGCTCGCGGCAAATTGCTGCCGACCTGCGCCTGGACATGAAAATTGGCGACGTGGAATACCAGGGCGACAAAACAAAAGCCATCTTCTACTACATTGCCGAGGGGCGCGTCGATTTTCGCCAACTAATTAAGGTGCTGGCCGAAAGTTTCCGCATCCGCATCGAGATGAAGCAGATCGGAGCACGCCAGGAAGCCGGACGCATCGGCGGCATCGGTCCTTGCGGACGCGAGCTCTGCTGCGCCACCTGGATGAGCAATTTTGTGTCGGTAACAACCAATGCCGCCCGCTTCCAGGAAATATCGCTGAACCCGCAAAAGCTGGCCGGTCAGTGTGGAAAACTTAAGTGCTGCCTCAACTACGAGGTCGATTCCTATATTGATGCACAACGCGACTTCCCGCCGAACAACATTGTGCTGGAGATCAAAAACGGGCAATACCATTTCCTGAAAGCCGATGTTTTCAACCGCATCATGTACTACATTGGCACGGGCGAAAACAGCCTCTCGGGTCCGCAAGGCGTTCCTGTTGACCGGGTGAAGGAAATCATCCTGATGAATAAAAAAGGCCGAAAACCCGAAAAACTGATTGAATACGATGATTCGGTAACCACCACCCGTAAGCCGAAAGAATTCGAAGATGTGTTGTCGCAGGACAGCCTGACCCGTTTCGACCAGCCCAAATCGAAGCGCAACCGCAAGAAAAAACGACCGGCGAAAAAAGGCGACAGCGGCGGCCGCCCGTCAAACCGTGGAGGAGATAACACCCGCAACGCCAACACCAAGCGGACCAACACGCGAAACACCAACAAAGGCGGTTCGACTGGTAGTGGTGACAACAAGCCACAACGGCCCAACAATCGCCGACGCAGAAAACCAAAATCGGATTCCTGATGTTCACCTGGTAAACGAGATTATTGCAGCATGAGATTGAAATTAGTTTTCAGCATCGCAGCTTTGCTTCTGGCTCTGGCTTCGTGCACACAAAAAAAGGAATTTGAGGCTTATCGAAGCCTGAGTGCCGACGGATGGCACAATGACTCGCTGGTGGTATTTGACGTTGAGCTTGGCGACACCATCGAAAGCCACAACCTGTACCTGAATCTGCGCAATAGTGGCAGCTATCCATTCAGCAACCTGTGGCTTTTTGTGAACATCAGCTCCCCCGATGGCAAAGTGCTGACCGATACGCTCAACTTTCAGCTTGCTGCCCCATCGGGCAAGTGGCTGGGAACCGGCATCGGCGATCTGTTCGACAACCAGTTTTTATACAAGGAAAACATCTACTTCCCGACTCCCGGAATCTACCGGTTCTCCATTCAGCAAGGAATGCGGGCCAATAGGCTGAAAGGCATCCGGGATATTGGAATAAGCATTGAAAAACAAAATTAACATAGCGGAACAAGGCAAACAGCAACAGTCCGACAATCTGAAAATCTGTACAAGTGGGAAAGAATAAACTGAAGAAATTTGCAGAAATGGAGACCTTCACAAACACCATCCAGTCTCCGATGCAGCAGCCCGACCAAGCTGATCACGAATTAAAAGGAAACTGGAACAAGCACTTTTTTAAAAACGACAATCCCATCATTCTCGAACTGGGATGCGGCAAAGGTGAATATTCGGTTTCCCTGGCCAAGTTCTTCCCCGATAAAAACTTCGTTGGGGTCGATATTAAAGGTGCCCGGATGTGGAAAGGCGCTAAAATGGCCATTGAGCAAGGCGTGAACAACGTAGGCTTTTTGCGCACCAGCATCGAGATTATCCACAAATTTTTTGCCCCGGGCGAAGTGCAGGAGATCTGGCTTACCTTCCCCGACCCCCAGATGAAGAGCACCCGCAAACGGCTCACAGCAACCAACTTCATGGAGATCTACCGAAATATTTTGGCCCCGGATGGCATCATCAACCTGAAAACCGACAGTAGCTTTCAGTATCACTACACGCTGGAAATGGTGAAGGAGAATGAGTTGGAAATTATTGCCAACACCGACAACCTTTATCAGTCCGACATCCTGAATGACGTTCTTTCCATTCAAACTTTTTACGAAAAGCAGTGGCGCGAACGGGGAATCGATATCAAATACCTGGCATTTAAACTCAGTCACGACAAGCCCCTACGCGAGTCTGATGTAGAGATTGAAAAAGACCCCTACCGAAGCTTCGGCCGGTCGGCCAGAGAATAGTCACTTATTGAGGGTTTCACTACAAGTGAAGCCCTCAATGGGTTGACTACTCTAGTTTGACTTGGTGTGAAACCCTCAATGGCAAATCCCGCAATTTATGAACGACTTTTTCGACATGGTTTACCAGGTTGTACGCCTTATTCCTCCGGGGCGCGTTACCAGCTACGGCGCCATTGCCCGCTACCTGGGCACCGGGCAATCGGCCCGCATGGTCGGATGGGCCATGAACAAAGCCGGAGCACAACCGGTTTATGTTCCGGCACACCGGGTCGTAAATGCCCAGGGCCTGCTTAGCGGCAAACACAACTTCGGAAACTCTTCGGCAATGGAGGACTTACTTTTGAGTGAAGGAATTCGCGTTGAGAACAATCAAATTATTAACTTTGCCGAAGTTTTCTGGGATCCGACAAAAGAACTAATGATCGAATAAAACTTTTAACCCGACTTTAGTTCAGGTGAAAAAGTAAAATTTTCAAGAGCCCGAAAACAAAAAATATTAAACACATACAGCTATGAGTGAAGCACGCAAAATAATCGTTCCGAAAACGGTAACCGACAGCTTAAGCAAAGTTGTTTATCCGGGTTCTAAAGAGAATATCGTGGCCATGGACATGGTTCAGGAAATCCGCATTGCCGGGAAAAAAATAACCTTTTCGCTGGTCTTTCAGCGCTCCGACGATCAAAACATCCCGGTAGTCATCAAAGCCTGCGAAGACATGCTGATTGAAGAGCTGGGGCAGGATATTGAAATCCGCGGTAACATCACCGCCAAAGCCATCCACCAGATGGAGCGGCCGGTACTGCCTAACGTTAAAAACATCATTGCTGTTTCGTCGGGCAAAGGCGGCGTTGGAAAATCAACCGTATCGGTAAACCTGGCTGTGGCACTGGCCAAAACCGGCGCCAAAGTAGGTTTAATTGATGCCGACATTTACGGCCCCTCGATCCCCAAAATGTTTGGCGTTGAAGGCGAACGTCCGGTGGGCGTAGTGGTTGACGGTCACGAAATGATTGAGCCTGTTGAACAGTTCGGCGTTAAAATGTTGTCAATCGGGTTCTTCGTATCGCAGGACGATGCGCTGGTATGGCGAGGGCCAATGGCTTCGAACGCCTTAAAACAGCTGATCAAAGACGGCAACTGGGGCGAGCTCGACTATATGCTGATCGACCTTCCTCCGGGCACCAGCGACATTCACCTCACCCTGGTACAAACCGTTCCGGTAACCGGAGCCATCATCGTTACAACGCCGCAGGATGTCGCTTTGGCCGATGTGGTGAAAGGCGTGAGCATGTTCCGCAGCAAGACCGTTGATGTACCGGTACTCGGCTTGGTTGAAAATATGGCCTGGTTTACGCCCGAAGAACTGCCGGACAACAAATACTATATTTTTGGCAAAGATGGTGGTAAAGATTTAGCCGAAGCTCTGCAAATTCCTTTGCTCGGTCAAATCCCGATTGTACAAGGCATCCGCGAAGGTGGCGACGATGGCACGCCTGTTGCCAGCGACGAAACGTCGCCCATGGGCCGGGCATTCCTGGAGGTAGCTGCAACAACCATCCGCGAAACCGAACGCCGCAACGCCGAGCACGATCCAACAAAAAAGGTGAAGGTTAGCCGCAAATAAAACATGACATCTAGTCAAAGATGTTAGCATTGAGGGTTTCACTCCGAGTGAAGCCCTCAATTCGTTTTGGCACCATAAGGCTCCCGCAATCCCGAACAAACGAAGCTTGGCTTTCCTTCAAATTTCGTATTATTGCTAAACAAAGCTGACGGCCGAAAAAGGAAGAACCGGCTTATGCTTTTTGGCTGGTCAAAAGCAATATTATCCGCTTTATTCAGTTATCCCTAAAGTGAAAAAACATCCGGATTGAAGACGAACTTATCACATAAATTTTTGCTGCTGTTTTTATTGGTTATTCTGGGCGGTTGCTCCACCGAAAAGAATACGGCAGTCACACGTACCTATCACAACGTTACCTCGCGCTATAACATCTATTTCAACGGCAAAGAAAGTTTAAAGGCTGGCCTGGAACGTATCGATCAGTCGGTTGATGACGACTTCACCCGGATCCTGCCGGTATATAAGGCCAGCATGACAGGTGCCGAGCGCCTGGCCTCGGCGGAAATGGATAATGCAATCCTAAAAGCATCGAAGCTGATAAAGATTCACTC
Source organism: Mangrovibacterium marinum (assembly GCF_003046625.1). Classification (GTDB taxonomy): domain Bacteria; phylum Bacteroidota; class Bacteroidia; order Bacteroidales; family Prolixibacteraceae; genus Mangrovibacterium; species Mangrovibacterium marinum. The sequence continues at coordinate 302,014 of NZ_QAAD01000001.1, forward strand.
GCTGACTAAAAAACCCAAAAGACGACGAATCCGCTCGGCAGCCTATAAAAATCTGGCCAGCAAAGATGAATACAACAACTGGGTCGACGACAGCTATCTGCTAATGGGTAAAGCTTACTTTTACCAGAAGAAGTTCCCACAGGCCATGGAAAACTTCAACTATGTAATCCGCAAATACAGCCAAGAGCCATCGCGTTTTGAAGCCCTGATCTGGTTGCTGCGCTGCTACTCGGAGCAGGAGCGTTACAGCGAGGCCATGGAAGTGATCAAAGACATTGATGCCAGCCTGGATTTTCCAAAAAAACTGGATCAGGAGTTCTCGCTGGCCGTGGCCGACTTTCACCTGAAACAAAAAGAATACGAGGAAACCATCCCGGCGCTGAAAGCAGTGCTGCGCAAACCGGCAAACCGAGCCGACAAAGCCCGTTACAGCTACATCCTGGCACAACTGTACAAAGAAACCGGCAATAACCAGCTGGCCATTGAAACCTTCAGAAAGGCAGCCAAATTAAGTCCTTCATACATGATGGCCTTTAACGCCCGCATTAATGCAGCAGGGGTGTTTACCGAAAACGAAAACCTGGACAAGCTCGTTCTGGAGCTCAATAAAATGCTGAAGGACGAAAAGAACCACGAGTTCCGCGACCAGATTTATTATGCCCTGGCCAACATCGACAAACGCCGGGAAAACAAAACCGCGGCTATCGAAAACTACCGCCTTTCATCAGCTACCAGCATCAGCAACGACTATCAAAAAGCCTTGTCATGCCTCACCCTGGCCGACATCTACTTTACCGATCAGATTTACAAGGAAGCCCGTGCCTACTACGACAGTGCCATGATGGTAATTGACAACAGCTACCCGAACTATGCCTTTATTGCGGATCGGCACAAAAGCCTCGTTCTGCTCACAAACAACCTGCTAACCGTAGAACGGGAAGATAGCCTGCAAGCGCTGGCCCTAATGAGCGAAGCCGACAGAAACCGGAAGATAGACAGCTGGATTAAGGCAGAACGCGATGCCGAGATGGCCCGCAAACAGCAGGAAGCCCAGGAACGTATGGATCGGAATTTCTACCGTATGAACCAGGCTCGGGGAAGCCTGAGCCAACAACAAAGCTCGGGCTGGTATTTTTACAATTCATCAACAATCACCCTGGGGAAAATTGAGTTTGAACAGGAATGGGGCAAACGCAAACTGGAAGACAACTGGCGCCGGAAAAATAAAAACCAGTTCTCGGAAATTGAGCAGGACGAACTGGCTGAAGAAACCGCCAAGGACTCGACCAAAGTGGAAGAACCCCGCGAAAACGATAAGCTGAAGCGCGCCTATTACCTGCAGGATCTGCCGCTGACCGACGCTCAAATGCGCGCCTCGAACATCCGCATTCGAGATGCCTTGTTCAACGCCGGCCGGATCTTTAAACAAGACTATGAAAACTATCCGATGGCCATCGACGAGTACGAAGACCTGCTGCAACGTTACGATGAAAATATTTATAAGCTGACCACTTATTTCGAACTATGGGATCTGTACGCTAAAATTGGCAACCGAAGCAAGTCCGATTATTACAAACAACTGATTGTGAACGGCTATCCCAACAGCAAATATGCGCAGTACCTGGTCAATCCGAACTATTTTATCGAACTGGAAGCGCATCGCGACAGCATAAACCGCCTGTATCAGCAGGCTTTCAGCCTATACAAACAGGGCGACTACAACCAGGCCGGGCAGTATGCCAGCAAACTGCAAACTATGGATGCCGACACCATCCTGTTGGCTAAAGCGGCATTTATCGAGACCATTGCGAAAGGCGAAAAAGGCAGCTTCGAACAGTTCGGAACCTACCTGGATCAGTATATGGCGAACTATCCGGCCTCGCCCGCCAAGCCGATGGCCGAACGAATCCGCCAACTCATTCAGGACAGCACCCTGGTTGATTATCAAAAGCTGGTGGCTTCGGGCTACCTGAACGACAAGATTGTGAATGACGAACTACTGGCCGAAAAGAACCAGGTACAGGATGAATTTAACGGCAAGTTTTCGTACGACGAGGAGCTGCTGCACTATTTCGTGATTGCCTTCAACCGTACGGCTCAGGTAGACATTAACCGACTGAAATTCGACATTGCCAACTACAATATCGACCACTATATGAAAACCGATTTCGATCTTGAAGTGGAACCGCTCAACGCCCAAACAAGCCTGCTGTCGGTGCGCACCATTCCAAACAAGGAACAAGCGCTGATTTATTTCAGGTCGATCATCCGGAAGCCCGAAGTTTACGCCACACTGCGTGGCGTTGATTACGTGAATTTTGTCGTTTCAACCTACAACTACCGCGAGCTGAAGGCCGACCACAACACCGAGGATTACCTGAAATTCTTCCTTAAAAATTACAGCCGCTTTATTGGCGGTGACTTCCCCGAGGGTGAACTGCCCGAACCGGAAGAACTGATGGCCAAAGCCATGGAAGAAGATCAAAAGCTGGAAGAACGCGGTACATTTGTGATGGTAACACCCGAAGTGAAAACCGAACTTTACAGCCGTACGGCCGATGCACCGCACAGCTTTGCCATTGCCATTCAGGATCGCGATTTCAAGCTGAAAGGAATGCTCGACCAATTTGCCCGCTTCAACAAAGAGGAATTTGGGAGTCTCCGCTTATCGACCGATGCCAAGGTATTTGGCGACTATCAGCTACTTGTAGTATCACCGCTGAGCAATGCCGAACAGGCCATGAGCTATTTCCGGCGCGTGATCACCAACCGCAGCCTGTTCGATGAGTTAGGCGATCGCAGCTACCGCAATTTCATCATCAGCAATACCAACCTTCAAACGCTCACAGGAAGCCACGATGTAAACGAGTATATGAACTTCTTCCGCGAATATTACATCAGCGGGGAGGCACTTAAAAGCCCGCAAAACACGCCCAATCAGTCATCCGAAACAACAACCAAGCCTGCCGAAAAGAACGCTCCGGCTGTAACACCTAGCCTGTTTAGAGCAAGCATGAACAGCGAACACAGCTTCGTACTACTGCTTCCGGCACAAACGGTTGATCAGGAGAAATTGCTCGATGACATCGAAGCACACAACGATCAGTTCGACCCGGAAGGCAAATTGCGAATTGAATTGCAGCCCTACAACGACCAACAGGTCATGGTGCGTGTTTTCCCATTTGCCGATAGCGACCGTGCGATGAATTACCTGCAAAACCTGGTGCGCGACCAGCAAGTTTATGGTCCACTTGGCGAGCTGGAATACCGCAATTTCGTTATTTCGGAAGCAAACATCGACTTGCTGCTTGAACGCAAAAACTTAAGTGATTACATGAAGTTTTATAAAGAGAACTACCTTTCGCGTTAAGGTTAATCTTTGTTAACAAGTGCCAACAACTCGCATAAAATTGCGATTATTAGCGTTAAATGGTAAGCGCTGTATGCTTCGAATTAGGACCGTGAAGCGTCAGTATTCGGAATGTGAGAGAGGATCCACTTAAAAACACAACCGTCGGCTATCACCAAAATGCCGGCTCCAATGAAAGTAAAATGTATGAAAACAATCCGAATTTTATGGACCGACGATGAAATCGATCTTTTACGTCCGCACATCATATTCCTCGAACAAAAAGGCTACCAGGTATCTACTTCGAGCAACGGCTCGGACGCTATTGATCTGGTACGCGATAATCACTTCGACATTATTTTTCTGGATGAAAATATGCCCGGGCTCACCGGCTTGCAAACTCTCACAGAGATTAAAAACCTGGAGCCGAACGTGCCGGTGGTCATGATCACCAAAAGTGAAGAGGAGGATATTATGGACCAGGCTATTGGGTCCAAGATTGCCGACTATCTGATTAAGCCGGTCAACCCCAAGCAAATTCTTCTGTCCATCAAAAAGAATGTCGATCAGCATGAACTGGTGACCCGCAAAACCACTTCGGACTACCAAAGCGAATTTGGCAAAATCGGGATGCGCCTGAACGAGCGTTTGGATCACGAGGACTGGAAAGAGGTGTACCGCAAACTGGTCTTCTGGGAGCTGGAGCTCAGTGCTTCCATGGATTCGACGATGGACGAAATCCTGCAAATGCAAAAAGCAGAGGCGAACAACAACTTTTCGCGCTACATCAAAAACAACTATCTGAGCTGGTTCGAGAAAGATCAAAAGGAGCGTCCCATGCTCTCGCCCGATCTGTTTCGCCACAAGATCTTTCCCCTGCTCAACAAAACAGAGCGGGTATTTGTGCTGGTGATCGACAATCTGCGCTACGACCAGTTCAGGGTTCTTAGCAAGGTGATCAACCAATACTTTCTGACCGAAGAAGAAGAGCTTTATTACAGCATTCTGCCAACGGCAACCATGTATGCGCGCAATGCAATTTTTGCCGGTCTCATGCCCTCGGAAATAGCACGCATCTATCCCAACTTCTGGGAAGAGGACGATAACGAAAGCCATAAGAATGTGCACGAAAAAGAGTTGTTGCAGGAGCAGATGAAGCGACTGGGGCGCTCCGAAAAAATGTATTTCGAAAAAGTTGGCAGCCTGAAAACCGGCAAAAAATTCCAGGAAACCTTAACCCAGGTGCTTCAGAACAACCTGTCGGTTATGGTTTTCAATTTTGTGGATATGATTTCGCACGCCCGTACCGATACCGAGGTGATGCGCGAACTGGCCAGCGATGAAAAGGCCTACCGCTCATTGACCCTCAGCTGGTTTAACCATTCGTTTTTGCTGGAGCTACTGAAAAGCCTGGCCGAAAACCAAGTGAAGGTGGTCATAACCACCGACCACGGAACAGTGCGCGTAAACAATGCACTGAAGGTTGTTGGCGACCGCGAAACGGTAACCAACCTGCGCTATAAACTGGGGCGTAACCTGAATTATAACCCGAAAGAAGTTTTTGAGATCGCGCAGCCAGAAAAGGCATTCCTGCCGGGACGAAATGTAAGCTCCAGGTTCATTTTTGCCTGTAACGACGATTTTTTGGCCTACCCCAACAACTACAACCATTACGTGCAGTACTACCGCGATACTTTTCAGCATGGCGGTATCTCGATGGAAGAAATGATTGTTCCGGTGGTAACCCTCAAGCCCAAGAGCTAAGAGCCGTTTTCGATTCGGGCATCACGCATTTCCTTGTATTGGCGATTGGCGAAAACGAACTCTTCGAGTTTCTTGTTTTTAGCGTGAAGAATTTCGGACTTACTGCCAATCCATCCCATTTCGCCCTCGCTGATAAACAAGATCTTGTCACCGATCTCCATCACCGAGTTCATATCGTGCGTATTGATGATGGTGGTCATATTCAGGTCAACGGTCAAATCGTGAATCAGGCTGTCGATCACCAGCGATGTTTCCGGATCGAGCCCCGAATTTGGCTCGTCGCAAAACAGGTATTTGGGATTCAGAACGATGGCCCGGGCAATGGCAACACGCTTTTGCATACCACCCGATATTTCGGCCGGCGAAAGGCGAAAAGCCTCAGGTTTAATATTCACCCGATCCAGGCAATAGGCCACCCGTTCTTCCTTTTCTTTAGCTGTTTGATTGGTAAACATATCCATCGGGAAGCGCACATTTTCGGCCACCGTCAGCGAGTCGAACAAAGCGCCGCCCTGAAAAACCATGCCCATTTCCTGGCGCAGGCGCTTGCGCTCCTTCATTTTCATGCGCGTAAAGTTTCGGTCGTCGTAATAGATTTCGCCCTGATCAACCTCGTGCAAACCAACGATCGACTTCAGCAGAACCGTTTTGCCCGATCCGCTCCGCCCAATAATCAGGTTGGTTTGTCCTTTCTGAAACTCGGTTGTAATGCCCTTGAGCACCATTTTGCTGTCAAACGACTTGATGATATTCTCGACTCGAATCATTACATTAAAAGTTGTGTTAAAATTAAGTCCCAAATCAGGATCAAGATATTGGTGGTTACCACAGCCCGGGTGCTGGCTGCACCAACTTCGAAAGCCCCGCCCTCAACAAAATAACCGAAATAAGCGGGAATGGAAGAAACCAAAAAGCCGAACACCAGGGATTTCACCATTGAAAAGCCCACATAATGCGGATTGAACAAATACTGTACACCGTTCAGGTACTCAGCAGCCGTAATGGCTCCCACCCCGGGACCAACCAGCAACCCGCCAATCAAGCCGAAAAACACACTGATGACATACAGAAAAGGGAAAATAAAAACCACCGCCACAATCTTGGGAAGAATCAAATAGCTTGCCGGGTTCACGCCCATAATTTCCAGCGAGTCGATCTGCTCGGTCACACGCATACTCCCAATTTCGGAGGTAATGTTGGAGCCGATTTTCCCGGCCAGGATCAAGCCCAGTATGGTTGATGAAAATTCCAGAATCAAGGTATCCCGGTTTCCCAAGCCAATCAGGTAGGAGGGCAAAAACGGATTCTGCATATTGTAGGCAACTTGCAGGGTGATAATCCCGCCCATGAAGATCGAGATGATCACCACCAGTCCCACCGTATTAACCCCCAGTGCATCGATTTCGGAGAACAAGCGTTTGACGTAAACCTTATGCCGTTCCGGCTTCGAAAAAACCTTGGTTAAAAGGCTAAAATACCTTCCTGCATGATAAAAGAAGTGCATAATCTGATGATTCCTGTTAGCCCGGCGACTGTGGCCGGGTAGTTTTGTTATCCTGCTAAAGGTACAAATTATCCCCCAACATCGACCTTTTTCCTGCTTTGGGCTGCTGTACAAGAACTGCAAACATTCGAATTTCCCGGAAAAGACCCCCAAATCCTTCGGGAAATCGATATCTTTGATCTGAATTTTACAAATCACTTGCCAATGAAAAATACGTATTGTGTGATTATGGCCGGAGGCGTTGGAAGTCGATTTTGGCCCTTGAGCAAAACGTCGATGCCGAAACAATTTCTGGACATACTCGGAACCGGACGAACCTTCATTCAAATGACCTTCGATCGGTTTAAGAAAATTTGCCCGATTGAAAATTTCATGATTGTCACCAATGTTGAATATCGTAATCTGGTACGGCAACAGTTGCCGGAACTTGGTGAAGATCAAATCTTACTGGAGCCGCTACGCCGCAATACCGCACCCTGTATTGCCTACGCAACAAACCGCATCAAAGCCATCAATCCCAATGCAACCATTGTGGTTAGCCCGGCTGATCATCTGATTTTAAATGTTGAAGAATTTCTGTTTCAGCTAAAAACAGGGATTGAATTTGCCGGGAAGAACAAAGCCCTGCTGACCTTGGGGATCCCTCCGAGCCGCCCGGAGACCGGTTTTGGCTATATTCAAATTGAAAATAAAATTGAAAACGACAATACCGACCACCTCTACAAGGTGAAAACCTTCACCGAAAAGCCAAGTTTGGAAATGGCCCGAATATTTATCGACAGCGGAGAGTTTTACTGGAACTCGGGGATTTTTATCTGGTCAGTCGATGCAATCAGCGAAGCTTACGCCGCCTATCTGCCCGACATGTACGAGCGTTTCTTTACAAAAGGTGAAGATAAGTATGGCACCAGCAGCGAAGTGTTCTTCATCAACAAAGCCTACTCCGAATGCCAAAACACCTCGGTTGACTACGCCATTATGGAGAAAGCCGACAATGTTTATGTACTGTGTGCCGAGTTTGGATGGAGCGATGTGGGCACCTGGGGAGCCCTGTATGCCCAGCAACCCAAAAACGAGGATAACAATGTTGTGCAGGGCGAAAACGTGTTTATGTACGATACCCAAAACAGCATTGTGAATGTTACCGAAGATAAAATTACCGTTTTACAAGGATTGGATGACTATATTGTGGTTGAAACAGACGACATCCTGCTGGTTTGCCAGAAAGAAAAAGAACAGCAGATCCGGCATTTTGTGAACGACGTAAAACTACAAAAGGGTAACAAGTTTGCCTGATTTTTGACAACCCATACAGCTGCTGCCCGATCCTCATCCGGGCAGCTTTTCGGAGAAAGTCCGATTAACAACAGGACTCTAAACCGCCGGTTCTCCAACTGGCTTTGATGCTATTGGAGACGACAACCCGTTAACCAAAAAATCCCAACTTTCATCCCTGCCGGAGATTCTGAGTTTCTTTCTGAAGAGTAGGCAAATCGGAAACACGATGTGACAAGTCGATAAGCTGAACTACTCACTCCGATCAATCCAGACTCGCCAGAATCTCCTTCAACATCCGGTTGGTATCGAACTCCCCTTTTTTCGAATAACCCGTTCTGACGACGATCAACGATTTTGAAGGTATAATAAAGATGAACTGCCCATCGTGCCCTTTGCACATATAGGTGTCGGCCGGGGCATCGGGCTGATCACCACTGTTATTAAGCCAAAAGAAAGCGCCGTATTTCCCGTTGGAGCCGGCAGCTGGCGTTGTCGTGTATTTTACCCAATCCTCGGGAAGAATCTGCTCCCCCTGCCAGTTGCCGTTGTTCAAATACAGAAGCGCATAGCGGGCATAGTCGCGCATGGTGGCATACAGATACGACGAGCCCACAAAAGTTCCCGAGGCATCCAGCTCGAAAATAGCACTGCGCATACCTATCTTATTGAAAAGTTGCTCACGCGGGAAGGCCCAGTAATCCCGATCGGAAGCAAAGCTCTGGCGCAATCCCAAACAGGCAATATTGGTTGTTCCCGACGAATAGTACCAAACCGAATCGGGCGGGTAAAGGGCGTCCCGCTCCAGGGCATAAGCGCCCATATCGCCTTGCTCGTGCAGCATTACCGTCACATCCGACAAATTTCCGTAATCCTCATTCCACTCAAGTCCCGAATTCATCTGCATCAGATTATTCATCGTTATGCGCCGTGGTGTGCCCACCTTCCATCGCTCAAAGGATAGCGGCTGGTGAATGTCCATAGCTCCCCGCCTTACCTGAATACCAATCAGGGTATTGGTCAGGCTTTTGGCCATCGACCAGCTCAGAAAGCGTGTGTCGGCGGTAAAATCGTTGCGGTAAACCTCGGCAACCGGCTGCCCTTTGTAAACAACCATCAGCGCAAAAGTGCCTTTAAAGGGGATGCTGTCCGACATGACCTTCGCTAGGGCCCGGTTCAGCTTTTGCAGGTCTATGCCCGCAGGGATGCTATCGGCCATCCGATCGCCCGTGGGCCAGGCAATGGTATCCGGATTTTCAGGAAGCACCACCACTTTCGGATACGGCCGGCTTCGTATTTCTTCTTCGGTATAATCAGCAACAAGCGTACACCCAAAACCATCCAAATAAACGGCCTCCGACTTTCCCCAAAGAAAACGGGAAGTCACTTTTTTTTGCTCAAAATCGACTTCGTTGCGGGTATATTTGATGACCGAAAAGTTCAAGTCCTCAGTTTGTAACGACTCCTGGCTCCGCCCGGCAACAAACACACCGGAAGCCAGATTTTTAGCTGCATAACCGGTAATTACCGGCATCAACTTATTCAGATAGAAGCCCCCTAAGATCAGAACAAAAAGGACAACAAACAGGAGAATTCGTTTCTTCATAGAAATCGGGAGTTGATTTACATTGACTAAATATACCGTTATTTAGAGGAAAGTGATGGCTTGAACCAACGAAAAAAAAATCAGCCAAAAAGAAAGGTTGCCTCTATGCAGAAGCAACCTTTCGGTCAATTATTCAACTTTCAATTTAGTTGGCAGAAGTAGCCATCTCTTTTTCCACTTTTTTACCTGTCTTTACGAGGGTCATTTCGTCGATCAGATTTTGTGCACCGGCAAATTTGTCGATGGTCCAAAGTACGAAGCGAATATCCACACAGATACACTTTTGCAATTCGGGTTCAAAAGCGAGATCGCCGCTCATGGCTTCCCAGTTACCGTCGAAAGCGAGGCCAATCAACTGCCCTTTTCCATTAATCACCGGGCTACCCGAGTTACCACCTGTAATGTCGTTATTGGTTGTGAAACAAGTAATCAGCTGACCATTCTCATCGGCATAATCGCCAAAGTCGTTGGCATAATACAGCTCTTTCAAACGCGCCGGCACATCAAATTCATCATCTCCGGGGATTTCCTTTTCGATATAACCTTTCAGTGTGGTGTAATAATCGTAGCGAACGCCATCGCGGGGCACATAATCACCCACGGTTCCGTAAGTTAAGCGCATGGTACTGTTGGCGTCGGGGTAAAATTTACGGTCTTTCTGCATTTCCATCAGCGCAGCCACAAACAAGCGGCGTCCTTTATGCAAATCGTCTGATGATTTATTCACCAGTTCACCCAACATGGTTGCATGGCGGAAGATCCCCTCTGCAAGCTGATAAGCCGGATCTTTATCCAGTGTCTTCAAGTTTGGTTTTTCCAGGAACGCTTCCAGTTTTTGCTTGTCGGCCAAAATGGTTCTTTTGAATACATCGCCCATAAAATCAGCGGCATTTCCCTTATATTTCTTATCCAGATCGGCGATAAACGAAGGATAGAAAACCGGATCAACATGCGCTTTAAACACATCAATTAAGGCTGCCGCCACTTTCTCGTCGGTCGCCGCGTCGTAATCCTTGAAGTATTCATCCAGGCGCGATTGAATACGCAGCACATTGGCATCGATGCGATCCTGGCTGGCTCCCGATTTCAGGGCTTCGTACAGGCCTTTCATCCCCATGGCAAAGGAGAAAATCTCCGGTCCGCGGAACATGGTTTCCATCAGATATTCCGAAGCAATATCGTCGCGCTGTTCTTTGTAGGCCCCTTCAATCAGGCTTAAAGCTTCGCCATATTTTTCTTTTCGTTCGTCGCTTTCAGCAATCCAGTTGGTCAGCTCGGCTTCAAGCGCCTTTTTCTTTTCAACCACATGCAAGGCTTCCAGACCTTTATTTTGACCGATACTGTATTTGTAATAGTTTGAGCTACGCGCATATTTCGATGCATACTGAATATTCGCTTTTTGACTGCTGCTCATGTATTCTTTCAGGATCGCCAACTTTACCGAACGAGCGTTAATGCGAACCGGGTTGGTCACATTCATGGTATATTCAACACCGAAAGACGATTTATAGCGGTTAGTGCGGCCCGGATAGCCCATCACCATGGCAAAGTCGCCATCGCTGATCCCATCCAGCGAGACTGGCAGGAAGTGTTTGGGCTCGTAAGGCACATTATCTTCCGAGTAATCGGCAGGTTTTCCATCGGGGCTGCAGTACACCCGGAAGATGGAAAAGTCGCCGGTATGGCGGGGCCACATCCAGTTGTCGGTGTCGCCACCAAATTTACCGATTGATGCCGGCGGTGCCCCCACCAAACGCACATCGCGGAAGGTTTCGTAAACAAACAGGAAATATTGATTCCCCTCCAAAAGCGATTGCACACGGGCTTCATAATCATTCTCGGCGGTAGCCTCTTTCTGGATCTCGAAAGATGCTTTCTGGATGATCTCATTTCTTTCGTCCGTAGTCATTTCAGCAGTTACACCGTCCAGCACGCGCTGGGTAACATCTTCAACACGCACCAGGAAGGAAACGGTTTTCCCGGGGTTTGGCAGTTCCTGATCCATCGATTTAGCCCAGAAGCCATCTTTCAGGTAATCGTGTTCAACCGAGCTGTGCGCCTGTATTTCGCCAAATCCGCAGTGGTGATTGGTCAGCAACAAACCTTTGGGCGATACCAGTTCGGCGGTACATGAACCATGATCCAGGGCCACCACGGCATCTTTCAGGCTCGAGTTGTTGATATTATAAATATCATCGGCACTCAGTTCGCATCCCATTTTTTGCATATCAACAATGTTCAGCTTCTGAACCAATGCCGGCAGCCACATCCCCTCATCAGCGTGCGCAGTCACCTGTAAAAGGACCAGAGCAACTGCTGCAAGAAATAATCTCTTCATTCTATTTGTTTAATTTTTAAGTGTCTAAAAGACGTCAAAGTTAATGTTAATTGGCAATAAAACAGACCTCGAACATGCAGCACTGTTTCCAAATCACCTGATAAATCAGTACAGCTATTTGAAAATCATTACAGAGCCAACAAAGCAATTGTGGCTTTTAGCTCAAAAAACAAGCCTTTAGCGTGCGGTCGTCGAAGTTAAAAATCAGTCTGCTATGAGTTTTCAAGAAAAACTTTTGACCGGTTTAAAAATCCCTATCTTTGCGGCAAAATTTTAAAATCATGGAAGCTAAAGTAAGGGTACGTTTTGCACCTAGTCCAACCGGACCATTACACATGGGCGGTGTTCGCACAGCCTTGTTCAATTATTTATTTGCCAAAAAGTTAGGCGGTGACTTTCTGCTTCGCATCGAGGATACCGACCAAACCCGCTATGTTCCCGGTGCCGAGGAATACATCATCGAGTCGTTGAAATGGTGTGGCCTGGTACCCGACGAAGGGCTGGGCTTTGGAGGCGAATACGGCCCCTACCGCCAAAGTGAGCGCAAAGCAATTTACCGCCAATATGCCGACCAACTGGTGGAGAGTGGTCATGCTTACTATGCCTTCGATACGCCTGACGAACTGGACGTATTGCGCAAGGAAGCTGAAGAAAACAAAACTGTTTTCTCGTACGACCTGCATACGCGTAACAAGCTTAACAACTCGCTGACTTTGCCGGCCGAAGAGGTGCAGCAAAAAATTGCCAACGGCGATGCCTGGGTCATTCGTTTTAAGATGCCCGAGAATGTGGATGTGATTGAAAAAGACCTGATACGCGGCGAGGTGAAATTCAACACCAACCAGTTAGACGATAAAGTACTGTTTAAAGCCGATGGCATGCCAACCTATCACCTGGCCAACGTGGTAGACGACCATCTAATGAAGATCTCACACGTCATTCGCGGCGAAGAGTGGTTGCCCTCGATGCCCTTGCACGTGTTATTATACCAGGCATTGGGCTGGAGCGAACGCCCGCAATTTGCGCACCTGCCCCTGATTTTAAAACCAACCGGTAAAGGTAAACTCAGCAAGCGCGATGGCGACAAAATGGGTTTCCCGGTGTTCCCCCTGTTGTGGAAAGACCCCAAAAGCGGTGAGCTTTCGCGCGGTTACCGCGAGGATGGCTACTTCCCCGAAGCCTTTGTGAACCTGCTGGCTTTGCTGGGCTGGAACGCCGGAACCGAGCAGGAATTCTTCAGCATGGATGAGTTAATTGAAAACTTCAGCCTGGAGCGCGTGGTTAAATCGGGTGCCCGCTTCGACCCGGAGAAAGCCAAATGGTTCAACCGCCATTACTTACAGCAAAAATCGGATGAAGAACTTGCGGAGCTGTTCAAACCAATTTTGGCCGAAAAAGAAGTTGTTGCTGATGATGCCAAAGTGATTCGCGTGGTTGCCATGATCAAAGAACGCTGCGAATTTGCACACGACTTGTGGGAACAAGGCAGCTACTTCTTCGAAGCACCAACAAGCTACGATGAAAAAACCATCAAGAAAAAATGGAAAGCTGAAACTCCGGACATGCTGCGCGAAATTGTGGCCATGTTGAAGACGATTGAAAACTGGGAAGCCGGCGCCGTGAAAGAACAATTCTCGGCTTTCATGAACGAAAAAGGCTGGGGCTTTGGTGTTGTCATGGCTCCAATTCGTTTAACCCTGGTTGGTAGCGCTCAGGGAGTTGACTTATTTGACATCTTTGAGCTGATTGGTCAGGATGAAACCATCAGCCGCATTGAAAAGGCCATTGAGACCATTCAATAGAACGCTGCAATCTTAAAGTATAAAAACAAAAGATGCCAGTCGCATTGCGTGACTGACATCTTTTTTTTTACACTATGTCAACAAATAAACAACTATTTCATTTTTTCGAGATACAGCTGGCGCAAGGCTTCCAAATAATCGAGCGTTAGCTTGTTGGAGTAAATCCGGACAAACTCGTGCAACTGCCCTTTGTGCATAAAAGCACCAACTGCCGCGTCGAACTTACTTTCTTCCCAATTGTACTTCACCCGGTTCGACAAGGCATTAAAATCATCCCAGTTCAGCTCCTTGGGCAGCTCAATGTACGCGTGATTCTCTTCTTTATTATCCAGGTAAATTCCTTCAGCCAAAGGCGTCAGGTTGAAAAACTTCACCACCTTAATTTGTGCAACACCTTCAAATCCCCGTTTGGTCTTCATCATGAAATGGATGCCGTGACTGTTGTAGGCATTTTGCAAATCGCCAATCAAATCGTAACGATTCAGGTGGCGAATACGAAGCACATTATACGAGGTATCAACAAAGTTTACAAAGCCCTTGCCGGCATCGAACTTCTCGTTGAAATCCTTTTCAACTTTTTGTGTTGCCCGAATCATATCGATCAGAGGATATTGTTGCTGTAGGGCCAGGTACATATATACCGGATTGGTGCCGAAAGGTGTTTCGTGATAATAGCCCGGAAAAGGCTCAAGAGCCTCAAACACCAGGGTGCCGGTTTGCACCTTATCGTCAATCGTCAACAGGGTTTCCTGCTTTCTGATTGTTCCGAAAACTTCAATTGCATTTGTTGATTCCATATCTCAAATTTTACGGGATTGCTTATCTTCGTCAGCAGATATCCAATCATGACAGCTGACAAGTACTTTCATCTCGAACCCATTGGCCAGGTTCACCTTTTTAAGAACGCCCGCTCCCGCCGCATCCGACTACGGGTAAAAGCCGACGGGAAGGTTCAGGTATCGATGCCTACGATGGCCTCGGAACAAAAGGCGCTCGACTTTGTCAAATCCAAAGTAGACTGGATACTAAAACAACAACAAGATATTAAAGCTGGTTTAACTATCTTCAGTCCGACGAGCTGTTTTAAAACAAAGTTTCACGAATTAAAAATAATTCCTGTTGAACGCAATCGGGTTTCGGGCGTGGTTGGCAAGGGTATTATACAGATTAATATTCCGGAAAACCACGACCACGAACAAGCCGAAATTCAACAATTTATACGAAACGCGCTGGTACAGGTTATGCGCCACGAAAGCAAGGTTTACCTTCCGGCACGAACGGCCGAGCTAGCCAGGTTACATAAATTTGACTTTGAAAATGTGTTTGTAAAACATGTAAAAAGTCGCTGGGGAAGTTGCTCATCGAGCAATAACATCAACCTGAATATCCATTTAATGCGCTTGCCCGAGCGACTGATCGACTATGTGATCCTGCACGAGCTGGCACATACGGTAGAGAAAAACCACGGGCCCGGCTTCTGGAATTTGCTCGAGAAGGTATGCCCGGGAGCCCGCAAACTGGATAAAGAACTGAATTTATTTCATGTCGATATCTATTGAAATCGACCCAAACCAACCGATGATGATGAACTGGAACAAACTGATATCGACCCGCCGACTGGGATCGCTGCCTCCAACCGATGAGCATGAGAAGTATAACCGCACGCAGTTTCAGCGCGATTACGACCGGATTATCTTCTCCTCCCCTTTTCGGCGGATGCAAAATAAAACCCAGGTTTTTCCGCTGCCGGGAAGCATTTTTGTGCACAACCGCCTGACCCACTCGCTGGAGGTGGCCAGCGTGGGCCGTACCTTGGGAAGTATACTGGGTGAAACGCTTGCCCGCCAGGGCGAAGACCATCCGCTGATTTACGAGCTGGGAGCCGTAGTATCGGCCGGCTGCTTGGCACACGACATGGGTAATCCGCCTTTTGGCCATGCCGGCGAGGAAGCCATTTCGAACTACTTCACCAACGGAAACGGGCGCGATCTGAAAGGACTACTGACCGAGGCAGAGTGGAGCGATTTTACCTTCTTCGACGGGAATGCCAATGCCCTGCGCCTGTTGGGGCACCAGTTTCGGGGACGGCGCGACGGCGGCTTTGCCCTCACCTACACCACCTTGTCATCGTTCGTGAAATACCCCTACGAATCGATTGGGGTGAGCAAGCCGAAGTTTGGCTTCTTTCAATCTGAAAAAGAATTATACCAAGGCATCGCGGAAGAGTTGGGGCTGCCACAAACCGGCAACGATCCCCTGAAATTTGTGCGCCACCCGCTGGTTTATTTGGTTGAAGCGGCCGACGATATTTGCTACCAGATTATGGATATGGAAGATGCCCACAAGCTGAAGATTGTTCCCTACGACACAATCATCGGGCTGTTCCGCAACTTTTACGACCCGGTAGCCGATAAAGCCATCTTAGCTAAGATTGAAAAGAACTTTAAAATTGTGACCGACCCCAACGAACAGGTGGCTTACCTGCGGGCTTCGGTGATTAATAAGCTGGTAAAAGAATGTATTGCCGTATACGAGGCCAATATGGAGGCCATCATGCACGGTAGCTTCAACACCGCGCTGATTAAGGAAGTGACGGGTTCGTCGAAAAAGGCCATGGATGTGATTCAGCCGCTGTCGGTGGAGAAGATTTACCACGACCGCTCGGTGGTTGAGATTGAGGTTGCCGGTTACAAGATTCTGGGAACCCTGCTCGACGAGTTTATCCAGGCAGTGTTAAGCCCCACGGCCGGCTTGTCGCGGCGCTTGCTGTCGCTGATGCCCGCGCAGTACCGGGGCGACCATCAAAGCGACTACGAAAAAATTCAATCCGTGATCGACTTTGTATCGGGCATGACGGATTTGTTCGCCCTCGACCTGTACCGCAAAATAAAAGGGATTAATCTGCCGGGAATCGGGTGAGCGCTCCCGTGTCGCCGTCATCCTGAACTCGTCTCCGGATCTTTTACTTGTCCCCACAGATTCTGAAACCAGATCAAAAGAGGAAAGCCACTTCAATTGACTTTCCTCTTTCGATCTGGTGAAGCTTGAACGGGGCTATTTGCCGATTTCACTTTTCAGCAGATTCACATTGTTTTTCAGGCGTTCGATGGTTTCATCTTTCTCCTTCGCCTCCACTTTCAGCTTTTGGATTTCGACCTTGAGCTGCGAAATCTGTTGCATCTGGGCTTCGTAGATTCCGTCTTTTTGTTCCAGCTTTTGGTTCAGGCTTTCCAGGGTCGACTGGTCGCGGTTGTACTTAAATTTCAAATCGCTCAGTTCATTTTTTGTCTGGCTTAGCTCGGTCGACAACTCTTGTCGTTCGGCCTGTAAATCCGCGATGGTTGTTTTATTTTGCTCCGCCTCGTCATTCAAGCGGCGTTTTTCGTAGGCAAAGGCATACATTTTTTCTTCGATGGTCGCATCCTTATCCTGCACATTCGATTGCAGGTCGTTAATCTGCCCGTTCAAATTGATAATGGTTTCATCTTTCTGCGCATTGCTGGCCATCAGTTCTTTTTTCATGGCCTCGAAATCGGCAATCATTTTCGCGATGCGCTGGTCTTTGTCTTCGTTTGCACTGGTTAGCTCCCGCACCCGCTTTTCGGCACGTAATTTGGACGACTCCATGTCGAGGTATTTCTTTTTGGAAACGCATCCGGCCGAAATAACAGCCAGCAGGCTTACTAGGATTAAGATTCTGTTTGTTTTCATGTTTCTAAGAATTTTTCTAAGTTCGGGAACAAATCAACGCCCTGCAAAAGTTCATTTTAGCTTGTTTGTTTTAGTTCGGGTTCAGGCGTTATCGAAAAAAGATTGAACTAAAGTAGGAAAAATACTACAAAATTGAAGCCAAAGCCACGGGAAGCTTTCAGAGCATTTCGAGCTAAAACAAATACATACAACAGAAAACACAAACACCATGAAACAGATCCTTATCCTATTTACACTGCTGCTTGCGCTAGGCAGTCAGGCACAAAACAAGATGCTGAAAGGTCGCATTGTCGACCAGGCCACGCAGGCGGGAATTGCTTACACCAACATTGGCGTTGAAGGGACATTTTACGGAACAGCCAGCGATGCCGACGGCTTTTTCGAGCTGAAAGTTCCGGCTGAGTTTCAAACTCAAACGCTCTTTATATCGGCGGTGGGCTACCAAAATCAAAGCCTGCGGGTAGCCGACTTGCTGCTGAAAGATTTTGCCCGCATTGCCCTGGTTGAGCAAACTTACGATATTGAAGGGATTGACGTGGCTGCCCAATCGCGTGTGCTGTACCGCATAATTCGCACGGCGGCCGAACGGGTGCCTCAAAATTACCACAGCTCCCCGGTGGGGATGACCTTTCACTACCTGGGCAAGACCATGCTCGACGACTCGACGGCCCACATCCGCGAAGCCATTGTTGATGTAACCGATGCCAAGGGCTACAGCCAGCCGGGGGTGAAGGATGCTTACGACAGCCGCAACTACCGTTTCACCCAGGTGAATAAAAACTTCGACTCGTACTCGTTTGGCGCGGACAATGCGGGCTTCGACGAGCTGCTGGAGCAAGACCTGGCGCGCCTGTCGAACACCGTGTTCAGCGAAAAGCTGCTAAACGACTACGACCTGTATTTGGATGGCATCAGCGCTTATCAGGGCGACTCGGTGTGGATAATTTCGTACAAGCCAACCAAGATTGACCTGGCACACACGGGCGACTATTACGCCACCAAGATGGAAGGGAAACTGTATATTCTGAAAAGCAATTATGCCCTGGTGCGCAGCGAGTGTGTGCTGGAAGCCAGCCGCAACAACGCGCAAAACCGCAGCCTGCTTAGCCAAAACAAGGATCAACAGCAGGTTCGCTACCACCTGACCACCTTGTACCAACGCTATGGCGGCAAATACCTGGTGAGCTACCTCGACCAGGATAAGCGCTTTACCAACGCAGCCGGTCAGGAAATCAAGCTGTCGCGCAAGGCAGCCCTGCTCGATTTTGAGCCTTCGCCCCAACTGCTGACCGAGCGGCAGTATTTCGAAAATACCGACTATAACCAGCAATTCTGGAACAGTTTCCACTCGAAAAAAAAATTATAAGCTTGCCCCACTGACCGGGTGGCTAAGAGTCACCCGGTCAGGAATTAGAATCTTATTGGTTTTGTAAAACAGTAAATGAAAAACATTTACATCCTACCAAATAAAGTATAAATCTGTCAAGCTATTTTAGGAAAAGACACCTGAAACGCCCGGTTGCCCTGTCCCCGAGGCAGGTGGGCCCCTCCCCTGAGCCGTTTGACCCCTCCCCTAGCAGTTTGAAGCCTTCCCCGAGCAATCTGAACCATTCCCTGAGCAATTTGACCGTCCCCTGAGCAGTTTGACCGGCTTCACGAGCATGGTTGACCGTCCCCTGAGCAATCTGAAGCCGTCCCCGAGCAGTTTCACCCATCCCCTGAGCAGTTTGACCCGTCCCCAAGCAACCTGAAGCCTTCCCTGAGTAGTTTGACCCTCCCCTGAGCAGTTTGACCCCTCCCTGAGCAGTTTGAGCAGCCCCTGAGCAGTTTGCGAGCCTTCGTTATTGAATACTCCCGTAATATATTTACTTTTTACAATATCTATTTTTCCTTATGCAAAGAAGTAAGCTCAGGCGAACGAACATCAACTTAAGTGGATATAAGTCGATCAATGAAGAAGGGCAAGATATTCCGATTGGCGATATAACCATTTTACTGGGAGCAAACGGGTCCGGGAAAAGTAACCTTATTTCATTCTTCCAGCTGTTGAATTACATGACTACCGGAGCCCTTCAAAAATATATTGGTCAAAGTGGGTATGCCGACTCCTTCTTATATTTTGACTCGAAGAAAACGAACCGAAAAGTTCCTGCAATCCCGGAGGGATGACATTTGGGTAGCTTTGGCATCTCCGCGGGGGAAATTCCGTCCCATACGGGACGGGAGAATCTTCTTATTGACATACATGCTTCGGATCTGCTGTTGTCGTTGTTTTCAAAAGTTGTCGGGTTGTCGTTCCACCTCTAATCAAAACCTATTATTGACCTTGAGCCTTAGCAGCTCTGCGTGGTAGACTTTCACCAAAAAAAGGGGCATCCTCACGGACACCCCATTGCTTGTTATAAACGAATCAACTTGATAGCGTATTATGAACTTCCGGCTTAGGCTTCCTCGAGGAATAATTTCAAATCCTCGTCGACGGTTGTGATACCGGCAATGCCGAAGTTTTCGACCAGTACGCTGGCCACATTGGGCGACAGGAAGGCCGGCAGTGTTGGGCCGAGGTGAATGTTTTTCACACCCAGCGAAAGCAGCGCGAGCAGCACGATAACCGCTTTTTGTTCGTACCAGGCAATGTTGTAGGCGATTGGCAGGTCGTTCACATCGTCCAGGCCGAAGATTTCTTTCAGCTTCAGCGCAACCACCGCCAGCGAGTACGAGTC
Organism: Mangrovibacterium marinum; assembly: GCF_003046625.1. GTDB lineage: Bacteria > Bacteroidota > Bacteroidia > Bacteroidales > Prolixibacteraceae > Mangrovibacterium > Mangrovibacterium marinum. The sequence continues at coordinate 322,086 of NZ_QAAD01000001.1, forward strand.
GTTACATTGTCCGGCATCGATTACGCGAGGGATGCCGCCGATATCGCCCAACGGCAATTTGTTGTAACGGTATTTGGCACATCCGGCCGTCAGAATCACAGTGTCTTTGGGCAGTTTGGCGGCGAACTCTTCGTAGTAGTCGCGGCTCATCATGCGGCCGTCGCAACCAGCCATCACAAAAAACTTGCGGATGGCGCCCGACTTCACAGCCTCAACAATGGGTTCGGCCAGGGCAAACACCTGGTTGTGTGCAAATCCGCCAACGATTTCACCTTCTTCAATCTGCGTAGGAGCCGCACATTTCTTCGCGTGTTCGATGATTGCCGAGAAGTCCTTCATCTCGCCTTCCTTACGATCGGGAATATGAATGGCTCCGGCCAAACCGCTGGCTCCGGTGGTATAGATACGATCTTTGTAAGTTGCCTTTTCCATTGGCGGAACAATACAGTTGGTGGTAAAAAGAATGGGGCCGTTGAACGACTCGAACTCTTCCTTTTGTTTCCACCAGGCGTTTCCGTAGTTGCCCACCAGCTGTTCGTATTTCTTAAATTCCGGGTAGTAGTTGGCCGGCAACATTTCGCTGTGGGTGTACACATCAACACCGGTTCCTTCGGTTTGCTTCAGCAGGTCTTCCATGTCGCGCAGGTCGTGTCCCGAGATCAGGATTGCCGGCTTGTTGCGCACGCCAATGTTTACATTGCTCACTTCGGGGTTACCGTAAGCTGAAGTGTTTGCGGCATCGAGCAGCGCCATCACATCAACCCCGAATTTACCCGTTTCCAGGGTCAGGCCAACCAACTCGTCAACCGACAAATCTTGTGTTGTTTTGGCCAGAGCCTCCATCATAAAGTCGAAGATCTCCTGTTTCTCGTGTTTCAGATTGTAGGCATGCTCGGCATAAGCAGCCAGGCCTTTCAGTCCGTAAATGATCAACTCTTTCAGCGAGCGAACATCTTCGTTGGCTTCGCTCAATACGCCCACTTCCTGCGCTTTGGCTTCAAATTCGTCGCCGGTAACAGCGGTCCAGTGGATGGAATCGTGCTGACCGAGCGGCAAGCCTGCAGCCACCACTTTAGCCTTCAACTCGTCGCGGAATTTCAATGTTTTCTTAATACGGATCACAAAGGCCGTGTGATCGAAATTGGCATTGGTGATGGTGCTGAACAAGCCATCGAACACCACTTTGTTCGCTGCCGGATCGGCCTGACCAACCGACTTCAGTTGGGTATTTAAAATGGATACACCTTTTAGAACGAATAACAAGGTGTCCTGCAAGTTTGCTACATCGCTGCTTTTTCCGCAAACCCCTTTAATGGTACAGCCAATTCCTTTGGCTGCTTCCTGACACTGAAAACAAAACATATTCTCCATAACACTTCTTTTTTAGTTTACATTTTTTTACCTCAACACCGCAGAAAAGCAACATTGCATGGCATTCCGAACTGGTTTCGGAACCTGATGTGCTTCCTTCGAGAGATCCTGAAACGAGTTCAGGATGACGGACCGTTGGCTCACACCCAGTCTTCCGAGACAATTTCGCCCCGAATGCCGATCACGATTTCCTTCACCGGCACTTTGCGGCTGGCTCTTTCGGTTGCCATTTGCACCAGCTGTCCCAGTCCGCCGCAGCAAGGCACTTCCATCATAGCTACCGTGATGGTATTTACTTTCGACTCGTCAATCAGTCGGATTAATTTTTCCAGGTAGATCGATTTCCCGTCATCCAGCTTGGGACAGGCAATCACCAGTTTTTTACCTTTAATAAAGCTGCCGTGGAAATCGCCATGCGCAAAGGCAGTGCAGTCGGCAGCAACCAACAGGTCGGCACCGTTAAAATAGCTGGCTGCGGGGTTAATCAGGTGCATCTGCACCGGCCACTGCTGCAGTTGGCTTTGGCCGCCCGAGGCCGTTTGAGGCGCCATCATGAAGGCTGGTTTGTCGAAGCTCACCGGTGCCGATCCCGGACAGCCACCACCACAACCGCCGCTTTGCGCTTGTCCCTCGGGTTGGCTGTTATGCACCGCAGCCAGGATAGCCGGAACATCCAGCTCCAGCTCATTTTGATGCGCCCGCAGGTAGCCCACTGCTTCCTTCAGAAAACCTGTTTCGTTGTGATCTTTCAGGTGCTTCAGGTGAGCAATCACCGTATTGGCCCCCTTGGCAACCATTTGCTGAATGACCACCGTTTCGTCGTACTCATCGGCTTCCCGCTTTTCAATTTCGAGCGCTCCCTCGGGGCAATGGCCTAAACAAGCGCCCAAACCATCGCACATCAACTCACTGATAAGGCGGGCTTTGCCGTCGATAATTTGCAATGCTCCTTCGTGACAGTTGGGAATACACAAACCGCAACCGTTACACAAATCCTCGTCTATTTTAACTATTTCCCGTATCATTGTTTTTTATTTTTATTCGTCGCCAATACACGTTTTGAAATCAATTCAATGCTTTCCGATCGATTTACACAACAAAAGTAAAGGCGGCCTGTTTGAAAAATTGTATCCAATGTTACAAAAGCCGAATTTCTATGCTAAATTTCGAATTACTAGCCCAATCGCCGGTATTTAGAGGACTCCAGGCCGGGCAACTGGAGCAGATCATGGAGGACATTCACTTTCAGGTTCGCCGTTACCAAAAAGCTGAGCAAATTGTGGATGCCGGTGCTCCCTGTCTGGATTTGATTATTGTGCTGTCGGGCAGTGTGAAAGGAGAAATGGCCGACTACACCGGTAAGACCATCAAGATTGAAGATATTGAAGCGCCCCGCCCGCTGGCTTCGGCCTTCTTGTTTGGGCAAAACAACCGCTTCCCGGTGAATGTGATTGCCAACGAAGAGGTGAGCCTGCTGTATATTTCGCGCCCCGAGTTCCTGAAAATTTTGCAAAAAGATCAGCGCATACTGACCAACTATCTGAATTCGATCTCGTCGCGGGCGCAGTTCCTGTCGGCACGCATTAAGTTTTTATCGTTTAAAACCATCCGCCAGAAAATTGCCCACTACTTGCTCGAGCTGGCCGGCGACCGGCTGGCCGTGGTCGAATTGCCGCTGTCGCAGGCTCAGCTCGCCGAATTTTTCGCCGTAACACGCCCCTCGCTGGCCCGCGCCCTGGGCGAAATGGCCGACGAAAAACTGATTGAAGTGCGACGCCGCACCATCCGCATTGTGGACAAGCAGAAAATGAATGCTTTGCTGCAAAACTAGCCATCGGCAACAGCGGGGCCTCGACATCCGCAAACTGAAAGCCCAACTCTGAACAGAACAACTCATTACGATGAAAGCAATACGCACAAACAACAAGTTATTATATCAATTCGATTCGTTTTCGCCGGCCGAAACGCTGCACTTTACCACCACCAAAGCCGGATGGAGTGGCTCGGGCAACAGCCGGTTTACGGCCAATCCGGAATCGGATCACGACCAATATCGATGCGAACTGGCTGCAAGTTTGTCCCTGAAAAAGGAGCAACTTGTCTTTCCGCAGCAAACCCACAGCGACCATCTGAAGGTGGTCACGGAACCGGCCAATGGCAACGAAATAGCGGACACCGATGCGTTAATCACCAATATACCCGGCTTGTGCATTTGTGTGCAGACAGCCGATTGTGTTCCCATTTTAATTTACGACCCCGTGAATAAGGTGGCGGCTGCCATTCATGCCGGCTGGCGGGGAACTGTCGCACACATTGCCCGGAAAACCCTGCAAATCATGGGTGAGCGTTTTCAGTGTAAACCCGAAAATATGCTCGCCGGAATCGGCCCTTCCATCTCGGCTGCGCACTACCAGGTAGGCCCCGAAGTTGTGGAAGCCGTCAGGAGCAGCTTTTCACGACACGATGAGCTGCTGAGCCCGGAAAACAAGGCAGGCAAGGCTCATCTGGATCTCTGGAAAACCAACCAACTGCTTTTGGAAGATTGCGGCATCCCTGCTTCACAAATCGAGCTGATGAGTTTGTGCAGCTTTCATCATTCGGCCAACTTCTATTCGGCCCGCCGCGATGGTGCTGCCACCGGTCGCATGGCTACTGGCATCATGATCTTATAGTCTTCAACATATCTTGATATTTATCAATCTAATTTGATTGATCCAAATGAAGAACTTTACTATTTTGACTGCAAATCATTAAACCCAATCAAACTATGAAAAATCTATTCACAAAAATTTCACTCGGCATCGTTGCGTGCTGTTTCTCCGTGCTGCCCAGCCAGGCCACCGATGGCTATTTTGGCGTTGGCTACGGAACCATTAATAAGGGGCTGGCGGGTGCCGGTGTTGCCTACTACCAGGGATCGTTAATCAACGGGAACCCGGCGGGCATTGCTTTTCTGGGCAAACGTTATGAAGGCTCGATCGAGTTTTTCAACCCCAACCGGAAGTTTACCGTTACCGGAAACCCATCGGGAGCACAAGGTTCTTTCCCCTTGACGCCGGGAACCGTAGAAAGCGACAGCAAGCTATTTCTGATGCCAACCCTGGGTGCCAACTGGGTGCTGGGCGATCAATCGAGCCTGGCCGTGACCATATTCGGCAACGGCGGAATGAATACCGACTACCCCACCGATGTTTTTTACGACCCGAGCTCGGAAACCACAGGCGTTAATCTGGCCCAGTTATTTGGCAATGTAACTTACGCCTTCAAGATTGCCGATGTACACAGCGTGGGTATCAGCGGGGTGTTTGCCTACCAGTATTTCAAGGCCAAGGGGCTGAGCTCTTTTGCGGGTTTTTCGTCCGATGGCACAAACCTGTCCAATAAGGGGACAGCCAGCAGCACGGGTGTGGGCTTTAAAGTTGGCTATATGGGCAAGATCCTTCCCAATGTTAGCATTGGTGCGATGTTTCAAAGCCGTATTTACATGAGTGAGTTCGACGAATATGCCGGTCTGTTTGCCGAGCAGGGCGATTTTGACATTCCTGCCAGCTGGAGTGCCGGTATCGCGTGGGATGTGACCGATGCCTTTACCGTGATGGCCGATGTAAAGCAAATTTTCTACAGCGACATCCGCGCGATTGGCAACAGCATGATGCCCGCCTTATACAACGCCATGATGGGAGAATCGAACTACACGATGGGCATGAACGCAGGCCCCGGCTTTGGCTGGGAAGACATTACAATTGTAAAACTGGGGGTATCCTGCTCTGCTGTTGAAAACTGGATATTCCGCGCCGGCTACTCCATTGGTGAAAATCCGGTTCCCAAGTCGGAAGTTCTATTCAACATCCTGGCTCCCGGGGTGGTCACCAATCAGCTGGGTCTTGGCTTCAGCCGTAACTTAGACGACAAAGGCAAGCAGCTGCATATTTCGGTCAATTATGCACTGAACAACGATATAACCGGGGCCAACCCGCTGGATCCTGCTCAAAATATTAAGCTGGAAATGAATCAACTGGAAGTTGAATTTGGCTTTTCATTTTAACCAGACGCGGGAAACAAGGATAAGCTCTGCCACCAGGCAGGGCTTTTTTCGTGGAAGTCCCTTCGGGTGATGTCCTGCCTTCGGGTGATGCGGTTGGAAACCGCATCGGGGATGCGTTGAATTGCGATTCAGCTCGAAGCTGGAGCCACGACTCACTCTTTAGCAGACCTGTTGGTGGCCTTAGCCCAAGCCGGACTGTTTTTCTTTTCTACTTTTGCTCAATTCGGAGCTTTTGTCCTACCGGACGGGTTTTACTCTTTGCCTCTTAAGAAACATCACTCTGTTTCTTTTCTTTATAGCATTTTCGAATGTGAACACTTGAAGCAAAGAGTAAACAGAAAGTTCAAGGCTTATTTTTATCTTCAGGTGTCAACTCCTGAAAGCTAAGTTCAACCGGGTGATCTCCTTCTGTCGGCGGAGCTTCCCGGCTTCACTAAGCTTCCAGTTCGCCTCTCACCATCGATAAAAAGTAGGCCGGTCCCGCTCCGAGCGAGCTTCCGTCTTCTCCTAAATGCCTTGTGCTATCTTCCACCACTTTCATCCCTGTTGCAGATTCCTTCGGCATCGTTCGTGTCTTTTGTGAAAGTCGATGATCAGCAAACGCACTAAGTTCGCCAAAACCAATTGGTGAAGAGCGACAACACCGGAAAAATTTCGAGTCGTCCCAGGAGCATCGAAAAGGAAAGCAGGTACTTTGAGCCATCGCTCAGCATCGAGAAGTTGGAGGCTGGCCCTACCAATCCAAATCCGGGGCCTACACCGCCCATGGTGGTCAGGATAGATCCGAAGGATGTTGGCCAACTGTTGCCCAGCAGCATCATCCAGAACGTACCGGCAATAACCACACCGTAGTAGATGATGATAAAGGTAATGACACTGCTAATCTGCGGTGTACTTAAAATCTTGTTATTGTACTTTACATTGAAGACCGCGTTGGGGTGAATAACCCGTCGGATACTTCGTTTGAGATACTGCAAACTAATCACATGGCGAATCACCTTCACCCCGCCACCGGTAGATCCGGCACAAGCGCCAATGAGCATCAGAAAAGCCATCAGGATGATTCCCTGAATGGGCCATACCAGATAATCGGCCGTCGCAAAACCCGTTGCGGTAATCACCGAAACGACCTGAAAAAACGAATCGCGAAAAGCCTTCTCAAAGGTAATTTGCTGGCTGCTATAAAGAATGAAGGTCAGAATCAGGCCTACGCCCAGAATTACCTTCAGGTACAAATGCAGCTCCTGGTTCTTCCACGCCTGCTTATAGCGTCCTTTCAGGGCAAGCACATGCAAGGTGAAGTTAATCCCCGACAGGGCCATAAAGATTGTAATCACATACTGGATGTAGGGCGAATAATCGGTAACACTGGTGTTTTTGGTCGAGAAACCACCGGTTGCAACGGTCGCAAACGAGTGACATATACTGTCGAACAGCGGCATGCCACCAAACATCAACAGAATGGTTTCCAGCACTGTGAACCCGACATAGATCAGCCAGATGTGCTGTGCCACATATTTAATCTTGGTGGTAATTTTTTCCTCAACCACAACCGATGCTTCGGAGCTAAACAGCTGCGAACCGGTAATTTTCAGAAAGGGCATAATGGCAATCACCAGCACTATGATCCCCATTCCTCCGATCCAGTGAGTCAGACTTCTCCAAAACAAGATGCTCTTGGGCAAGGCCTCAATATCGGTCAGGATTGATGAACCGGTTGTCGTAAATCCCGACATCGATTCGAAATAGGCATCCACAAAATGGGGTATTGAACCGGTAACCAGATAGGGAAAACTACCCACCAATGCCAGAATAATCCAGCCCATGGACGCAATTACCAAGCTCTCGCGCACTCCGGGTTCGGCATTGTGCGATTTGCGGGTACTGATGTTCAGCACCGCACCCAGGCCCAGGGTCAGAAAAATGGCCCGGATCAGGTCAGCACTAATGTGCTCTTTATAAATCAGGGAAACGACAAATGCCGGAATCATGAACAGCCCTTCGAACAATATAATGATCGAAATAATGTGGGTAATAACGAGGATATTTATTTTTCGATGCTTCAAAGCGATTTCGAATTATCTGGTAAAAATAAAACAAGCCGTTCAATGTCGCGAACTTGTCCCCAAAAGATTAATAATCATTTATAGTAGTTACACGTTCATTGAACCGAAAAAGCGGCACGAAATTATAAATTACAGCAAGCCATCGTCTGAAATGCGGCATCTTTTTGAAAAACGGGAATTCAAATTAAGAACAAGGTAACATGCCAAATTCCCGCCAGCTCCGATTTTTCGCGAGATCATCGTCCTATTTTCTTGCTCGGCCTGATCCGATAACGTATCTTGTCTGTCGGTGATTATTGGTTGTTCGGAATCCGTTTTCCCGCAAGCTTACCGTACGACCGGAATCACTACATTTGCCGCCAATATTCGGGTCCCCAGAGGTTTCGAAAAATTACACCGGCATTTTTTAACAGTTAATATTTGATTCCACAAAAAATAAATGAGTTTATGAAAGTCTTTAAATTCGGAGGCGCCTCCGTCAGTTCTGCTCCGGCAATCAAAAATGTAACATCGATCCTGCAAATGTACCCCGGCAAAAAGGTGATGGTCATTTCGGCCATGGGCAGCACAACCAATGAGCTGGAAACTTTGGTTCGCAGCTATTACAAAAAAGATCCGAAGACCGGGCAGATCCTGCAACGGATTAAAGGCTATCACGAACAGATTATTGAGGAACTGCAGATCGATGCCGACAGGCTTACTCAGGTCCGTCAGCTACTGGCATCGCTCGGGGAGCGCCTGCAACGCATGCCGTCCCTGCATTTCGACTATGAATACGATCAGCTGGTGTGCTATGGCGAGCTGCTCTCTACAGCCATCGTGTCGGCTTATCTCAATCAGAACGGACTGCCCAACAAGTGGGTCGATGTTCGCGACAGCCTGCGCACCGACGAAACGTACCGCGAAGCCATCGTCGACTGGAAATGGTCGAGCATGCTAGTTAATAACAACTTCGCCTTCAACGGCGTGGATCTTTGCGTTACCCAGGGCTTTATTGGTTCGACAACCACCAATCAAACCACCACACTCGGGCGCGAAGGTTCCGACTTCACCGCAGCCATTTTAGCCAACCTGCTGAATGCCGAAAGTGTCACCATCTGGAAGAATGTGCCGGGCGTGCTAAATGCCGACCCCAACGACTTTACCGATACTGAAAAGCTGGAAGTGCTCTCCTATAAGGAAGCCATTGAGCTTTCCTACTCGGGAGCTAAAGTTATCCACCCGAAGACGATTAAGCCACTGCGCAATAAAAACATTCCGCTATATGTGCGTCCATTCGACTTTCCCGATCAGGCAGGAACGGTCATCCGCGAAATTGATCATCAGCTGGATTTGGTGCCCGTGTATATTCTGAAGAAAAAACAGGCCCTGATTACCTTATCACCCGAGGATTTCTCGTTCATCAGTATTGATGTGCTCTCGGAGGTGTTCAGCTTTTTCAAGGCCAACCGGATTAAAGTGAACCTGATTCAGCAATCGGCAATCGATCTGTCGCTATGTGTTGACGAGCCCGAGGTGGGCCTGGAATCCTTGGTTATGGAGCTGCGCAAACAATTTGACGTGCGTTACAACACCGGACTGGTGCTGGCCACCATTCGTTTTTACAACGAACAGTCGCTGGCCCGTATCGCCGATGGCCGCGAGGTACTGATGGAGCAAAAGAGCCGCCGTACCGTCCGTATGGTGCTGAAGTAATACCGAAAAGTTTCAAGCTATAAAAACGGAAAATCCCGGTTCTTAAAGGGAAAAGTGAACCGGGATTTTGCTAAATTATATTAGATATAAGAGATAACAATTTTTCAGCATTTTTGTCGAACTCAAACTGAAAAATCCTTCGCCTAGTACTCGTGGATTTACTGCAAAAAAGGATCGTGTGAAAATCAATTTCCGAATAAATCCCCTCTCTTATTCACACTGCCAAATTACGACATAAATATCTGATATCCAAAACAACTTATCGAGAGGTTTTCAACAGTTTTCCGTTAATAACAAGCGCCGCTATTCCCATCTTTCGGGCAGCTGCCATGGCATCTTTTTCGTTGTGCACCATCGGCTCGCCCTTTGCATTAAACGAGGTGTTAATCAAGGCTTTAATCTTGAACTTTTCATCCAGAAGCATCAATAAATCCCAAAGGAAAGGATTTTGAGCTCGATTAAAAATGGTTTGTATCCGTGCTGTTCCGTCGATATGAACAGCCCCGATTAGCTCTTTTTGCTTGTCGGGGAGGATGGCAAAATCGAGCAACATATAGCGACTAAGCGCATTTATTTTCGACTTTCCGGTAAAATAACGCGCATTGCGTTCGAGCATCACAGGCGCCAACGGACGATACCACTCGCGTCCCTTGCAGTCCATGCTCAGCTTTTTTGCCAAGGCCTTACTATCGGCCAAGGCCAGCAGACTACGGTTTCCCAGCGCCCGTGGTCCGGCTTCACCATAGCCATTGCAAAGCCCCACAATTTTTCCGGCCTGCAACAGTTCGGCCTGCTGCTCAAGCTGCTCAGCATCGGGCTCAACCGCTTCGGCCTCCAGTCCCCAGTTGTTCAAATAAGGGCTGTGTTCTTTCAGCTCGCCATGCTTTTGCCATTCCACAAAGGCAGCAGCGCCAAGTGCCAGTCCCGAATCCTCGCAGCAAGGCGGGATATGCACCCGATCGAAGATCCGCTCTTCAACCAGCCGGGTATTCGCCACAATATTCAGGGCACAGCCCCCGCTGTAATACAGGTTTGTACAAAGTGTTTCGCGCTGTAAACGGCGAAAGATCTGTACCATTTCGCGCACAAAAAGCTCGTGCAGCGTTGCCATACAGTCCAGGATGAAGGGATGCCGCTGATCGAACGAGCGCAAGTCGATCTTCCAATGTTCCTTCACCTCGCGGAAGAAAGCGGACTTCTTACCCCAGATATTCTCGAAAAAAGAGTGCTCGCGTAACCAGGCTTCCAGTTCGTAACGATACGCACCATGTCCGGCAAGGCCCATAAATTTGCCAGGAACACTATTCTGTTCATTCAGCCTGGCGCCAATCACCGAAAACACCAATGCATTGGCGTTAAAAATTGCGCTTAGATATTTATAGTCCCAATGCGCCGAAAGCTTAACCAGCTTGCGGTTTCGAAAGAGCCAGGCCGAAAAATTACTCTGGCTGGCACCACCATCAAAATGAACCAGCAAACTGTTGGGCTTGAAGTTCCCATAGAAGGGCAAACAGGTGAAGATATGTGCCAACTCATGGTTCAGCACCCAGGCTTTCTGCTCCCGTCCAAACCACCAGCAACGCCCCTTCTCTTTATCGGCTTCCAGCAAGCGGTTCAAGGGAGCTTCGAAGCGTACGTTCCCCTGCCGGTTAATAAACGAGCGGCCCACAACATTATCCACAAAAACCAGATCAAAATCTTCAGCCAGCAACTTCTTCTCGCGTAACAATTCATCCAGCTTCAGGTGGAGCCGGTTGTCGCGTTTACGGCCTGTTACGCGTTCCAACTGCATAAAGTCGCGCACCTGCCCGTTTTGCATGATACACAAATTATGATCGTGCACATAAAAAGGGTGTTCGTATTCATCGCGATCCTGAATGCCGTAAATCGCTAATGTGGGTTTATTCCGATCCATCGTCCTATCCGAATTGCATGTAAATGACCATCGCAAGCAACAAGTAGACAAATACGTTTGCCCACAACTGCATACGCATAAATATCAGGTAGTTTGAAAACAGGAATACCAGGGGAATTGCCATAATCACCAGAATTTCCTGCGACACCGCGGGCACTGCCAGCAAAATTGCCATGGAAATGATAAAGACGATAAAAAAGATCTGAAAGTACTTCCGGGTACTCACCTTCTTCTCGTCGATACGGGCAATCAGGAAGGTGCTGCCTATTAAGGTTAAGAGAATCAGCAAGCCCAGGTAAATCTGAAAATTCAGATTGCCCTGCAAAAAATTATTCGAGGTGAAGATGTTCTGCTGAATTGTCTGCCCAAAGTCGGCTAACGTATCGGTAAAGAAATAATACGAGAAGGCGTACAACCAGGGAATTGACAATCCCAGCAAGGGCAGAATAAAATTGCGCCACCCCGGATTTTTCCGGATCAATACAAAGCCAATCCAAACGATCGGGAAATAAAAAATCAGGTTCAAATAGAACAAGGATCCCAAACCGATCAGGAAACCGGCATCAAATGCATTTGAATTGGGCTTTTTAATCTCGTAAGCACCAAAAATCCGATTGATGGACAGCAGTAAAAACATGGCTGCAAAGTACACCGGATGCAGGCCGTGCATACTTACCACCCCGCCCAGGATGAGTACAAAGAGGTTCGACGGCAGAAATGTGCGCTGCCGGATGAAGGAGAAAACCGAGTTGAGACGGGTTATAAAGAAGGTCAGGATTAAAACCTGACCGATCAGCAAAAGATTGGCCACCAAAGGCGACCACTTTACCACGGCTGCAAATGGCCGGAAAAGAAGCATTTGATCCTCACCCGCGAAAAAGTCAAAACTCTCCGGATTGAGATACGCACGAAACCACAGGATTAAAACCAACAAGGGAATCGTAACAAAGTGATATGCCTGATTTGTTTTAAGAAAGCGTAATATCATGCTCCCAAATGCGCCTTTCCTTTAGCCCAAAAAGTTGGGATTCTTATAAATCGAACCCCAGGTCTTTGCGGTAATATTTTCCTTCGAAATTAATTTTCTCTGCATTCGCGTACGATTGCGCCAAGGCCGACTTCATATCTGTTCCGTAGGAGCTGACAGCCAGCACACGTCCTCCGTCGGTCACCACATCGCTGCCTTTAAATTTGGTTCCGGCATGAAACAGGATACTGTTTTCGGTAGCCTCGAAGCCACTCATCGCAATTCCTTTGGTATAATCGCCGGGATAGCCGCCGCTAACTAACATGACTGTTACCGCAGCACGCTCATCGATTTCAATTTTTTGCTCGCTCATGGTTCCTTCGGCAGCAGCCAGCAACAAATCCACAAAGTCCGACTTAATGCGCAACATCACAGCTTCGGTTTCGGGATCGCCCATACGCACGTTATACTCAATCACATAAGGCTCACCGCCACAGTTTATCAAGCCAAAGAACACGAATCCGTTATACGGAATGCCGTCTTTTTGCAGTCCTTCAACCGTGGGCTTAACAATGCGATCTTCAATTTTTTTCATGAAAGTAGCATCGGCAAACGGCACCGGGCTGATTGCCCCCATCCCTCCGGTATTTAAGCCGGTATCTCCTTCGCCAATACGCTTATAATCTTTCGCCTCGGGCAAAATCTGATAATCTTTACCATCGGTAATGGCGAATACCGACAACTCGACTCCCGACAGGAACTCTTCGATCACCACTTTGCTGCTGGCAGCTCCAAACTGGCCATCGAGCATTTCCTTCAACGAAGCTTGTGCTTCGGCCAGGTTATCAATGATCAACACTCCTTTTCCGGCAGCCAGGCCATCGGCCTTCAACACAAAAGGTGCTTTCAGGCTTTCCAGAAAAGCCAGCCCCTCGGGCAGGTTTTCCGCCGTTACTGTTAAATATTTTGCTGTTGGGATGTTGTGGCGCTGCATAAACGCTTTGGCATAGTCCTTACTGCCTTCGAGCTGCGCACCTTCTTGCTGAGGGCCAACCACTTTAACCTGTTTCAGTTCTTCGTCGGCCAGGATAAAATCGTGCAAGCCTTCCACCAGAGGCACTTCAGGACCAATAACCACCAGGTCGATCTTCTTTTCGAGGATCACCTTTTTCAGTCCCTGGAAGTCACTCACGCCAACCGGAATATTTTGACCCAGCTCGGCCGTACCGGCATTTCCCGGTGCAATAAACAGCTGGTTTACCTTGGGAGATTGTTTAATTTTCCAGCTCATGGCGTGTTCTCTGCCGCCTGAACCTACAACAAGAATATTCAACATGATCGCAATCGTTTTTAACAAGTTCAATTATCAAATTTAGTTACCTTCCATCAGAAGGCGGGGATCGCCAATGCTAAATCCCTTTTCGCGCAAGCCCTGAATAACCAGGGGCAATGCTTGTTTCATATTTTTTTCGGCCTTCAGCGAGTCGTGAAAAATGATCACCGACCCCGGCCGTACATTTCGCAATACATTCCGGCAAACCTGCCGGGGAGATAAGCGCTTATCGAAATCGCGGCTGATGATGTCCCACATCACAAACCGGTAGTCAGCCTTCAGTTTCTTAAACTGGCGAATCCGCAACAGCCCGTGTGGCGGGCGAAACAGATTCCCCGGGATATAAGCCGCGGCCTTTGCGATATTCCGATAATAGCTCTCATCGTCGTTCTTCAAACCCTGCACGTGGTTGAAGGTATGGTTACCAACCAAATGCCCTTCAGCTTGTACCCGCTGAAAGAGCTCCGGGTTACGCTGCACATTTTCGCCAACGCAAAAGAAACAGGCTTTCAAACCTTCAGCCTTCAAAAAACCGAGCACCCAAGGTGTCACTTCCGGAATGGGACCATCGTCGAAAGTAAGGAACACCTCCTTTCGAGGCGTGTTCACCCGAAAAACTGCTCCCGGAAACAAACGGGTCAGCAGGCGGGGCAACCGGATGTTGGGATTCACAAAATGCATTAGCGCTGGCTGCTGTATCGTCCTAAAAAGTCGTTAAACTGATCGGTTATTTCCCGGGCCAGTGCATCCTGCTTATACTTTTCGGCCGTCATTCCCATCTCGCGCAGGAAGTACAGGATCCGCTGCATCTCCTCATCAACCGAAGCCTGAAATTCAGGATCCATATTTAAATAATAGTTCATCTCTGCCTTATAATCGTTGACGATATCCTGCATCAGGCTCTGCGCTTTCTCGTTTGCCCCTGCCGCAAAATAGCTGGCCGCAGTTTGTTGCGAGAAATAGTTATACGGCACAATCTGTTTCGGAATAAGCTCCAGACAACGGTCGAGCACCAGTATGGCCGAATCCTTCTTGCCTTCGCCAATGAGGCTTTCGGCCAGACGGTTAAAGTTATTCCGGATATTAATCATCATCCGTTGGTTATTCTCATCGATGTAAACCGTCGGATTATTCATATTTCCCCATTTAAAATCCTGCATCATGTGCTGGTACATTTTCTCAGTGTTCACCGTTCCGATATACAGGCCGTTCGATTGGCTTTTCACCGGCGTGAAACGATAGGCAAATCCCTCTAACTGAAAATAGGATTCCAGCCCCATGTACTTATCACGACCAACGGTAATGGCAAAATACAGCGGACGTTCCCAGTTTGAGTTGGCCAACATATCGAGCACCATCAGTTCGTCCTTCACCAGGTAGTTTTTACCGCTCAGGTCGATGAAGATGGTATCCACAATTTGATCGTACATCTCGGGCGGAACCACTTTGTTACGGATCACCGCTTCCTTGTCCACCTTCAGGAATAATTTTTTGGACGGAATGTAGGAGGCATTATCGGCCTGCGACAGTTTTGTTCGGGGATCATCGTCGCGCACAAAGTCCAGTGCTTTCGACAATTCAACCGGCGCTTTCAGCCGCGGATCGTTCATCAGATAAACCACATCCCGGGTTCCCTGCACATACTGATCGTGGGTGAACTTAATAGGCAGTGGCTCCGAGCTGTAAGCTTTACGCTTCATCTGATCGACATACCAGTCGGTTTGCAGGTAACTCAGGTTACAAACCCGCATGTCGGTACGCACTCCTTCAACCTCCTGATTATACCACAAGGGGAAGGTGTCGTTATCGCCATTGGTGAAGATAACTGCATTGGGGGCACAACTATTCAGGTAGTTCGAGCCAAAATCGCGGCAAGTATAACGATCCGAGCGATCGTGATCGTCCCAGTTTTCAGCGGCCATACGTCCGGGAACGGCCAACAGGCAAACTGCCGTGAGGGCTCCGGCCAAAACCGTGGCGGGAACTTTCTGCTTCAACATCTCGAACAAGCCCAGCACACCAAGCCCCACCCAGATGGCAAAGGCATAAAACGAACCGGCAAAAGCATAGTCGCGTTCCCGCGGTTGGTGCGGGTATTGGTTCAGATAAACAACAATAGCCAGACCCGTCAGGATAAAGAGTAGCATCACCACCCAGAAGTCCTTTTGGTTACGTTGATAATGCACAAAGGCGCCCACCAGTCCCAGCAGCAGGGGCAGGAAGAAATAGGTATTGCGTCCTTTGTTGTTTTTATATTTATCGGGCAAATCGCTTTGGTCGCCTAAACGCGCCGAATCGACAAAACTGATTCCGCTAATCCAGTTACCGTTCAGCGGGTCGCCATGTCCCTGAAGATCGTTTTGCCGACCCACGAAATTCCACATAAAGTAGCGGAAATACATGTGTACCACCTGGTAACGCAGGAAGAAGGTCAGGTTTTCGCCAAAAGTTGGCTGCATGATTGTCTTGGGCTGACCATCGTCGTCGGTAATTGTTACCGGTTTTCCTTTAATACCGGCCCAGGCTTTATAATCCTCAATATGATCGGGCTGACGGCTCCACATCCGCGGAAAGAAAGTTGTCAGTCCTGAGTCGTACTGCGGTTTCTGGCGCACATCGGCCACCACATATTTCCCGTCTTTTTTGATGTAATATTCTTTGTCCTTCACATAAGGCGTGCGGCTATCGAGCGGGGTATTGTAGTACTGCCCAAACACCAGCGGACGGTCGCCATACTGTTCCCGGTTCAGGTAACTTAACAAACTGAAAACATTATCGGGACTGTTCTGATCCATCGGCAGGTCGGCCGAAGAACGAATCACGATCATGGCAAAAGATGAATAACCAATTAAGATAACCGTTACCGAAACCAGAATGGTGTTCAGCAGCGCTTTCTTTTTGGTGTACGTGTACCAGATCCCAAACACCAGCAAACCAACCAGCAAGAAAGCATACACAACAGCCCCGGTATTGAATGGCAAGCCCAGACCATTGGTAAAGGCCAGCTCGAACCAGGAAGCAACCGTGATTACCCCGGGAATGATTCCATACATGACAATGCCCAGGAGCACCAGTGAAGCCACCAAACTAATGGCCACACCCTGTTTGGTAGTTTTGTATTTTCGGAAATAATAAACAAAAACAATGGCTGGAATGGCCAGCAGGTTCAGCAGGTGAACACCAATCGACAGGCCAACCATGTAAGCGATAAATATAATCCAGCGGTTCGCATGAGGTTCATCGGCTTCGTTTTCCCATTTCAAGATGGCCCAGAAGACGATTGCTGTAAATAACGATGAAGTGGCATAAACCTCGGCCTCAACGGCAGAAAACCAAAAGGTATCGGAGAATGTATAAGCCAGCGCACCAACAACACCACTGCCCAGAACTGCAATTGTTTGCGCCAGACTGGGCTCACCGTCAAAATGAATCATCTTTTTGGCCAGGTGAGTGATGGACCAAAACAAAAACAGAATGGTCAGGGCGCTGGCTACTGCCGACCAGGCGTTCATCAGCATCCCCGCTTGCTCGGGAGAGCCAAACAAGGTGAAAAAACGACCTAAAATCATGAAGAAAGGCGCACCCGGCGGGTGACCAACTTCCAATTTAAATGAGGTAGTGATAAACTCGCCGCAATCCCAAAAACTAGCTGTTGGCTCAATGGTCATCAGGTAGGTAACCGCAGCTATAACAAATACCACCCATCCGGTGATATTATTAAGCATTTTGTAGTTCTTCATCTTCTCAATGATTTCATTTCAGGTCGCTGACCTGCTTCTATGTTTTTCAGTTATTTGCTCGATTCGGTCAAATTGAAAAAAACAGATAGCCGATGCTTGGCAAATCATCCGGCTGCCAGCAGCAAAAACACGCGACTAAAAGCACCGGACACATTAAAACAACACCGACTTTCCCTAATTTCAATTTTTATGTTTGCGAAGATAGTACATTCTTTCAACTGTCGCCAATTCGATGCTGAAATTAAGGCAATTTAACAAGCTTCCGAAAGCAAACTCAACAGATAAGTTTAGTCCTTCGGCCGTTGTCGGCAAACTTAACTTTCCTCTTTGTACTGCATTGGCGTTTTGTTGAATTCGGCTTTGAAACATTTCGAGAAGTACGAATGGTTCGAAAAGCCCACCATGTACATTACCTCGGCCACCGAAAACTTCTGCTGGCGCAACAGCATGGCTGCTTTTTTCATGCGTACCGAGCGGATATACTCCACTGGAGTCATACCGGTTAGCTGTTTCATTTTTCGGTATATCTGTTTGTTGTTCACGCCCGATATTTCGCAAAGGGCATTCACATTCAGGGTCGAATCTGCCAGGTGTTCTTCCACAATGTTCGTTATGCGCGAAAGGAATTTTTCGTCCTGCGACTCCGCTTCAATTTCTCGGGGTTCGGCAATAGTTTCGAGCCTGATCTTGCTTTCCAGCTTTTGCTTTTTTTGAATTAGCTGCTCCACGCGCGAGAGCAGGATGTCGGGCTCGAAAGGCTTGGGAATGAACGCATCAATATTCAGATGAATACTCTCCAGCTCGGTTTCTTTATCATCTTTAGCGGTCAGCAAAATGATCGGCGTAGTTGACGTGGGCATGTTCTTACGAATGCGGCGGCACATCTCCAGCCCTCCAATGCCCGGCATCATCACATCCGAAATCACCAGATTCGGCTGATGCTCCAGGCAGAGCGCCAAACCGTTTTCGCCATCGTCGGCCGACAAACAATTGTACTGCGGCTGAAGAAGCTGGCGAACAAAACCGGCAATTTCCCGATTGTCGTCAACGATCAACACAACCGGCTTATCAGCCTTATGATTGTTGAGTGACACTTCTCCTGATTCCGTTTCAAATGCCGGGTTTTCAGCACTGAAGGCCTGAATAGGCAGGCGCACCGTAAAGGTTGTCCCGACATTTTCCTCCGACACCACGGTCACCTTTCCTCCGTGCAGTTCGGTGTATGTTTTCACCAGGTAAAGGCCAATCCCGGTTCCTTCTTTCTTACCTGCTGTCTTCGATGACTGGAAAAATCGCTGAAAAATATACGGAAGATCTTTCGCCGGTATTCCGGTTCCGGTGTCGGAAACACTTAGCTCCAGGATTTCATCCGCATCGTTATAGTTGATTGACAAACTGATGACACCTCCGCCGGAGCTGTATTTCACCGCATTCGAGAACAGGTTGCTTAGGATCGACTCCCACTTAATAACGTCCAGTTCCAGGTCGATCCGATCCTTATTGGTCGAAAACTGAAAAGTGAATTCCGCCGGGTCTTCTGCTGCCGCAAACACATTGAACAACTTGCGGGCAAAGCCAACCAACTCGATGCGTGATAAAATCAGCAGCGAATTTTTATCAACATCAATCCGGTTAAAATCGAGCATTTGGTGGATGAGCGAATTCAGCTTAATGGCGTTTTGCTGCACCTGTTTCAACTGTTGCTTTTCGTGGCTGTTCTTTATTTCCGACAACAGCCGGCTGATTGGCGCAATAATCATGCTCAGCGGGGTCTTCAGCTCGTGCGACATGTTGGAGAGAAATTCCATCTTCATGCGCGACTGCTCGCTAATTTTCGCTTTTTCAATTCGTTCAATCCGCAGCCGGTTTCGTACCCGGAAGAAATTAATAATCCAACCGACCAGGGCAAGCACAACAATCGCATAACTACTTTTGGCCCACCAGGTAAAATACCAGGGCGGATTAATCGTAATGTTCAGCGTGTACGGATTTGCCGAAGGCTTCCCGTTGGCATCCAGGCGGGTTACCCGCAACCGGTAGTCGCCATGATCGAGGTTACTATACGAAATACGATAATTATCCGAGTTCAGCAGATTCCAGTCGGCATCCAAATCGTCCAGCCGGTAAACCAGCTTGCTTTTCTCTTCCATTGAGTAGGGCAGATCCGAAATATCGACTGCAATATTGTTTTGCTGGTAATTCAACGAGATGTGGCCGTTGTAGCGAATGCTTGCCTCTTCCGCTTCAAAGGGTTCGCTGTTCACGTAAAAACCCGTAGCGATAATCGGGCGTTCTTTTTTCGGCATGCTGTTGATGGCGGGTGTTGTAATCGCAATGCCATCGGCTTCACCCATCAAAATACGTTGATCAGCAGGATCGTAAAACAGGCTCAAAAAACGCTTGTCCGACAGGTTCAGGTAGCGGGCCTGAAGGCTTTCGGTATCCACCAGCCAAAAGCCGTCGGTGGTCGACACCCATATCGTTCCATCGGCTTCCATCATCGACAGTACCTCGTTGGTACGGGATGTATCGAAGAAGACCTGATCAACCTGATCGTTTTCGGGATTGATGACCAAAACGCCTTCCCGCAAGCCAAGCCATATCCGGCCCGAATGGTCAGGCAAAATGAAAGAAGGGTTGGCATCGCGCGTATATTTGTCGAGTGGGAACTTGGTGACCTTCCGCGTTTGTGTGTCGATTTTGTCGATCCCGTTTTTATAGAGCAACACCCACACATTTCCCTGTTTGTCGGGAACAATCTGGTTGATAAACATGCCCGACAGACCGTTACCGGTATTGAAATTATAATCGGCCACATAGCTACCGCCTTTGCTTGACAACAACTTCTGTTTATCGACAACAAAGATTCCGCCCAGACAGGTGGCCACCCACAAGTTCCCCTGATTATCTTCGAACAGGTTGTAGGCCCAGTTGCTGTTTAACCGGCCTGTGTTATCAACAATATTATATTGAATGAATTGTTCTGCCCGGTAATCATAGCGGTTGATGCTGCCATCGGTGGCGATCCACAAGTCCGAATCACGGTCTTCGTAAATATGTCGAATACGGCCATGAGCCAAAGGATGCCTGGCATCTTCGGTGTTGTACCAAACCGGATCAGTCCACTCTCCCCGGCTTTGGTTGACCCGGATGATCCCGTTGGATCCGCCAAACCAGTAATAATTCCGCGAATCTTTAAACAACGAATAAAAACGGTTTCCGTCGCCCACGCCGGTGATTTCCGCAATCGGCACCTCCTGCAAAGCCCGGTTGGTGCGCGCCAGCGAAACCCCCGAGTCGGTTCCCAGCCACACATTTTGATTGCCGTCGGTGTAAATATTCCAAACAATATTGTTGAAGAGTGAATTGGGGTTTCGCGAATCATGCATCAAGTGCTGAAGCTCTTCATTTTCAGTATAAACAAACAAGCCATTGTCGGTACCGGCAAGCAGATAACCGTTCGCGTCGAGCGCCAGCGATTTCACCGAGTTATCCTGAAATTCGGCCTGCGGTTCTACCCCTCCATCCTTCAGGTTGTACCGCAGCAAACCGCCTTCCATGCCGACCCAGATACACCCACGAACCGAATCTTCCAGCAAGGCGTTAATAAACTGATTATTCCTCTTCGGGTTTTGGGGAAGTTGAATTTGCTGAAAATCGTTCTGCTTCGGATCGTAGTAACAAAGCCCGTCGTAGGTACCCACGTACACCCGTTTGTCGTGCCCCGGGATGACCGAATAAACTGTTTTATGTGGAATGGACGGGTAACGATCAGTACCGAACGAGATGAGTTTTTGATCGCGCAAGGAATAACCAAACAAGCCTTGCAGCGAGCCCAGCCAGAGTGTATCGCCCTGCAGGGCCATACTCCGCACGTCGGTTGGAAATTCAACAGGAGCGTCTTCGTAACGGTCGGTTTGAATATTGTAAATCAACACGCCATTGTCGGCGCCCAAATAAAGTAGCTGTGGGCTCACAAATGCCCCGCAATAAATCTGCGTGTTACTTTTTTCATTGATTGTAAAATGCGGCTGCACGGAATAGCCGTCGTAGCTGAAAAGCCCTTTGCTGGCGCCAATCCAGACCAGGCCCTGGCTGTCCTGCGAGAAACAGCTCACGACCGAAACGCCCGGCCCCAGGTTGATATTGGCGAATGTCCGGTATTTTGATTTCTGACCGTAAACACTACTTAAACACAGGCTGATAAGCAGCAATAAAAGACGGATTTTTTGGGACATAAAAAAGGTTCTGAAAGGGTTGAATGGCAAAGTTATCGATTATTGCCAATATCCAAACACCTTCCAGAACCTGATACCTATTCTCTAATCTAACTAAGTCCTATTTTGATTTCAGGGTAATTTTCCCGGCTTTCAAGCCTTTTCCTTTCACCTGAAGCGTCATTTCGCCGGCTTCATCGGTGCTCTGCACCAACACAACCAACTTGCCGCTGAACAATTTCATGGTTGGCTGATGGAAAAGCTCCAGCGAAGTAGCATCGCCATTGCAAGCTGCGCGATAAGTTCCGGCGCCATCCACCTTAAAGTTGAGCTGGTTGGTTGCCGTTGGGCAAGGAATGCCATTCTTATCGACCACCGACACGGTTACAAAGCTGAGGTCGTTTCCATCTGCATCAATCGTCGAGCGATCTGCTTCCAGAACGATGCGGTATGGCTCACCTGCGGTGCGAATCACTTTTTCTTCGGCAGGTTTTCCGTTATCATCGAGGGCAACCACCTTCAGTTCGCCCGGTTCGTAAACCACGTCATTCCACATCAGGCGGTAGCGTTCCAACTTCGACTTGTCGTTTTTGGCTCGCACACCCATGCTTTTGCCATTCACAAAAAGTTCGGCGCTCTTATAGCTGGTGTACACAAACACGGGAACCGTGTCGCCTTCCATGCCCTGCCAGTTCCAGTGCGGCAAAATATGAAGGGTCGACTCATTAGTATTCCAGCGACTTTTGTACCAGTAGTAACGATCTTTCGGCAAACCCGCCAGGTCGCAAATACCGAAATATGAACTGCGTGATGGCCAATATTCGTCGTAAGGAGTCGGCTCGCCCAGGTAGTCGAAACCAGTCCACACAAACTCACCGATCACCCAATCGTTATCGTCCTGCAGCACCGCGTCGTCCTCGGGCAAGTTACTCCAGTTACAGTATTCCAAATCGTACGATGAACACTGCCCGTCGTCGTACATTTTACCAACGGCTTTCTCAACCGGGAATTTATAAATTCCGCGTGAACTCACCGTTGAAGCTGTTTCCGACCCCAACAACAAACCTTGCGGGAAACGTTCGAAAGCTTCTTCGTAGAGGTGCGTGCGGTAGTTCAGTCCAGGCACATCCATGATGGCACCAAAGCCGGATTCCATCACTGCCTTCACCTGGTCCATACCAACGGTAACCGGGCGGGTTGGATCTTCGCGGTGGAAAATATCCTGCAGCATTTTGGCCCGTTTCACCCCTTCACTTCCCCATTGATCGGGAACTTCGTTTCCGCTGCTCCACATCACAATACAAGGATGATTGCGGGTAGCCCGCACCAGGTTCACGATGTCCTTTTCATGATATTCGTCGAAGAAACGGTTGTAGCCATTTTCAACTTTCGGCTTTTTCCATTCGTCGAAGCTCTCGGCCAGGAACAGCATGCCCATTTCATCGCAAAGCTCCAGCTGCTCCATCGAGGGCATATTGTGGGCACTGCGAATGGCATTGGCTCCCATGTCCTTCATAATCTGAATCTGCCGACGCAAAGCCGCTTTGTTAACAGCCGCACCCAGCGGGCCCAAATCGTGGTGTAAGCAAACGCCTTTAAACTTGCGGACTTCTCCGTTCAACTTAAACCCTTCGCCAGCTTTGTAGCTGATGGTGCGAACACCGAATCGGGTGGTCTGCTCATCCTGCAGTTGACCGTTTTCGTCGTACAATTTCGACTCGGCATAGTACAGTGTTGGCGACTCGGGACTCCACAGCAGCGGATTCGTCAAGGCTATATTTTGTTCAAACCCTTCACCAAAAAGCGTTTGTGCCGACCCCGATGCCACCACCGTACCGACGGCATCTTTAATCGCTGTTTCGATACGCAGGTTACGGCCCGCCACTTTCGATTTGATATTGATTTGTGCCAGGCTGTCGCTCACAAACGGCGTGGTTACAAAGGTGCCCCAAAGCTGAAAATGGTCTTTCGGTTCAATCACAATACGAACCTTGCGGAACAAACCCGCACCAGGGTACCAGCGCGACGACAAGGGCTTAGGCGAGAGGTGCACAGCCAAAAGATTAGCGTTACCGGCCTTCACCAAATCGGTAATATCCAGGTTGAAATAGGCATAACCATAAGCCCATTCTCCGGCTTTTTCGCCATTGACAAACACTTCGGGATCGCTCATTGCACCTTCAAAAACAACCAACACCCGACTTCCTTCCTCGAGCTTTGGCAAGTCGAAGTTTGTGCGGTACCAGCCGTCGCCAATGTGTGGCAACGAACCGGTGCGTCCGGTTTTCTCGGTAGCCTCCTGCTCGTTGTTTTGGGTGATGGCCACCACTTGCTTATCCACTTCCTTATCAAAGGGTCCGTAAATGGCCCAGTCGTGGGGAACAGCTACCGTCTGCCACTTTGAATCGTCAAAGTCGACCTTTGCCGCATGTTCAAAGTTGCCCTTGCTGAACTTCCAGCCTTTCTCGAGGACAAATTCCGAACGCTGCCCTTTTGCGAAAATGCCTGCCAGCAAAAAAATACTTAGTAATAAAAGTCTCATAGTAACATTATTATTCTGCAAATGCATCCAATGCAACTGTCGGTTTTCCACTTTCGTCGAAAGCTCCCAGGGTGTAGGCGTTCCACCCACTGTACGCTTGCGGTTCCCAGTACAACACGCCCAAACACTGATCGTCTGCAATTGCTTTACATTGGGCGATCAAGTTACTCAAAAATGCGTAAGAAGTCTCTGCATCGTCCCAGGGCATGCCGGTTTCGCACACCATCACCTGGGTTTCGTAACGGCTAATCATGTCGTTCATATTCGTTATCGTCTCATCTGTCAGCGTTTCCCAATTATCCGCTGTAGGATACAAGGACATACCGATCACATCCCATTTGCCGCCGTTCGCTTCCAACCCGTCGAACAACCAACGGTAATGCGAATTGTCGTAACCGTTTTGCAGGTGAACGATCACCAGTGCGTCGGGGAAAACCGCTTTCACAGCATCATAACCAGCATTATTCAAAGCCGCATATTGCGCCATGTTTTCCGAAGCTTTGCCTTCGTCCCAAAGCATCCCGTTTCCGGTTTCGTTACCTACCTGCACCCATTCCGGAGCGATGTTGTTTTCCTGCAGCAGCGTCAGCACTTCGGTTGTATGATCGGCCACAGCAGTTTTCAAATCATCGAAACTGAGGTCTTCCCAGGCAGCAGGTTTGTTTTGTTTGCCCGGATCGGCCCAGCTGTCGCTGTAGTGAAAGTCGATCATAATCCGCATGCCCAATTGTTGGGCTCTCCAGGCTTTCACCAAAACATCCTGTTTGTTGCACCAGCCATCCGCCGGATCAACCCAAACACGCAAGCGAATCGAGTTCATACCCAAATCGCGCAACAGGTGCATACATTCCGTCTGTTTGCCGTTGGCGTCGTAAAAAAGCACGCCGTCGCTTTCCATTTCGGTCAGCCAGCTCACGTCGGCCCCTTTTGCAAAACCGGTCATATCGTACTCCGGCTCTGGTAGGGGTGTTTGCAGTTGCGGTTCATCATCGCAGGCAACAAACAGCGCCAACACCATTGCTGCCAGTAAAACAATCTTATTTCGTTTCATAACTTTTTCTTTCTGTATTTTGAAAAACAGGTCACAGCCCGATAACAGACGGTGACCTTTATGGTTATCACTGTGTAATGCTGTACGTTCCGTCAATCAGGTTAACCGTCATGGTGTATGTTCCGGCCGCCAGGCTGGCATCATCAGTGATGTTGCCTCCTTGGTAGTACAATTCACCGTTGGACCCACCATAATAATGATCCCAATCGTCAAAGGCCAAAAGAATCTTGAAGCCCCATGGCGATGCTCCGGCAAAGGTAATTTGCCCTGAATATTCGCCGGCAGTTCCGGTAGCAGTCAGGGGCACGTCAAACTCCCATTTATCATCCAGTCCAACAACCCAGATCTCATTGCCCAAAGTTGTCAGGTTGTAGGTTAACCCGCTCAGTGAAACATCAACCAGGTACAAGCCGGCCGTTGGTGCAGGAATATTATCCGCGCCCTGGAAAACCAGCGTTCCCGAAGTTCCATCGCCTGAAGCCAACGTGTACTTATCATCCCAGTTGTCTTTTTCAATATTAATAGTGTAACCCCAAAGCGAATTCACATTCACCACACCGGCATAAGCCAAAGCATCCTCGTTGTACAAGGACAACGCATTGTCGAAGGTCCAGTTGCCGGAGGTGCCATCGTCAACACCCGGCAGGTAAATGTATGGGTTGACCACAACAGGTTCTTCCGAACCTTCAACAGCCTCAAGGGTCCATGCCGTTGGATTGCTTAGGTCGAGCGTGAGGGTATATTCGCCGGCCTGAGGCACCGTGATTGTAAGATCGCTGCCCGCAGAAGCCAGTTCCAGCTGATCGCCATTCATCACGAAGGCCACTGGCTGATCCTCAGCAACCGCATCTGTGCCGTCGCCTGCACCGGTTGAAAGGTTGAACAGTTTACCGTTTCCTGCAATTTGAATCGTCATCGACGTGCTGGTGGCCGTAAACAAGTAGGTCCATTTATTATTCGGACGGTCGAAAGTCATTTCGCCTGTCAAATCTCCAGTCAGCGTGAGGGTCGGGATATAAGTGGCTGCCCAGTTCTTTTTGTTGGTGTTGAAATCCACATAGTAACAACCGCCCAGGCCGGGGAACCAACAGTTCCAGCTTCCGTCGTCCGACGAAGTTTCAAAGGCCGTTCCGCTAACCGCGTCGTTACCCCAAATCGTTCCGTCACCTTCTTTCAGGAAGAAGTTATACCAGGAGGTTGCGCCCATGAAACCAAGATATTGACCATCCGAGTCGGCTGAGTAAAGTGTCACACCAGTTGCTTGCTGCTCTGAGTCCAGGATAAAGCCAATGCTCATATCAATTTCGTAGGTCGTAATATTCACCGTTACCACATTACTGTACACCGGCTCCATATTGTCGCCCACCGAGGCTGCTAAACGGAAATAAACTGCTGTTGCTTCCCCCGGGGTTGCTCCCAGGTTTTTAGCAACGGTGTTGAGCTGCGCACCGGTATAGGTGTGCGAAAGGTTGTCCTCAACAGATTCCTGGATTGTTCCGGAAAAATCTTCCGTTGCCGAAACCTGAAGGGTTGTTGACAGTACATTGGGAGCCGACATGTTGGGGTTGCTCACCGTCAGGGTGCTGGTGGTCCAGGCCAGCGATAAAGCATGCTCGGCACTGGTTTCCTGCGTTAATACAACCGTTGATTCGGTGGCCATCAGTTCGCTTTGCTCAAGCCCCGATAAGGTAATCAGGTCGCCGTCTTTCTCGCAGCCCGTGAAAGCTGCGATTGACAGGATCGCTATTAAAAAATGTTTTATGGTTTTCATTTTCATATCTTCTTTAGTTAGGCGAATCAATATTCTTTGTTATATAAATTCGGGTTGGCGGTCAGGTCCGAAGTTGGAATGGGGTAATAGTTGAATTTGCTATCCACCGCTTTTCCATCTTTCACGCCACCTTTCCATTGCCAGATGTACGAATCGGTGGTGAATTTTCCGAAACGGATCAGGTCGGTCCGACGGGTACATTCCCAGGCCAACTCGCGGGCACGTTCATCCAAAATGAAGTTCAGTGTCAGATCCGATGCTGCAAGTTTGCCATCGGTTTCGTAGTTGTCGCCGTAAGCACGGGCCCTCAGTTCATTCAACAAATCCAGCGCTACGGCCGAAGAACTGCCGCTGCCACCGCGAATAACGCTCTCGGCCAACATCAGGTACACATCAGCCAGACGGAACAAGGGAAAATCGGTATCGACACCACCATCCACCGTGTTCGAAGCCACTTCGCCGCCATCGGTCAGGTTGGTCCACTTGCTCATAAAATAGCCGTAGCTCTGGTTGTCAACCTCGTCCAGGTACTGTGTTTGTCCTTCGGTAAAAAACAGGTTACGGCCATCGGTTTCATCAAACAAAGCCGGCAGCTCGCCACGCACGCGGAACATGCCCCAGCCGCTGGTTACCCCGTAAGCCGCCGGATCCTGGTAATCCGAGGTATTACTAACTTCGCCACAAATCAGGTAGGTTGTCGCTCCCCACGACACCGTGCTCTCGGCATCCACCGGAAGCGGGAAAATAATTTCGTTGGTACGCAAGTGGTTATCGGCATTAAAAAGCTTTTGAAAATCGCCTTCCAGCGAATAACCATCGGCAATTACCTTGTTGCAGTAGGTGATGCAATCAGTGTAGTGATCCTCGCCAATGTACACTTCAGCATTCAGGTACAGCTTGGCCAGCAATGTCCAGGCGGCAGCTTTCGGTGCGCGACCATATTCGAGCTCGGTACGGCTCAACAAATCGTCTTCAATATCCTTCAATTCCGATTCGATATAAGCAAAGATTTGGCTCGACGTGTAGCGCGGAGGAGCATAAGCGCCTACCGGGTCATCTTCGGTTACAAACGGAATATTGCGGAACAAATCCAGGGCATGGTAGTAGGTCAAAGCCCGGATGAAACGTGCCTCGGCGCGATAATGCACAATATTAGCTTGTTCTTCTTCCGTAAAGCCGGCAATTTTATCGTCCGTGGCATTGCGCAAAAATTCATTCGTCATGGCAATGGTGTAGTAGATGCGGTAATACATATCCGACACCCAGGGATCGTTGGCGTCCCACGACAGGTAAGTCAGGTCAATCACTTTGTCGCCTTCCAGCCAGGTAGAAGCCACCTCGTCGGTTCCGACCTCCTGAAGATTGAAATAACAGCGCATGTAGTCCTGCCCGTTATTGCTCGAAAGGTCGCTGTTGCCACCACCCTTTTCCTGTCCGGTTGTTGTAAACGAGGTGTAAAGTTTGCCCAACACCGCTTTGTAGTTATCGGCCGTGGTGTAAACACTCTCCGAGGTGGTTTCGGTATGCGGATACTGATCCAGGTCTTTTTCGCAGGATGTAAATAACAACGTACTTACAGCCAGTATGCAGAAATATATTTTTTTCATGTTTCTATTCAATTTAAACGATTAGAAATTAAGGCCTAACCCCAATGAGAATGTGCGCGGACGGGGGTAGAAGTTCATATCCATTCCGTTGGGAACTTCCGGATCAACACCCGAATAATTGGTGATGGTAAATACGTTTTGCACCATCCCGTTGATGTTCAGGTTGCAGGTATCCCAAATCTTGCCAAAGTTGTAAGTCAGCGTCAGGTTGTCCATTTTCAGGAACGAAGCATTCTCAACATAGTAGTCCGACAAATACTGGCGGCTGTTGAAGCCGGTTTCCAGGAAGCTTGTCGACAAATTATTCAGCTGGTACGAGTTATAACTTACCGTGCTCCAGGCGCCGGTGTTCATGGCCATGCCGTTATACACGTAGTTGCCGATATTGGCGCGGAAGCTCATGTTCATCGTCCATTTTTTGTAATTCAACGACGAGCTGAAGCCGAGAATGAAATCGGGCGCCGGTGAGTGGTAACGATACAAATCGCTTGAGTTGATCTGGCCGTCGTTGTTCAAATCGGCATAAGCGCCTTCAATGGGTTTGCCTGTTTCGGCATCGTACAACTGGTGGTACAGGTAGAACATGTAAGGTTCGTAGCCTTCGCTCAGCACCTGAAACTGGTAGCTGTCGATGCTTGGCCCCACCAGGGTGTTGGTTGTCGAACCGCCTTCAATCAGCGACAGGTTTTTCACTTCCATTTTTTGCCAGCTCATGTTGAAGCTCACATCCCAGTTTAAATTTTTAGATTGAATGGGCGATGCGTTCAAGGTTATTTCAATACCATGACTGTCCACATTACCAACGTTTGTCAGGATGTTTTTGTCGAAGTTGGTACCCGCAGCAGCCGGAACCGTTGCCAGCAAATCTTCGGTTTGGCGGGTGTAGAAATCGAAGGTACCACTGATGCGGTTATCCATAAAACCGAAGTCGAAACCGGCATTCCACGATTTGGTTGTTTCCCATTTCAAATCCGAAACGTAAGCCTCGGGGCGGTAGGTGTAGTACCATTGATCGCCGTACTGAACCTCAGCACCCTCCTGGCTGTAGGTGTACACCGGCAGGTAGTTGTAGTTGCCAATTCCTTCCTGCTGACCGGTGATCCCATAGCTCAAACGCAGTTTCAAGGTGCTCAGCACGGGATTGTCCATCAGGAACGACTCCTGATCCATGCGCCAGGCCAGGGCTACCGAGGGGAAGGTACCCCAGCGGTTGTCGTCGCTAAAGCGCGAGGTACCGTCGCGCCGCAAACTGGCTGTCACCATAAAGCGGCCATCGTAGCCATAGTTCAAACGTCCGTAGTACGACACCATCGCGTGCCGTTGATCGGTGGCCGCGCTCGTGCTCTGAACTTCGCCGGCCGTGTTCAGTTCCTGGTAAAGCGGGGTGGTGCTTTTCCAGTACTGGTAGTCGTAACCCAAAGTGGCTTCAACGCTACTTTTCAGGGCATCGTAATATTTATTGTAGTTGAAATAAGTCGTCAACAAACGGTTCGTATTCTTCTGCGGGCCATAGGCATAGTCGCGGCCACCGGTGGTGTAATATTGAGCGGCCTCAGCAGGCACATAAATATTCCCTTTCCCTTTGGCATAGTCGTAACCGGCTGTGGCGTGAAACTTCAGCTCGGGCAGGAAACTGAATTTATAATCCATGTCGATATTCCCGATCACGCGGTCAACTTTACTGGTCGAATTGTATTGCTCAATCAATCCGAGCGGGTTGCGCACGCCCCCGTTCACCGGGTTGCCACCATTGTCGATGGCTTCGTCGTAGCCGCCAAAAGCATCGGTTCCCGAATAAACAGGAAGCGTTGGGTTGAAGATTGAAGCCGCCCAGATGGCGCTGGTTTGTGCAAAGGTGTTGTTGTTGTGTGCCCCTTTGGCACTCAGGTTGAATTTCAGGTTATCATCCAAAAACGAGGGTGAAACAGAAACACTTCCGGTTAACCGTTCGGCATTGTCGCTTTTCAGGATGCCGTCCTGGTTGTAGTAGCCCAGCGAAACACGCATCGGCGTATTCTTGGCTACCCGGGTCGAAAGGCTGAGGTTGTTATCGGTACCAAAAGCTGCCTGGTAAATTTGATCGTACCAGTCGGTGCTGTAGTCACCAATCAATGCTTTTTGCTCATCCGATCCGCGACTGGTCATCACATCAACATACTGACTGCGCGATAACATATCCGGCATCTGCGTTTTTGTTTGCACCGAGTTGGTGGTCGAGAAATTCACCTGGATACCTTTTGTCGTAGAACCTTTCTTGGTTGTAATCAGGATCACCCCGTTGGATGCACGCGAACCGTAGATGGCCGTTGAAGCCGCATCTTTCAGGATGGTCATATTTTCAATGTCGTTGGGGTTGATCAAGCTCAGGAAGTTGCTTGAGTTACCACTGATACCGCCGCTTTCCAGGGGCACACCGTCCAACACGATCAAGGGATCGTTGCTGGCATTCAGCGAGGCGCCGCCACGAATACGAATGGTACTTCCCGAAGTTGGCGAACCACTGTTCTGCATAATTTGCACACCCGACACTTTACCGTTAATCAGCTGTTCAGGCGAACTGATCAGCCCACTGTTAAAGTCGTCGGTACCAACACTGGTAATCGATCCGGTGAGGTCGCTTTTACGCTGCACCCCGTAACCAACCACCACCACGTCGCTGATCTCCTGGGTATCCGCCAACAGCTGTACATTCAACTGATTGGCTTGCGGAACAGGCACCGTTTGCGACTGATAGCCGATGTAGGAAAACTGCAGATTTTCGGCTTCTTCGGTCAGCACGATACTGTAATTACCATCAAAGTCGGTAATAGTACCGGTGGTTGTACCTTCAACAATAATTGTTACCCCAGGTAACGGCTGATTCGTTTCATCGACAACCGTACCCGTAATCGTTCTTTTGCCGGGTTGTTGCGCCCAGGCAGTAGTGCTTACGCCCAACAAAACGCCGAGCACCAACACAATAGCCGTCAAGCTAGATTTTAAATACTTACAATTCATAACTATAGGTTTTTAATCCTTTTTTAAAATGCTACTTCTTATTTGGTTTTGGTTCTTATTTTCTATTCGATCCATATTGATCCGATTTCCAATTCACTTGTTTTTCCTTTTTCCCCGGCAACCATCAACTCCAGAAATTCAATCGATTCAACAGGAAAAGGAAGATCGATTTCCGGGCTGAAATAGGGCTTCATAAACACCGGGTAAGCAATGGGCAGCAAGGCAGTGCGGCCTTGTTGCAAATCCTTCAGCGCAATGCGAACAACGCCGTTTTCTGCCGCCGGGCAATCCGTGCGGTAAGTGAATCCATCGGCGGTCACAAAACCCGCTTTCAAGCCGGCCGGAGCGTCATTGACCTGGATGCACAAGCTTGAAGCTGCAGCCAGCCGTTCTTTCCGGTTCGCCACATCATCAGCAATGTATTTGCGCAGGTACAGTTCGGGCTGCTCCTTGTCTGACTTAAATGAAAAACGCTCCGTAATTTTTTCGATCGGCGAGTGCTCCACCATGCGGCGCTGCAACGAAGCCCACTCCGGCAACATATAAGCTTGAAGCCCGTCGCCATCCTCCTTCACGCTAAACAGCTCGATTGGCTTTTGCGCTTCAACGACGCGGGTGCGGTAAAACTGATCGGCGGTATAATCCCAATCCAGCGGACTGCGGGCCACATTGGCCGGATAAGTTTGCTTTTGGCCATCGCTAAAAACAACAATGTTATAGTTGAAGCGGGCGCCATGCACATCCTCGCCGGGCACTTCAACCTGATAAGTATAACCGTTCACCCGTTTCAATTTATAATAGGGGTTGTCGGAACTCCAGAACGAAACTTGGTCGGTATAAATCAACACAGAATCGGGAAACTGATTTCCGGCGACAACAGCGGCAATCGTTAAAGGTTTGCCTGCCTCCGTAATTTTCGCGGCCTGGTGACGAACTGTGAAATTGACAGATGAAGGCTTAGGAGCTACAAACTCACCCAGTTTAATCTCATTCCAGGTCGTTGTAGCATCCCACTCTTTAACTGCCTTCACTCCATCGCGCTGCAACAGGTATACACCCGGCTCCAGTTGATTGATTGTCCCGTTTGTTGTTTGTGTGTTTCGTATTTTATTCGAATCCAGTTGTTTTATGCTGAACGATTTTCCCAAGTCGGGCAGGTTCAGGCTCATATTCCAGGCGCCCCAATAAATGCGCATCACCTCTTTACGGAGCGATGGCTTGGCAAAAGGATCGCTCGCCTGCACCGCATCGGGCATCAGCTCCAGCCGCCACAGGCCATCTTCCAGCTGATCGAGGAAGTAAGCGCCGGTGCCTTCGTAGTTTACCAGCGGCGAACGGCCAACTCCGGAAACGGCTGTCAGACTGTTCGGACTGACCGGCTTTGTTGTTGTACTATTGGAATAGTAAAATTTGGTTGGCGAGTTCAGCTCACTCAAATCTTCTTTGTAACTCACCCGGAAGTCGCCAAACAGCGTGTCGGCCGGATACGTTCCGTAAGATTGCCGGAGTGGAAGTGTGCGCGCTGCTTCGGCTGCAATTTTCATGCTGATGGCCTTGCCGGGCGTATAAGCCAGGTTCAAATAATGTGTTTGATACTCGGTATTGTAAGCCGCCAGCTCCATCGGGTCGTAAGCGAATTGTGTCATCCACTGGAAGCCCGCCGTGCGAAACGAACGCACCGTTGCCGGATACATATAAGAATACAGCAAATCGGCCGGGTCGAACTCGTACACCAGCTTTGCCTTGTTTTTAAAGCCTTTCACGTTTGAAAACGGAATCGGGTATTCAGCCACATTGGGTAAAAAGTTGCCCTTTTGCGTGTGCCCCGACACCAAACCGGTTGGATACCACTGGTAGGTTGTCCCCTGGATGTCGGTTTCGTAATAAGCCTCCACCACATAAGCGTTGTGGCTTACATTATAAAATACAGGCTTGCTGCTTCCGGCGTCTTTCATCGCGGCCAGCATACCATTTATATAATCGCGGACCTGCTCCTTGGTTCCCGAATGGCAGGGCTCGTTATTAATTTCAAAGCCCACAACAATCGGATCGTCTTTATAAGCTTTGCCCGTGTACGGGTTGACGTGTTTCACCAAACCGGCAATGTAGCGCTCCTGCGCAGCAATCGCCTCCGGGTTGGAATGAATGTCGCATTTATCGTATTTGTACGAAAAACCACCGGTAGGCTGGTTGCGCTCCGGATAACCATTGCCGAAATTGGTTTGCGCCGTTAGCACCAGATGGATGTTGCGCTCTTTCAGTTTGGCGATTAAATAATCGAGTAAATCGAGGTGATCGTTTTCGAGCAGGTTTCCCTCGCCATCCGACACCTCCACATCCCAAATATGAATGCGGTAAGCGTTAAACCCGAGGCGGGCAAAATGATACACATCTTCATCGATGGCTTTTTTGCGGTCAACACCCAGGTAACCGGCAGCGCGGTAAGCATGGGCAAAAGGCAGGGTATAATTCACCCCGAAAAAAGAAGCTTCGCGGTGGCTGTCGCTCCAGCGCATCACCCCTTTTCGATCAACATAAACCGAAGATACCTTTTGGGCAACAGCGCAAAAAACAAACAAAACACTAAAAATGGTCGCAAGAATTTTTCTCATTCAACTAGCTATTGGTTTCAAAATACAATCATCAAAAAACGAAAAGGACCAACTGTCTTTTCTTTGCAGATTATTAGGTTTTGGCTGATTAGGACAGTTCCGCGTTGGGGTGCGCGGTTGACTGCCTTTCAAGCGAAGGTAAAATTAAAGTGGCCCGGCAATGCAGAAAAGCAGAGATCGGACATAATAGGATAAAAAACGGACATCGAACCGCAAGAGATCAGACCAAAAAGCAACAATCAACGGACACGAAAGCCACAAACACTTCTTTTACAACCAAATATCAAACTGATTTATTCGCCCGCAAAACAACACCGACAGAAATTTGTCCTTCCCACAGAATTCTTTTTCCGTATTCATCCACCTGTTGTAACAATCTGTACTCTCCCCCAAAGCCCGGGTTTGCTATTTTCGTACCGTGGCTAAACATGCACAAAACACGAAACAAATTGAACCATGATTGATCTGAGAAAACAAAGTCGGCTATTTGCCGCGGCAGCTGTTTTAGCGCTGGCTGCCTGCCAGTCGCCAAAACCGGAATTTAGTGGAAACCC
This sequence comes from Mangrovibacterium marinum, assembly GCF_003046625.1. Lineage (GTDB taxonomy): Bacteria > Bacteroidota > Bacteroidia > Bacteroidales > Prolixibacteraceae > Mangrovibacterium > Mangrovibacterium marinum. The sequence goes on from NZ_QAAD01000001.1 coordinate 356,569, forward strand.
CTTATTTCAGGATCCGCTGACGGCCGACCCTTGCGCCTTGGTGTATAACGACACGATGTACCTGTTTACCGGCTCCGACGAAATTCCTCCGGGAGAGGATGGGTTCCGAATGACCAAATGGTATGCTTTTTCGAGCCCCGACATGGCACACTGGACAAACCAGGGTGTAAAACTGACTGTTGACGATTTCGACTGGGCCTCGCACAATGCTTTTGCCGGACATGTTGTGGAAAACCACGGTAAATTTTGGTGGTACGTGCCCATGGTGTTGAAGGACACCACCGCCATCACCCACGAAGGTTTTGGTATTGGCGTGGCTGTGGCCGACCATCCGCTGGGCCCCTACAAAGACGCTTTGGGCGGCCCAATTATTTGCGACACCACACAAAATGCCATTGTGCTGAATATCGACCCGGCGGTTTATGTTGATGACGACGGACAGGTGTACATGTATTGGGGATCGTGGAACGAAGCCCGCTATGTGAAGCTGAAGGAGAACATGATTGAAACCGATGGCCCGGTGCAAACCGTAGACGCGAAAAACTTCTTCGAAGCGCCGTGGATTCACAAAAAGGGCGACACCTACTATTTCTCGTACGCGGCTCATTACCCCTCGACGACCGAATATTCAAGCTCGAAAAGCATTACCGGCCCCTGGGAATACCAAGGCGTGATTAACGACACCATCGCTAATTCGCCAACCAACCACCAGGCCATCATCAGCTTTAAAGGCCAGGATTATATTTTCTACCACAACGCCGACACGCCCACCGGTGGCCCGTTCCGCCGCAGCGTTTGCGTGGATAGCCTGAACTACGATGCCAACGGCAAAATACTAAAAGTGGCGCGCACCAAAACCGGTGTGCCTGCGGTTCGATAATTGGAAACGAAATACGGTATTTCACAAAAAAGGGGAAGGTCGAATGGCTTTCCCCTTTTTTGTGAAAATCGCTTTGGGTGATGCGCCTGCCTGCGGTAGGCCCGGTTTCCAACCGCATCGGGGATAACTTGAAAGCGGTTCAGCTCGAAGCTAAAGCGAAGGCTCACTTTGTAGCAAACCTGTGCTGGTGGAAATTGCCCCAAGTCCGGACTGTTTTGTTCATTCTTCTCTTGCTCAATTCGCATCTTTTGTCCTACCGGACGGGTTTTCATCTTTGGCTTGCCCCAAAGACGAAACAGAAAACGCAAGGCTTATTTTTATCTTCAGGTGTCAGCTTCCGAAAGCTAAGTTCAGCCGGGTGATTTCCTTTCCGGCAGCTGCCGGATCGGAACTTCCCGGATTCACTAAGCTTCCGGTTCGCCTCTCACCATCGATAAAAAGTAGGCCGGTCCCGCTCCGAGCGAGCTTCCGTCTTCTCACCACTTTCATTCCTGTTGGTGATTCGCCGGAATCATGTCTATTTTTTGTAAAAGTCTCTTTGGGTGATGCTTTGAATAGCGATTGAGCTTGAAGAAGGAGCCACGGCTCATTTCGTAGAAAACTGATGCTGATGAGCGTAGTTCCATACCCGACTGCTTTTTCGATTCCTTCTCTTGCTCAATCCGGATCCTTTGTCCTACCGGACGGGTTTTCATCTTTCAGCAATGGCTTTAGCCATTATATTTGGGTAGCACGCAAGGCAACACGAAGATTGTCCCGTCCCATACGGGACGGAATTTTCCACTGTCGTCGTTAAGCTACCCAAATTGCATCCCTACGGGATTGCCGGGAGCTTTCCGGTTTGCTTTTCACCTTTCAGCGTTCAAATTGAAAAACAATTGGTATCGTAGACGGTGCTCATGGCGTGGGGACGCAATTCAGAACTCTTTTTTGCGTCCTCATGACGTGGGGACGTAATTCAGAAGTCTTTTTTTCATCCTCATGGCATGGGGACGAAATTCAGAACTCTTTTTTGCGTCCCCATGACGTGGGGACGCAATTCAGAGGTGTTTTTTTCGTGCTCATGGCGTGAGCAGTCCATTGTTGTGCAACATTTTCGTCCCCATGGCGTGAGCAGCCAATTGTTGTGCAACAATTTCATCCCCATGCCGTGAGCCGCCAATTGTTGTGCAACATTTTCATCCCCATGGCATGAGCAGCCAATTGTTGTGCAACAATTTCATCCCCATGCCGTGAGCAGCCAATTGTTGTGCAACAATTTCGTCCCCATGCCGTGAGCGGCCAATTGTTGTGCAACAATTTCATCCCCATGGCGTGAGCGGCCAATTGTTGTGCAACATTTTCATCCCCATGGCATGAGCAGTCCATTGTTGTGCAACAATTTCGTCCCCATGCCGTGAGCAGCCAATTGTTGTGCAACAATTTCGTCCCCATGCCGTGAGCGGCCAATTGTTGTGCAACAATTTCATCCCCATGGCGTGAGCGGCCAATTGTTGTGCAACATTTTCATCCCCATGGCATGAGCAGTCCATTGTTGTGCAACAATTTCGTCCCCCTAACGACCTGAACCATTTCGCAATTTAACACGGCCGATTTGCGAACTTGCAAATATTAGCGTAACTTTTTCAGTATCATTCATCAACACAAACCACACAATATGGAAAATTATCAAAACCTCATCGACAAAGCGCTGGAACTAATCCTGGTGTACGGACCCAAACTGCTTTTGGCAATCATTGTCTTAATTGTCGGCATTTGGATCATCAACCGCTTTACCCGAATGATCCGCAAGCTGATGACGTCGAAAAGTGTAAATGTATCGCTCATCGGCTTTGTATCGAGCTTAGCCAACCTCGGCCTGAAAGCCCTCTTGCTGATCAGTGTGGCCGGCATGGTGGGCATTCAAACCACTTCGTTCATTGCAGTACTTGGTGCTGCCGGCCTGGCCGTTGGCTTAGCCCTGCAAGGCACCCTGGCTAACTTCGCCGGCGGAGTTATGATCCTCATCTTTAAGCCCTACCAGGTTGGCGACCTGATTAAAGCACAAGGGCATCTGGGGGTTGTTAAAGAGATTCACATTTTTGTGACCATCCTGCTGTCGCCCGAAAATAAGACGATCATCATCCCCAACGGAGCCATCTCCAACGGCGACATCACCAATTTTGTTACCGAAGGGAAAATCCGCGTCGACATGACTTTCGGGATCTCCTACGAATCGAACATCAAACGAGCCAAAGAAATTTTAATGAAGGTGATGAACGAACACCCGCTGGTCATGAAAGAGCCTGCTCCTTTTGTCGGGGTGAAGGAGCTAGCCGACAGTTCGGTAAACCTGGCTGTTCGCCCCTACACCGAACCGGCCAACTACTGGGCCGTTTATTTCGATGTGTACGAACAAGGCAAAATTGCCCTCGACCAGGGCGGCGTCACCATCCCGTTCCCGCAAGTGGATGTGCACATGAAACAATCGTAATTTTAACAGATATCAATCAACATTGAATTGCAAGGGAGAAAGCCAAACCAGCTTTCTCCTTTTTTTGTGAAAGCCTCTTCGGGTGATGCGCCTGCCTGCGGTAGGCCGGGTTTCCAACCGCATCGGGGATGCCTTGAATTGCGATTCAGCTTGAAGCTGAAGCAAAGGCTCACTTTGTAGCAAACCTGTTGGTGGTGGAAATTGCCCCAAGCCCGAGCTGTCTTGTTCTTTCTTCTCTTGCTCAATTCGGAGCTTTTGTCCTACCGGACGGGTTTTCATCTTTGGCTTGCCCCAAAGACGAAACAGAAAACGCAAGGCTTATTTTTATCTTCAGGTATCGCCTTCCGAAAGCTAAGTTCAGCCGGGTGATCTCCTTCTGTCGGCGGAGCTTCCCGGATTCACTAAGCTTCCGGTTCGCCTCTCACCATCGATAAAAAGTAGGCCGGTCCCGCTCCGAGCGAGCTTCCGTCTTCTCTTAAATACCTTCTGCTGTCTTCCACCACTTTCATCCCTGTTGGTGATTCCTCGGAATCATGTATGTTTTTTCTGAAAGTCATACTCCGCAGAGGTGCTAAGGCGCCATGCCAATAACTGGTTTTGATTAGATGTGGAACGACAACCCGACAACAGGCTATCAGAAAGTCATTTCAGAATCTGCCCTTTTTAACTTCTACCTTTGATCAAAAAAAGAGCTTTTGTCCTACCGGACGGGTTTTCATCTTTCAGCAATGGCTTTAGCCATTATATTTGGGTAGCACGCAAGGCAACACGAAGATTCTCCCGTCCCGTACGGGACGGAATTTCCCACTGTCGTCGTTCAGCTACCCAAATTGCATCCCTACGGGATTGCAGGGAGCTTTTCGTTTGGTTTCGGCCTCTTAAGAAACATCACGCTGTTTCTTTTCTTTATAGCATTTTCGAATGTGAACACTCGATAAAACCAGGCCAACCGGTTCCCAACCTTTTGGCATTGATCGGAACACCTTCTTTTTTGTTGATGGCGTTTTAGAATGACAACCCGATAACTTCTGAGAACCACGACAACCCGATAACTTGAGACAACAGCCTGGTCGAAAACGACTACACTTTCCTCCCAGTTGCTGATTCCCTCGGGAATCATGAAGGTTTCAATTTCTATCCGGGAAGAAATCTAAAAATGATATTGAATCCCCACGCCAATGCGGTAATAGGAGTTTTCGCTGATGGTGTAACAAAGCTGCGGTGCCAGGCTAAGCTTGTCGTCAATGGTATAGTTCGCCCCCAGCCCCAGGTTTAGCCCCAAGCGCGTATCGGTGTAAAAGTCGTCGCCATCGTCGGTGACACGCAGAAAGTTGAAGCCCATGCCGCCCAAGGCGTAAACGCTCCACTCGTCGGCAGGATGCATAAAAACATAGCGGGCATTAAAGTCGAGCACGTTGTTACCCCGCTTTTTCTTCTTGAAAATATGGGTGAAGGCAATTTCCGTTTCCCAATGCTCGTCCACGGCGTAAATGCCGTTCAGCGCGTAACCCGGGTTGTTCATGCCCGTGTCGTAAACACTGGCAAAGCCCACGCGAAACTGGTTCAATTCAACTTTTTGGGCAAACACACTGGTGGTAAGCAACAAGGCAACGAGCAGTAAAAGGTTCTTTTTCATGTTGTGAAGCTGTTTCGTCTTTTAAAGGATTTTCTAAGGGATTGAAATCGTTTGAAAATCCACCTGTTTTTAAAAATCGATCCTCACACATTCAAATTTTATACCAAACAACGAGGCCGAAAGCTGTTTTTAGTCTGCCGGAAACAGGCTAATGGCAAAACCACCGCTACGGGCCAGTCTTTGTTTCAGCACCGTTTTGCTGTTCACCTTCACCGTGCGAATGGTATACGCTTTCGGATTGGTCTGATAATCGGCATCCTTAGCATCCGCGTAGATTGTTGCCCGATATTTTCTGCCTTTGGGCAGGAAGCTGAAATCGACCTTCGCCTCGCGGGCATTTTCGTCGGTAATGCCACCCACAAACCAGGCATCCTTGCCTTTGGCTTTGCGGGCAATGGTTATATAATCGCCCGGCTCGGCTTCCAGAATGTGTGTTTCGTCCCAGTCCACCTCCACCTCTTTAATAAACCGGAAAGCATCGGGGTATTTTCGGTAATTCTCAATCAGGTCGGCCGCCATCTGCAGCGGGCTATACATCGTTACGTACAAGGCCAGCTGTTTGGTCAGCGTTGTGCTCAACTTCGCTTTGTTGTTGCCGTACACCGATAAATCGCCTTCAAAAATCCCGGGCGTGTAGTCCATTGGGCCACCCATCAGTCGGGTAAATGGCAAAATGGTGGTGTGGTCGGGGCGGTTGCCGTTAAAAGATTCGAACTCGGTGCCGCGCGCCGATTCCTGGGCAATCCAGTTCGGGTAAGTGCGGTGAAGCCCGGTGGGACGCACCGCTTCGTGCGAGTTCACCATAATTTTATAGTCGGCTGCGGTTTTCACCACGTTCAGGTAATGGTTTACCATCCATTGGCCGTCGTGATGCTCGCCACGAGGGATGATTTTCCCCACATAACCGGTCTTCACGGCCGAGTAGCCATGGTCAACCATAAACTGAAAGGCATCGTTCATCTGGCGCTCGTAGTCAAGCACCGACGAGGTTGTTTCGTGGTGCATAATAATTTTCACCCCTTTCGCAGCGGCGTAGCGGTGCAATTCCTCCACGTCAAAATCGGGATACGCTTTGGTGAAACTGTAAATGTGCTCCTTCATATACGCCCAGTTATCTTCCCAGCCTTCGTTCCAGCCTTCAACCAAAACGGCATCGAACCCATTGGCCGCGGCAAAGTCGATGTATTCCTTCACATGCTCTGTATTTGCTCCGTGATGGCCGTTGGGTTTCAATTTCGTGTAATCGGTTTGGCCAATGCGGATATTCAGCTCGTCGGTGTAGGCCCAGGTTGAGCCGCCGCCCGTGAAATATTCCCACCAAACGCCGATGTACTTGCAGGGCTTAATCCACGAGGTATCGCTGTAAATGCAGGGCTCGTTCAGGTTCAAAATTAAGTTTGAAGCCAGTATATCGCGGGCATCGTCGCTGGCCACAATGGTACGCCAGGGCGAAACCGAGCCGGTTTGCAAATAGGCTTTGTTGCCCTCGTAATCGGGGGCCAGCTGGGCCGACAGCACAAAGTCCTTATCGTCGACATTCAGCACCATCGCCGGGTAGTTGACCAGCGCCGCTTCGTGAATGTTCACATAAACACCCTCGGGCGATTTCAGCATCAGCGGCGTTTGCACAGCCAAACCGTCGGCAAACGATTGACAAGCCAAGCCTTCGTTCTTCGCCTGGTCCATCATGCCCCGAATCTCCGACAATTTTGATGTGTTGGTCGGGTACTCATTCGAGTCGAAGTCGCCCGGCATCCAGAAGGCTTTGTAATCCTCACCCAACTTGAATTGCGTGTACTCTTTTTTAATGATGAAATGACGCAAGATCGGCTGCACCGGAAATTCGTAGCGGAAACCCAACCCATCGTCGAACAACCGAAAACGGATATCCATCCGAAAGCCGGTACTATCCTGCTTCAGCTGCACCAAATACTCGTTATAATGGTTACGTATTTCCTTTTGCTCGCCCATCACCGGCTGCCAGAGCTCGTCTTTCGAGTCGGTTTGCTGGGCAACCAATTCAAAGTTTTGCTTCAAATTATAACCGGCATGAATGTCGACCCCCATCGCACTTTCGCCAATCAGTGTTTTGCCCTTATAACGAAGTTCGTAAACAGGCGTCCCTTTTCCGTTCAGCGAAAAGGAAAGCTGAAAGTCTCCGTTGGGCGACACGACTGTCCCGGCCCGGCTTGCTGCAACAGCAAGTGTGAAGGCTATAAATAACAACAAATGTTTCATCATGATGTGCAAAAATTGGATCCAACTTGATTTCGAAGGCGCAAGATAACCAAAGCGCAAATCCTTTCCAGCAAATTTGAGCTCAAATGTGTTCGCAAACATTCGAAGATCGCCCAAACAAGTCCCCGGCTTTCTGATCGGCCTGTGGCGCCCCACCCGCGCCAATCCGCTTTAATTACCACGTTTCAACTCATCCAGGCTCGACAATTTTAGGACAGGAAGTAAAAAATAAAAGCGTAAAAATGTATCTTGCAATCCGTGGAGGACGGCCATTCATTCATACTCATACGGGAAACAGCGGCCCATAACCAGCCAATGACCGTCCAGGCGATCATCAGTGCTACGGCCATTGCGGCGAAACCCGTAAACTCCGGGCACGAAGATCTGCAGCTTTAATCCCTTTTCGGACCTCCACAAACTAAAAGTGCGTGTTTATGATAGCATTCAAAAACCGAAAGTTGTTTTCAGTCTTCATTTGTTTGTTCCTTTTAGCCACAACAGCCGCCGCTGAATTGGCTCACCACCAGCTTACCGACAGCCTGGCCTTGGCTCTGGCCAGCCAAAAAGGGAGTGAGCGCCTTGGAACCCAACTTCAGCTGGCCCTGGAACTTTCACCCATTGAAAAAGATCGCGCGCTGAACCTGTCGCGACAGGCACTAAAAGAGGCCCGCAAAGCCGGCAACAAAGAACTGGAAACACGCGCTCTTTTTGTACTGGGCCGCACCAACCAAGTTCACGAACAGATGGGACTGGCCGAAGCCTATTACGACTCGGCACTTGTGCTGGCCAACAGCACCGGCTCCAACCGCCACAAGGGAGAGCTCCTTCACCACATGGGGCTAATTCTGTACAATAAAGGAATGGCCATTGAAGCGCTCGAATCCTATAATCAGGCACTGCATTACAACCGGCTAGCGCAAAATTTCAGGCTGGTAGGCTCCGGCTATTCCATGATGGCTAATATATACCGGGTAAACGGATTGTACGACCGGGCCATTGAATACATCATCAAATCGAAGTTGAATTACGAGAAAGCCAACTTTGTTGAAGGCAACGCCTGGGCAGCTTATATGCTGGGGCGAATTTACGCCGATTTGAAACTTCGCACCAAAGCCCGGGAATATTTTAACGAATCGCTGGAAATCTACCGGCAGGTTGCGGCCTCCAATGGCGACAAAAGCGGCTTAGCCATCTGTTACGAACAACTGGGGCTGCTCGATTTAGCTTCGGGAGATCTGAACCAGGCCTCTGCGGCGATCGACCACGCACTGCGCATCTTCTCCGAAAACCAGTCGAAATACGGCATTTCAAACGCCTACCTGAATTTTGGACGGATTGAATACGCCCGGGGCGATTATGTTGCCGCCCGTAATTACCTGAGCAAAGCATTAAGCATGAAACAGGAGATTGCCGACCGACTGAGCCTCACCCGTATTCACGAATACCTGGGATTGTGCGATCTGGCGCAGGGAAAACAACAGCAAGGACTTAGCAGCCTGCACGAGGGACTGGAACTGGCATTGAAAACGAACCAGAAGAAAGTGCAACTCGACATTTACGCAAAACTGTCGGAAACCTACCTGAAGATGAAAAACCTACCCAAGGCCTTTGAAGCGCAACAAAAACAAATCGATGTTCAGAACGAGCTGCTTTCCGGTGCGGTAAATATTAAACTGGAACAATTGCAGCCAATTTATGCGCTGGACGCCAAAAACGAGCAAATTGCCGAGCTGGAACAGACCAATGCCATCAACAAACTACAGCTAAAACAACACCGCATAACACGAATGGCTGCGCTAAGTGCCGTCCTAATTGTGGTGCTGATTGCCAGCTCAGTCTACCTCGTTAACCGGAAGATCCGGAAGAAAAATGCCGCCTTGCACGAAGCAGTGCAAACCAAAGACCGGCTGTTCTCGATAATCGCCCACGATTTAAGAAACCCCATTGGCACGTCGCTGGGCCTAAGCGAATTTTTGCTTGAAGAGATGAACCAGAAAAACTACACCGTGGTAAGCCACTATGCGGGCCTTTTTCGACAAAGCCTGACGGAGGCTTTCAACCTGCTCAATAACCTGCTCGACTGGTCGCGCTCACAGCAACAGCGCATCCGATTCGAAGCCCGCGAGCTGGTGCTTGCCGACATTATTAGCGAAAGCCGGGAGTTATTCGAATCATCCATCCAGCAGAAGAACCTGGCTTTTGATGTTCAGACCCCGGAGAACTGCCGGGTACTGGCCGATCCGGATATGCTGAAAACCATTCTGCGCAACCTGCTCTCGAACGCCATTAAGTTTTCGAATGAAAACGGCCTGATTAGCCTGATGTGTCAGCCCAACGGCCAGTTTGCAGAGATCGCCATCACCGACCGGGGCGTGGGAATGAGCCCTGAACAGCAAGCAGCTCTGTTTGCATTCGACACAAACAGCAGCACCCCGGGCACCGCCGGCGAAAAGGGCACCGGCCTGGGATTAATCCTGGTAAAAGAATTTGTTGAAAAACACGGTGGTTACATCCGGCTTAGCAGCAAGCCTGGCCAAGGCAGTACCTTCAGCTTCACCATTCCCATGGCTTAGCAGTCATCGACAAACCGACATGATTCCGGGGAATCAGAACCGGCAATGGAAGTTAAAGGTTTTCGGGCATGCTGTTGTCGTATTTTTCCAAAGTTGTCGGGTTGTCGTGGATTCCCGTTGTCGTGGTTGTCGCAAGTTGTCGGGTTATCGTTCCACATCTCAAGGCATCCCCGATGCGGTTGGAAAACCAGCCTAGCGCAGCCAGGCACATCGCCCGAAGGGATGTTTACAAAAAACACAAACGCCCTCTTTACTCTCCCCTGAATTAAATCAATCCGAACGAATCGATTCAATTCTGTCCCCTCTCTGCGAGCAGAGCGGGGAGAAATCAAAACAAACTGGAATTGACAGTAAACGAACAATGCCAAAAGGTTGGGAACCGGTTGGCCTGGTTTTTTCGAGTGTTCACATTCGAAAATGCTATAAAGAAAAGAAACAGAGTGATGTTTCTTAAGAGGCCGAAATCAACCGAAAAGCTCCCTGTAATCCCGGAGGGATGCAATTTGGGTAGCTGAACGGCGACAGTGCGAAATTCCGTCCCGTACGGGACGGGAGAATCTGCTTTGTGTACATACGTGCTTCGGATTTCCCGTTGTCGTGGTTGTCACAAGTTGTCGGGTTGTCATTCCACATCTAATCAAAACCAGTTATTGGCATGGCGCCTTAGCACCTTTGGTTGGTAAGACTTTCACAGAAAACACAAACGCCCTTTTACTCTCCCCTGAATTGAACCAATCCGAACGGATCGATTCAATTCTGTCCCCTCTCTGCGGGCAGAGCGGGGAGAACCCCGAAGCTACAGGTAGATTGCAAAAAACACCATCAACGATTAGGAATGACGTTCGATTAATGCCAAAAGGTTGGGAACCGGTTGGCCTGGTTTTTTCGAGGCCGAAATCAACCGAAAAGCTCCCTGTAATCCCGGAGGGATGCAATTTGGGTAGCTTAACGGCGACAGTGCGAAATTCCGTCCCGTACGGGACGGGAGAATCTGCTTTGTGTACATACGTGCTTCGGATTTCCCGTTGTCGTGGTTGTCACAAGTTGTCGGGTTGTCATTCCACATCTAATCAAAACCAGTTATTGGCATGGCGCCTTAGCACCTTTGGTTGGTAAGACTTTCACAGAAAACACAAACGCCCTTTTACTCTCCCCTGAATTGAACCAATCCGAACGGATCGATTCAATTCTGTCCCCTCTCTGCGGGCAGAGCGGGGAGAACCCCGAAGCTACAGGTAGATTGCAAAAAACACCATCAACGATTAGGAATGACGTTCGATTAATGCCAAAAGGTTGGGAACCGGTTGGCCTGGTTTTTTCGAGGCCGAAATCAAACGAAAAGCTCCCTGCAATCCCGAAGGGATGCAATTTGGGTAGCTGAACGACGACCGGGAAAATTCCGTCCCATACGGGACGGGAGAATCTTCGTGTTGCCTTGCGTGCTACCCAAATATAATGGCTAAAGCCATTGCTGAAAGATGAAAACCCGTCCGGTAGGACAAAAGCTCCGAATTGAGCAAGAGAAGAATGAACAAGACAGTCCGGACGTGGGGCAATTTCCACCAGCACAGGTTTGCTACAAAGTGAGCCTTCGCTTCAGCGTCAAGCTGAACCGCTTTCAAGGCATCCCCGATGCGGTTGGAAAAACAGCCTAGCGCAGGCAGGCACATCGCCCGAAGGGACTTTCAGAAAAGCCCAGATGATTCGGAGGGAATCACCAACAACGATGAAAGTGGATTCTTTTGAATTAGATTGACCCTCCCATTCCGACAAAGTCGGAATTTCCCTCCCTCGCGAGGCCAGGGTGGGTACATTAGATCTCAGGTAAAAGCAGAAGGAACTTTCACCAAAAAAGGCTATCCCATGATCCGGAATAGCCTTCTTGCTGTAAAGAATACCTAAAAAGCCGATTTAAAACTTAAACCCAATTTTCACGGTGGGAGACGAGAGAAACGAAAAGTTGTGGTTGTCCGCACTTAAAGTTTCCAGGCCTTCCTGAGGCAGTAAGGTATTTTTTGTGTACATATAACTTCCGCCCTGTAACTCAAAACCAAAGAAGATTCCGGTGCTGGTGTAATACTCTACTCCGGCAATAGCCGAGAGGCCCAGGCCCCAGGCTTCGGAGTAACGAGTTGTTCCGGGATCGTAAGTCGGATCGGCGCCGGAAACTTCGTAACCTGTTTTCCGGGCGTAGTGAAAATTCAGAACGGGAGCAACATACCAAAACAAATGTTCGTTAGGGGTTGCAAAATACTTATCGGCACCGGCATTGATGATCACCTCCGAAACTTCGCGGGCAGGAACATCGTTATAAGTCGGTATCGTTGTAATTGTAGAGGAACCGTCAACTCCGGCAATGCCTTCGTACGAAGGGGAGCTGCTTAGCAAGGCGGCACCACTCAGGCGCACAGCCCAGCTGTCGGCGAAGAACCATTTCCCTTCCGCACCAATCATATTGATCAGCGAGTTGTTGGTTGGGTAGCCATTCACCATAGGCGAATAAACAGTGTAGGATTCCTGGCCTGCTGCCGGAAGCTGAAACCACTCGCCCGTGTTGTAGGTACTTGCATTACCCAACAACAGCGAAACGGTAACAGTTCCTTTTTGCGGGCCCATCTTAGGGGTCTCCTGGGCCTGCAAGCTGGTCAATCCAACTGTTAACAAAGTGAATAATAATACAATTTTCTTCATTCGAATCAGGATTTAATGATTAAAAACAGTTCTTTAAATAGCAGGGAAGACCAAGCTTCCCTGCCTTCAAAAGGGAACTAATCCTAATTCTCCTCGTCCAATGCTGCCTGAAGTTTCTCACTCCAGTCATCAAGTGCGGCTTTATAAAGTTCTAGTTTTGTTTCTGCACCGGCTAAACGGGTCTCAACAATAGTAATTTGTGTTGCAATTCGCTCGTAAGCAATTTCGTAATAAGGCATATTCGTTTCATACGAAGCGATTGCATCCTCTAAATTCTCCTGATAATATTCAAGGTTTTGGTTAGCCCCTTCTATCCAATTTTCGATAGATGAAATCATATTATTGGCATCGTAGTTCTCCCAGCTACTGTAGTTCAAATCATTGATATAGCTATTTACGGCGTCGATCCGGTCATTAATTGAATATAATTCACTTGCAGCCATCTGGTACACAGCATCTGCTTCATCATAAACCTCTTCTGCTTCATTATATGCCTCACGGGCAGAAATGTAAGTCGGATAAGCTTCTTCCCATTTACCCAGTAGCGTGTTGTAGTTCGCAATTTGCGCATCATATTCTGCTTCATAATAAGCCAAATCCCCTTCTAATTTAACAACTTTTGCTGCGGCTTCCACACTGGTATATTCCCCGGTTGGTGTCGTATCACCTTTCGCTACTTCTAATTGCGAAGCTGTCCACTGAACCTGATTGTATGCGAGAACAGTGTCATTCTCGGCCGATTGAATCTGATCCCACAAGCCTTCAGGAGAATATAGCTCAACTTCCAAATCATGTTTAGCCTTCCAAGCTCTATCTTCTGCATACTGTGCTTCGTCTTTCAATGCTCGTTTAATAGCAACTACTTGTTCCTGATCTGCTTTTTGAGGAGTCAGGATCTCAAGTTCAGCTTCGTAATCGGCGATCAGTTGGTTAATACCAGAATAATCTGAGGCAATAGCCTGGTAATGTGCTAAATCTTCCTCCAGCTCAGCAATATAATCTTCTTGATCTTGGATTCTAGACTCCCAATTTTTAATAGATGAAGAATCAGCAACCTGTTGGTTAACTAATTGATTTTGCAATTGGAGGATATCCCGCTTCAGACTATTCACAGTTAAAGCTTGCGATTGCCAGGTATACCACGCCCAGTTATAACCGGTGATAATTTTCTGTAAAGCTTCAGCTTCAGCATTGGCTTCAATATCAGCCATGGTATTGGCATGTTCAATTTCAGCACGCGCCATTACTTCCTCATAAGTCATTTGAGCCTCTTCCAAAGCCTGTTGCTGGGTAATCAAGTCTTTTTGTGCAATAGCAGCATTTTTCTCTGCCTCTGCAACAATCTTTGCCATATTCGCAGCATGTGTTGCTTCAGCTTCTTCCATTTCCTGCTGAATTTCAGCTTTCGCCGCCTCTGTTTTTGCAGCCCAATATTCTTCTTTCAAAGCATTCATAGCCGCTTCGTGGCGGGTTTCTTCTTCCTGAGCGGCAGCCTCAGCTTCTTTTTTTGCCGCCTCGGCATTCACGGAGTTGGCCTGAGCCTGCTTATAAGCTGCTTCGGCAGCATCAACAGCAGCTTTTGCCTGCGCTGTTGTGGTGATAGCACTAGCTTCGGCTTCCAACTTCGAAGCCTGCGCTAATCGAATCTGTCTTACACTGTCAGATTCATCATTTTTGATACAACTGGATGCCAAAACCATGACAGCCAACATTGGTACGAAAAACAAGGATTTTTTCATTTTCTTAAAATTTTGGTTAATACGTAGTTTGTTTACAAAATTTTATACAAAGGAAAAGCAGTTGACAAAGGATGAAAAATGCTTTTAGGGGCTGAACCCGATATTTGGAAGCGGAAACAGGATATCCGGTTTTTTTTAGGGGATAATTGGTTTAATTTTTTTCTACTTAAAGCGAACATCATCGAGTATGTATTGGCTTAAATCCGATCGAACCGTTTCTTTAATCCCGACAAGCGGCGCCGCGACAGCCGAACCGCAGTGGGTTGAAAAGGCTTCTTCACCACGCAACAGCAGCGCTTATAATCAATACTTTCCACAAACATCAAATTCAGAATGGTTGACTGGTTGACCTGGATAAACATCTGATTTCCCAGGAAAGAAAGAATATCTTTGGCCTTGGATTTACGCCGCAGCGGCTTGGTGTCGCCCGATTTCAGGCACACAAACCAACTACTTCTTATGCCGGGAAATTGGGCGTCGCGCTGAAAGGAAACAACCTCGCTAACCCTTACCAGTTCGAGTCCGGAAAGGGTCCAAAGGGGCAAGATTGGCTCACTTTGAGGTTTTAACAGATGTTGAATGGCGGGGATGCCCTGCAGCTTGCCCTGCAGGCCGCTTACAAACTCACTCAGGCAATTTTGATCGAGGGCTTTGTGTTTATCCAGAAAATCCTGGTGCCGGTAAAAGCACACCAACTTGCTTTGCAGATGCCCTGTGTCGCGTATCCAGTCGATTAGCTCGACGTTGGCCATCAACAAATCGTAATCCGACTCGCGGGCATGGTCCGCCAGTTCGTTTTTCGACCGAACACCGACAAAAGCATACAAACCGGCAAAGGTTTGCAGCGTATCCTTAACAGCCTGTGCAAAAGTTGGGTTCTGCTCAACCAACAGAATTTTATACTTCCAATTTGTTGTCATCAAACAGCTCGTTACAGTTTGTTTTTAAGCAAATAACGAGGCTTTTCGATGATCGTGAAAACCGAAAAAAGCTCCTAAACGATATTCCGCAGCTGAGCGGGATAAGCAGTTCGAATTGGCGCACAAACGGTATTTTTTAGCCTTAAAAAACATCGAACCGGCTGCGAAGCTCCGATAGCTGCGAGCGCGACACCGAGAGCTCGAGCCAATCGTAAGGCGGAACCAGCAAACAGTTCCGGGTTTTAAACTCGATTGTAGCCAGGAAACCCAGATTAACAATCGTGGATTGGTTTATCAGCACAAAACATTCGGTGCCAACAATGCTCAAAATATCGCGAGCTGTAACGCCCTGCCTGAGCTTGTTACGCTGCTGTCCGTTCTCCAGCACGACCCAGTTTGGTTTCTCTTTGGGGCCGTCTTTCTCGCATTGAAACATGACAATACTGTTCTTATCAACAAAATGAATCCCGGTGCTGGTGGGCAGGGCAATCATCTCGGGCATTCCCTTGGGTGTATTCACCACTGCAAGCTGTTTTTGAGTCTTCTTTTTTTCCTGTTCTTTCACATAACGATCCACAACAGCTTTAAGCTCATCCATGGTGAAGGGCTTTAACAGATAGTCGAAAGCCGATTCGCGCAGGGCCTGCATCATATACTGATCGTAAGCGGTATAAAAAACAACGCTCAGGTCGGTACAACCTTGCTCACGAACTTCGTGCAACAGTTCGAAGCCATTTCTCCCGGGCATCTCAATATCCAGAAAAACAAGGTCCGGTTTTTCATCCAGTAGTAGCTTTTTAGACTTTGGATACCGGCTCGCTCCCCCAACAAAATCGATATTGGGCAAAAAGCTCAGGAAATCCTTCAACACATTCAGGTTATCCTCGCGATCGTCGATTATGGCTGTTCGTATTTTTGTTTCAATATTCATCGTTTAGGTTTTTTCGTTGTTAGTTGTAGTGTCTGTTCTGATTCGTCCCACACCAAAATGGCCATAATGGTAAGTGGGTGATCTTCGAGCCGGAGCAGAAAATCAATCGTTAGGTTACCGCGCCCGGAAGCATATAGATGCGAGGACTCCCCCGAAATGCCTGATACGGGAGTTGATGAAAATGATGGAAAATGAAGCTGGTTGAATGCAACTGCGCCAGACTTACGGCCTGCGGAGTTTCGCGACTTGCCTTTGGCTTATGGCTGCCTTGCACAACCGTGGCCCGAGGAATAAACCACTCCCCCGCCGGCGCACACTCAGAAGCATAAAGTGCCGCCGCCGGCAATAGCCGGTGTGCCCTCGGCAGGTTGCAGCCTGGCAACATGACACGCCTTATCAGCCAAGCCATAGCAATGCCTTGCGTGCTGTAACAAGTACGGTATAAACTGGCAGCACACGCCCCCGGCGGCGACTGCCTGTATATTTTAGTTCGAGGTTGCATAGCCCTTATCAATCAATTGTAATAATCATTAACAAAACACAATTTTTCTGATTTTGCCCTGCATTCCACTCTTAATCGCACATACAAGTTACGAATAAATAATCATCAGAAGCAATAGTCAAACTGAAATTAAGATCAATTTACCGTGCAACTATCTGTAATTTCACTTTCACTTAACACTGACAGTCGAAACACAACAATACAGCGGCACAATGAATTACAACAATAAAAGGCAATGCAGATTACCTCTTATTCCTCATACAACTTAATGAAATGGGATTGAAACGATCGCAGAGAATGGCGATTCGCGCAGCGTCTATTTACTAAAAAACAAACTTAATTTCCGGTACTTCCGGGACAAAGAATGGGACATTAGTTGCTCCGCAAGCTGACAACTACTCGCTTCACAAACGAGCAGCGCTACACCGACGCGGCAATAGATACCCCGGAAAATAAAAAAGCAGCTACAAATTAATGTAACTGCTTAATTTTAAAGTGGGCCCAGCTGGGCTTGAACCAGCGACTCCCTGATTATGAGTCAGGTGCTCTAACCAACTGAGCTATAGGCCCTGAAATATCTTTAATACTTCGTTTCTTCTACCAATAATCTGAACCTGCGACTCTCCCGATTTTAATCGGGATGCTCTAATCAACTGAGCTATAGGCTCTGAAATATCTCTAACACTTCGTTTTTTCTACCAATAATCTGAACCTGCGACTCTCCCGATTTTAATCGGGATGCTCTAACCAACTGAGCTATAGGCTCTGAAATATCTCTAATACTTCGTTTCTTCTACCAATAATCTGAACCTGCGACTCTCCCGATTTTAATCGGGATGCTCTAATCAACTGAGCTATAGGCTTTCAATAAAATATCCAGCGACTGTATTTCTCAGTCATTTTTTCGGTTTGCAAGTTTACGACATTCGGACTAGAAAGACAAACAAAAATTCAACTTTCACGAGCGGTTTCGTTAGCTTAGTCGTTGTCTTTTCCGGATTCCGGAGTAACCTTCGACCGCTCCTGGTCCAATTTACTAAACAGACGCCAGTAAAAAATGATCACGCTAAAGATCCCGACGGTAATTGCCGAGTCAGCAATATTGAATACAGGGCGGAAAAACAAAAATTCCTGCCCTCCTACTCCGGGGATCCAGCTTGGGTAATGCCCCGATATGAGCGGAAAATAAAACATATCGACCACCTTGCCGTGCAGGAAGGAAGCATATCCGCCGCCATCGGGAAAAAGCTCGGCAACGCGCCCGTAGCTATCGCTAAAGATGATGCCATAAAAAGCACTGTCGATAATATTTCCGACAGCGCCGGCCAGAATAAGCGACACGCAAGCAATGAAGCCCATCGGTATATCGCTGCGTTTGACCAGCTTCAGCAGGTACCAGCCAATACCGACCACGGCCACTATACGAAACAAACTTAGAAAGATCTTTCCGTAACCTCCGGCAAATTCGAAGCCGAACGCCATTCCGTTATTTTCAACAAAGTGAATGAGAAACCAGTTTCCGATCACCGAGAATTCTTCTCCCAAATACATATTGGTTTTTATCCAGAATTTCAGGAGCTGGTCGATCACAAGCACCCCAACAATAATCAGAACCGACTTTTGTAGTTTTGACATGATTTTTCTAATTCATAAAAAAGATTGGAAGAATAAATCTCCCAATCGTATCGTGTTTCGTCTTTCTTATTTTTGATTGTTCTTCGCCTCGATACTCAATGTTGCGTGAGGTACCGCGCGTAAACGCTCTTTCGAGATCAGCTTGCCGGTTTCGCGGCAGATGCCAAAAGTTTTATTCTCGATACGGATTAAAGCAGCCTGCAAATGCTGAATAAACTTGAGTTGTCGGGCAGCCAACTTTCCGGCTTCCTCCTTCGACAATGTTGCAGCTCCTTCTTCCAACACTTTAAATGTTGGCGATGTATCCTGGGTATCGTTCCCATCGCTGTGCGTAATGGAATTCTTATATAATTCGTAATCTTTTTGTGCTTTTGCAAGTTTTGTCAAGATCAAATCTTTGAATTCCGCCAACTCAGCATCCGAATATCTGGTTTTCTCAGTCATACCAATAAATTTTAGTTCGTTAGTTGTATTCGAATGACAACTCATTCGGTTCCTAAATTAAAAAATATATTTGATATCCGGCTGCTTTATATGGTCAGCAAACAGCCGAATTATCTGTTTTTTTCAACAACAATCCCTGCTTCAACATCCTGATCAATTTCTACCAACTGTCCTTCTCCATCTTTCAACGAATCGACCAAACGCAATTCTTCGCAAAGTGTTTGACTACCGATATAGTCCTTGAAATTCTCAACTGCCTGATTATAAAAATCATGCTTCATAATTTTCACATTGATGCGGTCGGTAACTTCAAAGTCACTTTCCTTGCGAATATTCTGAATCTTATTGATGAACTCACGGGCAATACCTTCCTGTTTCAACTCATCGCTAATGTTAATATCTAATGCAATGGTCAGCTCCCCTTCGGTTGCCACCAGCCAGCCGGGGATATCCTCGGTTGTAATTTCAACATCGGCAGGAGTCAGCTCCACCTGCTGATCGGCCACGTTCAGGCTAAAGTTTTCGTTTTTCTCCAGCTCGGCAATGTCTGTTTGTGAGAACTGCGCTACCGAAGCTGCAATTTGTTTCATAATCTTTCCATACTTCGGCCCGAGGGTCTTGAAGTTTGGCTTGATTTTCTTTTTGATAATGCCTGCTGTGTCGGTGAGGTATTCCACTTCTTTCACGTTAACTTCGGAAAGAATGATATTCTCAACCGCCTCGAACTGCTCTTTGAAGCGACCATTCAACACCGGCACCATAATTTTGGCCAATGGCTGACGCACTTTCAGTCGCTCTTTACGGCGCAGTCCCAAAATCATAGACGAAGCACGCTGTGCAATATCCATTTTCTGCTCCAGATCTTTGTCGATCAATGCGTCGTTGGCCGTTGGAAACTCGGCCAGGTGCACGCTTTGGTCAGGCTCCAGACCAGTCAGTTTATTCAAATCGGTATACAACTGATCGGAATAGAAAGGTGCCAATGGTGCCGCTAATTTTGCCACAGTTACCAGGCAAGTGTACAGCGTTTGGTAAGCCGAAAGTTTGTCTTTATCGTATTCGCCTCCCCAATAACGTTTGCGGCTCAAACGCACAAACCAGTTACTCAGGTTCTCGTTTACAAATTCCGAAATTGCCCGACCGGCGCGGGTTGGCTCATAATTTTCCAGGCTTTCACTAACCTCTTTAACCAAGGAGTTTAGCAAGGAGATAATCCAGCGGTCGAGCTCAGGGCGTTCTGCCACCGCGATTTCGTCTTCCTCAAAGCTAAAGCCATCAATATTGGCATAAAGCGCAAAGAAGTTATAGGTATTATATAATGTACCGAAGAATTTCCGGCGAACTTCGTCAACACCACCCACATCAAACTTCAGGTTATCCCACGGTGCCGAGTTGGTCAACATGTACCAACGCAGCGGATCGGAGCCATACTTTTCGATCGTGTCGAAAGGATCGACGGCATTCCCCAAACGTTTCGACATTTTATTGCCGTTTTTGTCGAGCACCAGACCGTTTGAGATGATGTTGCGGAAAGCAACCGACTCATCAATCATCGTCGCTATGGCATGCAGGGTGAAGAACCAACCACGGGTCTGGTCCACACCTTCGGCAATGAAGTCGGCCGGGAACACCCCACGACCTTCAGCAGGCTGGTATTTCTCTTTGTTCTCGAAAGGGTAATGGTTTTGCGCGTAAGGCATCGCTCCCGAGTCGAACCACACATCGATCAGGTCGGGCTCGCGGAACATTTTTTCGCCGTTATCGGCCAACAGAACAATGTCGTCCACATACGGACGGTGCAGGTCAATTTTATCGTAATTGGCTGGCTCGTATTGACCGGGCTCGAAGCCCGCATACGGGTTTTTATCCATTACACCGGCAGCCACAGCCTTCTCAATTTCGGCAAACAGTTCTTCCACCGAACCGAAGCATTTGGTTTGCGCGCCATCTTCGGTACGCCATATAGGCAGCGGTGTTCCCCAGAAACGCGAACGACTCAGGTTCCAGTCAACCAGGTTTTCCAACCAGTTGCCAAAACGGCCGGTACCAGTCGATTGCGGCTTCCAGTTAATGGTATTATTCAGTGCAATTAGCTTATCCTTTACTGCTGTTGTGCGGATAAACCAACTGTCCAGCGGATAGTATAACACCGGTTTGTCGGTCCGCCAGCAATGCGGATAGCTGTGCTCGTGTTTTTCAACTTTGAATGCTTTATTATCCTTTTTCAGCATGACCGAAAGATCAACATCTACCGTCGAATAACTTTCGTCCAGCGTTTCGTCGTATTCGTTTTTCACATAGCGGCCACTCCACTCGCCATAGGATTGGGCATTCACATTCGATGCAACAAATGCAGAATCCATTTCTTCAATGGTATAGAAACGGCCTCTTTTATCGACCAGCGGCTGCTTTTTGCCATCCTTGTCGATCACCAACAGGGGCGCAATGCCGTTTTGTTTGGCAACACGGTCGTCATCGGCACCAAAAGTCGGAGCAATGTGCACAATACCGGTACCGTCTTCGGTGGTTACAAAATCGCCGGTTATTACGCGGAACGCATCGCCATCAGGCTTCACCCAATCAATTAGCTGCTGGTAATTTACACCGGCCAGCTGGGCTCCTGTATATTCTTCCAACACTTGGTAAGGAATTTTCTTATCGCCGGGCTTGTAATCGTCAAACGGAATTTCCGCATTTTTCGGGTTGAAATGCGAAGCCAACAGATCTTTTGCCAGGATCACAGTCATCGGTTCGCCGGTGTACGGGTTGAACGATTTCACCTTTACGTAGGTGATTTTCGGTCCAACACAAAGCGCGGTGTTCGATGGTAAGGTCCATGGTGTTGTTGTCCAGGCCATGAAGTAAAGAGGTGAGTCTACCCCTTCATACAAAAACTCCGATTTCTCGTCGCGAATTACCGAAAACTGTGCAACCGCGGTGGTGTCTTTCACATCGCGGTAACACCCCGGCTGGTTCAACTCGTGCGAGCTCAAACCAGTTCCGGCAGCAGGCGAGTAAGGTTGAATGGTGTAACCTTTGTACAGCAAACCTTTGTCGAACAACTGTTTCAGCAACCACCAAACCGACTCGATGTAACGATTGTCGTAAGTGATATACGGATCGTCCATATTCACCCAGTAGCCCATTTGGCGGGTCAGTTGTTCCCACTCTTTGGTATATTTCATCACCTCGCGACGGCAGGCTGCATTATATTCCTCAACGGTAATTTTGCTACCGATATCTTCTTTGGTGATGCCAAGCGATTTTTCGACGCTCAGCTCAACAGGCAAACCATGTGTGTCCCAACCGGCTTTGCGGTGAACACGGAAACCTTTCATGGTTTTGTAGCGGCAAAAAGTATCCTTAATGGCGCGGGCCATCACGTGGTGAATCCCCGGCATTCCGTTGGCAGATGGCGGCCCTTCATAAAAAACAAAAGTCGGGTTTCCTTCCCGGGTTGAAATACTTTTATGAAAGGTATCATCTTCTTCCCATCTCTTCAGTACATCCTTATTGATTTGAGAGAGATCTAATTGCTTGTATTCACGGAATTTATCGCTCATTAGAATCCTATTTTGACCTATTTTTTAAAAATTGCACAAATATAGGAAAAATTTGATGACCACTTCCGGAACCGAGGCTTAAGAAGACGCATTTAACATGGGCGAAAGTTTCAAGGGCTCAGCAAAAAACAAAAAGGTTGCCTGGGAACAGCAACCTTCGGGAATATCGGAAAAGGGAAAGAGGAAAATGCCGAACAACCTGCCGGGGCAGCATCATTCCAGACCAATCAACAAGAAGTTTTTTTGGGAGCCTTCGTAAGCGACTAAGGCCAAACCACTTGCTAACAGTTTCAAAAATAGAAACATTCAACCGAAACTATTTAAACTCAAAATGATATAAAAATCAATAATCTGTTAAATGAAGACGATTGAATGTTAGCACACCGTTAACAAATTCATCCGGCAAAAGATACACAATCATCTGTGCAGCAAGCCGTCTTTAACGATCGTAAATCGAATCTGTCTGCTGTCGACATCC
The DNA here is from genome assembly GCF_003046625.1 of Mangrovibacterium marinum. Lineage (GTDB taxonomy): Bacteria > Bacteroidota > Bacteroidia > Bacteroidales > Prolixibacteraceae > Mangrovibacterium > Mangrovibacterium marinum. The sequence continues at coordinate 379,272 of NZ_QAAD01000001.1, forward strand.
GTTTTTTTCGTAACTTAAGCTTTTCGCCATCATACCCAAAACCGTATGACCAACATTCTAGAAAACAGCGCCCAACAATTTATCGAACTCATATTTCCGCGAAGCTGTGTGGTTTGTCAATGCAAACTCATCCAAAGCGAACAATACCTCTGCTTGCGATGCCTGCTTCAGATGCCCCGCACCAACCACCATAAACAACGCGAAAATGTGATGGAACAGTTGTTCTACGGCCGAGTACCAATTGAACGCGGCTGTTCGTTTTTTGAATTTAAAAAGGGAAGCCAATACCAACAAATCCTGCACGAGCTAAAGTATCGCGGACAAAAGCAGCTTGGCGAATATATCGGCGTGCTGTTTGGAACCAGCTTAAAAGAAGATGCCTCGATCAGCTCGGCCGATCTGATTTGCCCGGTGCCCCTTCACCCCCGCAAAGAAAAAAAGCGGGGCTACAACCAGAGCTATCATATTGCAGTGGGACTATCGCAATCGTTGGGCATACCGATCAACAACAGCAACCTGAGAAGGTGCACGCACAGCTCAACCCAAACGCGCAAATCGCGCTGGGAACGATGGCAGAATGTGGAAAGTATTTTTGAGCTGCAAAAGCCGGAACAATTTGAGGGCAAGCATCTCATTCTGATCGACGATGTTGTGACCACCGGCGCCACACTCGAAGCATGCGCCACAGCCATCCTCTCGCGCTGCAATGCGCGTGTCAGCGTGCTCACGCTGGCTATAGCCTGAGCAGTATGGTGGCTGCAATTTTAGGAGCCACGCCCCTTATTGGCCAACCAACAACTTTTTCAGCTTCACCATGCCGGCACCGGCCTTCTCCTCGATAAAAGTTACCCCTTTCATCGATATTGGCGGCCGTTCCGGATCCACCACATAAAGCGGACAGGCCGATGGCGTGTAATGCACCAGTCCGGCTGCGGGGTAAACATTCAGCGAGGTGCCGATCACCAAAAACAGATCAGCCTGCGAGGCAATGTCGATGGCCTGATCCATCGCCGGCACGGCCTCGCCAAACCAGACAATATGCGGGCGCAACAAACTTCCTTTGGGGCATTTCTGCCCCAGTTTCAGCTCCCAGCCATCCAGCTCAAGAATCAGATTCGGATCGACCGAACTTCGCACCTTTTTCAATTCGCCATGCAGGTGAAGCACCTTTGAACTTCCGGCACGTTCGTGCAAATCATCAACATTCTGCGTGATGATATGGACATCAAAATCATGCTCCAGCTCGGCCAGCAGCCGGTGTCCCTGGTTGGGCTCACAATCCTGCAGCTGTCGGCGCCGCTCGTTGTAAAACCGGTTCACCAGCTCCGGATTTCGTTCCCAGGCTTCGGGAGTGGCAACCTCCGACACATCATACTCTTCCCATAAACCACCCATATCGCGAAAAGTGCGCAAGCCACTCTCCTGACTCATACCCGCTCCGGATAAGACGACTAACTTTTTCATTGCTCGATATTTTACGTTTGAACAGGGATCAAAAATTCAGCTTGATCAAGCAAACCTTCCATCCGAAGCGCTGCTCAATCAAGCTGACCTTATTATTTAGATCCGTCCAAAGTTACAAACCGAAGTCAAAACCGGCGAATCGGGGAACAAAAAAACATACGCCTGTAGTTACGGAGCAGAGCTGAAATGGCTTTTTTCCAAACACATTCATAGTCTGGCAACTTTCGGGCAAAACAACATTTGGCGAACACCGGTTTCACTTCCCAAAGAACGAATCGTTAATGAACCTCCTTACTTTTGCTGTTTTTCACAAAATTTTCGACGATCAGCCGCGCTTCATCAGCATCGGCACTCGCCACCATGACAGAAACCGGGCCGACACCACCCGAGTCGGTATACCATGGAGCCAAAGTACCAACGTATTCATTTTTCACAAACGAATAGATCTTCGCGTCGTCGAGCATACTCTTCAGCAGGCTGGCCTGAATGTTGGTACCCGCAAAAATTTCAATGGGAAAAATCTCACGATCAGGATGTCTTGTCTTCATAATTATGCGTTTTATATCAGTAATTGCCAGTCAAATTAGAATAATTCAGGCATTTATAGAACGCTTCATGCTGTAGAAAACAAGTGTTTTTGAGCAGTTTTACATCGTAGCTTCCCGAAATATTAGCACCCTGAGTGAAAGTCACGGTATGCCGGGCGAAACCGATCGCGGTGGGTAGGCTACTGTAAAGCTTAATGAATAACCACGCCAACTTTCGGCGGCGTGTTTGCATCAACGGCGGCGACCAGGCATTTTCTACGGATTTTCGGGGGGACTCCGACAGAGAAACAATCAAATCGATCTTTATTTTAAGAGCCATTTTCGGGCAGCGTCAAGTGTGGTAAATGCCTTAGAGTGATAACCATCATCCTGGGTCTCAATCAGGATCGGGACAACAATATTCCGCGGTGTTGTGACAATTGCCGCAATGCGGGCTCCCCCGAAATAAGCCTCATTTTCTTTGTAAAACCGGGCAACCCTGGTGTACTCTGACACTTTAATCTCGAGCGTGGCGGCCGTATAATCGACTACATACCGTTTAATTCCCGGGGAAACCTCTCCCGACTGAAATGCATCGATCCAGGACGAGACCAAACATTCGAAACTGACGGGCCCTGTGTAAACCTTATACAGGATTTGATCGTTCGGGTCGTAATGATATTTACAGGAAGTGACAGCCATGAACGTTGGTGTTTTCGATTCGCAATTTCATTTATCAGATTCTTGTTTATCGCAACAACCTTCAAAAGAAGTGTTATTCAATTTACGGATAAATTTTCAAACACAACTAATAAAGAGCTAATTAAATCGAACAAACAGCACCAGCAGCCATCACAAGCCCTCGGCTTCTGTCGAAAGCAACACCCCATAATGTCAAATAAAAAGCCCCATCCACCAGGGATGAGGCTCACTTATCATTTGTTTTTATTCGTTATTCAATAATGGTTACCCAGCCGTGCACATCTTCTTCGTCGCCATATTGGATGTCTTGCAGTTTGTGGTAAAGCTTGGTGCTCCAGGGTCCCGGATCGAAGCCATATAAGTACTCTTTATCCTGATCCTCGTCGTAAATTCGCTTTACCGGCGAAATAACGGCTGCTGTTCCGCAGGCGCCAACTTCTTCGAAGGTTTCCAGCTCTTCCACGGGCACTCTGCGCCGCTCCACTTTCAAGCCCAAATCCTCCGCCAGCTGCATCAAACTCATATTGGTAATGGAGGGCAAAATAGACTCCGATTTTGGAGTAATATAAGTATTGTCTTTAATGGCAAAGAAGTTGGCCGGGCCACATTCATCAATATATTTCTTTTCGCGGGCATCCAGGTAAAGTACCGCCGAATAATGCCCCTCTTTGGCTTTTTTACCGGCAACAAGACTGGCGGCGTAGTTGCCCCCCACTTTATATTTACCGGTTCCAAGCGGTGCTGCCCGGTCGAACTGGCGATAAATCACCAACTCGGTGGGTTTAAATCCTTCGGGAAAATAAGGCCCTACCGGCATTACAAAAATGATGAACAAATACTCCGGAGAAGGTCTTACTCCGATCTCGGGAGCTGTCCCGATCAGCAAAGGACGAATATATAAGGATGCTCCCGATCCATGAGGAGGCACAAATTCCATATTTTCTTTCACGGCCAGACGAACAGCATCGCAAAAAAGATCAACGGGCACTTTCTCCATCAAAATACCTTCGCTGGACGATTGCATCCGGCGGGCATTTTCCTCCATGCGAAAAACACGAACCTTGCCGTCTTCTCCCATAAATGCCTTCAGGCCTTCAAAAGCTTCCTGTCCGTAATGCAAACAGGTCGCGGCCATGTGTAAATTGATATGTTCCGAATCGCTCACTTCCAATGGTCCCCACTGACCATCTTTGAACCAACAACGAATATTGAAATTGGTTTTTCGATAACCAAAACCAATATTTTTCCAATCGATATTTTCCATAGTTACTATAATATTATAGGGCCCCTTAATCAACAATCAAATAAACGAAAAAAAAAGTTGACAAGGAAGATCGAAAGTCCTTATTCGCCTTAAAATTAAATGTTTTAGAAAAGAACTCTAAAACAAGCAGTTGCAATATGAAAGCAAGCAGCCACACCTGGCTTCGATTCGAAATAAAAGCAAAACTTCAGCCTACGATTCGAAAGTGAGCGTCAGAAAATAGCCGTTATGCTTGCGGATATTGAGCACCCGGCCGCCATCCAGCAACAGATATTGCCCCTTTATCCCCTGTAAATTTCCTTCAATAACGGGCTGCTTGTCGAAGCTGAGGCTGCTTATTTTTGATGGATATTCGAGCACCGGATACTGGAGATGAACGACCTCGTCCTGTTCACTCCGATATTGCTGCAGTTCGGCGGGCAGTAAACGGAGTGCATTCTCCTTTTCTTCAACTAACTCCAGGTTTTCGGCGACATGATTTTTCAACATATCGCGCCAATTGGTTTTATCGGTGAAATACTTTTTCAGAAAAACCTCGGCAACACCGGCAATATGGCGGTTGGGTGTTTTTAGCAGGCGAATGGCATACGAAGCGCCCTGATCGATCCAACGTGTTGGCACCTGATGATGGCGCGTAACACCAACCTTTAGCTCGCGCGATACAGCCAAATACACAAAATGGTCAATCAGGTCGTGCTCTTTGGCCCATTCCGGATCGCGGGCCAGGCCAAATTCAGCTTTCGACAACTCGGGGCGCATAACCGTTTCGCTCGCCTCGGGGGCTGTTTGCAGGCAGGAGTAACAAAATCCCTGGCCGAACGAAGTTTTTGTTTTTTTCCCACATGATATGCAGTTGATCTGCCCGTCGAACTGCATGCGGATATATTTGCCCAGAAGGGCGTTCATATCGATTTCCTGATCACCGATGCGAAAAAAGTACTGAACCGGATCAGCCAACTCAGCACGCATCTTCAATATATTTCCTTGGTATTCCATAGTTTAAAGGCAAAAAATTACAAGTAAAAAGGTAAAAGGAAGACGCTACATGTTACTCCTCCGCTTTTTCAAACAAATCCAAAACGTCGTGAATTTGTTTCAGTTCAAAGAAGCGGTCACTTTGAATGTCTTCCGGGTTCATCTGTTCAAAAATCCAAGTGGTGTAATACGGAATATGAGCCGCATAGCCGCCCAGCTCAATCACCGGCAGCACATCCGATTTCAGCGAGTTGCCGACCATCAACAGTTGCTCTGCCGGAATATCCAGGTGGTTGAGCAATTCGCGGTAATTCTCCTCTCGCTTGTGGGTCATAATTTCGATATGGTGAAAATACTTCAGCAGGCCCGATTTCTTCAGCTTTCGTTCCTGGTCGAGCAAATCGCCTTTGGTAGCCACCACCAGACGGTACTTGCCATAGAGCTTATCCAGCAGATCGACGATGCCGTCCAGTAGAATCACATCCTTTTGCAACATCTGTTTGCCAATGGCAATGATGGCTTCAATCTGTTCGGGCCGAACCTGCTGCTGCGAAACCTTCAGCGCCGTTTCAATCAACGACAAGGTGAAGGCTTTAATGTCATAACCATAAAGCTCCATATTTTGCATTTCAACCCGAAACAACGCACTCATGGTTTTATCGGGTTCTTCAAATTCAGCCATCACCTTGCAAAACGCCTTCTCGGCATCGCGGAAGAAATTCTCGTTTTCCCACAAGGTGTCATCCGCATCAAAGGCAATCACTTTTAGATCGTTCAAACTCATCGTCAAGTCCATTCAATATTTAAGACTCAAAAGTACGAAGTATATCGCGAACGCCGGCGCTTTGGCCGCCAAAGTTCTGAAACAAAAAATACAGCTCCCTCCGGCAAAACCGAATCTTCGGGCGCAATTTCGGTGCATCCGTAAATTTTTCGCCATTTTTGCGGTTCAGTTCCCAGCAACGAAAAATCAGTTTATGAAAACAAACTTTTGGAAAGCCCTTGGCCCCGGAATTATTTGGGCTGCTGCTGCTATTGGCGTGTCGCACCTGGTACAGAGTACCCGCGCCGGCGCCGACTACGGATTTCAACTTGTTGGCGTGGTAATTATCGCGAACATCCTGAAATACCCCTTTTTTCAATACGGTTCGCGCTATGCCATTGCCACCGGCGAAAGCCTGATTGACGGCTACCGGCGCATGGGCAAATGGGTGGTTGCCTTGTTTCTGCTGCTCACCATCGGCACCATGTTTACCATCCAGGCAGCTGTCACTTCCGTAACGGTGGGGCTGATCAGCTCGGTTTTTCATTCTCCATTGAGCTACATCCAGTTCGCCATTTTACTGCTGTTGCTTTGCGCGGTCGTCGTGCTCATTGGTCATTTCAAAACCCTCGACCGCCTGATCAAATTTGTGGTCGTCATCCTGTCGCTATGCACCGTCACCGCACTGATTGCAGCCTTTCTGAAAAGCGATGTGCAGACCGTCATCGATAACCAGGCTCCGTTTGAGTTTTCAGTTGGGAACGTGGCCTTCCTGATTGCCCTGATTGGCTGGATGCCCACCGCGATCGACATTTCGGTGTGGAGTTCGCTGTGGACGCTCGCCAAAATGAAAGCCACCGGTTATCGCCCAAGCTTGAAAGAATCCTTGCTCGACTTTAATATCGGCTACATCGGCACCACCCTGTTGTCGCTCGCCTTTTTGGGGCTGGGAGCCCTGGTGATGTTTCATTCGGGTGAAAGTTTTGCCAACGGGGGCGTGCAGTTTTCGAACCAGTTGCTGGCTTTGTACACCAGCTCCATCGGCAACTGGTCGTACCCGATTTTGGCCGTTGCGGCTATTGCCACCATGTTTAGTACCACGCTGACGGTGCTCGATGCCTACCCGCGGGTGCTAACGCCGATTTTGGAAGTTTTCATCCCACGAGTCGAGTCGAAGTTGTCGGAAAACAAGCTGAAATTTCTTTGGATGGCTATCCTGATTACCGGCGCTGTGCTGCTCATCTCAGTCTTCGCCGACCAAATGAAATTACTGGTCGACATTGCCACCACGCTCTCGTTTATCACCGCGCCCGTTTTAGCCGTGCTGAACCTGAAAGCGGTCACCGCGGCACATGTTTCCAGTGAATACCAGCCGAGTCGATTTATGAGACTCTTCTCGTGGTTCGGAATCATCGTTCTTTCGCTGTTCGCTCTTTACTTTCTGTGGTTGAAGTTGGTTGGGTGAAGTAGTGCCAAGACTAATAAGAAGAAAAAAAGATCCGACCTCTTCCCAAGATCGGATCTTTCCATTTTATCCGGTATTTAATCAATACGAACTGTCGAGTGTTTGCAGGGTCAACACGTCGTTGAGCGTTTCCTTGGAGATGGCTGTTTTCAGGTGCACCGTCACCTCCTGGCCGGGGAACAAATCGAAATAATTATCGGAGAAGAAACCATCCTCGTCGCCGATGGTCAGGAACAGGTTCTTGGCCAGTTTATCCGATTTCAGCGTGATATCGTAACCACCGTCAACCGCTGCAATTGATGATTCAACCGTTGGTTTGGGCAGGTTCAGATCTTTTACCGGGCTGAAGAAAAACTCGTTGGATGACAACAACTGACCGCCATCGTACAGCTCAACCACAAACAGCTGGTTTTTGCTGTCCTTATCTTTCAGGAAGGCTTTCTCGTTCACGTCGAAGTAATCAGCCGACGAATTGGCTGCTACCGTAACAGGCTTGTTTTCTTCCCAAATCACTTTGCCGTCAAAATCGATCACCTTCATTTTCAACTCCGCCTGAATGTCTTCCAGCTTGTCGTTCACCACGCCCACTTTAAACTGGTCGCCCGTGAGGTACGGCGATACCAAAACCGGGGCAAAACCTTTCTTCACATAGTATTGCAGGGCTTTCCAGCGCTGGTAATAGTCGGTTGAGCTCCACGAAGCAACCGGCCACACATCGTTGATTTGCCAGTACAAACTACCCATGCAATACGGCATGGCGCGGCGGTGCCCTTCGACGGCAAACTTAATACCTTCCGCTTGCAACAGGTGGTTCACGTACAGGAACGACTCAAAGTCCTTCGGCTTTTTATAGTCCTGCAGCATATAGTATTCAATAGTCTCGTTGCCGATTGACGAGCGTTGATGCGAGTTCATCACTTCCGACAAAATATCGTAGTCCTCGGGCGTAGCGTACTGTTTCACCGACTTCAGCTCGGGGAACGACTGGAAGCCGTACTCACTCATAAAACGGGCAATGTGTGTGGCGTAGTTCGGAAAGGGCTCCTTGCCCCACCAAACGCCCCAATAGTGCTCGTCGCCATTTTTGAGGTCGGCCGGGATACCGGTTCCCGACGAAGGGCTTGATGCCCAGTAGGATCGTTGTGCGTCGTATTTTTGCACTGCATCGGGCAAAATTTCGTGGAAAATTTTCTGATAGGTCGCATAAATGCTATCGGCGTTGTCCTGACTTTTGGCTTCCTCAGCCCTTTTCCAGCCCCAGTCGAACCAGGCCGCCAGAATTTCGTTGTTGCCGCACCACACACCCAAACTCGGGTGATTGCGCAGGCGCTTCACATTGTCCTCGGCTTCAGCCTTTACATTATCCAAAAACTCGGGATTGCCCGGAAACATGGCGCAGGCAAACATGAAATCCTGCCAAACCAAAATCCCGGCTTCGTCGCACAAATCGTAAAATTCGTCATTCTCGTAAATACCGCCGCCCCACACCCGCAGCATGTTCATGTTCGATTCTTTGGCTGTGTTCACCACGTTTTGATACATCTGGTGCGTTACCCGCGAGGGGAAAACATCGTTGGGAATGTAGTTGGCGCCTTTCATAAACACCGGCACACCATTTAGTTTGAAGTAAAACGAAGTGCCTTGTTCATCCTGATCGCGAACCAGCTCCAGCGTACGAATACCGATGCGGTGGCTCAGTTCGGTTGTTTGCCCATCGATATCGAGACGGGCAGTAATGTTGTAGAGCGGTTGTTCGCCCAAGCCATTGGTCCACCACAGCTTCGGGTTGGCAATTTCAAACTCCAGCTTATTCAGGCTGATGCCTTTGCTCAGTTCAAATTCGGAAGAAGCAAGTTCAACTCCATCCGCCAGGACAGTGATGGTCGCGGGTTTGGCTTCCTCAACATCCAACTCAACCAGAGCCGAAAAAGTGGCTTTGTCCTTCGTCACCTCGTGTTGTACGATTTGCAGATCGTTAATTTTAGCTTCATCCCAGGCCTTCAGGTAAACCGGGCGCCAAATCCCGCTGGTCACCAGGCGGGGACCCCAGTCCCAGCCAAAATGGTAACCGGCCTTGCGGGTGAAAACACTCACACGCTTGCCGCCTTCAACCTCGCCAATTTCAGCCAGGTCGTTTGCCGAAACCGGAACGACATAGGTATAAGCGTCGTATTTTTTAATTCCTTCGTTGATGGGCGAACGGAAGGTAATTTCCAGTTCATTGTTGCCTTCTTTCAGGAAAGGCTTTACATCGAGCTGGTACTCGCGGAACATGTTATCGGTTGAATCAACCAGGTCGCCATTGATGCGAATGTCGGCATAGGTGTCCAGTCCTTTAAAGTCGAGCATCACCCGGTCGTGTTGCAACAGGGCCGCATCGGCATCAAAAGTGGTTTTGTACACCCAATCCTTTTTATCGATCCATTGCAGTTTGCGTTCGTTCAACCGGTAGAAGGGATCTTCAATCTTGCCGTTGGCCAGCAGATCGGTGTGCACACAGCCCGGCACGATAGCCGGCAGCCAATCATCGGTGCCACTTTCGGCAAACTGCCATCCACTGTTCAGTTCCTGATTAATCATGAGTTCTTTGTTTTGGGAAGTGCAGCTTTGGAATAAACAAGCCACACTCAAAAGGAGTAAATATAAGCTTTTGGCCATAGAATAATGGTTTAACTGGTTTTAGTTTATCATGCTTTTGACGGGCTAATTTCCGAAAAAGCAAGGAATTTTCACAGAGTTAATTGTATTTTCTACAATTTGACTAAAACATCATCATTTCGTTAAGGTTTAGGGCCACTCGACTGTACGACTGTCTGTTATTGCTATTTTTGTGTCGTAAACACGTATTGATTTATGACGAAGAGATTCTTGATTTCGCGGGACAACCGCTTTTTTATTGCCCAAATCACCTTTTTGCTTGCCCTGCTAACCTCCCTTTCGCCATTTGCAACCGACACCTATATTCCGGCCCTGCCGGCCATGTCCGATTTTTTCGGGGTACCGATTAATCTACTGGAAGTATCGCTGACGGTTTATTTCATTGGGGTTGCTGTGGGTCAGTTCTTTGGCGGGCCACTATCCGATTCGTTCGGGCGCAAGAAAGTCGCCCTAAGCGGTGTGCTGCTATTCTCAATCAGCAGTTTGCTGGCGATCTTCATAACCGATGTGCGGATCTTATGGCTTTTGCGTTTTATACAAGCCATTGGTGGTGGCGCTGCCTCGGTGGTGAACATGGCTTTTGTGCGCGATTGGTTTGAAGGCAAGGATGTCGCCCGGATCTCGTCGCTGATCGGGATGATTATGATGCTGGCGCCCCTGGCCGCTCCGGTTATTGGCTCGTTCCTGCTACTGAGCCTGGGCTGGAAATCGATTTTTGTCTTTATGTCAGCTGTGGCGATGCTCACCTTTTTCCTGTTCATCCTTTTTATGCCCGAGTCGCGGCACCCGCAACATATTACCCACCGGCTTACCGCAACGCAACTCATCGGATCGTACCGCAAAATATTCAGTTCGCCTAAAGCAGTGGCCCTGGTGCTGGCCAATAGTTTCGCCGTAGCGGGTATGTTCGTCTTTTTGACCGGTTCTTCTTTTTTATACATCGGATTTTTCAAAGTTGATGTGAGCCTTTTCCCGATTTATTTTGGCGCTAATGTAGTGATGAACGTACTGCTCACCTTCCTGAATTTCCGCCTGGTGAAAACCATCGAGCCGGCCAAGATTCTGCATGTCGGGCTGCTTCTTCAGCTGGTTTCCGGTCTTTTGCTTTTCTTTGCTGTACGCGCGGCCGAACCAAGCTTGTGGCTGGTATTTCTGCTGATGGTTTCCTTTATTGGCAGCCTGGGACTAATTTTCTCGAACACGGTTGCGCTGGTTATTAATCAGTTTCACGAGATCTCGGGATCGGCCAATGCTGTGATTGGCGTTATTCGCTTTGCCTTTAGCGGCGCGGTTGGCTCGTTGTTAGCCGTATTTCACACCGGCGACTTGATCCCCATGGGAACCATCATGGCGGCTTGTACCCTGATGGCCTATCTGCTCTTCACCGCTTCGCGATTCGCCAGGCATTGATCAAGCGCAGTCCTCGTTGTGGTGAACCACATAGGCACACAGAACACATCGTTCTGGTTTAATGTGGCCAGTCTTTCTTTCTAACCACAGAGGGCACAGAGTTAGACACAGAGTTTCACAAAGGGCTCAAATAAACACCAGGAGATGGATACGCACAAACATACGCTCTTGTGACCTACTGTGCCTATGTGGTTCAAAACTTTGTCTTAATCCAGTTCTTCGCAAAATAAAAAAGCAATGCTGGCAGAGCGGAATAGCGATTTCCGGGAACTACCGACATTGCTTCAGAGCAATTCAGACGAAGTGTTGATCTTACATCATGCGCGAGTTCAGCGTTACCATCACCCAAATAGTACCACCAACGAAAATAAAGACCAGTACGGCGGTAAAGGCGATGAAAACAACATTCCAGCGCTGTGCTTTCGACCTGTCCAGGTGCAGAAAATAGCGCAAATGCACCAGCATCTGCATCAAGGCGGCAATGGAAAGGCCGATAAAAGCGACTTTCTTAGGCACTTCTTCCATCATCACAAAGGCAAATGAAATAAGGGTGAAGGCCACGGCCAGCACAAAGCCAATGATGTACGACTTCACGCCCGTGTGGGCAGCCCCGGCAACTTCTGTATGTGTATGATTCGACATATCTCTTTTCAATTTAAAATGACTAACAAAACCGGGTTAAATTAACCCGAACAGGTAAACGAAGGTGAATACACCCACCCAAACGATGTCGAGGAAGTGCCAGAACAAGCTCAGGCGTTCCAGGCGCGATTGCACGCCGGTGGTGAATCCCATTTTGACGATTTGGATGAACATGACCGTCAGCCACACGATCCCGAAGGTAACGTGCAGGCCGTGGAAACCGACCAAGGTAAAGAAGGCCGAGAGGAAGCCGCTGCGATCGGGGCCTGCGCCTTCGCCGATCATGTGTACAAATTCGTACAATTCCATCCCCAGGAAGCCGGCGCCCAGCAAACCGGTAACAACCAGCAGGCTCAGCATTTGTTGCTTTTTCCCTTGTTTCATGGCAATCATCGCGAAACCGAAAGTCACACTACTTACCAGCAGCAACATGGTTTCGATAAACAGGAAGGGCAGCTCGAAAAGCTCTTTGGCCCCGGGACCTCCAGCGTAGTTTTTACCGATGACGGCAAAGGTGGCGAAAAAGGTCGAAAACAGGATCAGGTCGGTCATCAGGTAAACCCAAAAACCGAACGACTTGATTTCCGATTGGTCGTGGTGACCATGATCGTGATCGTGTGCGATATTAGTTGTTTTTGTCACTGTACTCATAAACTTCTTCTTTGCTTGATTTTTCGTTCTCTTCTTCTTTAGCAGCCTGTTTCATCCGGTCGAAACGCAGGTCCTCAACGCGTTTCACTTCCGACGCCGGAATCAGGTAACCATCATTGTCATTCGACCCGGAAATAATAATGGTCGCGATAATACCGATCAAACTGGCGATGGCCAACCACCAGATGTACCAGATCATGGCAAAGCCAAAGGCCAGCGCCAAACCTCCGATGATCACCCCGTAAGGTTGATTTTTCGGCATCTGGATGTCGGCATAAACCGGGTAGTGCTTGTAAGCGGTTCCGTTTTCTTTCATTTCCCAGAAAGCATCCAGGTCGCCAACAACCGGAACAACCGCAAAGTTGTACTCAGCCGGCGGTGAAGCCGTGGCCCACTCCAGCGTGCGTCCGTCCCAGGCATCGCCAGTCGCATCCACCAGCGATTCGCGTTTGCGGATGCTCACCACAATCTGAATCACCTGGCAGGCAATACCCAGTCCGACGATTGCCGTACCGATTGCGGCCGTAATCATATAAGGCTGCCAGCTCAGATCGTCGTAGTGTGCAGCTCGTCGCGGCATCCCCATGAAACCAACCGCGTAAAGTGGCATAAAGGCGACCAGGAAGCCGATCATCCAGCCCCAGAAAGCGCGCTTACCCCATTTCTCATCCAGTTTGAAACCAAACATTTTCGGGAACCAGTAGCTGAAACCGGCAAAATAGCCGAACAGCGCACCCGGGATCAACATGTTGTGGTAGTGCGCCACCAGGAACACCGAGTTGTGCACCACATAGTCAGCCCCCGGAATGGCCATCAGCACCCCCGTCATCCCTCCGATAACGAAAGCAGTCAGGAAGCCGAGCGTCCAGTACATCGGGCTGGTAAAACGAATCCGCCCGCGGTACATGGTGAAGAGCCAGTCGTAAACCTTCACCCCCGTTGGGATGGCAATCAACATGGTCGTAATGCCGAAGAATACATTCACATTCACCGTGTTACCCATTGTAAAGAAGTGGTGCAACCACACCGTGAACGAAAGGATCATGATCACAGCGGTGGCCCAAACCAGCGACTTGTAGGCAAACAGACGTTTACTTGAGAAGGTCGCAACGACCTCGGAAAAGATACCGAAAGCCGGCAGAATAACGATGTACACTTCGGGGTGACCCCACATCCAGAACAGGTTGTTCCACATCATCATGTTACCGCCCATATCGTTGGTAAAGAAGTGCATGCCCAGGTAACGGTCGAGCGTCAGCAAAGTCAGCGCACCGGTAATAACCGGGAACGAGAAGATGATGAGAACACTTGAGGTCAGCGAGGTCCAGGTGAAAAGTGGCATCTTCATCAGGCTCATGCCCGGTGCACGCATTTTCAGGATGGTCACCACAAAGTTGATCCCCCCGAGCAAGGTTCCCATACCGGAGAGCTGGAAGGCCCAGGCCCAGTAATCGACCCCGACACCCGGGTTAAATTCTTTTTCAAACAAAGGCGCCAAACCGGTCCATCCGGTGTTGGCAAACTCGCCCACGCCCAACGAGATCATCATCAGCCCGGCACCGGCAACAGTGAGGTAGAAACTCACCGAGTTCATCACCGGAAAGGCTACATCGCGCGCCCCGATTTGCAGGGGAACGATAATATTCATCAAGCCAATGATGAACGGCATGGCCACGAAAATAATCATGATGGTACCGTGCGCGCCGAATACCTGGTCGAAGTGATGTGACGTCAGGTAACCTTCGTTACCGCCGGCTGCAATGGCCTGTTGTGCGCGCATCATCACGGCATCGGCAAAACCGCGCAACATCATCACCCCGGCCAGGATGATGTACATGATCCCAATTTTCTTATGATCGACTGTGGTAAACCATTCATTCCAAAGGTATCCCCACCATTTTTTATAGGTTACAAGGCCAAGAAGCGCTATTGCACCGATCGTTGAGCTACCCAGGGCGCCCATAATAATCGGATCGTGCAACGGGATATCTGACCAACTTAACTTTCCTAACATATATTTATTCCTCCAATTTTACAGCGTCATTAATGCATTGTCCCATGGCCATGTATGTGCTTATGCCCTTCCGGCCCGGTTCCGTGTTTCATCTCCATCTCGCCATGCTCCGGTGTGTGCATCCACTGCATATACTCCATCATGATGGTGTTGAACAGGTTCGGCTCAACCGACGAAAAGCTGGTCACGGGGTGATTCTGATGAAACATCGCATTGATCTTTTTAAACCGTGCAACAGTTAAGGTATCGGTCGCTTCCTTTACGCCTTTCAGCCAGTTTTCGAAACCTGCATCGGTGGTTGAAATGGCTTTGAAATGCATGCCGGCATAACCGTTACCGCTGTACTCCATATTGTGCCCGCGAAATACACCGACTTCACTGGCCATCAGGTGTAGCCTTGTTTGCATACCAGCCATCACATACATCTGGCTTCCCAAAGCAGGAATGAAGAACGAGGTCATGACCGACCCCGAAGTCAGGCGGAAGTTCAACGGCGTGTTGACCGGGAAAACCAATTGGTTTGCCACAGCAACATTATACTCCGGATACACAAACAGCCAGTCGCTGTCGGTGGAGATCACGTCGATTTTCAACGGCTTGTTTTCCGACTCCAAAGGTTTGTAAGGATTCAGCTTGTGTGTGCTGTCCCAGGTCAGGTAACCCAAGGCAATAATAATGGCCACCGGTACTCCCCACACCACGGCTTCAATCGCATTGGAGTGCGTCCACTTGGGTTTGTAGGTCGCTTTTTTGTTTGAAGCCCGGTAACGAATGGAAAACCAAATAACCATGACAAATACCGGAAGAACAACAATCAGCATTAATAAAAATGCCACTTTAATCAGAAATGCCTGCTGCTCTCCGACCGGTCCGCTCGGCTCAAGTACAACCATTTTTTTGCACCCTCCGAGAATTGCCGCCGTGAGCAGGAACAGCATTCCTTTCAAAATTCCAATCCCTTTCTTTCTAGTTGATGAATTCATACATTAATCCAATTTTTCTTGCAAATCGAAGGTCCACTATGTCAACAGTAAACCCCATCTTTCTATTTTTAGTCGACAAAAAACAACTCCAGGATAGAAAAACCAGAAGTCCCTCCACCATTCAGTTTACCAATTCAAGCAACTGCTTCGTCTAATTCGTTTGCCCAGTTTAGTATGTTCCTGTGCTTAAGTCCCGTTTCCGTTACATTTCAACCGACTGAGCATCGCAACAACAGGAACAATCAACAAATTAAAATTTGAAAAGTTGGACGCATTTAAAAGATTTAAGAATCTTTTTATACTTCGACATCAGAACAACACTTAGCACATTACCTTTCTGGTTTTATCGAAAATGGAACACTAAAAAGACCGAACAAGAGCGAGCATTCCAGCGCAATTACCACCTCAATACCTGGTTGCAAAAAAAGGGAAACACCAGCGGCATTTCCCTTTTTCAAATCAGGATGAACGACCCAAGCCGTAGATCCACTTATCTCCAATAAAACAATATTTCTAAAATCCGGACCGAGTTCCTATTCGCCTCCTCCGTCTATCGTTTTTATAGTTCCGTCTTCGTTGTATTCCATCTCCACAACTTTCAGGCTGCGCAGCCAGGTTTTTCCGTCCGATGGCACACAGTCGTGATGGAATAGGTACCATTTTCCTTTGAATTCGACAATACAATGGTGCGTCGTCCATCCCACTACAGGAGTAAGAATCACACCTTGGTAGGTGAACGGTCCGTAAGGGTTGTCGCCCACCGCGTAACACAATTTATGCGTATCACCGGTTGAGTAGGAGAAGTAATATTTACCCTGATATTTGTGCATCCAGGAAGCTTCGAAGAAACGACGATCGTTGTCGCCTGCTTTGATCACATCGCCATTTTCATCTAAAATGACCAGCGCACGTGGCTCTTCACCGAACTCCATCATGTCGTCGCGCAGCTTCACCACGCGCGAAGGCAATGCCGGCTCATCATCGGCCGGGAAAGCCGCACATTCCAATGCTTTATTGTCACGATAGCGCTGGAGCTGCCCGCCCCACAAACCACCAAAGTACATATAATGCGAACCATCATCATCGCAAAAAACGCAAGGATCGATCGAGTAACTGCCTTTCATCGGGGCATCTTCCGGAATGAACGGGCCTTCCGGTTTGTCACTTATGGCTACACCAATACGGAAAATATCGGTTTGGTCCTTCAACGGGAAATAGATGTAATACTTACCATCCTTGTACGCAGCATCGCAATCCCACAGCTGACGGCCAGCCCAGGGAATATCCTTCACCGCCAGTCCAACGCCGTGATCAGTTACTTCTCCTTCGATGTCCTCCATCGAGAAAATGTGGTAATCACGCATGTCGAAGTGATCACCGTTGTCGTTCTCCGGAATACCGGATTCAACATCATGTGAAGGGTAGATATACAGTTTACCATTGAATACATGCACTGCCGGATCGGCTGTGTACAAGTGCGGAACGAGGTATCTTGCTTTTTTCATTTTTATAAATTTTAGCCTCCCCTACCCCCTCCGGCGGAGGGGAACTAGGAGTGTTGAATTATTTATTTTACTTCTTAACAACTTGACTTTCGGATAATCTGTTCAATTTGAACCAGTCTAAAAAAAGGGGGTCAGATTCTTTTTCTCCCCCTCCGGGGGAGTCAGAGGGGGCTTCTTGTTAATTCAATAATTTTTGCCACCACCGGCTTCGGGTTATTATCGCGGTCAAACAACAGCGGATAGTCTGTACGGCCTTCTATTGGCCAGTAATTACGCCAGCTTTGAGTATCATTCACCCCCCATTGCGTAACTCGTGAAATCACATCCTGGTGCTTCAAGAACAGTTTGAAAAAATCGAGATAGCGCTGTTCAAACTGAACATTAACAGAATCCGGTAATCCGTCTGTATAAGGGTCCATTTTCTGCTGATAGTCGAAACTTGCCGACACTTCGGCCCCCACATTCTGATCCGGAAAAGGCAAAAGCGTGAGGTCCAATTCAGTAATCATCACCTTCACCCCAAGTGCACTAAATGCTTCGATGCTTTTTTCAAACTCGTTGATATCCGGCTGTGTCAATCCAATATGTGCCTGCATACCAATTCCATCAATGCGAACACCTTCCTGCTGCAACTTCTTCACCATGGCAACAACACCGTCCCGTTTTTCAGGATTTGCCATTGAATAATCGTTGTAGTATAACTCGGCATCAGGATCAGCTTCGTGTGCAAATTCAAAAGCCAGCCGAATAAAGTCCTCACCAACGATTTGATAAAACTTACTTTGCCGGTAGGAGCCGTCATCCAGAATTGCTTCATTCACCACATCCCAGCCTTTGATGCGCCCTTTATAGCGACCAACAACTGTTTGAATGTGCGTTTTCATTCGCGCGATCATCTCCTCGCGCGAAATGTCATTGCCCAGACTATCGACAAATAACCAGGGAGGAGTTTGCGAATGCCAAATCAGCGTATGCCCTGTAACAAACATTCCGTTCTGCTCTCCAAACTCTACAAATTTATCGGGCAGCATAAAATCGAACACGCCTTTCTGTGGCTGAATATTCTCACTTTTCATACAATTTTCAGGGACAATCGCGTTAAACTGTTCTTTCACTACGCGCATTGCAGCCGTGTCTTTCCCTTTTATCTGAACTGAATCCAAAGCCGCGCCGATATAAAATTTACCGGCATAAGCGTCCTTCAAAGTGGGAACTTCTTCTACCTTTTTTGCCGGAGTACAGGCAACCAAATAAGCGACAATAGCCAACAGTCCGGTGTATAAAATGTATTTACTCATTTTTCTGTCCTTTCTATTTACGTCTTTCAATCAATTCTTTTTCAATCTGCACTTCCATCTTCTTATTAATCACATAGAAGAAAAGCAGTGTAAATGCGATCAGGAAAGGGACAGCCGAATACACACTCATCAGCATTTTAACACCCGTTGCAACCGATTCCGGCTGAATAAGTTCCTGTCCTGTTGCGACAGCATCCTGGTGCAGGTAGCCGTACAAGCCCAAAATCCAGGCAACCAATGCTCCACCAATTGAAAGCCCTGCTTTCAATCCTACCATCATCGCTGAGAAAATGATTGCTGTAGCCCGGCGGTTGTTCTTCCACTCCGAATAGTCAGCCACATCTGCAATCATAGCCCATAATACAGGAATGGTAACACCATAAAACAGTCCATACAACATCTGGGAAGTGAACATTAACAGCACACTCTTGGGCGGGAAGACGTAAAAGATCAAAATAAATAAGGTGGATATAAAAAGTCCGGTCATGTAAACATCACGCTTTCCGTATTTGTCGGCCAACTTTTTCGATAGCGCAATTCCAACCATCATAAAGATGATCCCTCCGGCATTGAATAAACCGAAGCCCGCAGAAACAGGGTCATTGCCAAAAAAGTTTAATCCTATGCCCGACAAAGCAGCCAATATCGGGCTGATAAAATCTTCGAGGGCTACGGCGTCCACGTAATTATTGAAGTAGTACACGTGCGCCCCGCCTTTAACGGCCAGCGTCACAAAAATCAAAATCGTAACCGTCAGCATGATCAACCAAGGTTTGTTTCTAATCAAATCCGAAAGATCTTCTTTCAAACTTGAAGCTTGCTCGTCAGTAGGAACAATACGCTCCTTAGTTGTGAAGAAAGTAATCAGCAACATTACCGTTCCAACGATGGCTAACCAGGTCATCACCGTTTCCATCCCTACAGCTTTGTCACCTTTACCGGCAAATTCAATAATCGGCAACATAAACACCTGCACAAAAAATTGAGCAAACATAACTGCCGCAAAACGATAGGAAGAAATACTGTTTCGCTCGCCCATATCGCCGGTTATTACACCGCTTAAAGCAGAATAAGGCAAGTTGTTTGAAGCATAAAGCAACAATAACAAGCTGTAAGTTGCAGCTGCATAAATCAGCTTTCCTTTGTAGGCAAAATGAGGCGTTGAAAAGGCCAGCAAAGCCATCACCCCAAGCGGAACAGCGGTGAATAAAATCCAGGGCCGAAATTTCCCCCAGCGCGATTTTGTACGGTCGGCAATGGCACCGATAATGGGGTTGAAAAGAAAAGCAGCGACCAAGCCCACCGATAACATGATGATGGAGGCATCGTTGTTTTTCAATCCGTAAATATCGGTATAGAAAAAGGCTAAATAGGTAATTAAGGTTTGGAAAACCAGGTTCGCAGCCAGATCACCAAGGCTGTAACCGATCTTTTCCAAAACAGAGATTTTTTGTGAATTCGTTGACATCAGGTTTGTGTTTATTGGGTTTGTGTTTTAATTGCTCGTTGTAAACGGAGAAGCCGGAAGGCCCTCCTTATTTTTCAGGTTCGCATCAGCCGGGTTATTCGCCCAGCCATACCGAACCGTAGTGGGGTGCGGGACATTTTCATTCGACACTTTCACCGTATTTTTATCCAAAACGACGGCATGAGCCCATTCAAACCGGCCATCTTCTCCGGCAATCTGGAATCCCTGAAGGAGACTATTGGTGAATAGACCAGATCCTACCGAGGCGAAAGTCAGAACGATGCTGCTATCATCAATTTCCATCGATTGGTAAAGCGGTCCGCTGTAGACCACGCTACTATCTCCATAAGCGACGGACTGCGCCAGCAGTGACAAGCGATGCCCCACCTCTTTTTTATTTAGGGGATGAATATCGTTCCACTCGCCAATGTCGTAAATGACAGCCATCCCGGTTTTGGGTAGCTCAAGCGTGCGGCGCTGGGCATCGCGCAATTCCGCCCAATTGCTTTCGGCCGGCAATTTTTGAGGCTCGCCCAGGTTGGCTAACTGCACAAACAGGAAGGGTAATACGGGACGCTGGAATTGCGTTCGCCAATCCCGAATCAGATCGCCAAACAACTGCCGGTACTCTCCCGGCCGATCCGTATTCGATTCGCCCTGATACCAGATCACACCCTTCAGCGTGTAATTCAGCGCCGGATTGATCATTCCCTTGTAAAGTCCGCCAGGTTTATATTGAAAGAAGGTTTGCGATTCCAACTGCGGCATCTCTGCACCAATCCGGTAATGCCATTGTCCGGTCAAATCGATCGTGTCATTCGGAAACCGCAGTGCATAAGGTTTATCCGGCATAAAGCCACCCCTGCCGCTTTGGCTGATCACCCGAACCATCAACTGGTTTTTGCCGGGCTTCAGAACCGACGCAGGAACATTGTAAATCCGCGGTGGATATTGGTAAGTAATGTTTCCGACGAATTTGCCATTCACAAAGGCTGAATCCGCATCAATAATTCGTCCTAGCCGGAGAACAGCATCCTCGGTCGCCAAGTCATCTGTCAATTCAAACTCTTTGCAAAACCAAAGCGAGCCATTTTTAAAGTCGATATTTTGCTCGCTCCAATAACCGGGCAGGGAAGTCTCGGACCAGTCGGAAACGTCAACGTCACCAGTCGACCAATGATTTACTCCCTGATCTTTTTTATTCAGCTCCTTATGCCACTCCCGGATTCGATTTTGATCGGCCGATTTCACACTGTCAACAAAAGCTGCGGAGCAGCATTGCTGGGCAGTCTGCCAGTAGTTGGGATATTTCTTCAAGCTTGTTTCGCTTAGCCAGGCTTCGGCGGGTGAACCGCCAACGGCAGAGCTAACCAGCCCAATCGGCACCTGATACTTCTGATACAAATCGGCTGCAAAAAAATAAGCAACCGCAGAAAAATCGAGTATGTTTTCGGCGGTCGCTGTCTTCCAATCGCCCCCTTCGTAATCTGTTTTAGTTTCGGTAAAAATGTAGCGCATCGGCACTTTAAACAGTCGAATTTGCGGGTTGTCCACCTTCCTGATTTCATTTTTATACAAATCCATGACCCGGCGAATCGGCAATTCCATGTTCGATTGCCCCGAGCACAACCACACATCGCCAATCAAAATATTTGTCAGTTCAATTTCATTCACTTTCAGCGAGTACGGTCCACCAGCTGCGTTAGCAGCGAGGTCTATTGCCCAATTCCCCTGCTTGTCCGCTTTCGTTTTGTAGCTTTGTCCTCTGAATTCAACATTCACCCGTTCTCCCGCATCTGCCCATCCCCAGATCTTAACAGGCATATCACGCTGAAGCACCATGCCATTGCTGACCAAACGGGGCAGTCTCACGGCTGCCTGAGTTGACAAACCCAGCCCAAGCAACACAATCAGCAGCATCCAGATTTTAATGTTTCTTTGTTTCATCTATTCCGGCTTTTTCAGTTCACTTTGCGGCGCACCCAGGAAACTTGGTTTCAGTCCGCCACAATCGATTAGTATTTTTTGAAGCACGATTCCCGGCTCCAGCAGCCGAATCCGCAACCGATGCACTCCGGTTGTCGTTATTTCGTGTGCTGTTGTTTTCTCAATAATCCGCTCAGCCTGCCACTGCCCCAACTCTCCGCGATACTCCCCATTGATGTTGACAATTTGCTCTTCGCCACCATCAATCGAAATGGCATAGCGCAATCCTTTATTGGCATTGAAATTTAGACTCGGCGAAACCAATACATGTACATCCAGCTTTCCGGTTGTATTAAACCGGATAGCATACTTCAGATAAACTGAATCGGTGTCGGCCGGATATTCATTTTGCGGAAAAGTGGTGATGCCCGAGCCGGTTCTTCCCAATCCAGGAATCACGTTCCAGTGAATTTTGTCGCTGCCTTTTGACTGTTGAAAGTTCGACGCCTCGATGGACACGTAGCCATCGCCCTCAACAAAAACTTTCTCCGAATTTGGCATTTCGGGAACCTCAACGCGGAAAACCTCGGGCATTTTGCGCACCTCAGGTTGCTGCCAATAGGTGTAGCCAATCCGAATCTGATCCATTTGGTGATTCCACTTTCCTCCTGCAATTTGCTGGTTGTAGTGGGCGGTCAACAAAGAATCGCGATCAAAGCACTTTTGGACTTCATCGGCCCAATTGTTTGCTGCGGGATCATTTGCTTCAGCCAATTGGTGGTTTTTCGCTACCGCGTAATACATTTCGTATAGGTTTGAGCTAGCGTTTGTCGGGAACAGCACCAACTGGTCGAAGGCATCTTTGTATTCAATCGGAATCAAGTTGTACAAACGCAAAGCGTCCATCGCCAGATCGCGATAATCGTTGCGAACACGCTCAAATTCATTGTAATTTTCCAGGCTGAAGGTATTTTCATCCAGCAGTTCGGGCGTCACCCGGTGGTTGTACTTGGTGTACAAGTCGATGATCCGGGCAGATTCTTCCGCATAGGCTTCTCCAAACTGTTCGGCGCACCAATCGACTGTATGTTGAAACAGATTTTGCGCATTGAATTGCTCAGGATTCCAGGCCATGTCCAGAAAGAAACTGATCGGGTATTCCATCGGTTTCAGATCACCGACATTCACAATCCAAACCCGATCAACACCATGGCTGTAGGTGAGATTCATTTGTTCCCAAACCCGTTGGATTTGACTCACATTCATCCATTTATAGTTTCGGGGCCCGCCAACATAATCGAAATGATAATACATGCCGTATCCTCCGGGATGTTTCGGCGCATCCATGTTCGGAAGTTTGCGCACATCGCCCCAGTTATCGTCACACAATAGTAATGTCACATCATCAGGCACGCGCATGCCTTTATCGTAGTAGTCCTGCACTTCTTTGTACAAGGCCCACATTTGTGGTGTATCTTCTGCTTTCTTCCCGGTTACTTTACTGATGATCTTCCGCTGGTCGCGAACGATTTTTTCCAGCAAAGCAATGTTCGTTCCTTCGCTCATCGCTTCATCACCGTCGCCGCGCATGCCTACCGTTACAATGGTTTCGAAGTCCTTCATGCGCTCCATGCCTTTGGTCCAAAACGCGGTAAGCACTTTGGCATTTTTGCTGTAGTCCCAGGGGCCCGAGCCGTAGCGACGCCATTCGTCGTGTGCCCGGCCAAGCGGCTCGTGGTGAGAAGTTCCAATGACAATGCCCAGTTCGTCGGCCAGGCGGCCATTCTCCGGATCGTCATCAAAAAAGGCTTTTCCCCACATGGCCGGCCAAAGGTAGTTCCCGTGTAAACGCAGGATCAGTTCAAACAGATGGCTGTAAAATTTGGCATTGAAATCACCAAAATTCTCGCGCACCCAGCCTCCCAAAGCAGGCTCTTCGTCATTCAGGAAAATTCCACGGTATTTCACTTTCGGGCTTTCTGTTACAAAACGACCGACATTGATGGACACCACTGAATGCTGATCAACCGGTACATCGGCCCACCAGTACCAGGGGGAAACCCCCATATCACGTGACAAATTCAGCATGGCATAAATGGTTCCGCGCTTATCGCTACCTGCCAAAACCAGTGCTTTGTCAACTCCGGGGAAGGGATTTTCAACAACCTGTACCAGGCTTTTTTCCCACTGCCCCCGCAGGTCCGACAAATCCAGTTTACCGGATTTCTCCAATTTATCCAGCACCGGATTTTGCCCAACAGTTCCGATCAATACAATATTCTTCTCAGTTGAAATATCGCCAATGATCAGCTTCGGCTCAGCCAGGCCAATTCGCTTCAAATCCTCCGCGAAAAGGTTGGCAACATACTTCACACCCTCATATTCACTCTCGCCCAAAAAGATGGGAGCCGTCTGAGCTTCATCAGACAAGACAAATCCGGCTTCATTTCTTTCAAACAAAACCAGGTCATCGAGTCCTCCGGCAATCAACGTTTTGTTGGAGAGCAACAGGAGAACCAGTGCGAAAAACAATATGCAAGATAGTCTGTTTACCATTGCTTTTAAATCTTTAGCTCAATGCTTTATAATCAAACCAGTCAAAATCGGCGTGATTATTCGATTGCTTCTTGTTCGAGCTTGCGTACATTCCAATGTAAGTGCCTGTGAAACCTTCGTTAACCGTTGAGCTCAGCAGCGATGCTTTTTGATTGGCTACAAAAAGTTTCTCTTCACCATCGGGCAATCGATAGTAAAAATTGTATTTCGTATCGGCACCCCTTATTGTTAATATGACAGTTTTTGAAAATACCCCTTTCACTTCGCTTATCAAAACATTTTTACCGCTTTCAGTCTTGTATAGCCGTACAACATATTCTTCGCCTTTTCTGCCGGCAACAAAGATGTAATTGAAGCGATCGTCGCTGAGCAAAACCATCCCTGCTTCGTCGTAGTCTGCCTTTGGTTCGAACTCCATCAAACAACTGGCTTCAAATTTCTTGTGCTGCTGTCTTCGGCCTACAAAAGCAGGTGTGCAGATTTCATTGATCACTTCCGGTTGCAAATGAATCCGCAGTTGGCCCGGACGTTCTTTCAGACTAAAAAATTCAGTTGAATAAGGATGAATAGTATTCCAAACCAAGTCGAGATCACCATCAAAATCGTCCCGTACTTTTTTCGCGGGGAAAGGATGTGCCGGCAAATTCGGGCGCCGCTCTTTTTCCTGAATTAAACCATGAGGCGTATCCAGTCGAATCCATCCATCTTCGTCCCAAATAATCGGAGCCAAAAAGGTCTCGCGCCCCAGGTTGTAGTTGATTCCTTCGTACGGTCGCACTCCCAGCAAAACCATCCACCATTCGCCGTTTTGGGTTTCCACAATGTCAGCGTGGCCAACTACCGAAATCGGATGCATCAGCGACAAATGCCGGTGCGAAACAATCGGGTTGCGAGGGCAAATCTCGTAATGTCCATCAATCTCTTTGGCCCGAGCCATCATCACACTATGGTTGGTAAAAGTGCCACCCTCGGCCACAATCATGTAGTAGAAACCATCTTTCTTGTAGATGTGCGGCGCTTCGATCCACTTGCTGGTGGTACGATTCCCGTTCCAGACGATTTTCTTATCGCCAATAATTTGAAAGGTTTCGGGATCCAGCTCACACATATAAATCGCATGATGCCCCTCGTACTCTTGCTGGTCGTAAGGGATGATGCAGTTCCCAGCGTACCAAACACGTCCATCGTCATCAAAAAACAGCGACGAGTCAATTCCGTCGGCCCCCGCCACAAAAACCGGATCGCTCCAAGGGCCTTCCGGTTTTTCTGCGGTTATGATGTAGTTGTCTCTGCGAGCTTCCCTACCCTCAGACACAAAGGTGTTTATAATGTAAAAACGCCCTTTGTGATATCTGATGGTAGGTGCCCACAAACCCAAAGATGTCTCACAGTTTTTATAATCCAGCTGAGTGGTGCGATGAATACCATGCCCGATTTGTTGCCAGTTTACCAGGTCTTTGCTGTGGAAAATCGGCAAGCCGGGATAGTAAACAAAGGATGACGTTACCAGGTAGTAATCGTCGCCAACCCGGCAAATGGACGGGTCGGGATAGAAGCCACTCAGAATCGGATTTTCGAAATATTGATGATCCATTGATCAAAGTTTTATAACAGCTTTCACAATGTCAGCTTTGTTTTTCACACAGTTTTGCAAGCCAGCCTGAATGTCGTCGAAATCGAAATAATCCGACACAATATCTTTGATTGGCACAATGCCGGCTGCAACGCTTTCGATTGCCAGCGGGAAGATATTCCGGTAGCGAAAAACCGACTGGATCGACAATTCCTTATCCATGATCAGGTTGACCGGCAAGCTCACCGTTTCTTTGGCGCTGTAACCAACAAATACTACTGTTGAGCCTTTCTTCGCCATTTTCAGCAGCTGCGTCATGGTAATTTCGGTTCCGGCAGTTTCAATCGAAAGATCCACTCCTCGACCTTCTGTCAGTTCCATGATTTTTGCCACAGCATCTTCTTCCATGCCGTTAATCACACCAGTGGCACCAAGCTCAAGCGCTTTTTCGAGGCGTTTCGGCAACACATCCACCACGTACACTTTCGATACGCCCATCGCTTTTAAAGCCAGCAAACTTACGAGGCCAATTGCACCGGCTCCGGTCACCACAGCTGTTTGACCAACCGATGCACCTCCCTGAATGGCGGCGTGGAAACCAACCGCCAACGGCTCAATCAGTGCTCCTTCCATGGTACTTACATTATCCGGCAATTTGAAGCAAAGACCAGCTTCGTGTGTCACATATTCCTGGAAAGTTCCGGGTACTGGCGGAGTTGCGAAGAAAATCACATCCGGACACAGGTTATATTTTCCCGATTTGCAGTGTTCACAAACACCGCAGGTTTTTCCCGGCTCCAGGGCCACGCGATCTCCGACTTTCAAGTGAGTCACTTTTTCGCCAACCTTTTCCACTGTTCCGGCACATTCGTGCCCCAGCACAAAAGGTGTTTCAACAATGAAATTACTGATGCGTCCATGCTCGTAATAATGCAAATCCGAGCCACAAACACCTACATATTCTATCTTCACTAATACCTCATCGGCTGCGGGAACCGGGATCGCTGTATCGATAATCTCCACCTTCTCCAGTTCGGTCATTATTGCTGTTTTCATTTCCTTTATTCTTAAGTTTATGTTTGATTCGATTTGTTGTTTTGATTTGCTAGTTGTGGTGCGTCATATCGAACTTGAGCATTTTCAGCTTCTCAAGCACATGAACCGGCCGATCCAGTTCTTCCGGAATTGGTTTACCGGAGAAGGTTTGGAAATAAAGCAGGCAGGCATCGCGCCACCAGATGGCTTCGGTAGCCTGAATCGCCAGTTTCGCCTGAACTTCCTTGAAGCGTTGCGCGTCAACTTTGCCTTCCATCCGATCCCAGATCTTTTGAAACACTTTCACGCGATCCACTCCCGAAGAATATTTATAGCACAGCTCGTCCCACAGTGTGTTGCCGTTGTGCAAGACGTAATCCCAGGACAAATGGTGAAACCACAACAAGTACATTTCCGGACAAGTGGATACATTATCGTAGATTGAACGCAGCGGCTCGGCATATTGCAAAACAGCCTCGCTACCGGTTGTTGAGCGGTCGAAACCAATGCCCATCGAATCCGCTTTGTGGTAGTATGTCGGCAACCAGTCGGGGCGTGCTCCCGGCACCTCACACCAGGGTTCCGGCCCGTAGTGGTGGCTCCAGCCCATCAGATGGTGCAGGCCGATTGGCGTCATATAATTCACAACCGCCTCGCGCGATTGCAGCATCACCCGCTTCATTTGAGCCACGAAATCGGCGTCCTGGGTGAAGGTTTGTTCCAGCCACTCATTGGCAATTTCTGCTGAGGACAGTTTATTGTTCCAGGCTAGGCGACCGAAAGCATACCAGTTTGACTGGGCGAAATGATGCCCGCACCAGTTGGTATCTTCTCCGATGTTAGCCACGCCGGCAATCGCGGTGATGGAGTCATTATACACTTCGCCATCGGTAATCCGGGCGATAGTGGTGTTCGGTCCTTCGGCGTAAGTATCGGTATCCAGGCATTCTTCGAACAGGGTTGACAAGAATACCAGGTGATCGGAAAATCCGAGATATTCCTGTGTAATTTGAAATTCAGGCATCAGCGTGGTGTGCTTCATGGCGCCAAACATTGGGCTGAACGGCTCCCGCGGCTGAAAATCAATCGGACCGTTTTTCAACTGGATGATCACATTTTTCCGAAACTGTCCATCCAGCGGAACAAACTCTTTGTAAGCCTGTTTCGCACGATCATCGCCATCCGGATTGTACACAAAGGCACGCCACATCACGATGCCACCATGCGGTGCCAAAGCGTCGGCCAACATGTTGGCTCCATCGGCATGCGTACGTCCGTAATCCTGAGGCCCCGGAAGACCTTCGGAGTTGGCTTTCACCAAAAACCCTCCGAAGTCCGGTATCATCGCGTAAATTTCATCTGCTTTATCGTTCCACCAGCTTTTCACCTGATCATTTAACGGATCAGAATTCTCCAGTCCACCCAATTCTTTAGGCGACGAAAAGTTGACTGACAAATAAACCCGGATCCCATACGGGCGGAAAATGCCCGCCAATACTTTTACTTTTTCGAGGTAGTCTTTCGTCAGAATATCCGGGTTGGCATTCACATTATTCAACACGGTGCCATTGATTCCGATGGATGCGTTCGCGCGAGCATAGGCTTCGTAGCGCGGACTGATTGTTCCGGGCAGCTCGTCCCATTTCCAGATCGAATATCCAGCATAACCACGCTCGACAGTTCCATCCAGATTGTCCCAGTGATTCAAAATACGACGCTGGTACGATGGAATTTCCACCCGGTCTATTTCTACTAAATCAGTAGCACTGGTTTTAAGCAATCGCAAAAATTCGTAAACCCCGTAAAGCGCTCCAAACTCCGTATTTGCAGCAATTAAAATTGTACCATCTCCTTGCTTTCTGCGAATGAGGAATCCGTCGTCTCCAAGCTTTGCAAACTCATCTTCACTCACCATACTAGCAATCGCCTTCGAGTCGGCAGTTCCGATCAGCACAATATTTTTAGTTGATTTTTTCGTGAAACTCACATCACCGACTCCCAATGCCGGGAAACTCTTGGCCAATTCTTCTTTTATTATTTTGAAGGTGGCCGATTCTTCCTGAATGCAAACAGTCGTCGGAATTGCGGTCTTCACTTTTGGAGAAAGCTGCTGGTTGGTGAACCACAATTGCGAACCATCAGTCGCCTGAGCGAATGAGGCTGAATTCACCAAAAACAGTATAAACAGGCTTAATATGATTGACTTTATTCTCATTGGTTTGTGGTTTTTCGTTGGTTATTATCAGGGCTTCAATTGAAGGACAATCTCTGAGGATTTCAGTTGACCGGACTCCGCTTTTAACTGAATTGTTCCTTGTGCTCCGGGCTTGGCTTTTACAATTACCAGGCAGAGACCGCCAAATGCTTTTCGGGTGTGCGACGGGAAAGCGTTCATATCTGTGGGGTCGCCATTGTCGGTAGCCACAATCTCGCCGGGACCTTCCAAACTGAATTGAATTTCATCCGCAGCATCCCGAACCCAAAGCCCGTTTTCATCAGTCACTTTCACGGTGACAAATGCCAAATCTTTACCGTCAGCTTTTATTTCATTTCGATCCGCTTCGGCTGTCAATCCTGCTGCTTCCCCGGTTGTACGGATCGTTTGTTCGGCCCACTCTTTTCCGTCTTTGTAGGCAACAGCTTTCAACTCACCCGGTTCGTATTGCACATCGTCCCAGCGCAAGCGATATTCCAGTTCGCCTTTGGCTTTTTTACCCTGCGAACGGCCGTTCAGGAACAACTCAACTTCATCGCCCGAGGTAAACACATGCACTGGAGTGACTTTGCCAATGCGATCGGGCCAGTTCCAATGCGGCAAGATATGCACTATGGGCAAATCCGGGCGCCAGCGCGACTGGTACAAATAATAGCGATCTTTCGGAAATCCGGCCAAATCGATGATGCCGGAATAAGAACTTCGGGCTGAGTAATACGGCGTAGGCTCGCCGATGTAATCCCAGCCGGTCCACACAAACTCGCCGGCCACAAACGGGTGCGCATCCTGAGCAGCAAATACTTTATCGGCACTGGAGCCAAAATCGACAGCGTAAAGCTCATACGCACTTACATAGCCGCTGGCTTCATTTCCACCTTTTCCTTCACGAACCGGAGCACTCACCTTTTCAGAAACCGGGAACAGGTAGGTTCCGCGTGTGCTCAAAGCTGATGCAGACTCAGTACTGATAATTGCTTTTTCGGGGAATTGCTTGTGAAATGCAGGGTATTGAGGCGCCGTCCGAATGCGGTCGGTCCCTTCAAACATTGGATCCTGGCGAATACCTTCGCCCTGGTAATTCAAACCAACCAAGTCAGCCACCTTGGGTAGCTCCATATAGGGCTTGGCGTAGTTCATTGCGGTTATTGTTGGGCGTGTCGGGTCTTCTTCCTTCACAAAATCGTACAGCCGCTGGCCAACAGCGGCTCCTTCTTCGGCTGTGTACTGTTCCCCCACTTCGTTGCCAAAACTCCATACGATAACCGATGGACAATTGCGGTCGCGACGAATAAACGCGCGGGTATCAGCCTCCGACCAATCCGGGAAAATAAGGTGAAAATCGTGCGGTGTTTTTTTCATTTCCCAGCAGTCGAAAATCTCATCGATCACCAGGAATCCCATGCGGTCGGTCAGCTCCAAGAGCTCAGGAGCCGGCGGATTGTGCGACATACGGATGGCGTTGCAGCCCATTTCGCGCAATATCTCGAGTTGGCGTTCAGCCGCACGCGTATTGAAAGCGGCACCCAAAGCACCCAAATCGTGATGCTGGTTAACGCCGTGAATTTTGATCAGTTCGCCATTTACCAAAACGCCTTGATTCGGGTCGAATTTCACATCGCGAACACCAAATCGTGTTTCGTATTGATCGATTAATTTGTCCTTCTCATAAAGCTCGGTCACTGCAACATACAGGTTGGGCTGTTGCGTAGGGCGCGGCCCCCAAAGCTTCGGATTTTTCAAAACAATGCTCGCTTCAATTTTAGCTTGCGCTCCGGCTGCCACTGTTACGGTTTGCGGATCGAAATCACCGGCAACAGCTTCTTTGCGATTGCCGTTTTCGTCCAACTCAAAAATCCGTGTAATCAGTTTTGTTTCGCTATCTTTTTCTGAACTGTTTTCAATTTTCACTTCCAGATCGAGCTTGGCAGACTCGCCGGAAATATCGCTCGCTTTGACGAAGGTTCCCCAATGGGCAATGTGCACCGGGTTTGTTTTCACCAGCCATACGTTGCGGTAAATGCCGCCTCCGGGATACCAGCGTGCTGAATAATTGGGATTATCAACCCGGATTGCCAGCTGGTTTGTGCCGCCGGGGATTAAATAGGGCGTGAGGTCCACGCGCCAGGAATTGTAGCCATAAGGCCAGCCACCAACCAGCTTTCCATTCAGCCAAACGATGGCATAGGACATGGCTCCATCGATATCGAGGAAAATAGATTTTCGCGCGTCTTCGGCAGGAATGCTTAGTTTTTTACGGTACCAGCCCACGCCGTTGCTCGGCAGGCGGCCCATACCTCCACCAACTTCGGGATTATCGCCCACAAAGAATGGCCCTTTGATCGCCCAGTCGTGCGGCAATGTGACCTGCTCCCACGAACTGTCGTCAAAATCGGCCTGAACAAAAGGAAAGTTTCCACCCGGATTTCCTTCCGGACGGCTATGTTGTGTTTTCGAATCAGCGATAAATTCATTTGCTGTTGGCAATACCCAGGGTTTCAAAACCAGTTGCTCACTTTCAATATCGAGAGCCTCGGTCGGTTTTGAGTCGGCATCCTTGCTGTCGTTATTTTCTTTGACTTCCGGGCGTACATCGTAAATCAGGGAGTCACTCTTTTCGGCGCTGTCGTATTTATAGAAAGTCCAGCCGTTGTTTAAACTAATTCGTTCGCGGGCTAAATCCTTTGCTGCCGATTTTGGTTCGCATCCAAAAGCAACAAGGAGAAAACAAAGGAGAAGTAAGTTTCTGGTTTTCTTGTAGGTTCGATTCATCATTGATTCAGTTTTTCTAGGCGAAAGCATCTCCGGTTTGGATTCGCTTTCGGGGTCGGTCGGAAATTCGATACTAGCCGACACGTTCACAAATTCAAATCGTGCCTGCCTTTATTGGGGAAAAACGGAACCGGAACAAAGTCCGGTTCCATCTCAATTTACTCAATTAAACATTATCAGATCCTATCAAACTAATAACCTGGGTTTTGATATGCTTCTTTTTCGGCATCGGTGTTATCCATGTTGTCGAACTGACTGGCCGGAATCGGACGCAGGTAATGGTACGATTGAATTTCGCGGGTATGAGTAACCGCGTTAAAGCTGTTCGTTTCACAGATGGTATATTCGCCGGCATACTCTTCCAGTTTACCAGTGCGGGTCAGGTCGTACCAACGCAGGTTTTCACCGTAAAGCTCGCGAGAACGTTCCATCAAAACGTAATCGATGTCAATTGTAGCTGGCGTCGCAGCAACCATATCATCGCCATGATCAGGTGCCCCTGCTCTTCGACGGATTACATTCACCAGGTCTTTTGCGGTATAATTGGCTTGCGTATTGGCTCCTTTCACTGCTGCTTCCGCTGCAATTAAATAGGTCTCAGACAGCTTTGCAATCGGGAAAGGACGCGTAGAAGCATCGTTCTTATACGGTCCATCGGGAGTAATATCGTCTGTCCGGTAAGGACCAAACTTCCAAACTGACGGATAGTTATGGCGAGAAATCATGGATGGAGTCCAAACGCCATAAGCCTTATTGCTGAAGTAACCAAACTTACCGCTCGATTCCTGCATAAGAGAAGCTTTGTCGGCGTCTGTCGGTGGAAAATAGAATACAGTATCACCGTTATTAATATCCATGCCATTCATGCCTTTCAGCACGGTGCCATCCCAAGCAGTTCTTCCTTGATAGTTTGCTTTGTAAACAGTTACAAAAGTTCCTGAAAATCGTGTATCCATATCGCGATCGGAAACCGGGAAAGTATTGGTAAATACTTCGTGGGTTGGTGTAATTAAACGCCACGGGCGACCTACTTCCTGAATTGCCTGACGGTAAATGAACTTGTTGCCGTTCACGGCCAATTCAAAGTCCATATTCATGGCGAAGCTGGAACGGTTCGACTTCATGTTGCTACTGGCGTTCGACCCCCAACTGTTAGCTGTACTTTCGTCATACACATAGCTACTTGAAGTGTGATCAGCACACAACAAAATCTCACTGTTGTAGTCATTCGATCCCAGGTTTACATCGCGGAAAGTCGCCTGCAGGGCAAATGGTCCCGGATTTTGGATGGCAGCTACGGCTACATCATAAGCCATTTGGTAATATTGGGCAGATGTTAAACCATCGGTATCTGTTTCACCGGTACGTTCTAACCACCAGCCGTAAGTCAGGTAAGCTTTCGCCAGAAAGTGCTGCGCTGCGATCTTGTTTGTTGCACTTGTCAATCGTGGGGTCGAAGGCAACTCGTCAACTGCATCTTCCAAGTCGGGGAAGATCACCTTCGTATAGACTTCCTGTGTTGTATTTCGGGTTGAATAACGGGAAGGTGTTGTGTTGAACATTAATTCGCCGGAACCTAAATCCAGCGGAACGCCACCAAAAGTTGTCACCAACAGGAAATAATTGTACGCACGGAAGAATTTTGCTTCAGCGATTAATGATGCGTCAACACCAGCCTCATCGCCCTTCTCAATAATTCCATTACAGGTATTGATGGCCGGGAACGTATTGTTCCAAATTGTTCCTAAGCCATCATTCCCTGATGTAATATTATAGGTATCCAAGTTCAATCCATAACCATCTTTATTGTCACCATAAGTTGCTTCGTCGGTACCGGCAGTCGACAAATACATCATCCCGGCAGGACCGTGAATCCAACGTAATTGAGAGTAGACTGAACTCAAACCTGATTCGATCCCCTCGACCGTGCTAAAAAATTCAGGTGTCATTTCCGCGCGGGGCTGCTCATCCAGGATATCTGAACAAGATGGGGTTATAAATAGTGCAGCAACTACAAATGCTGATAAAAATATATTTTTCATAATTACCTTTCGTTGTCAGTTAATTAAAATGTTACATTTAATCCGAACAGGAAGTTACGTGTAGCCGGTGTATTGTACCCAACTACCTGAATCCGGTTTGTAACAACTGCATTATCTGCGACTGCCTGTGTGCTTGTGTCGCTACTATTCGAGTTAGGTTGCGGGTCTAATCCTGTTTCTTTGTAGAATTTCGAACCAAATACGAATGGATTTTGAGCCGTTACATAAAGTCTCAACTTATTCAATTTCAGCTTTTGCAACCAGTCTTGCTTGAAGTTATAAGCGAGAGTGATGGTTGAAACCTTCACGTACGAAGCATCGAAATATGACAATGTACTCGCATATTTAGGGTTGTTTGTCACTTCCGGTCCATAAGGTTTTGGATAGGCATTCGTTGGATTATCCTCCGTCCAGTAGTCGATCTTAACCTGACCGCGGCGTCCGTTGTTCATGTTCAGGTAACTGGTTTGAGAGTGAAGAGCACTTACTAAAATACCGCCGCTCTTAAAGCTACCAATTACTGATAGGTCGAATCCTTTGTAGCCAACACGTGTATTGAACCCGCCCTGGAAATCAGGCTCAACAGAACCCAGAATCTGACGGTCATCATCTTCCAGTGTCGTACCTTGGCCAATTTGACGGGTTGGGTTTCCCTGTGCATCGTAATCGCCGGTATATTCAACTTTAATCATACCAACTTCGCCGGTGGAGCCTTCGTATTTCGTCACCTCATTTTCTTCACCTTTTTGCCAGATGCCGATTTTTTTGAAGTCATAGATTACATCAATTGGTTCGCCTACAAACCAGCCGTTCCCTTTATCATACTGCTGACCACTGGCCAATTCCTTGATTTTGTTCCGGTTCACAAAGAAGTTCACACCAACGTCCCATGACCACCCGTTCAGATCTTTAATAACATTTCCGTTCAATGACAATTCAACCCCTTTATTCTGAGTTTTGCCAATATTGGTCATAAACGACTCGGTAACACCAGAGGTTGGAGGAAGACTTTGCGCCACAAGAACATCTTTTGTTGTTTGCGTATAGTATTCGAGCGTACCGCTCAAGCGATTATCCAGGGCATGAAATTCCATCGCCAAGTTCCAGTTTGTGGAGTACTCCCAACCGAGGTTGTAGTTTGGCAGATTCGATACATAGTATCCACTCACATTTCTACTACCAAAGTTGTAATAGTTAGTCGACAAGCCACCAAGCGTTTGGTAGGGTTGAATAGCCTGGTTAGACGTTTGTCCGTAACCGACTCTGAATTTCAGAAAGTTCAACCATTTAACGGACTGCATGAATTCTTCGCTTGATGCCAACCAGCCCACAGAAAGGGCAGGATAAGTGTGCCATTTTTTCCCTGAAGCCAATACAGAAGAACCGTCAGAACGAACCGTTGCTGTTGCCATGTATTTGCCATCGTAGTTATAAGTTGCACGGGCCATAGCCGATGTCAAACCTCGTTTGTAATAAATCTGCTTCTCCGGATCGACTGTAATTTCCCCGTCATCGCTCAGCAAACCGAAGTTATAGTATTGTAGAAAATCCGCTGCAACATCCTGACCCGCCATATTAGAGGTGTTACTTTCAGTTTGCTCTGCTGAGTACATAGCAACTAAGCCCAGAGTATGTTTTTCGGCAAAAGTCTTGTCGTAGTAGAGCAAATTTTCTACTGCCCAATTGGTTGTCAACACGTTCTCGATCTGCGCATTCGAAATGGTACTGGCATTATACGGAGTCTCTGCACCATTGTATTTACCATAGTTACTTTGACGGTAGTTTAAGCCCAAATTCATACGATACTTCAAGCCATCAACGATATTAACTTCTCCGTAAAATGAATTATACGAGGCAAAATTCTTCCGTCTTTCTCTCCATTTGTCACCAAGCTGATCTACCATCAACGGATTGTAGTAAAGACCAATATCCTGATTATTAATTGCCAATGATCCTGTTTTTATCGAGCCATCGGCGTTATACGGATTGGTGATGGGAGTTAATGAGAGTACAGTGCCCAGGATGTTGCTGGTTTCGCCAGTTACAATACCATAAGAACTAATTGAACTAACACCAACCTTTACGCGCTCACCCAGTTTCTGATCGAAGTTGGCACGCAATGAGTAGCGTTCGTATTCTTGCCCCGGCAATACACTGGTTTCGTCATAGTAGCCAGCTCCAAAACTGTAACCACCGCCTTTTGTCGAGCCAGATAAACCAACATCGTGGCTGGTAACCATTCCGGTTTCAAACATCAAATCCTGCCAATCGGTGCTGACCGATTTGTCTTCATCGACACCATACTGCCAACTAGCTCCGTTTTTAATGGCTTCTTCACGCCAAGTGATGAATTCGTCCGCATTCATCATCGGGTACTTGTTCATCAAGCTTTTCACACCATAATAACCGCTGTAAGTTACAACAGGCTCTTTGTCTTTAGAGTCGCCTTTAAATGTTGTTATGATGATTACACCGTTGGCACCACGAGAACCGTAAACGGCTGTTGCCGAAGCATCTTTCAGGATGTCCAGACTTTTAATATCGCTTGGGTTAATGTCTTGCAATGAACCTGCAAATGGGATTCCATCCAGAACGATCAGCGGATCATTACTTGCGGTTAACGAACGAGTACCGCGAATACGAATTTGCATTGAAGCTCCGGGACGAGAAGATGTTTGCATCATTTCGACACCGGCAACGCGACCTTGCAACGACTGAGAAATGTTTGAAGAAGCAACAGCTCGCAGTTCTTCGCCTCCCACTGAAGCCACAGAACCAGTCACTGCTTCTTTGCGTTGCACGCCGTAACCAATAGCGACAACTTCCTCCAAACCAATGGTCTGTTCCTGCATTACGACATCAATCAGTGATCTCCCGTCCAATGCCATTTCAATATTTTCCATCCCAACAAACGAGAAGATCAACGTTGAAGTGGCTGCTATATCTCTCAATACATATTTACCGTCGAAATCGGTAATGGTACCGTTTGTGGTTCCTTTTTCAACAACGGTAACACCGGGCAACGGTTGTCCGCCTCCATCGGTCACCGTTCCGCTAACCGACACTTGCTGTTGCTGCTGTTTTTGATCGAACGACCACACAACATCGCTTTTAGAAATGATTACCGATTTGTCGACAATCTTGTAAGAGACGTCCATGTCTCCCAGAATTTGTTCAAGCACATTCTCGATGCTTGCATCATTCAGGTCTACATCAACACGGCGACTGACATCAAAATCGTCGTTACTGTAGAAAAACTGGTAATCGCTTTGACTTTTGAGTTCATCGAACACATCCTTGATGGTTGTGTTTTTCAACTGAAGGTTGAATTTGCTTTGCTGGGAAAAGGAACTTGCCGTAGCACCCAACATACTCAAAAAGAATAAGAAGATTGTTAGTTTCATACACAAGAATAGTTTAGGTACGAAATACCTCTGCCAATCAGGCGGATAGATCTGATTTTTTTTCATAAGTTTGTTCTTGAGTTTTAATACTTAATTAGGCCTGTTCTGGTAAAACAGGTTTGAAATTTTAGGTCGGATGATGCTGGTAACATCGCCGGCCTTTTTTTTTTTATTTGTCCATTATCTCGATCTGTTCTTTATTGGTTTCAAATTTCACTTTATTAATCTGCTGGATAATACGCAGCGTATACTCCAAGGAGCGGTCTTTGTTGATTACACCCGAAAAACGGTAATTCCTGATCTTTTCATTTTCAAATGTAAAGCTCACTTCGTACCAACGTTCCAGCTGTTTGGTTAGGTTCTGCAGCGTCTCGTCGTCGAAGTAGATTTTCCCGCCTTTCCACGATGTAAACTCATCCGTATTCACTTGTTTGGTTTCCACATTGCCCGATTCGCGGCTGAAAAGCAATTGCTGTCCGGGCTTCATCATCACATCATTGTTATCCGACATGAATTCAACCTGTCCCTCAACCAATACTGTTTCAATCACCGGCTCGCTTTGGTAGGCTTTCACGTTGAATTGGGTACCATGCACTTTGACGGCCGAATTACCGGCATGCACGATAAAAGGAATTTTTTTGTTTTTGGTAACTGAGAAGAAGGCTTCACCTTCCAGGTAAACTTCGCGGTTTTCGCTGCCGAAGGATTGCTTGTACTTTAGGTTTGATCCGGCATTCAACCACACGTTTGTGCCATCGAAAAGTGTCACGTTCGAGATTTGTCCGTTGGGTGCTGAGATGCAGGCAAAGGTATTCGGCATTTCTGAAGGCGACTGGATTAGAAACAGTCCGCCGGTCAGCAGCACGGCCACCACAAAAACGGCTGCATATTTTGCAAAGCTGAGCCAAAGCTTCCGGCTGTTTTTCATGTTGCCTTTCACTTCTCTCCAGGCTTTGTCGGTCGATTTCAGGTTGCGGAGTTTAGCCACCTTGTCGCGCGCATCCAGAATTTGCTGAGAAATCTTTAAATCCTCGTCGCCCGCTTCAAACTGCACCGACGAATCTGTTTCCTCGCCATGCAACTTTGCAGCTAACTCTTCCCACTTATTTTTTGCTTGTTCTGTCATTTCACTCTTATGACACAAAAAGCGACTGATAGGGTGAAGCCGAATTAAACTTTTTTTAACAGAAAACCACTTCGCCTTGATAATCAACACAATTACAGAGTGCTATTTTTTTCGTCGACGGAATGAAAAACTGAAAAGATTCAGGAAATATGCGGATAGCTTGAAACGAATCATCTTGTAGGCAATGCCCATTTGGGTCTTAATGGTGTTTTTGGACAAATTCAGTGTTGAAGCAATTTCGTTGTAGGTCAAACGTTCGTGATAGGCTAGCTGAAAAACCTTTTTACACTGTGCCGGAAGCTCATCGATTGCTTTGGTAATGTGAACAGCCAGTTCTTCCTGCGAGAAATCGTCGTTGGGATCATCGATCAATTCCGCAGGAACAGCCGATTCCGTGATCTCATCCATCTGCTTTTCATCTCTCAGGTAATTCAGGCTCCGGTTGCGTACCATATTCAAAAGGTAACTTTTCAAACTGGTCCGGATCGTCAACTCATCTCTTTTCTGCCAAAGCGCCACAAAGACTTCCTGCACGATATCATCGGCTATCTGCTCACTTTTCACATAGCGTAAAGCAACCAGCAAGGCCAGATGATAATTCGATTTGAAAAACCGTTCAAACGAAGATTCATCTGTCAACCCATATTTTTGATAAATAGCTCCCATACAAGCATTTCACAGAAGAACAATATTATCATTTTTTGATTAAAAATGAAATGAATTGGAGAAACCATGGATTTGTCAATTAAACATTCAAAGAACGCACGGAGCTTGTTTCGCTCAAAAGAGCCAGATACCCT
The DNA here is from genome assembly GCF_003046625.1 of Mangrovibacterium marinum. Lineage (GTDB taxonomy): Bacteria > Bacteroidota > Bacteroidia > Bacteroidales > Prolixibacteraceae > Mangrovibacterium > Mangrovibacterium marinum. The sequence continues at coordinate 418,507 of NZ_QAAD01000001.1, forward strand.
TTATAAATAAAAGAGCAGAAGCAGCTCCGAAGAACTACCTCTGCTCTATGGGAAAAATTGAAGGGTCAATATTGCAATTCGCCGGTGAAATCTTCGCTCACATCCCGGCCGGCCAGGCCATCGGCCGTTCCTTTGTAAGCATGTTTCCGGTTGTAATTCGCATCCCACAAGTTGGGCGATTCGTCAGGCAACCAATACTCGTGTTCCTGCTCGTTATCCGAGATTCCCCAAATGGTGATGCCGTATTGTTGGGCAGCAGGAATAATCTCGCGGTACTGATCAATCACATACCGGTACATATCGGCCTGCGCCTCCAACTGCTCTGCTGTTGGAGAGGCTGTTCCCAGGCGGACATCCAGCTCGGAGATTTTAATCAGCTTACCTGAATCGGCCAGTTTCCGGAACATTTGACTGATCAGATCCTTATCCGAACTTACAGAAATGTGCATTTGCGTTCCGATGCCGTCCACCGTAGCTCCCTGCGCTTCAATATAAGTTACATAATCAATCAATCCCTGAAGCTTGGCCGGGCTGTATTCCAGATTATAATCATTGATGAACAGTTTATCGTCGGCATTGCCGTACTGACGGGCTAAATTGAAAGCCATTACGGCATAATCTTTACCAAGGTACATTGGCCACGAAAAATAATCGTCGGGTTCTTCACCGGCGGTGTAGTCATCAGAGCCATCACGCACGTCGCCGCTTCCTTTCATCGGCTCGTTTACAACATCCCAAGCGTGAACATCTGCTTTATAATGGTCAACCATCCCGGAAATCCAGCTTTCCAGGGCATCGCCAATAATTTCAGCTTTCTCTTCAGCGGTCTTCTCGATGATTGTGGGGCCGGAAGGCGCACCACCACCTTCAGCCTTGGCAAAAACAAGATCGTCAATATGGTAAGTACAGGCAGTTTCGCCGAAGTCGAAGATGAACTTCGTGCGGTCAGCTTTCGAAGGGACAATCGTCTTTTGAATCTGGGTCCAGGTGGTTCCAACAGCAATGCCACCATAATAATCGCCGTTGTAATTTTCGCCCTGAATTTGCACCTGTAACACCGCACTCGTCGTCGCTTTCACCATAAATGTGCAGGTATATTCAACACCCTGTTCCAGCGGCGATGCAAATGTATAAACCTGTTGCGCCTGGTAGTTGCTGGCCGCCGTTGGGTTGGTCAGCACCATGGCATAGCCGGTATCTCCGTAACCTTCACCGGCAGCCGAAACGGCACGAGTTGAGCCATTTCCCCAGCCACTCCAACCATCCAGGGTTCCGCTTTCAAAATCACCATTCGTAATTAAGTTGACAATTGTAGGTTCGGCATCCAAGTCAATAACCTTTATATTTTCAGCATCGATGTAATAAGTCACACCAGCGTCAATCCCCAAATCGATATAGAACTTAAAGCTGGTAATACCATTGGCAAAATCAGCGGGGGCTAATGTAATATTCACCTGTTGCCATTGGGTATTGGTATCGAAGTACTTCGTCCAATTTCCTCCGGTATTATACCAATCCATCCATGGATATTGATTTTGTAGCGAATTATTGAATGAAATACGCCCCCGACCCGCTTGATCTGATTTTATAAAGAACGAAACTTCGTAATTATGAGCCGGATCGACAATGACATCCGGGGTTCCAAGCTGCAAATCCCACTCATTTGCAGAACTGGCACCGGCAATGAGTTTAATCGCCGAGGAAGAAGAAGATAAGCCATCTCCCTCAGCAAGGGTAATACCATCACCGGAATTCCAGGTAGCCCAGCCGCTAAAAGATCCATCTTGAATGCCTGACAGATCGAGCGCATTGGCTCCACCCGAAGCCGGAATAACCGTTGGCGCAATCAATCCATTCAGATAGCTGGCGTTCTGGTTTTGATGCCAAACCAAAGTATGTCCAAAAGTGCTCAGCCCGGCTTCTTTTGTTTTGGCAATGAAAGCGTCTACCGGCTCAAAGTCAATCGAGCCGTCCGACTCAACCATTGGTCCGTGCTTCATGGCGTAACCAACGGTGACTTCATCGAAATTGGCATTGGCAATCGTGCGGTAAGTTTCGTCTTTCATGTAAAGGTCCAACCCAACACCAACACCTAAGGTGAAATCGGTGTAGCTTTTCAGATCTTCGTAACGCTCAATTTTTTCGGCCAGCTCCAACGGAAGCTCGGCCACTGTCACTTCTCCCTTCGAGGGATCCTTGGTCCAGTCCATGATCTGATCTTCGCAGGAGCTGAACATCATGGCCGCCAACGCGGCAAAGGGCAATATATTTTTGTAGTTCATCGTCATAAGTTTTGAGTTTATTCTTCATCCGGGAAATCACTGTAGGCAGGCGTTACCAGTGAAACGATCCGCCAATTATCCGTGTAAACATCCACCGAGGTTTCAGCTGAAGGAAACTCAGTCTCACTGTCGCTGTCCTTACCGGTAATATTTTTCAGGGTAAAGTCAGAGTTTTCGAAGTAAAACCCGAAGTTTTTATAGCTGGACGTTTCACGGGCAGTCAGCACATCGGCGAACGTAAAATCGCCATCGGCAAAACTGTAGAAATCTGTAAGCGGAATAGTAACCGTGGTCCAGCCTTCTGTTTGAAACGGAACCACTTCGCCATCCACAACCCAGGGAACGTAGTTGTAGCAAAGGCCACTCCACTCGCCGCCATTGAAGCCATTCACAAGGCAGACTTTCAAATACCCCGATTCGGACCACGCCTCAGGCACATAAATATCAAACTGAAATGCGACTTCGTCCAACGGCGTACTTGCCGGAATATAGGGTGTCAGCTGTCCGCGCCAGTCATCACCCAAGTTTTCCTCCTCGTTGTAATTGCCGTAAGTCCACACTTCCGAGTTCCGGTTTTTGGCTGCCGGGAAGGAGGCAATCCGTGTCGGACGATGCGGCACATAAGTTCCTTGTGATACATTTCCGACGCCAACGCCTGCTGATGCTAAATCTTCCGGTTTGATCATGCTGGCAGCAGTTCCCCAATAGCCGTGGGAGCCCATGCCATCAAAATCTAAAATCACGCCGTTTTTAAAGTTGAAGTAAGCCGGCGAATAGGCGCCACCATTGGAACATTCAATAAACAGCGATCCGCCTTCTTCCGAAACCCCATCGGGAACAGTCACGGTAAAAAATTCACCGTCTACGTCAGACTCGATTCCAGTGGTCACCTCCACATTGCCGGGGAACACAACTTTGTTCACCTCGACCAGGCCGCTGCCATAAACCGTGATCGGCTCACCGGCCAAAGGCAAGGTGTTCGAGATGCTGGTGATCCCGGGAGCTTCGGCCCGGATCTCAAAATCAAATGTAACGTTGTAGTTGTCGTTCACCATCTGAATGGTATTGCGAAGTTCAGGATCAGCGTCAACGATCGGCGTTTCGCCCGATACACTCACGAGCATGGAATTATCAGAAACAAACACCGGGTTGAAATAAGTTGAATACCCATTGATATACAACTCTTTTAAGCCCGTAAAACCAGATCCCTCAACACGTAACAACTGCCCCAAACGGGCAAAAGTTACTTCGCGGTCGGGTACTGTGGAGGAAGCGTTCTCCAAATAAATTTTACTGATTGTGATGGGCCCTCCTGTCGTGTCATCGTCTTCGCAAGCCGGGAAGAGCACACTGACAAGCAACAATCCCAGAAAAGCGATTGTGGCCCAGCGGTATTTTATTGAAAAGATGTCTTTCATGTCAAATAGGTTTTAGTTGATTAGAACAGATCGGTAATTCTCTCTTCGGTAAATTCGTAGTCAACAGGATCTTCCTTCAACAACGGGTTTTGTACCACTTCCGATTCGGGATAAGGCAGCAGGAAAATGCTTGCATCGATTATGCCGATTGACCGGGATCCCGGATCCCGGCTATCGTCGTCGGTCAGCGTGTTGGTTGATGTGTCGTAGGTAAATGGATGAATCGTTCCCCGATCCTGCGCAATAATGTCGTTAATTACTTCCTGTCGTTCGTAATAAGCGCGACGAACCAGGTCGTACCAATACTGGCCCTCCATACACAACTCGATTCGACGCTCTTGATGAAGATTCTTGTCGGTTAGTTCCGTCAGGTCCTCCAGGCCGGCACGCCCACGAAGCTCATTCACATAACCAAGTGCTGTTGCATCGGTTGTACTTGCCGAATTGCCTAGAACAGCCTCGGCATAATTCAGGTAAACCTCAGCTAAACGCATCATATACGTGTTCAGGGCTGAGTTCATGCGGGCAATCTTCGGGTTATCCTTTGTTGAACCGGTAACGCCTTTTTTCACATTCAGCGCTGTTTCGGTTTTTTCGTAGGTATAGCCACCATTGGCTTTGTTGATTTCATCATAATGATCGCCGTAGCCCATCCAGGTTGCTTTCCGGCGTAAATCATCTGATTCGTATTGAACCAAAATATCATAAGAAGCACGGGTCCAATAGCCCCAGGAAGCATCATCGCCGGTGATTTCGGAACCTGCAGCAAAATAGGCTTGCTGTGTGTTGATGACGCCGTAACCGGTTGAATTATTCAGGTAGGGCACCCATTGAAGTGCAAAAATTGATTCCGAATTATTGTTATTCTCAATCATAAACAGGTCGGCATAGTCTTCCATTAGTTGGTAGGGGCCGTCATTTATGGCAACTTCGGCTGCTTTTTTTGCTTTAGCCAGATACTCTGCATCTCTTGTCCCGCTATTGGGGTTATCACCCATGCCGGCAGCCGACAGGTAAATACGTGATAACATGGCGTAGGCGCTATACTTGGTCAACCGGCCGTCGTTAACAGCCTGGGCGGGCAGGTATTTTGCAGCGAACTCCAAATCGCGCATCACAAACTCGTAAACCTGATCAAGCGGGTTGGTATTCACAATGGGATTATTCACCAACTCATTCGGGTCCTCGCAAAGGATGACATCTCCCCAAAGAGAAGCCAAATACCAATAGGCCACGCCTCGCATAAAACGCGCCTCAGCGATGTATTTGTTTTTAATTTCATCGTCAACACTACTCCCCTTAATTCCGATTACAACCCGATTGGATTGTTGGATCACATTGTAAAAAGATTGCCAGGCTGAAACCAAAGGCCCTGTCAATCCGGTCTCGGTTAAATCACTAAACGGGTAAATGTAATCGGAGTAGGGAGCATACAAGTTATAAGCGCGGCCATCGCCCAATCCATAATAGAATTTATCGTTGAAGTCGAACCAAACCTTGTTATAAAGCGGCGCTGTTGCAGCCTGGAAGTCTTCCTCCGACTGGTAGAAATTTTCACCGGTAATTTGGTCGTTCGGCGAAACTTCCAGAAACGAATCACATGCAGTTGCAAGCAACGAAAACGCGATCGCCAAAGTGTATATCAATTTGTATGTTTTCATAATCATCTGTCGTTTTCAGTTAGAAGGTTACATTTAAGCCAAACGTATAAATCCGGGGAGACGGGTACCGGGCATTGTCGATACCGGTCATCAACGCATCCTGGTTTGTCGAACCAATTTCCGGGTCATAACCGGAGTATTTGGTGAAGGTGTATACGTTTTGCAGGTTCGTATAAATTTTTAGGTTGTCAACTCCCAGCTTGTTGGTGAACGAGCGCGGGAAGTTGTATCCCAGCGATATACTTTGAATACGCAGATAGGAACCGTCTTCCACAAAGCGATCGCTGAAACGGAAGTTTGAAGTAGACGATGCCGAAGAAGCAGCCATCCGGGGCATGTAAGGATCGCCACCTACAATTTCAACATTGCGGTAGTCATTGGGGCCTTCCGAATCAATTAAATCCAGTTGGGCATACCCCAGTGCCGATTTCAGCAAGTTGGTATTTCCACGCGGGTTTTCGAGCCAGCGACGCTGATAGTTCACAACCTCGTTTCCATAAGAGCCGGTCAGGTAAACATTCAAATCGAAACCTTTCCAGGCAAACGAGTTCCCAATACCAAAGATGAAATCGGGTTCAGGGTTGCCGATAAATGTCCGGTCTTCCTCGTTGATCACACCATCTTCGTTCACATCTTTAAATATGTAATCGCCAATCCACATACCGTTCTCGCCAATGGCCATATCTTCCGGAAGCGCTGTTGGCACAAGCTCGCCGGCGCTGTTTTTATAGTAGAAATCGGTAGCTTTCTCAAAGCGTCCAATCACTTTGTAACCGTAGAACTGCCCGATTGCCTCATCGACTGCTGTACGCGTCACAACTGTAATTTCCGATCCTTCTTGTATGGTTTTATTGATGATGCTGGTTTCGGTATCCAGCGAGCGTACTTTGTTGCGGTTCATCGAGAAGACCAGGTTGGAACGCCATTGAAAGTCGCCTTTGTCGATATTCACCGTATTCAATGTTAACTCCAGACCTTTGTTTTCAAGCGAACCAATATTTACCCAAGGAGCCGATGTTGAACCTTGCCCCTCGGTTCCAACATAGCTGGGTAAGGGCAAAGCAAGCAACAGGTTTTTCGTCTTTTTGTAATAAACATCAGCGATAAACTCGATCCGGTTTTGGAACATATTCAAGTCCAAACCGATGTTGCTCGAATAGGTTGTTTCCCACTGCAATTCCTGGTTTGGAGTATTCCCGGCCAGCAGCCCGGTTCCCCAGTTTGTCGCAACGGAACTATAAGTGGCGGTATAAGAATAGGCATTGGCGGGTATATTTTCGTTACCAACGGTACCCCAGCCCAAACGCAGTTTCAGGTTATTAATAGTCGCGTTGTCCTTCAGGAAATCTTCATTCGAAACCTTCCAGGCCAAAGCTGCCGAAGGAAACCAGCCCCATTGGTTGTCGGGGTGAAATTTCGAAGAACCATCGTAACGCAAGGTGGTCGTCAGCAAATATTTGTCGTTGAACGAGTAAAACAGACGTCCAAAAAAGGACGAAATGGAAGCTTCCCAACTATTATTAGAGTTGGTTGCTGTTGTGGCATCGCCGGCATCCAGGTCGGTTGCACCGTTGGTCAGGTAACCGGTCCTGGTTCCAGACAGGTATTCGTAGCGCGACTGTTGTATTTCCTGCCCCAGCATGAAGTTGATACTATGAACTCCAAATTCGCGGTTGAACGTCATTATATTTCGCCAGCTCCAGTATTTCGAAAAGCTTTTTGAACGGAAGCCTTCCCGAACTTCGTTTGATTTAGCCCCGAATGTATAGGTTGGGGTAAACTTGTAACCGTTGCCTACGCCATAGTCGATTGCATATTCGGTTCTATAGGTTAAACCTTTCAACAAGGTAGCTTCCATAAATGTGTTTGCCCGAATGTTAAACTTCTCATTTCGGTTATCTTTTAACATCGCTAAACCGACCGGATTATCCTGAACGTACTGGTCGGTATCAGGTCCATCAAAGGTGCCGTCGGGATTCCGAACAGCGATGTTCGGTGTTTGCTTCAGCGCATTTTTAATCAGGGAATCATCCGAAACGGTGGTCTTTTGTTTCGAATTACTAAACGCGAAGTTGATCCCGACTTTCATGTATTCCTTCACCTGCGTATCGAAGTTTCCGCGAAGGTTCAGGCGCTTAAACCCCGAACCAATGGCGATACCATCCTGATCGAGGTAACCAACTCCCATCGCATAGGCACTTTTTTCGTTACCTCCCGCAACCGAAAGGTTATTACTGGTCATCATCGCGGTTGTAAACAATTCGTCCTGCCAGTCAGTGCCTTCACCCAACAAATCAGGACGAACAAAATTGTTGTCGTACTCCACGATCCCCATCGCAGCGCGGTCATTTTTGTGCATCGCATATTCCCGCAGATTGAGCAGGTCAAGCTTTGTTGGCATTTCCTGCCAGCCCATATAGCCATCGTAGGTTATCCGGGCTTCACCTTTTTGACCCCGTTTGGTTGTAATAATGATGACACCGTTTGCCGCACGCGAACCGTAGATCGCTGTTGCCGAAGCATCTTTCAAAACATCCATCGTAACAACATCCGATGGGTTAATCGAGGATAACGGGTTGGATGTTTCGGAAGAGGTAGAACCATCGATGATGACGCCATCGATCACATAAATCGGTTCGTTCGACAGGTTCAGGGAACCAATACCACGAATGCGGATTGACGAACTGGCACCCGGCGCACCACTGTTTTGCTGGACTTGTACCCCTGCGGCACGTCCCTGCAAAACCTGGTCAACCGACGTGGTCACCGATTTGGAGATCGCATCGCTCGACACCGACACCACCGAACCGGTCAGGTCGCTGCGGCGCATTTGCCCGTAACCAACCACCACCACTTCGTCGATATCAACCAGCGATTCTTTCAGGACAACATCAAACAGGATTTGGTCGCCAACAACAATTTCCTGCGGCTCCATACCTATAAAACTAAACAGGAGTATTGCATCTGAAGGAACCTGCAGGTTAAACCGACCATCCAGATCGGTGATCGTTCCTGCGGTCGTACCTTTCACAACCACCGAAACACCCGGTAACGGAAAACCCTCCTTGTCGGAAACGGTACCCATCACCTTCTTTTGCTGTTGGTTTACTTTGGTGTTGTTCGGCTGTTCGTCGCCTTTTTTGATCACTACGATCCGGTCATCAATCTCGTACGAGAAACCGTAAGGTAGAAGAACCTGATCGAGAATCTGTTCAACTTTGGCGTTGGACAGGTCGACATTAACGGCCGGAATCTCCTTCAACATGTCAGAGCGGTACAGGAAGTAATAGTTGCTCTGATCTTCAATATTTTTCAAGACCTCCTCAACTTTCGCATTCCCCATTTTTATATTTAGGTTCGTCTGTTGGGAATATGCTGCGGCCGAGACCTGCAACAACCCCAAAATGAGGAAGAATAGTGTTAATCTCATCATAAGATAGAGTTTTTGCCACCCGCTCCCAAAAGCAGGATTACATCGATTTTTTTTCATAAATTTGAGCTGTTTGAATCCAACATTTAGTGTTAACACTGAGTGTTCAAATGACGGGGAATGGTGCGAACATTTCCCGTTTTTTATTACTCAATGCGAATAGAATTTCCGTTTACATATATTTTGATTTCGTTAGTTTTTGCAATTTTATTCAGGACCTCATTGATGTCGTCGTAGCGCATGAGCGTGCCGGTAAATCTCATCTGCCGGGCCCGCTGCGAAGCAAATACCACATCGCAGTCGTACCAGCGTTGCAGCGTTTTCATAATTTCCGAAAGCTCTTCATCTTCAAACATTAGCTTGCCCTTTCGCCACGAGATGTATGGCAAGGTTTCAATCTTCCGTTTTTCCAATATGTTTTCGTTTTTATTGAAGGTGCATTGTTCGTTCGGAACCAGTGTTTCCTGCACTTCAGGATTGTCCTTCAAACTAATGCGAACACTTCCCTGCACCAATGTTGTAGTAATGGTCTCGTCATTTTGATAGGCTTTCAGGTCGAACTGGGTCCCCAAAACCCGAATTTCGTGGTTGCCCGACCACACCCGGAAAGGCCGCTGCCCATCGTGCGTCACTTCAAAATAAGCCTGCCCCTGCAGCTCGACCGTGCGTTCATCATCAGCAAAACAAATCGGATATCGAATGGAGCTTTCGGCGTTCATCCAAACATGGGTTCCATCGGGAAGGGTCAGCACATATTCGCCGCCACGCGGCACGCGCAAAATATTGTACCGAAGCTCGCCGTCGGCAAGTTCGCCACCCGAATAAGCCAAACCGTTCTCGGTGTTCCGGATGATAATTCCATCTTCGTTTAAAGCCAGATTGCCCGAATTGGTGAGATCGTATGTTCTGCCGTCGTCGAAAAACAAGGTTGCTTTGCCGCTGCCCGGTTTGATCAGGCTCACCTGCTTTTTGGTAATGACTTCGGGAGCCGGCTGGAATTGCCAAATCAAGACAGAAGAAACGAGGGCAACCAAAGCAGCGATTGACGCAGCGATTGCCATTTTCTGCACAAACTTCCGCTTTTTAGCCGAACGTTCGCGCCCTTCGAAAGAACGCCAGGCCCGATCCAATTCCGACTTGGAGCCGGTGAAAGCAGAACCGCTTTCGTAGTATCGCTTGACCTGTTGGTAATAGCTGCGGTGGGAAGAATCTTCCTTCAACCAGTCTTGCAGGTGCTTTTCTTCATCGGCGGTCAATTGACCGTGAACCGATTTCCAAATGATATTAATATCGATTGCAGGCTTGGGTGCCATTTTATAAGCTTTTTACCCCTGTGACACGCCCCGGTGGAAAACAGGTGACAAGCTTAGAAGAAAAAAAGCAAAGATGTGTTGTCCAACAGTTTTTTGCGGAGCCGCTCCTTCGCCCGAAGCAGCTGTGTTTTGACGGTATTTTCCGAAACCTCTTTCAATTCGGCAATCTCGCGGGTCCGCAGGCCGTCGCGGTATTTCAGCAAAAAAAGCTCCTTCATCTGGTCCGGGAGCAACTCAATTGCCTGCTCCACTTCACGGCTCAAATCCACCTCCTCAAAAAAATCGGGATCATCACAATCCAGGCTTGCTTCAATATAGAGAACCTTGTGTTTATCTTCAACCTGCAGATCACGCAGGTAATTCAAACAGCGGTTCCTCACAGCTTGGTAAAAATAAGCTTTCAGTGAAAATTGAATATTCAACTCAGCGGCCTTCTCCCAAAAATAAAGGAAAAGGGTTTGAACAATGTCCTCGCAAACGGCAGAATCAAAAACGAAGTTCTCTGCAAAACGGATCAATCCCGGGTAATATTCATAAAATAGAGCTTCGAACACCTTGCGATTGCCTTGCTTTATTTCATTGAAAAGTATCCGGTCCTCAATTCTCATGAGTCTGCTAAAGTTGTTGGTTGATGGATTAAAGTAAGACAGAAATTAGAAATTAAACAATATCAACACACAACAGAAATTAGTCTGTCTAAATGTTTGAAGAAGCTCTCTTGAAATACACTCAAGTTAATTGACGGCAAATGATGTAACATTAAAGTCACCGGATTCATGTTTTTCAACAGAAAAATGTACTTTTGTTTCTTCTAAATTTTAACAGAATAGGTAACCTGCAAATAAATACGAACAGTATGAAACGACTGAAAATTAAAGAAGTATTGGCTGGTGGACAAACAGGCCAGCAAGTTTTGGTGAAAGGATGGGTACGAACCAAACGCGGTAGCAAGAATGTCAACTTCATCGCCTTGAATGACGGGTCGACCATCAATAATTTGCAGATTGTTGCCGACGTTGAAAAATTTGGCGAAAATTTCCTGAAAGACATCAACACCAGTACTTCGCTGGCTGTTACCGGCGATTTGGTTGAGTCACAAGGAAGTGGACAGTCGGTTGAGTTGAATGCCACCGAAATTAAAATTTACGGCAAAGCAGATCCGGAGAAATATCCGATTCAGCCCAAAAAGCACAGCCTGGAGTTTCTGCGCGAAAATGCTCACCTGCGTTTCCGTACGGCTACATTCAGCGCGATCTTCCGCATTCGCCATGCCATGGCTTTTGCTATTCACAACTACTTCAACAGCAAAGGATTTGTTTACCTGCATACACCAATCATTACCGGATCGGATGCAGAAGGTGCCGGACAGATGTTCCGCGTATCAACGCTGCCGGCGGTAGATCCTCCGATGACCGAAGAAGGCGAAATTGACCACGCACAGGATTTCTTTGGTCGCCCAACCAACCTGACTGTTTCGGGACAGCTGGAAGGCGAACTGGGAGCAACGGCGCTGGGCGAGATTTACACCTTTGGACCAACATTCCGCGCCGAGAACTCGAACACAACACGCCACCTGGCTGAGTTCTGGATGATTGAACCGGAAATGGCTTTCTACGAGTTGAAAGACAACATGGACCTGGCTGAAGAGTTCCTGAAATATCTGATTAAATATGCCTTGGACAACTGCATGGACGACCTCAAATTTTTGAGCAACCGCCTGCAGCAGGAAGAGAAAAACAAGCCGGCCGATCAGCGCTCCATGGAGCTGATTGAAAAACTCGAATTTGTATTGGCGAACGACTTTGTACGTTGTACTTACACCGAAGCCATCGACATCCTGACCAACTCGAAACCTTACAAAAAAGGAAAATTCCAGTTCCCGGTTGAATGGGGTGTTGACCTGCAAAGCGAACACGAGCGTTACCTGGTTGAGAAGCATTTCAAAAAACCGGTGATCCTGACCGACTACCCCAAAGACATCAAAGCCTTCTACATGAAGCAAAATGAGGATGGCAAAACGGTAGCAGCCATGGATGTCTTGTTCCCGCAAATTGGCGAGATCATTGGTGGCTCGGAGCGTGAAGCCGACTACGACAAACTGGTAAGCCGCATGAATGAAATGGATGTTCCGGTCGAAGAAATGTGGTGGTACCTGGATACCCGCCGCTACGGATCGGTGCCCCACGCTGGTTTTGGTTTAGGTTTCGAGCGTTTCATCTTGTTTGTTACCGGCATGGGCAATATTCGCGACGTTATTGCTTTCCCTAGAACTCCGAAAAATGCCGAGTTCTAATCCTACTGTTAAAAACAAGTATACATTCCTATTTTCAAGCTCCCGGAGACCTTACCTCCGGGAGTTTTTTTTTGGTGATAAGCACACCCTTTACGTCCGTCTAAAAGCAGCTGAATGCTTTTCCACCAGTCGGTTACCAACAATCGTTCGTTCATAAAAATTGGCAAAAAAGCCACGCATCGCTCAATTTCCGACTATCTTTACCGGGTCTCTTTCGAGGACTTTTGCTTCCGGCAATCTTTCGTCAACTCAAAACCACAAAAGCGCTTACAAACCCATGACGGCTTTGAAACATTCACCCCGATATCTGCTTTTGCTGCTCCTTCTGGTTTCAAGCGCAGGTTTGGCCCGGGCGCAGTCAAACATTCTTTTTTACCATTCTGACGGGTTTTACAATGCAGCCGACTATAACCCGGCCAAACTCACGGAGCAGAAGGAATTCACAGTCAACATCTTCCCCTTGTCGGGCATGGGGTTTAGCTACAATAATTACGATGCCGTTGACAAAATCCGAAAAATTCTTTTTAACGAAGAAATCAATGACAAATCGAAAGAGATCTTTCGCAGTCTGATCAAAAAAGACCTGTCATACAACTATCTGGATATAAACCTCTTCAATATCGGAATTAACGGTGCGTATGGCGCCCTGAATTTCCAGGTTAAGGAAAAGGCATACGTGCTGATGCGCTACGGGGGTTCCTTTTCGCGCTTTTTAATGGACACCTTAAGCACCGAGACAGTTCGCTTAAACGAACTTCAGCATTTTCCAACCGAAGCCATGCACTTCAGGGAATACTCGCTGGGCTATGCCAACGAACTTGTGCCAAAGATATTGACAGTAGGTGCCCGTCTAAAACTGTACTACGGAAAATCGTTTACGACCTCGGATGTCAGCGGCCGGATGATTGAAAAAGAGGGCGCCTTTTATGCCAAATCGAGCGGCAGTATCATACTTTCAGCTCCGGCGAGCGACAATGGAACCGACACCATACCACCGAGCAAAATCAATCTGATGGATGGCAAGTCGGTAAGCGATTATGTGTTCAACACCGGCAATAAGGGACTGGGGATAGACCTGGGAATGAGCTGGAAGATAAACCCGCAACTAACTTTTACTGTCAGTGTTCTGGATCTGGGCAAAATAAGCTGGAAGAAATACCTCTACAAGCTCGACTTTGACGAAGGTCTTTACGAGATCGAAAATATCCGTTACAACCCTCAAACCGAGCAGTTGGAAAAAGAAACCGACGAAGTAGATCTGATTGACAACATCTCGAGCCTGTACGAAATTACCGACAGCCCCGAAACCTATACAACCCGGCTGCCAACAACCTGTTATGCCGGCCTAAATTACCAGGTTCACAGCCAGCTGAGCATCGGTATTGTTAACCGCTACATCTACGAAAAAAAGATGGGGCACAACAGCTTTTCGGCATTAGCAAACTACAGGGCCAGCGAGCGATTAACGATCGTGGGCGGCCTGGGCGTTTACGGAACATCCTTAAAAAACCTTCCCGTTGGGCTGCTCTACAGCTGGCGGGCGGCGCAGTTTCATCTGGGCACCGACAACCTGCTGTCGCCCTTTGTACCCAAATTTTCGGACTACTGCAGCTTCACCTTCGGTGTCGATCTCAACTTATTTGGCCCCAAAGTACGTTATAAACAAGTGGATTATCTTCCCTTTTTCAAGCTGAAAAGAATTAAACGAAAGCGCAGCAATGGCCTCATCTTCCGCAATCCGTACTAAGCACAGGCAGCAAGGCTGATGGTGGCTAATTTTAAATGAGAAGCCGCAATCGGCCGCTTTTTGAGCTTATCGCTCTCAATAACGCGTAAAAGTTTCTATTTTTGGGAAAGTATACTGCTGCAAAAAGCAGGAGTCGGCAGATGAGTGCAAAATTGTTCATCGGCCCCGAACATATTTAAGTTCCAAATACGTAATAACGGTATGCCATCTCAGAAACTTAGTTTACAACAACGATTGCTGCAAAAGTTATCACCGCAACAAATTCAGGTGATTAAACTTTTGGAGATTCCTACCGTGCAGTTGGAGCAACGCATCAAAAAAGAGCTCGAGGAAAACCCGGTACTGGAAATGCAGAACGACCTGCCCGACGAGGAGGGGAATATGCAGGAAGAGGAAAATCCGAACGACCGCGACAACGAAGAATTCTCGCTGGAAGATTATATGGATGAAGACGATATTCCGGAGTATAAGCTGGCAGCCAACAACTATTCGAAAGACGACAAACAGATAGATATTCCGTTCTCGGCCGGAACCAGTTTCCACGAGTCCATGCACGAACAACTGGGCTTGGCTGATCTGGATGAAGAAAAGCGCAAACTGGCAGAATACATCATCGGCAACATTGACGACGATGGCTATCTGCGACGCGACCTGCTTTCGATCAGCGATGATCTGGCCTTCAACATGAACATGAATGTCACCGAGGAAGAGCTGGCCGAATTGCTGGAGGTTATTCAGGAATTTGACCCTGCCGGTGTGGGTGCCCGCGATCTGCAGGAATGTTTGTTGCTTCAAATTCAACGAAAAAGAGCAACTCCGGCAGCCATGCTTGCCGAAAAAATCCTGGCCCACAATTTCGACGAGTTTACCAAAAAGCATTACGATAAGATTCTGCGCAAATACGAGGTGACCGAAGATGAGCTGAAAGATGCCCTGAACGAAATTCTCAAGCTCAACCCCAAACCGGGAGGCTCGTACAGCAATCCGCTCAATAAATCGAATCAGGTAATTGTCCCCGATTTTTTGCTCGACAATCTGGATGGCGAGTTGCAACTTTCGCTCAACCAGCGTAATGTACCCGATTTACGGATGAACAGCCATTATATGGAAATGCTGAAAGCTTACAGCCAGAATCGCAAAAACATCTCACGCGACCAAAAAGATGCGATGCTATTTGTCAAGCAAAAGCTCGATTCGGCCAAATGGTTTATCGATGCCATTCGCCAGCGCCACCAAACCTTGCTGGTAACCATGTCGGAAATCATCGACTTTCAGAAAGAATACTTTCAGGAAGGGGATGAAACGAAGCTTAAACCCATGATATTGAAAGACATTGCCGATCGTACAGGGCTCGACATTTCGACCATTTCGCGGGTGTCAAACAGCAAGTACATTCAAACGCACTTCGGCATCTTTCCGTTGAAATATTTCTTTTCGGAAGGCATGCAAAAAGATACCGGCGAGGAAGTTTCGACCCGTGAAATCAAAAAAATCCTGGAGGAATGTATCTCCAACGAAGATAAACGCAAGCCATTGACCGACGACAAACTGGCTCAGATTTTAAAAGAAAAATCGTACCCCATTGCCCGGCGCACGGTGGCCAAATACCGCGAACAACTGGGCATACCGGTAGCACGAATGCGTAAAGAACTATAACACCCCTCAAGTCTATGATTAAAAATGTGGCCAAAGCTTTATCCTATGTGTTTCATCCGCTGCTGATCCCAACACTGGGATTTTTGCTTTTAATGAACAGTAGCTTTTACTTTACGCTCATCTCGTTTGAAGCCAAAAAATTTATCCTACTGATTGTGCTGATGAGCACCCTGGTTCTGCCATTAATCAGCATTGGCCTGATGATGCTTACCACGCGCTTCAAGCTAAACCTCGACAAAGCTTCCGACCGCATTATTCCGATGCTGAATACGGCCATTTTCTATTACCTGGGCTTTTATTTTTTGGGCAAGCTCCCCATTTTCCCCATCTACAAACTCATGCTCATATCCAGTGTGCTAACCATTGCCATACTGTTGCTCATCACCATACGCTGGAAAATAAGCGCACACATGGCGGCCATTGGGGGCCTAATTGGCATTTTTCTGGCTCTGTCGTTGCGACTCAACTTCAACGGTTCGTTATTGTTAAGCGTCCTGCTTCTGGTTGCCGGCCTGGTGGGTACATCGCGTATCCTGCTGCAAAAACACAGCCCGCAACAGGTGTACGCCGGTTTCGTCATCGGCTTGCTGGTAAACTCGCTGGTAATCCTGTTGGTGTAGATATAAAACGTTTGACATTTCAATGCAATTTTCAAATCAAACCACCACAATATTCATTAATCGTACGATCCCCAAAACGACCATTATTCATCTGATATACAATGCGTAGTACTAACTACCAGCATTCCTCTATTCTCGGACTATTTAGTTTATATCCGCTTATTTTTGATCAATATTCTAAAGTACGGGCATTTCCCATTTATTGATAAATCTCTTTCGTCATTCCCTTTCCGGAATTTAACGATCTCAAATTGGTCAGGGTTAAATTTATGCAGAAATGTTATTGGCACCCCCATATATCCCTTAAAGTCTGATGGTATGTCTTGTGTTCTATTAATGTTAATTCCATCATAGTTGTCATATTTGGGATATTCATCTTCGTGCCCAAAATATTTTTTTGTGAGCACTATATCTTCGTGTCGCTTTGATGTGTCCAAATTGGTTAACCATAAACAATTATTTGGAGAAACTATTCTATCCCCGGAACTATCAACACGAGCCTCTGTCCCATATAATTCATAGTGATCAGGTACAATAAAACCAGAAATTCCTCTACCTAGGTTTATCCCTAACCACGCCTTGTTTTCTTTAATTAGCTTGAAAATCTCTTTATAAGTTATTGCGTTAATATTGCCAATTATCAAAAACTTTTTATTATATTTAACTAACTGAGCTACATACTCTCTGAATAATGAAAATGGAGGATTAGTGACAACAATATCGGACTGCTTTAATAGTTCAATACTCTCCGAACTACGAAAATCGCCATCCCCATTAAAGGAAACAATGTCAGTTGACCCTGGCTCGTTCTTTTCCCCCTCTGCTCCTGTATATTCGAAGAAAAAACCATTTTTATCTTCTTCTGGATTAAATAAATCTCTTACTTGTTCTCTATAACAAGCTGCTATTAATTTTTTAAGACCTAATTTTTTAAAGTTTGAAGCAAAATACTTAAAAAAGTTACTAATTCGGGGGTCATCGCAATTGCAATAAACTATTTTATTGTAGAAATGACTTTTATAATGTTGTAGTTCACTTTCTATATCTGAAAGCTGTGTATAAAACTCGTCACTTTTAGATTTTTTAGCTTTTTGTAATAATTCATTTGTTGCATTTCTTGCCATTTTCCACTTCTGTTTTTAATAAAGCTTCTGTTCTTAGTTATCGACCTTGGTTATCTGATTAAATATCTCACTACCTAATAGTTGAAGAGATGTTTTAGAAATTTCAAGCATAATATCAAACATCTTTTTAACATCCCATCTTTCACCATTTCCTTGTGTGTATATAGACGTTGCTTGAAGCATTATTGTTTTATCTTTATGGGTGACAAACTTATTTTTACACAAATTTTTATTTATTGGCATCCCATAATTTGCAGAAGTTAATCTGTCTAACCTATTTA
Organism: Mangrovibacterium marinum; assembly: GCF_003046625.1. Classification (GTDB taxonomy): domain Bacteria; phylum Bacteroidota; class Bacteroidia; order Bacteroidales; family Prolixibacteraceae; genus Mangrovibacterium; species Mangrovibacterium marinum. The sequence continues at coordinate 436,332 of NZ_QAAD01000001.1, forward strand.
ACATGCCTGAATTGTATTCCAGAGTTACTATCCTTCCATCGGGCCTTTTAACTGAAATAGTTTCGGTTAAAAAATTTGAGCCTTCCAGGAATAAGACATAAGGGAAGTGAGATTCAGACAACATCAAATTGGCGATTTCAGATATGTTTTTATGTGACCTTTCTATGGCATTACCCGCGGCCATTAAGTCTTGATTGCTATCCTTACCTACCAGTTTTCCTATTTTGATATTTTCAATGTCTTTCCCTTGATGTTTAGCTTCCGACACTAGAACGATTCTCCAATTACCGTTATCGTCTTTAACTTCTATTATACCACCATCAGGTATGATACTTGAATTTGGCACAAAAAGGTTTTGCCCTAATTCTGGATCTACTTTCTTTAAAGCTTCGTTTATCTCAGCCTTTTTTATACTTGTTTTATATCGAAAAGATAATTGAGGGAACTCCTTTTCAAGCTGGTCAATTACAAAATGTGAAATTTTCCCAACTGTTATGTCATGTGATCTTGCTTCTTCTCCAAATATACCAACTACACCTTTAGACTCTTTATGCTGACTCGTTAGTCTTTTTGATTGATTCTTTTGGCCATGCTTTTTCTACCTCTATCCTAATTTGAATACAAAAATAAAAATTTTAGTCTGTTGCAAAGCCTCCAGGACAGCCTCCATAAATTTGCTTTATCGCTTTATTCTGTCTTGACTGCAGGGAACAATAGATATTTGGAAACCATTAGAAAAAAGCGAATTCATTCGGTGATTTCAAATACAAATCTGTATGCATTACCGAACACCAGATGCAAGAGATTCAGTGAAAACACGGTAGCATCCCACCAAGCAATTTGAAACAAATTAGATCCGGAGCTCTCTATCAAATCAAGACGACTTGCTAAAACATTCCCGACTTGAATAAAACCAAGCCGACCAACGGCTGGCGCATCACCTGCATCGACTTTCAAAAAAAACATTCATGATTCCCGGGAATCACCAACTGGGATGAAAGTTCACTATTTTTCGACTATGCTGTTGTCGTTGTTTTCATAAGTTGTCGGGTTGTCATCCCACATCTAATTAAAACCAGTTATTGGCATCGCGCCTCAGTGTCTTTTGCGTGGTAAGACTTTCAAAAAAAGCACAGCCATTATCCGACCGTGCTTCAATATATTATAAAGAGCTTTCAAAAAGCCTTATTCAACAAACTTGTAACCAATCCCTTTCAGGGTCTTAATGTGGTCGTTGCCGATTTTTTCGCGCAGTTTGCGGATGTGTACATCGATGGTACGATCGCCCACAACAACATTGTCGCCCCAAACCGAGAAATAGATTTCCTCGCGGGTGAATACTTTACCCGGCTTTGAAACCAGCAACGAAAGCAATTCAAACTCTTTGCGCGGCAGGATCATTTCCTCACCATTCATCTTAATCAGGTAACGTTCCTTATCGATCACCAGATCGCCAATGGCAACCGTGTTGCTATTTTCGACCACCGCAGCTGCTGTGGCTCCACCGCCTCCGCCAGTACGCTTCAGCAAGGCTTTTACGCGGCTAACCAGCACCTTCGGACGGATAGGCTTGGTGATATAATCATCCGCTCCTGCTTCGAAACCGGCTATTTGTGAATAATCTTCGCCGCGAGCGGTTAAAAATGCAATGATACAAGTTTGCAATGCCGGTATCTTACGAAGCTCTTCACAAGCTGCAATACCATCCATCTCGGGCATCATCACATCCAGAATAATTAAATGAGGTACATTTTTTTCGGCAATTTTAATCGCCTCGGCTCCGTTTTGAGCGGTAAACACCTGGAAACCTTCTTTCTCCAGATTATAACTGATGAACTCTAAAATATCGACTTCATCATCCACCAAAAGGATTTTGTATTTTTCTTCACTCATATCAGATCAAATTACTGGGGCAATGTATTACTTTGATGTAAGATTACGATTAAAGTTGAAATAATCTTGAATTTCACGAAAAGTACCAAAATCATTTGGCTTTTTCAAGGGTGAAGGTGAAAGTTGTCCCCTCATCCGCTTCCGATTTAACATTAATGGTTTGTTTATGGGCCTCAATGATGTGCTTAACGATTGACAAGCCAAGCCCGGTGCCACCTTGCTCGCGCGAACGCGACTTGTCGACCCGGTAAAAGCGCTCAAAGATCCGCGGCAGGTCACCTTTGTCGATTCCAATTCCATTGTCCATCACCTCAACCATCAGATGATCCTTCATATCGTAAAAGGTGACTCGTACAAAGCCTTTCTGGCGCCCGTATTTAATTCCGTTGGTCACCAGATTAGTGAGCACCTCCATCATCCGTTTCTTATCGGCACGAACCAGGACCGGCTTTTCGGGACGATCGAAGACCAACTGCATTTTACGCTCGCTGGCCATCATCTGCTCCATTTCAAGCACATCGTCAACCATCTTCACCAAATCGAAACTTTCAACCCGCAAGCGCATCACCCCGGATTCGAGCTTATTGATTGACTCCAGATCTTCGACGATGGAAATCATCCGATCGATACTTTTCTCCGTTCTTTTCAGGTAGAGCATATTAATCTTGGGATCGTCCAGGCCTCCTTCCAACAGCGTGAGGATATAGCCCTGGATGTTGAAAATCGGTGTTTTCAGCTCGTGCGACACATTCCCGACGAACTCCTTCCGGTAACGCTCCAGATCTTTCAGCCGGGTGATTTCCTGGGTTTGATTTTTCGCCCATTGTTCAACTTCTTTATGCACATCGGCAATTTCGTTCACCGGCTGGTTGTTGATTTTTGTTGCTTTTCCCTGCAAAGGGGTTTCGCGAATAACCTTGTAAATCGGCTCTATTTTATCGTTGATGTAACGGGTGAGCAACTGAATTGTCAGGTAATAAACAACAACCAGCAACAAGGCAATCATGGTCAGTTTCACCCAAACAGGCAACTTAAATACTAACAACACAAAAGCCTCGCACAAACAAAGAACCGCAATTAAAACAGTTACATAAAAAGCTAATCGCTTCGTCGGATAAATCTTCATTCACATTCAATTTTCGGGTAAACAGAATTTGTCTTTCAAGAGCATCCAAAGTACACAAATTCACAAAAGGCCAGCGTACTTGGGTCGCGCAAAGATAAAAAGCGTGAACTTACAATCAGATAATCAGCGAAATAATTTCGGGGAAATTCAAAAATTAATAGCGAAAATCGAACAAAAAATACTTATTTCGCCGTAAATACTCATTAACGGATTTTTAACGGTTTCTTAATTTATTATTTCTGAGCAGTATAAACAGAGGGTTTATTTTTGCCCGCGATTATAATAAAAATCAAAAATGGAACAATTCTATCTTATCCTGATCGTCGTGCTATTTGCACTGGCCATTTCAGACCTCATTGTTGGTGTTAGCAACGACGCAGTAAACTTCCTAAACTCCGCAATCGGATCAAAAGCAGCCCCCAAATGGATTATTTTTACCGTTGCCAGTCTTGGCGTGCTGGTGGGATCTGTCTTCTCCAGCGGGATGATGGAAGTTGCCCGTAAAGGCATCTTTCACCCGGACATGTTCATGTTCTCCGAAATCATGATCATTTTTATGGCCGTCATGATTACCGATGTAATCCTGCTGGACATGTTTAACACCTTTGGGCTTCCAACATCAACCACGGTATCCATCGTGTTTGAGTTGCTCGGTGCAGCAGTGGCTGTGTCGGTTGTGAAAATCAAACTGGCCGGCGAACCAATTGGATTTTTGGCACAATACATCAACAGCGAGAAAGCCCTGGCCATCATTTCGGGTATTCTTATTTCGGTGATTATTGCCTTTGCAGTAGGTGCTCTTGTTCAGTACCTGGCGCGCCTGGTATTCTCGTTCCGCCAGCACCGCACCCTGAAATACTACGGAGCTGTTTTTGGTGGTATATCCATTGCCGCAATGACCTACTTCATGATCATCAAAGGAGCCAAAGGAGCAACTTTCATCACCGAAGACATGCTGAGCTACATGAAAGAAAACATGTTGCAAATCCTGTTGATCAGCTTTGTGGGCTGGTCAATCATCCTTCAACTGTTAACCTGGGTCTTTAAAATTGATATCCCCAAGATGATTGTTTTGGTTGGTACTTTCGGTCTGGCCATGGCCTTTGCCGGAAACGACCTGGTGAACTTTATTGGTGTTCCCCTGGCCGGCTTCCAATCTTTTAAAGCATGGGTTGCCGGTGGCGCCGCAGCTCCCGATGCTTTCTCGATGGAGATGCTCAAAGGAAAAGTTGCCACACCGTCTTATATGCTGCTTATTGCCGGATTAGTCATGATCGTTACCCTGATCATGTCGAAAAAAGCCCGCAATGTGGTCGCGACAACTGTCGATTTATCGCGGCAAAGTGAAGGAGACGAGCGTTTCGGATCATCTTTATTATCGCGCGTTATCGTGCGGAAGACCATTCAATTCAACAACAACCTGCGTAAGGTACTTCCCGACAGCATCAGCAATTTCATCGACAGACGCTTTGAACACCCCAAAGGCGAGCAGATTGTAGCCATGGAAGATGAGGCTGCCTTTGATAAGATCCGTGCAGCCATCAACCTGATTGTTTCGGGTATCCTAATCTCAATCGGAACCTCCTTGAAGCTTCCCCTGTCAACAACTTATGTAACCTTCATGGTCGCCATGGGTACCTCATTGGCCGACCGTGCCTGGGGTCGCGAAAGCGCCGTATACCGTATATCGGGTGTATTTGCCGTTGTAGGAGGCTGGTTTATGACTGCCTTGGTTGCTTTTACCGTATCGGCCATCATCGCGCTGATCATTTCTGTAAGCGGCAATTTCATGATTTTTATATTCATCGGTCTGGCCATTTTCACAGTGGTTCGTACACATATCGTTTTGCGTAAAAAAGCTGCCAGCAAAGTTAATGAAGAAGAAGAATCAATATCGGAGACCGATGGAACCGACAAGGTGATTGACAAAACGCAGAAACAAGTCATCAACGCTGTATTAACAGTTAATCAGGTCTATTCGATGGCACTGGAAAGTTTCCTGAACGAAGACCGCAGTCACCTGAAGGGAGCCGCTGAAATGCGAAAGGATTTCGACAAGAAAACCAAAAAGATGAAAAATAAGGTTTCATCGGTGATTGATAAACTGCAACAAAGCGACTCGCTGGAGGTCGGCCACTTCTATGTACAACTGGTTGATTATATGCGTGAAGTTTCGCATTCGCTGACCTATTTGGTTGACCCGCTGTTCCAACATCTCGAGAATAACCACAAACCATTTAAGGAAGCACAGATTCAGGAATTAACCGAATTTTTAAGTGAAACAAGCAGTTTCGTTAATTCAACGCTTCACCTGGTTAAAGAACAGAAATTCGACGAGCTGGACAATGCCATTGTACAACGCGACGAGCTGATTCAAAAGCTGGCGCAACTGGAAAAGGCACAAATTAAGCGAATCAAAAATAAAGATGTAAATACGCGTAACTCCGTGCTTTTCTTCAATATCGTATCGGAGACTAAGAATATGTTGATGCACTATATCAACCTGATTAAAGCCCACCGCGACTTTACAACAAATGCAAAGAAATAAGCCAAATTCAGTTTATGGCAAACAAAAATCCCGGTCGTTATGATCGGGATTTTTTGTTTTCTGCTAAATCGCTTACTGTTGCATCAGTAAGCGTCTAGTCAATCTTTTTCAAGCCTACGGTAAAATGACGCATGATGGGTGCTTCGTGCTCAATCGTAAAGCCATGCGTAATCTGGTCGCGACGTTCGTACAAATTAATCAGGCCAGCCGCTACAACATCGATATGGTTGTTGGTGTAGGTGCGGCGCGGAATAGCCAGCCGCAAATACTCGGTGCTAGGATAGCGGTTTTCGTGGGTCACCGGATCGCGGTCGGCCAAAAGGGTGCCCACTTCCACCCCGCGCACACCGGCTTCCAGATAAAGCTCTACAGCCAGCGTTTGAGCCACATATTCTTCGCGTGGAACGGCCGGTAAAAAGCGCCGTGCTTCCACAAAAACAGCATGCCCGCCCAGTGGCTGCTGAACCGGTATGCCAGCTTCAATTAATTGATTTCCCAGATAATGAACCTGGCTGATGCGAGCCTCCAGATAATCGGCTTCCGTAGCCTCATCCAGCCCTACTGCCAGCGCATTCATGTCGCGCCCCGACATCCCTCCATAAGTCAGAAAACCTTCGTACATGATGTTGTATACCGAAGCCTGATCGAACCACTCTTTGCTACGCATAGCCAGCAAACCGCCGATATTGACGATGCCATCTTTTTTACTGCTCATGGTCATGCCGTCGGCATAAGAGTACATTTCAGCAACAATCTCTTTAATCGATTTATCCGCGTAACCTTCTTCGCGCTGCTGAATAAACCAGGCATTTTCGGCAAAACGGGCCGAGTCGAAAACAACCGGTATCCCGTAAGTATCAGCCAACTGTTTTACCTGGCGTAAATTATTCATCGATACCGGTTGACCACCCGAGCTGTTGCAGGTTACGGTAACAATAATCATGGGGATTTGCTCCTTCGGATAGCTTTCAAGCACCAGCTGCAGCTTGTTTAAATCGATGTTGCCTTTAAACGGATGATATACGGTGGTATCAAAAGCTTCATCAATAGTACAATCGATGGCCTGCGCTTTCCGGAACTCGATATGTCCTTTGGTTGTATCGAAGTGCGAATTGCCGGGCACCACATTTCCCTCTTTCACGAGTACTGAAAATAAGACATTTTCGGCCGCCCGCCCCTGATGAACCGGCAACAGATAATCGAAACCGAAAAGCTGCTTCACGCGATCTTTCAAATTGAAAAAGGACGACGACCCGGCATAGCTTTCGTCGCCGGTCATCACAGCAGCCCATTGCCGGTCGCTCATGGCTCCCGTTCCGCTGTCGGTTAATAAATCGATATAAACCTGATTGCTGCGCAGGTTAAACAAATTATAATCAGCCTGACGAATCCAGTTTTCCCGTTCTTCACGCGTACTTCTGTAAATCGGTTCGACCATTTTTATCCGGTAATTTTCTGCAAAAGGAAGTTTCATATCTATACTTTTTAATCTTGTTATTCTGTAATAAAATTCAACACGAAAAGGCAATACACGAGGGTGTACTGCAAAGCTGGCTCTGAACACGACGGTTTAGAGCACACAAATACAGACGATTAAAAATGAAATGAATCGCGTTTCTTGATGTTCAGGTATCGTTGTCCGGAAAGTGCTATTTCGACATCAAAAACACACATGGTTATAATTGTTTGCTACAAAATTACAAGGAAACAGCTTCCTGTAAACTGCTTTTTGTCAGGTTCTGGTTTTCAAAAGTCATAAACCAGCTAAGCGTCTGAAGTCCGTAAGGGAGAACGCCACCCGAATGATCGGCATCGGGAATTTCGGTTAAGCGAATGGTACTCTCGCCCACTCCGAGCTCGCGAAAATCCTGCAGGAAGTCTTCCGAAATTTCCATCGGGATATACACATCGGCATCGCCGTGAAACAGACGGGTAGGCGTATTTAAGTTCCAGGCTGTAACGCTGTTTGCCGCCAAAGCCGATTTGACCGTCTCAAATTGATCGTCGGTGACAGAACCCGCCAGGTAAGCCGGCTGAAACAGTTCAGCCATATTATCAGTCAAAGCAGCATTGATCTGGCCTCCGGAAGTTTCAAAATCGAATAACTGCGGAATAGCCGAGGCATAGGGTTCCTGAAAAATATCAGCCATTGAATTGGAAATAAGCCCATGTAACTGGTAGGCGTGCAACAAATAAGGGAAGTAAAAAGGCATCGGATAAGTTTCGCTGCCAAGCACCAGTTCGTTCATTTGGCTCAAATTATAGGGGCCCGCGCCACAGGAAGCTGCAACCAGGCTGAAATCCTCCAGCGGTTGTTGATCCAGCTCCTTCAACAACTGCATCGTACTCCAGCCACCTTGCGAATAACCGGCCAGAAACAAATCGCCCGACAATTTAGCCTGAATTTCAGCTTTCGCCATTAGCTCATTGGTGGCCCGGATCATATCCACCAAGGCCGGCAAGGTATTTTCCTTTTCCAGATAAGGATGAAAAACCGACTCGGAGCTGCCAAAACCCGGATAATCGGCTATGGCGATCACAAAACCTAAGGAAGCCAGGCTTTCCGAAACAACCGTGGTATTCTCCAGATCAGCCGTCGATGTTAACTCAAAATTTTTGCTTGGCGCATCGCTGTACAGCACGTTTGTGCCGTTCTGAAACGAAAGCAAGGGATAGTCTCCTGCATCGCCGGGGATGGCAACAATCCCCGAGGCTGTCAAATCTTCGCCCTGAAAAGTAGTTTGGTAGGTTATTTTGTAAACATTCACGCCTGATTTAACAGCGCTACTTACGCCCGACGTTTCGGGATAGCGGCTTTCCAAGGCGCCAATCCCGGCCTGAATAATGACTTTAGGAATTGAAGTCCCCAGTTCACTGCTCAACAAGACTGCGTCCGGCTTCTGAATCGTCTCTGTGTCGTTGCTATTACATGCTCCGGATACAAAAAGAACAGCCAGGAGCAACAACCAGGATATCTGCTTTCGATATTTCATTTTATGAATTTTAACAAGAAGAAAAACTTACAAACGATAGCCCAGCTGGTTGACTGCTTTTCGCAAAAAATCGCGTGTAAAATAGTCTTCATCCTGCAGCTCATCGTTCCAAACAACAAGATCCAGATCCATTGTTCGGGGCCCAAATTTAGGCAGAGATCGGTCACGCCCCAAACGATCTTCAACATCTTTCAGGTAGGCTTCGAACACGCCCCGCTCGAGTTCGGTTTTCAGCAGGGCAGCACCATTCACAAAATCCGGCTGATCTTCAATTCCGATTGGCTTGGTTCGAATCAGATCGGAGACCTTTAGCAGACAACATTCGGCACACAGGATGGCCAGCATTTTCCGGATATTTTCATCCGGATGAATGTTGGACCCGATTGAGATGATGCAAGTATTCAACGTCGGGCCTCCATTTCGTACGACACCGACTCGGCAAATCGCAGCGCATGAGGTTTGTCAACTTCAACCTTAGCATAGCTTACCCGTTCATCCTCCATAATCATATCCAGTAAGTTCGCTGTTAACACCTCTAAAAGCTTAAAATGCCCCTCCTGCACGTGGGCGATAATGCGTTTAGTAATCAACTTATAGTTGTAAATACCATCGGGCTCGTCCGAGGCGAGTGATTGCGGAGAAATTGCCGCTTCAATTTCAACATTAATCAGCACATCTTGCTTGTTCACCAGCTCCTCGGGGTTGAACCCGATATAGGTTCGAAGCAACAAGTTTTTGACGCGTATTTTTGCCATAATTGTTTTCTGTTTTAGTTCGACTATGTGCGTTGCCGAAACGCTTTTTACAATAACATGAACTTACAAAGATTGTTGCCACCGTCACACAATCAGTCCCAGATTTTCGCCGCCGTCGCAAAACAGCAGCTGCCCGGTCAGGTGATCATTCTCGATAATATAATCGAGACTTTTCAGAATTGGTTCGATTCCGCTGGGCTTTTGCATTGGTGTTTTCTTGGCCAGCAACCAAAGGTACGATTCATCTTTGTCGGCTGGCGGCAAAGTAGCCCCCGGAGCAATGGCGTTGACACGAATGTAAGGTGCAAATTCCAGAGCAGCCATCTTGGTTAACTCCCACAACGCTTTTTTGGAGAGGCTGTAAGCTGCATAATCGGATTTACTATTGGTAATGCGCGTATCGACCAGGTTGATCACCATTCCCTTGCCAATATGCCGTGCAAAATCGCGAATGAGCAAAAAGGGCGCCCGATAGTTAATCATCATCTGGCGGTCGAGCAAATCGAAGTGGGTCTCGAAGATTGAAGCACGTTCGAACACCGATGCATTGTTCACCAGCAAATCGAGCTGGCCAAACACCCGCAATACCTCCGGAATCAGGCTTTCGACTGCAAAGGGGTTTTGCATATTGGACTGAAACAACACAAACTGCTGCTCCGGATAATCCTTCTGCAACTGCTTAATAAGCTTGCCGGCGGCCTTTTCCGAGCTGTTGTAATGCAAGGCCAAACTCCATCCCTGCTCGGCCAGGTGTAACGAAATCTCTTTTCCAACCCGTTTGGCCGATCCTGTAATTAATGCTGTACGTTTCGTCATATTCTTGCTCTAGCGTTATAATCTGTGTTGTAAAATGGTCAGCGTTAACCGGGTCGCTAACGGCCAATGCAGGCGTAGTTCCGCCAAAAAGAACTGACTAGCTGCAATCAGCTGGCCCGCGAACCAAACCTTCACTTTCGCCGCATTCAGAAAAAAAAGATAGTTAATTTCTTTCAAACCCGAATCACTCTTTTCCCGGAAAGCAAAACTAACCGCAAATTTCCGGTGCGAAATAACTTAAATAACATTTTAACAACGAAAAAGATGAAAGGATGAAACAATCGGCGGTTCAAATACGAAATAATAAGTAGAGTCTGAATCCAAAACGATCGAGCCATGAACGAAAAACTAATCACAATTGCCCTGCTCCCCTATTCGCAAGCAGAAATTTTGCGTTCGATGCTGGAAGCCGAAGGTATTGAATGCACCCTCGAGAATATTAATCTGATACAAGGAGCTGTTGCTTCGGGAGTTAAAGTGCGAATCAATGAGAAAGACATCAAAAAAGCCTGGCCAATGATTGACCAACTGCTGGGTAAAGAAGTTAAAGATCAGGTGAAATCGGAAGATACCATCCTGGTACCGGTCGACTTCTCCACCTATTCGTTTAAGGCGGGTTTGATGGCTTTCGAGCTAGCCCAAAAGCTGGGCTCCAAGCTGATTTTCTTCCATGTCATCCAACAGCCTGATTTTTTCAGCATGCCCTATTCCGATGTGATGGCCTTCAACACGGGTTTATACGATCACCTGAAAGAACGGGAAGAACTGGCCAACGAAGAACTTAGCAAGTTTGTCACCAAGATTAAGGACTATGTGGGTAAAAATGCCTGGGAGGCGATTGAGTCGGAACACATCATCAAACTGGGTTACCCCGAAGACGATATCCTGTACTTCACCGACAAGCATCCGCCACGGCTAATTGTCATGGGAATTAAGGGGCCGGATGAGAAAAATCCGGAGATTATGGGCAGCACAACCGCCGGCGTGATTTATAAATCGCCCGTCCCGGTGCTGGTAATTCCGGCCAAAGCCCCGCTGTTGAACCTGGCTTCGATGAAGCATATTGTTTATGCCACCAATTTTGATGATAAAGACCTGGTTTCGATCGACAAACTACTCGGCTTGCTGAAACCCTTCAAAGCGAGATTATCCTGCCTGCACGTCGGCCCCGATGCCGCCCGCGAATGGGACGAAGCCAAACTGGAGAGTTTGCATAACCTGCTTAGTCAAAAATACCCGGACACACCAATTGAGTGCATCATCCAGCAAGGAGCAAACATTCTCGAAGATCTGGATAAATTTATTGAAGAGCACCAGATTGATGTTCTCTCGCTGACCACCCATAAACGCAACATGATTACCCGGATTTTTAACCCGAGTATAGCCCGAAAAATGGTCTTCCATGTGAAAACACCACTTTTGGTTTTTCACTCATAAGCGACGACAGATAACAGGCAGCGGATATCGGACGATATTCGCTGCTTTATTTTGAAAAGCGACCAAATAAAAAATCCGGACAGCGTGCCCGGATTCTTCCTGTAAGTTAAAAAGTCGTTATTTGAACGTATTCAGTTTTGCCAGATACTTACCGATGATATCAAACTCCAGATTCACAACCGATCCTTCTTTAAAAGTATGAAAGTTGGTTTCCTGATAGGTGTAAGGAATGATAGCCACCTGAAATGAATTGTCTTTCGAATTAACCACGGTTAAGCTAACACCATTCACGGTCACCGATCCTTTTTCAACCGTCATATAACCTTTTTGAGCCTGTGCTTTGTCAAATTCATACTCAAAGGTAAAATACCAGCTTCCGTCGGCCTCTTCCACCTTCTTGCATACAGCAGTCTGATCAACATGGCCCTGTACGATATGACCATCCAGGCGGCCATTCATCATCATACTACGCTCCAGGTTCACCTTTGAACCAACTTCCAGGCAGCCCAGGTTGGTTTTCAAAATCGTCTCCTTGATTGCTGTCACGGTATATGTTTTTGCCTCATTGTCGATGTTCACCACCGTCAAACACACACCATTATGCGCCAGACTCTGATCAATTTTCAACTCATCAACAAACGAACAGCTGAGTGTAAAATGATAGTTCTCCTGTTCTCGATCAATGGCCGTAATAACGCCATATTCTTCTACAATTCCTGAAAACATGCTAATTGATTTTGAATTTGGGCGAAGTTACCCAAAAGCTGTTAATCGTGAAAATAATAAAGTGTTTCAAATCGTTAGGCCACATCTCAAGCTCGTTAACCGGTTGCTTTAGCGTTTCGAATACTGCTGTTGGTAGTATTTCTGATAGTCGCCGCTGGTCACATTCTCCAGCCAATCCTCATTTTCCAGATACCAATCGATGGTTTTCTCCAGGCCCTCCTCAAACTGTAAGCTTGGTGTCCAGCCCAATTCGTATTGCAGTTTCGACGAGTCGATGGCATAACGCAAATCATGGCCGGCGCGGTCTTTCACAAAGGTGATCAGCTTGGAAGAACTCCCTTCTTCGCGTCCCAACTTGCGGTCCAGAATGCGGCACATCAGCCGGATCAGATCAATATTGGTCCACTCGTTGTGTCCGCCAATATTGTAGGTTTCGCCAACTTTCCCCTGGTGAAAAATTAAATCGATAGCCCGGGCATGATCTTCAACCCACAGCCAGTCGCGTATATTCTCGCCTTTTCCGTAAACCGGAAGTGGCTTTTTGTTCCGAATATTATGGATGAAAAGGGGAATCAGCTTCTCGGGGAACTGAAACGAGCCATAGTTGTTGGAACAGTTGGACACCAGCGTAGGCAAACCAAAGGTATCGCAATAGGCGCGCACAAAATGATCGGAGCTCGCCTTGGATGCCGAATACGGGCTGTGCGGATCGTACTTTGTTGCCTCGGTAAACAACCCATCAGTGCCCAACGAACCATAAACCTCGTCGGTTGAGATATGATAGAAAAGTTTACCGTCCGTGTTGTCCTTCCAACATTCACGAGCCGCATTCAGCAAGTTTACCGTCCCGATGACATTGGTAAAAACAAAAGCCGTGGGATTCGATATTGAGCGGTCAACATGCGACTCGGCAGCCAGGTGGATCACACCGTCGAACTGATATTTTCGAAATAGAGCCAGCATCTGTTCGCCGTCAACAATATCGGCTTTCACAAACTCGTAGTTGGCTTTGTCTTCAATATCTTTCAAGTTTGCCAAATTGCCGGCATAAGTCAGCTTGTCGAGGTTGACAATCTTATAATCCGGATATTTATTGACAAACAAGCGCACAAGGTGCGAACCAATAAAGCCGGCTCCCCCGGTAATTAATATTGTTTTCATGCTATCGTTTTTAAGCGATGGTCGAATTTTTTAAATCGAATCAGAACAACTTCAGAAAGCTTCCGGGAATGGAAGTCTCGAAACGGAGTTTTTTCCCGGTAAGCGGATGCTTAAAGGCCAGCACCCAGGCATGCAATCCCAGGCGGCGGATCGGGTTCATGGATGAACCATATTTTTTATCCCCGACAATGGGGTGCCCCAGATCTTTCATGTGCACACGAATCTGGTTTTTACGACCGGTTTCCAGGTTAACTTTCAAAAGCGAAAAAGCCTCACTGGTTTTCATCGTCGAATAATTGGTAATGGCCAGCTGCCCACGCTCCGGATCTTGCGTTGAGTAAACAATAAAAGCTTTACTTTCGAACAGGTAAGAGCTGTGTTTTCCTTCCGACGGATCCGGATGGCCCTCCACCACGGCCAGATAGCTCCGCTCAGCTACCGTCTGAGTCCAGGTTTCCTGAATCTGCTCTTTCACTTCGCGCGATTTGGCAAAAAGCATCAAGCCGCTGGTCTCGCGGTCAAGACGGTGAACAATGAATATTTTGTTACTTTTATCCTGTGTCTTCACATAGCTGCTAAGCATACTGTATACCGTGTCGCGTTTTTCCTTTTCGGTAGCAATGGTCAGCAAGCCCGCATTTTTATTCACCACAATCAGGTGTTCATCTTCGTAAACAATCACCACACCAGGCATTTTCAGTGCACTTTCGGCCGGACGGCGGCTTAACTCCACCGAATCGCCGGGTTTAAGAACATGGTTAAACTGACTGATAGCCGTACCATTAACCACTACCTGCCGTTTCTTAAGCATGGTCTTAATGTTGTTCCGGTTTTTGTGCGGCAAGCTCGCGATCAAAAACTTCATCAACTCTTCCTCTTGCTTCACTTTGAACTGAATCGTCTTCGGTCCCCGATCTTTGGGGTTGTTAGCTTTATCGCTGCTTTCTTTCTTATTTTTCATTCTTCAATCAACTAGTTTTGCAAACCGCTTAAAACGATCTGACCGACACAAAGATAAATCTATTCTTCAGACTTTGGAAAACTGTGGAAAAACAAGTGTGTGGCAAGCTATAAACGGGCTGTCGTGGCCGATCCACCGGCAAGCATAAAAAATACAGATGATTCCGAGGAATCACCAACAGGAATGAAAGTTTACCATTTATCGACTATGCTGTTGTCGTTGTTCTCAAAAGTTATCAAGTTGTTGTCCAAAACAGCGTCAACGAGCAAGGAGGTGGTTTGATCAATGTCAAAAAGTTGGGAGTCAGTTGGCCTATTTTTAAGAGGCCGAAATCAAACGGAAAGCTTCCTGCAATCCCGGAGGGATGCAATTTGGGTAGCATAACGACGACAGGGGGAAATTCCGTCCCGTACGGGACGGGAGAGTCTGCTGTGTTAACATACGTGCTACCCAAATTGCATGGCTAAAGCCATTGCTGAAAGATGAAAACCCGTCCGGTAGGACAAAGTTCCTCTTTGATCAAAAATAGAAAAGGCAGTCGGGTTTAAGGCAATGCCCATCAATACTGGTTTGTTACAAAATGAGCCTTTGCTTCAGGTTCAAACTGAACCGCTATTCAAGGCATCCCCGGTGCGGTTGGAAACCGCACCACCCGAAGGGACTTTCAGCAAAAAAGAGCCTTGCATAAACACACAAGACTCTTCATGTCAAACAATAATTCTGAAATTTATTGAATTCCGCGAACGCGTTTTTCCCAATTCCAGGCTGAACGCAAGGTTTCCTCCAGTCCTTTTTCGGCTTTCCACCCCAATTCTTCGTTGGCATAAGTGGTATCGGCCCAAATTTTTTCGATATCGCCGGCGCGACGTTCAACAATCTGATAGTTCAGTTTTACACCGGTAGCTTTCTCAAAGCCCTTAACGATTTCCAAAACCGAGTAACCATTACCGGTTCCCAAATTAAAGATTTCGTATCCCGCTTTATTTTTGTTCTCCAGCAAGCGTGCAATAGCTACCACATGCGCCTTGGCCAAATCAACCACGTTGATGTAATCGCGAACGGCCGATCCGTCAACGGTGTCGTAATCATCGCCAAAAACTTTCAGTTCGTCGCGCAGGCCGGCTGCTGTTTGTGTAATGAAAGGCACCAGGTTTTGAGGTACGCCCAGCGGCAACTCACCAATCAAAGCTGTAGGATGCGCCCCAATCGGGTTAAAATAACGCAATGCAATTCCCTTCAGCTGCGGGTAGGCCTTAATGCTGTCGTTTAAAATATCTTCGTTCACGCGCTTGGTGTTGCCATAAGGCGATTCAGCATCTTTGCGGGGCGTTTTTTCGGTAACCGGCAACACTTCGGGCTGCCCGTAGACAGTACATGATGATGAAAAAACAATATTCGGAATGTTGTATTTTAACTGACAATCGAGAATATTCATTAACGACACCAGATTGTTCCGGTAGTAGTGCAAGGGGATTTGCACCGATTCGCCCACCGCTTTGGATGCGGCAAAGTGGATAATTGCGGCGATGTCGGTGTTTTTACTGAAAAATTCGTCTGTCTTTACTGCATCAGCCAGGTTTAATTGTTCGAATGCAGGCTTAATACCCGAAATTTTCTCGATATTATCCAGTACATCGATGCTCGAGTTGGACAAATCGTCAACCACCACAACATCGTAGCCAGACTGCTGAAGTTCAACCACCGTGTGAGATCCAATGTAACCGGTACCGCCGGTTACCAATATTTTTGCTGCCATAAGTTAGTTTTAAATTTCAGGTAAAAATAGCAATAAACAAACGAGCTTAGCAAGCCGCCGGAACATCATTACAGCCCTATTGGTTAAAAAATGATTTAATCTGTTGAAAACTTTCAGTTGGCAGGCCATTAATTTTTCATTATTTTTGACTTAGTAAAGACAAAAGCCTGTGGAATTACTAGCTTATATCAAAGAATTATTATTGTTGAATGATTGCGTGATCATTCCGGGTTTTGGTGGTTTTGTAACCAACTACAAGCAAGCCGGAGTACATGCCGATCAGTTTACTCCCCCGGGAAAATCGGTTAGCTTCAACCGAAAGTTGAACTTCAACGATGGTCTGTTCATTAACCACGTTGCTTCCCAGGAAGCCGTAAATTACATCGCAGCCCGCAAAAAAGTTGACCTGCTGGTTCAGGAGTTGAATTATCGGTTAACAGATGGTGAAGAAATAACCATTCCGGGACTTGGTATCCTGCATTACGACGAACAACAGCACCTGGTATTCAAACCTAGAATTGAAGGAAACCTGAATATCGATGCGTTTGGCTTAAGCTCTTTTTCGTACGAAAGTTTGTTTGCACGACAAATAGCGCGTAAGGCCGTATCGATGGAAAACCGCCAGGCCGTTGAAGTGATCTTCCAAAAACGAAGCTTGAAAAAAGTGTTAGTCGCTATTCCTTTGCTGATGGCACTGGCTGTGATCCCGCTGAAGAACAACACATCCCACATCCAGCAGTCGGATATGAGCTACATCCGCGAGATGATGAGTCCCGCAGCAACTGCTGAGGAGGAAGAGCCAGTTGCTACAACGGAAATCATTGCAGACGAAGCAATACCGGAAACGACAGCCGTTGAAGAAAACGTGCCGGAAGCACCTGCCCGCTATTTTCTGATTGTCGGGAGTTTCAAGAATGAAGAAAACGCGGACTTATTTATCCGTCAGCTTGAGACAAAAGGCTTTCAGGGAACCAACCTGGGCGTTATCAAAGGGTTGAACTATATTTCGCTTGGTGGCTATGCCAACATTGATGCCGCCTTAAACGCCCGCGAAGATTATTTAGCCCAATCGTCCGGCTCCGGAGCATGGATCTATAAGAAAATGTAGAAATTGAAATACACGAAAGGCTGTCGTAACGACAGCCTTTTTTCTTTTTCCCTCAATTCCTCTTGCTCCTATTTTAGCAGTTTAAAAGCATGCTTCCACTCGTGTCGTAAAAAGCCGGGGATACACCACAGCACAGCCAGCATTTCGATCGGGCGGGCTGCCTCAGCGGCTCCCATATCGGCGCAATCCCAGCCAAACTGTTTCAAAATTGCTTTCACCTCGCCTTTAGCTTCATCACTATTGCCGCAGATAAACATGGTTGGAGTTTCCTTGAAATCCGGATCCACCATCAACTCGCTCCCCACACTATTAAACGCTTTCACAAAGCGGACCCGCGAATATTTTGCCTGCAGTCGTTCCATCAACGAGGAATTCTGACTTGTAAAATATCGTAACACCCCATTCTCGGGCGGATCGCTGCTAATGGGGTTGCAGGTGTCTATGACCGTTTTGCCGTGCAAATTGGCAGCTCCCGCCAAGTCAAGCACAAACTCGGCAGCACTTCCCTTTACAGCCAACACAGCCACGTCGCCAAATCGAGCCGCATCCTCAAACGAGCCCAACGAGGCGCTTTCACCGGCTTCGGCAAGCCAGTCTTGCAAATTCCCCGGCTGGCGAGTACCAACCTTCACCTGATAACCATGTTTCAGAAAACCATCTGCCAACGCCCGGCCAACAACGCCGGAGCCGAGTACACCAACCCGATTTCTCATAATTCTGACATTTATAGGGTTAATAAAAGCCTACATTGCTGTCTTTTACGATCTTTTAAGCATTAAGTTAAAACCTGCTTGGAGGAAGATTTATTATCTTCAGACCCAAAACAGAACACCATGATAAAACCACCTTTCTTAAAAGCAGGAGACCGGATACGCATTATTTCGCCGGCGGGGAAAGTGAATCGTGACAAAATTTGGCCCGGTCTGGAGCTTCTAAGAGCCGAAGGTTATGACTTGGTGCAGGGGAAACACGTGTTCGGGAACCACTTTCAGTTCGCGGCGACCGATCAACAGCGCTTATCCGACTTACAAGAGGCCTTGGATGATCCCCAATGCAAAGCCATCATCTGCAGCCGCGGTGGCTATGGCTCTGTTCGGATTGCTGACCAATTAAACTTCCGGCGCTTTCGCGAAAATCCGAAATGGCTAGTCGGGTTCAGCGACATCACCGTTCTGCACGCCTATCTTCAAAAAGAAGGCTTTTGCAGCATTCACGGGCCCATGCCGGGCTTCTACCAGAACGAAAACCAACCAACAACGAGCTTTAGGCAACTTATGCAGCTCCTTACTGGTAAACTACCGGCCTATTCATTGGCGCAAGCAAGCTTAAACCGCCCGGGGCAGGCAACTGGCGAACTTTGCGGAGGCAATCTGTCAATTATCTACAGTCTGCTCGGAACTCCGCAGCAGGTCGATACAACCAACAAGATATTGTTTATAGAAGATCTGTCGGAATACCTTTACCAACTCGATCGCATGATGCACAGCCTGAAGCTGTCGGGCTCGCTCAAAAATTTGAAGGCCTTGCTTGTGGGTAGCTTTACCGATATGAAAGATAATAGTTCTCCCTTCGGATCGAGTGTGGAAGAAATCATATTCGATGCCATTAAGGAATACGATTATCCGGTTTTCTTCAACTGCCCGTCCGGCCATATCGATGAAAATAGGCCACTACTTCTCGGGCACCGCTATTCGCTGGCGAACAGCGCGGGGGAAGTGACTCTAAGCCCCCTGCCCGACTAAAGAATATTCCAGAAATCAAGTGTCTCCTTTAAACCCTGCCGATAGGAAGTTGGAACAAAGTTGAAAGCGCCTTCAAATTTTGAGGAGTCAAACTGACAAACTCGCTTAGGCTGGCATCCCGCTTCGTAAAGTTCGACGGTCACTTTATCGATATAACCCCAAAGCTTATGCGCCCACAGCGAGCCTGATTTATTGTTCGGATTTGCGCCCAGGGTTTCATCCATAAGCTGAGCCCATTGACGACCTGTCAATCCAGGATTAGAGGTTGGCAAATGCCACAGCTGACCTTGCGCAAACTGCGATTCAGCCAGTATACTATGTGCTTTCGCACAATCGCGGGTATAGCTGCACGAATGAGGCTCATCCCGGCTGCCCATCCAGCGGGCTCTTTTTCCTTTCTTCCAATTTCGAACTGCCCGTCGGCAAAAACGCCCGTGGTGCTGCGCATGAGGTCCGTAAAGATCGGCAGCGCGCGCTATAATTGCCCGAATGTTCTTCCGCTGCATCTCGCTCTGCAACTGCAAAGCTATACCAGCCCTTACTTCTCCGCTTCTACTGCATGAATTATAGGTTGTTGTCTCGGTTATTAGCCCTTCAACAGGCCCGTACACGTCAAAACTATCCAGAGAGACACCAGCAACACATTTTCCTGTATGCAAGCCTCTGTAACATTATCCATAATCCGCGACCATCGCTCTTTCCGCCGGTAACAGCGCTCAGGCTGGTCGGCACAAAAATATGCCACATAGGAGCCCTTTACCGACTTAACAACATCGGACAAAAATCCAACGTCTCCTTTAACCGACTCGACAAAGCCCGTGGCATAAGCCTGCCTACCTAACAGCCGAACTGTTTTGTGTTGTCTGGTTAATTCGTCTGCCAGGCAACGACCAATTGCCCCTCCAGCGCCCAGTATTGTATGGCGAAGGCTCGAAACTTGTTGTTTGTGCTCCGTCGTGTTTTATCGTTCATTCAGGTGTGCGGCAAAGTACATCTTCTGAATCAAGTAAATAATTGCAGAGCAACTAATTAACCGACATACAGTCATTAAAACTACCACTGACAATCATGCCGTTCGAACGACCAACTGCTACCAACCAGCCACCGGCAAAAACGACGCGGGTTAAGTACTATTGACAGCCAAGCACAGAGCCTATTCTGTAATAATACCCATTTGTATTTAAAATTACCCCATAAAATCATTTCGCTTTTTATTGGTTTTCAAATGTGTTCCCGCATTATACTGTGGTATTTCAATGCATAAATTAGTCTGTCGAACGATATAATTTCCGATATTTAAACTTAAAATGAATGATTTAATGAAACCAAACCAGCAGCCTAATGACACGACAAAAGGAAATAGGGGACAAAGGAGAGGAAATTGCACAAGGATATCTGCAAAAAATAGGCTATCAACTATTGGCGACAAACTGGCGTTTTCACCATTACGAAATTGACATTATTGCCAAAGATGGAGACGAACTGGTGATTGTGGAAGTAAAATCGCGAACCGGGATTGCGTATGAGCATCCCAGCGAAGCCATCAGCACTCGGAAGATCCGCTTTCTGATTGAAGCCGCCGAAGCTTATATTTTTAAAACCGACAGCCACTGCGATACCAGATTCGACGTGATTACCATCATCTTTCGGGATGATGACTTCGAACTTGAACATTTCAAAAATGCATTTTATCCCACTGCGTAAATTATTATTTTTAACCCATGAACATTGAAGACCTTCGAGACTATTGTATGTCGAAAAAAGGCACGACAGAAGAGTTCCCTTTCGATGAAACCACGCTTGTGTTTAAAGTGATGGGCAGGATGTACGTGTTAACAGACCTGGAAAGCGAATTTGCCATTAACCTGAAGTGTGATCCGGATAAAGCGGTCGAACTGCGCGAACAATATGCGAGCATAACTCCGGCTTTCCACATGAATAAAACACACTGGGCCACTATTCGAATAAACGGAACATTAAGTGATGCTCAACTGCAAAAATGGATTGACGAATCGTACCAGCTGGTGGCAGCCAAGTTAACCCGCAAACAAAAAGAAGAATTGAACAACCTTTAATTACAACAATGATTGAATTTGAATTAAGCAGCGAATATATTGAACTGATCAAGCTTTTAAAGCGTCTTCAACTAGTCGAATCGGGTGGACAAGCCAAACTGGTAGTCGACGAAGGTTATGTGCTGTTAAACGGAGAAGTTGAATACCGCAAAAGAGCCAAAATTCGTCCCGGCGACATCATCGAGTTCGACGGACAGAAAATACTTGTAAAATAGAAGACGGAGATGGCGCAGAAAAAGCAGACCGTGCAGCCCTGCATACACTCTCGCGGTTCCCTGATCATCAAAGTCGCCTTCCATCGGCAGCCGTACAACAGCTCGTGCAACGCACCCATCTATTAGCGCCTCCTCTGATAACTGGCCATCCTGAAAAAAATAAGCCGACAACAAATTTGCCGGCTTCGTGCTTAAGAATGGAACGAAAAATAAAAAAGGTTTGATACAATTAACTATCGTAAAAGCCTAACAAAGATACGATAGCCGAAAGATACAAGTCAAGTAAAACTTAAACAACTTGAGGAACGACTACGAATTTTGGACGAAACTGCACTTTGGCTATACGAACGAATTTTTTGGCGCACAGAAATAACGACTTTTTAGGCATCTTTTTTAGGTAAAAGAATATTGAATTTGACTGATGTGGTCAAAAAACCCCGATAGAAAAAACAGATAATCCAAGAAAATCAACAACAGACATGAACGTCTGTTGCCCTTGTTGTTCTCCTCTCAAGTATTCGGGAGTCTCGCAGAGAAGTTGAATCTAATTTTGAAAGTCGACAGTCTGTTTACGACAAACCGCAAACCATCTTTCCGTAAAAAAAAAGAATATCATTCCGGAAGAATATAGAAATCCGGAGGATAAGGTAGCCAAAGTCGATTAATGATCGTGCTATTTGCAGTATGCTGGTTACCTTAAGCGTTAAGAATCCTTATTGAGATGTAAAGATAGGCGGTGGACGGGAAAGTAAATCCACGATTAAGAGAAGCTTCGAAACACATCAAGCCCCCATTATCAACTATCTCAATAGAAGAAGTACCAAGGTAGGTATCCAAGCATTCAATGCCCCGATAACGCCTTTCAGGACACAATTCATAGGCTTGGCTGAAACGTGAGGTTTCTCCTGGATCGAATAGGCAAGATTCATGCTTGTACCCGGAATTTGGTTCTGAACAATGATTTCCTTTACAACTTTCCGGGCATAAAAAAACCCGTTGCTCCCAGGAACAACGGGTTTGGTAAAGATGGCGACGACCTACTCTCCCACCATAAGGCAGTACCATCGGCGCTGGCGGGCTTAACTTCTCTGTTCGGAA
>NZ_QAAD01000002.1 GCF_003046625.1 Mangrovibacterium marinum
GTACAAAACAATAATCGAATTTGAACAACTAAATAATAATCAAAGAATAGCAGCGTAGCGCTTAACTAGCCGTACAGTTTTTTGTTGCATATCCAAAACCCACTAAATTCGACAAAGACATCAGGTTCAACATAGCGTAAATTCGATGTTCCGTCAGAACTCCACTTTTCCCAGAACCTAATCCCAATCAACTCACCACTTATCCCTGGGAGTTTATCGTGGTATAACGACTTCTTCAAGATCTTCCAAAAGATTTCTGTTGGGAGATATTTTAGCAAATCGAACACGCTGGCTGTAAGGCTATCTTCGCAAATCTTCAGATGCCCTTTGCTTTTTGTAAAAAAACTTATCACTGGTTATTCTTTTATTTAATGTCCTGTCTATAGATTGTTTACTCCCCTGTCCGGGAATCCCCACCTTCGCTGTCCCACTTTTGTAAAGCTGCCTCTGTTTCTCACCTTGCTTGTTTGTTCCAAACAAAGCACGAATCACAGATTCGCGCTAGCGAGGGGCATCAGAAATCACTAACTTTTCAAGCCGCTAGGTAGCCGAGACGCAGGTTTGACACCTGTAATTTGGACTCGCCGTCGAAACTGCGTTTCGGCGGTGCTATAGAAAGCACCCATGCCTCAAATACTCACTTCACGCCCTATGCACTATGACAGATTGTTAGCTGTTCGGCATTTATTCACAGTATTTTTTTGCATCATTAATTTCATAGCTATCATCTCTTGGTATTGTACTATAACAATTAATTATTACTTGGTCTTTTATCGATAATTTTTCAAATGGAACAAGTAATTTGGGAAATAGATTAATGTAATCTGCGATAAAAATCCCTCCCAAAAAAGCTGTTATTTTTAAATTAAAGTTTCATTACTGTCCCATTAAATTCTAATAACGTTCTTTGAAAACACTGAAGTTTAGTTAGTTGCAGGCGATTTTCGATTAAACGGATTTCAATTTGCATTTTCGCTATTCATCAACAGATTAGCAAATGCATAAGGATAAATACGTTTTTGCTCAGTTAGCATCGTTCCTTGATAGGAATAAGTTCAACTACATCGTTCGTAAGTATGACGGAGACAAATACGTGAAGCATTTCACTTGTTGGAACCAATTGCTTGCTCTGATGTTCGGGCAATTATCAAATCGTGAAAGTTTGAGAGATCTAATTGTCGCACTTGATGCTCATCATTCCAAATCTTATCATTTGGGCCTAGGCAAGAATGTTTCAAAATCTTCCCTAGCCAGAGCTAATCAGAACAGAGACTATCACATCTTTGAAGAGTATGCGTACTATCTGGTAAACGAAGCCAGGCAGAAACGAGTTTCTGACATCTTCAAGCTTGATGGTAATGTCTACGCTTTTGATTCAACCACCATTGACTTGTGCCTTTCCGTATTTTGGTGGGCGAAGTTTCGTAAGAAGAAAGGTGGAATCAAAGTACATACATTATATGATGTCGAGACGCAGATCCCAGCATTCTTTCACATTACTGAAGCTTCTGTACACGACTCTACAGCGATGAAAGAAATTCCATATGAATCGGGTTCTTATTACATATTTGATCGTGCATATAATCACTTCAAGATGTTGTATAAGATTCGTCAGATAGAAGCTTTTTTCGTTGTCAGAGCAAAGAAGAACCTTCAATACAAGATAGTCAAATGGAAACGAAGGTTGCCCAAGAACGTGCTTTCAGATCTTACCATTGAATTGACTGGCTTTTATCCCAGCCAATACTACCCTAAACATCTTCGCTTAGTCAGATATTGGGATGAAGAACAAAAGCGTGAGTTTGTATTTTTAACCAATGCAGTGCACATTTCTGCTCTTCAAGTTGCTGACCTTTATAAGAACCGATGGCAAGTCGAGCTGTTCTTTAAATGGCTAAAGCAACATTTGAAAATCAAGAAATTCTGGGGAACCACTGAAAATGCTGTTCGGATACAGATTTACGTTGCTTTATGTACCTATTGCTTGATTGCAATTGTCCAAACAGACATGCAACTTGACAGAAGTACACATGAGGTTTTACAAATATTGAGTATATCATTGACCGACAAAACTCATCTTCGAGACCTCTTTGAGAGAACTAAATTTCAAAATGACAAAGAACGTTTTAGGCTTAATGAGCCAAATTTGTTTAATTATTAATAACGTCCCAATTTTAATGGGACACTAGTGTTAAAGTTTGTTAAATCAAGAAAAGTCATTTCTTCTCTCTTAAACATATCGGCATATTGAAATACCGAAACATTTGTCGGATGAGCATACAATGAAAAATAAGAATAGAAGTTGTCAAAAAGTCCCTCTTTTATTTCCATTGTTTCTGTAAGTCTTTGCCAATGGAGAATCTCAATTTTATCACCATTAAAATGTAATAAATATTTTTTCTCTTTGATTGCTTGTTCTATTACACTTTTCTCACTATCTCCTTGTTCTAAGTATATTTTACTATTCCTAATTTCATCAATTATATTGTCTATGTCTTGTTTTTCTTGTGCTATTTTATTTAAGTTTTCTTCCATTATGGCTTGTTGTTCAAATCGTTGTCGATATTTCAGTCCAGAAAGAACCCATAATAAATAAATGATGTATCTAAAGTCACGATTATCTGTAGCTCTAAACATTAGGTTAAAAAGACCAACAGTTTCAAATATGTTTCGAACAAGTGATACAACAACTGTAGGGTCAATAATTCTATTAAGTTTTACTCCAGTGTTGTTTGAATAAGTAATTCCAGACACAGCACTTTTAAGGTGTAGTATCTTAGTGAAAATCATTTGTGAAATCATTGCAGCATCAGCTTCTTCTTGACTTGAAAAATCTAATTTATCGTGGTAATCTATAGATGATAATAGAAAGTTACTATAGATGTCTAGTAATTCACAACTATCTTCAATATTTCTACACATCATAAGTCTAAATACTGTTGCTCTTAATTCTAATAAATTTATCTTTTCCATATCTGAATAACTTATCTTGATGCACTGTTTTATGCTGACAGCTAACTAATATATGTGTATGATCAGGATTGCAATAAATCGCCAGAGGTTTTGATTTCTTGTTCGTGATCGTACCACAATGTATTTTTCTAACCGTTCCCGATGCTTTTCCGCAATTAGATTTTGTTTACCATATACTGCAAATACAATTTGAACAATTAGTTGGGTGTATGTATTGGCCATGATCGTTTCGTATAAATCAGTTAAGCTATTCTTTTTTTAAGAAACTAGCTCTATTGAATTTTATTGTATCTCCAGCTCCGGAGGAGCGCCATCTTTGTAGCTCAATCGCCCGATGCTGAAATCCGAGCTCCGGAGGAGCGGCACTTGCCAGGCTGTTGGTTTTAGTTACGCTCCTACGGAGCTCCTGGCGCTCAACGCCCGAGCTTTTTACAAAGATGCCGTCCCTCCGGGACTGGACCATGATTTTTTACTCCCTTCAATTGTTTGCACTCCGAAACAGACATCGAGTCACTCATCTTCAACTACTTTCTTATTCCGAATTGCATGCACCTCGTTTAGCAATTCAATGTTTTTCTTTATTGATTTGATGTCAACATTCAGCATAAATTCTTTATATCGATTATAAGTATACCCAATGTCGTTCTCCTCGAATTTCTTTTTTATTGCCTCAACTTTTTCATCATCTTTCACTGAAAAGAAAAGGGCTGAAGTTGGTTTCATTCTTTTACAAAGCCAATAAGCATTTCGTCCGTCAATATTAATGCTGATATAGCTTTGCGTATAACGAAGGTCAATTCGATCATGCTTATCTTTTAATAAACCATATATTTCTTTTGCATTTACATTAGTCCATGGAGAATCAGAATTCCACGTTGCTTCATTTACTTGTTTTGTATCCTCTTCATCTTCCTCCGGTTCAATATAAATATCAATGATTTTTGAAAAATTTAAAATTTTCTCTCCATTAACTTCCAACAAATCCGCTTGAATTGCAACCATTGGAATATTTAAACTCATTAATTGTATAACATTAAAATATCTTCGATCAAATGATTCTGCTATCAATACGCAGAAATGTTGTCTCTGCGGATATTTTCGCTTTTCATTATCCCAATATTCAATCGAACGAATGATATGAGAAGGATCTGTTTCTCCTAACATGACTTCTACTTCATACATCAAGTTCTCTGTTGGTTCCTTCAATAAAATATCTAGTCGTCCCCCGCTTGATTGCTTCTTTTCTTTATTTACAGCAACTAAATCTCCAAGACCTAAAACTTTAGGATTTTCATAAATAATATCTTGAAGCCAATATTCATCTTTTCCCGCATTCCGAATAAATATCTTTTTCCCGATTTTAATTTCACTTTCCATTTTGATCGTTTTTGATTATCGTTATGATTATTGCCTTGATCCCTCCTAGCTGGCGCACTTGTATAACAAGTACCTCAATCTGTCAACTTACTTGTTTGCTTCAAACAAAACACAAATCACAGATTTATGCCAGCAGAAGGGGGATTCTATTTATTAAGCTCTTTTTCTAATTTGTTCAGCCACCCAATTTACAAAATCCCTCCAAAACTTACCATAAGCTCCATTCAATTTAGCTTGATTCTTAATAATTATATTAATGCCTGATTAACAAGAATCCGGCAAGTCTTCATTTAAAAAAAATAGAGGCGATAAACCCTCCGGGTCCGATTAAAATCGGACGCTTCCGCTCTTTTAAGGCATCCCCGATGCGGTTGGAAACCATCACCCAAATAGATGTTTACAACAAACACAAACGCCTTTTTACTCTCCCCTGAATTAAATCAATCCGAACGGATCGATTTAATTCTGTCCCCTCTCTGCGGGCAGAGCGGGGAAATCCAGAAGCTACAAGTAGACTACAAAAAACACCATCAACGAATAAAAATGAAGTTTGATCAATTCCGAAAAGTCGGGAGGCGGTTGGCCTGGTTTTATCGAGACCGGAATCAAACGGAAAGCTTAGTGAACCCGGGAAGCTCAGACGCGAGTCGGAGATCACCCGGATGAACTTAGCTTTTCGGCAGATGGCGGTTGAAGATAAAAATCAGCCATGACCTTTTTGTTTCGTTTTTGTGTCACTACAAAAATGAAAACCCGTCCGGTAGGACAAAAGATCCGCGTTGATCAAGAGTAGGCGAAAAAAACAGCAGGCTCTGATACGCCCTAGAAGGAACTTTCAAAGTGCATACCAGCAGCCCGCTGTAACTCTCCCCTGAATTAAATCAATCCGAACGGATTGATTTAATTCTGTCCCCTCTCTGCGGGCAGAGCGGGGGAATCCAGAAGCTACAAGTAGATTACAAAAAACATCATCAACGCACAAGAATGAGGTTCGTTCAATGCCAAAAAGTCGGGAGGCGGTTGGCCTATTTTTATCAAAGCCGAAATCAAACGAAAAGCTTAGTGAATCCGGGAAGCTCCGCCGATAGAAGGAGATCACCCGGCTGAACTTAGCTTTTCGGCAGATGGCGGTTGAAGATAAAAATCAGCCATGACCTTTTTGTTTCGTTTTTGTGTCACTACAAAAATGAAAACCCGTCCGGTAGGACAAAGTTCCTCTTTAATCAAAAGTAGAAATAGAAAAAGCAGTCGCGTTTGGAACAACGCCCACCAACACAAGGTTGCTACGAAATGAGTCGTGGCTTTTGATTGGAGCAGAATCGACATTCAAAGCATCCCCGATGCAGTTGAAAATCGCATCACCCGGAGCGATTTTCACAAAAGACCTTCATGATTCGGAGGAAATCACCAACAAGAATGAAAGTTTAGTCTGTTTCGACGATGCTGTTGTCGTTGTCTCGAAAAGTTATCGGGTTGTCGTTCCTCATCTAATGCAAAACCAGTTATTGGCATGGCAATTTAGCCCCGCTGCGTCGTAATATATTCAAAAAAAAAAGAGTAGATCTCTATCTACCCTTTTCAAACCTAACTAAACCAATAAAACTAATCAAACCTAAACTTATGAAATAAAATCTACGACAAAGATAAAGCAGAATGCCGGTGTGTGCGTTAACACAGCGTTAAGGAAACATTAAAGAAATTGTAACTCGTACACGAAGCAATCGGCATTTCTGCCCGGAAAGCGCTTGTTCCCGCCTTATCGGGCTAAGGCAACCGAAGATTGCTCATGCCATCCCCGTTAAAACTCCGGGACCAATTGCGAGCTTCCGGCTTGTTAACCTCCCCAAACCGGAAAATAACGAGCCTAAACTGTTTTGCTCACCGCAATTGCTCATTTTCGATAAAAAGGTCCGGACATCGCTTCCGGACCTTTTAAGTCTATTCCATTTTGATAAAAGTACCAATCAATTTATGGTAAAAACAGCACTATTTCTGCTTCAGTAAATCACGAATTTCAGTTAGTAACAGCTCTTCCTTGCTGGGAGCCGGAGGTGCAGGAGGAGCTACGGGCTTGGCTTCCTCTTTTTTCTTCATATTGTTCATGGCCTTGATCATCATGAAGATTGCAAAAGCAATGATGATAAAATCGATGGCCGTTTGAATAAAGTTACCATACAGAATTGTCGCGCCCTTGGTAACGACCTCGCCGGCCTCATTCAACACATCTTCCCGAAGCACGTATTTGAACTCTTTAAAGTCAACACCTCCCAGAAGCATTCCGATCGGAGGCATTAATACGTCGTTGACAAAAGATGCAACAATTTTGCCGAATGCACCACCGATGATGATACCAACGGCCATGTCGACCACATTGCCTTTCATGGCAAATGTCTTGAATTCTTTCATAAAACTCATAAGTGAAGATTTAGGTAAAACAATATCTTCAAAAGGTACGATATAGATGTATGAAAAACAATAGGCTTTCAATGCCTTACAGCAGAAATACAAGATGGTTCCGGCATGCTGTTCGTAACATCGCCAACGGCTGGCATGGTACATAAAACCTAAATTTGGGAAGTGGAAGGTTCTTCGGTTTAGAGCAAAAAAAAAGAGTAGATCTCTATCTACCCTTTTCAAACCTAACTAAACCAATAAAACTAATCAAACCTAAACTTATGAAATAAAATCTACGACAAAGATAAGGCAGAATAGAAGTGTGTGCATTAACACAGCGTTAAGGAAACATTAAAGAAAATGTAACTCGTACAAGAAGTAGCGTAGCCCACTAGCGGCTACAAAAGCGTAACAAACTATACGGCAAGGCATTAAACCAACAGCCCGGATTTAATCGTCAGCAGAAAAATAACGTTCGGTATTTGTTGTTGAAACAATCGGCTTGCTAAAAACGAATCAACTTGTAGCAAACAGGCTAAAACGGTACGGGAGCGGTAAATTTCATTCGTTGCCCGGTTTGGGGATGAATGATTTCGATCGACTCAGCGTGCAAGTATAAACGATCGGCAGCAGTTCCGTACAGTTCGTCGCCGACAATCGGCGTGTTCAATCCATCGATATGCGCTGCATGAACGCGCAGCTGGTGGGTACGTCCGGTTATGGGGTAAAAGTAAACGCGCGTTTTGCCATTTTGCCGGGCAATAACTTCCCAGCGGGTTCGCGCCGACTTGCCGTGTTCGAAACAAACCAGCTGTTGCGGGCGGTTGTCCAGATCAACCCGAAGCGGCAAATCGATCACTCCCTGCTCCTGCTCCAATAAACCATTTAAAACAGCCACATAGCGTTTTCGGGTTGTTCGCTTCATAAACTGGCTCTGCAAGGCCTTGTGAGTTACCGGATCTTTGGCGACCAGCAAAATGCCCGAGGTCGACATATCCAACCGATGCACCAGCAGAGGTCCCTGTGCATCGGGGCGCATCTGCCGTACCCGTTGAAGCACCGAGTCGGTAATTTGCTTGCCCGGAACCGACAAAAACTGCCCCGGTTTATTGACCACCATAATCCAGGCGTCTTCGAAAAGAATTTCCAGCTCCCGCGGCTGGTTCAATTGACTGGTCAGCGGATCGGGCTCCATGTCCAGCCCTTTCAGCATCTGCTTCATAAGGGGAGCACACTTACTGCGGCAAGGCGGATAAAACTGTTTGTGTTTGCGAACTGCCGACTTTGGCGAGGCCCCCCACCAAAACTCGGCCAGCGCAATGGGTTTCAACTGTTGCTGAAAAGCGTATTGCAACAACTTGGGTCCGGCACAATCGCCGGCGCCAGCGGGCGGCAGCTCCTCGCCCTGCTCCCGAAAAATGGCGGATACGGTTTTCAGTTCCTGCCGGTAGTTCAACAAGCGAAACTGGTCGAATATTTCGCCCTGTAAGCGGGCTGATTGCTCTTTTCGTTGCTGCTTCATGGCCTCGAGAGGAGCCAGCAAACCGGCCAGTTGCTTTTGCAGCTGCTCCAATTGTTGCTTATGTTCCGCGATTGCTTTTTTCGAAGCCAGCTTCTCCAGCTGACTGTCGCGGTTTAGTTTTTCAAGTCGTTCTTCCAAAGCTGCGCCATCCAACATTGCTGCAGCTTCCATGCGCTGTTTTTTGCGCGCTTTCTTTCCGGCTTTCAATCGAGCTTTCCACTGGGTCTGAACAAACTCCAGCTCTTGTTGGCAAGCCCCCAGGCGTTCTTTCGCGGATCGAAGCTCATCGCTGTTTTCCAACTTCCCGATCGCCCTGTTTAATTCGTTCAGTTGCCGCTCTCCAAGCTTGAAAAAGCCCTGCGGATTGAGTAAATCGTAAACCGGAGGCACAAAGCCGGGAATAGCGTTCCGTCCGTCAATGGCTCCGGAAAAACCTGCCAGATAACCAAGCGAACCATCCGCGGCCTGTACCACCAAAACGCCAAACATTTTTCCAACACCGATACTTCCCTGCCCCAACCCAAACCAATCGTTCCATTCCGGATGCGATTGGATCGTTTGCTGCAACTCTTCCGCCGCAACACGGCACAAGGAATGCGGTTCGTAAGTAAACACATAAGGAAACCGTTGGGGAAGAGCGATATCACCAATATCGGATTTGAAAGCTGTAAAGGACGCTGTTTGCACGATTCTGAAAATATTTTTGCAAAGGTAGGGATTAAAGACAAGACTTGCTTAAATAGCCATCAGTATCGGGAGTGAAGTTAGAGTCGCTGCATTAAAGTGCCTCTGCACTTCGTTATTAGCTTGACCGGCACTTTCGGTTCCGGTCTTTTGAAACAACAGGACCCTCAAGCATGCGAGTTGACCTTCTTGGATCCCTTCTGCAACGAACAAGGCAACTGGCATGCAGTTATTGATATCAATTCTAAATAGATATCGTTTAGCGTTTGTCGACACCGAAGAAAAATCAACTCTTTAAACACGATACAACAACCACTTACACACAGCAACCACAATAAACAGCACCGAAAAAACAGCAATTATCCGAAATAAAACCGAATATGTTTTAGAACACTTATCGATTTGCTTAAACGTTTAAGCATTATTTTTGAACTATCAATCGTTGAAAGCTAATATTAAACATCGAATTCTGCCTGATATGAAAAAGACCGTTTCACTGAAAGACATAGCCGCTAAAGTTGGAGTTTCGACAGCTTTGGTTTCATACGTTCTGAACGGAAAGATGGAAGGCCGAATTAGTAAAGAAGTTGCTGCCCGCATTAAGGCTGTTGCCAAAGAATTAAACTACAGCCCCAACCAAATAGCCAAAAGCCTGAAAACAAACAGGACCCATACGCTGGGACTGCTACTGGCAGATATTGCCAACCCTTTCTCTTCGCAAATAGCTCGCATTGTTGAGAACGAAGCAAACAAGATCGGCTACACGGTTATTATTGGAAGCTCTGACGAGCAAGTCGATAAATCGAGAACCTTAATCGAATTATTCCTGAACCGGCAGGTTGATGGTTTAATCCTTTCATTACCGGATCACTCGGAGGAAATTGTTACCGACCTGAAAGAACGGGAGATTCCTTTTGTATTGCTTGACCGATACTTCCCGGAGATTCCTTGCAATACCGTTGCCGTTGACAATTACGCTGCTGCCAAAATAGCCGTAAAACACCTGTTGGATAATAAGAAAAGTAAAATCGGACTGATCAACTACGATACTAGCTTGGCTCATTTGAATGAACGCTTACGCGGTGCGGTTGACATCTGCCAGGGCAATGAAATGGTTGGTCTGGTTCGCTTGGGACATATTCAGGAAGATGTAGAGGCAGCGCTTAAAAGCTTCCTTGCAAACAATGTAGAAGCAATCTTCTTCATGTCCAACTTATTAGCGATATCCGGCCTGAAATATTTAAATAAACACCAAATTGCAATTCCTGAGCAACTTGCTGTTATCGCCTTCGATAAAACAGATGCTTTCGACCTGTTCTATACAACAATCACCTATATCAATCAACCACTGAGCGAACTGGGCGCCGAAGCAGTCAATCTGTTGAATGAATCCATCAAAAGGAAAGGCATCAACAAAACAGTTTATTTAAAAGCTGAGCTTGTAAAGCAAAACTCGACAGCTACTTAATATTTTTTTGCAAAACTGTTTAAACGTTTAAACTAAGTACACTTAAATACACAAGAATTATGGACGCCAAAAAATCAAACTTAAAAACAATCGTATGTTACGGTGAAGTCTTATGGGATATCTTCCCTGATGCCACAAAACCGGGCGGGGCCCCGATGAATGTCGCATATCATCTGAAGAAATTTGGCATTGACAGCCAAATGATCAGTAGTGTTGGTTCAGACTCGCTTGGTGAGGCGCTTTTAAACCAGCTGCAAGACTGGAATATCCCAACCGAAAACTGCCAGGTGAATGAAAACTTCCGCACCGGCTTTGTTGAAGCCATCGCTGGTGAAGATCATGAAATGACCTATGTGATTCACGAGGATGTTGCCTGGGATCAAATTCAACCGTCAACCGCTTATGATACGCTGGTTGAGCAAGCTGATGCCTTTATTTTTGGCACTTTGGTATGCCGGAATGAAAGGTCGCGCAACACACTTTACAAACTGCTGGATAAAGCCACGTATAAAGTGTTCGACATCAACCTGCGCCCTCCGTTCTACTCGCAGGAAATAATTGAGCATTTATTGGGCCAGTGTAACCTTTTGAAATTAAATCACTCGGAACTGGAACTGATTATCTCGTGGTACACTAGTAACCATCGCGATGAAGCGAGTGCCGTTCAGTTTCTTCAGGAGAAATTTGATATTGGTGAAGTGATTGTTACCAAAGGAAGTCGTGGGGCTACCTACTACGATGGCAATCAATCGCATACGTCCCCTGCCTGCAAGGTCGAAGTAAAAGATACTGTTGGCGCCGGCGATTCTTTTCTGGCTGCTTTCCTCTCGAAAAAAATTCAAAATGAAAGCATTGAAACAAGCATGAGCTACGCAACAGCTCTTGGAGCCTTTGTAGCCTCTAACGAAGGAGCTTGCCCTGCCTATACAATCGATCAAGTTGAGCGATTTGCAAACCTGAACACACGCGTTTCCGCTTAAAATCAATACATAAACCTTAACGAATCAATCATGACAACACTTAATTTAGCAGCAAAATTAAAATCAAAAAATTATGGGCAGATTCTTACCGAGTCCATGAGCATTTCCCGGAATAACATCATTCCTTTCATTTTGGTGACCCTTCTATTTGGCCTTTGGGGCTTTGCGAATGCAGTAACCGACCCCATGGTACAAGCTTTCAAAAAAGTGCTGGAGTTGTCAAACTCACAGGCTGCCTGGGTTCAGATGGCTTTTTATGGTGGTTACTTTTGTATGGCACTTCCCGCGTCCATCTTTATGAAAAAATACTCCTATAAAGTTGGGATCCTGATCGGATTAGGATTATATGCAACAGGCGCCTTATTATTTTACCCCGCTGCAATAAACGAACAGTTTTGGTTCTTCTGCTTAAGCCTCTATGTTTTAACATTTGGATTAGCTTTTCTTGAAACAGCGGCTAATCCGTACGTGCTTGCCCTGGGAAGTCAAAAAACAGCAACAAGACGTTTAAACTTAGCCCAGTCTTTCAATCCACTGGGGTTACTTGCCGGATTGCTGGTTGCCCAACAA
The DNA here is from genome assembly GCF_003046625.1 of Mangrovibacterium marinum. Classification (GTDB taxonomy): domain Bacteria; phylum Bacteroidota; class Bacteroidia; order Bacteroidales; family Prolixibacteraceae; genus Mangrovibacterium; species Mangrovibacterium marinum. The sequence goes on from NZ_QAAD01000002.1 coordinate 11,969, forward strand.
TTTGTTCTTCGGAATTTAAAATCAGATGATATTGCTGATTTCAGAGTCTTGGATGAGGTTTCTAAAGTAATGATAAGAACCACTGATTTAATGACGATCCGTAATCCCTATGTTATACTGGGATTGGTGATTATTGGCGTTTTTGTTTTGTTTCTTGTCAATAAAATGCCACAGTCTAGGGATAACAATGAAAGTAGCTCTGAAAATACTTCACAGTCGATTAAGGCTCTGGTCAGAAATAAGAAATACATCACCGGAGTCTTGGCTCAAACCTTATATATTGGTGCCCAAATTATGAGCTGGACTTATATTTATCACTATGCTGAAGCAATAAACATCGATAATCTAACTGCCGGCTATTATCAATTCGCTGCATTTGTCCTGTTTACTGTTGGCCGACTGGTCGGCACGTTCCTATTAAAATACATTAGCGGTGCAAAACTGCTGGCTCTGTTTAGTCTGTTAGCCGCTTCCTGTATAGCCGGAGCAGTATGCATAAACAGTGGTGTCGGATTGTATTGCATTGTGTTGACCTCTTTCTTCATGTCGATTATGTATCCAACCATTTTCGCGACCAGCCTTGGAGGCTTATCGGAAGAAGAAGCGAAGATCGGTTCGGCAGGTTTGGTGATGGGAATCGTTGGTGGTGCTTTAATGCCCAAATTACAAGGTATGATCATTGATATTGCCGGTACAGGTGTAGCCGATATTCGAATCATGGGCCTCCCGGAAGTCAACCTCTCATTCATACTTCCCTTGATTAGCTTCGCTTATATTACCTGGTATGCGTTATATGGCTGCAAGGATAAGTCGGCAACTAAACTTCAGTTCTAATTTTTATTTGACCGATTTGTTTAAACGTTTAAACTTTTCCAAAAATATCATTCATTAAAACGATTCAATAAACAAAAATCACCGACAGGATCTCACCCCGTTTGGACTGTCAAACAAGGAGACCTTATTATGAAATTCAAAATCCAACTTATAGCAATGATGATCACATTTTGTCTCTCAGCGGGAGCACAAGTTGTGATAACCAACACAAACTTTTCGATGGGAACCACCGGCCGAATTGGTATCGGCATGTCTCCCAACGGAGAGGGAAATCAATGGAAACCTTTAAACCTGTCGGGACAGGGTTCATTGGCTGGTCGTATGGAACAATACGATTATATGGACTTATTACCGGCCATCCATTTTACACCGCAAACGGAGGATCAGGATGCGACGGATGTTACACTGCAGGTTCGTTTGGGAATGTACTCGGCCAATGGCCAGTTTATGGGTAATGTGAGCACCCGTTCTCCCGAAGGTTTAACCTTTATTCTGCCCGAAACTTATGTTGAAGCACGAAATATTATGGGAAGTGATTGGTCGGCCTGGGTAGGCGTTCGTTTCCGTCGTTACGACGACATCCACATCTGCGATTATTTCTATTTTGACGATCACTCGGCACAAGGAGCAGGCGTTAGCTATAAAGATACCGAATTCGCCATCTACATGCCTTCCTCTTCTGACTCTGCCGGCGTTTACCCTTACAATTATGAAGTTACTGTTGAAGGTGCCACAAACCCGGCCATTCGCCAACGGATGGTGTTCGTCGGTGAACATACCCTGCGCTTCCCGAATGGCAATTCTCTTAAGCTGTTGGGTGAATATCACACCGTTGCTGCAAATTCCTTAAACGCAAATTATTCCTATCCGTCGGATTATGGTTGGGTACTGGGAGCTAAATTCAATTCACTCCTAAAAACCAGAATGCCCGGATCGTTCAACCAGCTTGCGGTACGCTACGGTGCCGGAATTGCCAACGGTGGCGACAACGGGAATACCTGGACATGGGCGACTTACGGTGCACCTAACAGCTCGGGCAAATATACCGGCGCTTACTCATTCACGGCAGTCGAACACTTCCTGCTAAATCTTCACAAACGATTTAGTTTAAACGGATATGCTGTGTTTACCCAAAGTAAAGGTGGCGCATCAAGCATCAATAAAGCAGAGTTCTTCAACGGGAACCAAATTTTTAACCGCAAAAGAGATTTTGTGGTTGGCTTCCGCTCACTCTACTACGCAACCGACTGGTTGCACTTAATTAATGAAGCACATTATGCAACACGCAGAGATGGTGATAATCCTACGGCTGCAATGCTGAAATTTTCGTTCGCGCCGACGATTGTCCCTCTGGGGAAAAAGAATCCCTGGTGCCGTCCTCATATTCGCCTGGTATTCTCAGCTGCACGTTACAACGATTATGCCCGCGACAATCAATACTCGCCCTACCTGAGTATAAATCATCAGCGTTGGGGAACATACATCGGGATAAAAACGGAAATGTGGTTATTCTAACTTTTATTGACAATCAAATTTACAATCATGCCCAAATTCGGAACCTCTTATTTATCATTTATACCGTCCTGGTCGCCTGAAGGAGGCGCCTATGCCATCGGGAAAACAGCGGAATACGGATTCGACATGCTCGAAATCAGCCTGCCTCCCTCGCTAAACTTTGATACCCCAACGGTGAAGAAACAGTTGAAGACAGCAGGCATCGACTGTCGGTTAACCTTAAACATTCCGCGCAATTGTCATCTGCCGGCGCAGCCTAAAAAGGCGCTCCAGATGATCAAAGGTGCTCTCGACATCGTTGCTGAGATGGAAGGTGATTTTCTCGGGGGGGTATTGCATTCCGCTATTGGAGAATTCACGCGCAAACCGTGCTCTGCTAATGAGCGTGAAATCGTTAAAGAAGTCTTTTTTGAACTGGCCTCTTATGCTGCCGAGCGTGAAATTACAATCGCTCCCGAACCCATTAACCGCTATGAAAGCTATGTCCTTACTTCGGCGAGAGAGGTGTTAGATCTGATCGATGCGACACAAGCGAAAAATATCGGGGTTCACCTCGACACCTTTCACATGAATATTGAAGAAGCCAATTTCTACGATCCGGTTATTAGCTGCGGAAATCGCTTAAAGCATCTCCATATTACGGAGAGTGACCGGGGAATGACCGGGGAAGGAAACGTTTGTTGGGATGACTTTTTCAAAGCACTCAGCGAAATCAATTACCAAGGTCCACTGGTGCTGGAAAACTTTTCATCACAAATAAAAGAACTGGTTGGTCCAACTTCGTTGTGGCGCCCCTCAAAATACAATTCAGAAGACTTGGCGAAAGGGAGCCTTGCTTTCATGAAAGCAATGGTAGAAAAGTGGTATTAATACAGAGCGGGGCTAATCTTACCTCGCTCTTTTTGTTTACATCCAGATCGAACGCGTCCTTTTCGATATTCGAGATTGGCAAGAGAGATGTTCTGCCCGAAAAAGATGAGCCTGCTTTCTCAAATTCTCGCAGCTGGCCTTTCCTTCGGTTTGGAGCAAAAAAAAAGAGTAGATCTCTATCTACCCTTTTCAAACCTAACTAAACCAATAAAACTAATCAAACCTAAACTTATGAAATAAAATCTACGACAAAGATATGCTGAAAAACACAAACATCTGTTAAGCCAACATTAAGAAATGTGCTGCGCAGCATATTTTCAAATTTTGAGATTTCAATCCAATCATTTTCCCGGAAAGTTATCATCTCCCAAAAACCAGGAGGACCGTAAACCTGCTTCCCGTTCCCGCGGGTCGCCCGCAAAATCTTTTATCTTTGCCTGCAATGGTCTTTGTTGACGCAAAAGCCATAGATCATCATCGATCGTTAAGGTATAAAACGCTAAATCATATTCCCGTGGATTTACAGATAAAAGAAGAAGTTATTGGCTTATACGAAAATCATTTTGGCGAAGAAATGACCGCCTTTGAATTATTGCCGGGCTCGGGCTCCTATCGCGAATATTGCCGGATGAAAAGTAAAAACCATCAGGCTATTGGCGCCTACAATGCCGATGTGAAGGAAAATCGCGCCTTCATCAGCTTTAGCCATCACTTTTTTACCCAGGGGATGCCGGTTCCGGAAATTTATGCTGTCAATGCCGACGAGACCTGCTACTTACAGGAAGATCTGGGCGATTTAACCCTCTTCGATTATCTGAGTAAGACGCGTGAGCGCGAAGGTTTTTCGCCGAAGATTGTGCAGGTCTACAAGCGTGTTTTGCAAGAACTCCCCCGGCTGCAAATTTTTGCTGGCCAGGGCATTGACTACAGCGCCTGTTACCCGCGTGCTGCCTTCGATGAGCAATCGATGATGTGGGACTTAAATTATTTCAAATATTACTTTCTGAAGCTGGCCAAAATTCCCTTCGACGAACAACTGCTGGAAGACGATTTCAAGACTTTCACCCAATACTTGTTGCAAGCTGAGAACAATTACTTTTTGTACCGCGATTTCCAGTCGCGCAACATTATGCTTCGCGACAACAAAGTTGCTTTCATCGATTATCAGGGCGGACGTAAAGGGCCGCTGCAGTACGATCTGGCATCGCTGCTTTACGATGCCAAGGCGGATATCCCACAGGATATTCGCAACCAGCTGCTGGACTTCTACCTGGATGAACTGGAGAAATACCAGGCCGTGGATCGCGATCGTTTCAAGGCTTTTTACTCGGCCTATGTGCTGATTCGCATTATGCAGGCCATGGGCGCTTATGGTTTCCGTGGTTTTTACGAGAAAAAAGAACATTTCCTGAAGAGCATTCCTTTTGCGCTGGACAACTTGGACTATCTGTTGGCCAATCACAGCATTCCGGTTCCGCTCAAGGAGCTTTTCAAGGTTTTAAAGGCTGTTTCAGAATCGGATTACCTGCGCGAAATCGGGCAGCAGAAACAAGAGCTCACCGTTCGTGTGTGCAGTTTCTCGTACAAAAAGGGACTGCCCGAGGACCCGTCAGGAAACGGGGGCGGCTATGTGTTCGATTGCCGGGCCATTCACAATCCGGGTCGTTACGACGAATATAAGCAGCTGACCGGCAGAGACCAGGAGGTAATCGACTTTTTGGAAAGCCGCTCGGAGATTGCCGATTTCCTGAAGCATGTTTACGCTTTGGTCGATCAGTCGGTGGGAGTTTACCAAAAACGTGGTTTCACCAATCTTTCCGTCAGCTTTGGCTGTACCGGCGGCCAACATCGCTCGGTGTATGCAGCTGAACAAATGGCCAGGCATTTGGAGAACAATTTCAAGCTGAAGGTTGTTTTAACTCACCGGGAACAGGATTTTTAAGTTCGCTGGTTCCCGCCGATCATTAAAGAGAAAGAGGAATAGCAAGAATGGGAAAGACAGCATGTAAGAAAGACGACTACAAAGAACCGGAAAACCCGAAATACAGATGTAAAAAGTGCGGAAGCAAGGCCAAAAAAGAAGACAAACTCTGCAAACCGAAAAAAATAAAAGACGAAGACTAGTGCCAACCGGCCTTCTGGGGGCAGCCATGCTTGTTATGACTGCCTGGGGACCGCTTCCGGCCCAAACAAATGGCCGGCAAGCAAACAAGGCACCTGCCGACAGTATTCAACTTACCGAAATCAGGGTGCAGGCCTTCCACTATGGACAACGGTTAACTGAAACGCCCGGAGCCATCAGCCTGATTGGCAACGAAGAGATTTCGGCTGTTCCTTCGCAACAAATCGACCATGTACTCAATCAGCTGCCCGGCGTCGATATGCAAAGTGGCAGCCTGAATACCAACCGACTGAGCATTCGCGGTGTTGGCAGCCGATCGCCCTACGCCTCCAACAAGGTACGGGCCTATTTCGAATCGATCCCCCTGACCAACGGGAGTGGCGAAACCACGCTGGAAGATCTGGATCTTTCGCTGATTGGATTGGTTGAAGTTGTAAAAGGCCCCAGCTCGGGCTATTACGGCTCGGGACTGGGAGGCACCATCCTCATCCGGACGGATGACCGGCAAAACAGCGGATTTTATACCGAAGGAAGCCTGGCAAGCTATAACCGCCAAAACTACCGGGCTGGCATCCGCCTGAAGGAAACGTCCTGGAGCCACGCCTTCTTTATTGATCGGTTACAAGCGGATGGCTATCGGGAGAATAATGAGACCGAGCGAAGTAATTTCAGCTATCTTGGAACGTTTCGTAACGAAGATCATCGCTTTAAGCTCATCTTGTTGCAAACCGATCTGAAAGCCTTCATCCCCAGTTCGCTCGACTGGGATACCTTTCACGATAATCCGAGAGCTGCTGCTGCAAACTGGGCTGCGATAAAAGGTTATGAAGATTATCAAAAGCAACTCGCCGGCCTGTCGGTGCAGTCGAACTGGCATCATGGCCTAAACAGTACGATCAGCCTTTTTGGCCAGCGAAAGGCTCAGGAAGAGCAGCGTCCGTTCAACTTTCTCGAAGAAGACAACCACTACCAGGGCTTTCGCGCAATTATCGAAAAAGAGTATCCACTAAACGCCGTCCTGTTGACCACCAGTTTGGGCAACGAAAGCTTTTGGGAAAACTACAACTGGCACACATTCGAGGCTACTGACCATCGCAGGATCCTGAGCGACAACAAGGAGAAGCGCAGCTATGCCAACTTCTTTGCGCAAATCCTGCTCAAAACCGAAACGCTCCGACTATCGGGAGGCATCAACCTGAATACAACCAACTATCGCTATGGCGACCAACAAACTAACGACGGCGACCAATCGGCCAGCCATCGTTTCAATCCGGTGGTCTCCCCTCGCCTTGCTGCAAGCTATTCCGTATCGCCTGCTGTCGCGTTTTATGCAACAATGAGTCATGGCTTTTCGCCTCCCAGCCTGGAGGAAACGCTGCTTCCCGACGGTGAACGAAACCCGGACATTCAACCCGAAACAGGATGGAACTACGAATTGGGCAGCCGGGGAACGATCGGCACTTCTCTTTATTACGATCTTTCGGTTTATTACATGAAGATCGAAAACCTGCTGGTTGCCCGCCGGACTGCGGAAGATGCTTATATGGGAATAAATGCGGGAACAAGTGAGCACCCCGGAATTGAACTGCGACTGAACTACCGATGGATCAATCAGCCAACAATAAGCAGCAAGTTTCAGTTTAGCGGAAGCTACAGTCCCTATCGCTTTAAAAACTTCGTAGATGATACAAACGACTACAGTGGCAACGATTTAACCGGAAGTCCCAAAGAGCGATTCAGCGTGGCGCTGGATTCGAGCTGGCTGCAAAAGCTGCGGCTACTGATTCAGTACCGGTATACAGGCGCGATCCCGTTACGCGACGATAACAGGATTTATGCCGATGCCTGGCAGGTGGTTCATGTAACCGCGAGCTACAAAAAAAGCTGGAAACAGTTCGAGTTGAATTGCAGCGCATCGGCACTGAACCTACTGGATGAAAAGTATGCGTCGATGCTGCTAATCAATGCTTCTTCGTTTGGAGGACAACAGCCCCGGTACTATTACCCGGCTATGCCCCGCAGCTTTGCAGCCCGCATCAGCCTGAAGTATTTATTCCGTTAGTTGCGTTTTTTATCCGTTGCCCTCATCAATTGCCCCTGTTCCTGGATGGGTTTATCCATTTTCAAGTTCACGATCCAGCTAATTTCCCCGGCTCGGCAGGCAGCATAAATGCGTGAAGCATTCCGCAACGAAGGCCTGTTCGGTTTATCGTCCGTACCCCGATTTAACAATGATTAGCGGGACGTGCCGACATTGGGCAACGGACATCAAAAAAGGGCAAGCCATTGGCTCACCCTTTCATATATTCTCATGAAGATCGCTTACAATACTGTTTTACAAGCTTCAATCAATTTCTTCGCATTGGCGTTTCCGGCATCCAAAGCAACGGCTTTTTGCAGTACATCATAAGCCGCCTGGAACTCCACTTTAGAATCAGCTACAGCCTTTGTATAAGCCTCATCCGTTGTTTTGATGGTTCCGGCCTGAACTTGCTGGTTAGCACCATTCAGGATCTTCACACCTTTTTTATACAGCGAGTTCCCTTCGCCAACATAAACATTGGCCAGGGCACCTGTAATTTTATCGTTACCCGGGAATTTTTCAGCTCCAGCTACCAATACCGCTTTATACTCGTCGTTCTTTTTCAACTTACGCAAAGCCATCGCTTGATAGAAGATCGCATTTTCGCTGTTGTAAGCACCGGCATCGGCAGCAGCGAAGAAGGTTGCAGCCGCAGCATATTTTTTCGCTTTGTAGGCAACAATCCCTGCATTGTAGTTCAAAGCAGGAGCTTTGTCGGCATCAGCAGCAGCAATTGCTTCTTTGTAAGCGGCAATCGCGTCATCGTCTTTATCCAATTTAGCCAGCGAGTTCGCTTTATATTCCAGTGCCGAAGCCTTGTTGGCATCTGCGGCAATCGCTTTATCGAAATATTTTACGGCAGCGTCGTATTTCTCAGCTTGCATGGCAGCAAAGCCAATATTAAAGTTGATGGCGTCGTCAACCTGTACCTCTCCCAGATTATTCATCGCTTTGTCGTACAATTCGAAAGCTTTGGCATAATCTTTTGCCGTCAATGCGTCGTTCCCTTGGTTAATCAATTCTGCTGCATCCTGCGCAAATACGGTGAAAGCCCCCAACAAGAATACAACTCCTAATAAAATACGTTTCATAAACAATTCTTTTTTAGATATTTTAGATTACTTATTCAATTAATGTTTTCTGATTTTTTTTCGCGTGATTCCCAAAAATAGCAATAATGATGAAAAATCAAGCTTAAAAAAGCTTAAGAGTGAGATTTAGATAAACAAAACAGAGCTCGCCAGCCAGTGAACAGGCGAAATGAATATCGGAAAGCAAGGCTGTATACGGTCAGCAACATCCGCTAAAAATGTGCATTTGGCACCCCTCATCATCTCCCTCCCATTGAACATGGCAAAGCTGCTCGGCCTTTACGTTCGCCAACATTCAGTGGAAAAGCCGAACTGTGGGCACAGCTCGATTATTTAACGATGTCGGCAAGTTACGGACTGCAATCTTTCATGCCGGGCGAGTTTACAGGAACGAATAGTCTGGTGGGACTGCCCCGCACAGTGCAACAATTTGCTTGCGGGAGTTGAAGCTACAACAGGCTCATTGCTGTTCGATGGTGCCAAGCCCATCAACCGATTGGTTCACCTGCGGCGTACCGGAATAGCTTATTTTACCCATTCCTTCCAAGCGGGCATTCAGGTATTGGTTTACATGGATCGCAGCAAAGCCCACCCCCTCGATATGAATATCGGCTGTGTCGGTTTCAAATTCGGAAGCTTTCAAATACGACGCCCCCGACAAGCGAGCCGTAAGCTGCCGGCTCACGCCTTGCAGCTCGTAAACAACACCACCCTCCCCGCTCAGGTCGAGCTTACGGGCTTTCATCTTCATTTTAATATTGGCACCACCTTCAACGCTAACGGCCAAATCCTGCAAATCCAGATAACCGTCGGTTTTAATCGTTGCCCCGCCCTCAATGCGAATCTGGTTCAGATCGAGAAAGCGAAGGATCACTCTGGGACTATTCAAACTGAATTTATCGCGGGTTAAACGAAGCCATCCGGTGGAAGGATCACTTTTCACATCAACGGTTTCGAGCGTTTCTTTCAGCCCCCGAATCCGCAAACCGCTCTGCGGACCTTGTTCGAGCAGAATGTTGAAATTTCCCTTTACGTATAACTTATCGAAGGTTCCAGGGGCGAAAATCTTTTCTTCTTCATCCTCAACACGAGCGTAGTTGCAGGACGATAAAGAGATTCCCAACATCAGAATCCAGCATATTGAAATAAACAGGCGCATATTAATTTTCATGACGGCTTAAAGCTAGTTCGAAAAAACTCCTCCTCCGCGTCCCAATCGACTAAGAACGGATTAAAACAGGTAAGCTGCGCCAGAGGGCCGTATGTTGACCGAAAGCCGAAGCTGCCCTAGCGCAGGTAATCGCGGATCAGAATTTTAAAATAAACCAGCAGATAAACAATGCTAAGCAGAATGATACCGTAAATCAGCCAGTCGACCGTTTGCACCGCGGGCGGAAAACCGGTTGTCATGTAGCGGGTAACAAGCATAAAAATAAGCAGCAAAAACTGGAACAACACCATCTGATGCTTTTTGCGCTGAACGGCGAAAAACGCCACGGCAGCCCACAAAACAGCAATACCGCCATACACCAGCGCCAGCGACGGATAGCCATCAGCAAAACTTAGCGCACCGGTAATGAATGGAATTAACGCAACAAAATAAAACAGGCGCTGAATACTTTTAATCAAGTTCCGGGCCTTCGCGGCATCGGTAAAACGCGGGAAAATCCCTCCCCGGGAAGATGCCCCGGCAGCTTTCCCTTCCTCCGGGCTGAGACCTCGATCGTGGGCAAGCTCGCGCGCAACCTCCAGTGCAAGATCCTGATAGCCTTCGGGATGTTTCAGGATATGTAACAACTCCTGGTCGGTATACTTTTGGTAACGTTCAATTAATTCAGCCTTTTCGGGAAACTCCATGGTACGTATTTTCGGGTAAAAGTAAAGCTTTAAAACTTATTAACGGGAACAATGCCGCTGATTTTATACCTTTGAAGATAGCCATAAAAAGTATAAAATTTAAAACGATGAACAATTTTACATTTCAAAACCCGGTAAAGGTTTTGTTCGGCAAAGGACAAATCGCTCAAATTCGGGAACAACTTCCGGCGAACAGTAAAATCTTGCTGACCTACGGCGGAGGAAGTATTTTTAAAAACGGTGTTTACCAACAGGTTAAAGAAGCCACAAACGGTTTTAACATTTTGGAGTTCGGCGGCATTGAGGCAAATCCAAAATTCGAAACACTGATGAAAGCCGTGGCGATCTGCAAAGATGAGCAAATTGATTATCTGCTGGCAGTGGGCGGCGGCTCGGTGCTGGATGGCACCAAATTTATCGCCGCTGCGGTTTGTTTTGAAGGTGCCGACCCCTGGGACATTCTGGCCAAACAAGCTGAAGTGAAAGCCGCCTTGCCCATCGGTGCAGTGCTTACGCTACCCGCAACCGGCTCGGAAATGAATGGCAACTCGGTTGTCTCGCGTATCGAAACCCAGGAAAAGCTGGCATTCGGTTCGCCGATGGTGATGCCTCAGTTTTCTGTGCTCGATCCGGAAGTGATCTTTTCGCTTCCCGACCGTCAGGTTGCCAATGGTGTTGTTGATGCTTTCGTCCACGTGATGGAACAATACCTAACCTACCCGGTGAATGCCCCTTTGCAGGATCGCATGGCCGAAGGTATTCTGCACACATTAATCGAAGAAGGCCCCAAAGTACTAGCCAACCGCAACGATTACGATGCAGCTGCCAACTTTATGTGGAGCGCTACCATGGCACTAAACGGACTAATTGCTGTTGGTGTTCCGCAGGATTGGGCCACCCACCTGATTGGCCACGAACTGACGGCTTACCATGGCATTGACCACGCCCGCACGCTGGCTATTGTTCTGCCGGGAATGATGGATTTAAAACGCGAAAATAAAGAAGCTAAACTGCTGCAGTACGGCGAGCGCATCTGGGGCATCAACCAGGGTACAACGAATGAGCGAATTGACGCAGCCATTGCCAAAACCGTGGAATTTTTCGAATCAGTCGGCATCAAAACCAAACTTCCCGATTATGATGTGCCCTCTGAAACCATCGGTAAAATTGCGGAACGTTTCGAGCAACGAGGATACAAAGTTGGAGAACACGGCGACATTGGCCCAAAAGAAGTAAGTGAAATTCTGGAATCACGCTTGTAACCCAACTTCATATTTAATGAGCGGAGCGGGCGGTTCGGCATCACCCGCTCGTTAAATCCATTTGAGATCCCCTTAGTCCAACAGTTCGCGAGCTGTTTTTCGGGCGGTCTCCGAAGCATTGGCTCCACTCAGCATTTGCGCCAGCTCGTCAATCCGTTCATCAACGCCCAATTGCCGAATGGATGTATAGGTGCGGTCTGCTTCGTCATATTTATAAACCTTAAAGTGATGTTCGCCCTTGCCGGCGATCTGCGGCAGATGGGTAATGTTGATGATTTGCACATCGGTTGACATTTCCTTCAGAATTGCTCCCATCTTCAGAGCCACCTCGCCGGAGATTCCGGTGTCAATTTCGTCGAAAATAATTGTCGGCAGCGACTTACTACTGGCAACCAATGCCTTTAGAGCGAGCATTACCCGCGAAATTTCACCACCGGACGCAATCCGGGCGATGTCCTGAAGCGGCGCATTTTTATTGGCCGAAAAGGTGAAACTCAGATCATCCGTTCCCCAGGGGCCGGGCTGTTTTAGGTCGTCGAATTTTAAGCGAAAGACGGCATTCTCCATGCCCAGTTTTTGGAGCCCCTGCTCCACCATCTGTGAAATTTTTGCAGCCACCGCCCGCCGACGCGTGCTCAACTCGGCGGCCTGTTCATCCACCCGGGCTTTCAACTCGTTCAACCGGCTGGCTGCCGCTTCTATTTCCTCATCAAAAGAGCCAATCTGGCTAATCTTCTGATCATATTCATCTTTCAGTTGCAACAACTCATCTACCGAGTCGACCCGGAATTTTTGCTGCAAGGTGTAAAGGGTATCCAGACGATCGGCAACAAACTGAATGCGAGCCGAATCGTGCTCCGTACTTTCGGCCACATCGGTACTATCTCCAACCAAATCTTTCAATTCAAGATAGCAGGATTCGAGCCGTTCGGTTAGCTCGCTGGCTTTGGGCAACACATCCGCCAACTTAGCAAACTGACTGATATGTTCTTTTAAACGAACCAACAAAGCCCCTTCGTCGCCATCCATATCGGTCGCAAACTGTCCAAAGGTTGTTTTGATATCCTCGGCATGCTCCAGGGTTGCCTGCTCGGCTTCGAGTTCGTCCTGCTCGCCACTTTTTAAGCGGGCATCGTCCAGTTGCTGAAACTGAAACTGAAAATAATCCAGATCAGCTTTCGCCTTCCCGGCCTCTTCCTGTAAATTCTTTAAAAGTTGTGTTTGCTTTTGGCTGGCACGAAATGATTGACCGTATTCTTCTAAAAGCAGGCTGTTTTCGGCAACCAAGTCGACGAGGTTCATCTGAAAAGATTGATTCCCCAACTGCATGTTTTGATGCTGCGAGTGAATATCAATCAAACACACCGCCAGCTCTTGCAGTACCTTCAAGGTCACCGGCGTATCGTTAATAAAAGCACGCGATTTTCCCGCGGGGCTAATCTCGCGACGCAAGATCGTTTGGTCGTCGTAATCCAACTCCTCGCGCTCGAAAAAAGCCTGCAACCGGTAATCCTGAATATTGAAAATACTTTCAACCGTACATTTTCGCTCTTTATCCCGCAAGACGTTCAGATCGGCGCGTTGCCCCATAACAAGGCCCAGGGCTCCCAACACAATCGACTTCCCGGCACCGGTTTCCCCCGTAATAATATTGAAGCCCTTGAAAAACTGAATATGCAGTTCATCGATCAGGGCATAATTGGAAATATGCAACTCTAAAAGCACCTGTGATTCTTTTTATTCGTTATCTAAATTGAAGGTATTGTCCTGCTTAATTTTCTCGTATTTCGACCCGTTCGACGGATCAATCTCATTCAATATCGACAATACGCGATCCTTTTCGGAGGTATAGGAACCCGAGAAGATGTTTACAAGTTCATCGGCTTTGGCATCAAAAAATATGGGAAACAGGTAGATATTGGGTCTGTTTCGATACACGCGCTGCAACAACCGCAGCGACTCGGCAATTTCCGAGCGTCCATCTTCCAGCTTGTCGCTCATCAGATCGAGCCCCAGCCGATGGTAGCGGTAAATACATTGTCGAAAGCCGGAGTACGAGCGATTTAGCAAGTTCTCGGCCAGCCAATAGCGATTTCGTTCACTCTCGTAAGCTTTCCAGCCGGCATAAATCGAACTTTGCGAATTGTTGACAATCTGCTGCGCTTTCTGGAAATACTCGGTTCCTCCTTCCGGGGCAAACGAATCGTAATCCATACCAATAATAATATAGGCGTAGAAGGCCATAATATTGGTCAGGTTATCCCTGTTGGAGGTGATGTTGAAATCCATCGGCTGAAACTCTTCGTAACGCACGCGGAACTCCTTATCCTTAATATTGAGTAAGGTTGTTTCGTAGGTGGAATTGAAGACGGGGCGGCGCAGCTGTACGGTCATCGAGCCTTTGAACTCGTCGGACGAGATCATCTCGTCGAGCTGAATAAAAATGTTGCACTCAATACGTTCGTCGATATCGTAAACGTGATCGGTCCATTTTCGGTTGTTCATAAACTCGTACAAATCGGCCTGCATTGTACGGAAGACATTTCGATTGACTCCCTGAATTTTGGAAGCTGAAACACTCACATTACAACGCAATTCCTGCGCATGTACGGCGGAAAGCGCAAGTATAAAAACGACAAGCAGACTACTCAGTTTCTTCATAGCAGTTCGTTAGGGCGATGAAGTAAAATTAAGATAAAAATCCGGAAGTCGTACGGTAATTAAAAACAGCTTGCCAGCTGATCGACAATATCGCAGGCTACTTCCGTCTTCATCTTTAACTGAAAATCAATCGCTTTATTGTCTTTTGTTAAGATGGAAATTTTGTTGGTATCCACGCCAAAACCGGCACCTTTATCCTGTAAGGAATTCAAGACGATGAAGTCCAGATTTTTGCGTTTCATTTTCTTAAGTGCATTGGCCTGCTCGTCGCGGGTTTCGAGCGCAAAACCAACCAATACCTGCCCTTCCTTTTTCATTTGGCCCAGGCAGGCGGCAATGTCATCATTGGCCTCCAGCTCAATGGTCATGTCGGAATTTTGTCGTTTGATTTTTTCTGTTGCCGGAAATTTGGGCCGGTAGTCCGCTACGGCGGCGCACATCACCGCGCCATCGGTTTGAGGAAATATTTCCAGCGCGGCTTGTTTCATTTCCTCTGCCGACACTACATCAATCCGCTCAATATTGGGATGTTGAACTTGCAGGCTTACCGGTCCGCAAACCAGGCTCACACGGGCTCCCTGCTGTGCCAGCTCCTCTGCCAGCGCAAAGCCCATCTTGCCCGATGAAAAATTGCCGATGAAACGCACCGGGTCGATCTTCTCATAAGTAGGTCCGGCCGTTACCAGGAAGTGCTTATTCAGAAGCTTTTTTTTTTCGTCGAAGTAAGCGACAACCTCTTCAACAATCTTTTCGGGCTCCTGCATCCGGCCTTTACCATGCAGGCCACTGGCCAACTCTCCTTCGCCAGGCTCCAGGATGATATTCCCGAACGACTTCAAGGTCTCCAGATTGTTCAATGTTGAAGGATGCTGAAACATATCCAGGTCCATGGCAGGTGCAATCATTACCGGGCATTTAGCCGACATATAAGTTGTCACCAACAGGTTATCGGCAATTCCGGTGACGAATTTCCCCATCGTGGCAGCCGTTATCGGGGCTATCAACATCAAGTCGGCCCACATTCCCATATCGACATGCGAGTGCCAGGTACCATCGTTTGCGGCAAAAAATTCAGAGGCAACCGGTCTGGTCGACAAAGCACTCATCGTAACGGGGGTAATAAACTCTTTGGCTGCTGGGGTCATCACCACCTGCACTTCGGCGCCTTCTTTCACCAGTAACCTTAAAAGATAAGCCGCCTTGTAGGCAGCTATACTTCCGGTTACACCTAAAATGATATGTTTTCCTTGAAGCCTCATAAAGGCTGTATTTTTTGTTTGACGATTATTTGCTTCTTTCTTATTAACGTCCTGCTCAGCCGTTCCTTCTTATCATTCAATCGTGATTGCGAAATCTAAGCTTCAACAATGACAACAAATGATAATTCAGTGGCCTTCAGACGCGACAAGAAAACAGAAGCTTTCAATCTGAAATTATAATCCTTTGCGGTTTTCTTTAGCAGGGTTACGGTGATAAATCTGCTTTTGTTTATATTCTTCGCAAGCAATCAAAGTAGGCTTAGGCAAACGCTCGTAGTACTTTGAAATTTCAATTTGCTCACGGTTTTCAAAAACTTCTTCCAGATTATCAGAGTACGAAGCAAATTCCTGCAATTTTTGGCTCAGTTCTTCCTTCATTTCCGAAGAAATTTGGTTGGCACGTTTGGCAAGAATCATAACAGTCTCATAAACATTGCCTGTTTGTGATTCCAACTGCGTTAAATCTCGTGGAACTGTAGTGCTTTCAGCTTTGATCTTTTTGAAATCCATATTCTAATATTAATTAATATCTTCTTCGTAATGTAATAAGTTGGCCAGCGTTTTGTAGAACTTTTCAGCCTCTTTTCGGTGGTCACTACCGGGGTATTCGTCGACAAAGGTAAAATATTCATCCAAAGCATCGCTTAAACGAAGCTCCTTTTTTTCCTCTACCGATCTGGTTGCCAGATAATACTTCGCCCGCAGCAACATAAACATCAGCTCTTCGCGATACTTGGTATCCGGAAAATCTTTCAGCGAATTGGTCAAGGCAACAGTTGCAGCCTTGTAGTTTTCCAGGTCGTAATACAGTTTACCGGTCAGATAGGATTTGAAAACAAGCTTATCGCGCAATTCAATAATCAGGCGGTTGGCCTCTTCAACCTTATCGCTGTGCGGATACAGGTTAATAAATAATTGCAGGGCATCAATGGCCTGTTGCGACACTTGCTGATCGAGCCGCGGATTGGGGGATTGCTGGTAAAAACAATAGCCCACCATATATTGCGATTCTTCGGCGTATTTACTTTTCGGGAACTCGTTCAGCAAGGTCCGGAACCAGTGTCCGGCCATCATGTAATCTTGCATGCCCAGGAAACTTTTGGCATAATAATAATAGACCTCATCAGCCCGGCTGGTTCCCCGATATATATTCACCAGCTCTTTCAATAAAGTTGACGAACGAACATACTCGCCGTCCTCGTAGTATTCAAGAGCCTTTTTGTATTTAAATTCGTAATCAGTACTTTTTACGATCTTGTTAAAATCGCCACAAGCCGTTGTTAACAGCAGTAACATCAGACTTATGAATCCGTATTTCTTCAGACTTTTTAGCATGGCGGCAAAGATACATTTTTATTAAAAATTGAACGCTAAAATAGAGAAGAAAACTCTTTAAACGGAAAGCTTTAGTATAATTTAACAGATTTGGAGAGTGATTAAAAAAAATTACTTTTGTACCGTTTAATTTTAAAGCAAATAGAAGTGGATATTTTTGATAAGTTTACATCTAACAAAGGAAATATCGGCCAGTATATGAAGCGGGCTCATGGCTATTTCGCATTCCCCAAGCTGGAAGGTGAAATCGGACCTCGCATGAAATTTCAGGGTAAAGAAGTACTGACCTGGAGTTTAAACAACTATATCGGTTTAGCGAACCATCCTGAAGTTCGCGAAGCAGACGCCAAGGCAGCTGCTGAGTGGGGACTAGCTTACCCAATGGGAGCACGCATGATGTCGGGGCAAACCAACTATCACGAACAGTTGGAGCACGACCTGGCGGCTTTCGTAAATAAAGAAGATGCCTTCCTGTTAAACTTCGGCTACCAGGGGATGCTCTCGATTATCGATGCGGTATGTGGCCGTAACGATGTGATCGTATACGATAGCGAAGCTCACGCTTGTATTCTGGATGGTGTTCGTTTGCACATGGGTAAACGTTATGTATTCCCGCACAACGATATTGAAAACCTCAAAAAACAACTGGAGCGTGCTACCAAATTAGCCGAAAAACAAGGTGGTGGTATTTTAGTTATCACCGAAGGTGTTTTCGGTATGTCGGGCGACCTTGGAAAATTGGACGAGATTGCCGCACTGAAAAAAGACTTCAACTTCCGCCTGTTGGTTGACGATGCTCACGGATTTGGAACAATGGGTGCTACCGGCGCCGGTTCTGCCGAACATTTCCACGTTCAGGACGAAGTAGATATCTTATTCTGCACTTTCGCCAAATCAATGGCTTCAATCGGTGCTTTTGTTGCAGCTAAACGCGATGTGGTAAACTACCTTCGCTACAATATGCGTTCGCAAACATTTGCCAAATCATTACCAATGCCTTTGGTTATCGGAGCTCAAAAACGCCTGGAATTGTTAAAAAACAAACCTGAGCTGCGCGAGAAACTATGGACAATCGTTGATGCCCTTCAATCGGGATTGAAAGCTGAAGGTTTCGACCTGGGCCGCACCAACACGCCGGTAACTCCGGTTTACATGAAAGGTGGCGTTGTTGAAGCAACCAACGTTGTTGTTGACCTGCGCGAAAATTACCAGATTTTCTGTTCGGTTGTTGTTTATCCGGTTATCCCGAAAGGTGAAATCATCCTTCGTTTGATCCCGACAGCAACACACAGCCTGGAAGATGTTGCATACACCATTAAAGCTTTTGCTGAAGTACGCGACAAATTAGCTGCCGGCGAATATAGCGGCGAAGAGATTCAGGCTATGGGACACCTGTAGTTCGAAAATCACGTTTACAACACAATAAAAAAATCCCCTCGGAGCAAATTCCGAGGGGATTTTTTGTTTTATCAGCAAGGCGGCTTAGGCGTTTTTTTCGGACAAATACCGCTCGGCATCAATAGCAGCCATACAGCCCGAGCCGGCCGCAGTAACCGCCTGCCGGTAGTGCGAATCCTGTACATCGCCACAGGCAAATACACCAGCCACGTTGGTTTTCGAAGTTCCGGGAATTGTTTTAATGTATCCAACCTCGTCGGTGTCCAAATATTCGGCTACAAAATCTGAATTGGGTTTATGGCCAATAGCCAAGAAGAAACCATCGATTTTGATTTTCACCTCTTCCTCTCCTTCTTCTCCTTTATTCTTCACCAGCGTAGCTCCTTCAACCACACCATTACCAAATAACCCCTTGGTTTGGTGCTTCCACAGGATCTCCACATTGGCTGTATTTTGCACACGCTCGGCCATCACTTTGGAAGCACGGAGCTCATCGCGACGAACAATCATATAGACCTTATTGCACAAGCCGGCCAAATACATGGCCTCTTCAGCAGCCGTATCGCCACCACCAACAACAGCCACATCTTTTCCCCGATAAAAGAAACCATCGCAAGTTGCACAGGCCGAAACACCACTACCGGCATATTTTTGCTCATCTTCGAGCCCCAGGTATTTGGCCGTTGCTCCGGTTGCCAAAATCACCGTCTCAGCCTCAATCAGCTTCTTATCATCAATCCAAACTTTGTGAATCTCCCCGGAGAAGTCAACCTTCGTAGCCAAGCCAAAGCGAATATCGGTTCCGAAGCGCTCAGCCTGCTTCTTCAAATCTTCCATCATAGCCGGCCCAGTGATACCTTCGGGATAACCGGGGAAATTCTCCACTTCGGTGGTTGTTGTCAACTGACCGCCGGGCTGCAAGCCTTCATACATTACGGGACTCAGATTGGCACGTGCCGCATAAATTGCTGCCGTATATCCAGCCGGACCGGAGCCTACAATTAAACATCTTACCTTTTCAGCTCCTTCAGCAGGATTTGTATTTGATTTTTCACTTTCACTAAGATCTAATGACTTGAACATGTTTTACGCTTTAATAATTTTTCAGACAAAAATACACTTAAGCTCGCTAATTTCAACATTCAGATCTTCAATAATATTGAATATCTCATAGATTTGGTTTATTTAAAATTCTTCTGATTTTAATTCATTTTTATTTTGAAGTAAAGGATGGAATACTTACTTTCGCAGCACATTAATCAGAACACGGGATGTAGCGCAGCCTGGTAGCGCACTCGTCTGGGGGGCGAGGGGTCGCAAGTTCAAATCTTGTCATCCCGACAGATTGAAAGACAAAGAGTTACGAATTTATTTCGTAGCTCTTTTTTGTTTTCCTTGTCGCAGTTTTGTCGCGATATTCGTAAAACTAGATGCAAATAAATATTAACTCGGAACCTGTTAATGTGTGCTTTAAGAGCAGCTTTATTAATTATGCCGTCAGAGCAAGCACCCCTCACAAGCGCAAAAAGGAAATGATCTACTTGCCTTAAATCGGGTGGAATCTTCGTTAATGAAATCCAAATTTTTCCACAAACGTTATAAGCATCATATCAACCTAATCCTTGTTATTCCAGTAATTCACCGAAAACCTTAAACGATATCAGCCAATGCAAAAAGAACAGGAAGCAATTTCGAACTATCAAAAATGATTCAATTTCAAGTATAATAGGCTTTCAGTTTTCTCTCATATTCACCCTACTCCGGCATCTCCTGCTCCGTTAATCTTATCAATAATACTTACAAGCTTAACGACCTGGCCATCATCAAAAACACCTACTATCCCCTGATCATTGATATCGGTAAACGGAGGCTCAAATAACATTGCTTTATCGATTGTTCCGTTTTTCGTCAGATAACTGATGATGCTATTAATGAAAGTAACCTGATCGGCCGACAATGTTCCACTTTGAATGAAGTCAGCGAAAAGCTCGTTAGCTGTATTGATATCCAAGCCCAGAATACTGCGAATAAACGTCACCAGAGGTAGATCTCCATACTCCTTTTTAAAGTCGTCTTTCGTGCCAAGGCCATCTGCAAACAACAAATTCTCCAGCAGCTTGAGTTCGTCCTTCGTGATTACTTCATTCTTCTTGATCTTTTGAATGACCAGGAAGCTGGCATTATTCCGAACAAAACTTTCGACACGTTCCCGGTAACCAGGCATCGTTGAGACCTTTGGAATCAGCTCGTATTCCTGTATATCTGCATCGTGAATTTCATCCTGGAAATTTGTATAAACATCCTTGGTCTTATCGCGGTCCAAAAACTTGATCAACTCCCGCATATCCGTCCTCACTTGTTCCAGTCGCCGCATATTAACCTCTGACCAAAACTCATCAGTTTGCACAGCATTAAGTGTGACCATCTTATCTGCAATCGCAGGAATATTCTTTTTCTTAACCAGCTTTCTTGCTACACCGGCTATTCTTGTGATCAAATTCTGTTGTCGAGGTGATGTGTTGACAATCGCAAGCTGCAAGTCCAGGATGATCATATCAAATCGTTTCGCCAGCTCATCGCTATCTTCATTTAGTGCCGGAAGATTCGATAAGTGTTCACAGATTTCGGCGAAGTCAGTTTGACTTATCAACTCCCACCTGGCGCGGTTCTTAAATTCTTCGACATAGCGAATCTCTTTGCGAACGATAAAACGCTCACGATTAAGATTTGCGATTTGCTGATGAAGCTCATCCAACAAGACTTTAACATGTTTCAGATCGTCGTCTGTTGATTGTTCTGCGGCAACGAGTGCCAGTGCGAGTTCTAACTTGGCCTCGAATATCCGTTGAGAAAGGCTCTTGCCTACTGTTTGCAACACACCCTCCGGGAATTGATCGAAGAACTCGAAGTTCTCACAAAAATCAAAAATCAGGAAATAAGTTTTATCCTCATCAGGAGCAAACAGATCGGGGCACAGACGGGTTCCGCGGCCGATCATTTGCCAATACTTAGCAGCTGATTTTACAGGTTTGAAAAATACCAGATTCACAACACGCGGCGCATCCACACCGGTGTCCATCATATCAACCGACACAGCAATTTGCGGATCAATCTCTTCCTTTGGCAAACAAAAGCTTTCCAGTAAATCCTGAGCTTTCGTCTCATAATTGTCGATCACCCTTAAGAACTTACCACTGTACTCCGGATAGTTTTTATTAAACCGATCTTCAATAAACAACGCATGCTTATGACTCTTAGCGAAAATAATCGTCTTCCCGAGCTGATCACCACCATGCGTTTTGACCCCATTGGTCATCAAAAACTCTAGGACTTTGTCTACAGTATCGTTATTAAAGAGCCAGCTATTTAAGGCACTACCCTCAATTTCATCAGGTGATTCACCTTCTGTAGGATCTCCAAACTTCTCTTCATATTCTTCTTTTTCCGCTTCTGAAAGATCTTTATAACGAATACCTTCACGCGGAAACTTTATAGGAACTGATAACGCCTTCGGCGGCACTAAATATTTATCCCGAACCGCTTGATTGAGCTCATAAGCAAAAGTTGGATTATTATCCTCAATATCGAACAAGCTGTATGTGTTTCTGTCTACATCAGTCTTTGGTGTTGCTGTCAAACCAATCAGCAAGGAGTCAAAATATTCAAAAATGGCTTTATACTTCTGGTAGACCGAGCGGTGCGCTTCATCAATAATAATCAAATCGAAATGGCCCGGGCTATAAAACCGTCCGTTTTCCATCTTCAGACTATCAATTTTATTCATGATCGTCGGATAGGTTGAAAACACGACCCGGGTTCCAATATCTTCCTTCTCCTGGGTTAAGTCAATTGCTGAAAGATTCGGAACATGTTCCTTGAAGGCGTTCTTTGCTTGTGTCACCAAAGCATTCCGATCTGCCAGGAACAACACGCGCTTCACCCAATTACACTTGGTAAATAGATCGACCATGGCTGCTGCAGTCCGGGTTTTCCCGCTACCTGTAGCCATTACCAATAAAGCTTTTCTGGATCTGCCTTTTAGTTTCGAATGGTACTTATAAGCAAATGCTTCAGATACCCTTTTGATTGCTTCAAGCTGATACGGTCGCCCGACAATGCTTGTATTAACTTTGAAAGTCCGCAGATCCGTGCGTGATTTACGACGGTCAACTGCCAGCTGTAATTCCTCTTTTGTATAGAATCCCGAAACCTGACGCTCCGGATAAAAAGTATCATCCCACAGGTACGTTTCAAAGCCATTCGTATAGAAAATTATCGGCCGTTGCCCTGTCATCTGCTCTAAGCACTTCGCATACAGTTCAGCCTGATGCTTTCCTTTACGCGGATCCACCATGGTCTTCTTTGCTTCGATAACTGCTAAGGGCAATCCGTCATCGCCCCACAGCACATAGTCGGCATAACCAATACCGCTCGGATTTGTAGAAAGCGGCATACCTGTCACCTCAAATTCCAGCTCCCTACCGTTCCGCAATTTTTCCCAGCCGGAATCTTTGAGCAAAATATCTATAAAAGCCCTGCGAGTTTCAGCCTCAGACGGGCCTCCTGGGATTGCCTGTTCAGCAACCGAAAGTTTCTCACGCTGAGCTTTCCGTTCAGCAATAATCTCTAGTTGCTTTTCCTGTTGTAACTTTAACAGATCATTTTCACTGGCTAATTCCTTGGCTCTTTTTTGTTGCTCAACCAATTGCTTCTGCTGCTCTTCCAACTCCAGCAACAAGCGATCCCGTTCAGCCTTTTGCTTCTCTTGTTCTTTTCCGTCCGGAATCAACGTCTCATCAAAAGGTGGAATGACCGGGTTATCTTCACTATAATATCGGCTCAGGAAACCTAAAAAGTGGAATAGTGACTTTAAGGCAATTAGCGACTCATTGCGGCTGACAGTTTTCCCATGTGCAGCATTGTTGCCGGTCAACCGTATTAAATCAATTTCTTTTGATAAGCCAGTCCCCAATAAAGTGGTAAAATGGAAATCCTTGATTAAGCCAACCAAGTTCGGTTTATAAGGCAGTTCGAGGGAATGTTCGTTCTCGTATAACCAATAGACTGCTTGCTCCAATACACTTCGGCACAAAATTGCTCCGTACTTTGGAGCCGTAAACGCATACTTTTCTGCCTCTGCTGCATCATTCGCAATCTTAAACCAGTTATTCTTTAAAAAGTCAAAATTTGAAGCCATCTAAACTTATTCATTAGGGTGAAGCCGGCGCGTGCTTCGATAGCCCGAAGCAAAACGTGGACAAGCAATGGCGTAATTTATATATTTTTTTTGTTGCCTCCCAATATCGGGTGGCGGGAACTCCGCTTCCCGGCAATATCGGGTGGCGGGAACTCCGCTTCCCGGCAAATTGGGTGGCGGGAACTCTGCTTCCCGGCAATATCGGGTGGCAGGAACTCCGCTTCCCGGCGTTTTTTAAAAGCGGCGAAAAGGAATTCGCCGCACCCGGAATCCGCCTAACCCGAAATTCAACCACACGCCCACGAACCAGGCCATTGCCGCCAATCGTCCACCCACCCGGCTTTTACCGGATTATTCAGCGTATACATTACGGAACGATACAAATGCACATCATCGCGGATAGTGGTATCGAAATTCTCGGGCTGCCAGATGGATCCGCGGCGTCCGGCAAGCTGATTGATTTGGGTAGCCATGAATTTCTTCACCGAGTGCATCAGATCCTGCAAATAAACGGGCTTCCCGGCTTCATCGACAGGCAACGTTCGCAACACCCAATGAACATGGTTCGGCATGACACAGAAAGCAATGTTCTCAATTCGTTTGTCATTCCAAAAAGATAGTGTTTGGCGCATAATCGGGAGGTTTTCTGCGCTCACCAGGTTAATGGTAGGGTGTGTGCCACGGTCGAGCAGGCGGTTGTAGGCGGCCACATACTTTTTCCGGGTCGAACGATAGTCAGCCAGTATTTTGTTAATGACGTAGCTTGACGCACGCTGCTGTTTCAGCATTTGAAGTTGATTATCCAGCTCCTGCAAACGTTTGGTATACCGGGCACACGCTTTGGGTGGGACAGACTCCAGCAAACACCAGGTAACAAAATACGCTTGCCCGGGCTGCTGAAAATGGGGCAAATCGTTTCTGTAGTGTTCTTTTTTTTCCATGTCGGGCTATCATTTTAAAAAAAAGATACGCATTTTTTACAACAGCATCGGCTGCCGGGAACAAATTGGGTGGCGGGAACTCCGCTTCCCGGCAAATCGGGTGGCGGGAAATCCGCTTCCCGGCGTTTTTAAAAGCGGCGAAAAGGAATTCGCCGCACCCGAAAAGGAGCCGCAGCCTAACTCATACCAACTCCCCTTTAAACGCCCGTTGTAACAAACTTTGAAACAACTCCTCTGCTTTTTGCAGGCTGGCTTGTGCTTTTGCTTTTTGAGATGAAATTACCTCCAATGCCTCCTTGAAATCCACTTGTCTTTTTAATGGAGGAAGTATCATCTCAAATGATTTCATAATTGATGTATTCAAATTTGGTTGGGTACCATCAGGAGCTGACCTTCTAAAATATTCAGTGATTGAATTCAACGATTTCAACAAAAATATCTTGTCTAATTTTGTTTCATCAATATCTGACATAGCCAACCAACCATCATGAATACACCCCTCAAAAGAAATAATCCTCGCAAAACCTAGGCTAACACCACAATTCGCAAATATCAAACTTCCCGGAGGTAATAATCTTGTCTTTTTAAGACCTTCTTCTATAATATGCTCCTTGGTACTATGCAAATAAATATCATCTCCTTTTGTTGCATCGCCAATCTTTATCCATGGGTAAGATCCTCCCAAATAATTATCGATCGGCCTTGGTGACCCCCCACGAACAATTGTCATCAATTTTTCCAAGGGTTGTTTCTCCCACCCCTTCGGATTGCTAACCGGGTCGCCAAACAGATCCAGGAAGAGCGATTGGGCGAGTTGGTCGTATTTGGCCACCAAGGCTTTGGTTTTTTGCCGGTATTCGTCGGCTGCATCCAAAATCGCCGCTATCTTTTGCTGAACTGGTAATGGCGGGAGTGGAATTTGAATAGAATTTAATGCAGATTTGGTAAGCTTGCCTCGCGTTGCTCCGTTGATATAAAGATTAAGATCCGAATGATTTAGATAATACAAAAGGAACTCCAGATTCAAGTTATTCTTAGCTGTAAGGACATGTGCGTGGTTGTTGACCCATACCTTACCATTGTATATTGTTGCACATTTCTCATTGCGCCCCCAACTTCCACCATCTTCTGCGACACATAAAATTTTCTCGTCAAAAATATATTCGTCAATATATCCCATGATATTGTTTGCCCCGATGTAAGGATAGACAGGATTACTTTCTTTTTCGGCTCTTTGAGTCGAGTTAAGAGGAATCCTTCTGCTGTCTAGGTTATTAGTTACATCCTTAAGTTCTGTAAATTTCCAACCTTTCATCCCAACAACTCCTCCAACTTTTTTAGAGCGTCTGCACGTTCAGCATCCAATTGGCGTAACTCAACCATAATTTCTAATGGCGAATCGAACTGCACTTCCTCATGTTCAATTTCCTTATAGCGATTAATCGAGAGATCCCAATCGTTTGCCTTAATTTCCGCAAAAGGCACTAGAAACGACCGCTCGGTACGTTCGCGCTTAGCTTCGTTTTCTAGTTCGCTCCAGCGTTTCAGGATATCGGGAATATCGTTCTCCTTAATCGGGTTGCGCTTATCGTCGAGCGAGAGGCCGTCGGCTCGCATATCGTAAAACCAAACCTTATCTGTACCGCCCGAGTTGGTTTTTGTAAAAATAAGTACGGCTGTGCTCACCCCGGCATAAGGTTTAAACACCCCGCTGGGCATCGAGATCACAGCCTGCAAACGTTGCCCTTCAACCAACTCCTGACGGATCTGCTTATGCGCTTTCGACGAGCCAAACAGCACGCCATCGGGCACAATCACCGCACAACGGCCACCGGTTTTCAAGGCCCGTAACATGAGGCCCAGGAAGAGCAATTCCGTTTTCTTGGTTTTCACCTTTTTCAGAATGCTGCTTTCCACCGAGTCGTAGTCCAGGCTTCCTTTAAAAGGAGGATTTGCGAGAATCAGCGTAAACTGGTCGTCCATATCGGCATTGGCTTCACTCAGCGCATCCTTGCTAATCAAGGTCGGCGTTTCAATGCCGTGCAGCTGCAGGTTCATGGCTGCAATGCGCATCATGGTAGCATCGAACTCCGAACCGGTAAACATGCCGTTGTTGTAATGCTCGCGAAATGCCGCATCGTTAAACCAGTCCTTGTGGTTTTCGTGAATGTATTCACCGGCAGCCACCAGGAAACCCGCCGTACCGCAAGCCGGGTCGCATATTGTATCGTCCTGCTTGGGCTGCATCATCTCCACCATCATTTTAATAATGTGCCGAGGCGTGCGGAATTGCCCGTTGGTGCCCGCCGTAGCCGTTTTCGACAGCAGGTACTCGTACAGGTCGCCCTTGGTGTCGCGGTCTTCCATCTTAATCTTGTCGATCTGCTGCACCACCATATCAAGCAGGCGCGGCGTGGGAATCATAAAGGTGGCCCCTTTCATAAATCCGGCAAACACCGAGCCTTTGGCACCCACATTCTTCATAAAGTCGAATACACCATTCTCCTTTTGAAACAGGTGGTACATAACTTCAGGATCTGCATTTTTAAACGAACTCCATCGCAGCTCCTTTTGTTCGTCGGTATAAATCGGATCTTTTAAGGGTACTCCTACCAGGTTCGCCTTTTTCTCTTTCAGCAGCTGAATCTCGTCGAGCCGACGGATAAACAGCAGGTAAGTAAACTGTTCGATGACGGTGAGCGGGTTGGCAATACCTCCCGTCCAGAAGTCCGTCCATATCTTATCAATCTGTGATTTGATTTCTCCGGTTATCATGGGTTGTTGATTTTCAAAATTCAGGTAAAAATAGCCTTTTCAGCGGGCTTTGAAGCCGTTTATTTCGCTAAATCAACCCTGCTCGTGCGGACTTATTGACTGCGACTGATTTACCAGTCAGACGCAGCCATCATTCCACTATCAAGAGTTCGCTTATTTCTGACATCTTTGATCACGCTTTGTCATTCGAATCATCGTAGAATCCTTTTCTAAATCCTTATTCTGACGGTATGAAATTGAATACGACATCGAAAATCAGAGATATACAATGAACAAGAACGACATTAACCTTTTTAAAGAATATCAAGATCAAAATAACCCTAATTTAGGAAAAGGAAGTCCGACAGGCTCCTATCATTCTGGTATATTTATCGTATTGGTTATAATCGGAGTCGGCTTGAGACTGAATAAAATGTTTAATCTCGTGCAGCACAGTATCAACCAACTGTTCCGGTGTCGTATGGTTTTTTGTATAGATGCAAATTGAACCATTTAAATAGCCACTCCGACTTTTGCACTCATAATATCGAATTTCGAAACCAGATAAAACAAACCAAGTTGTGCCACCCATTTCGGGAGAAAGTGTGCCACTAATTTTAGATGTTTAACTTTCGTTTCGGATCAAGATGTTCGTAAGCAGTCGCTAAACTACCCCGTTATCATCCGGACGGCAAATTGAAAATGGACAACAAGCTAACCGAAAATGCCATCCGCCCCATCGCCCCGGGACGGAAGAACTGGTTGTTCTGTGGTAACGACAGCGCTGCCGAAAATGCGGCTGTTATCTATTCCATGATGGATTGCTGCCAGGCTGCCGGCGTGAACTTCCGAGACTGGATGGTTTTCGTGCTGGAAAATACCCACCACTACGACCATGATTACACGAAAGACTTGGCCAAACGACTGCCGCACAACTTCTCCCCCAAAGCCAAAGTCACTCTTAAACCGCTCAAAGTTCTCCGAACATTTTAGAGAAACCCGGATAGAAAACGACTCGGTTTATAAAAACAAGACGGGTTTTAGCCGAATGGTTAACCTCAATCCGTCAAAAACGCCGAATATCCAACAATCCGACTACCTGAACATCCGAGCATCACGCCATACAATTCCTTCGGAGATCCTCTAGAGATCCTTTACGGAAAGTCCGGGGTTTCTGTATGGTTTCTGTATGCTTTCTGTATGGTTCCTGTATTCTTCGATATAGAAAGCTAATAGAAACCTAAGCGTTATCTACTAAAAAGTACAGACCTTTCAAGAAGGATCTCTACGGCAAGGGTAAAGCTATCAGGATGATTTCAGCGAAGCAGTGAGCTGCGAA
This sequence comes from Mangrovibacterium marinum, assembly GCF_003046625.1. Classification (GTDB taxonomy): domain Bacteria; phylum Bacteroidota; class Bacteroidia; order Bacteroidales; family Prolixibacteraceae; genus Mangrovibacterium; species Mangrovibacterium marinum. The sequence continues at coordinate 40,487 of NZ_QAAD01000002.1, forward strand.
GCTCGCTGGCTTTTGTTCCTTATGGCGATGAAGTGCTTGTTCGGATCGGTTTCCATGTCGCAAGAGCTTCGGATGGCCCAATCTGCGGACGATTCGCCAGTTGCCCGTTTTCGATAGAGGATCAACCAGCTGAGCCGGCAAGCCCGAAAGGACGATGGCCTGCTGGGGAAATCGACCAGCAGCTTGAGTTCGTCGTTCGTGCTTCCTTCTTCTTGATCTTTTGAACAACCAGGATATTGTCCTTATTCGAGCAACACTCGCTACAATTTACCGGCGCCAGACATCGTTCATACCTCTGAAAATTCACCATCCTTTCATGGCCTGCCCATACTTCAAAACGCCCCCCAACGCCCCTCCACTGTGATTCGCAACGAAAAATTGACACAAAAAAACGAGTAATTACAAGAATGTGTTTGCAGGCAGGTTGTGAACTCCTTATTTTTTACCGAACTTGAGCCGGTCGCATTTTCTGCCGGTTTCTGGTGATTCCTTTGGGGGAAAATGACCATTTTGACGTTTTATTATTAACAGACGAATTAAATCAATTTATCAAACAATCATTATATCGAACAACAATGAAGAGAAGACTATTAGCTGTCGCCTTTTTGCTGGCGGGCATAGGGGCGCAAGCCCAGGACTACTGGCAAAATCCAAAAGTGAATGAAGTAAACAGAGCTCCGATGCACAGTGCATTTTTTGCCTACGAATCGAGCGATGCAGCCGCTGAGGCCTGCAAAGAAAACTCGGTCAATTTTATGAGTTTAAACGGAAGTTGGAAATTCAACTGGGTGCAAAATGCCTGGCAACGACCAACTGACTTTTACAAAGTTGACTTAAACGACCAGGGATGGGACAACATTCAGGTTCCCGGACTTTGGGAGCTAAATGGTTACGGCGACCCGCAATATGTGAATGTGGGCTATGGCTGGCGCGAACAGTACAAGAACAATCCGCCAATCGTGCCGGAAGAGAATAACCATGTAGGAACATACCGCAAGGAAATTACCCTTCCCGCGGGCTGGAACGGCAAAGAAATTTTTGCTCATTTTGGTTCAGTAACCTCCAACATCAACCTGTATGTAAACGGTAAATTTGTTGGGTACAGCGAGGACAGCAAGCTGGAAGCCGAGTTTAACCTGACAAAATATTTAAAGCCGGGAAAAAACCTGATCGCTTTTCAGTCTTTCCGCTGGTGCGACGGAAGCTACCTCGAAGATCAGGACTTCTGGCGCTTCTCGGGTGTAGGTCGCGATTGCTACTTGTATGCCCGTAATAAAACGCATATCCGCGATCTGAAAGTAACGCCGGATTTGGTGAATAACTATACCGACGGAACATTGACGGTAAAAATGGATTTGACAGCCAAAGCTTCGGTAGCGCTGAAACTAACCGATAACAAAGGCAATACAATAGCCGAAAAACAAGTTTCGGGTGCGGGCGAGCTCAGCACAACAATCGAGATTGCCAATCCCGAAAAATGGTCGGCCGAATCGCCGGTGCTTTATCAGCTTACCGCCAGCCTCATGCAAGGCGAAACAGTAAAAGAAGTGATTCCTGTAAAGGTGGGTTTCCGCAAAATTGAAATGAAGAACAGCCAGCTTTGCGTAAATGGCCAGCCCATCCTCATTAAAGGTGTAAACCGCCACGAACTGGATCCGGATGGTGGTTATGTGGTATCGAAAGAACGCATGATTCAGGATATCCTGATGATGAAAAAATTCAATGTGAATGCGGTGCGTACTTGTCACTATCCGGACAACTCGCTGTGGTACGACCTGTGCGATCAGTACGGTATTTACGTTGTTGCCGAAGCCAATGTCGAATCGCACGGAATGGGTTACGGCCCCGAAACGCTGGCTAAAAATGCCGACTTCGCCCTGGCACACCTGCAACGTAACGAACGTAACGTGCTGCGCAATTTCAACCATCCGTCGGTTATTGTGTGGTCGATGGGTAATGAGGCCGGTTTTGGTCAAAACTTCGAGGCTTGCTACAAATGGATCAAAGCCTACGATGCTTCCCGTCCGGTGCAATACGAGCAGGCTCGTGAAAATGAATTTACCGATATCTTCTGCCCCATGTACTACGGCTACGAAGGTTGCGAGCGCTACGGCCAATCGGACAGTAAAAACAAACCGCTGATTCAATGTGAATATGCCCATGCCATGGGCAACTCCGAAGGTGGCTTTAAGGAATACTGGGATCTGATCCGCAAATATCCGCTCTACCAGGGAGGCTTTATCTGGGACTTTGTTGACCAGTCGATTCACTGGAAAAACAAAGATGGCCAGTGGATTTATGCCTATGGTGGTGACTTCAATCCGTACGATGCTTCGGATAATAACTTTCTGGATAACGGACTGATCAGCCCCGACCGTAAACCAAACCCCCATTACTACGAGGTTGGTTATTACTACCAGTCGATCTGGACGTCACCCGTCGATTTGAAAAAGGGACAGGTGGAAATTTACAATGAATATTTCTTCCGCAATCTTAAAAACTTCTACCTGCAATGGGAACTGGTGGCCGACGGCAAAGTGGTAAACACCGGAATCGTGAATGAACTGGATGTACAGCCACAGCAAAAAGTAACCATCGATCTGGGTATGACTGTTCCTGCCGATCTGGATGCCCAAGAAGTATTTGTTAATGTAGCCTATAAGTTGAAAAATGCGGAGCAACTACTGCCCGCAAACTACACGCTGGCCCGTCAGCAGCTGGCGGTGAAAGACTGGGCTTTTGAAGCCATTCAACTAACCAACAAGCAACCCGTTAATCAAGAGGTTGTGACTCCAAAGCTGGTTGAAAACGATCGCAACTATCTGTTGGTAAAAGGTGAGAACTTCCAAATCGATTTCAGCAGACGATCAGGCTACCTGTGCCGCTACCTTGTTGACGGAACGCCTGTGTTGCAGGAAGGTGCCGAACTGAAACCGAACTTCTGGCGTGCACCAACCGATAACGATTTTGGCGCCGGTTTGCAATGGAAATACGGTGTTTGGAAGAACCCCAAAATTGAATTAAAATCGCTGAACGCAGAACTTACGGCCGAAGGTATGGTGGAAGTAAACGCAGCTTACGAACTGCCTCAGGTTGACGGCAAACTGCAATTAACTTACCTGATTAACAATGAAGGTGCCGTGAAAGTGAGTCAGCAGCTAACAGCAGGAGCCAAAGAAAAGGTTGCCGATTTATTCCGTTTTGGTATGAAACTGGAAATGCCCGCCGACTATCAGCATATCAAATATTATGGCCGTGGTCCGGGCGAAAACTACATCGACCGCAAGGATTCGGAGTTCATCGGCTTGTACGACCAAAACGTTTGCGAGCAAGCCTATGCTTATATTCGCCCACAGGAAACGGGCACCAAATCCGATGTTCGCTGGTGGGCACAAACCGCACACGATGGCACCGGTCTCTGCTTCAAATCGGACGCAGCATACTCTATTTCGGCTCTAAACTACACCATCAATTCGTTGGATGATGGCGCCGAAAAAGATCAACGTCATTTCGCGGAAGTAACAAAAAGCGACTTTGTGACTGTTTGCATCGATCAGAAACAAATGGGACTTGGCTGTGTAACCAGCTGGGGTACTTTGCCGCGTAAAGAATACCGCATGCCCTATCAGGACTACGAATTCAATTTCCTGATTCAACCGGTTAAGCAGGTTTACCCAATTTATTAAACCAAACCGGATTAAACATTTTATTCCGAAAAGGATGAATCTCACTTCTGAGGTTCATCCTTTTTTCTTAAAGTCTCACCACGCTGAAGCGCTAACTTGCCATGCCAATAACTGGTTCTGATTAGAGGTGAAACGACAACCCGACAACTTTTGAGAACAACGAGAACAACAGAGGCGAGAAACACGACCAGAATTTAAAAAACGCATCAAACGAGGCTACCAAAACACTAAAAATCAAGGCATCTCAAACATCTAAAATCTAAAAACCCAACGATCTATTGGTTAAGAAACGACATAAAAAAAGCCTGCAAATCGATTGACTTACAGGCCTTCATTATTTTTTATCTTTCAAATTGTCGGGATGACTGGATTCGAACCAGCGACCCCCACGTCCCGAACGTGGTACGCTACCAACTGCGCTACATCCCGATCGCTTAACGGGAGGCAAAAATAGTATTTTCATCGAAAACAAAATCAAATCTGCCGATTTAATTTCAGTCGAATTCAATATTTTTTTGATGGCTTCACCCCACGCCTCCACCGCTCTGTTCGCTTATCCAGACGTTTATTCCTGATTTATAATTCGTTTTAAATCGAACTTGTGCTCAACCGCGATAGTCGCCGCAACCGGGCGACGATCCTCAACGATTCCCGCTTTTCGGACCGAAGTAAGATTCGGCTATCCCTTTCCGTTCAAATAATCGCTCAGGTAGCGGTATTCTTCGGTCAGCTGACCATCTTTCAAAATAGTCGCCCGCTTTATAACCCCCTCCTCATCGGTTCCGAAAAGCGCCGGAAACACCTTGGTATACATATCTCGGGCAAACGATCGCGAAGCATCCATAGGTAGTGCTGTCGGTAAATTATCGACCGCCATAACGGTGATGTGTTGCGGGCTACTGAAAGGCGGCTGCTCTGTCAAATCATCCGGCTTAATATCGTAAAACGGATCGTCGATAGAGCTGGTTCGGATGGTTGTCGGAATTGGCCCCTCCAGGTCGCAGCTTATGTCGGCAATCAACGAAATGCCAAAATCCTTTTCATTCAAATCGTCGGCCGTAAAAAATACCGGCGATTTATCATTCCAAAAATGGCAGGCAACAAACACATCGGCCACCGCCAGGTAGGGATGAAAGTTGGAAATATAATCGATCGGATCATTATAAAACTCGTGCAGATTAAACGAGCCATCTTTCTTCACAACATAATCCTCCGGATCGAGGCGCGTAAAAACAGCGTGATCATACTTGTGTTCCAGAAAGTCGCGCGGGCTAACCTCTGCGATACCTTTCTCGCGGATAATCTCCAATGCCCCGGCTGCAACACGGCCGCCGCCCGTAACAACGATCTTTAACGGAGGCATTTCAAACTGCCTCAACTGGTGGTGCAACTCCTGCATATCGCGACACTGATCCGGTCCGGGAATGTCCAGTTTCAGAAAACGCCGGGCAATTCCTTTAAAGGCATAATAAGCCCCAACAACGCCGGCCCAAAACCCAAAGGCCACGAGACGGTTACCACTCGTATCGGTAAAATATTCGTAGTCGATCAGGCTGATTTTCTTTTCTGCCATCGCCGCAAAAAAAGACTGATTGTAGCCTTGCTTCTTGGCGACATGGGCAAACATGATGTATGTTTTGCCGGCTGTCATTGTCGCGGGTTCAACCTCTTTCACGCCGATTAACACATCGCAGTGCGATACATCTTCCACCACCGGAAATCCCAGAGCCTTATACTCTTCATCCGTGTGAACCCGCAACTCACTGGTTTGAACAAATAACTCAACGTCGGGGTAATTTTCCCGGATCCATACGGCAGTCTCGGGGGTAATAGCCACCCGTCGGTCCTTCCATCTTCTGGTTTCTCTCAATATACCAATTTTCATAGGCTGTACTCACGTTACGTTTAGCAGCAAGATACTCAAAAAGCGGTGCCCGACAAAGGCTGCAATCGATTTACAAACAGTAAAACCTTTTGAAATTGCACCAGTAAAACCGAATAGAGAGGCGTTCTTGCATATATTCCGGAAAATATGCTAAATTTGCAGCCCATTCTACCGGGGATGACTGGTTTTGACAGCGGGTAGAAGAGGTATGTAAGCATGCCGAGCTTTGTTTGTTGGCTCGCAAATCCTAATGATCAAACTTTTAATTGGCGAAAATAACTACGCTCTTGCTGCGTAATTCTACCGAGTAGATTACACTTAATCCCGGCACAAGGTGCCAGGACAAGACATTACCCGGGTGCTATTTTCCTGAAGCGGCCCGATCCGGTGATGCAAGTAAATCGGGAATAGTGAAAGTTTTGCTTCGGAGCTTTTGCGAAAATTTAGAAGCTAAGGCAGTGGTCGGTGGCCTTGATCCAGCCCCTGCTCGAAAATTAAGTCGAGGCTAAGCATGTAGAAAGCGTATTGCTTCCTCGTTTGGACCCGGGTTCGACTCCCGGCATCTCCACGAAAAACAAACGACACAACTGAAAGCGGGCACATTAAATGTGTTCGCTTTTGTTTTAGGCAACAATAAAAATTTAAAATACTGACCGAGTACATAATATATTCAAATCAATCCGCGAAAGGCGAATACTTTGATTTTAAAATATTTCATTGAAGATTCGTTCGATTTCAACTACTTCCTCATCCGTCAGCTCCACAAATTCCTTCGTACGTGCCCTTTTCAAGAGCGTGCCTCTCCCCTGCTCCAAAAATCGGACTAATGTTGCCACCAACTTATCCGGCATTTCAAACTGATCGTCGATGTACCGCTTAAATTCATCGTACTTTAGAATATAGTCCACCTCTTCCGGGATTATTCGATTGACGGTATCCAGTGCACATTCAAATAAGAACTCCGCTTGGCGAGTGCAGTCAAAATACCTGTAATAGTCAATCGTATCATTCAGAACTCTGACATTATTGTCCGGTGTCGCCTCCCAATCGATCAAGTCCAAAACCGGATGAGAATAGCTTTCCAAAACTTGTCGATACTCATCAATCTTATCCAGGATCGAAGCCGATATCGGGAAAATCACACCTGGATGAGTCAAATTCAGTTTCGCCAAAATGTGATGAATCAGATAACGATGAATCCGGCCATTTCCATCGGAAAAGGGGTGAATAAAAACAAAGCCGAAAGCAATTGCCGCAGCTGTCAAAACAGGATCGAACTTTTCGCTCTCCAAATACTGACTTGTTGATATCAATCCATCAATTAATTGATCCAAGTCTTCCGCCTTCGCTGAGACATGATCTGGTATCGGTTCACCAGTTGCACGGTCCCGATCTCCAACAAAGCCACCTTCGGTCCGAAAGCCCATCTTTGTAAATCGTTTACTTTCGATAATGATTTCCTGAAGGCGCAACAATTCCTCTTTTGTCAGTGAATGCACTCCCGCTTCTCCAATAGCTTTCCCCCATCGTAAAGCACGATTTGTTCCGGGATTTTCGCCTTCAATGGTAAACGATGCCTTGGAGTCCTTCAGCAACAAGAATGAAGCAGCCCGCTGCATAACATCTTTGTGAATACTACTTAAGTAATTGCTTTTCTGATCCTGCAATTTAGCCTCCAGGTAATTTTGAAGCTTTTCCGTTTTGTGAATTAACGGGCAAAAACCTGGAGTGCCCGGTAAATTATTTAGAATACGGTGACGAGACGATCTCACGCCTGATACTGCATACTGAAGTTTCTCGTCAATGAGAGGCACAAAATTCCCCTGCTTCAAGTCAGGAATATCAAGCATCTCTCCCATTAGCCATTCATACAGAAACCAAATTCTCCTGCTGTATTGGCTTGTTGGCTCTGACTGGACCATGCCAACAACACCTGCTGGCTGCAATTTTTGAAATAGTTTTTTGAAGATCAACAGGTTGATCCCTTCATACTTTAGGGCAAAAACTAATTTTCGATATAATGAATCATCTGTTTTATACTTCGGTGTAAAAACCATCCATCCATCGGCTTCATACTTTCTTCTTTTCTCACTAATCAAAGAAAGACTATCCGGGATAGGCACAGCCAATTCAAAATGATTAATGATGGCTCCATAGCCTTCCAAATACCCAACCTCAGGTGTAAACCGTCCGTGAAAAACAGTTATCTTAGGAGAAATACAATTATCTATCATGATATTTCGTGAAAAACGATTATTCCAAAGATAAGAGAAAAACAATTATTTGCTGTGAAAATTGATTACAAATAGACACAATGGGAGAAATTTGATTAAAATCATTTACCTAATTCATAAAACGGAAGAATAATTTGACTACCTTTAAAATGCCCGTGAAAGCAAATTGAAGTAGAAAAAGGCCTGTTTTCGAGGTGGCAATTCGGGAGCTTTCAGCTTATGTAAAAATAAAACATCAATATTTGCAGGGGTTTCAGGCTTAAGTTCCGTTCCCGGCATCTCCACATTCGCCCTCCTGAGCTTTAGCAACGGAGGGCTTTCCTTTTTTATAGCCAATGCATTAAGCAAAAACACCCGAGAACTCCGACAAACACGATCCATCAACTCGCTAAACGACTCCTCATCTGGGCTGTTTCGTTTGTAATCGGATTGAATAGTCCCCGTCAACCAGGCTGATGCCGAACCCTGCATCCTACTAATCGCCCCCCTGTCCAATATGCAAGAAGCGCGCAATGTTCATTACGCGCTTCTTTGAAGAGGTTTACTACAAGCCGTATTATTCAAAAATCTCCTTCTCGGTAACAAACCCTTCAGAAACAACAGTCATTTTAATGTTTTCCTTATAAACAACCTGGCCCTTCACTAAAACCGACGGCACCTGAACCTGCCCGTTGTTCACGGTAACCGCATAAACCGGCTCTTTGCCTTTAGCTAGTTTTATAGCAGCCTGTGCGGCATAATAGGCCATTTTTCCCAACGGTTTATACACGGTCATGGTTTGGCTTCCGATCGCAATGTTCTGCACCGCATTCAAATCCGCATCCTGTCCGGCAATCAGCATGGTTCCATCCAAATCCCGTTCGCGCAGTGCATTAATAACTCCGGTAGCGAGCACATCGGCTCCGGTTAAAACGGCATCAATTGTCGTATCCTTCTGCATTAACTCATTCATCACACGATAACCTTCCTTCGCATCCCATTTATTGGTAAACCCACTATAAACAACATGAACATCCCCCTTGTCGACCAAAGGTTGAAGGATATCCATCCATCCCAAATAAAGTTGATAAGAGTTATTATCGGACTCCGGACCGGTCATTAACACATAGTTCCCCGCTGGTTTGATTTTCGTCAGGTAGCCTGCCTGTAGCTCACCAACCTGTATATTATCGGCCGACACATAGAAATCAAGATCGCAATCGCGAATGATCCGGTCGTAAGCCACCACCGGAATATGACTTGACTTTGCCATCTTCACAATCCCTTGTGCAACAATCTTATCCGCGGGAATAATAACAAGAACATCAATCCCGCCATTAATCATCTCGAGGGCTTGCTGAAACTGAAGATCAGGATCTCCCTGGGCATCTTTAACCACAACATTACCTTTGAGTTCGTCAACCATTTTAACGAACGAATCCCGGTCCTTCGACCATCTTTCCACTTCGGTATTTGCTAACAAAAGCCCTATTTCCGGCTTTGTATTACAACTTGTCAAAATGATCAATATCAAAAAAGCGGTGTATAAAAACGAGTGCGATTTCATAACGGAGAGGTTTGAATTAATACTATTCTCCATTACGAAGTACACAACGAATATGTTAAGATTTTAAAAACATCTTTTAAAACGAAACAGCAGGTTGATCACGTGCTCTTTGCCCTCACCCATGAACATCAGGCTGATTATAGACTTAGCAAACGAATAAAACCAGATCGCACGAAGCTGAAGCCATACCAGTTTGTTACAATGTGAGTCGTGGCTTCAGCTTCAAGCTCAATCGCAATTCAAAGCATCCCCGATGCGGTTGGAAACCCTGCCTACCGCAGGCAGGCGCATCACCCGGAAGGACTTTCAATAAAGACACCGATGATTCCGGCGAATCACCAGCAGGGATGATAGTTTAGTATTTCTCGACGATGCTGTTGTCGTTGTTTTCAGCAGTTGTCGGGTTGTCGTCCCACCTCTGATCAACACCTTTATTGACATGACGCCTTAGCCCTCTGCGTAGTAAAACTTTCAGAAAAAAGAAAGACTATTGAAATTGAACGAATAGAACAGTTTGCCTTTCGAGGTTTTACGAATGAACGACCTTATTTTTTATGCTGCCAGCAGTATTTCGAGCCTTGTGCCGCCATTCGCTTGCATCGGCTTCCGGATTTTGTTTTTGCCGCGCACTGCACCGGGCTGCCGCTCTTTGGCGTGGCTGCCTTTTGAGCCGGCGCCTTAGCATGAAGTTGCGAATGACCGGCAAAGCCCCAACTTGCCGGATCAACCGATGCTTCGAGTTGCTTTTCCCGGGCATCGGGCAGCTTTGCGAAAAGATCCAGCTTGGTCAGCTCCTCTATCCGGTCTACCGAAACAATAAAATCGCTAACAGGCCGGTTCGAGCCCTCGTTGGGAAGCACAAAGCCAATCATCCCCTTCCCGGGACAATACACCGCCTTATAATAGTATCCGGGCACGGTAACCCGACCGGGACCGATGTGCCCTTTATTATTTGCCAAAATACCGCCAGTTACCACATAGGTCAGCTCGGCATCTTTTGCCCATTGCCGCACAAGAGCTTCGAGTTTCTTCCAAATGCCCCGATTAAATGAAGGTTCCTGCGGCGACATATTCGACAGATAGAACGATTCGGACATGGAGCGGGCATTAAACACCATGTCGCCGGCAGGGCACAAGTGCCCCCGATCGTAACCACTGCCGGAATAATCGGCCAGGCTGGCAGAGCCGGTGCGCACTGCCGGATCGGCTCGAAAAGCATCCTTGCGTGGCTGACTGCCGGCCAAAAAGTCGGGTGTCAACACATAATACACCCAATAAGGCTGTTCATCCTGCTCGGAATAGGCCAGGGTATAAAAACTATGCTTTACGATTTCGCCGCAGGCTGCCGGCGACAAATCAACAACAGAACGGTTAACGGGAGCTTTTTGCGCAAATACAATTTGGCTGAGTAAGATCGCCCAAACGAGCGTCAGAAACTTATTCATGGGGTGGTTGCTTCTAAAATTTATCGGTGTAAACAAAAAATCGCTTGATCCGCCAAGCAAATGCCTCAACAAAACCAGAGGCGATTAGCGCAAATGTGCTGACACCCCAAAGATTATCAGCACCCGCACCAACACAAAAAACCTTCATGATTCATGGGAATCACCAACAGGAGTGAAAGTCTACTATTTTAGACGATGCTGTTGTTGTTGTTTTCAAAAGTTGTCGGGTTGTCATTCCTCATCTAATCAGAACCAGTTATTGACATTGTGCCTTAGCATCTTTGCGTGGTGCACTTTCAGAAAAAACCTTCATGATTCATGGGAATCACCAACAGGAATGAAAGTTTAGGATTTTCGACCAGGCTGTTGTCGTTGTTTTCAAAAGTTATCAAGTTGTTGTCCACAACAGCGTCAACGAGCAAGGAGATCTTTTGATCAACGAGGAGTCATGGAGATCGGTTTCCCCTTTCATTTTTATAAAGAACGGAATCAAACGAAAAGCTTAGATCAGCCGGCGAAATTAGCTTTTCGGAAGAGACAGGTTGAAGATAAAAATCAGTCAATTGCTTCAGCCGATTACCCATCATTGTCTTATTCGCGCATCGCTTACATCAAAAGCCGGATTTAGCCCCCAGCCAACCGAAGAAAAAGCAAACAGACTGAACATCGGCCCGGCAATGTAAACTAAACCTTAACTAATCGATCTGTCAGCTAAGCTTGAATTAACACTACAAGACTCTCGACAAGCCCAGACTCAAACGACAATTTGCAAGCCATCTCGCCATTACAAATTCATTTAATCAGTCCGTGTACGAATCCGAATTACATTTCAAAACCAAGTACAACCTTAAACTATCAAAATGCCCGTTAGAGATCGATGAAAAGATGAAAACATGAACATTATTCTATATTTTCTAAGTGTAAATTTTAAAACATCTTATTGAAAAAGTCGATGAAAGTCATAAATAATTTCTATTGTTTCTTGTAATTTTGCCTTTGTAAAAACCAATAGGGTTACAATTATAACTTCAATTCATTAACATTTTTGATCACTACCTATGTCAAAAAAGCTTTTAATAAGAGATCTGACTCTGAGAGATGGCCAACAATCGTTGTTTGCCACTCGTTTGCGCCAGGAGCAAATCGACAGAGTTCTCCCATTTTACAAGTCTGCTAACTTTTACGCCATGGAGGTATGGGGTGGAGCGGTGCCGGATTCGGTTATGCGCTACCTAAACGAAAACCCGTGGACACGGTTACAAACCATTAAAAAAGCGGTGGGCGATGTTAGCAAACTAACTGCACTATCTCGTGGCCGTAACCTTTTTGGCTATACACCTTACACCGACGAAATCATTGATGGTTTCTCTCGCAATGCAATTCAATCGGGCTTGGGAATCATGCGTATTTTCGATGCCCTGAACGATATCAATAACGTTAAATCGACCATTAAATACGTCAAACAACACGGAGGTATTGCCGACTGTGCGGTTTGTTACACCATTGATCCGGAGCCGGAGAAAAAAGAAGAGCCGGTTGTTGAAGAACCTAAAAAAGGGTTCCTGGGCAAATTGTTCGGAAAAAAAGCACAAGCACCAGCAGCTGCTGCCGAGCCTGCTTACAAGCCCGTATTTACCGACGCTTACTTCCTGAACAAAGCCAAAGATCTGGAAAAGCTGGGTGCTGATATGATCACCATCAAGGATATGAGCGGTTTGATTCCGCCGATGCGTGTTGCCAAATTGATCTCTGAGTTCAAGAAAACCCTGCAAATTCCGGTTGATTTCCACACACACTGTACACCAGGTTACGGTCTGGCAGCTGTTTTGGCCGCAATCATGAACGGTGTTGATATTGTAGACACCAATATCTGGAACTTCGCGGGTGGACCTGCTGCTCCAGCCATTGAACTGATTTACATCTTCTGCCAAAAATTAGGCATCGAGTTGGATGTTAACATGGAAGCCGTTGCGAAGATCAACAAAGAATTGTACAATATCCGCAAAGAACTGGCCGACATCGATGCCGGCAAACAGTTCCCGAAAGCATTCAACCCATTAACCGATAAATTACCTGCTGAAGTAGATGCATTATTCAACAAGGCTATTGCAGAATGCAAAGCCGGAAACGAAGATGCTTTATTAGCCGCTTGCCACCAAATTGAAGCTTATTTCAACTTCCCAAAACCCAACAAACTGGTTCAAACAGCTCAGGTACCCGGAGGTATGTATACCAACATGGTTGCTCAGCTGAAAGCCTTGAAATCGGAAGACATTCTGGAAGATGCCATGAAACTGATTCCTCAGGTTCGTATGGACGCCGGTTTGCCTCCGCTGGTAACACCAACATCTCAAATTGTAGGTGCACAGGCCGTTAACTGCGCAATGGACGTTAAAAACGGAAAACCGATGTACACCAACGTATCCAACCAGTTTAAGAGCCTGGTAAAAGGTGAATACGGTGAAACACCAATTCCGGTAAACCCTGATTTCCGTGAGAAAATTTGTGGTCACCGCGATGAGCGCCCATTCGACACGTCGACTTACAAAATGCAGCCAAACCCAACATTAGATGAATTTGGCGGTGTTAAATTAGCCGAAAACGAAGAAGAAGTACTGTTGCTGGAATTGTTCCCGATGGTTGCCAAAGGTTACCTGACAGGGGTGAAGAAAGCTGCCTGGGAAGCGAAAAAAGCGTCGGAACCTCAAGCTGCCGCAACAACAGAAGCACCAAAAGCATCAGCTGCCAAGAAAATTGTTGGCGAAACAATTGTTACTCCACTGCCGGGTCGTTTACTGAACTACCTGGTTGCTCCGGGCGATAAAGTAAAAATGGGCCAGCCTGTGGCAATTGTTGAAGCAATGAAAATGGAAAATACCATTACCTCAACAGCTGAAGGTTATGTGAACAACCTGGTTGCTTCGGTTGGTGAAAACTTAGCCGGCGAAGCTGTTATCATGGACGTTGTTGCTGAGCCTGTAGCCAAAGCAAGTCAGGAAAAACCCAAAGCAGCAACAAAAGTAGCCGTAGGGCCTACAACCGGAGTTACAGTTCCGATGCCTGGTAAAATTCTGGACATCCAGGTGAACCCGGGCGACAAAGTACAACCGGGACAAGTTATCCTTGTATTGGAAGCTATGAAGATGGAAAACAGCATCACTGCTGAAGTTGGTGGTACTGTAAACGAAATCTTTGTTGAAGTTGGCGAAACGGTTGCCGCCGATACAAAAGTACTGGACCTGGTAGATGCTTAATTGACGAAGTATTCTCGAAAAACAACCATAAAAAAAGGTTTGGGGCTGAGCCTCAAACCTTTTTTACATTACAGGGTATTATTGATGCAAAAACCTTCATGATTCCGGGGAATCACCAACAGGGATGAAAGGCGAGGGTTGTCGTGGTTGTCACAAATTGTCGGGTTGTCATTCCACCTCTCATCAAAACCAGTTATTGACATTCGACTTAGTGTCTTCGTGTGGTCGACTTTCACCGAAAAAGCGGGGCATAGTGGCGCCCCGGCTTCTCAGACTTGCACTCCAGTAAAGAAAAAAGAAGATTTTACGGAAGTGGTGGCCAATACAAAAAGAGCTTACTTCAGCTCCCCTACAATCTTTTTCCCGTGATACTCGCTTGCGCCAATCGTCCGGCAAAGCTCATCAATATTCTCGCTGGTCACCTTTCCGGCAACAACAACCTTCAGCTTATCGCCACCCAAAGCGGTCATCTGTTGAAGCAGCTCAGCCCCTTCGGCAGCCGTTTGCGCTCCTCCCGAAGTCAGCACGGCATCAACCTCGGGTACTTCCCGGTATAAACGTTGAAAATCGGCCCACGGGTCCTTCACGCCATCAATGGCTTTATGCACACAGACATTCATCGGCTTTGCCGCCTGCGCCAAACGTCGGATTGCCGCAATATCCAATTCGTTATCGGCCGTGGTCATACCGAACACCACGCCATAAACGCCCTTGGCCTTAAAAAAAGCAATCTCTTGCTCCATTTGTCGGATCTCCTCTTCGGAATACAGAAAGCCTCCGGCTCGCGGTCGCACCATTGCTTTAATCGGAATATTGACCTTAAGCATCACCTGCTCCAGCAGTTCTACCGATGGGCTAAGTCCATCGTTGGCCAGATCGGAACAAAGCTCCAGGCGATTAGCCCCGTTTTGTTCGGCCAGCACACATTCTTCTACGGTCTCAACACATGCTTCGCGCACTAAAATTTCTGACTTCATCTTTCATGTTGATTTAGGATATAATACGGCAAAGGTAAGAAGGAGAATGTTCAACGAAGAACCACAGCGGATAAATTTATCATTTTCGCAGCAATGAAAGTGGAGAATTTGCGGATACCGGGTTGTCGTGCTTGTCAGATGTTGCCGGCTTGTCGTCACAAAACATGCACCGAAGCAATTTCAGACTGGTTCTTATCGATGATGACAGGCGCCCCGGAAGCTTCGTGCTATCCCGGAGGGATGCTATTGGAGTAGATTCAAAAAAGACCTACATGATTCCGGGGAATCACCAACAGGGATGAAAGTTTAGGATTCTTTCAACTATACTGTTGTCGTTGTTTTCACAAGTTGTCGGGTTGTCGTTCCACCTCTCATCAAAACCAAGTATTGGCTTTGCAACTTAGCGCCTCTGGGTGGTAAGACTTTCAAAAAAAGGGCAGCTATCGTCATAGCCACCCTCTGCAATATCTACTCTATTTCTGAATCTGACATTTATTTTGTATGCTGATCTAAATCTTTTTGCAATTCAATGGTTGCCATCACAAAGGGGCCAACACCCTTGGGGTCGTTATCCCGAATTTCTGTTGACGTGTAGTACTCAAACGATCCGTCGCGATAGGGATTACCGCCCAAACCAGCCACAGCACAACATTGAGTGAGCGACAGACTTCCATCTTCCTCGGTTTTAATAAAATTCCTGACAATGCCGTCAAATCCCTTTTTCGCCGCTTCCATGTAGCTATCATCCACATAGCCCATCCGGTTTGCTTTAGCAAAAGCGTATACAAACATCGACGAGCAGGTCGACTCCAGATAGTTGCCTTCCCGACCGGGAGCATCCATTACCTGCCACCAAACACCTGTTGTGGGATCCTGCGCTTTCAGAATTGCTGCATAAACCGATTTCAGGATCCCGATAAACTCGGCTCGTTGCGGATGATCTTCCGGCACAAAGTCGAGAATATCGACCAAAGCCATGGCATACCAACCTTGTGCCCGTCCCCACACATGTTGCGAAAGACCGGTAACTGAGTCGGCCCACGCTTGTTCGCGACTTTCGTCCCAACCGTGAAAATTTAAGCCGGTAATGCTGTCGTGGGTATGTTTCTGAATGGTGAAAACCTGATGCATGGCATGATCGATGGCCTCGGGCTTATTAAATACTTTGCCATACTGCGCATGGAAAGGGTCGGCCATATAAACACCATCTAGCCACATCTGGTAAGGATAGATTTTCTTATGCCAGTAACCGCCATCCGAGGTCGTTGGTTGACTTTCCAACTGGGCATAAAGCGTATCCATAGCCGTTTTGAAGCGTTGTTCGCCGGTTTTCGCATAAATCTGGAAAAGAATCTTTCCCGAGTTCACCAAATCCAAATTATACTTTTCCTTCTTGTAGGTTTTAATCGAACCATCCTCGCCAATCATTTTATCGGCATAAGCAAAGCCATAATCGTAGTATTTCTGATCTCCTGTTTCATCGGTTAAACGCTGCAAGGCCAGGCTAACCAATCCCTGCGTGTAACTCCATTTGGGTTTCGAACTCCAGTCCAGCATCGAGGCATCCGGAAAGCGGGCCATATCCGAATCAGCGAGTTTTATTCCCAACTCGATCGGACGTTGCTGATCTGCTTTTTTAGTTTGGCTACACGAAGTAGCAACAAAAAATGATGCGGCGAGCATCGTGGACAATAAAGGTTTAAATACGTTCATAGGTCTTCGCTTGTTAAAAAATATACACTCATCAACAATAGCAAAAATAGCGGGTCAACTGCTCTCGAACGACCGACATTTTACCTTTTTATGGGGGATAAACTACCGAAAAACAGGGAATATCAGCGTATTGATGAAATACACCAACAAACTGCCCGATTAGCGGCCATCTAGCGGCTGATCTGAAACTCATAGTCCCCCGAGCCAAGCATCACCTCCACATAACCATCTACCTGACCGATCAGTTCCAGATCACGATGCGAACGCAGTGCTCTGCCATCCTCGCGAATCTGATCGACCGATTGCGCCGGGATAAAAACCCTGGCGCTTGTATTCACGGGTATGCTAAGCTGAAACAGCAGCTGCCCCTGCTCCCATTGCCAGTGCGACACAAGCTTGCCATAATAAGTTTGAAATTCGGCTTCTACAAAATTCAGCCTTCGCGTAACAACCGGTTTAATCTGAATTTCCTTAAATCCGGGCACTTCGGGTGCCGACTGAATACCCGCAGCAACGCCATACATCCACTCGCCGATTGCACCATAAGCATAATGATTAAAAGAATTCATCCCCGGGGTTTGGAGCGTTCCGTCAGGCTTAATGCCATCCCAGCGTTCCCAAATCGTGGTGGCCCCCATGGTAACCGGGTATAACCACGAAGGGTACGATTTCTCCAACAGCAGCTGATAAGCCAGATCGCTGTGCCCAAAACGCGACAAGACGTGACACAAATAGGGAGTGCCCAAAAATCCAGTCGTTAAGTGATCGCCATAGTCATGAATATTTTGCACCAGGCGCTCTACTGCATCGGCGCGCATGGCTTCGGGCAACATATCGAACTGCAAAGCCAGCACATAAGCTGTCTGTGTTCCGGAAACCATCCGCCCGGCAGGAGTGACATATTCGTGCAGAAAGGCATCTTTTATATGGGTCAGCAACGAATCGAAATAGCTCACTTCATAATTCTTTTCAAGCACTTTTGCCGCGTTGATCAACAGCTGCGTAGAATGGGCATAAAAACACTGCGCAATCAAATCTTTATCCGTTGCGGCGGCTCGCCCGCTGTTATCATCCTCGGGACGGTAAAACAACCAGTCGCCGAACGACTGCTTCGGCTTCCACAAATTATTCTGCGCACTGTTTTGGATGTACTTCACCCACTTTTTCATACTCTCGTACTGATTTTCCAGCAATACCTTATCGCCGTAGGTGCGATACATCACCCAAGGTGCAATCGTAGCCACATCGCCCCAGCCCGGGCTGCATTGCTCATCCAGTATGTTTGGGATCACATTGGGAACACTGCCATCGGCAGCCTGGTCGGCAGCCAGATCCTTCAGCCACTTGGCGTAAAAACTATTTACGTTGAAGTTGAAAGCTGCCGTTGCCGCAAAAGCCTGAGCATCGCCGGTCCAGCCCAGACGCTCGTCGCGCTGCGGACAATCAGTTGGCACATCCAGAAAATTGCCGCGCTGGCTCCATTGAATATTGTGCTGTAATCGGTTTACAAAGTCATCGGAACACGAAAAGCTGCCGGTTTGCTGCATATCCGAATAAAGCGCAAAAGCTGTAAAATTCTCGGCTTTTAACTCGCCGGGATAGGCTTCAACTTTAATGTAACGAAAGCCCTGGAAGCAAAAATGAGGTTCAAAAATTTCCTCTCCTCCACCTTTCAGGATATAACTGTTGGTCTGCTTAGCCGTCCTCAGGTTGGCCGTGTAAAAATTTCCTTCTTTATCCAGCACTTCGGCGTGCTGAATGCGTATTTGATCGCCGGCTTTGCCTGTCGCTTTCACCTGCACCCAGCCCACCAGGTTTTGCCCAAAATCGAGCACCTTTTCGCCTTTGGGCGTGGTGAGTATTTTTACAGGCGAAAATTTCTCCTGCTTGCGAATCGGTTCATTTTCGGTGGTAACCAAGTTGATAACCGGGTAATTTGCCAACCGGATGGCCGCCCAATCAACATCCACAAAGCCCGGTTTCGACCAGCCCTCCTGCTCCAAACGGGCATCATACTGCTCGCCATCATAAATTTCGGACGATAAGATCGGCCCCCGCGATGAAAGCCAGCTGCCGTCGGAGATAATCTGCTCGGTAGTACCATCGGTATAAATCACCTGCATCTGAAACAACAGCGCCAACTCCTTCCCATAGTTGTCCGGTTTGGGGTTGAAACCCAGTTTCCCGCGGTACCAACCGTCGCCCAGGGTCACACCAATGGCATTCTTACCTTCATTCAGCAAATCGGTCACATCGAAGGTTTGATACTGCAATCGCTTATTATAGCTGGTCCACCCCGGGGTGAGGTATAAATCGCCAACGCGCTTTCCGTTTATCTCGGCTTCGTACATCCCGCGAGCTGTGACAAAAGCCACCGCCAGCCGAACCGGCTTCTGAAGGGCAAACTCTTTGCGCATAATCGGAGATTGGCGACTGCTCCGGTCCTGCACTCCCGCCTCTATCCATTTGGCCTGCCAGTGCTGCGGGCCCATCAGCCCCATGATCCAGTAGTTAGGCGTGCTCCACTTCGAGGCTCTGTCATTCTGATCCCACACGCGCACCTGCCAATAATACTTGCGTCCGGGCTTGAGCGTGTTACCGGTAAACTGGACAAAAACCGACTGATCGGAAGGGATCTTGCCGGTGCTGAAAATCAGATCGACTCCCTTCTGCAGCGACTCCAGGCTTTCGCTCACCCGAATGTCGAAAGCCGACTGCCTCATGTTCCGCTTCGACGATTCCAGGGTCCACGAAAGGCGCGGATACAACACATCAATCCCCGTCGGATTGATCTTATTTTCAACATATAACTGAGTGACTTCTACTTGAGCAATCGCCGGCATAAAAAACAATAGCGCAGCAAAAAGAAACAAGGATTTCTTGATACCTGATAGCATAAGTTATTTGTTTCGTTAGGTTACAGCTTCTTCATCCTTCATCCAACACCCCTACAAGGCCATTATTACGGGATTAAGGGTGAAGAAGTGGACTCAAATGTACAAAGGATATTTTCAATTTAAAACCGGAAAAGTAAAACTTACTATTCTGAAAAGCCATTCACGTACTGGTTAATTGCCCAAGCTGATCGCAACCGATGCTTCGGTGCACCCGGCAACAGTTGCAAAATCCATCCGATGAGGACACCGGTCTCCGCCTTCGAAAATCGCCTTGCTCGCTAGCAATACCGTCTTAGGTCAACTTGTGGATGAAGTGGCACGGATGGATTAATCAGGTGGGCTGCCAACTGCCGGGAAAAATAGGGCGCGAGCATACAGCCTTTTGAGCCCAGGCCATTAAAAATTCCGAGCTGCGGATGATCGGGATGCAGCCCCGCAACAGGCCTGCGGTCGTGCGTAGTAGGACGAATGCCTGCCCGTTGACCGCTAATCCGGTAGTGTCCGTTGAAAACCTGCTCCAGCTTTCCCGTCAACTCATCTCGGGCGGCTTCCGTTGGTTCTTCATCCAAATTATCCCAATCATAGGTTGCGCCAAGCCGAAATTCGCCCCCGCCTGTGGGCATCAGGAAAAAAGCCTTATTCAGAATAAAATCTGCCCGGTAACGGTCTGCCACCAGATTGAGCACTTCCCCTTTGGTATGTTTAAATTGAATCTGTTGAAAGAAGGGATTCTGCGAGGCCCGGTAACCTTCACAAAAAATGAGCTTGCGTCCTTCAAGCGGCCCGTACACCACCCGGCCAGGATGCAGGATCATCCGCTCGTATTCGAAATTAAGCTCGTACAACAAGCACTTTGCCTTCAACCACGACCGATAAGCGGCCAGGAATGTTTCCAGATCCACCCGTCCGGCTTTTTCAACCCAGCCGCTACCCTGCTCGAGTTTCAACTCCGGGTAGCGCGTAAAATCGGGCGCTGCGTTCAGGTATTCAGCCAACTCATTGTCGGCAACTTTCTTCTGCCAGAAGCTTGCCTCCCCCGAGCCAAAAACTTTGCGAATTTTCATCGGGTAAAAGATTCGGCAGCCCAGCAGCTCCTCCAGCTCGGCAAAGGTACTCGCCAACTGTGGATAGAGGTCATCCACCAGCCAGCTGCGCGTTAAACGTCGAAAAACAACCGGATTCACCAGACCGGCAGCCACTTCCGAGGCCTTCCGGTAATCCGGCGAATCAATCACCGCCACTTTTTGGCCCCGCTTTAACAGTTCATAGCTCAGTAAACTTCCGGCAAGCCCCTGCCCAACAATTATAAAATCTGATTTCATAACCGTCAGGACAGTTTGCTGCGGAATTTGTTCAGCAAGAACAAGATTTTTGGACTACTTAAACCACAGTTCAACAAAAACAGGCAGGTGATCCGATGGATATTTCTGATCGTACGAATCGGACAGCACACTGTATTTCCCGACGCCGTCAACCTTTCGGTTCACAAAAATGTAGTCGATACGTTTGTCGAGCGCACTGTTAAAATCGAACGCGTTGAACGTGCCTTCCGGGCCTAGCGGCTCGGCTGCTTCGTCGCGGCTATCGTTCATTTTGCGGGCTAACCATTTTATCGGATCGCTGTCGGGTTCCAGGTTGAAGTCGCCGGTCAGCATAACCGGAAGCTTATCCTTTCTATTGAGTGTTCGGATCTTATCGAAAATTAATTTGGCCGCTTCCTTACGAGCCTGATCTCCCACGTGATCGAAATGGGTGTTAAACACCCAGAAGTTGCGGTGGCTGTCGTACTCTTCCAGTTTAATGTAAGTACAGATCCGGGGCAAGGCCGCATCCCAGCCTCTGCTGGGCACATCAGGCGTTTCGGATAGCCAAAACCAGCCCTGCTCCTTAAGCTGAAAGCGCCGTGAGTCGTAAAAAATCGGTGCATATTCGCCGGCATTTTTTCCGTCGTCGCGGCCTACCCCTACCCAATCGTAGCCAGGCAATTGAGAGGCAAGATCGTTCACCTGTCCCAGCAATGCTTCCTGCACGCCAAGCACATCGGGCGCATAGGTCAGCACCAGCTCGCTCACCTGCTTTTTGCGCAAAGGCCAGGCATTCTCACCATCATCCGGATTATTATAGCGGATATTCCAGCTCATCACTTTCAGATCGATTGCCTGTGCTGCAACTGACACCAATAACATCAAAATCAGTAGGCTTTTCTTTTTATTCACGGGTATCATCATCGTCGGAATTACATCTGTTAAAGGCAAATTTATGGGTAGATTGTTGCTGCTCAACAACCGTATTGCGTTGTTCGGCTGATCCCTTCAGCACATAGTCGTAACAAAATTGAATGATTTCATCCCGGTAATCGGTCATCGCCGAGCGATACACCTGGTGGTCGACTCCGCACAGTGTGAAAAACCAATAGGGCTTATCCAGCTGCTGCAAACGTTCTGCAATTGTTTGCGAACCATCTAAAAGCAGATAGCCCGGAGCAGTTTCATCACAAAAGTGATGCGGAGCCGTAGCATAGGGCACCAGCTCATCGTCGGTGCCATGAAACAAGAGCGCGGGAACGGCAGAGTCGTTATAAATAAGGCTTGTATCCGGAATAGCTCCGGCCATGCTAATGACCCCGGCGTACGACACTGGCCCCGAGTCGAGCCCATAGCAATAAGGCGGCTGAAAAGCCGTGTTCAGTGCCGTTTCGGCTCCGGCACTACTGCCAGCCAGGATAATCTGATGGGGGTCGATGGCAAACTGCTCCCAACGCTCAATCAAAAAATAAGTCGCATCCTGCACATCCTCAACTGCGGACTGAAAGCTGTTCAGCTTTTCTTCTGCCGGGCACTCGCAGCCAAAGCCCGTATCCTTTCCGGCGCGCGTAAGCCGGTAGTCGACCGAAGCAACGACATAGCCACAGGCGGCCATCTGCCGACAAAAATCAACGATGTAGGCCTCGTTACGCGCGCCGCCAGCAAAACCTCCACCATGAATATAAACCAGCACCGGCCGGTCGTAAGCGCCGTCGAAGGCAGGCTGGTACAAATCCAGATCCAGCACCTGCTCATCTTTTTCGGCATAACTGTAAGTGTCCATCACCACCGAATCGGCAATTTGTTCGCGATAGCGTTCTTGCGATAGCGAGGGCTTCCAAACCAACAGCAGCAAACAAAGCAAACAGGATGTGTAGTTCATAGCAAAACTTATCGTTGTAGAATTAAGGTTAACTGTGCAGACTTTGCTAAATTAGGAAAAAAATCTGCCGCATCAATTCCCCGGTGGAAGTAGCAGCTTTTGCAATCGAAATGAAAGGCCAACACGTGTTGAACGGGACGCCCCAATGCCTTTGCTCTTGAGTGCCCCGGGCAAGATGCCCTGGCATCATTCAATGTTATTGTTAATAAATATAAACCGGTATAATTCGATCGTTTATGAAAATCTCTTATTCCCTAATACTGGCGGCCTTGCTGATTGGCGCCTGCCAGCCGCAGAAAAAGGCTGAAAACATGAAGAAAATGCAGCACCCCAGTCACAAGTACACTTTTGTCGACCTGCAATCGAACGCCGTTAATTACCTGGAGACCAACTACGTCCCCATTTATTCTGACATTTACCATATCGATGGCACCAAGCGCTTTCTGCTCACCTCAACGCTTAGTATCCGCAATACATCACTAACCGATACGGCCTATGTTTTTAGCGCGAACTATAACGATTCGTACGGCAAGCAGTTACGGAAGTATATCGACTCAACGATTTTACTGAAGCCGCTGGAATCAATTGAATTTGTAGTGGAATACCAGGAAGATCAAGGAGGAGCCGGCGCCAGCTTTTTAGTGGATTGGGGCGCCCGCGAAAATGCCGGCCAATTGCTGATTCAGGCTGTAATGACCGGAACCAGCAATCAGCAGGGACTTTCATTTTTAACCGAAGCTAAAATTGTGAAACAAATGTTCCGCGATTAAACTGCTTTTTGTTTCAACCCTTCAGCGGCTTTATACAAGGCCTGGTCGAAGGCCGACAACACATTGTCGCGTTCAATCAGCTCGAAAAGCTGTCCTTTATCCAGGTCTTTCATCACATTGGGTCGAACACCCGACAGGTAGACTTTGGTGCCACTGTTTTGGATTTGCTTCACCACATCCTTCAGGTTATGCAAACCGGTTGAGTCGATAAACGGCACGTGGCGCATGCGGATAATCAGCACTTGCGATTTCAGTCCAATCAGCTTCAGTGTTGAACTGTATTGTTTGGCCGATGCAAAAAAGAAGGGCCCGCTAATTTCGTAAATACCAATCCCCTTGGGCAAATCAGAATAATTTTCCAACACATCCGAGTCAATTTCGAACTCCGGATTTGCGCCTGCATCAGCCATTCGTTTCATAAACAGTAAGGCCGAGAGGACAATACCAATTTCGATAGCGAAGGTCAGATCGACCAAAACAGTCAGAAAGAAGGTCACCAGCAGGATCAGAATATCGAAGGCTGATCCTTTCAGAATGGACACAAACGAGCGCCATTCGCTCATATTGTACGACACCACAATTAGGATACCGGCCAGGCACGACATGGGGATGAGCTTGGCCAGGCCACCAAAAAAGAGCATGATAAACAGCAAGGTCACCGCATGGATAGCTCCCGAGACCGGCGTACGTCCGCCATTTTTCACATTGGTCGCTGTACGCGCGATGGCTCCGGTTGCGGGAATTCCACCAAAGAAGGGCGTTACCACATTGGCAATTCCCTGGGCAATCAGTTCGGTATTGGAACGGTGGTTCCCCCCGATCATCCCATCGGATACCACTGCCGACAGCAAACTTTCAATACCGCCCAGCAGAGCGATCGTCAGGGCTGGTGCCAGGTACAAATGCAGCTGGCTAAAGTCGAGGCTGGGCACCGACAGGCTAATCGTCTGCGGAATATCGCCAAACACGGTTTCAATCGTCGCTACTGGCATTCCCACCAACTGAACCACCGCTGTTACCAGCACAATAGCTACAAACGAGCCGGGAATCTTGGTCGTGATCTTTTTAAAATAAACCGAAATCAGGATGGTCACAACGGTAATCACCAAAGCCGTAGGATTGAGCTGATCGAGATTGGAGAAATAAGTTCCCCACTTAGCCAAAAACTCCGATGGCATATCTTCGAGCTGCAAGCCCAGGGCATCTTTAATCTGAGTGGTAAAAATAACCAGGGCAATACCGCTGGTGAACCCAACAACCAGTGGGTGTGGAATAAATTTCAACAGGGAGCCCAGTCGGAGCAAACCGAAAGCGATGAGGAAGAAACCCGCCAGGATGGTTGATATGATCAATCCATCGAGACCATAAGTTTGCAGAATACCGTAAACAATAACGATAAAAGCACCGGTTGGGCCACCAATCTGCACACGGCTACCCCCCAGCACCGAAATAATAAACCCGGCAACAATCGAGGTGATCAACCCCTTTTCGGGCGACACTCCCGAGGCTACCGCGAAGGCAATCGCCAAAGGCAAAGCTACAATACCGACAATAATACCGGCAAAAAGGTCTTTGGTGAACTGCTCCCTGGAATATCCTTGTTGTAATACACTAAATAATTTAGGATGAAACAGCTTTTTCATAAACTAATGTTTAAAAACGAGGCTGCAAATGTAGAGACATTTCATCCTCGTTATGCTCTACAGCACATTTTTCTTTTCTATTTATAATGAATTGAAATAAAAAACGGCGTTTTCCGGCTTCCGGCATTCGTCAATGCAAGCATAAAATCTCCTTTACAGCATTTCCGGATTCAATTGGCATTCGTTGCTGACGTGTTGCCTGGGTGAAAATTTCACAGCATCCAAAACAGTTACCGGAGCCTTTCTGAAAATTTTACAGCTCACCGGACCAACGGGAAGGCTGTTCAATCGCCACACCATCGCGCAACACCACTTTGATCCTTCATTTCCGGAAATGACTTCCGCCCGACAGAGGGGCAAAGATATTGTAAAGCAGCTTTTGATTTTTAATCCGGAACATTTCATAACTTCAACTTCCAAACCAATCAGCCGAATGCTGCTTGGCTACAAACAAAAACTGATAAAACAGAACAACATGGCTCGAAATTACAACACAGACAAAAAAGGAAATTCCTGGGCTGAAACCACCAAGCAGGCCGTTTGGGAAAAAGGACGGCCAATTCCCAATTTCGCCCCCGAGGAATGGCGCTGGGACGTATGCGGAAAAGTAATGCAATACTCGCAGTACGGCAACCGCGAATCAGAACACGGCTGGGAAGTTGACCACATTAACCCGGTTAGCAATGGCGGCTCCGACGAGCTGGACAACCTGCAACCCCTAAACTGGAAAAACAACACCCACAAGGGCGACCTAATTGAGTGGGAGCACCGTAAGAATTAAAGGGCTCCCTGAGTTCCAACACTTCATCGCCGGTTGCTGTTCCGAAAGCTGCTGAAGGTGAAGACCTGTACTTGCGATCCGACGATTTAGTCCGGCATCGCCTTTTTTTGACGACCATCCGTGACCGGTGCTGGCTGGCAATGCTCCCCGGATTCTACCCGCGTCACAACTCTCCGGGATCATGAATTGCTTCCAGCTGCTATTGCGCCACCACCTGCATCAGTAGCCCGCACATCCATGCTCCGTAGGTACCAAGTGCGTACCCCAATACGGCCAGCAACACTCCCACCGGCGCCAGTGCAGGGTGAAATGCAGCCGCCACAACGGGCGCACTGGCAGCACCGCCAATATTGGCTTTACTACCCACGGCCAAAAAGAAGAAGGGGGCTTTTATCAGTTTGGCCACCAGAATCATCAAGCCAACATGTATAGCCATCCAGATGGCTCCAACAGCAAACAAACCAATATTATCGAAGATCTTCGACACGTCCATCTTCATACCAATGGTAGCCACCAGAATATAAATGAACACCGTTCCCACTTTTGAGGCTCCTGCCCCTTCGTAATTGCGGAGTTTGGTAAACGACAAGCCAATACCGATGCTTGTTGTCAGAATAATCAGCCAAAAGAATTTCGAGGTGAGACTGAATTTATTCAATGCCGGCGCATGCAGCTCAATATAAGGAGCAATAAAATCGGCGGCCAGGTGAGCCAGACCGGTTACTCCCAGCCCAATGGCCAGGATCACCATCAGGTCGGTGGTGCTGGGGATGCGGGCAATCTTTTGACTAAACTCGTGCATGTGGTCTTTCAGCTGATTAACACTCGTGGCATCGGCCTTAAAAAAGCGGTCGATGCGGTGCGATTTGCCCACACCGATCAGGATGAGCGCCATCCACACTTCAGCCACTAAAACATCCACAGTAATCATGATAGAGTACAGATGATCGGAGGGTTTAAAAATTTCGTACATCGCCGCCTGGTTGGCTCCCCCGCCAATCCAACTACCGGCAATGGTGGTCATTCCCCGCCAAACGGCCTCGGGGCCGGCGCCGCCAACCAAATCGGGGTTGATGGCCGAAGCAAGCAAAATGGCTATCGGGCCACCGATAACCACGCCCAGCGTACCGGTCACAAACATGATCAGCGCCTTACTACCCAATTTGAACACTTCTTTCAGGTTGATACTTAAGGTGAGCAACACCAAACTGGCAGGCAACAAATAGCGCGAGGCCACATAGTACAGATTGGAATTTTCGCCGTCCACAATCTTGAAGGTCGTTAACAAACTGGGCAGGAAATAACAAAGCAGCAACATGGGCACCACCTTGTAAAACTTGGCAAAAATTGGTTTCGACGACGAGCTGGTGTAGAAAATACCAGCCAATAGCATGATTAACAAACCGAAGGTTACGGCATCACTCTGAATAAGGGCACTTGCGTGTTCTGTATGATTCATGTTTCTGTTTTACCTGTTAGCATCCACTTTCCGGCATACAAGAGGTCCGAAAAAGGGATATATTTTCTGAACAAGCCGCCAAAAATAAAGAACTCCCGTCACTGTGCAAGGATAAACGCGACCGTTTAATGATTATTTGAAATTTAAACGGCTTGATTGATCAGGACTTGCCTTTGAGAATTTCCTGCAAACGGTACATCTCGTCGCGCAAGCGGGCTGCCTCAATAAAATCGAGCTCTTTGGCGGCCGCTTCCATTTCCTTTTTGGTTTTGGCAATGGCTTTCTCCAACGCCGGAGCACTCATCATGGCCACCACCGGGTCGGCAGCCACATCGGCCGGCCGTTCCTCCTGCTGGTAAGCCTGCTGCTTATTGCTGCGGTATTCGTAACCAATAATTTCGCGCGTGGCTTTTACAATCGGCTGAGGAGTAATACCATTCTCCTCGTTGTAGCGCATCTGTTTGCTGCGGCGGTAATTGGTCGAGTCAATGGTCTTCTGCATCGAATCGGTGATTTTGTCGGCATACATAATTACCCGCCCGTTCACATTCCGGGCTGCCCGGCCGGCGGTCTGCGTCAACGAACGTTCCGAACGCAGGAAACCCTCCTTGTCGGCATCGATAATAGCCACCAAGGATACCTCGGGCAAGTCGAGCCCTTCCCGAAGCAGGTTAATCCCCACCAGGACATTGAAGACGCCTTTGCGCAGATCTTCCATAATTTCGATGCGCTCCAGGGTGTCGATATCGGAGTGAATATAACGGGTTTTGATGCCCATATTCAGCAAATACTTGCTCAGCTCTTCAGACATGCGCTTGGTTAGAGTCGTAACCAGCACCCGTTCATTTTTCTCAATACGCTGGTGAATCTCATTCATCAGATCATCAATCTGATTTTCCGACGGCCGCACCTCAATCACCGGATCCAGCAAGCCTGTTGGGCGAATCACCTGCTCGGCCACCACCCCTTCCGATCGTTCCAGCTCGTAGTCGGCCGGCGTAGCACTGACAAACAACACCTGGTTGACAATGCTCTCAAACTCCTCGAATTTCAGCGGCCGGTTGTCGATCGCTGCCGGCAGGCGAAAGCCGTATTCCACCAGATTTACTTTTCGGGAGTGATCGCCTCCGTACATCGCACGTATTTGCGGAACCGTAACATGGCTCTCGTCCAGGATGACCAGAAAATCGTCGGGGAAATAATCCATTAAACAGAAAGGACGGGAGCCGGCATCCCGACCATCAAAATAGCGAGAGTAGTTCTCCACACCGGGGCAATAACCAAGTTCCCGCATCATCTCCAGGTCAAACTCAACGCGCTCTTCAATGCGTTTGGCTTCCTGTGTCTTTCCAATCTCGCGGAAAAACTCAACCTGCTTCACCAAATCATCCTGTATTTCGCGGATAGCGGCTTGCATACGCTCTTTGGTAGTCACAAAAATATTGGCCGGATAGATGATGGTTTCATCCAGCTTTTCGATGATAGTTCCATCCACCGGATCGAAACTGCATATTTCCTCAATCTCGTCGCCCCAAAACACCAGGCGCACCGCCTTATCGTCGTAGGCCAGAAAAATGTCGACCGTATCTCCTTTCACCCGGAAATTGCCGCGCTGAAAATCGGCCTCATTGCGCGAGTATAAAGCATCAACCAACTGATGCAACACCTGGTTGCGGTTGATGGTTTGGCCCACCTTCACCTCGGTAACATTGGCATGAAAGTCCTGCGGGTTACCGATACCGTACAAACACGACACCGACGAAACCACCACCACATCGCGCCGCCCCGACAATAAGGCTGACGTAGCACTTAAGCGTAATTTCTCAATATCCTTGTTAATCGAAAGGTCTTTCTCGATGTAGGTATCCGTTGTGGGCAGATAAGCTTCGGGCTGGTAATAGTCGTAGTAAGAAACAAAATACTCAACGGCATTATCCGGAAAGAACTGTTTCATCTCGCCATACAGCTGGGCTGCCAGGGTCTTGTTATGGCTCAGTATTAAGGTTGGCCGCTGCACCTTTTCGATGACGTTGGCCATGGTAAAGGTTTTGCCCGAGCCGGTAACCCCCAGCAAGGTCTGAAACGGAACGCCCTGCTCAATCCCCTCAGCAATTTGTTTAATCGCTGTGGGCTGGTCTCCCATCGGTTTATAAGGTGCAACAACTTTCAACTGCTTCATAACAAAACTTTTCCTCTTATATTTAGCTCGGCTTAGCGTTCCAAGGTCAGGTAAACCGGAAAATGATCGGACACACCACCGTAATAGTTGGGGCCTCCGTAGGTTCGGTTAGGCGAAACCTCGCCCTTGGCATTGGTATGTTCCATCCAGCTTTCGCGAAACACCACACCAGCTGGCGAACTTAACCGATAGCCTTTTTCATCCAGCAAGTTGGATGAAACAACCAGATTATCGAGCATATTCCATTTTCCGCGATAATTATACGTCCCCTGCCCGGCTTCGGCCAAAGGCGCCATCAGGTTCACCAAATCAGAACCGGCTCCCGGGCTGCCAGCTCCCAATACCAAACGCAAACTTTTATTGAATGGTTCATCATTCATATCGCCCATAATCACGATGCACGCATCTGGATCGTCGGCAACAAGCTGATCGACCTTCTTCTTCAAGGTTTCGGCAGCGATCACCCGGGCTGCTTCTGTTTTCCCGAGCCCGCCAATGCGCGATGGCCAGTGGTTCACAAAAAAGTGAAAGCTCTCGTTCCGGAATTTCCCCCACACATGCAGAATATCGCGGGTGGCAAAGCCCGGATCAACGGCAATGGCCTGGTAGCCGCCCAGCTTAAAGGTAGCGGGCCGGTAGAGCAAGGCCACATCGATACCACGCTTATCGGGACTTTCACGATGGGCAATTTTGTATTGCCCCGGAGCCAAGGCTTTGGTGTTCACCAAATCGTCCAACACTTGTTGGTTCTCCACTTCAGCCAAGCCAATAATTTCAGGCAAATCGTCGGGACTAATATCGGCAAGCACACGGGCAAGATCATCCAGCTTCTTCTGATAGCGCTCCGGCGTCCATTTCTTCTTAGCTGTGGGCAGAAATTCGTTGTCGTTCGTTTGCGGATCGTCAACCGTGTCGAACAAATTTTCAACATTATAGCTCACCACCGTCAGACGCTTGGCATCCTTAGCCGTGCGACAAGAAACAAACAGCACAACAAGCGCCACAACAAGTCCGTATTTTGCCATAACCCGATGAATTAATTATTTACCCGTTGTTACTTCGTAATATTTGGTCACATCAGTAACCATCATTCCTGCGGTGCGTGCAGCTTGCATGCCCAGCACCCCATCTTCGAACACCTGGCAGGCAGCAGGCTCAACGCCCATCTGCTCGGCACAGCGCAAAAAAGTCTCCGGATGCGGTTTATAGTTGTTCACATCCTCGTAGGCCACAATAATGTCAAAATATTGATCCAGCCCGATCAGCTCCAGCGACTTCTTCGCCAGGCGTTTCAATCCACCGGTTCCCACTGCCATGGGCAGCTGTCCGTGGTATTTTTTAATGATATCGACAACCGGCTCAATCGGTTGTGCCAGGTGCATATTGGCCTCGTACTCGGCCTCTTTGGCATCGCCCATCTCCTGCGGGTCAATCTTGGTTCCAAACAATTCATTCAGCTTCTCCACCGTTGGGTAAAGCGGAATTCCGGCCAACTGATCAAACAACTCCACGGTAAAGTCGATTCCGTAGCGTGCTGCCGCATTGCGCCAGGCCACAAAGTGGATTGGCATCGTATCCGAAATCGTCCCGTCTAAATCAAAAATCAGCCCCTTGGCATTCGGATCAATGTTTATTATCATAGCTTTAAAATATTATTTTGAAGGGCAAAATTACACAAAACAGCCATACGGATTTCATTTTTAACTTTACTAAAAAATTAACACATTTGCCTCAAAAGCTTATCCCATGGATCGACAACTATTTTTGACTTTGACCACCAGCTCGCAATGGGCCCTGTTTTTGGCTCTGGCCGCCATTATTTTTTCCTGGATCGAAAAAAAGCGGTGGATGCAGCTTGCCGGGCAAGCACTCTTTGTTGTGTTAGCCATTTTTTCCTTCTGGGTGATGAAAACCGATATCATCCTTGTTCCGGAAGCAACAGCAGGCGTGCCCGCACCACCGGAAGCCCAGGCGCTGCGCTTTTTCCTGGGGCTGACAATCTGCGGAGGTATTGCCCTAATTGGCTTGGTTTTGAACGGGATCAAATCATCCTTTGCCAAAATCCCCAACCTTATTCTGGTGCCCTTCGGACTGATGCTCTTCTTTATGGTGTACAATTTACAACGCTTATAGGAATCGCGGTCCGGTTTTTCGGGGGGACCACCGCTGCGATAACATTTGCAACCCGAGCCGACTCTTCCATCCTTCGGCTTGTCGCCTGCCCTCCCAAGGTTTATCAGCCCCTGCCGAAAAAACCTTCATGATTCCGGGGAATCAGCAAAAGGGATGAAAGTTTACTATTTTCGACGATGCTGTTGTCGTTGTTTTCAAAAGTTGTCGGGTTGTCGTTCCACTTCTAATCAAAACAAGTTATTGACATGGCGCGTTAGCACCTCTGCGGAGTAAGACTTTCACAGAAAAAAAATTGACCCGATAGCTTCGCCACCGGGTCAATCATCCATACGCTATTCCGGCAAGCCGGATGTATTCAATTTGAATTATTTCAATTACTTTTTCGAGTCGAGGCAAGCATGGTAAATCCCCTCGAACAACTCCTTGGCATCGCCTGCCGCCATGGCCGAGAAGGCCACACGAATAACATTGTTCAGGTTGATAATGCCAATACTGTATTTCTCAATCAGGATTTTGCGGATTGTTTCACCATCCAGACCATCGGCTAACTTCACGCACATAAAATAGCCCGAGTTATAGGGCAAGGCAGTGAAACACTCCTGATACTTATCATCTTTCAGGGCTTCTTTCACCGCATCGTAACGCTTTTTCATAATCGCGTACTTATCCGCTTTCTGTGCTTTGTATGCCGGATCTTCGAAGGCTGCAAACAACAAGGATTGCGAAATATTGGCCGAGTTGGAGATATTCCCGCGCACAGCACCGGCGGTCTTAGCCTCCATGGCGGTATAAAAATCAGCATCGCCACCTTTAATGCCGTAAGTGATGAAACCAACGCGGAATCCCCACACATAATCTTCTTTGGTTGGACCATCGATTTTTACAGCCAGCACGTTCTCGTGCAGATCGTTCAGGTAGGTAAAAATACTTTGTGTTTCAATGCCGGTTTCGTAAACCAAGCCAAAATAAGCGTCGTCGCAAAGCACAACAATCTTGTTGCCTTTCCCGGCCGATTCTTTAATAATCGCGGCCATCTGCTCTGCTTCGGCAACTGTTGGCGAGTAGCCGGTTGGGTTGTTGGGGAAGTTCAGGATCATCACCTTCTTGCCGATACCACCTTCCTCAAGGCTGGCTTTTAAAGCGACAAGATCCAGCTGTCCCCCTTCGAACAACTTGTATTTTTGAAGCTCCGCACCATATCCGTGGCTTAAAATCAGGTTATAGTTTCCCCAGAACAAATCGGGCACAATCACCTTGTCGCCCTGTTCAACAAACATATAACCGGCCATGCTCACCCCGTGGGTCAAGGCATTGGTAACCACCGGCAAGCTAACCAACTTATCTGCAAGCCGAGGGTTTTTTTCGTAGATCATGCTTCTCCATTTAGCCCGAATATCGGGACGACCAAAACTTGGTGCATAAGGAAAAACCAGTGACGGATCGAGTCCGATTTTATTTTCGAGACTCTCCAGTCGCATCGGCGTACCATTGTCCTCCACCGCAGCGCCAATCGTTGCGTTAATCCGGACACCTTTGGCCTCTGCTGTCTGACCGAGAATACCTTTTTTAGGAAAGAAGATATTTTTACCGCGTTCCGAAAGCATTTCATATACAACCGGATTTTTCTCGCGAATGACGATGTTTAACTCTTCAGCTTGAGGATTCATTATTTGTGTTTTAATATACTTAGTTTACGTGTTCTTCATAATGGCCAAAACAGGCGCAAGATATTAAAAAAACGGGAAGAAGCCTTTGTTTCGTTTCAATTTAAAACCAACAACTCCAATTCCCTGTCAATCTATAATCTCAACACCACGACAGGCCTGTCAAAGATTACTCAAACGGTGCTTCATTCAGAATAATCATCAGAATTGCGGCATGGCAACATGCTCCAATTTCCGGCCGCAAAGATAAGCGATAAGCAGCCTGCGCGAATACTAAAATACATCAAAAAATACAGAATTGGAGGTTCCCTGAAGCCCATGCAGGCATGCTATTCAACAAGTGGCAGGGTGAAACTCACCACCGTACCGAGGCCTAAAGTGCTTTCGATGAAAAAAGTTCCCTTGTTCTTTTGCAGAAACTCTTTGGCCAGAATAAGGCCAATCCCCACACCTGGTTCATTGAGGCTGCCCGGGTTTGAAAACGGAACCGATGAATTGGCGCGCAGCAGGTTTTCCTCCGACATGCCAACGCCTTTGTCCGAGACGGTGATCCGCATATCGTCGCCTTCTTCCTCGGCTGAAATCCGCACCTCGCCTCCCTCGCGCGAAAACTTGATGGCATTCGACACAAAGATTCTCAAAATTGCCCCGGCCATATCCACATCGGCATAAACTTCGGAGTTACTTTTCATTTTCAGGAAAAAGGAAAGCTTTTTATCTTCAATCTGAGGGTGGTACAGCTCAACCACATCGCGGTAGATTTTCTCAACCTTAACAGCCCGGGGCTGGTAGCTGATGGTTCCGGTTTGGCTGGTCGACCATTTCATCAGATCGCCCAGCAAACGGTAATTCTGCTGCGAGAAATTGGCCAGACTTCGGATCAGGTCTCGCTTATGCTTTTCATCCAGTTCATCGTACTCATCGTTCAGCAAGTTGGCGATGCCTGCAAAACCGCCAATGTGGTCACTCAAATTATTCGATATCAGCGACACAAAACGCTCCTTACTGACTGCCAAATCCTTAAAGCCCTGCTGGCTTTGCACCAAGGATTCCGAGAGCTTTTCAATTCGGCGGTACAAAAAATCGAAGGCATATTCGTTGGCATAAGCCATCAGGGTGATCAGAAAAAAGATGATGCCCAAACGGCCGCCGTTGTCCATATTATAATGCGGATACCAATCGAGATCGGCAAAAAGGATAAAGCCCAGCAGGTTGACCGTAACAAAGGTAAGCAGGAGCAGCAAGCCCTTGCGACGCCCTACCAGCAAGATGGTTGGCAGGGGAATTAAAATCGTAAAATAAAGTCCGGTACGGTCAATACCGCCTGTTTGCGCGAAAAAAGTAGTCAACAACATGATGGTGACAACAAAAAAGGTTGTCACAAAGTGGAGCATCTTTTTTTCTTTAAACAAATAGTAGAGCAGCGAACTAACCACCAAGGCAATGGAGTTGGCGATTAAAAATCCAAAATCGCCCGACAGCGCATTATAGATCATAAAGCCGAGCATGAGGGTAACGAAAAAATAAGAAAAAAGATAGAGCAAAAAGCTTTTCTTCTTATCCTCGAAACTTTCGTAGGAACTCAAATCGGCATTTGAAACCAAATAATAAAGAAACTGCTTGAATTTCGTCACGTGTTTGTATCCCCTTAGTTTTTCAAGCTAAGTTAAGGCATTTAGGGGAACCAGCAGTTCGTGAAAATAAAATTATTTGAATTTAATATTCGCCCGAAACATCGGTCAATACTTCATAACCGTCGGCCGTAACCAAAATCGTATGTTCAAATTGGGCCGAGAGCTTGCCATCGCTGGTGCGGGCAGTCCAGCCGTCGTATTTATCCACCTTGCAGGTTGCACGGCCTTGGTTGATCATCGGTTCAATGGTAAAGGTCATTCCGGGAGCCATGATGGGCCCGGAGTTGCGGCGGGCAATATGGTCGACCTGTGGCGACTCGTGAAAGTCGATGCCTACCCCGTGACCGCAAAACTCGAACACCACGCTGAATTTTTGCGCCTTGGCGTAACGGCCAATCACAAAGCCAATGTTTCCGAAATGATTGCCGGGACGCACCTGCTGGATGCCCAAGTCGAGCGAATGTTTAGCCGCATCGACCAGTTTTTGCGCGGCCGGACTAATTTGCCCAACGGTATACATGCGGCTGGTGTCGCCGTAATATCCGTCGAGGATGGTTGTCACATCGATATTCAGGATATCGCCCGGCTTAAGGATGGTTTTCTTACTGGGGATACCGTGACAGACCACTTCATTGAGTGATATACAGGACGATTTCGGATAACCGTGATACCCTAAGGTCGCCGATATCGCGCCATTGTCTTTAATAAACTGACTGATCAAGTTATCCAAATACTCGGTACTGACCCCTTCCTTCACATATTCTTCGATCATAACCAGCGCTTTAGCGGCCAGTTGACTACTTTTACGAATACCTTCAATCTGTTCGGGGGTCTTTATAATAATATCGCTCATGAAAAAAAATTTGCGCAAAAATGGCTATTGCTGATTTATTTTCAAAGCTGAACAATACTTTTGTGCAAAAAGTTTAAAAAACTTCATACTGATTATGCGAAACCGAGCCGACTGACCGGAAGCCAATTTCCGACAATAGCCACCCCTCGCACACCGCACAAACAACAAAACAATCGTCCGATGGAAAAATACACTCAAACGATTCAGATTCCTTCCTACCAAACCAACCAATTTGCCGAAGCAACGGTACCCGCCATTGTGAACCACCTGCTGGAGGCGGCCTGGGCACATGCGCAAACGCTGGACTGGGGTTACGACCTGCTGCAGAAACACAACATGTTCTGGGTGCTTTCGCGCATGTATGTCGAAATAGGGCGGCTGCCCCGTTGGCAGGACACCATCACGCTGAACACCTGGTCGGCGGGCACCGATGGCATGTACGCCTACCGCGAGTTTATGCTGACAGCCGAAAACGGCGACACCATCCTGACGGCCAACTCGGCCTGGCTGATCCTGGATACAGAGAGTAAGAAAATCGTTCGGCTGCGCGACCAAAAAGAGACCTTCCCCCGCTTTACCGGCAGTGGCATCTGCCGCGAGCCCAAGCGACTGCGCCACAAGGTGGACAAAAGCGAGCTCAGTTACGTGCCGGTCAAACACAGCGACATCGATGTGAACCATCATTTTAACAGTGTGAAGGCGCTGGAGCGTGTGCTGGACGACTACGGCATCGAGTTTCAGAATGCCTACACGCCGGCCACCATCGAGATGAACTACCTGAAAGAAGGTCTCCCGGGCGATCAGCTGGCCGTGGTGAAAGATTGGGTGGACGACGAAAAATACCGCTCGACCATTGTGCGAAAAGACGACGACGCCGAGCTAAGCACCTTCGAAATTATTTGGAAGAAGAAGGACTGATGCCCCCCGCCGGAGATGGAGGAGCTGCACCGGGTGCTGCCAATAGCAGCGGCCAGATGCTGAACTAATTTCAGCAGGCCGCAAAGCACAACGACTGTCGCTTAGCCGTTCAACCAATCCTGAATGCGCTCCAGCTTTTCGGGCAGCGGCATATAGCCATCGAGCCAGTGGATAGGCGTGCCCTGCCGTTCCATACGGCGGAACCAGGTCATCTGGCGCTTGGCAAACTGGTGGATGGCCGTTTCGAGCCCCTTGAACATTTCGTTATAGGTTAGCTCTCCCACCAGGTGCAGGGTCAGGTATTTGTACTCGAGGCCGTAGTAGGTCAGCTGTTCGGGTGTTAAGCCGCCATCGAGCAGGGCCTGCACCTCGTCGAGCATGCCCGCATCGAGGCGTTGCTTCAGGCGTTCGGTAATGCGCCGGCGCCGGCTTAAGCGGTCGAACTTCACCCCCACCACCAGGCTGTTAATGTCGGGCATCGAGCGGTCAATCTCGGGGTGATCTTTCAAATAGCGTTCAATTTCGATGGCCCGGATTGCCCGCTTTTTGGTTTCCACATCGGTGGTATTGTGCAAATCTTCTTTCAGGGCCTTCAGTATTTCGGTCAGCTCCGCCAGCTCTTTGGTCTCCAGCTCAGCGCGCCGGGCCGGATCGGGCGGCACCTGTATCAGCTTATAATTTTTCAGCACCGCTTCGACATACAAACCGCTGCCGCCGCACAAAACCGGAAACTTTCCGCGTTGGCGCACATCGGCATAAGCTTGCAGAAAATCCTGCTGATACTCGTACACATTGTATTCGTAACCGGCCTCCTTAATGTCGATCAGGTGATAAGCAATGGGCTGCCCGTCGATCACATAATCTTCATAATCCTTGCCGGTTCCCAGGTCCATGCCCCGGTACACCTGCCGCGAGTCGCCCGAAATAACCTCCCCGTCAAGCAATTGAGCAGCATGAGCTGCCACGGTGGTTTTTCCCGAGGCCGTAGGGCCAACAATAGCGAGCATTTGATATTTGGTAGCAGACATAAGGATTCAATTTTGAGATTTGCAAAATAATGTATTTTTGTAACGCAAAGTAAACGAATATGGATTTTAAAGCACAATTGAATTGGCTGTTTCTCGAATCGTGGTCGCTGCTCACGGCTCCCAAGGACTTTTGGAAAATCAAATTGGCAAAGGGTTTCTCCAAACCCGTTGTTGGTTCTTTTTTTCTACCCTTAACCGTTCTGGTTGGGCTGGCCGTTTTTTTGGGCGAGCTGCTGTGGAAAAGCGAACCGCTGCTGTCGTACGCCCTGCTGAAGGGCCTGCGCGAGGCTGTGAGCTACCTGCTTCAGTATTTTGTTGCTGCGGCGGTGCTGTTTCGTCTGCTTCAGAACCATAAAGGTACCGGCAATAAAAAATGTCTCGACTCGGTACTGGCCTACTCGCTGCTGCCCTTTTTGGCAGCCTCAACCATCATCGGCTTGTTCCCCGGACTTTATGTGCTGGGCATCGCAGGCCTGTATGGCTTCTATTTATTTATAACCGGAGCTCAAACCTGCCTCGAAATTCCGAAAAACGAACAGGCCCGGTTTATTCTTCTCGCACTATTACTGATTGTGCTGATTTTCGGTACAATCAATTGGATTAGTTGGAAAATTTTTCAGGCATTCTTCCCCTATGGCGCATAAATCAGCAAATATCAATATCAAAAACAAACGGGCCTATTTCGAATACGAAATTCTGGAAAAGTTTGTAGCCGGCCTGCAATTGGTGGGCACCGAAATTAAATCGATCCGCAACAGCAAAGCTAGCATTGTGGAGGCTTATTGCCGCTTTCAGGGCAGCGAGCTGTGGGTGGTGAACATGAATATTTCGGAGTACGACTTCGGAAATATTAACAACCACGAAGCCCGCCGCGACCGCAAGTTGCTGCTGAATAAAAAAGAACTGGAAAAACTGCAAAAGAAGATCAAGGAAAGCGGTTTCACCATTGTTCCGCTGCGACTGTTTATGAACGACCGCGGACTGGCCAAGCTCGAAGTTGGTCTGGCGCGCGGGAAAAAGCTGCACGACAAACGCGAAAGCCTCAAGTCGAAAGATGCCAAGCGCGACATCGACCGGGCCATGAAATACTAGCCCCACAACAGCATCGGGCCGAACTTACGGGAGCTCCACCCGGGCTCACGGAGCTTCCACCAGAACTCACGGAAGTTCCACCAGGTTTTACGGACGTCCCACCAGAACTTACGGAAGCTCCACCTGTATTCAACAAGGCTCCACCTGCGTTCAACAAAGCCCCACCTGAACTTACGGAGGTTCCACCAGAGTTCACGGACATCCCACCAGAACTTACGGGGGCTCCACCAGAACTTACGGAAGTCCCACCTGCATTCAACGAAGCTCCACCAGAGCTCAACGAAGCCCCACCCGGCCCGGGAGCTCCCCAATAGCCGGCAGCCGGCCAGGCTCGGGCACTCTATCGGGCGCGCCCACTTAGGGCACAATCTCCATCTGATCCATCGGGATAATTTCCTCGCCACGGAAGCGCAACAGCAGGTTAGCCACCGCCAGGGTATCCTTCTCGCAGTAGCGCACAATGCGGTCGATATCGTTTTCGCCGTAATAAACGCCGGCCACCTGGCTGCCATCAATATCGTCCTTGGGGGTGGGAATGTCGAAGGCGGCACACAACACACTCAGCGAGGTATAATTTTTATAATCGCCAAACTTCCACAGTTGCAGGGTGTCCATCAGCTTGTCCTTCACATCCCAGGGTTTCATGCCGGCAATATTCAGAATAGCCGGAAGCCGCAAGCGGTTAATCAGCGTGCGTCGCGCAATGTACGGATAGTCGAACTCCTGCCCGTTATGGGCACACAGGCACTTGCCCGGATGCGCGGT
The DNA here is from genome assembly GCF_003046625.1 of Mangrovibacterium marinum. Classification (GTDB taxonomy): domain Bacteria; phylum Bacteroidota; class Bacteroidia; order Bacteroidales; family Prolixibacteraceae; genus Mangrovibacterium; species Mangrovibacterium marinum. The sequence goes on from NZ_QAAD01000002.1 coordinate 80,229, forward strand.
AAAGCGGTCGAGCATATTGTTGAAATCGGCCAGCAGCTTGCGTTCATCATCATCGTAAAACGACTTCACCCGGTAGTAGCGCTCGCCCTTCTTTTGCACCACATAGCCCACCGATATGCACACAATGCGCCCAAACTCGGCGTAAATACCGGCGCGCTCGTACACATCGGCTGCGGTCTGCTCGTCGTTTCTGAAATAGGTCGATTTTTTCTCCCACAGCTCCCGAAACTTCTCGGGCACATCGGCAAAAACAGGGTACTGTGGCACGGTTTCGATGTCCAGAAACAGCACATCTTCAATATTCAGATTATTCAGCATCGTATTTAAAGAATTTGTTTGATAAAATTGGTCAAAATGCGGATGGCCACCTCGTTGTTGCCGCCTTCGGGCACAATCAGGTCGGCAAAGCGCTTGGTGGGCTCAATAAATTGCAGGTGGCTGGGGCGCACGGTTTCCTCGTAGCGCTTCAGGGTTTCCTGCACATCGCGGCCGCGCTCAACAATGTCGCGCCTAATTACGCGCGCCAGGCGCAGGTCCGAGTCACAATCCACAAACACTTTAATGTCTAAGAGTTTTCGCAGGCTGGCATTGGCCAAAATCAAAATCCCTTCAATAATCAACACCGGTTTGGGTTGAATGGTGGTTGTTTGGTCCGTGCGGGTGCAGGTCAGGTACGAGTAGTGCGGCTCGTCAACCGACTGGCCCTTCTTCAACTGCTCAATATGGCGGCTCAGCAGGCTGAACTCGATCGAGTCGGGATGGTCGAAGTTGAGCAACTGCCGTTCTTCCAGCGGCAGATGGCTGTTATCCTTGTAGTACGAGTCCTGCGAGAGCACCGCCACCTCGTCGGTCGAAAACTGACCGGCAATTTTTTGCACAACCGTTGTTTTTCCCGAGCCGGTACCCCCGGCAATTCCAATGATGATCATATTCCGGCAATTTTGATAACCAAAGATAGCCCTTGCATTTATATTTTAGTTAACGTTGGCCAAGCTTTATGGCTGCTTAGTTTGAAAGTATTAAATTCGCAGCCAAATTAATCACTTAAAGGAAACGCACGCATGATTAATCACGTTGTACTTTTCAAATTCAAAGCCTTCCCGGCCGACGAAAAACAAGCCAAACTAAGCCAACTGAAAAACGCCCTGCTCGGGTTGAAAGACAAAATCGCCGAACTCCAACATCTGGAAGTGGGCACCAACCACGAGCTGGACGCCAAGTCGTACGACCTCTGCCTGATCAGCCATTTCAACAGCCTGGCCGATCTGAAGGTCTACGCCGTTCACCCCGAACACCTCAAAGTGCTCGAACTGGTGAAAGCTTACACCGAGCTTCGCGCCGCGGTTGACTACGAATTTTAGCATATTCAAAATAAATACCTATCCATGCAGAACCTTTATCCATTAAAGTTTAAAACACGCTACTACGACAAAATCTGGGGCGGACAAAAATTGAAAACCGTCCTGAACAAAGATTTTGGCGACCTGCCCAATTGTGGCGAAAGTTGGGAATTATCGGGCGTCGAAGGAAACATCTCCGAAGTGAGCAACGGTTTCCTGGCTGGCAACAACCTCGAAGAGCTTATTGAAGTGTACATGGGCGACCTGGTTGGCGACAAAGTATTCGACCGCTTCAGCGTTGAGTTTCCGCTACTGATTAAATTTATCGATGCCAACGACGACCTCTCGGTGCAGGTACACCCCGACGATAAACTGTCGAAGGAACGCCACGGGGCCTACGGAAAAACCGAAATGTGGTACGTGCTGCAAGCCGACAAAGGCGCCAAGCTGAACTGCGGCTTCAACCAACCCATCAGCAAAGAAACCTACCTGCAAAAGGTCGAAAATAAAGAAATCATGGACGTGCTCAACTTTGTTGAAGTGCAACCAGGCGACGTTTTCTTTATGCCCGCCGGACGTGTTCACGCCATTGGCAAAGGCATTGTAGTGGCCGAAATTCAGCAAACATCCGACGTCACTTACCGCATTTACGACTACGACCGCGTGGATGCCAACGGCAAAGGCCGCGAGCTGCACACCGAATGGGCCGTTGATGCCATCGACTTCAGCTACCACGAAAACTACAAAACAGAATACAAGGCTGAAAAGAACGCGCGCGCCGAAGTGGTGAAATGCGACTATTTCAACACCGGCCTCATCGAGTTCGACCAAACCATCGAAAAAGATATCTATGGTCTCGACTCGTTCGTGATTTACATCTGCGTGGAAGGCGAATACGAAATCAGCACACCCACACACACCGAAACGGTGAAACTGGGCGAAACAATTCTGGTTCCGGCATCCGTACACCAGTATAAGCTGAAACCAATCAGCCCGAACGTAAAAGTTTTGGAAGTCCATTTATAAGAGTCGTGAGTCGTGAGTCGTGAGTCGAGAGTAATGAGTCGTGAGTAATGAGTAATGAGTCGTGAGTAATGAGTAACAAGTTACCAGTAACGAGCAACCAGTAACCAGTAACGAGTAACGAGTAACAAGCTACAAGCTACAAGTCGCGAGTCAACGAACGCACTCGTGGCTCCTGTCTCAAGACTCACGTCTCCTGTCTCACGACTCAAGACTCAAGACTCACGTCTCAAGAAAAAAAAACAATTTTAAACAAAAGGAATGCTGGAAGTTAAAACGGCCCGCTTTTTAATGAGTAACTCGAGCGTACACAAGTGCCCCGAGGCTAACATGCCCGAATTTGCCTTTATCGGCCGATCGAATGTAGGCAAGTCGTCGCTGATCAATATGATCACCAACCATAAAAAACTGGCTAAGACTTCAGGCCGCCCGGGGAAAACGCAACTGATCAACCACTTTGTCATCAACGACAACTGGTACCTGGTCGATTTACCCGGATACGGCTACGCCAAAGTGTCGAAAGACCAAAAAAACAAGTTTCAGGCCTACATTGCCGATTACATTATTAACCGGGCCAACCTGTACTGCCTGTTTGTGTTGATCGACAGCCGCCACGAACCCCAAAAAATTGATGTGGAGTTCATCGAATGGCTGGGCGAGAAACAAATTCCTTTTGCCCTGATCTTCACCAAAGCCGACAAGCTGGGGAAAAACCAACTGCAAAGCAACGTTGCGCATTACCGCAAACAGTTGCTCAAAAGCTGGGAAGAATTACCCCCCATCCTGTTGAGCTCGTCAACCAGCGGATTGGGAAAAGAAGAAATCCTTGGTTTTATCGCAGAAACCGCCCCTGAATTAAACAATATCGATTAACGCTTCGCCGAGAAGCTAAAAGCCTGAGGATGCGCAAATAAAAATGCAGCATGGCGGCGTGTTTTTTACACGACCATTTGAAGTTTTTTTTACCTTTGCGACCATCTTCAAGGCACTTAATAAAAAACGTTAATATGGGAAGCAAGAAACCCCTTAAGATTTTCACCGGAACAGCCACAACGTATTTAACATCAAAAATTTGCAACAGCATCGGAGTCGACTTGGGAACCTCAAGTTGCCCGGTATTTGCTGACGGAGAGTTCGAGCCCTGCTTCGAAGAAACAATCCGTGGATCGCATGTTTTCCTGGTTCAGTCAACCTTTCCACCCAGCGACAACCTGATGGAATTGTTACTGATGATTGATGCCGCCAAACGTGCATCGGCCTACAAAATTATCGCTGTGCTGCCCTACTTTGGTTTTGCCCGCCAGGATCGCAAGGACAAACCGCGTGTTTCAATCGGCGCCAAACTGGTAGCCGACTTACTTTCAGCGGCCGGCGTCGACCGTATTATCACCATGGACCTGCATGCCGATCAAATTCAGGGATTCTTCAATGTTCCTGTTGATCATCTTTTTGCATCGGCATTGTTCATTCCGTTCATCAAAAAAATGGGTCTGCGCGACGTTGTGATCGCCTCGCCTGACGTAGGTGGTACCAAACGCGCCAACACCTATGCAAAAATGCTCGGCGTCGATATGGTTATTTGCCACAAATCGCGCGCAAAAGCCAACGTCATCGACAGCATGACCCTGATCGGCGATGTTCGCGATAAAGACGTCATCCTGGTGGACGACCTGATTGATACCGCCGGAACCATTACAACAGCTGCCGGCCTGATGGTGAAAGAAGGGGCTAACTCGGTTCGTGCCTTTGCTGCTCACGGATTGCTTTCCGAACCAGCTTACGAACGCATCGAAAACTCGGCATTGCAGGAAGTGTATTTCACCGATTCAATTCCGCCAAAAAGAGAGTCTTCAAAAATTAAATACATCTCAGTAGCCGATGCTATCGGAGAAGCCATCATGCGGGTATATAAAAATGAGTCTATCAGCTCCTTGTTTTTCAAGTAATTTTATATCTTTGCACCGCTTTTTCCGCACGGCATGAAGTTATGTATGCTGTTTGCCCTTTCACCGAAAAGGGAGGACTGAGTACCATAATTATTAATTTTAGATTTATACAACAATGAAATCAGTAGCGATTACAGGCGAATTAAGAACCGCCATTGGTAAAAAAGATTCTAAGAGATTAAGAAACGAAGAAAAAGTGCCTTGTGTACTTTACGGTGGCCAAGAGCCCATTCACTTCCAGGCCGATGTTGCGGAATTCCGCAAAGTCGTTTATACGCCGAACGTTTACTTGGTAAACCTGACCATTGCAGGTAAAGAGTATACTGCTATTATGCAAGACGTGCAATGGCACCCGGTTGACGAACAACTGCTTCACGTTGACTTCCTGGCGATTGACGAAACAAAACCAATTAAAGTTGAAGTTCCGATCAAAGTAACAGGTTATGCAAAAGGTATGCGTGCCGGTGGTAAAATGAAATTGAACCTGCGTCGTTTGAAAGTGAAAGCTTTGGCAAAAGACCTTCCGGATTCAATTACATTGAAAATTGACGATCTGGAATTGGGACAATCAATTAAAGTAGGTCAAATCGAGGTTGAAAACATGGAAATCCTGAATTCAAAATCAATTCCTGCTGTAACCATCATGATTACACGTGCTGCACGTGCTGCCATGAATGCCGCTGCCGCTGCTGCTACTCCGAAGAAAAAGTAATTCAACCTTTTTCTGAAGCATAATTGCAACGTATCAATTGGCATTTAAAACGGATACTATTTTAGAATGAAATATCTGATAACCGGGTTGGGAAATCCGGGTAAGGAATACGAAAACACCCGTCATAACATCGGGTTTAAAATATTGGACGCTCTGGCAGATGCGTCCAATATTGTTTTTAGCGATAGCCGTTACGGCTGGGTTGCTGAGTTTTCGTACAAAGCCCGGACTTTCATTTTATTGAAGCCAACCACCTACATGAACCTTAGCGGCAAAGCTGTCCGCTACTGGATGCAGGAAGAAAAAATAAAAACGGAAAATCTGCTGGTACTTGCCGACGACCTGGCACTGCCCTTCGGCAGCTTGCGCCTGCGCGGCAAAGGGGGCTCGGCGGGTCATAACGGCCTGAAAAGCATTGAAGAATGCCTGGGGAGAAATGACTACGCCCGCCTGCGCTTCGGCATTGGCGACGATTTCCACCGCGGGCAACAAGTCAACCACGTGCTCGGCGAATGGAGCAAAGACGAAGCGCTGGATTTGCCCCTGAAGATTGACACCTGCATTGAAATCATCAAAAGTTTTGGCACCATCGGCGTGGCCCGAACAATGAACGAATTCAACAAACGCAAATAATGGAACAACAAGTACGAATCGATAAATGGTTATGGGCTGTGCGGCTTTTTAAAACCAGAAGCCAGGCCACCGAAGCCTGTAAAAAGGGGCGGATTATTGTCGATAAAATACAAGTTAAGCCATCGCGGATGATTAAAACCGGCGATATTGTACAAATCAAAAAATCGCCGGTCACCTACAGCTTCAAAGTATTGGGCTTGATTGAAAAGCGCGTAGGTGCCAAGCTGGTGGCCGAATATATGAAAGATGTCACCCCGCCCGAGGAACTGGAAATCCTGGAAATGCAGAAGCACATGCTTACCCTGCAACGCGACCGCGGAACCGGCCGCCCAACCAAAAAAGAGCGCCGCGATCTGGACGACTTCTTCGAAACCGACGACCACAACAACTGGGACGACTGGGAGGCTTAATTGATTCGTGATTATTGAAATTTCAAGAATGTCTTTTCATTCCTGAAATTTGGAATTTGAAACCTGATTTTTTGACATTATGCTGATTGCTAAAGAAAAACGGAAAACAAATATCGCTGAATACATTCTCTATATCTGGCAGCTGGAAGATCTGTTCCGCGCTTTGGATTTCGATATGGAGAAGATTGGATCAACCCTGGTTTCGCAGTTCAAGGTGGACGAAAACACGCGACTCGACATTTACCAGTACTATAAAAACATGGTATTGATGATGGAGAAAGAACAAGTGAAGCAAAGCGGCCATATTCAGGCGATTGTCAACCTGACCAGCGACCTGAACGACTTTCACCTGAATCTGTTAAAATCGACAGCCGACCCGGCTTACCGATCGTTGTACCAAATTGCCAAGCCGCTGCTCGATGAGTTTCGCTTAAAAAGCAACGATGTGAATGCCGACGATGTTCAGGTTGCCCTGCAGTCGCTTTACGGGCTCATCCTCTTAAAACTTCAGCAGAAACCCATCAGCCCGGGCACCGAACAGGCAACAGCGCATATCAGCAAGCTGATGGCTCACCTGGCAGCACGATACAAACAATTTGAAGAGGGAGATTTTGAACTCTAACAGCGTTTCCGGATTATAAGAAACGCTCCTGCATCTTCGCATCCGGCACAAAACACGATTTTCGCCGGCCAAACCAGGCATATCGGCGGGCAGCGATCCACCGATAAATCGCTTTATTCCAGCGACGGGGCAAAAAGCGCCCAATAGTGAAAATACGATGAACACCGCCCAGGGCGGCAGCAATCCGAAATACAGCATCGGCGTACAGGTAGGCCTGGTCACCCTCAATGAGCACCACGGAATCGACAGAATCGGCTATCTGATAATCGGCTCTTAACTTCCGGCCTGTCGGGCTGTTGAGCGAACAAAATAAGAAACGGGCTTTCGGATCGTGCCGAAGAATATACTGAACCAGGCCACTGCACAAGTGACAATATCCGTCGAACAAAATCAAACTTTTGCCTTCCGGAACCGGCATCACTTATTGTTTTTAAAATCTTTGATTAAACCGTCGCATAGCCAGTTGGCCAGCGCCTGGCGGTTGTCGCCCAGCATAAAACGTTGCTGATCGCGGCTGTGATTGATATTTCCCAGCTCAATAAACACCGCTGCCGGATAAGAGTATTTCAACACAAACAGATTCCGATCCGATACTGTTCCGTGATAGCCCCGGTTAGGTTGGTGATAGTCGTATTTTTGCTTGAAGGTTTGCTGCAAGTTGGTAGCCAGCTTTTTGCCGGTTTTACTGCGTTTATCGTGATAAAAGAACACATCAATATTTTCACCTTTACTTCTGGAGTCGACATGAATAACCACCAGCCGTTGAAAACTGCCTTTGTTCGCCACATATAACTTATTTACCGCATCTTTACGCTGCCGCAAGCGCGACATCTGACTGCGCGGAATCGCTCGCCCCGGGTAACAAAGCTCATTCTGATCGTGCGCCAGGATTCGCTCATCACGAATTCCGTCTTCCTTATCCTGAATAATCATATAAACTTTGGCCCCCCGTTCTTCCAAGGCACGCGACAGGCGCAAGGTAACATCGTAGGCATACTCATCTTCACACAGCAAGTGATTCCCCAGATGACCTATCGCCCCCGGATCGGGTCCGCCATGCCCACTAATCAGGTAATAAACCGCCCCTTTCAGCGAGTGATCTTCAATAATAACCCGCTCGTACTTACTGCCATAAAGCTTATTTACCACGCTGGCCTTAGCCGACGAACTGCCGGCGGCTACCGGTTGCGCACTGGTCTGCCCCTGGCGCGAGTCGTCGCCACCTGCCTCAACCGGCAAACGATAAGTCTGCCCGATGAACACGGCATTGTTCCGCCCCAGTTTCTCCTTGTTCAAGGCGATAAACGCATTCAGGTATTTGCCCGGCGCCAGTCCGTGACGCTTTAAAATTGAATAGATACCGTCGCCGCGTTGCGCTTTCGCCGTGGGGTAATCCTGGGCCTGAGCAATCGTTACACTTAAAAAAGTTAATATGATTATCGCACAAAATTTAGGCGCTTTTAGCCGGAAATAATTTACTTTTAACTCTTTCATTCTTTTATTTGTTAGAATAAGAACCCTACCCCTTTGGGAAAGTTTAAAAATAATCACTGTCTTTCGGTGAAATAAAGATTACAAAATATTTGAGAATCGATAATCGCATGCATAAAATTATTTACCTAATCGCAATTATTTCAGTTCTTTCTTCTTGTAAAACTAAGTTGATTGTAACGGATTTCAAAGCGGAGAACATCGCAAATTACCAAAACATTTCAACCACCGACTCTTCATTGCTGGCCTTTGTCAATCCCTATTCAACCGAGATTAACCGGGAAATGCAAACCGTAATTGCCATAAGCGATGTTGAACTGGTTAAGAAAAAACCGGAAAGCCTGCTTACTAACTACATGGCCGACATTCTGTTATACGAAGGGCAGATCTATGCTTCCAAACATCAGGCACACCCCATTCCCGAGCTTGCCTACCTGAACTACGGAGGGCTTAGAACCGATTTACCCCGGGGAAAAATTACTGTTGGTAAAATTTTCGAACTTATGCCTTTTGAAAATGAGATGGTACTCCTTCGGCTGAAAGGTGACGATTTGAACGCCATGGCCCGGATGATTGCCGCCAAAGGAGGCGACAGCGTGGCCGGCATCACCCTGACAATAAAAGACGGTAAGCCCGGCTTGTTTTTAATCAACAATAAGCCGGTGCAGAATAACAAAGAATACTGGATCGTTACCAACGACTATGTAGCCAACGGAGGCGATAATATGACGATGTTCGGGAACAGAACCATGTTCATCAACACCGGCATCAAACTACGCGACTGCTTCATCAACCATTTGCAGCGCGACTACGATGCCGGGAAAATAATTTCACCTAAACTAGACGGGAGGATCAGCCATGAGTAGCAGAAGACGATTTTTAAAACAGTTAGCCGCAGCAACGGCTGGCGCAGGTATCCTGAGCATCCCCCAACAGGTTCTTGCTCATAAAGGGCTCAAAAAACTAACAATCCTGCATACCAACGATATTCATTCGCATATCGACCCGTTTTCGCCAAGCAACCCAAGCTATGCCGGCAAAGGAGGGCTGGCGCGTATGTCGGGTTTGATTCAGCAAATCAGACAGCAGGAAGAAAATGTGCTGCTGCTCGACTCGGGCGATATGTTTCAGGGAACACCCTACTTCAACTATTATAAAGGTGAACTCATTCTGAAGGTGATGTCGGAAATGGGCTACGAAGGTTCCACCCTGGGGAATCATGAGTTCGACAATGGACTGGACGCCTTGAACAATGCGCTGGATCATGCCAAATTCCCGTTTATCAACAGCAACTACGATTTCTCACAAACCAAGCTTTACGACCGCTTCAACCGCTATGTTGTTTACCGGAAAAATGGAATTAAAATCGGGGTGTACGGCTTGGGCATTGAACTGCAAGGGTTGGTGAGTAACAGCAATTACGAAGGAACCATTTACAACGACCCGGTGGAAGTGGCACGCGAAATGGAAGGCTTCCTGAAGCTGAACAAACAATGCGATCTGGTGATTTGCCTGTCGCACCTGGGATACCGATACGAAAGCAATAAAATATCGGACGTTCGTCTGGCGGCCGAAACCCGATATACCGACCTGATTTTGGGAGGACACACGCACAGCTTCCTCGACAAACCGGTGCAGGTAAAAAACGCCGATGGCAATCCCGTTATCATCAACCAGGCTGGCTGGGGAGGCATGGTGCTGGGCCGCCTGGACTTCTATTTTGATGCGGCCGCAAAACAAGCTCCCCTGGCCTACTACGAGGCAATACCCAACCAGGCATGAACCAACAACTAAAAAACCTGCTGTTAACAGGGCTGGCTGCCCTGCTGCTGAGTCTCCCCTGGCTGGGAATTGCTCCCGGCTGGCTGCTGCTGGGTGCATTGGTCCCCCTGTTTATTCTGGAAGACGAGCTCGAACGAGCACATCCATTCAATCCCTACCTGATTTTCAATTACGCCTTTGCCGCCTTTTGGCTTTGGCACCTGATAACCGTATGGTGGGTTCTAAAAGTAACCCTATGGGGTATTCTGTTTCTGTCAACGGCCAATGCCGGCATCATGGCTGCTATATGGTGGTTCTTCTCCCGGATGAAAAAGCGGCACAACCGCCAACTGGCCAACATAGCCCTTATCGCGCTATGGTTGTCGTTCGAGTTTCTGCACCACCGCTGGGAAATCGAGTGGCCCTGGCTATGCCTGGGAAACGGCTTGGCCGCTCAAAACAAAATTATCCAATGGTACGAGCTAACAGGGATGGCCGGAGGAAGCCTATGGATCCTCTTGTCGAATATACTGATCTTTTCGGGCTGGAAAAAACTGAAAGCGCGGCAATATCTGCTAACGATGGGATACAGTCTGCTGTTGCTCCTTCTCATTGGTCTTCCGCTAATGTGGTCACTACACCGGTACGCAAACTATGCCGAAGAAGGAAAATCGATCGAGCTGGCCGTGCTGCAACCCAACATCGATCCGTTTACTGAAAAGTTTAGCGGGATGACCGCCCGCGAGCAACTTACCATTCTTTTACACCTGAGCGACTCGGTTGTAAGTCCCCAAACACAATACGTTGTGGCACCCGAAACCTGCCTGCCCGAACTCGATGAAGACAACCGGCTGGCTGAAAATCCGTTTATCCGCCCCTTTGTTGGCCGGGCAAAACAAGCACCCCGCCTGAACTTTATCCTGGGCGCCATGAGCCGCAAGCAAGTGAACACCAGCGCAGCCCTTCCGGCAGCGGCCCGGTACGACAGCGTGAAAAAACAGTGGTACGAACTATACAACTCGGCCCTGCAAGTGGGAAGCGCCGACACAATCGCCATCTATCACAAAAGTATTCTGGTTGCCGGAGTCGAAAAAATGCCCTTCCAACGCTATTTCCGGTTTCTACAATCTCTTAGTCTGGATTTGGGCGGCACCACAGGCAGCCTGGGGATTCAACAAAGCCCCACCGTATTTGAAGCGACGCACCGGGTAGCACCGGTCATTTGCTTCGAATCGCTCTTTGGGCAACACCTGACGGCGTTTGTAAAAAAAGGCGCGCAGTTTCTGGCCGTTATCACCAACGACGGCTGGCTTCCTCAACCATCCGGCTACCGGCAGCATCTGCACATCAGCCGAATACGGGCTATCGAATGCCGCAGAAGTGTCGTCCGCTCTGCCAACACGGGCATTTCGGCAATCATCAACCAACGAGGCGATGTCGTTCAGCAAACACTATGGAAGCAACGAACAGCCTTTCGCGGAACCATTCATCTCAACGATCAACTAAGCTTCTATGTGAAATACGGTGATTATATCGGGCGCATTGCGCTCTTTACGGGAAGTTTATTGCTACTCTATTTCATAAGCGGTAGCATTATGCGAAAACAATAAAAAAATCCGCACTAATTCGATTGCGCAAAATCCCTGAACTACAGGATTTGAGTGCCGGAATGATCAAACTTCCACCGGTAGCGAACTACTCACCCCGATATTGATCGGGACTACAAGGCCTGTTTTTACTTTCCTAAAGCTTTCTCGGTTTAATGTAAACTGTTGAATTTGCCAATAATGAACTAATGCGGAAATATCTTTGTGTTAGAACGTTTTCTTGATTCAAAGATAGCTGCAATCGCCCTGTTCTGCAAGCAAAATAGCGGTTTTTATAACATCGAAGCGTTATCTGACTGATTTATAACGCCATCTTTTTAAAAGCCGCTCTTACGTAAAACAAAGCCTGATTTTTACCGTAAAAAAGCCGTTTAAAAATATTTCAAATTCTTTCAAACTGAAACTCAGCAAGCTCCTCTTCAATTCAGAAAAAAGTGCGTTTTTTTTACATTGTTTGTTTTGCAGAAGTAAAAACTAGTTCTATATTTGCACCGCATTCAGAGAGAAACACACCGCATGAATGCTGAGTTCTAGAAGAGATTGAAGGAGAAAGACATTTAGTCACGATATTTCAGGAGAGATGGGTGAGTGGCTGAAACCACCGGTTTGCTAAACCGGCGTACGGGTCATTCCGTACCGGGGGTTCGAATCCCCCTCTCTCCGCGTTCAATTATACTTTCGGGATGTAGCGCAGTCCGGTTAGCGCACCTGCTTTGGGAGCAGGGGGTCCCAGGTTCGAATCCTGGTATCCCGACACTAAAAATAAAGGAGTTAGACGAAAGTTTAGCTCCTTTTGTTTTTTGTACGGTTAAAACGTAGGGCTAAATTTATCCTCTTGCGAGTTAATCCATTCTACATCATACGAAAAACTAAATGCCTTCCGTCCTTTTGCCTGCTGTGCCGATAATGTTCCAATACATTTAGGAGATTTCATACCTTTCCAATCGGCATACACCCATATATCTGTCCTGTCTGCCATCTCTATTTTCCGATTAACTTTAAATTCTGCAACTTTCTTCCAAATTCGTCATCAGCTGCCAGCTTCAGGAAGTCATCCTGCAAACCCAGTACCCGGAAAACATTAAATTTTCATCTTGTTGTTTATTATCAACAAATACAGCCATAACGTTTCCAATAAACAACATTGATTAAAATTCAAGAGGAGCTCTGTATTTCAGATTTAGGCTGATAATAAACAAGCTGCCAAGAAATACTGGAATCTCAAACAAAAATATTTCAATTACGGCCTATCACAGTAAATGTGACAATTCACGAATAAATTCAACACTTATTGCGATTGCAAACAACAAAACAACAATTGTATTGTCGATTGAAAACGACCGAATTTTTAGTTGATTACCTATCAAAGAGCTTAATAACTGGAAATCATCTCAGGAGACTATTCATCCTGAAAAGCATATTGCCACCTTTTGTATGGGTTATCAAAATTGACTTCTGATGGATTAAACGTCTCAGGACTCCATCCTTCGCCAACCCAAGCCTTCATCTCGTCGTATTCGTCATGATCCGGATTAGTCAGCACCGACAGTACATTTTCATACCCATGGATACCTCCGCAATCTTCCGGCGGGCAAGCCCGTTCCCCTTCCAGGCATATCGGATATTTCGTCATAGGATTGCAGTACAAATATCCCTCCAGCATGACGGTATGAATCCAACCGTCACCATAATCATATTCATAAGTAGCTTGAACGCCTAAATCATTAAAATAGGTTGTAGTCAGTATTTCCCAACCAGGAAAAACTTCCGGCAATTCCCCGAATCCTGAAAAATCAGGAATACCTATCCGAACGGCCTTCCGTTTCCCTTTACCTTTTATCTCAAAGTGATGCAAGTGACAATCCTTCCATCCCATAGCATCCTGAATGGCGACATGCAAATCCCAGAAGTTGTAATTCGCTGGAACCTGTATCCGTCTCCAGATTTTGGGAGTAATACCCTTCATTTCAACCAGAAACTGCAATACATGGTGTTTTGAACCGGAATCGGGAAATCTGAGATAATTCAATCGGTAACCTTGCGCTTCAAAATTTTTTTCAAATTGACTTGCCATAGTGATCTGGAAATAAGTGGAATATTTTTGACTAAATTACTTCAAAATATGTGATTAAGCTTTTCTATGCCTTGCGAATACCGGGGCTGTTTTCTCTTAATTCAGGAACTCTTTCAACATCGACATAATGAGTTGAATAGTTGTCCTCAATCTTTTTGTCGCCTGATTTGCTAAATCGCAACCTTCGTTTAATTCCTTTACCGAATTGATCGTAGGCTGTCCATGAGGACTTTAAATTCAGCTCTATCGCGTAGGTTCTAATCAGCCTGTTAATAAAAGTCAGCTTACCCAAGTTTGTTTTGCAGACTTTTTCAAGGTACTCAACACGCCCACGCCGCCAATCTTCGTAATTCCCCTGGGACAGATATCCCAATTGCATTAGTACATCTATCGAACAAACATATCCTTTTTCATAACGATTTGAATGAACCAATCTTTTGACCTCTTTTTCTAAAGCTGCATTATTCATTGGAAATCCTGTTCGTTTGAATCAACTTGCTCTTTAACCCAATCAACGTAACGCATTTTCTTGAAATCAAAGCCAATCATCAAAATTGGGCAATATCTTTATATCTGCGGTTTTAAGATTGAAGTAACATCTCATCCCGCAATCCAGGTAATCCGCAATCTCTTCTAGCTGTTTTTCTGTGGGTTTCATGAATTTAACCGATTTGCAGGTTTCGAATCATCTATTGCGAAGACTATCTGTTTCGGTTTAATATAGTTACCACCAGACGTTTTACAATATCATCTTCTTCAGTCTTGCTCGTAGCAATAAACAAAGTCAAAGCAGCCAAGGTATTGTTATCGATAATTGGTGTTCGGTCAGGCTTCAACAGCGCATTGTTTTGTTCTAAAAAATAGACAAAACAAGCTGCAGCTATTCGCTTATTTCCATCTACAAATGAATGGTTTTTTGTAATAAAATAAAGGAGATTAGCAGCTTTTTCTTCAAGTGTCGGATATAGTTCAACATCGCCAAAGCTCTGACCAATTTGAGCGATTGAGCTTTGAAAGCTATCATCCTTGGGTTGCGCAAATACATCTGATTCAAAATCAGAATACATTTCATGAATCAAATCTATATAGTCATTAAACGAAGGATAGATGAAATCCTGCGTTATCGTCCCTGCTGTATCCAGTCTCTCATGGTCATAGTCATCCAACAATGCCAAACCTTTCGAAAACAATTGAAAAACGGCCCGATTTTCATCGTTGGTGGCTTCCTCTATAGCACGGCTTACAATTCGTATTCCTGCTTTTAGATATTCTACTTCCTGTTGTTTCTGAGCCAAGCGCTTTTCATTTATAGCGTAGCCCTTTACGAGATAGTCTTTTAAACGTTGAGTCGCCCATTGGCGAAATTGTGTTCCTTGAACTGACTTAACCCGATAGCCGACAGAAATGATGACATCGAGATTATAAAATTCAGTTTCAGTTAACTGCTCTTTTCCTTTAATAGCGCCATGTTGAGTGGTATGTGCAAATTTTGCACATACCAAGTCTTTTTCCAACTCACCCTCCTTGAAGACATTACTGATATGTCGAGAAATGACGGTTCGATCACGGCTAAACAGCGAAGCCAGCTGTCTCTGGTTAAGCCAAACCGTTTCGTTATCAAACAAAACATTAAGCTCTGTCTGATTATCACCTGTTTTATATATCTCGAATTTGCTTTCCATATTACAAACTTATATGAACTTGCCCGAAATTACATCAATAAACCTGGTTAATATCCAAGAGTATATTACAGCTAAAGAGACAATATTGTAGGTTTACATTCTCCTTCCCCTTTTATTCCGCTTCATTTGTTTGTGCCTATTGAGCTTTCCCGTGGCCGCTTCATCATCCTTACCGTATTGATAAACCAAAGCCTTCAGCAGTTCTCTTTTAAAATTCTCCGGGAAACCGATCTTCTGATTCATAACGAACTTGACTTCGTGACCCAAATTCCTCTCAGCATAAAAATTAGGACGTTCCTCAAATTCCGAAAGCCGGATCGGATAGCGAACCGGATTACCGGTTCCATCAGTCACAAAAGCAGCATAACCCCTTCCGAATGGTCGGATCTCGATGTCAAACATTTTCAGCGCCTCATCATACATCGCTTTTGATCTGATAAAATCCATTTGATTGAGCTGCCCAAATAAACTCTCCAGGTTTTGCTTCAGGTTTCTGCTGGAGCCGGAAAAGCGATAGTTTAACTTCTGTGGATTTTCTTCTTTGGTGAGCCCATATTTCTGTTCCAGGGACTTG
Organism: Mangrovibacterium marinum; assembly: GCF_003046625.1. GTDB lineage: Bacteria > Bacteroidota > Bacteroidia > Bacteroidales > Prolixibacteraceae > Mangrovibacterium > Mangrovibacterium marinum. Next base: position 96,104 of record NZ_QAAD01000002.1, read on the forward strand.
ATAAATCGTTGCGTTTTTTCACGCTCATAATTGTCTTTGATTTTTTTGCCGGTATCACAATCGATACGGGTAGAAACAATATGAAAATGTATCCGGTCAATATCGGCATGTTTGTACACCAGGTACGGCTGATTCCCATAGCCCAGGTGTTCCATTAACTTACTAATCTCATTTCTGATACCGGTATCACCCAAACGAACCAAATCGCTCACAGTCGGATTCACTGAAATATGCAGCCCCGGCTTTTTAACCCGGGTATTGCGCTCTTCGATCTCCTCAAAGATCCGGTACCGGTCATTCTTGTCTCCAAGGAACGGATTCATAACCGGCATATTCTGACTGTGATAAAAACTCGCTTTCTGCCTCTCTACCTTCCGTTCGTTGTAAAACAAAGCGTTTTTCGTAGTGCAGGCCTGGTGGATTTTAATAACCATGATGACTCCTCCCCTTTTGTCAATTACCTCAAATGCTTTTGCAAAAGAATCAGACAGTCTCGCATCCTGTCAAAGGCCTGTTTCAGCAGTTGCCGGTCCTGATCACTCACCCGGTAACCGGAAAAGGAGTTCATGTGTTTGGAAAGCTGGTTCATGTTCACACCGATCTTGTTGAGCTCGTAGTCCAGACTCTTTAACTGATTTGCAGTCTCTGCATCCAGGGAAATCTGTCTGCTATCTACTGTCCTAAAGACCCGGCTGCGCAAAAAGTCACTCATGCAAGGATATTTCCCCCGTTTGGCCAACGCTCGTAAGCGAAGCTTCTCTTCCCGGGTTAACCGGATAAGCAGCATTTCACTACGGGCTTCTTTATCGTCTAATCTGGGGCGCATAAGTAACTTTATTGGTTGCTAACGGAATTTTGAAAGAGGGGAATCACTAGGCTTTTCGGGGATTGGGCGCTGGCCCCGCAGGGCAAGGTGAAAAGGTTTTTGTATATACAAAAACACATCTTACATTCCCCTCTTTCTATAAGATTTCCCATTTCTAAAGATAGCTCATCAACCGAGCAAAAACCAGTGCCAAAACACTACAAAATCAACCACTTAACACGGCAATACAAAAATGGGCGCGATTAATCCAATATCGGAAACCACGAATTTAGAGTCGACTCGGCATCAGAACTCCCGGCAATGCTCCCATACTTTTAGGTCGATACAGTCGATGCGGGTACAGTTATCTTCAAGCTGTACGATGATGCCCGCGTGTACTTTGCCCATCATACAATGAGCAGGTAGAAATTTCACCGTTTGTCCAACCCGGGGGCATTCTCCTTCAATTGTTCCCTGGAACGACAGCACCATACAGATTCCAACGTCAATGAAGTTTTCGTCACACCCCAATAGTTTACAGGGGCCAATTACCCAAACATCCAATAAGCCATGATTTGTGCTGATGATACGGCCGAAATGAATAATCGGGCAGCCCAGCGGCCGATAGCGGATGATCTGCCCTTCTTCGAGTTTAGTCGACGAAAAGCAGGCCAGCGTTTCGCGGCAGGAGCTTTCTCCCGGAAGCGGATGAAGGCGGAAGTCGGCCGTTACACCATCAATTAAACCCTGTGGCTTTTGATGTTTTTTGCAACTGAAGTCGTTTAATATCGAAGTCAGTATGCTTTTATTTTCACGAAAACGATCCTGTTTCAGGATTGGGCAGGCAGCCAGCGAGCTAATGCCGGCTTGCAGCTGTTGAGCAAACTCGCTGCAGTTGCGCGCCCCACAAGCTCCGCAGTTAAAGCCCGGAAGTAGTTCGAGTATATTTTTTGTCTTTTCCATGCTTATTCTCCCACGTATTCCTGCAGACCGTTAATATGCCGTAACACGCCTCTGTGGTGTTGCTGATGAATGCGCATTTCGCCGACGCATAACGTGCAAATTGAAAATGGCGCATTGTGACGCAGTTTCTCTTGCTCGTGCGCAAATGAATTAGCTTCGTCGAAACAGGAAGCAAGCTCCATGGCTCCTTTGCCGGTTAGCCCGTTAGCCTCAATGATGCGGCAGTTGGGATTCATCTCCAGGATGCGTTCGCGGAAAATCTCTCGTTCGGCCTGCGAGATAACATCGCCTTTGGTAATAACAACCACATTGGCAGTGCTTAAAAAGGGGCCGACTTTAAGAGGTGTGTTAGGTCCGGTTGTTGCATCGATCACACAAACCCCCAGGCAATTCTCGGTATACGGAGCACAACGGTGGCAAAGGCCGGCTGTTTCCACGACAAGGGTTTCCGATTGGTTGCGGTTGGCAAAATCAATCATCTCGCCCAAGTTATAAATGGTGTAATGGTCGGGACACATGTCGCGCGAGAGCCCCATGAGGGTGGGGATGCCAATATTCTGAAAACGAAGATGGTCTTCGGTGTACAGACAGTCGACTTTGACGGCTGAGACATTGCGTTTCTCGTCGGCTAAAACTTTTAAAGTATGCAGCAACACGGCTGTTTTTCCGGCGCCGGGTGTTCCGGCAACAATAATAACTTTCATATAATCTTTAGATGAATTCTAGTATTTGGTTATTCAGCAAACTCAGGAGAAAGAGTTTCCGCATTGAAAAAGGATGACGTGATTTCCTGGCCATGGCGCACTTTCTCCCGGATTTGCAGTAGCTCCTGATCAATCCGGGTTAGGTGGACCGATAGTTCCATTTCCTTTTCGGTTGTAGCAATAACTTTCTCCACACCGCCTGTTTTCATGATGATGCGGCGCTTGGTCATTAAGGCTAATATTGGGTCGTGGGTAACCACCAGAATGATTTTTCCGTTCCCGGAAAGCAGCTTCAGCGCTTCGTGTTTTTTGATCCCCGCATTTTCAATCTCGTCGATGAGTACGATGGGGGAGTCGCTGATAAAAGCAACATCCGCTACCATCAGCGAGCGGCTTTGACCTCCGCTCAGGATGGTCAGGTTCATATCTTTACGGATTGGTTCACCGGTTAGTGCGTTGGCTGCCTCAATCACCTGATCAACTAAATTGGGATTCTTACCCCGGCATTTGGCATGCAGCTTCAGAAATTCCTCGACGCTCATGTCGGCCAGGAAATTCATATTCTGCGAAAGCTGGGCGATCAGTTTCTTTTTGGGATCGTAACGCAGATCCGGATCAGGGATGCGGCCATTGAGGAGAATTTGGCGGTTAGTGGTTGTGTCGCGTTGTGCCAGTTGCTCGATGTCTTCAATCAGCGCACTTTTACCGCTGCCGGTTGGGCCAACAATCCCGATAATTTCGCCGCAGTGAATATCGAGCCGTTCAAATTTTTCGGTTTTGCCGGTTTTGTTTCTCCCGGCCAGGATGCTTATACTTTGGATCATGGTTCTTTTTTTGATCAAAAGTACGCGAGCGGGCAGGACTGGACAACCATGAAAAAGCGTAAATCCGGGCCTACGTTTTTTCACCTAGGCTGGTCGTTAAATCTGGTAGTAATCGTTCTTGATGGCGTAAATAACCAGGCTGGCCGTGTTTTTTGATTGTGTTTTCTGAAGTAGATTTTCGCGGTGTTTATCGACAGTGCGTTTGCTAAGCTCCAGGCGATCGGCAATTTCCGGATTCGACAAGCCGTCGCAAATAAGCCGAAGGATTTCGGCCTCACGCTCCGTAAGCTGCTGCTCGGTATGTGGCTTGCTTTTCGTCCGATGCCCTTTCAGAATAGCCTGCAGGATTTCGAGCGAGAAGTAATTTTTGCCGGCCAAAACGTTTTCGATGGCCCGCTTCACCTCTGCAAAATTGGAGTTCTTCAGCAGAAATCCGTTTGCACCGGCGTCTATCATGCTGGCATAATAACTCTCGTCGGAGTACATCGAAAGGGCGATAATCTTCAAATCGGGACAACGTTCCAGGGCTTGCCTTGCAGCATCAATCCCATTGACAACCGGCATTTCAATATCAATTAGCGCCAGTTCTACGGGATGTGTTTTCAAACCATCGAGAAACTGTTGCCCGTTGTCGGCTTCATAGATCGTTCCAATAGTGTCGATCCCCGATAACAGAAACTTCAGGCCCTCGCGAAACAGGCTGTGGTCGTCAACTAAATAAATAGCAATCGGATTCATTTTGCAGGAACTTGAATGGTTACATGAATGCCTTTGCCGGGCGCTGATTCGAGCTGGAAGATTCCCTTCATCGATTTCACCCGGGAACGAATATTTTCCAGGCCCATGCCTTGGTGCTCCGAGAGTTGATCTGGTTCAAACCCTTGTCCGTTTTCGTTGTAGGTCAGGCAGAGCATGTCGGTTTGTTGGCTTAGGCTGAGTTGAATGAGGGTCGGGCGCCCGTGTTTAAGACTGTTGTTGATTAATTCGGAGACAATCCGGTATAGCGTAATTTCCACTTGATAGGAAAACCGATCGCCGCCAATCGTTGCTTCGAACTGAAACCGAATGTCGGAATTCCCGAGCAGCTGGTCTTCGAAGCTTTCGATGGCCGTGGTCAAGCCAAAGTTTTGGAGCAGGTGCGGGCTTAGCTGGTTCGATATTTCTTTAAGCGAAACAATCGCCTGGTCGGTTGCGGAGGTCGAACGTTGCACAATCAGCTTGTTTTGTTGGTCGAGGCTTTGCAGGTCGATGGCGCTTAGGCCCATTTTAATCGACGATAGCACAGGCCCCAGTCCGTCGTGCAAGTCGCGGGCAAACTTTTGCCGGGCTTTCTCCTCGGCCTGAATCACCGCTGACAATACTGCCGATTCATTTTCTTTCCGCAGTTCATCGATACGGTCGCGAAGGTTAAAAATTTCGCGGATATAGATCAGGCCAACGAAGATCAGGATGGAGATGAAAATCCCCAGCCAACTGTTTACTTCTTCTTTCTGAAAAACAGGTGCATTCCCGAATAATGTCGAAAAATCAAACAGTCTCCGAATGGCCATCAAGACAAATCCCCCGGAGATCAGAATCCAGGAACCGTTGAAACGGGTACGGCGAATTAAGCTGACTGCAATGATAGCTGCCCCGATTTGAATGAGCATAGCAAACAGCAAAGCAACTTTGAGCAACATGTGTTTTTTTGTGTAAAGCTAGTGATTTACTCAGATTCGTTCATCGATATGGCTGTTTGATTCCCATTGATCATGAAATAACGTATACCAGAAAAAGAGGCACTCTTGGACATTGGATGACTTCTAAGTAAAACCAATTAAGCAGAGTTTGATTTGCACGCAAGATCATTCCCCAAAGTTGTGGAGCTTCATTCAGCCTTGCTCTGAAAAACAATTGCTCTAACTCGTGAAAACCAGCACAACAGGATAAGCCCAAATCGTCTACTTTCATCCTGTTTTGTAATTCCCAAAATTCTATTGGTTCTCCCCGGCCACATAACCAAAATTGGCCGTGATTCCGCCATCGACAAACAACAGATGTCCGTTTACAAAATCGCTGGCTTTTGAGGACAGGAAAAGGGCTGCGTAGCCAACATCCCCGGGAGTTCCCCACCGTGCTGCCGGCGTACGGGCCATCACCAGATCGTTGAACGGATGCCCACCTTCGCGGATGGGCGCAGTTTGATCGGTCGCAATATAGCCCGGGCCAATGCCGTTAATCTGCACATTGTATTTTGCCCATTCACAGGCCATATTGGCCGTTAGTAACTTCAGCCCGCCTTTGGCTGCTGCATAAGCCGACACGGACGTGCGCCCGTAAATACTCATCAGCGAACAAATATTGATAATTTTCCCTGCACGCTTTGCAATCATCCCCGGAGCCACTCGCTTTGAAACCACCAAAGGGCCCACCAAATCAATGTCGATGACCTGCTTAAAATCGCTCACCGCCATTTCTAAAATGGGCACCCGCTTGATGATCCCGGCATTATTGACCAAAATATCTACGGGTCCCAATTCCTGCTCAATCCGTGAAATTCCTTCATCCACCGCCAGTTCGTCCGAAACATCAAACGCCACGGTTAACACATCAATCCCGGCTTCAGCAAACTCAGCTTTTGATTTTTCCAGCTTTTCGGCCGACGTTCCGTTAACACAGACCTTTGCTCCGGCATCTGCGAGTACTTTTGCAATTGCCATTCCAATACCATGGCCCCCGCCGGTCACCAGGGCTACTTTCCCCGATAAATCAAATAAGCTTTGTATCATATTCTTCGATTATAAACGATTGGGATGAAGTTAATCTTCTTTAATTTGAATCGCAACCCCACCACTGCCTTTCAAATCGAAAGTCAATTTTTTTGAGGCACTGACTTCTTCTATTTGAATATTCACCTTGGTACGACTCTTCAATTGATCATCGTCCGAATAGATCGTAGCCTTGTATTTTTTATCTGCTTCGAGAAATGTAAGAGGAATTTCAATTGTACGGGCATCATTGTTGGTAATCGCTCCAACAAACCATTCATCACCAGAACGACGGGCCACCGTAATGTACTTCCCTACTTCGCCATTCAGCACTTTGGTATCGTCCCACACGGTTTTCACCGCATCGAAAAAAGCGATTTCCTTTTCACCCTTGTAAAACGAAGGCTTATCGTACCAGTACAAGAATTGCAGTGGACTATAATACACAACCGACAGCGCCAATTGATGCGCATGCGTTGTTTTGATGCGGTTGTTGTAATAGCAGATGGTGTAATCGCCAGCGCCGGCCAGATAACGGGTAAACGGTAACACGGTGTTGTGTGTGGCATCCGGCATTTCTTCGTTTCCCCGAATCCCTTCCTGGGTCAACAGGTTCGGGTAGGTCCGGCTAAATCCGGTTGGGCGGTATTCATCGTGAATATCGACCATCAGCTGGTATTCCGCGGCTTTTTTTACCGCATCGTGCATCCAGTTTGTCCATCGGTTAGAGCCAATCTGCACAAAGCCGAACTTGATTCCTTTGATTCCCCATTCGCGGCACTGAGCAAAAACTTCATCCAACTTGTCCGTCAGCGCCCGTTGGTTGATGTAAACAAAAATGCCGATTCCTTTGCTGGCTCCGTAGTTCACCACTTCTTGCATATCCAGGTCGCGGGTTGGCGAAACAGATGTTGCATCGCTGGCCACCTTCATTTCCGGACCATACCAGCCGGCATCCAGATGGACATATTGCAAATTGCGTTCTGCTGCAAAATCGACACATTCTTTAGCTTCCGTGGTTGTCAGGTTTGAACGGATTACCTTACCGGGCTTTATCCAGGAAGTATTCTGAATCTGATTGGGCGTGTTCAGATTCAATACCAAATCATTGTTTTCGAGCAACTCGCCTGGGGTTTCAGCAACCATAATTACCCGCCAAGGGGTCGAGTACGGACTGATAGCATCCACCTTATCATACATCGTCAAATCGATGGTGTTGGCTTTTTCATCATCCAATTTAAACTTGCCGCGGCTGTAATCCACCATTTGCGCTTCAAGTAAAGCAACACTTAAGCCGTTTTTTAATTCCAGGGTCAACGGGCGTTCACACTCATCGAGCCAATCGTTTAAAGGCAAATAGCTGTAAGGGCCTTGCGCCCAGCGCTCGTACCAGGCCATCGTTCCCTCGGGTAACGTGAAACTGGTTTGTTCGCCTGCGATGTGCAAAAACAAACCATTGGATGTTTCGGGGAAATGATAGCGGAAGGCAATGCCTTCGTTGTAAGCACGAACGACCAAATCCATTTGATAGCTGCGACGCTTATCGTAGCTGGTTCCACCATGGCCTTCTTCCATTTGCCCCGACTCCTCATACTTGGCAAAGTGCAGCACCATTTCGGTGTAGGAATCACGTACAACACTCCGTTCACCATACACCGGCGTCCAGATCGTATCCGTTGCTGATTGCTCAACCGACTTCAATCCGAGATTTTCGCACCACAACTGAGCCTGGTCGTTTTCAATTCCCAAAGCCGACTCAAACAGCTGGTTTTCGATCAGGATTCCCAACTCCGACTCCAGCACAACCGGCTTTCCACCGAAGCTCACGGTGTAGTACATCTGGGTTTTGTTTTCACCAATTTGTTTTTGGTAAAATTCAAATTGAAGTTTACCGTCTGGCGATTTTAGCTCGTTTTCGGCAACTACTGACTGAGCCTGGACTTGTATATTTATTTGCCCCACAATGGCGAGGGCTAATGTCAATGCGATTAATAGCTTTCTCATCTAGTCGATTTTTATTTTGGTTAGTTTCAGTTCTGAATCATAATCTCCGTCCACCCTACTGTCATTCACCAGGATCGACTTCGCCGGGTTCTTGTTATAGACACTCAAATAAACACCGCTTTGTCCTTCAAAAATCATTTGGGGTGACTGTCCGAAATTTTCAATTTCAGCGGTGTATTTTGACAAGGCGTGAATCAGCACCTGTCCGTCGCGACGCAGGTAGCTTCCATGCGTCATAAATAAGTCACGGATATTGTCTGCCTTGTTAAGTTCGGCTCCCTCTTTAAAAGTTATTGCTGTCAGGTAGGCATCCGTTTCCCATCCATTCATGTTGATAATACTATTCCGGTGCTTGATTCGACCGTCGGCCAACAGGTTGAAATAAACCTCTGTTGTCTCACCGTTTTGAGTAATCCGAACACCCAGGTAATCTTTTCCATCAAAGCGTTCAACCTCCGGCAGATTGTCCTTATTTTCTTCGTCTTTAAGAATAATAGCTGTGATGAATTTACTGCGGTCTGTCTTCTCAAAATGACTGACCGACCAATACGGCAATCTATTTTCGGGGTGATGGTCCTCATATCCCCATCGTTCTTCCAAGGTCATCTTCTCCGGGAAATCGTGCGGCAAGCCTCCATTGGGGAAAGTCTCCGGATAAAGCGGTCGAACCAACACTTCAGCATCTTCCTGCTTCACGGATAAATCCAATCCGCGACGTTTCGATTCGCCGTTATAGTGCAGAAGCCACTCAAACTTGCCGGCTTCGCGAGCCAACAAATCATCAATGACCAAAATCACATTGCCAACCCACAAAAAGCTGCGATAATTACGATCCAAATTTTGAGAGTACGGACCTGTTGCATTGGCTAACACATATTTGAATTTGCAACCATCCACCAAATTATGAATCGAAGCATGATTTACCGAACCAAAATAGGGTGATTTTCGACTTTCACCTTCACCATTAAACAACACCACATTATGGGCTTCGCTCTGGCAATAATACTCGGTGTAAAGCGGGTTTCCGTAAGACGAGTTCCCGGAGTCGATAATCAGATTTTTACCCTTGTGAAATAAAATGTACGAACCGGCATCGGCGTGGGCATGGTTCCAGGTCAGGCCTGATTTCACCGCCAGCATCGTGGCATTATCGCTCCATGAATTGCGCATGGTAGCCCAACCCATATCGGGATAGATAAACGATTTCCCCAAATCGGGTTTATAATCGTCAACAAGTTTCGGTAGTTCCGGGTAAAGAATTAATCCGTTCGCAGTTCCCAATTGGAGCCCTTCTTTATCGTCGCCCTGCGCAACCTGGTTGATATACCAGGCATAGCGGTCTTTACGGTAGCCCAGGTTCCAAAGAAGGACCGCGCAGGCATTTCCGTTTCGATCAATGTGACCATCGCCAAAATTCACTGACATCGGTTTACCGTCTTTTACATTGTAGGTGGTCGAAATGAAAAAGTCGGTCACCTTATCCAGGATCGGAAGATCATTTTGTTTGAACTTCGGCATTACATTATTCAGCGCCAAGCGAAAGATTAAATACTGAGAAACACCAAAATTGGCATAATTGATACTCTCCCAAAAACCACCATTCCGGTCGAAAGTTGGTATTTTATTCTGAAGCAAATCGCCGGCATAATTGAACCATTCGGGGGCAGTAGCTTCGATTTCTTTCAACCAACGCTCAGCCTCGGGAACTTCGTTACGGATAGCCAGAGAGGTGAAACCAGCAATGTAAACACAAGCGCTCCACCAGTTGTGCCCCATGGTATCGAAAGTATGAATATTGGTATCAGCATTCAGCCAATCGTGCATTTGCGGCTGAACCCCCAGTCGGGCGAGTCCTTCTGCTACCTCCTGCCGCTCCGACGGAGTCAGATAGTTGTAGGCACAATCAAAGCCAATGGACAGGAAAAACGAGTTGTGAGCTACGCCTAAACCGCCTTGCCAACTTGGGGTACGGCTTAACAACTCGCTTCCTTCCCAAGTCGTTTTTTTAACCTGATCCAGCAGGACCTTTTTAATCGCTTCAGCATATTGGTCATCGCCGGTCATGCGATAAACCAAGCCTAAAACCTGGCAATCAGCAGCACCGAAACGATCGCAATCAATGAGTTGATCGGCTGCATCCTTCTGTTTCTGCCACGCATCTTGGATTTCTTCATTTTTTTCAATCAGCCTTTTCAGCCGATCAATATTGGCATCGGTATGGATTAGATATGCCCGCTTTTGTGCAAACACGGCACAGCTTATAATACTGACCAATACCAACAAAACTAATTTTCTCATTTCAAATATCTTTTACTGGTTTACTTACTTTGAATAAAGAAACTTTGCTCAGCCGGAACAGCCGACTGAATTTTGGGCTCGGTCATTCGGCCATACTGCCAGGCCACAACCGTCACTTTTACCGGGAATCTTGCTTTCGGTGGAATTTCTCGGAATATCAACTTTCCATTTTCTACCTCAGCAGATCCTTCTTTTACATAGAAATAAACCGGCAGGCCGGAACTGGAACTAGCGGTGAGCGATAACTCTTTCACTCCTTCAACCTGATCAGGTATCGGACTAAACGAGATTGTTTGCTCCTCACCGTCTTCCTGCTTAATCGGAATATGTAAATTGAATTGCTGTACCGAACTTTTGTATTTGTTGTCGCCGGGGTGATGCGCCAACAACCAGATGTCGCCGGTCCGTTTCGAGTTATTCAATCCCATCCGGTAAAAACGGACCGTGAATGTGCTGTCGTTTACCTTCTCAACCGGGCCACAAATGCGATCAATAACCGGTTTTCCCGAAGCGTGATCATTTGACGAGCGACTTCGCAGGGTATCTGTAAAAGCAGCTTTCAAATGAAAAGTGAGACCGTCTGCCTCGGGTTCGAACCTACCCGTGGTACGGGCATGAAGACTTTCATTAAACGACAATAACCCGCCATTTTGCATAAAGCCGATATACTGTTCCCTCTTTCCACGCTCGCGGGCATAATACCCTTCTGTCGCCCCGGCCATCTCCTTGTCGAAATACCAGAAAGCATCGTGCGGATCGCCTTTGTAATTCAAAAACCGAGCAGCTTTTGCGCGTTTCTTTTGGTTGGGATGCCACCGCTCGGCCAACCAACCATCTTGCGGGTTAAGTTTATTTAGATGAAAAGTGGAATCAAGCGGTTGTTCTTCCTGCAAGCGGTATTTCGCTGCTTTTTTCAGGAAAAGACAGAGATAGTCCACCACTTCATCCGACACATCAAAATGGCCGTGTCCGGCGTCGCATAAAAAAGAAATGCAGCTTCCCGGGTACATCATGCGGAAAGCCAATGCCGGGTTGACGCGGGCTTCCCACCATTCGTACTCGCCTTCAACCATGAGAGCGGGAATTCCGTCGATATTCCGGTTCCGTCCCCATTCCAGGTTTTCCCGGCCGTAACCAGTCAGGTTTGTGCGCGGAGCATCGCCGTGATACGAAATAATTGCCAACGTACGATCGGGATTCCAAGCCCCAAAGTTCCAGGGGAAGGTAGCCATAGCCGAATGGCCCAGCGGCACCACAGGCGCCTGATTTATTTCGGAATAGCCACTAACATCGGCTAAATCTTCCAGCATTTTATCGAACAGGTTCTGGCAACCGTTCTTAACATCCCACTGTTGATCGATTCCCGGCGACAACCATACAATGGCAAAGTCCAGTTCGGCCATTGTTTCCCTGAAAACCGGATGGTCGAAAATTGGTTCTTCACACATGTTGTGCTGTCCGAAAACAACAGCACGAACCTGCGTGCAGTTCTCCGGAATCCACAAAAAGGCGGTAGGATGCTCGTTGGTTTCCGGCGAAATAAAGCCCGTAAGCGGAACAGACCATTGATAAACGGCGGCCTGCACTGAGGACAGTGTCATCAACACGACACAAAATATGATCAGATAGATTCGTTTCATTTCACTTTTAATTCATTTACAAAACCGCCAACCTGCATGTTTGCGTCAGCTATCTTTTTAACCGAATTCCCATTAATCGTTAGCCCATCAATTAGAATCTTTTTCACGGCTCGTTCACCGTCAAAACCCTTTATCACCGATGGATTGGCGAAGTTTCCGTTGTATTGAATCTTCTTCAGCAACACATTTTCAATACCGCGACCGGGAGCACCGCTGTATTTTTCGTTATAAACAACCCGGAAATTGAACAACTGCCCTTCTTGAAAATCTTCGACCCGAATATTTTCGTAAGTTATGTTCCGGACCAGGTTATTGTCGCTGCAGGTAATAGCCATACAGCCCTGGTAATCCCGATCGTCCTCGTCGTGTTCCAGGATGTCGATATTGGTGAAGGTGATATTTTCGATGGTATCGCCACCGACTTCGGCATAACCGTGCAATCCAATATTGGTTGGATGAGCAATATCTGACCAAAGCGTGGAATTTTTAATCTGATAATTGCGGGCGCTTCCGCAAAAATCCCAGCGATGCCCGTAAATGGCAATGCAGTCGTCGGAGTTACGCATAAAGACGCCATCAATCACCACATTGGAGCACGACATCAAATCGACGCCATCGCTCCAGCCTTTGCAACTAAACGACTTGATATTCCGGACGGTGAGCCCGGTTGTTTGCCCTCCGTAAATGGTGTAGTGGCTGGGGTTGATAAATACAGGGCCATCGACCGTTACATTTGTAGAATGACGTATTTCAACTCCCCGTTCGGATTGGTAAATGATTCCGTGACCGATGATACGAACATCCTCTGCGCGGTCAATAAGCAGTTTTGCACGGACAACCGCTCCTCCATCAATATAGACCGTTTTGCCCGAGCTGATGTGAAACACATCGCCGGGTTGATCCTTGGGTTGATGAATGCCCGGGCCAAAATAGATTACATTGGGATCATCCAGATTTGGCTTCTCTTTCAATATTGAGTTGGCAAATAAATGCAGGTTATGCAACTTATCGCCATTCACTTCAAGCGAAAGCTTGGTTGGCTGGCTCAAACTGAATGAAATGACCTGTCCATTAACCGCCGGAACAATGCCCAGCGAAAGCGGGCGAATTTGGACTGAGTTTACCGCTCCGTTATTCTTTCGGACACGTACTTCAACTTCCCCTTCAAAATCGAAATTCACCATCGAGGCCGTTTGTACGTTATCCAGATCAACCTGGACTTTCCATTCAAACAGATCCTGCCAATCGCCACCGGGTTCACGAACCTGAACGGTAAAATCGTCGTTGTGAGCGGAATATTTCAAACCGCCCGGAGCATCGTAAGTAATTACATGCTGCGCCTGTAGCATACAGCATAACAAGACCAATAGAATAAGCAAGTTTATTTTTTTCATTTTTTACTTCAGTTTCCAGTAAACACTATACCGTTCGTGGTGAATATCGTAGAGCGGTCGGAAAGTCAGATCTTTTCCAACCAGTGCTTTGTCTGTTTTAAATGTCAACGGTTTTCCGTCAACAGGAACCAACCATTTCGACACCGACTTGCCCTTTGCGTCCAATTCATTGGTTAAACCGGCAGGAACTTTAAAATCATAAGTATAATAGTCGTTGTGCAAATTGGGGTTCGAGAAAGGGGCCGGTGATTCCATCCCCTCAGTTCCTATTTCTGCAGCCAATACAATCGGGCCATACGAGATGGATACAAGATCCGGATCATCAGAAGGAGTCATTTTCAAAGTCATCGGGTAGTCAATATCCACGTGGTCGCCATCCTGCCAGCTGCGGGTAATTGCGATATAGCTGCCCGGTTTTTCTTTCACCCGGATTTTCTTACCATTTATCGTAATGGTTGCACCTGAAGTGGCCCACGATGGGTAACGAACTTTCAAAGTGAGATTTTTCGGACTGTCTGTTTTAATTGTCAAGCTACTTTTTCCTTCCTCCGGGAAAGTAGTTTCTTGGATGACCTGAACACCTTGCTCCTCCCAATTTAATTCTGAAGGAATAAACAAGTTTACAAATAACTCACTGCCCTTGTGATAATAAATCGCCTCGCCATATTTTGCATGATTCTCGAAACCGGTGCCAACACAACACCAAAACGAACGGTCGTAAGTACTGTAAACCTTATGGGCACCGGGTAGCATCGGCAGAAAATAGGCGACCATGCCCGACTCCGGGTCTTGCTGTCCCAAAATATGATTACACAACGCTTTTTCGTAATAATCCGCTTCTTTCACATCAGCATCGAGGCAAAACAGGTGGCGGGTCAGTTTCAGCATGTTGTACACATTACATGTCTCGCCGGTATATCCTGTTAAATGTTGCGATTGATGATCCGGCTTGAAGAATTTTTCCTTGTCGCTATTGCTGCCGGTACAGAATGAATGATGATCAACTACAGTATTCCAGAAAAATTCAGCGACATCTTTGTTTTGCTTGTCTTCGCCTATTTCGTAAGCCCGGGTCAGACCAATCAATTTTGGAATGAAAGTATTCGCATGTTTCTTTTCCAGGTTATCTTCACCAGCTTGTAATGGGTTCAGAGCATCTTCGTGATAAAAGAATTCGGCCAGCCATTTGTAATGCTCATCACCGGTAATCTGGTACAGCGCATAAAATGAATCGTTCATTCCGCCAAACTCATTGCGAAGCATCAATTTGCGTTGGTCCTGGCTTAAGGGCTTCAATTTATTGTATGCCCAATCGCCCATCTTTTTCACGACTTCCAAAGCCCGCTGATTGTCGCAATACAGGTACTGGTCAATCAAACCCGAATAGATTTTATGCAGCGTGTACCAGGGGGCCCATACGCGTTGACCGGCAATATTCCGGTTGATCAGGTTCTCCGGGAAAGCACCTAAATACCCATCCCCCAGTGCTTCCTGAACTTCGGCCAGACCAGCCACTAAACTATCCGCTTTCAGTTTGTATTGATCGTCTCCGGTAGTTGCATACAACATCGCCAAACCAGAAAGAATATGGCCGGTTGTGTGACCACGTAGTTCACAATCCAGTGACTCCCATCCCCCGAGCTTTTCCACCGAATCATAACCACCTTCCAGACCGGCATACACACCAGCATTGGTTCTGAAGCTGTGCAGCAAGCGATCAACTCCCAGCGACATGATCCATTTTTCTTCGCGCTCCATATTCTCAGTAAAACGGGAGGGCAAAAGTTGGATATCGCTCATTTCAAAAGCATAAGCTTTTACCGGCGCTGTTTCTTTTACTGTCAGTTTATCCTGATGCTGTCCGGGATATTGAGATTGGGCAAAAGCCCCGCCCGTCCCCAGAATGAAGGAGAAAATTATTAAGATGATTGCAAGTTTAATTAATTGTTTCATTGTTTCTCTTTTTATTGGATAGTGAGGGCTTCACAGAGAGTGAAGCCCTCACCCTAAACCTCTCACTATTATTATTTACTAATTCTGAACCAATCAAAGTCAGCCCAGCCGCCGATGCGATAGCCGGGTTCTGAGGTGCAAAAAATTCCGAGTTTTGCGCTACTCCACAAAACCCGTGAGGCGTAAAAAGCTTTTCCGATTTCCTTAAATTGTTCGCCGTCTTGGCTGTAGCTAAACCGACAGTGCGCATCGGGCCCTTCTACCTTTACCCTCAGGTAAACTTCGTTCGAACCAAGGCGTTCTTTACCCAGGCTTTTTTCGAAACCACCCTGGTTCGCAGCTTCGTTTTGAAGCTGCTCCGCATAATAGCCATCGGCATCTTTGCGGATTGCCAGGTAGGAATAATCATTGCCCAATAGGATCAGTCCGGCTTGTTTTCCTTGCCAGACATCCCACTCAATATTCAGTTTGACTTTGGTGGTTGCTGTAAAATTCTCGGCCGGCAAGCGCTGCGTTAAAATATTCGGCACTTCCCACAACGAAGCGTCATTGGTGGGTTTCGGTACAGCCAGTAAACGAAGGCTTCCTTTTTTTGGCATTGAAACGCTCCAGGTGACTTTTTCATTGGCATTCCAGTTCCACTGCAAACCCGGACGTGCCGAGTTAAATTCATCTGATTCGGCAGGACTGCAAACCGGCCACTCACGACCGACATTCGGCTTTTTCTGTGTACGAACCAGTTCTCCGCAACCATCGCCATCTTTGTCTTCACCCATGACCGGCCAATCATTCACCCATGCCACCGGGTTTAAATGAAGAATACGCCCGTAAACACCACGGTCCTGAAAGTGAACAAACCAAGGTTCACCGGTTTGCGTCTCCAGATAAGCTCCCTGGTGCGGGCCATTGATATCAGTCGAACCTTGTGCCATAACGATTTTCTCTTCGTAAGGCCCGAAAATGTCTTTTGCCCGAAGCGCCAGTTGCCAACCCTGTTCCACCCCGCCGGCAGGCGCCAGGATGTAGTAATAGCCATCTTTCTTGTAAAACTTCGGACCTTCAACCGTGTGGTTATGACCGTGTCCGGAATAAACATTGTATCCATGATCCAGGATCGTCCTTGCATCGGGCGACATACGCCAAACGGTCAGAATACTGTTAACGCCGGCACGAGAGCCTGCCCAGGCTGTCACCAAATAAGCGTTGCCATCATCGTCCCAAAGCGGACTCGGGTCAATCATACCCTTTCCCGCTTTAACGAGTACCGGTTTTTCCCACTCACCAAGCGGATCTTTGGTTTTCACCCGGTAAATACCCAAATCAGGATCTCCCCAGAAAATGTAATATTCACCATTGTGGTAACGGATGCAGGGAGCCCAAACCCCTTTGCTGTATTGCGGACTGTTGTAAACCTCTTCCGGAAGAACCGGCAAGGCATAATTCACGATTTGCCAGTTTACCATGTCTTTCGAATGTAAAATCGGTAGTCCGGGAGAGCTGTTAAAGCTTGAGGCAGTCATGTAAAAATCATCGCCGACCCGAATCACATCCGGATCGGAGTAGTCGGCTTGCAAAATCGGGTTGGTGTAAGTTCCGTCACCGTTGTCGGATACATACACTGACGAAATGTATTTGGATTGAAAGCTCTCTTGTGCCTGATTTTCATTCACCGGCTTCGAATCCGGTTGGCAAGCTACCACCAACAATCCCAGCGCCAGAAGAATATCTATTTTTTTTAGACTGTACATTCGTTATTAGTTTGATTTGTTTTCATTGATAAAGTCCATGACCAACTGATTGAAGGCTTTCGGATTTTCCAGGTTACTCACGTGCCCGGCATCGGGTACTATTTTCTGAATCGCAGAGGGAATACATTCATTCAGTTTTCGCGGCCCTTTGTAATCCACCTCACCGGTTAACACCATGACCGGCACGTCAATTTTTTCACTTTTCAAGATTGCAACGGCATCGTTCCCTAAAACCAGGCGCGGCTCGATATGCAATGGCTGCCATTGGCTCCAACGGTAGATCATATCCCAAACCGGGCGGCGAATGTTCTCCAGATTTGAACCTCCTTTGCTCATCAATCCGGCCAGCCAATCCCATTTTTGCTGAAGGATGCCATTTGCTTTTAATGCTGCAATTTCGTCCCGTCTCCTGGCTATTCCTTCCGCGGTCCAGGGTTCGCTTGGCCCCGGAACGGGAAAAATGTCGCCACTGGCCGCGGTTGCCGTCAAAATCCGGTCCTGGTGCAAGGCCAGCATATCGGTTACAATAAACCCGCCCATGGAGAGGCCAACCAGATGTGCCTTTTCCAAATGCAGCGAATCCATCAGTGTAATCAGGTCATCGACATGCCTAAAAGGCTGGTTCTCATCCGGCATGGACGAGCGTCCGTAGCCCCGGCAATCGTACACAATTGTTCTGAAATGTTTGGCAAACACCGGGAACTGCGGCTCCCATTCGCTGTGGTCAAACGAATGACCGTGAATGAAGATAAGCGGCTCACCACTCCCAGCCTCCTGGTAGTATATCGTACCATTTTCAACCGGCACGACGCCCCTTTCTACCGAATCAGGTAAAGCAGCTTCTTTATAAACATCGCGCACTAAAATTGGCAAAACCGGACTGCTGTAAAAGGATGAGAAACCAGCCTGATTTGCCTTTTCAACATTAACATGCGTAATAAAAAAACCATAGGTATCGGTAGTTTTGTCAATCCAGGGATAAGCTCCCGCCCAACTCGGGCTGCTGATTAAAACGGCATTGTCAAGCGAATCCACTTCCTCCCGCCATTCACCAAGTCCGTAAACACCCTTGTGCTGTTCGGCTCGAACTTTCCGAACGTAATCCGGAGTAATGATTTTAGCGCCACGCAGCTGGTCGGCCTGCATTTCGGTAATCGCTTTTTCTGAAAGGATGCGTTTACCGCGAAACACGCCGTTATTAAAAATCATATCGAGAAAGGCCGTATAATCGTGTAAGGTTGAACGGGCGCCACCTCCCAGCATCGGACTATGCCCGTCCACTGAATCGACCGGTGTAAAGTGCGTATTTTTCATTCCCAACGGCTGGGCAATTTTTTCCTGAAAAAGCGTTTCCCAGTCCTTACCGGTCGCCAGTTCTGCCATTCGTCCTGCAACCTGCATGGCCAGTCCACCATAATGAAATTCCGCCCCGGGAACCGTATCGGCCGGAAGATCGACAATATGTGCAACCGATTCTTCCAGCGTTTGGTAATCGTCTTTTTTCACTCCTTGCGGTTGGTAGTCGGGATAACCTGCCGTATGTGAAAAGAGCTGGCGCAACGTTGCGGTTCCTTTTACATCGGTAAATTCGGGAAGCCATTTCGTTACCTGATCGTCCCACGAAAGCTTCCCCTCATCGACTACCGCTGCGATTGCTGCCGCCGCGAGCCATTTGCCTGCCGACGCAATGTAAACCTGTGCTTCAGGCGTATAATTACCATAGCAGGTATCGAGAATTACTTGATTGTTCCGGGCTATCATCAGCCCCGCACCGTTATAATAACCACTATCGACCCAAGCTTGAACCGTTTGATGGATCGGTTGGAAATCGTATTTCTGCGTTTCGGTACCTTCTGGATGAAAATTGCAACTACAAAGGCAGAAGCAGAAACATTGGATCAGTAATGTATTTACGCATTTGATACTCATCGATTGTATTCATAAGTGAAGCTTCCGAAAAAATCGTTAGCTGGTTTGATTCACTCAGAACAAGCGTCAGGGTTATCACTGGTAAGTTGAGACTGGCTTCTGACTAAACAAATTCGACTTGTTTAATCACGCTTATGAATTACGTATTGCCTGAAACTACTATGGACAACGGAAATAAGAAACCCTTCTTTCTTAACCAGTCGATAACACCTGAATATGCCCGTTCCTTGCTGTTTAGTTGGTATTTGGTTACTCTATTCCTGATAAAACTTTTTCAAACGCAGTAATGCCTCCAAATAATAATAATCGGCATAAATAATGGAGGCATCTATTTCGCTTCCATTCGGATGATGGCCGGTTGAGTGCAACAAGAACGATTGATTTTTATCGCCACTCAAATACCCGTCGGATGACAGTTTGGCCAATAAGGCGACCGCCGCACCTTTATATTTCGTTTTCAGTTTTTCATCTTTCACGTAGGTTGAAAGTTCCAACATACCCGATGCAGCAACGGCAGCAGCCGAAGCGTCTTTCGGTGAATTTGGGATCGCCGGATCATCAAAATCCCAGTAAGGCATGCCATCTTCCGGTAAACGCTCCAGAAAGTGGTCGGCCAGCTTCTCGGCCATGGTTAAAAATTCTTCTTTGCCGGTTTCGCGATAACATAAGGTGTAACCGTAGATTCCCCAACCCTGTCCGCGAGCCCACATGGAGCCATCGCTATAGCCTTGGTGCGTAACGCCTTTGATGAAATGTCCGTCAACCGTATCGAACACCGCGACATGGTAGATTGAATAATCCGGGCGAACCAAGGTGGTCATGCAGGTTTCGGCGTGTTTGACTGCCATATCGTACAGCTCGTGGCTTCCCCCGTTTTTAGAAGCCCAGAACAACAGCTCCAGGTTAATCATGTTGTCGATGATCGTATTATGCGGCCATCCCATTTTCTCCCGCATGGCTGGCCACGACAGGATTGTACCAACTTTGGGATTGTACAGCGTTGCCAGCGAATCGGCTGCTGTCAACAAAAAGTCGTGGTAAGCAGAATCTTTTGTCAGGCGATAGCCATTACCGAAACTGCAATACAACATAAAACCCAAGTCATGATTGTCAACCGGCACATCCAGTACACCGGTCAAAGGTTCGGTAAATTTTTGGGCATTCTGCAAAATCGCACTATCCCCCGATGCTTCGTAGGCATACCACAAAACGCCCGGCCAAAAACCGCTGCACCAGTCGTGAATACCTACTTTGTTCCATTCTTTCTGTCCTTGCAGGATATTGCGTGGAAGACTGTCGGCAGACGAGAGTGTACCCATCGTCGCCTTAGTCTTCTCCACACAATAAGCCAACTGTTTTCCTGAGTCAAACGTCTCTGTCGTTTTGACGGTCGTCGTACAGGAAATCATGAGCCCTACTACTATTACTACTACAAACTGAACTATTTTTTTCATCTCAACACCATTTCACTTTTAATTATCAACAACTTACCGTGAGATCACCTCTTCAAAAGCCCTAAAATTCAGGACTGAGAATCCCCACCTGACCAATATCTGCTAGATATAGATCCAGTAACTGACCTGCTGAATGCAACTACCGGCAACCAGCACTTATTGAACAAATATTCCGTTTAACCTAATCTCAGAAGAAATGCACCAATAGTCACCTCTATTCCCTGGTGAATAAAAGTGTTCCAAATCCAAATACATCGTATCCGCCGCTATTGGGATCGTAATCGCCACCGCCGCCTTCCGGACGATGCATGTTCAGGACTAAGCTTACATTCGGAGCAGCCGCCTTTGCTCGCTTAACATAGTGGTTGTAGATCATTTCCCAGATGGGCCGTTTTCCACCACGCCCTACATCGCTTACCTGAGTATGATTCACATTATCGCAGTTGTTATAGGGCTCGAAGTACACGCTGCCAAGGTTGAAATTATAGCGGGCTGTATATTCAGCTCCTTTCAGTACCCGGTTATCATCATAACCGTAAAGGTCGTCCCCCTGAGTCCAGGCCATTTCGCAGATTACACCCAGTAGTCCGACACATAGCAACGAGTGTCCCTGGTCGCGACCACTTTCCTGCAATTGCCCCAATCCATCGGGGTGCACGTAGTAGATGGCCTTTTTGAGCTGCCCGTTTCCTGTCCCATCAATCAAATACTTCATCGCAAAATTGTACATCGACGCATCATCGGTCAGAATACCGATTGCCATTAGATTGGCTAAGTTTGCCAGATCCCAGTTCGCCCAATAGTGACTGATACAGGTGTTCCAATGCGTATCGACAAAAGCTTTGCTTACCGGATAAAAGACATCCACCATCCACTGTTTAAACTTTTCAAAATCAGCAGTAGACCATCCATCGTAAGTACGCATAATTTCAGCAGCATTGGCAAACTGATAACCATAAATACCGGCAGCCAGTGCCCGGTTTGAATCTCCTGTAATCGATTTACAAGTAGATGCCCAGGCGTTCAATATCTGAATTGCTTTATTGGCATGAGCCACGTCACCGGTCACCTTCCAACGAATTGCATTTTGGTAGGCTGCTGCAACATCGTTAAATGCTCTGGAATAATTATCAGGATCCGGTTCTTCGCGGGAATTTCCACCACGAATCAACTTTTCGACCGGCCCCTGCATGGTATAATTAGCCGATGAATGGCTATTGGCTGTTAATTTATTCCAGCCATCCAACCAAGGCTGCGTGCCTGCATCAACCTTAGCCTTTACCCGATCAAAATCGGATGCGGAATGCAGCATCCCGGGATGCACAAATGTTTTGTTTTCATCAATGGGGAACTCCTCTTCTACCGGTGGATTTTCATTATCATCCGGCACAATATCATCATCTCCCCCACTCCCGCAACTGTACAACGACAGGATTCCACCTGCCAGAAGAATTGCGAGCATTATCAAATTTTTTAGATTTTTTTTCATGTCATTACTCTTTTCTGTTCCCATCAGAATGCCCAATGGCTTTGTTGATTAATTATTATTGGTTTCTGAAAAGGAGCAGCCACGCCTGATCAACTGGACATGACTACTCTTCTCTCACACCTTACTTGGTAAGAAAGGCTTGCAATTCCTCTTTCGTTTTAAATGTTCTGATCCAATCTACTTCATAGCCGGTTTCCTCGGTTGAAGTAATATCGGCTATTTTAAGCGTAAATGATCCCAGATCTGTGTCGGCTGCAAAATTAGGGTCTATTGAGCAATCGTAGTAGATTACATTCTTATCCAGAAAGTCTGTTAGGTACGCATTATTCTTGGCACCATCAAAACGGTCTAATTTAATGTTACCTGATCCGGGCTTTGGCGCACCAGTACCGGTAAATGAAATCTTAAACGCAAGAATCGGATAGGTCGAAGAATAATGCCATTTCCCATTGGGCGAAGTTTCCGGGAAAGTAGCGCCTTCAACGAAGTTCAAGTCTGCACGACGCTTCGATGTTCCTTCAAATTGTACCGGATCAAAGGTTACTTTCAATTTACCATTTTCAATCACATTGGCCGCGTTTTGCATACCCACCCAGTAATCAGTTGCACTTGGATCGTCAAACTCATAAATCAGCTTACCTCTTGGCGGAGCAACATACTCCTTCAAGGCATCCAGACTTTCAAAGGATTTCACCCAGTCAACCTGATACCCGGTCTCGTCTGAAGTGATATCGGCCACTTTCCATTGGAATGTAGTCAATTGGGTCGGTTCTGTTGTTGAAAGTGTTGCTCCGGCGCCAAAGGTGTTCCGCAAATCGTAGTAATAAACATCTCCAACCAGAACACCATCCCAGTTATTCGATCCGTCCTTGTACTTTCCGATGTTGGTATCAAAGATGAAGTTCCCGCTTGATGGTTTGTTGATCATTCGGATGGCTACAATAGGATACAACCCCGCATGCACTTCTGCTCCACCTTGCAGACTAAAATCGGCCCGACGTTTAGCGGCCGACATATCGTAGCTCACTTTCATCAAACCTCCTGAAACCTCCGTTGTGGAATTGTGGGAAGTGGTCCACCCTTCAGCGTCGCCGTCGGTACTAAACTCGAAATTTAAACCAACAAACGGATAGGAAAATACCGGTCCGGTCAACAATTGCGGACCAATCTCCAAGGTAATAGCACCGCGTATACCACCGTCGGGAACAGTTACCACAATTTCATTATCGGTGATGGATACAATCTGAGCAGTTACACCACCCCCAAATGTCACGGTTACATCATTCGCATCAGTACCAAAATTTTCGCCAGTGATGGTTAGCTGGGAACCAGCGGTTGCTTCGTTGGGCGATATTCCGCTGATTTTTGCTCCCGGTACAAACGCAAATTCATCTTCAAACTCCTTTGTATGGGTCCATACGCTCACGGCAACAATCCCGGTTCCGGCATCGGCAGGTACACGCACAACCATCTGTTCATCAGAATAACTCACAAAATCGGTTACTTTAACGCCATTGAATGTAACAACGGCTGCCTGAGAATACGTTCCAAAATTGGATCCCGTTATGGTAATTTGCTCTCCGGGACGCCCTGTCTTAGGGGTAAAATCCACGATTGTGATATCGGGATATTGATAAATATCAAGGTCCTCGCTCCTCATCATATCGCTACAGGATGTGTTAAAAATCCCTCCTGAGATGAGCGCAACTAAAATGAATATATAATTATATAGTCGTTTCATATCAATCTTATTTAATAGTTGCTCCGGTTGGTCTAATTCGCCGGAGCAACCACGGATGTTTTACTAAAATGATTAATTGTAACCTGGATTTTGTAACAAATTACTGTTCAAGTTAATTTCCTCCAGTGGAAGAGGGTAGAGATAGTCTGTGCGTTGGAAGTTGCGGTTACTTGCCGGATCCAGCAACAGGACGCTGCGATCGCCAACACCGGTAGTTTTAACGGTTTCCCCGTAAGGGTACGCACTTGGTGTGTAAAGGGCAGCATTACCTTCAAAATTAGTCCCCTGGATCACATTTCCGCATACATCCTGATTCAAAACCTGTTCGGCAATGCCCCAACGTTTCAGGTCATTGAAACGACTGTTTTCGCCAAACAATTCCACAGCTCTCTCGCGAAGAATCTCTTCGTAAACATCCAATCCGTTTGCGCTGGCAAACGCATTTGTTAACGGCGGCAGTCCAGCCCGTATTTTGATTTTATTGATTGATTCATTCAACTGTTCATCAGTAATACTACCATTCAATTCGTATAACGCTTCGGCATAAATCAAGTAAATTTCGGGTAGACGGATTATCGGATAATCAAACGACTCCTGATTGGCGGCTCTGTATGTGCCATATTCGTACGAACGGAATTTACGACATGAATAGCCAGCTCCACTCTGTCCGCCAGGGCCTGTCAATTTCACCGAACCGTCAGCCGGAGTATCCCATGTTGCAACATCTGCAAAATAAGAAGTTACACGATAGTCGCGGTTCTTATATTCGTCAGACACGTTAGTATACCCCTGGAAAAGAGGCGATTTATCAACCGGCAGTCCATCGGAACATAAGAACATGTCCATGAATTTACGTGACGGGGCAAAATAAAACGCAACAGTATGGCTGATGTTCGTATTTCCCTGTCTGAGTGCAAAGTCGAACTTACTGTAAAGAATATATTCCTTGTTGGTTGATTTATCCAAGCCGGCAGGATTCGAGCCTTCATCTTCCAGGTCAAACAGATACAAGTTACTCAGGTTACTCAATTGATCATTGTGATTCCAAAGCTCGTAACCGCCATTGTCCATAATGTCTTTGGCCAGATCTTTCGCTTCAGTCAGCATTTCCGTAGCTGAAGGATATTCGGAAGGTTTTGCGGAACCGGCACCTTCGATTACACCGTCTCCATCCGTTGTTTCACCAACATTCATTTCCCAGGTAGCCTCATACAACAGTGCTTTTGCTTTTAAGGCTTCGGCAGCCCATTTGCTGATTTTACCTTTATCGCTGGCCGGAATATTTTGCTCCAATGGTAAATCAGGAATCGCTTCCTCCAGATCTTTTATAATTTGAGCAAACACTTCGTATCGGCTATTTCGTTTCCCTTGCAGCTCCGGAGAATCCAAATCAAGCACTTTTGCTACAATCGGGACTCCGCCATAACGTTGTAACAAAAAGAAATGGTGATACGCCCGAAAGAACTTCGCGACCGCAACATACTGTGCAATTTCAGAATCATCTCCTGCGTATTCATCTGCTTTTTCCAAAACCATATTCACAGCTCGAAGTGCTTTGTATGTTTTTGTCCAATAATCATCTGTTGCGGAAGGAGTCACAGTGCCACGTCCGTAATCCCGGGCCAGGGCAGTTAAATCGGTACCCACATCCATCATGTCGGCGTTTATGCCAATATCTTGTGGCTTCCAGCCCAATAATCGATCGTAAAAATAGTTGGTTGCCGCCTTAAAGTGTTCAGGCGATTTATAATAGGCTGCTTCTGTAATCGCATCAAGCGGTTCCAGGTCGATAAACCGGTCTTCACATGCTGTAAACAGCATGATTGATGATAGTATAAATAATTGTATCTTTTTCATGTTGAGATTTTTTGATTAGAATGTTAGGTTTAAACCGAATGAATAGGTTCGGTAGAAGGGATACGCGCTATTGGTACTTTCGCCGTATTCCGGATCGTAACCATCTTTCAAACTGGTAAATTCAAACAAATCGTTTCCGGAGAAATAAATCCGCAACTTTTGAATATTGTATTTATAGACCCGAATATTCTCGAGATTGTAACCAATTACCAGCGATTTCAACCGCACATAACGGTTATTTTGCAACATGAAATCGTTGTGCCACCAGTTCCATCTTGCGCGATCTGTGTTATAAGTCATCCTTGGGTAAGCAGCACCGGGATTCTGCTCGGTCCAGGTTTTCCCGATATATTGAGGTGCCTGGTTGGTATACACCGTAAAGAAAGGAAACGACATATAACCACTTCGTTCTATTTTTTGAGACATCACCCCCTGGAAGAGCGCACTCATGTCGAAGTTTTTGTACTTCAGCCCCAGATTAATACCATAATTGTAGTGCGGGGCAGCGTCGCCCATGTATTTTACGTCTCCGTTCTTCTGATCGATATTTCCCGAGTCGGTAATATTATTTGAACCATCTAAGTCAATCCTTTTGGTATCACCCGGGCGCAGTGCTTTTGTGGCATCGGATTGAGCAGGAATCTGTCCGCCGTTACCGGTAGAAGCGTAATAAGCGTCAACATCGGACTGATCCTTAAAGAAACCATTGGTCTCGTACATAAACCAGGAGTTTAGTGCGTAGCCCTGGACACGACTGTTTTTACCCGCAACATATTTACTTACACCTTCCATGCTCACCAGCTCGTTTCTGCTATCACCAACATTGACTGAAACATTGTATTCAAAATCGCCGGACTTGTTTTTATAGCCCAATACAGCTTCCCATCCATGAGTTTTCAAATCCCCACTGTTTGTCTTCGGTGCAGTACCGCCCAACAAATCCGGATAGTTAACCTCAATTAACATGTCTTTGTTACGCTTAGTGTAATAGTCGAACGATCCGAATATTTTGTTGTCCAGCAAACGAAAATCGACACCATAAGTAGCAGTTGTTAAGCGCTCCCAGGTAGCTGTATTAGTCGTGATACTTTTCACTGTTGCAGCATTCTGCTGTGCGGCCGGTGTACCAAACACTGAAGTTGGTAGATCCATGATTGACAGATAATTTGAGAAATTGGAAATACCCACCTGGCTACCAATTTCTCCATAACTGGCCCTCAGCTTCAGGAAAGAAACCGGGCTAATGGATTTCATGAAATTTTCTTCTGTTACAACCCATCCGACAGAACCACCGCCATAATTAGCCCATCGGTATCCCGGAGCAAATTTGGATGATCCATCGCGGCGTCCATTCAATTCGAATAAGTATTTCGATTTGTAGGCGTAATTTAAACGACCAACATACGAATACAATCCCCAGATACCGTGTCCGCCGGTTGCTTCAACTTTTTCTTCAGTCGAGCCCAGGTTGATATCGTATACACCATAATCGATAAAGCCTTTACGGTAACCATACAAACGACTGTCTTCCCGTTTTTCAGAGGTAATACCGGCCATGACTGAGAAATCGTGGTCTCCGAGGGTTTTGTTATAGTTCAGAAAACCGCCGTAGTTTTGGTAAGTTGTGTTGATTCGCTCCTGGCGAATATCGGGAGTCGAATTGACAGACTCAGGTGTCAACTCGCCAAACCAACTGTACTGCGGAATGTTAATCCGGTACATCTGATAATCGTAAAATTCTTTGCTGATTGCGGCTGTTGCCTTAAAGCTCAAACCTTTCATAATGTCGACTGTTGCAGCAAAATTCAGTTTTAGCTGATCGCGCCACTTATTTTCACGTCCCCCTTCCGAAGTTGCTGCAACCGAGTTACGGTTACCAGCAATGTTAAAGTTGGCATACCATTGGCCATAAGGGTTTTTAGCAGGAAAAAACGGCGGGTCGAAGGTAATCGCGGTAGCATCCAATCCGGTGGAAGGAGAGCTCACATGCGTATTAAAATAAGATACACCTGACTCCAGTTTCAACCAGTCCGTTACATCATAATCGTAGTTGAACATGGCGTTGTATTGTACTTTACCGTCGTAAGCTGTTTTCAACATACCCACATCTTCAGAGTAGCCGCCGGAAATACGATAACTTGACTTCTCGGAAGAGCCAGAGATGCTTACATTCTGCTGATTGGAAACAGAAGAGCCGAACAGATCTTCGAACCGGGGAGCATTACCGATAAAGATATCGCCCCAGTACTGCGTAGTGTAAATGCCTTCTTTCCCGGACTGCATATCCAACAAGTTCTGCTTATTCATCCATCCCCAGTAGTTGGCCTGTGCACCATCCTGTTCAGCAGCTTCCAACCAAACGGTAGCATACTGCGACATACTGGGCGACGGTGGTTTAATTCCCACTGAATTTATTCGAACAGTGCTGTTGACATCAACTTTCATTTTTCCTTTTCCCCGCTTTGTAGTCACGAGAATAACACCGTTGGCAGCACGTGAACCGTAAATAGCTGCTGACGCGTCTTTCAGGATACTGATTGCTTCAATATCATCTGGATTCATGTTATAAAAAGTCTCGTTGTTGATCACAGGAGAACCATCGATCACGATGAGTGGATCACCTCCGTTTACTGAGGATACCCCTCGAATTTGAAAGTCAATCCCCTCATTCCCGGGACGAGCAGATGAACGGGTAACAACTAAGCCTGGGGACTGTCCTTGTAACGACAAAGCAGGACTACTTACAGCCCGATCTTTAAACGTTTCAGACGAAACCGTCTCGATAGAACCAGTCAATGTAGCTTTTTTCTGTGTACCGTAACCAATAGCAACGACTTCTTCGATGCCAATGGCGTCTTCCTTCATGGTAATATTGAAGGTCGAATTTCCAGCTACCTCTATTTCCTGGGTGAGCATCCCTACGAACGAGAAAAGCAGCACATCGGTTGAGGAAACATCTCCCAGTGTGAAATTACCGTCAAAGTCGGCGATAGTACCCTTGGTAGTCCCTTTTACAATGACCGTTACTCCGGGCAAAGGCTCTCCCGATACGTCTTTAACCTGACCGGTCACTGTTTTTTTATCTTGCTCACTCCTAACCGGTGCCGATTTTTCACCAGGTGTTGTTATAATAATGTGACGATCCATAATTTTATAACTCACCTGCTGCCCTTCGAACAACTTCGCCAGAACATCTTCAATCGATTTGTTTTCAATAGAGAATGTCACTTCGCGATTAACATCAAGTTGACTCGCATTGTACATGAAAGAGTAGTCTGACTGATCTTCAATTTGCTTCAGCACGTCTTTAACGACCTTACTTTCAACCTGCAAACTAATTTTTGATTGTTGACTATACCCCGCTCCATAAGAGCTTACCAGACCAACAATACACAGAAGTAGAAATGTCAATTTCATCTTTAGAAACAATTTTCTTCGGGAAATAGAATTTAGCCAATTCCTCCCCGAACTACAGTTTTTTTTCATAGTTTTGTTAGGATTACCAGTCATTAGCGGAAACGGTTGTTATGTGGCGTAACAAGCTTTTCCTGACTGTGTTAATAATTAATACTTTTTAGAAAGGCTTATCTTCGTGGTAGGCCTTTTTTTTTGATTTTACTTATACCGGATTTAAGTTTTTCATTTCACGACATGTTCAATTCATTTAAGGTTTAGTAATCTTGACGGTTTCACCATCGATTTGGTAATTAATCGGTTTTAACTCACGAATCAACTCCAGCACCTCGTGTAAAGACTCGGTCTTCACTCTAAAGGTGTATTTCTGGTTATCAATCAGCTCATTGGACAGCGCTATATCCACGCCATACCATCGCTCCAGATATTTACAAATCAGGTTAAAGGGTTTTTCATCGAAGACCAGTTCATTATTGGTCCAGGCCGAAATCATACTTATATCCGCGTTATTGACCCGAAACCGATTAGCCTCCTTACTGTAGGTTACCAACTGACCGGGCTTTATACGCAAGACTTCTTGTTTATTTTGCTCAATACCAACACTCCCGTGCTTTAAGCCAACCTCCACCGTGTGATCATTCGCGTAGGCATTCACATTGAAGGAGGTACCATACACTTTCACATCCAATTCGCGGGTATGTACAATAAATGCCTTACGGCTGCTTTTGCGCACATCGAAATAAGCTTCTCCGTCCAATTCAACAAACCGGTTTTCGGCTCCGAATGAATTATTGTAGCGCAGCATTGTTCCGCCATTCAGCCGAACGACTGAACTATCGGGAAGCATAATTTGTGTTTTTTGACCGGCAGGGGCCGAGACTTCGGTGTAGAAATCGCTCG
The DNA here is from genome assembly GCF_003046625.1 of Mangrovibacterium marinum. GTDB lineage: Bacteria > Bacteroidota > Bacteroidia > Bacteroidales > Prolixibacteraceae > Mangrovibacterium > Mangrovibacterium marinum. Next base: position 125,968 of record NZ_QAAD01000002.1, read on the forward strand.
ACTGATTCGTGTCGGTTGCCAGAAAATAGGTGGTGATCCCGAGTGTCAAAAAAAGAAGAACCACCGATGCATATTTGAAATATTGCAGATAGACCGTTTTTTTCTTCAGGTCGGATTGGGATTGATGCAAAAGCCTCTTCTGGATTTTATTCCACTGGTATTGGCTTTCAAGTAACATCTCTCCCTCGAGTGCTTCTTCTTCCCAAGCAGCTTTCTCAACATTAAATGCCTGGAGGTTTTTCCCTTGCCGCAACCAAGTCAATAGTCGGGACTGGTCGTGACGATCTGCCTTCGCCGACAAGTATTTTCGAATGAGTTCTTTCATTTTATTGGTCTTTACTCATAAGGAGTACACCCAATCATGAAAATCACTACCTCGTTTTTCAAAAATTATTTCAGAATAAATGAAATCAGCAAGGTCAATAGCGGATATTTATGAACCAACGCACTCTTTATCTGCAACTTTGCTTCGTAGAGATGTTTTTCTACGGCTTTTGTTGAAATGCCCAGCAATTCGGCAATTTCTTTATTTTTCAGGCCTTCCAGTTTCGACTTTACAAACACCAGTTTTCTTTTTTCAGGCAAATTTTCGATTTCCTGCTTAATGGCATCAATCAATTCCTCTTCAATTGATTTTCCTTCAAGACCGGTAAAATCGAGTTCAAACAGGTGTTGCATATCGATCTCGGGGAGCGACAGCACATCGTCAACAGCATATTCGAGCTTTTTATCACGCAGGAAATTGAAGCAGCGGTTCCGAAGCATGACAAACAGGTAGCTTTCAACCGATTGATTGGGTTTAAGTGTTTCTCTTTTTTCCCAAAGTTTTAAGTAACACTCCTGCACCAAATCAGCTGCAACATGATAGTCGGGAACAAACAAGCGGCAATAGCTCAGCATTCGGGGATGGGTCAGCTTGAAAAGTCCTTCAAATGCTTCGGTATCTCCTAAAACCAGCTTTCTATGGCGTTCGTCCTTATTCACGCTTACAAAGTAAATAAATCCGATATAATTCCCATCAGTAATTATTCATTGCGATCACAATCTTCCGGCCTTAAATGCAGCTGTTTCTCATTTAGATGGAGCGCTGTGCTATTCCTTCCGAAATCAAAATACCAGTCGCACAAGCGATTTGCTCGTCGTGGAATTTGTTCATTATATGAAGAAGCAACGCAATTTGTTTTCGAAATATTACAAGGATTATCCTGTCCGGATCTTTTTGACCCCCGTTATGATTAACACGCGCTATCGTGCGCCAACCAATCCCTATTCACTCATCTCCCGGTTGATCTGGCGCCATGTCGGAAAAGAGACAGCCCGGGCTATTTCAGCAGAAAACGTCCCTTCATCGGTCATCAGAATGAGGACGTGCGAATCGTTGCAACACATTCGACATAAAAAACATTCATGATTCCCGGGAATCACCAACAGAAATGAAAGTTTCGGATTTTTTCAACGATGCTGTTGTCATTGTTTTCACAAGTTGTCGGGTTGTCGTTCTAAAACGCCATCAACAAGAAAGAAGGCGTTTCGATCAATGAGAAAACGTTGGGAACCGGTTGGCCTATTTTTTTCAAGGCCGAAATCAAATGAAAAGCTTAGAGAATCCCGATGATATCGGGATGAACTTAGCTTTTCGGCAGATGGCGGTTGCAGATAAAAATCAGCCATGACCTTTTTGTTTCGTTTTTGTGTCCCCGTCAGACCGGCCGGGCAGGACTACAAAAATGAAAACCCGTCCGGTAGGACAAAAGATCCGCGTTGAGAAAAAGTAGGAGAGAAAAAAGCAGGCTCTGAAACGTCATGGAAGGAACTTTCAAAGCGCATACCAGCAGCCCTCGGTAACTCTCCCCTGAAATGAACCAATCCTGTCGAATTGATTCAATTCTGTCCCCTCTCTGCAAGCAGAGCGGGGGCGACGGGAACCATCCCAAAGGCATCCCCGATGCGGTTGGAAACCCTGCCTACGCAGGCAGGCGCATCACCCGATGTGACTTTCAGAAAAATAGCCTCCAACAAAGCTTCACTTACCGAGCTCTGTTGGAGGCTAACTATTTATTGCCGTTTTCCGGATGGGACGAAAAAATCGGGAACGCTTATTTTTTCACCAGGCGCAACATCAGCACATCATGCACGCCGATTGTGGCTTTCAGCGGCTTCGAGGTATTGCCCAGATCCTGGTGATTAAACAAGTCGCGCAATTGGTAAGTTTCGTGCTCCAGATGGGCAAATTTCTGGTTCAGGTCGTCACCCAATTCATGCTTTTGCCAGTTGAAATCCAGCTCGAATGCTTTTTCATTCATATTCACAAAGGTGATGGCCCAGTCGCCGTTTTGCAGGGGCTTAATCCAGGTTTCAATGTTGTTCTCGTTCAGGAAACGAAATCCCTGAATGCCGAGCGAATCCTGATTCACTGCAATCACTTCTTTGTTGGTCAGGGTTTTGCGGGTCTCTTCACTCATCGTACGAATGTCATTCCCCATAATCAGCGGTGAAGCCAGCATACACCACATGGCCAGGTGGCTGCGGTTTTCAGCATCGGTAAATTCATTCCCCACCTCCATCATATCCAGATCGTTCCAATGGCCGGGGCCGGCATATTTGCGAATATCCTTGCGCATGTTAATGATTTTCCACACCCCAAAGGACGACCAGCTTCCGTGACCATACTCACAATCCCAGCAGTTCACAATGTCGCCCGACACGCGCCATAGCTGTCCCATTTCGGCGCCCCACTCCCAGGGTTTGTTGTCGCCCCACTCGCAGATGCTGAAAACAATGGGGCGTCCCGTTGCATACAAAGCATCGCGCATAGTTTGATAAGCCCCCTTGGCATTCAGATTTTCAGTGTTACACCAGTCGTATTTCAGGAAATCGACGCCCCAGTCGGCATACGTTTGGGCGTCCTGAAACTCGTGACCTCTTGTTCCCGGATAGCCGGCACAGGTTTTATTTCCGGCACAGTTGTAAATCCCGAATTTGAGCCCTTTGGAGTGAATATATTCGCCAAGCGCTTCCATGCCGCTGGGGAATTTCTTCGGGTCGCCAATCAATTTGCCCTCCGCTGTGCGCTCCATGGCCAACCAGCCATCGTCGAGCACCAGGTATTGGTAACCAGCATCGCGCAAGCCACTTTCAACCATGGCATCGGCAATCTCCTTCACCAGGTCTTCATCAATATCGCAGGCAAAAGTGTTCCAACTGTTCCAGCCCATCGGAGGCGTCAAGGCCAAACCTTTGGTTTTCTGACTAAATGCGCCCAATGCGCAACATACAAACAGACTTAAAATCAAATATTTTTTCATTGTTGTTTAATTGTTTTTTTAGGTCGCAGCTAAGAGTGGCACAACCTTATCGTTAAAAAAATCACGGACATGCCCGTGCCTTATATTCGTTCGTTTATTGTTCCACGCCGGAATTGTCGCCCTGCCGCTTCTGCTCCAGCTCGGCTGTTACCTGAACCATAAATTTATCACTCAGGCGATAAGCAACAATGAACAAGGCCGACACCAATGCTCCAATGGCCGGATAAATACTGAAGATCATTTTGATACCGGTAATTCCATCGGCGGTCTGGTCCAGGTTGGCCTGAAAACCGTAGGCCGCCAAAATCCATAAGGTGATGGCTCCTCCAAGCGCACCGCCCATCTTTTGGGACATGGACGAAGATGAAAAAATCAGTCCCGTTGCACGACGTCCGGTTTTCCATTCCGAGAAGTCGGCAATATCGGCATACATGGCCCAAATCAAGGGCATAATAATACCGGCAGCAAGACCAACAATAATATTCAACACAAAGATTAACGTAATCTGCTCCGGCTCGAGCAAATACATGAAGAAACTAATGCCGGAGCATAGCAACATCGACCACATGTAAGTCCATTTTTTCCCGAACTTGTCGGAAAGCGGTTTGGCTAATGCAACACCAGCCATATTGCACACCAGCCACAGGGTCATATAAACCGAGGCAAGCTTATCCCAGCCTACCTCTCCCCAAAAGGGCAACTGCTGATCCTTGATATAGTACTTGAAATAGTACATCATGGACCCATCGCGCAAGGATGTAAATATCAGGGCAAACACGCCGGTACCCAGCACAATGAACCAAGGCAGGTTTTTGGATAAATCTTTAAAGTCTTCTTTAATCGACGATTCTTTTTGCGGTGCAAGTTTCACCCGTTCTTTGGTCCAGGCGTAGGTTAACCAGAAAAATACAACAGCCAGAAAGGCATAAATTGCAATGGTATACTGATAGCCCTGCGCTTCGGACGCCCCTCCCTGTTTAAAGAAGTCGATCAGATGAGCCGCTGTGGCAGTCACGAAAATACCGCCGGCAAAAGCTCCCAAAAAGCGGAACGAGGCGAGCGTTGTCCGTTCGGCAGGCACCGGGGTCATCACCCCCATCAACGACGAATAAGGCACATTCACCGCCGTATACACCATCATCATCAAGGTATAGGTGATGTAGGCATAAATCAGCTTGCCGCTTGGGCCGAAATTAAACTTGGTGAAAGTGAGTACTCCGATAATGGCAAAAGGAATGGCGACCCAGAACAAGTAAGGTCTGAACTTTCCCTGCCGGGTATGGGTGCGGTCGCAGATGATGCCCATCATCGGATCGTTCACACTGTCCCATATTCGGGTGAGCAGGAGCATCGTCCCCACTGCCGCAGGAGTCAGCTCCACAACATCGGTGTAAAAAATAGTCAGGAACATGGTAAACAGCTTCCAAAACATCGACGAGGCAAAGTCGCCAAAGCTGTACCCGATTTTTTCTTTTAGTTTTATTGGTTGATTCATTTCAAATTAAAGTTTTGCGATGCGGTTTGTGAGCTCAATCAACGCCCGGCTATTGTGATAGGGGCATTTCCAGAATCCCGCCTTATCTTCATTTAATTTAGGATTTCCCTGTTCATCGACACTCCAAAACCACTCTCCGTTTTTTCGATCGACCAAATTTAGCTTAATAAATTCCCAAATCGCAATCAAATGATGAATGTAATGATCATTTTTTTCAATTTCCCAGACATCCATTAAGCCCACCATGGCTTCGGCCTGCACCCACCAATGGCGATCCTTATCGGTATGCGCTCCTTCCTTTTCGTACCAAACCGAGCCATCAGCAGCCAGCCCTTCGTCCAGGGTGACCTCCACCAGTCGCAATGCCGACTGGCGCACCGAATCGATCAGCTTGGTATCCTTGATCACGAGCGCTGCTTCGTGCAGCAGCCAGGCTCCTTCAATATCGTGGCCGTACGACACAATGTTTGACTGGACCGTCCAGTCTAAATTGAAGAACAGGTTGAAGTGGCCGGTTAGCGGATCGATGATTCGCTGTTGAAACAGTTTTACCAAAAGGCCGATCCGTTCTTTCAGCTGCGCATTGGGCCAGGCTCGGTACAGGTTGGTGTATGGCTCCAGAATATGCAGGTGCGTGTTCATCGATTTGGGCGAGTTGGCATCTTTCGGGCTCAGGCGCATATCGTCCAACGGTTGCCAATCGGCCGTAAGTGCCTCCAGATAGCCGTCAAACTGCGGATCGCGGAACTTCTCCTCGAGCAACACAAAAAGCTTTTGGGCATAGACCAAGCTTTCCTCGTTGCCGGTAGCCAGAAAATACTCCGAAAAAGCATAAATACCGAAGCCCTGCGCATAAGCCTGCTTGCGGGTATTTAAGGGATTTCCCTGATAATCGCACGCCCAAAACAGGCCTCCGTTTTCCTGATCCCAAAAATGAGTAATCAAATAGTTGAAGGCACGATCGGCCATGGATCGGTACAACGTGTTGGAGGTGCTTCGGTAAGCCGCCGAGAAGGTCCACAGCAGCCGGGTGTTCAGCACCGCTCCTTTAGTCGCCTTGGGGAAGGTTTGCCCGGCTGAGTCGATCTGGCCCACAAAACCGCCATATTCATGGTCAACCGCCTGGCTCGACCAGAAATCGAGGATGCGGGACAATTCGTCCTGCATCTCCGATGACAAAGTTTGAAGTGTTTGCATTTTTTTCATAAGAACAGGTTCTAAAAGCATCACACTACAACAGGTTCATAAAGTCTTGATTCTGATCAATCAGCTCATTGATATTTTGAACCGACAGATGTGAGTGCAGCTGATCCTGCGGCGAATTCATGCAATAGTCCACCAGCTTCTCAACCGTTGTTGTAGCCACGTGCATGCGTGTATCCGACGAGGCATAATAGATGAACACCTTGCCGTCTTCATCTTCAATCCATCCGTTCGAAAACACCACATTCGACACATCGCCAACACGCTCGCCCTTGAGCGGCGCAATGAAATGGCCGTTTGGCTTGTGCGTTACAATCCAAGGTTTTTCCAGGTCCGTCATAAACATATAAAGTGTATAGCGCAGGCCGGCAGCGGTGTTACGAACACCGTGAGCCAGTTGCAACCAACCGTGCTTTGTGCGGATCGGCGCAGGGCCAAGGCCGTTTTTCACTTCGTAAATGGTGTGATACGTTTTTGCATCCACAATCACTTCTTCTTTCACTTCAGGCTTTTCAATGTCATCAGCCAAACCAAAACCAATGCCACCACCTTTACCGGTGTCGATAAATCCGTCCTGCGGGCGGGTGTAGAAGGCATATTTACCGTCGATCAGATGCGGAAACAGCACCACGTTGCGTTGCTGGCCACTGGTTGAAATCAAATCCGGCAGGCGCTCCCACTTATCCAGATCTTTGGTGCGGGCAATGCCGGCTGCTGCAACCGCGCTCGACGTATCGCCATCGGGCGCGTTGGGGTCTTTACGCTCGGTGCAGAACACCCCGTAAATCCAACCGTCATCGTGTTGCGTCAGGCGCATATCGTACACGTTCGTATCGGGCTTTTCGGTTTGCGGAAGAACGATCGGCCGATCACGGAATTTGAAATTATCGATGCCATTTGGACTTTCGGCCACGGCAAAAAATGATTTCCGGTCGTTTCCTTCCACACGCACCACCAACACATATTTATCACCCAACTTAATGGCCCCCGAATTAAAGGCTGCGTTAAACCCGATACGTTCCATAAAGTAAGGATTGGTTTCTTTATTCAGATCGTAACGCCAATGCAGCGGAATGTGCTCGCGCGTCAAAATCGGGAACTCATACCGATTGTACACCCCGTTGTCGCTAAACAACTCATTATTCTCTCTCGTGATCAAATTCTGATGTTTCTGTTTCATCAGCTCCAATCTTTCCTCAAACAAATTAGTCGGCATATTCATCGTTCTTTATTATTTCTTAAATTGATAAAAGTCGTTTAACAACCAGATATGTGGTTGATGTAATAGGCTTTTGGCATCGTCTGCTGCCTTCTGCCCCGGATAGGGGAAAAAGAAGTGCTTCTCCGAGTCGTTTCGCCAAACCATGGCATAGCTCAGTTCTGCGCGCACCAGCGAATCGTTCAGCACCGATCCGAGCTTTTGCGAATACCAGTTCGAATCGGGAACCAGTTCCAAACCAGTCTCTGTCAACGCAGCGAGTTTATTTTTCTCTTTCGCCAGATCGATTACAAGATGTAGTTTTCTGATGGCTTCTTTTTCGCCTTCGGGTTGCTTCAGATCGTAATAATTGTCCATCCCTAAAATGTCGACCATGTCATCACCCGGGTACCATGTCAGGTACTCCCCGGTGGTGTTGAACTTACAGTCGGGCGAATAGGCAACCACCATTTGGCTCAATCCTTTGTTGCGCAGATAGTCGATCGTGTAACGAAACAAGCTCCTCAGCTCGTCGGGGCTACAGGCTTTGGATCCCCACCAAAACCAGTCGCCGTCCATCTCGTGCCAGGGGCGAAAGATGAAAGGAATTGGCCCGCCGCTTTTGTCCTTCAAGCTCGAAAAGAAGGCAGCGACAAGGTCGAGTTGGTGGTTAAACTGCGTATGAAAAGCGCCACCCGGGAGGATGTGCTTCACCACCACCGAGTCGCCGTGCCACGAGTTCACCGAGTCGATGGGTGAATGCGGATGCCAGCTGAAGGTGTTGATCGCTCCATGCTCGAAGCCCCAAGCTGCGAGCTCCTTCATTTTGGAAAACGGAACGCTGTCAAGATTTACGGCATGCTCCAGCTCCAGGCCGCCCAACTCCCAACCCAACAAGGCTGGATAATCACCGGCCACTCGTTTCACATCAGACTCCCCATCGATATACTCCCAGCCAACGCCATAGGCCAGATCGTCCTGGTGGCCAAAAAGAATCCCTTTCCCTTTGGCGGCTTGCAGCTCCGTCAAAATTGTATTTTGCTCGTCCGCAGATGTTTTCTTTCCGGCCGAAGTACCGCAAGCATTGGCAATAAGAAGACTGGCAGCCCCTGCCAGGACAGCTAATTTCGTACGCATTAAATGGTGTTTAAATGGTTTATAATTCTATTTCAAAAAGGCTTAGTCGACCTCCAGTGTCTCCCGAATAAATTTCATCGACGCGTTCCAGTAGGCTTCGCTGGTGCTGTGTCCGTAGTCGGGGCAGGCCATCCAGCGTTTTTCAGACCGCACCTGGTTGTAAGCCGCAAAATTGGTGTGCGGCGGACAAACATTATCCTGCACACCCATGCCCATGTAAAGCGGACAAGTGATCCACTGCGCCAGGTTTTTAATATCGAAATAGCTCAGCACCTCGTAAACCTGTTCCCAGGTCGCCTCAGGATGTTCTTTCATATAGGTGTCGAAATCGCTTTTGGGCCAGGGTGCAATCCGGAAGTAATCGGGATAATCCGACAAAAACGGGATGCCCGGAGCAGCGACCTTTACACGTTTGTCCAAGGCTGCGGAAGCGAAGGACAGGGCGCCACCCTGGCTGCTGCCGCGAACAGCAATCTTGCTTGCATCAACCTTGGGACGGCTGCACACAAAATCGACCGCACGAACAACATCCATAAAAGCTCCGCGATAATAGTAGTGTTCTTTACTGTCGGCGCCGGAAGTCACCCAGGTTCCAAAGCGGTTGGTGGGTTTATTGAGCGCCTGTCCGCGAATGGACAACACAAAATGGGCAAAACCGTCCCAGCTTTGCGTGGGCGGATAGGGCCCCGATCCATAACCCATATATTCAACAATAACCGGGAACTTGCCGTCGCGTTTAGGCTTTCCGTAGTAACCTCGAATCAACTCATTGTCGAGCGAGTACATCTCAACCAGGTACATGTCGTAATCCAGCTTCGAGTATTCGGGAACCAAGGTCAGCTTATAGTTGGGCGCTACTTTAGCCAGTTCTTTCAGGTTGTTGTCCCAAAAGGCCTTCAGGTCGGCTTTGGCATCAATCGGCGATTCAATTTTCTCGGGTTCGTAACCGAGGTTAAATTGCTTTTCGGCGGCCGTTTGCCCGTTTCGCTCAAAAGTAACCGTGTAACGGTAAAAGCCGGGTTCCGGATTCCGGAACGTAAATTCCTGCTCGCTGAGGGCCGATCCGTCAATGGTAATGGCCATCGAGTCTGCTTTCACCGCTTCGTAAGTGTCGGTGGTAATTTTCACCTTCAGCGTCCCGTTCAGGGCGAAGCTGTTCAGGTTTTGAAGGCTCACACCAATACTGAGCGGTTCGTCGCCCAGAAACACATAGTCCGAATCGTTCACCGCGACAGTCATCCGCAACCTATCGTTGGTTCCGGCCGAGGCGATGGTCAGCACCGATTGGTCAAGAAAACCGCCGGCTCCCCAGCCATCGTGAAACTTGATGGCCAGAAGGTTTTCTGTCTCCAGCTTCACGGAGTCGGCCTTCACAAAATAATTCCGTTCCTGATCGCTGTAGCCTTTATAGTCGGGGGGAAACTCACTGGTTTTCCCGACCCGAGTGCCGTTCCAGTACACTTCGTCAGCCGACGCAAAACGGCCCAGTTTCAGTACAAAAGCACCGGCCTCAGCGATGGCGCTCTTCAGGCTGTCGGGCAAAACCACCGATTTGCGGTACCAGGCAAAACCGTTTTGGGTTGCCTGTCCCTGTTCGGTAAATGGCTTTTTCGATGAAACAGTCGCCCAGGCCGAATCGTTGTAAGCGGGCTCCATCCACAAACTATCCTTCCCCTCTCCCGGCTGGAATTTCCAGTCTTCGGAAAAGGCTACTGAAACTACTTTATTCTCTTTCGGTTGCAGCAGGCTACTGCAGGATGCCAAAAGCACTCCTGCAAGCACCAAACTCACTGCATATCTTATCATCTTCATGATCCTTTTCTATTTTAAATCGGGCATTTCGTCTCGGGTGATGACAGCTGTGTTCGCAACTGCATCCGTCCACCAGGCTGCATTGGCGTGTTCATGATCGGTACTGGTGAAAGCCGCAGAATTGACATCAACCGTGCGGTCGTAATCGTACCAGGGCATAAAGAACGACCACTGTGCACCGGCCGACCATTGATCGGAAATTGTTGCCACGCTTCCACACTCGCTCAAGGTCACCATCTTGGTTGGGTAAGTCTCCTGAATCGATTGAAATTCGGCGGCAATATCCGACGCATCAGCGTTGTTATACACATCGCGGCCAACGATATCCACATAATCGTCACCCGGATAGAACGCTTGATCTTTCGTTTGCGTTGTCCACACCCAAATCAGGTTGTTCAGGCCTTCAGCCTCGAAATAATCGAAAACATATTTCCAGAGTGCCTTGTAGGCTTCAGCGCCATCGTTCCCCCACCAAAACCAGGCTGTACCGCCCGTAAATTCGTAGATATTTCCGGCTGCTTCGTGCAATGGCCGCCAGATTACGGGAATATTTTTAGCCTGAAGCAGTTTCAGGTAAGCGGCCATTTTGGCCAGATCAGCCTTTACCACGTCATTTTCCCAGGTACCTTCAACAGTTGCGTTGGCTGTGCTGAAGTTGGTTGCATCCGTGGCATAAGTATAAGTTGAAGAGCCTTCCGAAGCCGGTACCCGCCAGTGCCAACTGGCTGCCACCAGCCCGTTGTTGTTCCACCAGTCTTCCACCACCGTTGTGTTGGTGTAGTCGATCCAGTTGGCGGGCGACTCAATAAAATGAATATAGTCGAAGGCTGCCATTGCCGGATATTTACCGGTATGCTGATGTACCCATTCTGCCTCGTTGACATTCCAGTTCACGTTGGCCATGGTTGACGACACGATTTTCGTTCCGTAGTTTTCGAGCAGAAAATCGTACACATGCTGTGCTTCCGTTGATGGATTGGCCACTGCCAGGCTTGTGGTAATTTCCGAAACCACTTCTTCTTCTGTTGAAAAATGAATCGTGATTTCCGACGTTCCCACTTTTGTCGGCCCCTGGATAACACCCGCAGGAATCACCAACTCGTAGCTGTTTCCTTTTTGCAATCCGCTGGCCTGTATCGTTACAGTCGTCAAGCGGGCCGAAAACGAGCTAATGGTAGCTCCATCGAGGGAAACTGTGCTTTGTAAAGCCGAGGGTGAAGTCACATTTTGGTCGAAAGTCAATACCAGGGTGATTTCGCCGGCTGCAATACCGGTAGCCCCGTCAACCGGACTGGAACTCACCAGTGCCGGTGGATCCAATACAACCGGGTCGTCGCCATCACTACTGCTACAGCTCCATAGGCCTCCCGCAACTAAAATCAAACAGCAGAGTGTATACATCAATTTCTTCATCTGAATTCCATTTTTTTAAAAGAAAGGCCCCCTCATCGTGGGGCGACCTTCCTTATTGATAAGATTTCTATTTTATTTCAACTTTTGTTAGCGTGTAGCTGTAGCCGGAGAAAATCAATCCGACATCCTGCATTACGGCTAACAAATCAGCGGTGATTGGCATTTCAACCGTTGTGGCATCCTGTGCAACATCAAAGATCTGAATATCACCCCAGCTAGATCCGTTTTTCACCGCTACCTGCCAGTAATCTACGCCAGCATCCTGATCTTTAATGGTCAGGGTCAGCGTTTTGCCAACTTTTGCAGTGGCAAACAAGTCGGCCGACAACTGCACCCAGGAAGCCCAGTTACCCATCGCCTGCTCGCCTTCCCAAATTGTTTCGGAAGCGGCTGCCGAGGTGATGATACTTATTTTGGAGATGATCCAATCGGAGCCCTGAATGATCAGCGCGTTACCGGACGAGGCATTCGCCGTGATATTATCCAGTACATCCTGCGTCAATACCAGCTCTTGTTCCGAAACTGCTTTATCGCCGTAAGTGTCGGTTGTCATATAACCGTCGTTATTCAACTCGGCAAAAGGAATGACAGCCCAGCCACCGTTGTTAATTTGCGCCTGTCCCCAGTTATCGTTTTGGGTGAAGTAAATTTTCAGGATCGAACCGGCTGACACCCCTTCAAAAGCAGCATCGCTAACGAATACGCGTCCTCCGTCACCCCAGGTTAACGAAAGTGGCCCCTGATAAACAACCGTTTCTTTGGTGCTTGAGCCAATCACATCAAGCTGATACGTGATATCGCCATTAGACGACACGAGCTGTAAATCGGTTTGGCCACCGGCATCATTCGGAATCAGAACGTACAATTTTGTTCCTTCCAGAATAAATTGGGTTGTGGTGCCATTCACCTTCACATCAGTCAACTTATCTTCATTTTTCACGTCCAGGGTCAGCACGGTTCCGGCATTAATTTCGGTTTCCGCATCGGGCAATACCGGCACATAGCAGAACTCCGGTTTTTCAACCGTCAACAAAGGAGCTGTTACCGTTTCACCATTGGCCATGGTCAACACCAGCTCTCCGCTTTCGGCATCAACAGGAACGGCAACCGTGAGGCTGGTAGCCGATGCGGGGGTCACTTCAACCGTTTGATCACCGGCGAAGGTCACTGACACCACCAGATCCAGGTTGGCACCTTCGATGATCAATTCGTTTCCGGCCGATACGGGATCGGGATTGTAGGCTGAAACAGCCGGTTTTTGTGTTTCAATTTCAAAACCAGCTGTATTGCCGCTGGCGGTGTTCAGAATCACAGTGCCACTAATTGCGCCTTCGGGCACAAGCACCGTAATTTGATCAGCGGCAACCGATTCGGGGTTCACCGCATTGGCAACACCCGGGAAAGCCACTGTTGTTACCAGGTCCATATTCGCACCCGAAACCGTGATCAGGTCGCCATTGCGCAAATCAACAACCGGGGCGGCCACCAATTCGGTTGGCACAGCCATCGTTACTTCTGCTACCGGAACATGTACGCCCGAGTAGGCAATCATATTGATTGTGCCGTCGGTTGTTCCTTCGGGCAACACAAAGCTTATTGTATTTTCTTCAACCGTAAAGTCAATCGTATCCGAATTGGCCAGCACAATATGCTCAACCAGGTCCAGGTCGGCTCCGGCAACTTCAATCGCGTCGGCCGGTTTTTTATCGGCAAAGGTTTCAACCGAAGCTACCGACGGCAGCACCACGGCAAGTTCTTGTTCCGACTCCAACTCAACAGGTATTGCTGCCGTATCGGCCAGGGTAATGGTGCCGGTTTGAGCTTCGCGGGGAACGACAAGCTGAATGGAGGCGCGCTCCCATTTGGTGAAGTCTTTACTCATCACTTCAACGCCATCGGCAAAAATAACTTTGTGCATCAGGTTCAGGTAATCCCCTTCAATGGTCAGTGTTTGGCCGGCTTTCACCGGATTGGGAGCAATACTTGAAATACTGATTGGCTCGATATAGGACAAAACTGTTTTTGAGGTCAGCGTTCCGTTGGGGGTTTGCAATTTCACATAGCCAACCCCGGCATTTTGCGGGATTGTCACCTTAATCTTCTCGTTGCTCACCACTTCGATAGCCGTAATTTCGATATCCTCGGGCAGGATCACGCTGGTCACCTGATCCATATTGCGGCCAATAAAGGTTAAGTCGCTGCCACGCAGGGCCGGGCTGGGGCCAAAGGCCTCGAACACCACCTGTCCGGAAACTGCGTCATCATCGTCGTCGGAGCAAGCTGCAAAGCTCACTGCAACAACGGCCAGCAGCAAAGCCATCCATTGTTTGAATTTGATATTTAGCTTCATTACATTCATTTTTTAGGTTGATTAATTAGGAACGATACGAACGTTATCAATCAGCATCGTGGCATTACAGGGAGTTCCGCTTACCCCTCCGCCATTCAGGAACAAGGTCAGGCCCGAATAGTGTCCCGCGCCGTTTGGTGCAGCAATACTCTCGCCATTGGGGCCATACTTAAACTCGGTCATCGGAATGGTTACGGTTATCCAGCCATCGGTCGTATAGGTTTTGTCGCTGGTCTCGGTCCAGGGTTGCCATAAGGCGCGCGGATACTCGGAATCGGACACATAACCATTGGCACTGCCATACTTCGAATTATAGGTCAGGCCATTGCCGTTTTGCCAGTTCATCATCACGTCGTCGGCACCGGTGAAGATCACCTGCAAGGCTTTGGAGGACCAATCGCCAAGCACTTTCACTTCAAATTTGCAACTGTATTCATCCAGCTTGTTGGCGTTAAAGAAATCCGGATCAGTAGGCAGGTAAGTCCACTTTTCCCAAGCCAGGAAGCCGTCGTCCCAGGAGTCATCATTCAGCTCTTTTCCCTCGCCATTGATAATCAGATAATGGCCGTTGATACCGCTGTCATCCGAAACGCCACTGGCGCCGTGCCATCCGAAATAGTAATAATAATCGGGGTAATTATCCGGGTTGAAGTTGGCTATGAGATTGCGGTTATCGCGCAACCAAAGACTGCTCTCCTCCGCACCGTAAACCGACGTTACCGTGATCGGACCACGCTCAGCACCTTCGGGAACAATCACATCAATGCTTGTCAGATCCGATTCAACAATCTCACCCTGCACACCACCGGTAAAGCTTACCGTCAGCGGAGTTCCTTCGTCATTCACAAAGTAGAGCCCTTCAATATGTGCCACATCGCCAGCCTCAAGGTACTCACAAGTCATGGAGTTAACTGTAGGCGCAGGCACCTGGGTTTCAAACGTGTAATAACAGGAATCGTTGTTGGTATACAGCTTAATCAAGTCTTCCTTTAAATTCGGAATCCCGCTGGGTATGGACACGATAATGGCATTATCGGTAACCATATTGGGGTTTAGCTTGGCTTTTTGATCGTTGAAGTAGATCTTGTTGACATTGCCCAGCGACTCGCCGATGATGGCAATTTTAGCTCCCAGATAAGCGCTCGACAGCAGGGAGTCGGAAGCGTCCACATCGCAGGGGCGCACATATCTCACCACCGGAGTACCTCCGCCCGAGATGGTATCGTTATCCTCACAGGCCCACAGCAACACTGCGGCACATGCAATTGCAACTATATTTACTAAATATCTTTTCATAAGAGTTCGTTTTCTAATCAGTTAAATTCATAATCAACCGGATCAGCTGTAATCGAAGGCGTTTTGGTTAATGTTTCCGCCGGAATAGGCAAAACCAGGTTCGACGCCGTGACCGTAATTTGCCCGACATTTTCGTTCAGGTAAAAGATTGACCCTTTGCCGGTAACGTCGTCATTGGGGTTAACAGCTGTAAAACCACCGTGATAAGCTCCGGCAGCATTGCGTTCCTGCCAGGTAAATTGCCCGTTGGAAACATATTGCCGTTCCCGGTCCATATCATTCAAATAGGCCAGGGCTTTGTTCATATCGCGGTAGCTCATTCGTTTAATATCGAAGAAGTTGATACTTTCCAGCGCAAACTCTACCCGGCGTTCTTTAATCAACTGGTCGTAGGTAATTGTTTCGCTTGACCAGCCCAAGCCGGCCCGTGTTCGAATTTGCTTAAACACATCCAAAGCAGTTGCATCGTCGGTTGAGCTTCCTGAACCGATACAAGCTTCAACATAGCACAGATAAACATCGGCCAAACGCAGCAGGTAGATATTATTTCCGGCATCCTGGTTCGAAGCTCCGGCAACGCCACCACAGTCGGAGTTGGCACCAATCACATATTTACGCACGTGGGCCAGCATTTCGTTGGAGGTTTCAGTGCTTTCGTCTTCCGAAAAGTTGTAGTAGTCATACCCTCCGCCGCCGAGATTATCGTACGAATCGCCGTTGCGCATGTAGGTGTAATAACGTCTCAGGTCGCCGCGTTCAAAGGCATCCTGCAAACTCAATGTCGGGCCTTTACCGGCACCCCACGACGAACCGAGGGTGATCAGCGCATTGCGCGAAAGCGAAACATTTCGTCCGTTACCATAGCCGTAACCATCGTTTGTACATTGAATTGAAAAAAGCGACTCCGACGAGTTGTTGCCTGCCGGGTAAAACATGGTCGACAGGTCGTTGTACAGGCTCTGGCCGCTTTGGTTAATTACCTGAAGGGCGTATTGTTTGGCAGCCGTGAAGTTGGCAGCCGATTCAGCATCATCCAGGTGCGAAGCCATGGTCAGGTGCAATTTAGCCAACATCCCCAAGGCGGTGTATTTTGAACAACGTCCAGACTGGAAGGGTGAAGCAGGAAGATTTTCAGAAGCGAAAACCAAGTCGCGACGGATAAATTCGTAAACGCTGGCTTGTGTATTACGAATGACCTGATCGCCCGAAATGTTGTTATCGGTAATCAGCGGAACATCTTTCCAGTACTCGGTCAGGAAATAGTACGCAATACCACGGATACAACGGGCTTCGCCCAGCGCACGGTCAATCACGTCCTGCGAAATACCGTTGGCGCCGGCAGCCGAAGGCATACCGTTAATGATATTATTACAATAAGATACGACGCGGAACAAGCCATTCCAACCTTGCTTCAGGAACGAGTTGCCGTTGTTGAAGGTCATGTAATAGAATTGTCCTTCCTGATCGTAAGTATAGTACAGGTCGCCGGCCAATTCGTCACCGGCCATCCACATAAAGTTCATATCGAAATCGCCCCAAACATAAGCCGAGTAGAGCGAAGCCGTATTGGCATTCACAGCATCTTCCGATGTGTAGTATGTTTCCAGCACCTGCTCATCTTCGGGCACGATCGTCAGAAAATCGTTGCAGGAAACCATGGCGGCCGCAAGAAACAACAGATATAATGCTTGATATATTTTTTTCATTTCTGTAAGCTTTAAAAATTAGAATGTGATGTTTGCCCCCAGGGTATAAATCCGTGGTGAAGGATAACGTCCCATATCCACATTCGACAATCCTGCCTGCTGGTTATACGAACCGATTTCAGGATCCAGTCCGGAATAGTTGGTGAAGGTGTAAACATTCTGTGCATTCAGGTAAAGTTTACAACGCGACATCCCGGTTGGCTTTAACCAGCGGTGAGGCAACGAGTACGACAAGGAGATATTCTGAATGCGCAGGTACGAACCGTTTTCGATCCAGCGATCACTCATGCGGTTGTTCCCGTTAATATCGTTACCACTCCAGCGTGGCATCTCGGCACCGGGGTTAATCAGGTACGAATTGTCGATATTTTCAACATCCATATTATTGCCATCCAGATAGCCCAACTGTGCGCGGTTCAGCACATCAACAGCCTGGTTGTCCCATTGCGACATCAGTCCTTCCGTTTTTACGCGCACGTAGTTCAGCACATCTGCGCCTACCGATCCGGTCAGGCCAATGCCCAACTCCCAGCTTTTATACGAGAAGGTATTGGTAAAGCCGAAGGTGAAATCCGGGTTTGGATCGCCGATAACCGTCTGGTCGTACTCGTTGATGACGCCATCAGGAACGCCGTCGGGACCACTCAGGTCTTTAAATTTCACGTCGCCCACCCAAACGCCGGTTGTACGGTGAATGTTAATTCCTTCGGGGAGCGCCGATGTACGGATGTCCTCCGCATCCTGGAACAGTCCGTCGGTTTGATAACCGTAAAATACACCGATTGGTTGTCCTACGGCAATCATGGATACAGTTTGAAAAGCAGCATACCAGTCGAGTTTCCCGTAGATGGTTGTTCCCTGGTCGTCAAGCGCTTTTACTTCGTTGCGGTTTAGCGAGAAGATCACATTCGAGCTCCATTGAAAATCGCTTTTGCTGATGTTAACCGTATTCAGCGAAATATCAAGACCACGGTTTTCAACCTTACCAATATTCATAAACGGGGTTTGAATATCAACATACTCCGATCCACCCAGAACCGGCGATACAGAAGGTTGCAGCAACAAATCTTTGGTGGTTTTGTAGTACGCGTCAACCGTCAGGTTTACACGGCTGTCGAACAAGCCAAAGTCAATACCACCATTGTATTGTTCCGATGCTTCCCATTTCAGATCCGGGTTTGCATTGTTCGACATGCGGTAAGCGGTACCGAAGGCTGATGGAAAGGCCTGCATGGTTGAACCGTACAGGTAGGTTCCAATATTGGCATTACCAACCTGTCCGTATCCCAAACGCAATTTCAAGTTCGATAACCAACCTTTCGTGTTTTCCATAAACTGTTCACTGGAAACACGCCATGCCGCAGCAAACGAGGGGAAGTACCCCCAACGATTATTGTCGCCAAATTTAGAAGAAGCATCTGCACGCAAAGTCGCCGTCAACAAATAACGGTCGCCATAATTATAGTTCGCCCGTCCGAAGAACGACACATTACTGGCTGCATCTTTCCAGCCTGAGTTGGAAACCAGCTCACCGTCGGCACTCAACACACGAATGTCGTTCGAAGTGAGCTGATCTTTCACAATTTGGATTCCTTCCCAGGACGACTTGGAGGTTTCGGAACCGAGCATAAAGTTGATGGTGTGCTTACCAAACGTTTCGTAGTAAGTAGCATAGTTTTTCCAGATCCAGTACAGGCTTTCATCCTGACGCTGCATAATCTGAATATTGGTATTTTTCAACTGACCGTATTCGTAGCTGGGCTTAAACCCCTTATTCAGGTTATTCGACCGGTCGATACCGAATTCAGAACGGAAAGTCAGTGTTTTAAACGGCTTAATTTCCGCATAAGTGTTGGCCATGATACGCTCGCGAAGCAAGGTGTTATCCTGATCTTTTGTCAGGGCCACCGGGTTGTAAATAGACGAACCGTTTACAGATTCCGGGCCGGCATAGTTGCCGTCGAAATCATAAACAGGCACTTGCGGCGACATCAATGCAGCCTGCATCACCACCCCGTTGATCCCATCGTTATTGATAATAGATTCGTCGGTGCGCGAGTACGACAGCGAAGCTCCTGCTTTTACATAGTCGTTTACCTCGCTATCCACATTAACACGACCGGTATAGCGTTCGAAGCTCGAATTCAGCAACATCCCATCCTGGTTGGTGTAGCCTACGGAGGCGGCAAATTTGGTGCTTTCCGTTCCGCCGTTCATCGAGATGTTGTGCGTATGCATCCAGGCATCTTCCGAAACGGCATCCTGCCAGTCGGTACCTTTGCCAAGCAAGGAAGGATCCAGGTAGGCCTCATCAATAGTCCCCATCAGACCTTCATCATACAACTGGTTCTGATAAACGGCAAATTGTTGCAGGTTCATCATATCCATCTTTTCGGCCCGGTGTTGAAGGGCAACATAGCCATCGTAGGAAATCTGCGTTTTACCAGCCCGGCCCCGTTTGGTTGTTACAATCACAACACCATTCGCACCGGCGGCCCCGTAAATAGCGGTAGCCGAGGCATCCTTCAATACGTCGAGCGAAACAATATCACTAGGGGCAATTGAGGCCAGCGGGTTCACCACATTTTGGCCGTTAGAACCGCCCGACCAGGAGAAACCAGCCGTTTCGGTACCGGCACCACTCACCGGGATACCGTCTATAATATATAACGGTTCGTTGGTGTTGTTAATGGAACTGGCACCACGGATCCGGATGGAGTTCGCTGCCCCGGGAGCACCCGAGTTCGCCTGAACCTGCACACCGGCAACCTTGCCCTGCATCATCTGGTCGGGGTTAATTACAATAGATTCTTTCAGTTTTTCACCGGAAAGGTTTACAACAGCACCGGTTAAATCACTTTTCTTCATGGTTCCGTAACCAACCGCAACAACCTCTTCCAAACCGATCGATTCTTCCTCGAGCGTTGCATTAATTACGGTTTGATTTGCTACCGGAACCTCAACCGTTGTCATTCCAATAAATGAGAATACCAGCACATCGCCGGACGACACGCCATCGATTGAAAACCGGCCATCCACATCGGTTACCGTACCTTTGGCCGTTCCTTTAACCACGACTGTGGCACCCGGCAAACTTCGTTTGGCCGTGTCGAACACCGTACCGCTAACCATCCGTTGCTGCGCATAACTTGCTATACTAATAGCAAACATGAACAGCGTAAGAAAAAAGAGCAAACTTTTTTTCATAAAATACTCTGTTTTAGTTAGGTTTTATAAAATTGTTAAACATACAAAGATGAAACTTTCTTTACGAAACAAAAATAGACACCAAACACTTCATCTCACAAATACTATTTTATCATTTTTGCGTATTTTTCAATCATAAATAGCCAACAAGCATTCCAAAAACAAGATACAACCAGACTTTAAAAACACACCTAGACCCTCTACAACAATCCATTATATAAACCTCAACACACAAAAACGCACGAATAAAAGTCACAAGTACTATTATTAATAATATCTACACTTTTTTCACACCACACTTGACTTTTTGGATCACATCCTCTAATTTTGAAACAAAAAAAAGATGACTGCACAAATCCACCGTGAAATCACCCCGCTAACCACCAACGATTGTTTTCTGGTTTTCGACAGGCAACGAACCGGCTTTAATTTTCCGATTCATTTTCACCCTGAATTTGAGATCAACTACATCCGGAATGCCACAGGCGCCAAACGGGTTGTGGGCGATCACATCCGCGAGATTGGCGACCGCGAGCTGGTACTTGTGGGCCCCAACCTGTACCACGGATGGGAAAACATGCACAACTCGCAAACCGAAACCCTGCATGAAATCACGATTCAGTTCCCCACCGATCTACTCACAGACAGTTACCTGGGCAAGAACATACTGAAGCCGATTCAGGAATTGCTGACCAATGCCTACCGCGGGGTTGCATTTTCGGAGGAAACCATCAAGTTTATCGAACCAAAGCTACTGGGTTTAAGTCAAAAAAGAGGTTTCGACAGTTTCCTGGAATTTCAAAGTATCCTCTACGATCTGGCCATCTCCAGAGATCAGCAACTGCTGACCAACATCTCCTTTTCGCAGAAGGACAACTTCCTGAACAGCGAAAAAATCAAGAAGGTCTACAACTACGTTCAGGCCAACTACAATAAAAAGATAAAGCTCGAAGAAGTGGCCAACCTGGTTGACTTGTCGGTGGTGTCGTTTAGCCGCCTGATTAAACAACGAACCGGGAAGACTTTTGTCGATTTCCTGAACGAGCTGCGCCTGGGATTTGCCACACGCCTACTCATTGAGTCGAATAAAACAATTACAGAAATCTGTTACGAATGTGGCTTTAACAACATCTCCAACTTCAACCGGATCTTTAAAAAGAGTCAAGGCTGCACGCCTTCTGAATTCCGGGAAAATTACAACGGCACTAAAAAAGTAATCTGATTGGGCAGACCGGTGAACCCCTCCCGACTGGAAAAACTGATTCGTGAAGTCCGCAGCCCGAAAGCAGTGAGCTTATCCCGCTTCACAGGTCAATTTGCACCCGGCGCTATTCAGCAATCGTGCCGACAACCAGTTGCCCCCAACGAAGCCCGAACTGAAATCGAGGGGATAATTTCGACTACAAATCGGAATTACGGCCGGGGTGGGCGTCAACATTTGTGAACAACCTGCCCCGCAAATGATGCCATGAACAACCATTCAGGCCTCCACCAGGGAAGCCCCCCGCAATCAGCATCCCACATCCGCTTCTGATCAGTTCGAAAAGCGGAATAAGAATTGGAAAACAAGTCACTTTTTTGCTCGCAGAATCCCTCAACTCTCCTATCTTTAACAAAACAAGAATGCAAAAAAATTGCGCATTCAAACATTCGGCCGGAACCAATGTTTTTAAATAGCAAAGACCAAAAACAGCCCATGCAACGTCGCCTGATTCTTGCTGCAATATTTACCCTGCTCCTGTTTTTTAACAGCCATGTATTTGCTCAGGAGAACTACGAAATTCGGCATATCAACTTCGTGGGCAACGATTCTATCGACGATGATCTGCTGTTGGATGCCATGGTTATGCACCCCCTGTCGTACATCGAAAAAACATTTAGCAAAAAAGAGCCCGCCCTGTACAACCGGGAGATGCTGGAAACCGATCTGGAGCGGCTGACCCGCTATTACCAGCGCGAAGGCTTTATTGACGTATCAATTGAACTGGCAGCAATCAAACAAAACGATCAAAAGAAAAAGGTCGACCTGCGCTTCAGGATCGAACAGGGGATGCCCTTTACCATCGACTCCATCAGTATTTCCCAAACTGCATCCTCTACTGCTGTCAATATCGACTCGGTATTTCGATCCGTCAAAGCAAAACTTCAACTTCAGCCAAACAGCCGCTTTAGCGACGATGCGTTGATCAGCGACCTGAACCTGCTAAAAAATGCCTTCAGCGGAAACGGCTATGCATACACCACGGCCGATTATCAATTAAGCCTCAATAAAGACGCCCAAAAAGTCAGCATCCACTACCTGATCAACACCGGCCCGCTGTGCCATTTTGGCCCCACACAACTCGATGGCAATAAGCACACCGACGATAAATTCATCCGCAAGCAACTTCTCTTCAGCGAGGGTGACATCTACAGCACAT
Source organism: Mangrovibacterium marinum (assembly GCF_003046625.1). Classification (GTDB taxonomy): domain Bacteria; phylum Bacteroidota; class Bacteroidia; order Bacteroidales; family Prolixibacteraceae; genus Mangrovibacterium; species Mangrovibacterium marinum. Next base: position 148,510 of record NZ_QAAD01000002.1, read on the forward strand.
CCCGGATCGACGAAAGCCGTCAAAAGTTGTACAAACTGCAACTTTTTTCAATCCTTTCCATTCAGCCCGAACTCACCCAACAACACGACACACCGGTTCCGGTGAAAATCTACATAAAAGAAGCGCCCCGCCTTAGTTCGAAATATGGTGCGGGTTACGGCACGGAGGATAAATTCAGAGCTTTTGCCGAACTAACTTACAAAGGTTTTCCGGGAGACGCCAGCCGGCTGAAAATGCAATTAAAGCACTCGGCGCTGAGACCCTACCAGGTCAGTTTAAACTGGATACAACCTCAGTTTCTCTACCCTAGGCTATCGCTGACGGTAAACCCCTTTATCAGCCGCAATAATGAGCCCGGTTACAAAATCCAGGATATGGGTTTGAATGTAAAATTAGCCAATGAGCTGTCCGATCAACTGTCGGCTCAAACCAACTATTATTTGGAGCGGGTAAAAACTTACGATGCCGAAGTTGACAGTCTGGGCTCGTCAACAAACGACATCCCCTACCAAAAGTCGGGCTTTATCTTCAGTGTTTTTTACGACAGCTCGGAGCCCAAATTTTCACCAACCCACGGCCTAAACATCACTCTGGCCTGTAAGTTGAACGGCTACGCCTTTGGCGGCGACTACAACTACTCGCGAATCTGGACCGACATCCGGCACTACCGGAAAATGGGGACGCTGGTGCTGGCCTCACGCCTGCGGGTTGGAGGCATCCACTCGGGCGATGCCGATCACTTCATTCCGGTTGAAGACCGCTTTTTTGCCGGCGGATCCAACTCCATCCGGGGCTGGCAATACTCCGAATTAGGCCCCCTGCGCGACAACGGAAAGCCACTCGGAGGCAGCAGTGTATTGGAAGGAGCGGTGGAGTTGCGCATTCCCCTGGCCTGGAAACTTAGCGTGGTGAGTTTCCTCGACTTCGGAAATGTGTGGGTCGACGAGTTCCAATACCAACTAAACGAGCTGGCTTATGCCGGCGGCGGTGGTCTGCGGTTCGACACTCCCATTGGCCCTATCCGCTTCGATGTTGGTGTGCCTTTGTGGAACGAAAAACGATCTGCCGCGTTTTTCATCAGCGTTGGACAAGCATTTTAGGAGATTAAATGATGAAACGATTTTTCAACATAGCAATTCGAATCCTGACCTGGGCCCTTGGCAGCCTGCTCGCCTTGCTATGCCTGGCAGCTCTGCTACTGCAAACCCGACCGGTGAAGCAGCAAATTGCCCGTATTGCAGAACAACAAGCCTCCCAACTGCTGCATGCCGAACTAAAAATAGAAGAGCTGGAAGGAGATTTCTTCACCCATATCAGACTGAAGCAGATTAGCCTTTGCCTGCAAAATGACACCATGGTCACCATCGGCCAAGTGGAACTAAAGTACCAATTGTGGTCATTATTGAACAAGCAAGTCACCATTACCAAGCTCGACATCAGTAAGCCGAAGATCAAACTAGTTCAGCAAAACGATTCCACCTGGAATTTTTCAAATTTACTGAAAGAACCGGATAGCCCCGCTACCAGCACTCCCGCCAGCCAACCATTCAACTGGTTGATCGATCTGCAACAGTTCGAGCTGCATTCCGGATTTATTGAGACCACCGCAACCGACAGCCTGCTTCCCCGCAAGATTGACGGAATTAACGTTCAGCTGCATGCAAAATACAGCGCCAACGAGCAAAGCCTGGCGCTCGACAGCTTCCGACTGGATTGCACAGCCCCCAACTTCTCGCTTGAACAATTCACCTTCAAAATCCGGCAGGTTGATGGAATCGTCACGCTCAGTGAGCTCCTGCTTCAAACAAAACACAATAGGCTAAACGCCCAGGCTCATTATGCCGCCAACACGCAATCGGCACTCGACCTGCACACAGCGCCCCTGACAATCGATGAGTTTCAATTCGCCCTGCCGCAGCTGGAGATCAAACTTCACCCTAAAGTTGACTGGAGAACAACAATCGAGAACGATCGGCTAAACACAACCATCAGCCTGACCGCCGAAACACAGAAAGTCACACTCACCGTTCAGGCTTTCCCCGTGATGGCCTGGATCGCGAAGCCCGACTCGATCCATTTACAGTACCAGCTCAGCAGTAGCTTCGAAAATGTGGCCATTGAAGCGTGGAGCGGTATTACCGAATTGCAGGGACTGCTAAACGGAACGATTCAACTAAAGGGTGAAGGCACCGATCCGAAAACACTGACAGCGCAGGCCAACGCTGAAATTTACAACTCGTCGGTTGCCGGCTATGAGATCGGGCAGCTAAGCAGCCAGCACGACTACCGAAGCGGCAACCTGCATACGACACTGAATGTAAAAACAAATTTTGCCACACTGACAGCAATAGCCCAAATCGACCATTTACTGAACGAGCCCGCCTACCAGGCCGCACTTCAGGCGTCGGTTTTCAGCCTCAGGCCGTTCCTGGAAAACGATAGTCTGGAGACATCGCTGCATTTCGATCTGCTAGCCAGCGGCAGCGGATTCGACCCGCAAAAGCTAACAAGCACCGTTCAACTGCAAATCGCTCCTTCCATGCTCGTGGGGATTCCGATTGATACGGCAAGCACCAGCATCAGCGTCAACGAGGGACTCATCACCCTGGACACACTGATGCTTCGGAATCAGTCGGCCGAACTTACAGCCAAGGGAATATACCGCCCCGAGGAACAATCGGAGTTGAATCTGCATTCCCACCTTCACTCATTCGATGCCTTCCGCGCCTACCTGGCGGACAGCCTGCACTTGACAACCAATACCAACATACAGGCTCAACTCCGGGGCCGCCCCGATTCGCTGCTAATAAAAGCTCGCGCAACTATGCAGAACAGTAAGTATGCCGATTTCAACATTGAAAAGGCCGAGCTGGAGGCTGCCGGCTACTACAGCTCAAAACAATTCGAAATGGAGACAGCCCTCAATGCGATGAATTTGAGTGGAGGTGATTTTGCCATCGACTCAATTACGGCCAAAAGCACCATTCACAACGACTCACTCGTTCTCCAAACAGCGGTTTACAACGATTTCGTGAACACCATACTGAATGCCCGGTTAAACTGGAAAGAACAATTAAAGGTAGATCTCGACCAATGGTTCCTCTCGGTTTATAAGCAGAACTGGCAACTGCGGCAACCCGCCCGGCTCGTCATCGACAGCACATCCTACCAGATCCATCATTTTGAGCTGTTATCGGAGAACGATGAGGCTATCACCCTTGCGGGCATATTCAACCAGCAAGGAGCTCTTGACATGCAGCTGCGTGTCGCCGGGCTGAAGCTGGCGCCCGCACTTCGCCCGCTGGAGCTTGGCACCGACATCAAAGGGCTTGCAGCGCTAAATATCGCGCTGGGAGGTACTGCACAACAACCGATACTGGATAGCCACCTGCAAATCGACAGTTTAGCCATTGCCAACTACAACTTTAAACAGGCCGAAGCAACACTCGGCTACAAAGCGGGGAGCCTGAATGTCGGCTCAACCCTCACCTTAAAAGACCAGGGTGAATTTACGGCACAGGGAGCAGCACCGGTACTAATTGACCTGTCGGCGTTTAAAACCCTTATCCCAGCAGATTCGCTCATCGATGCGAAAGCCGAAATCCGGGATTTGCCACTGGCATTGCTACAGCCCTTCATTCATGCCAGCCAGGTCGGCGGCCTCATCAACGGTCGTTTTACCGTCGGTGGCAGCCTGAACGCGCCCCAACCAAGCGGCTCGCTTCAGCTGGATAACGGCCGGCTCAGCTTTGCCCAATACGGCATCGACTACCAGGCCATCGAACTGAAAACATCAATCAACAACAGCACAATCAGCATCGACACGCTGGGCATAACAACCAGCGATGGAACAATGACCGGTGGCGGGAAAATCGTTTGGGATTTGGGACAGCTCAAAGAATCGGGGCTGAATTTGAAATTTGATCAGTTCAACCCCATCAACCACAAGCAAATCAACATGCAGCTATCGGGCGACACCCGGGTTTGGGGAGCCAAAGACAGTGTCTATTTTGATGGTGACCTGTTGATTCCGCAATCCGAAATTTACCTGCCGGCACTCATGAATCTTTGGGGACATGCTTACACGCCCGAAATTCCCAAAGCAATCCTGGTTGAAGAGCTCGAAAAGCTGAGCACTCATGCAGACAGCGCTGCGCAATCCCTTCCACCAATCGCCCTGGCCGATAGTCTGCCCAACGACTCATTCAGCAATATAACCGGCCGCATCAAGCTGAAGATCCCGAAAAACAGCTGGATCAAAGATCCCAACCTTCGCGTTGAACTGTCGGGCGATCTGGAGATTTTGAAGAATCCCCGTTATGTCGAAATCTTTGGAGCTATCCAACTGGTGCGGGGCCAGTACGAGCTCTTTGGCCGCACCTTCGTAGTTTCGGAAGGAAGCATCACCTTCGAAGGTGGCGAAACCATTAACCCGCGCCTCAACCTAACGGCAAGCTACAGCCTGAAACACCAGGACCGGGAGTCGCAAACCCTGGCCGTAACTGTCGGGGGAACAACCTTGGAACCGACAATTCAGTTCACCCTCGACGATCAAAGTATTACCGAAGGAGATGCGCTGTCGTACATCGTTTTTGGCCGCGGACTAAACGAACTAAGCAGCTCGGAGCAGGATGATGTTTCGGGAATGACCGGCGAGTCGATGGCAACATCGGCCGCAGCATCCTTGCTGGCATCTCAACTCACCAAATTACTGGGCAACATGATTAATGTGGATTACATCCAACTAAAAGCCCGCGACAATAACGACGATGCCAGCCTGGAAGTCGGGAAATACCTCACTCCGGATATTTTTGTCAGCTATGCCCAGCAATTCCGAAACAGCTCGAATGAGACACTCACGGGCTACGAAGTGAAACTGGAATACGAAATTTTTCGCTTTCTTTTCCTTCAGCTCAACAACTCGAGCACCGATAGCGGGTTCGATGTTATTTTCAAGATTCAGTCCCGGTAACCTACACGCCCAAATGCGTTTTCCGTCGGCATTTTCAAAAACTACATAATTATTTATTGACTTATTCACAGAAATGCTGTAATTTGCGTCTTTTAATTAACAACAGACTGAATGCTCTTCAACTCAACCGAAATTGATTTTCTAATACAGACTTATAGCGACGTGGGAATTGGAATCTGGCATGTTCGGATGCCTGACCGAAGGTTTTTCATCAACAAAACGATCGCCGATATTCTGGAACAGCCCTGGAATGAAGAAGCAGTAAGCCCCGGCACCAATTGGATGGAGCTTAAACCACAAGATGGGTTTGAATGGATTACACCACTTATTGGCCAGCTTTCGACGAACTACAATTGGTATGCGCAGACCCTTCAGATAAACAGCCGCGGAGGTCGTCCGCTAAATGTGCAAATCAACGGAAGGATTAGTGCCCTGGACGAGCACAATAGTCCTGCTCAGATCACCGGCACCTTTTTCGACCGATCGGCACTGGAGCAGACCAACCAAAGTCTGAATTACCGTTACGAGATTGAAAAGCTGGTTTCCGGAATTTCGAGCGACTTCATGGAGAGCCGCTTCGAAAACCTGGATGCCACCATCAACCAGTCGCTCGAAAAAATCGGCAACTTCTGTCAGATCGACCGAAGCTACCTGTTTCAGATTCATCCGGAGCTTGAGATGATGGATAACACCCACGAATGGTGTGCCCCCGGCATCAGCCCCGAAATTGAGAACTTACAGGGGCTCCCCTGCTCGACCCTGCCGTGGTGGATGAATCAGCTGAACAACAAAAAGCATATCTACATTTACGATGTAGCACAGATGCCCCCGGAAGCCAACACCGAAAAAGAAATACTGGAGGCTCAACAAATCAAATCGTTGCTGGTGGTTCCCATGCTCAATAAAAAAGGCCTGATGGGCTTTTTAGGTTTCGACTCGGTTTCGAACTATAAAACCTGGTCGAACTCCGACATTCAGTTGCTGCAAACGGTTGCCAACATCATGGGCAATGCGTTAACCGCCCAGCATGATCACCAACTGCTGATTATTGCAAAACAACGAGCTGAAGAAAGCGACCGTCAGAAATCGGCCTTTCTGGCAACCATGAACCACGAACTGCGAACGCCGCTTCATCATATTCTTGGCTTCAGCGATCTGATTGTACACAAAAAGATGGACATGCAGCAAGTGCATCGCTTTGCCCGCAAAATATCGGAAAGCGGCAACTATCTACTTCGGATTGTGGAAGACATCATTAGCTTATCGGTCGGGCGCAAGTCGGATGTTAAAGTGCGGGAAGATTTTATTAGCGGACTCGACTTGCTGATTCAGCACAAAGCATTTATGAACGAGCTGACGGCCAACTCGAGCCGCTCAAAAAAAATCCGGATTGTGTTGAGTCCCGACAGCGATTTTCAGGAACAATGCTTCATTGCCGACAAGCATAAAATCAACCAGATCTTTTTCAATCTTTTTAAAAATGCGCTAAAATTCACCAAAAAGGGAACTATCGAGTATAAAATATCCCTAAAGGACAACCGATTATCCATCTCGATAAAAGATGAAGGAATTGGCATCCGCGACGATCAGAAAGAGCTTATTTTTGACTTTTTCAGGCAAGGCGATGAGGGTCCAAGCCGGCATTTTCAGGGAATCGGCATCGGTTTGGCAATCTGCAAACACCTGGTTCAGGTGCTGCATGGAAGCTTAACACTGAGCTCCGAGCCGCGGCGTGGAAGCACCTTCCGGGTTTCAATTCCGGTAGCCCGAGCCAGCCAGCAAAGCCTGGCCGACGACAACCAGCCAAAGGCTAGTTTGCCCGATTTTTCGAATTATCGGTTTTTGCTGATCGACAACGACCCCAACAGCTTGTTCCTGCACAAAAATCTGCTGGCAGCCACACAGGCCAATATTATCACGTCGGGCACCGACATGGATGTCCTTTCGCTGATGGGTGAGCATTGCTTTTTGGACATCATTCTGATTAACCTGAACACCGAGCCGGAAGAAAATATCCGACTGATCCGGCAGATGACAAAACTCTGCTGTAAATGTTCAATAATCGGACTTACGGCGCACTCCCTGCTCGACCAGCGCGAAAAGGCCCTGGAAGCCGGTTGTGTCGATGTGCTGAGCATTCCGGTTGATGCCCAGTTGCTTTTCGAGGCCATTCGAAAAGGATTGAAAACACGCCAATGTTCCAAATAAATGCGGGGCATTCCTCTGTTTTCGCCCCGCAAAACAAGGACTCTTCAGATCGAATTTCGCAGTTGAAACCCCCCGTCAAATGAATGCTTCCGCCCGATAATTATTCCTGATCTCATTCTTTGCCCCGCCCTAAAAATTGTTTACTTTTGTCGGACTTTAAATGGAGCGTTCAACTCCGTTCTATCGAAAAATAAACTGATGAATTTCAGCATAAAAACAGAACTATGAATATTTCATACAAGTGGCTAAAAGATTATATCGATACTGACCTTCGCCCCGAGCAACTGGAAGATATTTTAACCCAGACCGGATTGGAAGTAGGCGGCATTGAAGAAGTAGAAAGCATTAAAGGCGGCTTGCGCGGGCTCGTTATCGGGCATGTTGTTACTTGCGAAAAACACCCGAACTCCGATCACCTGAGTAAAACAACAGTTGACGTAGGCACGGGCGAACTTTTACCAATCGTTTGCGGAGCCCCCAACGTTGCTGCCGGACAAAAAGTTGTGGTTGCGACTGTTGGTACAAGCTTGTATGATGGAGATCAGGAGTTCAAGATTAAAAAATCGAAAATCCGCGGTGAAGTTTCGGAAGGAATGATTTGCGCGGAAGACGAAATTGGCCTGGGCGCCAGCCACGACGGCATTATGGTACTGCCCCGGGAAGCTGTTATCGGTACGCCGGCCAGCGAATATTTCAATGTAGAGTCGGACTACAGCATTGAGGTTGACCTGACTCCCAACCGGGTTGACGGCGCATCACACATTGGTGTGGCACGCGACCTGGCTGCTTTCCTGAGCAAAACAACACCTGTAAGCTATAAAAAACCGTCGGTTGACGCGTTTAAAGTTGATGATACTTCATTGGAAATTCCCATTGAAGTAATCAACCCGGAGGCCTGTCCGCGATACTGCGGAGTGACCATCAGCGGAGTGGAAATTAAACCATCGCCGGAGTGGTTGCAAAACCGACTGAAAGCAATCGGCCTTTCACCCATCAACAATGTAGTTGATATTACCAACTATGTGCTATTTGAGTGCGGCCAGCCGTTGCACGCTTTCGATGCCGACGAAATCAACGGGGGGAAAGTGGTGGTTCAAACCCTTCCGGCGGGAACCAAGTTCACCACCCTGGACGAAATTGAGCGTGAGCTCCACCAGGACGACCTGATGATTTGCAACACCCAAGAACCGATGTGCATCGCCGGGGTGTTCGGAGGAATTAAGTCGGGCGTAAAAGAATCGACTAGAAATATTTTCCTCGAGTCGGCTTACTTCGATCCCGTTTATGTGCGTAAAACAGCCCGTCGTTTTGCACTGAGCACAGACGCCTCATTCCGTTTCGAGCGCGGTGTAGACCCCAACAATACCATTTACGCCCTGAAACGCGCTGCCCTGATGATCCAGGAGCTGGCCGGCGGAAAAATATCGAGCAACATTCAGGATGTATATCCCACGCCGATTGATGATTTCAAGCTTGAGGTCAGCTTCGCCAACATCACCCGTATGATTGGCAAAGATTTGGGTGCAGCGATGATCAAAACAATTCTGACGTCGCTGGAGATTAAGATTGAGCGTGAAACCGAAGAAGGCTTATCATTGAGCGTTCCTCCGTACCGGGTAGATGTAAAACGGGAAGCCGACGTGATTGAAGAGATCCTGCGCATTTACGGCTACAACAATGTAGAAATCCCAACCAAAGTGAATGCCTCGCTGCAATATGCCGCCCAGCCCAACCCGGTGAAAATACGCAACATAGCAGCTGATATGCTGGCGGCCTGGGGCTTCAACGAAATCTGGTCCAACTCGCTGACCAAAGCAGCCTATTACGAAAATCGCGAAAGCCTGTCGGACGACAATACGGTGAAACTGTTCAATCCGCTTAGCGCCGACTTAAACGGCATGCGCCAAAGCTTGCTTTTTGGTGGGCTCGAAACCATTGCCTACAACGCCAATCGCAAAAATGCCGATCTGCGCTTGTTCGAGTTTGGAAACTGCTACTTTAAAACAGAATCGGAACAAACGGAATCGCCCCTGAAGAAATACAGCGAGGAAGAACATCTGGCCTTATTTATTTCCGGCCAAAAGGAACGCGAGAGCTGGACTCTGGCTCAAACAGCCAGCAACTTCTTCCAGCTAAAAAGCTACGTGGAAAACTTGCTGGCCAAATTCGGGCTGGGGACACACCGCCTGAAAACCGAGGAGTTTAACAACGACCTTGTTGCCGAAGGCTTGTGCTATGTCGCCTATAATGGCCGTAAGATTGCCGAATTTGGGATTGTTGCCCGTAAGCTTCAAAAAGAATTCGACATCGAAAATCCGGTTTATTATGCCGATATCAACGTTGGCAACCTGATTTTGGAACACAAGAATACCAAAACAAGCTTCAGCGAACTACCCAAATATCCGGAGGTTCGCCGCGACCTGGCTCTGCTGATCGACAAAGCTGTTCGCTTTAGCAAAATCAGCGAGATTGCCTTTAAACAAGAACGCAAACTATTGCGCCAGGTCGACCTGTTTGACGTTTATGAAGGTAAAGGTGTTCCGGAAGGCCAAAAATCATACGCGGTGAGCTTCATCCTGCGCGATGACGAGAAAACGCTGAATGAAAAACAGATTGAAAAGATCATGGCCCGGTTGATTAAAACCTTCGAAAAAGAACTGGGAGCTCAGCTCCGATAAATCATTCAAAAAGCCATCGGAATTTTCGATGGCTTTTTTCCTGCTACTTAAAATAAATGCGAGGAGTTACCGTGCAATACGATTAGCTGTCGTTTCAACAAGCTTTCAATAAGTCGTCTTCCCGGTCACTTGGACTAAACAGGACAAGCACATTCGGGAATCAGCTTATTTTATCGTTCCATCCGCAACTCATTCAACATCTCCATTGTTCTCTACGCATGAACAACAACCAAAAAGGAATTTTATTTGCCTGCACTACGGCCTTATTCTGGGGCTTTCTGGCAATCTTTCTGAAAATAGCGGTTCAAAAAGTTGAACCACAGACTATCGTCTGGTTTCGTTTCACCACGGCTTTCACCGTGCTGCTTATATGGCATCTGATCGAGAAACCATCGGAGCTTAAGATCCTCGCAAAACCTCCGTTTTGGCTACTCATAGCGGCAATAGGCTTGGCTTGGAATTACTTTGGCTTTATGCAGGCGGTAAATTACACAAGCCCCAGCAATGCCCAATTGATTGCCCAACTTGGCCCTGTATTGCTGACCATTGCCGGGCTGCTGTTTTTCAACGAGAAACTTCGCCGCATCCAAATTGTCGGGTTTATTTTGGCGGCAATCGGGTTTGGCATTTTTTACAGTCAGCAGCTTCAACAGATGCTTGATCAAAAAAACACCTACAACATTGGAGTGCTGTTTGCGATTAGCGCTGCTGTTTCGTGGGTTGCTTATGCCGTAATGCAGAAGAAACTCGTTATAAAGTACTCCACGGATACGCTCAACTTATTTCTGTTCGGCTTTCCGGCAGTTGCTTACTTGCCATTTGTCAACTTCAACAACTTTAGCGGCCTGAGTTTAGGCTGGTGGATACTGCTGATCTTTCTGGGGCTGAATACGCTGATTGCTTACGGGTCACTGTCATTAGCTTTAAAATACACGCAAGCCAACAAGGTAAGCATCATACTTCTGCTAAATCCCACCATCACCTTTGTCACCATGGCTATTTTAACCAGTATGGAAGTTAGCTGGATTGAAGGTGAACGTTTTACCGCATTTAGCTTACTGGGGGCGTTTACCATCCTATTGGGGGCCGTGTTCGTAGTCAAACAAAAATCGAAGTGGAAAAAGCCCGAGGCTGAAATAAAGTAATTCAACCCGCACTGGCGGTAAATGGTTGCCACCTGCTGTTCGCCACAATGTTGGAGCAGTATTGCTGCAACCAACAGCAGTGCTCATCGCCCGGATGCCTCCATTGAACAGAAAAGGTGTTTATCGCGAATATTCTCCGATAAACACCTTTTTCTGTGAAAGTCCCTTTTTCGACACTTAAGCGAGCGTTCCGTCAATTCTAATTTGTATAAAATAGGATCTTTTGTCCTACCGGACGGGTTTTCATTTTTGTAGTGACACAAAAACGAAACAAAAAGGTCATGGCTGATTTTTATCTTCAACCTTCATCTGCCGAAAAGCTAAGTTCATCCGGGTGATCTCCGTCTCACGACGGAGCTTCCCGGATTCTCTAAGCTTTCCGTTTGATGGAGGTCTCGATAAAAACAGGCCAACCGACTCCCAACTTATTGGCATTGATCGAAACGCCTTCTTATTCGTTGATGCGTTCTTTGCAATCTACCTGCTGCTTCGGGGTTCCCCCGCTCTGCGCGCAGAGAGGGGACAGAATTGAATCGATCCGTTCGGATTGATTTAATTCAGGGGAGAGTAAAATGGGCGTTTGTGTTTGTTGTAAACATCAATTCGGGTGATGCGATTTTTAAACCGCATCGGGGATGTATTGAATCGCGGTTCAGCTTCAACCTAGGAGCAAAGACTCATCCTGTCGCCAACTTTTGTTGTTAGGCTTGCCCCGGCCCGAGCTGTTTTTCACTCCTACTTTTGCGCAATTCGGATCTTTTGTCCTACCGGACGGTTTTTTACTCTTTCAGCAATGGCTTTAGCCATTCAATACCGATTAGCTTCAAAAGTGTCGCATCGTATCACTTCGTTCCAATGCTCCTTTTTTCAGTCTATCGGCATTATACCGTCCTATTTCAAAGTATAAATTAGCCTGTAAAAGGGTATAATTTGGGTAGCACAAACGATAACACGAAGATTGTCCCGTCCCATACGGGACGGAATTTCTCCCCGTCTTCGTTAAGCTACCCAACTAGCATCCCTCCGGGATTGAAGGAAGCTTTTCGTTTGATTCCTGCCTCTTAAGAAACATCACTCTGTTTCTTTTCTTTATAGCATTTTCGAGTGTGAACACTCGATAAAACCAGGCCAACCGACTCCCGACTTTTTGGCAATGATCGAACGTCATTCTTGCTGGTTAATGCTTTTGGGAATGACACCCCGACAACTTGTGAAAACAACGACAACAAGACAACAGCACAACGAAATCTCCGAAGGCTTTCAGCGTTTCTGAACCAACTTCGCTTATTTCGTCGTCAGTTCAACCAACACAAACGACTGAGCTTTGAGTTCCAGGTTCAGGCTGCTTCCTTTTATGCTGGCAGTACTTTTTTGCGGAACAACAACATCGGGCTTTGGCAAGCTGTTGTATGCCATTAAATCCGGCTGATAAAGCGTTGTCACAGTCACTTCTTTCGATGCCGTTTTCGCACCTTTCAGCGCAATGGACACGGCTCTGCTTTGAGCTGAAGAGTTCACCAGTTTCAGATACACTTTTTTTGCAGCCTGGTCGGCCGATGCGCTGGCATACAAGCTATCCTGACCGGCCAACACGTCGCCACCCGACACAACCGGCACCACATAATCGCCGCGGTGAGTTGAATACATCTGCTGCACGTAATAGTTGGGCGTTTTCACCGACTTCAGATTGTCGAACCAAATCAGGTCGGGACGCCACTGCCAGGCATCAACATGGGCCAGCAAAGGCGCATACGAGGCCATCTGCACCACATCGGCATTGCGCTCCAGACCGGTCATAAAAGCCGCTTCCGACAAAGCTGCCAACCAGTTATTGTTCGAACTGGGATCCTGGTTTTCCACGCGGGTATGACTGGCATATTCTCCGGCAAACACCTTCAATCCGCCACGCTCGTAGTTGTCGTAGCGTTTGGCATTGTTGAAAAACCAGTTCGGGTCTTTGTAGTAATGCTCGTCAACTAAATTGGCGGTACGGCTCTTGAGTTCTTTCCACAGATACTCGAACTGATCGCCATCGGATGAGGGGCCCGAACCGGAGACGAGCTCTATTTCCGGATATTTTTCATGCACCTTTTCAGCAATAATATCGTAACGCTCCAGGTATTGTTCTCCCCATTGCTCGTTACCAATGCCCAGGTATTTCAGGTTGAAAGGCTCCGGATGTCCCATTTCGGCGCGCAGCTTTCCCCAGGTGCTTGTTGCATCGCCATTGGCAAACTCAATTAAATCCAGGGCATCCGAGATGTAGGGTTCCATTTCGTTCAGCGGAGCCAACTCGCCGGTGTTATACTGGCAGGCCATGCCACAATTCAGAATCGGAAGGGCTTCGGCTCCCAGATCTTCAGCCAACTGGAAATACTCATAAAATCCGAGCCCGAAGCTTTGGTAATAATCCGGCGTAAAACGATGTCTGAACTCCGTGTTCCACCGGTTGATCAGGGTTTCGCGGTCTTCGGTGTTACCCACTGTTTTTTTCCACTGGTAGCGTAAATCCAGGTGATGTCCTTCCACGATGCAACCACCTGGAAAGCGCACAAAGCCCGGCTTCAACGCAGCCAGTTTTTCGGCTAAGTCCAAACGCATACCATTGGGTCGATTTTTAAATGTTTTAACAGGAAATAAGGAAATAAATTTGAAATCAACGCTTCCGTTTTCAACAACAGAGATTTTCAAACTCCCTTTCGCGGCAGTTGCCTGTGCCTTCAGGATTAGTTCTTTTTTGCCCCAATCGTTGCTGTCGATCGTGACAACCGATTCGGCAACGGGCTTTTTATCATCACCTAAAAGTTCAACTTTAAGTTCTTGCTCATTCCCTTCAGGAACACGCGCATTCACCGTCAAGCGGTATTCTTCTCCTTCGCTGAAGCCCATTCCCCGAAAGCCTTCATTTTGAAGGAAGTTCTTTTGCGACGATTTCAGGGGCAACAAGCGCACAAAACGGCTGGCTGTTGATGCGCCGGTTTCGTTAATAATCCGAAGTGAATCTTTGCGGTAGCTTTTCCAGCCCATCAAGGGATCGTCGAAAGCAAACGAGCGGTTCTTCACCAGCTCGGCGTACAGCCCACCATCGGCCGCAAAGTTGATGTCTTCGAAGAAAATTCCCCACATCGTAGGCTGAATTTTCGGGCCGGGTTTATTCAATTGAAGTTCAATTTTTGTCTGCGCCTGCACTGCCGACAGCCATAAAACCGCCACCAGCAGCCCACTGACTTTCCAAACTTTAAACATGATTCGATTAGTTTTTTTTAATGTTAGTACGTGAAATAATTGTTCCGATTTCTTTTAAAATCGACTACAATATACGAAATAAGGGTAATATATACTTTTATCGTCTCACCATTGCTTTGCGGCGTCGTAGCCCTGTTTTGTCAATCGACATATTCAACAGTAAATAGTCCGCTTGTTTCGTTAAAACCGCGTCCCGGAGCTTTCAGAGCCTGTCTTTTCACTTCTACTTTTGATCAAAGCGTGTATTTTGTCCTACCGGGCGGGGTTAATCGTCAGAAAATTACGCTAAAGCGTTATCAAAAGGCCTCCGGTTACGTATAAAAGATTTGTAAGTCTAATTTTTCACATTAAATACAACCAATATGCACAAAGCGATCTATCTCTTAACCGGACTTGCAGCAGGAGCTGCAACCGGTGCCGTTAGCGGAATTCTTTACGCCCCGAATAAAGGAAGCCGCACCCGCAAAAAACTGATGCGGAAAACCCAAAAAATGACCCATGAAATTTCAGATTCAGTTCATCACAAACTGGATGAAATTGAAAGCCAGGTAAAAAACCTGAAGCACAAAGTTGAGAAGGAAATTAAGGACACTACGGATCATCTGAAAAGAGCTGTCCGTCATACCAACAATGTTGGAAAAAAAGTGGCCGCTCACTAATTTCATTGTAAGAGACTGACTTATGCAAACACAACCAAACTGAATCCCTTGGACGCAGCAAGCTCCGGGGGATTTCTATTTCAACATCATCATCTCTCCTTCGGCGTTTTATGCCTTTCTACTGGCGCAAACAACGACACACGGCCCCATTTGAACTTCATGCACAATCACATTCCTGCCCATTATTAGTACGCTCACCGGCCGTTCGGAAGACCATCATTAAATGATAACGGGCCCACCAGCCATTGGGGAAGACCGTCATTAAATGATAATGAGCCCACCAGCCATTGGGGAAGACCGTCATTAAATGATAATGAGCCCACCAGCCGCTGGGGAAGCCGTCATTAAATGATAATGAGCCCACCAGCCGTTGGGGAAGCCGTCATTAAATGATAACGAGCTCACCAGCCGTTGGGGAAGCCGTCATTAAATGATAATGAGCCCACCGGCCACTGGGGAAGCCGTCATTAAATGATAACGAGCTCACCAGCCGTTGGGGAAGCCGTCATTAAATGATAACGACAAAGCCTGCCTTGCGAACAAGACAGGCTCATATAAATATCGGTGATCAACGAATAAATCAGATGATATGAACTTCCTCCATCTGCTGCTGTCCGGCTTCAATCGCCTGCAGGTTCATCGGAATGAGTTTATGGTGCCGTTCCGGCAAGGATTTTTCCAGCCCTTTGCGAATGCTTTCCAGAGCCACAATCGGTTTGGCCTTTAAAAAGGCTCCAAGCACCACCATATTGAAGGTTTTCACATTCCCCATATCGGCAGCGATTTTCGTTCCTTCAATCTTATAAATATTGATGTCGGTGCGTGTTGGCGGGTGCACAATGCCATTGGGGTCGTACAGGAGGGTTCCTCCCGGCTTCACCTCAGCCTCAAACTTATCGAGCGATTGCTGATTGAGGATGATCGCCGTATCGAACTCGTGCAGAATAGGCGAACTGATCCGGTTATCGCTCAGGATCACCGTCACATTGGCTGTTCCGCCACGCATCTCGGGTCCGTACGAGGGAAACCAGGTTACCTCCTGCCCTTGCATGACGCCCGAGTAAGCCAGGATTTTGCCCATCGACAACACGCCCTGACCGCCAAAACCAGCTATAATAATTTCTTCTGTCATGTTCATTAATTTTTTAGGTTTTGCTGCATAAAGTCTCCGGCTTCCGCCTTTTGGCCATCCTTAATATCTCCAATCGGATAGAAGGGGAACATATTTTCTTCCATCCATTTGTTGGCCTCAACGGGCGACAAGCGCCAGCCCGAGCTGCACGTGGAGACCACCTCGACAAAGGAAGTTCCTTTTTTGGCCATGGCATTTTCGAAGGATTTTCTCAAAGCTTTGCGGCACTTACGCACCGCTGCGGGAGTATGTACCGATTGCCGGCTTACATAAGCCGCTCCGGGCAGCTGACCAATTAGCTCGGTAATTTTCAGCGGGTAGCCATTTCGTTCCAGGTCGCGCCCACAAGGCGTGGTTGCTGTGACCTGCCCCAGGAGCGTAGTTGGTGCCATCTGTCCGCCGGTCATTCCGTAAATGGCATTATTGATGAACACGACAACAATATTCTCGCCCCGGTTGGCGGCGTGCATAATCTCGGCAGTACCGATAGAGGCCAGGTCGCCATCGCCCTGGTAGGTAAAAACCACTTTGTCCGGATCGACCCGGGCGATTCCTGTTGCCACCGCGGGCGCCCGACCATGAGCAGCCTCCTGCCAGTCGATCTCGATATAGTTATAGGCAAACACGGCGCAGCCCACCGGCGACACCCCAATGGTCTTTTCCTGGATCCCCAGCTCTTCGATTACCTCGGCCAGCAATTTGTGCACAACGCCATGGCTGCATCCCGGGCAATAGTGGGTAATTTTGTCGGACAACAAGCTGGGTTTCGAATACACCAGATTTTCTTCTTTGATAATATCTTTTACATCCATTGCTTAGCCTCCAATCAGTTTTTGTTCCAAAGCCTCAACCACCTCTCCGGGGGTTGGAATAATTCCGCCCAAGCGGCCAAAATAGTGCACCGGATTACGTTCGCCGGCACAGTTAACGGCCAAACGCACATCTTCAATCATCTGTCCGGCGTTCATTTCAACGGTCATAAATCCTTTTACCTGCTTGGCCAGGCGGGCAATAGGCTCGCTTGGAAAGGGAAACAGGGTAATGGGACGTAACAAGCCTACTTTTATGCCCTTAGCACGAGCCAGCTCGACCGATTTTTGACAGATACGGGCTGATGAACCAAAAGCCACCAACACATAGTCGGCATCCTCGCAGCGAATAGCTTCGAAGCTCACTTCGTCCTGCTGCATCTTCCGGTACTTCTCCTGAAAACGCAGGTTATTCTGCTCCATCAGAGCCGAGTCGAGCTCGAGGGAAGTGATTACATTTTTGGCCCTTGATTTTTTCTTTCCGGTTGTCGCCCACGAACCGTATTGCGCATCAACCTGCTCCGTTGTTTGGCGGGCTACAAATTCGCCCAGCTCCACCTTTTCCATCATTTGCCCAATGGCGCCGTCGGCCAGGATCATCGCCGGATTGCGGTATTTAAAAGCCAGCTCGAAAGCAAGTCCAACAAAATCGTGCATCTCCTGTACCGAGGCAGGTGCCAGTACAATCAGCCGGTAGTCGCCATGGCCACCTCCTTTGGTGGACTGAAAATAGTCGGCCTGCGAGGGTTGAATAGTTCCCAACCCGGGCCCACCCCGTTGAACATTAACAATGACGCAGGGAAGCTCGGCCCCGGCGATATACGAAATCCCCTCGGCCATCAGGCTAATACCCGGGCTGGAGGAGGAAGTCATCACTTTTTTCCCCGCACCGGCAGCTCCGTAAACCATGTTGATGGAGGCCACTTCGCTCTCGGCCTGCAACACAACCATGCCGGTTTGGTTCCACGGTTCGCGCGCCATCAGGGTTTCCATCACTTCCGACTGAGGGGTAATCGGGTAACCAAAGTAGGCATCGCAACCACAACGAATGGCGGCTTCGGCAATGACTTCGTTCCCTTTCATTAATCTTAATTCTCCCATCACTCTTCAATTTTAAATTAAACAGTTTTTTCCGATTTCACACGGTACACCGTGATACAGGTATCGGGACAAACCACTGCACAGTTGGAACAACCGATACAGTTTTCGGCATGTTCCATAAATGAATAATGATACCCCCGACTGTTTACCTGTTTATTTTGCGCCAATACCTGGTGAGGACATGCCACCACACAAAGGCCGCAACCTTTGCATGCTTCAATATCGACCACCACAGCGCCTCTAACTTTTGCCATAATCCCCGTTTTTTATTCGATCAATAATCTTTGCGACACTTAAAGTTTTCAATAATTTTTGAGATAAAAAATGACAAAATGTCAACCTGTCGAACAACATGAAAAGTCGTGCATGACGAATCATTTTTGTTCATCTTCAAACAAAATAACCTTAAACAAACGGGACGTACCGCAACAATTGTTGCAAAAGGGAAATCAGATTTTATTGAGAATGCGGGTAAAGATATTCCGATGGATACCCAGATAAGATGCGACGTGTTGACGTTGCACACGGCTAACAATTTCGCTGTGTTCCTTGACAAACATTTTAACACGTTGCGAGGCCGAAAGCGACTGGAGCGAATGTACACGACGCAGCGCCTGCACATAACTTTCTTCGGCCATAATGCGGGCCAGCCGCTGAAGATCGGGGCTTTGTTCCAGCAGATCTTCGTATTCGTTACGATCGATATAGATTAGTTCGGAGTCTTCGTAAGCGCGAATAATTTCATTGGACTCGCGCCCGGTCATAAACGTTTCGTGGCTTGAGATAATCCCGTTATCGGGGCAATAAAAGAAGCGGGATATCCATTCCTGGCCCGACTCGGAGGTATAGGAGGCATACATCAATCCATCTAGCAGCAGCCCCAGCTTTCGGTTAGGCTCGCCGTAATCCAGAAAAATCTCTCCTTTTTTGAGCTTTACCGGTTCGCGGGAGGCGAAGAACTCCCGGAGTTGATCGAATGTTTGCTTATATCCTGCTCCTATACCCGTCATCTGCGTCCTTTGATCATTAGCTCAGGGGATAATCCTGATGAAACTGCTGCAAGCGTTTTTCGAGATCGGCGAACTGCGAACGTGCCACATGCGACACACAAGCCCGAAGTCCTTCTTTTTCACTTCCGGTATTTTTCAGCGTTATGGCACTAACGCCATAATACAACAAATTGTGCAGCAATTCGCCTCCGGTCATTCCGGGATAGCCGATTGTGAAGTAGAAACCGTCGGCTACAGCCTGATCGCCGTCCTTCTCATAAACAATCTGAAAGCCGTTTTTCACAAATAAATCTTTCATGATTTTGGCTTTCTCGCCGTATTCCTTCACTTCGTCAACAAAGTTAAACTGCCCATCGTTGGCTGCTTTAAACATGGCTGCCAAGGCATGTTGTGCCGAATGGCTGGTCCCCGAAGAGAGGGCATATAACACGCGCTGTGTAACCGTATTGCCAAAAGTATTGCTGTGGAAGCGCGATTTCAGGTTTTCGTAGTCGCGGTTATACAAGGCATCGGAAATGGCCATGATCCCAATCCGTTGTCCGGCATAGGAGAATATTTTTGAGCTGGAAATAAACAGCACATAGTTATCGGTATAACGAGCTACAGTTGATTGATAAGGAGGCTCACCGGGCGTGTACAAATCGCGCCGGAAGTCCATGGCAAAGTAAGCCAGATCCTCCATCACAATGATGTCGTACTTGGTAGCCAGCTCACCGATTATCTTTAGTTCTTCTTCGGTAAAGCAGATCCAACTGGGGTTGTTGGGGTTTGAGTACACAATGGAGTTGATATGGCCCTTGCTGAGGATGCTTTCCAGCTTGGCCCGCAATGCTTCGCCCCGGTAGTTGAATACATCGAAGGTTTCGAAGGGGCAGCCCATCACCAACATTTGTTGTTTTTGCACCGGAAATCCCGGGTCGATAAACAACACCGTGGTCTTTTGCGGATCGAGATGACAGGACACCATGAAGGCAGCATAAGTTCCCTGCATGGAGCCTACCGATGGAATACATCCTTGCGGCTTCACATCCACATCCATGAACAGCTTCACAAAGCGCGAGGCTTCTTCCTTCAGCGGCTTAATACCATCAATCATCGGGTATTTTGAAGCCACACCGTCTTTCAGTGCTTCAATTTCTGCTTCAACGCCAACTTTTGCCGGCGGCAATCCGGGGATGCCCATCTCCATGCGGACAAACTTTTCCGGACTTTCTTCTTCAATTGCGTTGACCAATGCTACGACTTCACGAATCGTTGCATTTCCAACTTCATCAATACGTAGGCGTGAAATGCACTGATCAACTAACTCACGACTTATAGGTGTGCTCATTTTACTGTAGATGTAGGAATCGCGTTAAACGCGTATTTTTCAAGATAAGAGAAGTCGACTTCTGTAAAGCCGATCGCATAAAAAAGGATGAAAGTCACAGAGCCCAATGCGAGCTCGGTGACCTTCCCCTGCTATTTTCGGAATTAAAGGCCGAATGCTGATTTAACTTCTGCGGCCCAGGCAACAACGCGCTCATCGGTCATTTCGGGCTCAAAGTCTTCATCAACCGGTAAACCAACAAATTGACCATCGATCACCGCTTCGGACTCTTCAAACTCGTAGGCTGAAGGGTCAACCGGGGCAACGACTTTCGCCTCGGGAGTTGTCTTTTTGATTTCCTTGTACAAACGCCCCATGGCATTTACAAAATGTCCCGGATAGGTTATATGATCGCCCAGGCCATAAATAGCCAGGACTTTTTCGGTGTAGTCCACTTTGGAAACTTCGGGAAAGAACTTGGCCCAATCGGTATTGGAATATTCCGAATCCCAGGTTTCTTTTCCTACGGTAGAAATTCCAAAGATAACCTTATCATATTTTTCCAAATCGGCCGCTGAGGCATCATTTACCGACACCAAATCCACCAAATCGGTACCAATTGCTGTTTTAATTTTTTCAGCTACGCGATGAACCGACCCTTTCTCCGGCCCAAAAAACAATCCTATTTTGCTCATATCAAATATTTTTACTGGTTCGTGATTTCGATTTCTGCTCGAACATATTCGCCTAAAATAGACAAACTCGACACATTTTTCAAGACCCGATGGATCGCTTTCTCATAATTTTGCTCCGATTTGTACTCGACATCCACATGAATGGTGTACTCGTTGGGCTTGCCAATAATTGGAATGGACTGGATGCGAAGCAGGTTAATTTCGTTTTCGGCAAAAATATTGAGAACCCGTGCCAAGGCACCGTAATAATGTCCTACTTCGAAAGCCAACGAAGCTTTGTTGCTTCCGCCGTTTTGTTTGGGGTGTTTACTGAGGACCCAAAAACGAGTATAGTTTTTCTTATTGGTTTCGATACCGCTGTCCAGCACGTTCAACCCATAAATCTCGGCTGTCCGCAGGTTCCCGATTGCTGCGGCATCGGTTAATTGATCGACCGACAGTATTTTTCCGGACATGGCAGTGTCCTGATTTTCGATAATCCGGGCATTGGGGAAATACTTCTCAATATACTCGGCACACTGACGGATGGCTACCGGATGCGAATAGATGGTTTGAACATCGTCTTTTTGCGCTCCGGGCAACATCATCAGGTTCATCTGAATATGCACATACGTTTCGCCAATGACATGCAAATGGTAGTCGCGGATGAGTGAATAGTTCTGGAGGATACTTCCGGCGATGGAGTTTTCAATAGCCATTACGGCAATATCCACCTGATCGGAATCAACCAATTCACAAACACTTTGAAAGGAACGACACTCCACGATTTCAATTTCTTCGTCGCCGAAATATTTGCGTGCAGCATCTTCATGAAAGGAACCCGCAATTCCTTGTATCGCTATTTTCTTCATAATAACAGAGTCAATTCAATGGAAATCCGCTCTCGGGATTTTTTATCCGGCACAAGTTACATAAAAAAGCTGCTCGAAAGGCAGCTTCCCAAACGACCGACGGGGAAAATTAACAAAAAGGCTGGCTTTCGGTTAACTTTCCCCGTCGGTATCAAAAGCGGATTCAGGCTAGAAGGCGTAAACCATCGATAAGCTGACACGCTGATTGGTTGCCCGATGTGTATCACTGTAGGTTCCATCGGCAAAGTCCAGTCCGTCCACGCCATAATCGGCGGTGGTGATCTCACATTCTGCCACAAAGCGCAGTTTATCCACATTCAGCGCAACATGAACCGACGCGCGTGCTGCTTCCTGAATTGCTGGCAACAACCCAGCCGTAATTGCTGCACCATTGTTGTCATAAACGGCATCCGAAGTACCCAAATTTTTCAGATAAGCGGCAAACATACCCACCTGCCATTTTTTACCGTAAACAACATTCAGCAAGCTGGAGCTGGTGTTAAAGTTGGTGTAAGTTTCGGCTCCGGTTGACTCGTTCTTTGTGGCCACGGCATAACCTCCCAGGATACACAGATGTGTCATATTCTGCCCATAGAAGGTTTTGGCGGTAACCGACAACTTTTCGTGCTGGTACTTCACATAGCCCATCACAGCATGGCTGTTTAAATACGCATCGGCTTTATAGGTTCCCAAGCTACCCTCAGTAAGCATGCGGGGTTTAATCCGCTTCCACTCAGCCCCAGCGCCCAAGG
Organism: Mangrovibacterium marinum; assembly: GCF_003046625.1. GTDB lineage: Bacteria > Bacteroidota > Bacteroidia > Bacteroidales > Prolixibacteraceae > Mangrovibacterium > Mangrovibacterium marinum. The sequence goes on from NZ_QAAD01000002.1 coordinate 171,077, forward strand.
TCAATCCGTTGGCTTTGTATTCGGCGGTGAGCGTCAGTTCGGGCAAAACGCCATTTCGCTTGGCCTGATTTGCAGTTGAATAAGAACCGGAATCGAGCGACTTGGAAGCATACTGATTCTCGTAAATGGCCGCTGCTCCCACGGTCAGCTTTCCGAGCTTATAGTCGTAGCGTACTAAGGGCGAACGGTTAAAAGCCTGAAATGGGGCACCTGTATTAAAGGCACCCACAGCCGGGAAAACACCTCCGCCAAAGAAAGGATGCCAGGTTTGTCCAACGGTTAGTTTCGATTGGTCCCAACTAAAGGCAACATAAGCATGGCGAATACGAAACAAAGTCGGTTCGGTTTTAGTAATGCCTCCAAAATCGAATTCCAGCACAGCAGCTGTTTGGGCGCCCAGTAGTTCCGGGCCCTGAATTTTCGCCCCTAAACGCGATGCCAGGGCGGTCAGGTTGGCACTGGTCTGTTCATTTAAATCTTCGCCATTGGCATCTTGCCCGGTATACCAGGGCACCAGGTAAAAATTTTCGTGGGCAACATCGTTCCCCTTATAGGTATCAACATAGTAATCGGTACGGACAAAGCCATATAACTTCAAATTGAAATCATTCAATCCGACTTGTTGCGCCGATGCCGAACACAACAAAAATGAGGCGGACAAAGCCCCTGCAATTCGTTTAAACATGCGATTATTTCAGTTATTTGTTTTGGTTACTCTTTTTTTGAGCCCGCAAAAGTAGCCAGTTCAGCAATACTGAAAAATCGGAAAGCCCTTAATTGATACGATTTTACATTTTTTTCAAGAAAAGCATCTTTTTATTACCATTAACCAGCATCCAGCAACCAGCATCCAGCAACCAGGAACCAGCATCCGGCATCAAAACGGATATCCAATGGCTACGTTGAAATTAAAATGTTCGTTTCGGATGGGGTAATGTCCCCAAATAAATCGTTTGCCGGCCGGTAGCGAGGGGTCGCGCATTTTTAGCCCCAGGTCGAAACGGAAAATAAAATAACTGAAATCGAAACGTAAGCCGGTGCCGGTACCGATCGCAATCTGCTTGTAAAACTGGTCCGGCTTAAACTGCGCTCCTTCGCGGTTATCCTTCGAGTTAATCGCCCAGATATTACCGGCATCCAGGAAGAAGGCCCCCTCAACAAAGCTCAGCAAGCGAAACCGATATTCCACATTCGCTTCCAGTTTAATATCGGCCGACTGGTTTGGATACTCGTCTTCGGAGGCTTTATAGGTACCGGGGCCCAGGGTGCGCACCTGCCAGGCACGAATGCCGTTGGCGCCCCCGCCAAAATATTTCTTTTCGAAGGGCAACACATCAAAGTTTCCGTAAGGCAGAGCGACGCCCAGAAAAGCGCGCGATACCAAACTGTTAAACTTGTCGAAACGATAGCCGTAGCGAAACTCGAAGTCCGTTTTCAGGTATTGTGCAAAACGGGTGTTAAACACTTTATAGTAACTAAGCTGATCACCGGTATCGGCATCTACCGTTTCAAACTTCGAGCGACCGGTTAATTTGACGAGTGCCGACAACAAGTTACCGGCCGACTCAATCGACCATTTGAAATAATGGTAAGTATTGTCCTTTTCAGTGTTCTTCGTATTATCAACCAAGGTATAATTGGTGGCCATGATCAAGTGATCGGTAAAACTGCTTTTGATGTACAAATCCTTTATTGAGCTGATAAAATCTTCGTTGAAGGCCGACAAACGCACATAGTTCCAATCCAGAATATTCAAATAATTGGTACGGAACGACTGACTCTTCCACTGGTATCCCAAACGCAAATTGGTGATGGTGCGGGTATAGTCGGGGCGGCGCTGATAATTATAGCCCGTTGAGAAAACCGTTTGCGGCACCTGGTAACTGAAAATACGGTCGGCGCTGAAAGGAGCCCAGAATTTCGGCAGGGTAACCGAAGCTTCCATGCCATATTCGCGGGTGTTAAAGCTCAGGGCGTTATTCGAGATCATGGCTTCCTGCCGCTCCCAGGCACTCTTAAGGGTTACATTCAAAATCTCGGCTCCGTGAAAAAGGTTCAGATGCTGATAATTCAGGTTGCCCGCCACCCCCAGGTTCCCCGACGAATTGGTGCCTTCCACCTCAACCGAGAAACCTTGCCGCGGCGCAGGCGACAGCTGAATATTGCAATCCAGCACCCCTATTGAATCATTTCCCAGGCCAGCTACCGGCTCAAAATTCAGGTTAACCAGCTTAAACTGTTGTATTTGGTTCAACGAGCGAAAAGTCTTCTCAGCATTGCGAAGCGAATAATAGGTGCTGTCCTTCATTCGGTTCAAATTTTCGAGCAACGTGGGCTTGTAGCGCAACTGATCCTTGTAAATAAAAGTGTAGGGCGGCTCAAATATCGTGTCGTAAGCCAACTGTTCGGAGTCGTCCAAAAACTGAGGCGGCACAAAATCGGTATTAAAGCGAAAGTTGCGGAGCACAAATTTCCGATGATGTTTAAGACTATCGGTTTGCTGTTGAAAATCCGCATCAGCAACCTCAATCTCTAAGTCCACTTGTTTATTACTTAAGGCCGTATCGGCCACAAACTGGATATGGTCGCTTGTAAAATTAAAATAGCCGTGATTTTTCAGGATGGTTGCCAGGCGCCGCCGTTCCTTGTTTAGCTGATCAACATCGAAGATATCTCCGTTTTTCACAACTTGCCCGGCGCTGTCGGCATAAATTAAGGGGGCTATTCGCGGATCGTCAATTCGGTAGGTATAGCGCTTAACCCGGTAGGGTATTCCCGCCTCGACCCGGATTTTAAGATCAACTTTTCGTCGCTTTTCGTGCACAATCACCGTGTCCTCAATCACGGCATCGTAATATCCCTTGTTACGCAGATAAACCTTGAGGTACTCAACAGAACGCTGCGCCTGAAACTCCTGATAAACCACCGGAGCTTCACCTATTCGCTTAAACCAATCATTGCTCTTCTTGCGCGACGAAAGATTATACATGGCCAGGTGAAACTTGAAAAAGCCCAGAATGGACAGGTTTTCCTTCTGACGAACCTGCTTTTTCAACTCCTCTTTATTGATTTGCTTATTGTCGACTTTCACATCAACATCATTCAACAAATAGCTTCCCTCTGGCACAAACTTCGTAGCCGAACAAGCTACCAACAAAGCTGCAAGAACCGCAACCAACATCCGTCTGACCAATAACAGCGTTCTACCCTGCATAAAGCGAATCATGTTTTCTGTTTCTCATTCATAAAGTGTCTGCACAACTCCTTACCGATGCCAAAATTCGTTCCTCAACCGCGGTTAAGCTTTTCATGAAGCATGAAGCCACAAGCGGAATTTGCGGAGTATCATTTGAGGCACCCAACAGCACAATTCTTCAAAGATGTGAAGTTTTTTGCAAACAGTGCTTTCTCCGCGAAATATTTGCCGGATTCAGCTCAATACAAAAATAATTACTCTGAAAGGCTAACAAATCTTTCGGGCTTTATATTTTTACCATTCCATTGCAAAATCCAGCCATGCTAAGTAAAAACAAGTTGAAATACATCCAATCGCTGGCCCGCAAAAAGAACCGGGAGGCGGAAAAAGTTTTTTTGGTTGAAGGCGACAAAATGGTTGCTGAAGCCTTACAATCGGGCTTACAGGTGAAACTACTTTGTGCTACAAGCCGTTTTTCAGCTGGTCACCCCGGGCTTTCGGCATCGGCAATGGAGACCATTGAAGTAACCGATGATGAACTGCGCAAACTTAGCCTGCTGCAATCGCCACAAAATGCGCTGGCCGTTGTAGCCATGCCTGTGGTTCCTTTTTCGCAAAAGGAGCTGGAAAATAAATTGAGCCTGGCGCTGGATTTCATTCAGGATCCCGGCAATATGGGCACCATCATCCGGCTGGCCGACTGGTTTGGCATTGAACACCTACTATGCAGCACAACCACCGTCGACTGCTATAACCCCAAGGTAATACAGGCCAGTATGGGCGCTATCTTCCGGGTTAAAATTCACTACGTAGATTTACCACAAACCCTGGCCGAGCTGCAACAACAAGGCCTGCCAACTTACGGCGCATTTTTGGAAGGTGAAAACATTTACAACAAAGCACTCGCGCCCCAAGGTATTTTGGTGATGGGCAACGAAGGCAACGGCATCAGCAAAGATGTAGAGCGGGTAATTAGCGATAAAATTCATATTCCTTCCTTTGCTACAAACGGCTCCGGCAGCGAATCGCTGAATGTTTCCATGGCAACAGGAATTTGTTTATCGGAGTTTCGGAGAAGAAAGTCGTGAGTTCATTAGACACGAAATAGGGATAACGATCACTCTCGTCAGGCTACCCCCAAAAGCGTGAAGTTTTCGCCCATAAACCAAGGATACGATTCCTCGTTCTTCCAATCGTAAATGGTAAATTGCTAAACCGTAAATCCTTTTCCCTTTTAACTTTTGACTTTTAACTTTTGACTTTTCTCTTTCAATCGCTACCCCTTCAGCGTCTCAACCAGTGCATCCGCACAACGTTCGCCATCAATGGCCGACGAAGCAATCCCTCCGGCATAACCGGCTCCCTCGCCGCAAGGATATAAGTTTTTGATACGGATATGCTCCAATGTCTCCTCGTTACGGGGAATACGAACGGGCGACGATGTGCGCGACTCCACACCAACAACCACTCCCTGATCGGTATTGAAACCACGGGCTTTCCGATCCATCTGCTGAATACCTTCGCGCAGACGCGAGCTGATACGTTTGGGTAATTTATCGTGTAGTGCTGATGACACCAAGCCGGGACGATAGGATGTTTCCGGCAAATCGGCCGACTTACGGCCTGCCACAAAATCAGCAATTCGTTGTGCCGGTGCAAACTGGCTGTGTCCGTTTAACTGAAAACAAAGTTGTTCCACCGACTTTTGAAATTCGAGCCCGGCAAAAACACCGTACTGCTGAAACTCGCGCAAATCTTCAGGACGAACCTCAACCACGAGGCCTGAATTGGCAAAGGGCGAATTGCGCTTAGACGGCGACATACCATTCACCACCAGCTCGCCCGGAGCTGTTGCTGCCGGAACAATAAAACCGCCGGGACACATACAAAAGGAGTAAACACCACGATCGTTCACCTGCTCGACAAACGAATAACTTGCGGCCGGCAAATAGGGTCCTCGATTCGGTTGATGGTACTGAATGGAATCGATTAAAGCCTGCGGATGCTCAATGCGAACGCCGACAGCAAAAGGTTTCGACTCCAGATTTACGCCGCTACGGTAAAGCATTTCGTAGATGTCACGCGCTGAGTGCCCTGTGGCTAAAACCACCGCTGCACAATCCACGCGCTGACCGTCGTTCAGCACAACCCCGCGACATTCGTCGCCTTTTAAAATCAAATCCGCTACCCGGCTGTTAAAATGGATTTCACCACCACTAGCGATAATTTGCTCGCGTATGTGTGCAATAACACCCGGTAGTTTATTGGTGCCGATATGCGGATGGGCGTCGATCAGAATTTGAGGATCGGCACCAAATTGAACGAGGATTTCAAGGATCTTAGTAACACTTCCCCGCTTCTTGGAACGCGTATACAACTTCCCGTCCGAGAAAGTTCCGGCACCTCCTTCGCCAAAGCCATAGTTGGAATCGGGATCAACCAAATGCTCACGGTAAATTTTGGCGATGTCGCGCTTGCGATCGTGAACATTCTTCCCGCGTTCGAAAATAACGGGCTTATAGCCCAACTCGATCAAACGCAGCGCGGCAAACAATCCGGCGGGGCCGCTCCCCACAATGCCAACGGGAGTTTTTCCGGCTACGTTTCCGTAATCATAAATCTTCCGTTCGGGCTGTGGCTGTTCACCCAAATAAACAGCAACCCCCAGGTTGATTTTTATTTGCCGCTGTCGCGCATCAATCGAGCGCCGGCGAACAACAATGGCCGTAATTTCTTCAGGATCCACGCCCATTTTCGATGCAATAATCGGGCGGTAATAAACTTCATCGGACGCCTGTTTCGGCGTAAGTGATAAATTGAAATCTTTCCTCATTCAAAATCAAATAACTAAAGCGCAAAAGTAGGATAAATGCTGAACTTTGCCGCTTAAAACTATTCGAAATGAAAGCTCAGTGTAAAAATATGGGAGTAAATACTTTTGATAGCATCGGAATAGTACTCACGTTGTTCCACCGGTTTGTCGCCCACCAGGTTATTCAGGCCCAGGCTAACCTTAAATTCGGTTGAAAAGCGGAAAAAACGCAGGTAGCTGTCCAGCCCAATACCGGCTTCCAGAAACAAGCTGCCACGTTTGGGCTGCAACAAATCTTCCTCGCCTGTTTTCGAAATATCGATCCGATAAGCAAGCCCTCCAATAATGTAAGGCCGCTGATTATTCAGTCGGCTCGATTTGTATTTTATCAAAACAGGAATATCAATATAGGTTGATTTCACACTCACATAGCGCAAATCATTATTTCCGGCATAAACATCGTAGACCGGCAAATATTCGCCGTTTTTGGTATAAACAAGTCGCCTTTCGCCAAAAGAAAGTCCCGGTAAGATCCGAAGGTCAAAGTACTCTCCCAATCGAAAATTGGAGACAACCCCAACGGTTAATCCCGGGTTTAACGAGGCAATATCCGATCGCACCGTATCGGTCTTCACCACTTCTCCGGCACCGGGCATTCCGGGTTCTGCTTCCGAAAACACCGGATTGCGCCCAATAGGCGACCAGTGTGTTAAACGAAAATCCTGAACATTAATCCCCAGCGTAAACCCAAAATGTACTTTCTTATTATCGAAGTTCGTTAAGTGCAGCACATGCGGCTTTTGCCCGAAGCCAGTCAGGCCAAGCATCATAAATACGATGATGAACAGTTGTTTTTTCAAAGGATAAACGTTTGTATTCTTATTCAAAACAAGAATTTGACAAAAATATTGTTCACATTGCCGTGAAATGAAAATTTATTTCTGCCCCAAATAAATCGTTGCAATACCCAAACTAAGGCGCCATTGCCGGCTTTCGGCGAAACCTGTTTTCTTCAGGATATTCAGGAAGTCCTGATCGTCGGGAAAAGCCATCACCGACTCGGGCAAATAGCTGTAAGCCGACGCATCCCTGGAGATCAAGCCGCCCAGACGGGGCAAAATGTGAAAGAAATAAAATTTGTAAAGCTGCTTAAACGGAAAATATTTGGGCTTCGAAAATTCCAGGACAATAGCTACCCCACCGGGCTTCAGCACCCGATAAAACTCCTGCAAGCCTTTCTCCAGGTTTTCGAAATTACGAACGCCAAAGGCCACGGTAATGGCATCGAACGATGCATCGGCAAAAGGCATATTCTCCGAGTCGCCCTTCCGGAAACTAATCAGGTGATCAAGCTTTAGCCTTTTCACTTTTTCGGCTCCCACCTTAATCATCTGCTCCGACAGGTCGAAACCGACAATTTTCTGCGGTGCTATTTTCGATGTTGCAATGGCAAAATCGCCGGTACCACTGGCTACATCCAGCACACTTTGAGGTTTGTAACCACCTAAAATACGAACGGCTTTTTTACGCCACAATTTATCAATACCCAAACTTAAAAAATGATTCAGGAAATCATATTTGGGAGCAATATTGTCGAACATCTGCTCGACCTGCTGCTTTTTATTTTTATCGGAACCCTGATAAGGAGATACAGTCATTTAAGCTAATGGATTCATTTTATCAATAAAACCGAACGATTCATCATCAATCCGGATTTCGCCACGGGTAATATGTCCCAGTGCGAAGAAGGGTATTTTTGTTGTTTGCATATAATCCACAAAATCATCGGCCTTTTCCTGTGGTACCCCTACAATCAGGCGTCCCATGGCCTCGCCAAACAAAAAGGCGTCGCGTCTGATTTCAGCATCGGTGGTGATGTCGAAGCCTAAACCGGCAGGCATACCTGCACGCATCAGGGAGAAGAACAAGCCTCCTTTTCCGACCGGGCTAGCCGAAGTGATCAGTCCTTTCTCAATCAATGCATCCATTGCTTGGTGCAGCTTCACCTCAACGTCGAGATTGAAAACCGGCAGCGGTGAATCGCCTACCTCGTGATAAAACTCCAGATATTCCGACGAGTTGATGCACTCGTGCGATTTGCCCAACACAAAAATATTGTTGCCTTTACTTTTAAAATGATGGGTCAGCACTTTTTCTTTGTCCTTTACACTCCCCATCATACTGATGATAATAGTTGGCAGCACCGGGCCGTGGTTCGAGAAATAGTCGAAACGAATCTTGCGGTCCGACACCTTAATCCCAAACTTTTCCGCTGCATTTTCCAAGCCTTTTTTGGCGCCCGAAGCAATAAACTGCCCGTTTGGATCGGCAATATTAATATGGTACAGGAAAGCACTAACAGCTTGTGGTTTGGCTCCAAAACAAATCATGCGTCGGGCAGCACGACTAATCAAAATTTCGGTTGCTGTCTGCGGATCACGTTCCAGATGATGATGGAATGCATGGGTTGTCATCGACATCAGATCGCCACTGTCGGTGGTGAAAATACCCGAATCATCAGTCTCGTCGCTTGCCAGATTCTCCAATTGAACACCTTCGTCACTAAAATCATTAAAATAGTTGACCGGCGCCAAATTTGGATTCACCATTAGGTTAAAAACAATATCATGAATATCTTTGGGCTCTTCAATCTGATCGATTGAGAATACCTCTTTATTTTCAGTCACTTCAGCCATAATGGTTTTGTTTTAAAGCGTATATAATGAAAACAAAAATAGTCAAGTAGATGATTTTTCCATAACCTTTGGAAGTTTAATTTACCGCTGACCAATTCAATTCAAGTAGATATGACCAAAAAAATTGCCTTAATTACCGGAGCAACAGCTGGAATCGGACTGGAATCAGCCCGGATACTGGCAACAAACAACTTCAACTTGATCTTAACAGGCCGCCGTGCCGAGCGGCTGGAGACCATCAAAACAGAATTAGAAGCCTCCGGGGGGCGGGTTCTCTGTCTGAACTTCGATGTTCGCGTAAAATCGGAAGTTGATGCTGCACTAGAGTCCATCCCTGCAGCATGGCGAAAAATCGATTTATTGATCAACAATGCCGGATTAGCTGCCGGAATAGACCCTGTTGCCAGCGCCGATGTTGCCGACTGGGAACAAATGATCGACACCAATGTGAAGGGTTTGCTCTACATCAGCCAACCGGTATCGAACTGGATGATCGAGCAGCAAAAAGGGCACATCATCAACCTCTCGTCGATCGCCGGGAAAGAAGCCTATCCGAACGGATCGGTGTATTGCGGTACCAAGCACGCCGTTTCGGCCATCAGCAAAGCCATGCGCATTGAGCTGGCACCGCACAACATTAAGGTAAGTACAATATGCCCCGGTGCCGTAGAAACGGAATTCTCGCTGGTACGCTTTAAGGGCGACGAAGCAAAAGCGGCCAAAGTATACGAAGGCTTCGATCCGCTGACGGCCAAGGACATTGCCGAGACCATCTGGTTTATGGCTTCGCGCCCGGCACATGTCAACATCGACGACCTGCTGATTATGCCCACAGCACAGGCCTCGGCCCGCGATTTTGTAAGAAAATAGGAAAAAGTAACAAGTCTCGAGTCGTGAGTCATTCGTAAAGAAAGAAAAGCTGAGGTCATCCAGAACTTGCTATTCGAAAGAAAACAGGGTTTCAGAATCTCACACATTTCGTTTCTCAAGACTCATATCTCACGACTCATGTCTAACATTAAGAAAAATGACGATATCTGCATCATACTTAAAAGAATTTACCAAACAGGTATTTGTAAAAATGGGTTGCCCCGAAGCACAAGCCGAAGTGGCCGCCAACTGTTTAAATCAAGCCGATTTGCGTGGCGTTGACTCGCACGGCGTTGCGCGGCTGAGTGGCTACATTCGCCTGTGGGAACAAAAGCGCCTGAACGCCACCCCCAACATGAAGATTGTGCACGAAACACCTTCAACGGCGGTGCTCGACGGCGACCTGGGCCTTGGCTTAGTTACCGCGCCCGAGGCCATGCGCATTGCGATGGAAAAAGCGAAAACCGCCGGTAGTGGCTGGGTAGCAGTGAAAAACTCGAACCACTTCGGTATCGCCGGATTCCATGCCATGCTGGCGCTGGAGGAAGACATGATCGGCTTTGCGCTAACCAACGCCAGCCCGTTGGTATCGCCGACCTTCTCGCGAAGCCGCTACCTGGGAACAAACCCGATCGCAGTGGCAATTCCTGCGGCCAGCCAACCACCGGTGGTCATTGATATGGCTACCACAACCGTTGCCAACGGAAAGCTGGAAGTGCTGCAACGTAAAGGTGAAGAAATGCCCGTAGGCTGGGCGCAGGATAAAGATGGTAACCCAACCACCGACCCGACCATTCTGAAACAGGGCGGATCGATGTTACCATTGGGCGGCGACCGCCAACATGGCGGACACAAAGGTTACTGTCTGGGCTCGATGGTCGATATTTTCTCGGCTGTTTTGTCGGGTGCCAACTATGGCCCTTGGGTTCCTCCCTTTGTTGCCTTCCTCGATCCTCCGGCCAATCCGGTGGGTGAAGGAATTGGCCACTTTGTGGGTGCCTGGCGCGTTGATGCTTTCCGCCCGGCCGATGAATTTAAAGCACACATGGACAACTGGATCACAACCTTCCACAACGCTGAAGTAGCCGATGGACAGGAACGTGTTTTAGTTCCCGGAGATCCGGAGCGCGAAATGACTGAAGAACGCCTGAAAAACGGTGTTCCCGTTCAGCAAGCAGTGATCGACGACTTGAAATCGCTGGCCGATAAATTCGAGCTGACCTTCGACCCAAAATAGTTGAACACAATCGATAAATCATCAAAAAGGCTTCCTTTACGAGGGAAGCCCTTTTTCTGTTAAAGTCTTACCACGCAAAGGTGCTAAGTCGCAATGCCAATAACTGGTTTTGACTGGAGGAGGAGCGACAACCCGACAACTTTTGAAAACAACGACAACAGTATCGTTGAAAAAATCCTCAACTTTCATTCCTGCACGAATTTCCGCGAAATCGAATCTTGGCTGCTATCGGCTTAGCTCATTGCCAACAACTCCCCGGCACATTTGATAGCGACAAAAACGATTCTCTCCACACAGATCGATATCAATGATCTGCAATCAAAAAATTCAATTAACCCTTCGTTCGAAATATCGTAACTTAGGGGTAGTATCTAAACTTAAATATTCTCTAATATGGACAATCACACACATGCGCATGGCAACGGTGGAGGCAAATGCCCGGTTACCGGTCATGTAGGCACACACACTTCAGGCGGAGGAACCACCAACAAAGACTGGTGGCCCAATCAACTAAATCTGAATATTCTTCGGCAAAATTCGTCGCTGTCCGACCCGATGGGAAAGGATTTTAACTATGCCGAGGAATTTAAGAGCCTCGACCTGGCAGCAGTAAAAAAAGACCTGACCAAACTGATGACCGACTCAAAGGAGTGGTGGCCTGCCGACTTTGGCCACTATGGCCCCTTGTTTATCCGCATGGCCTGGCACAGCGCCGGAACCTACCGCACCGGCGATGGTCGTGGTGGTGCCGGTGCCGGACAGCAGCGTTTTGCACCACTGAACAGCTGGCCCGACAATGTGAGCCTCGACAAAGCCCGCCGCCTGATTTGGCCCATCAAACAAAAATATGGTAAGAAGATTTCCTGGGCCGACCTGATGATTTTGGCAGGGAACGTAGCACTCGAAACCATGGGGTTCAAAACATTTGGCTTCGGTGGCGGCCGCGAGGATGTGTGGGAACCCGAGCAGGATGTATATTGGGGAACCGAAACGACCTGGCTCGACGACAAGCGTTACGAGGGAGAGCGTAATCTGGAGAACCCGCTGGCTGCCGTTCAAATGGGACTGATTTATGTGAACCCGGAAGGGCCCGACGGCAATCCGGATCCACTGGCAGCAGCCAAAGATATCCGCGAAACTTTTGCCCGCATGGCCATGAATGATGAAGAAACCGTTGCGCTGATTGCCGGTGGACACACCTTCGGGAAAACCCACGGTGCCGGCGATGCCGCTCATGTCGGTCCCGAACCGGAAGCAGCCCCGCTCGAAGAACAAGGGCTGGGCTGGAAAAGTAGCTTTGGCACCGGCAAAGGTGGCGACACCATTACCAGCGGACTGGAAGTCACCTGGACCAAGACCCCCACCAAGTGGAGCAACAATTTCTTCGAGAACCTATTTGATTACGAATGGGAACTGACCAAAAGCCCGGCGGGAGCCCATCAGTGGAAACCACGGGGCCAAGCCGGTGCCGGCAGTGTTCCGCACGCCCACGACCCGGAAAAACGAATCGCTCCGGCCATGCTAACGACTGACCTCTCCCTACGCTTCGATCCGATCTACGAAAAAATATCGCGTCGTTTTTATGAGCATCCCGACGAGTTTGCCGATGCCTTTGCCCGCGCCTGGTTTAAGCTGACCCACCGCGACATGGGCCCACGCGCCCGCTATCTGGGGCCCGAAGTACCTGCTGAAGAGTTGATCTGGCAGGACCCTATTCCGGCAGTGAAGCATCAGTTGGTTGATGAAAAAGATGTTGCCGAACTGAAAAAGAAAGTATTAGACTCCGGCTTGTCGGTTTCCGAATTGATCGCTGCAGCCTGGGCGTCGGCTTCAACCTTCCGGGGTTCCGACAAACGAGGAGGAGCCAATGGTGCCCGCATCCGCCTGGCACCCCAAAAAGATTGGGCAGTAAACAATCCGCCGCAACTGGCCAAAGTACTCAGCACGCTCGAGGGCATCCAAAAAGCATTCAACCAATCGGCAAGCGGAGGCAAACAAATATCGCTGGCCGATACGATTGTGCTGGCCGGATGTGCCGCCGTGGAAAAAGCAGCAGCCGATGCGGGGCACAAGATCACGGTGCCATTTACTCCCGGACGGGCAGATGCCTCGCAAGAGCAAACCGATGTCGAATCCTTTGGCGTGCTTGAACCCCATGCTGATGGTTTCCGCAACTACCTGAAAGGAAAATATTCGATTCCGTCCGAAAAATTACTGATCGACAAAGCTCAGTTGCTCACGCTCACACCGCCGGAACTCACCGTATTGATTGGTGGTATGCGGGCTCTGGATGCCAACTTCGATCATTCGAAACATGGTGTATTCACCGACAAGCCCGGCACGCTGACCAACGATTTCTTTGTGAACCTGCTGGATATGGGCACGGTTTGGAAACCAACGTCCCAAGAACGGGACTTGTTTGAAGGGCAGTGCCGCAACACCGGAAAATTGAAATGGACCGCCACCCGCGTAGATTTGGTGTTTGGATCGAACTCGGAACTACGGGCACTGGCCGAGGTTTATGGTAGCGCCGATGCACAGGACAAATTCGTCTGCGACTTTGTTGCTGCCTGGAACAAAGTGATGATGCTCGATCGGTTCGACATTCACTAATTCGCGCTCAGAAAACCCATAAAAGGCTCCGATCTCTTGTCAGACCGGAGCCTCTTTGATTTTGGCAAGCTACACTTCAGTTTGCCTGATAGTCGAAGTAGTCGAAGACAGCCTCATCGCGGCAGGGCTGCCCGTTTCCGGTGGCATACATTCCCACATACACGCCGGTAAACCAGCCCACTGTTTCGGAACTCAGAAAGCGCAGGTTTACCTTTTCCAACGGTACTTCGAAGCCGTCCTGAGTATATGCAAAGGTGAAATCTTCCCCCTGGCAAGCCACCATCAACTGCACAGGCCCGGGCTTCAGGGTCGCAGTTTTGGAACGATAGCTGATATTTCCAAAATGCAGTTCAACGTAAACAATGCGGTCGTTGCCCGACTTTTTCACCAGCAAATCGAAATGCTGGCCATTGTTCACCAAAGTCAGTCCGGCTGTTTCATTCTCGGTTTGGGGGTCGAACTGAAGGCTGCTGCTGGCCGTAAACTGCAAGTCCTGCAGCCGCCGGCCTACAAAAGCCGATGCACCGAAAGTGCTAATCTGCTGTGGCAATCCGGTCAGATGCAGGGCTCCGTCTTTCAACCTGAAAAAAGGAGCATCAGCCGTTGGTGGCTGAATAAAGTTCCAATCCGCCCCAAGTGTCGCAGCATCAAACTCGTCGCGGGTTGGCTTGGCCACAACCGGCTTTAACGGCAATGTGGGACAGCTCATAGCCACCGTTACGGTGCCATTTCCATTAACCACCGGCCAACCGTTCCGGGGCCACACCACCGGCGCCAGGCAGGTTTCGCGCCCCAGGATATGATGAGCCGGATAACCAACCGATTTGCGGTAACCATGAAAGACCATCCACCACGATCCATCGTGCGCCTGGATGATATCGGCATGGCCAACACCTTGAATCAAGCTGTTTTGCCCGGCAGCATTGGCGTGTGCCAAAATCGGATTAGCCGGATTCCCCACATAAGGCCCCCAAATTGAATTACTTCTGGCAATACATTCCGAATGGGCTTCCTCGGTGCCACCCTCCGCCGTCATCAGGTAATAAAAGCCATCCTTTTTGTACAGGTGCGGCCCCTCAGCATAACGCCCGCCGTTTCCGTACCAAACTTGTTTGCCTTCGGTCAACAGTTCGCCCGATTGCAGATCGATCCGGAAAAGCTTAAACTCGGACGAAATCACATAAGTCTTGCCATCCTCATCGAAGAACAGATCCGGATCGATGCCGGGCACGTCAATCCAAACCGGATCGGACCAGGGGCCTGCCGGGTTGGTGGCTGTAAGGTAAAAATTGCCCCCTTGCCCCGTATTGGTCGTTATCAGGTAGAAGGTGCCTTTGTGGTAACGAAGCGTTGGCGCAAAAATATTGATGCCCCGCGGCAGTTGCGAAGGCCGGTCGATGCCATGGCCAATCTGCTCCCAATGGATCAGATCCTGACTGTGGAAAACCGGAATACCCGGGAAATATTCGAAGCTACTTGTCGCCAGATAATAGTCGTTGCCAACACGGCACACCGTGGGGTCGGAATAGAAACCGGGAATAACCGGATTGCGATAAGTAAGCTGTTCGCCGGGATTGGCAGCGGCCGCAAACGGATTGGGATTGGGATTGATCTGGGCATGGAGCCCAAGGCTGCAACAAAGTAGTAGCCAAAGGATGTGTCGTTTCATCGGTGTTGGGTTTGTTATGTTTTCGATGCCTAAAGCTAACGAATTTGCCCGAGCTGATGCTGCCCTTTAACCCATGATACCCCGTTTGGAAACAAACAGCCCCCTGTTTCCTTGCCTAAGCCGAACGCTTATTCATCTTGGTTCACCTGTTTCGTACGCCGGCATCCCCGCAACTTTTGCTTTTGTGCCTTTATTCTTTCAAGCGAATGGCCAGCATCTCGCCGGTTGCGCAAAGGGTGCCATTGGCGGTCAGAGTCATGTCGATCCAGGCTTTGCGACCTTGGAGACTGCGAAGCTTGCCTTTCAATTCCAGTTCGACACCCATGGGAGTCATCGCTTTGAAGTCGACTTTTAGCGAAGCAGTCACACAACGAACCGGAATTGGAGCTTGCAGAGGAATATTTTCGGCCTGACAGATAAAAGCAGCTGCCGATCCGGTTCCGTGGCAATCGAGCAGCGAGGCAATTAAGCCCCCGTACACACTGCCGGGAATCGCCGTATATTGCTCACCAGGCGTAAAGTGAGCGATGGTTTCGTTGCCCTCGAGGTAAGTTTTTAACTGAAATCCGTTCGGATTATTCTTGCCGCAGCCGTAGCAGTGCGCCAAATTTTCGGGATATAAATCCTGTATTGCTTGTGCCATTGGTTGTTCGTTTACCCACAAAACTAGGAAAATTGACATTCAGAAAAAACATTCATGATTCCGGGGAATCACCAACAGGAATGAAAATTTAGGATTTTCCGACGATACTGTTATCGTTGTTGTCACGGGTTGTCGGGTTGTCATTCCACATAGCATCAATGCCGCTTGATAATCCGGCCGCCCTTTATCGAAGGTGAGAAGTAAAACGCAAGCTCAAAGCAATCCCGGAGGGATGACATTTGGGTAGCTTTAGTATGTCCGTGGGCAAAATTCCGTCCCTACGGGACGGTACAATCTACCTCAGATCTTTAGTGCTACCTAAACATAATGGCTAAAGCCATTGCTGAGAAGAAATGACCCCCCGTCCGGTAGGACAAAATATCCTCTTTTATACAAATTAGAATTGACAGAACACTCGCTTAAGCGTCGAAAAAGGAACTTTCATAAAAAAGCTCCGGCCTTTCTCCAAGACCCGAGCTTTTTCTGCGCACTCGTTTATTCGAATATTTCAACGCTTCGATGCTAGCGATCCACCGTGTGTATTTTTCCGGTAAAGGCCAGCAGTTGCTCATAGCTGGGGTAACCTTCACTATCGCCACGCACCAGGGTTGCCATGGCTCCCACTCCGTTGGCATAGTCGCCCGCTTCCTGAATCGACAAACCTTTCAGACGGCTGCTCAGGTAGCCAGCGGCAAAACCATCGCCGGCGCCAACGGTATCCTCCAGTTTTTCGACAATATAGCCGGGGACAAACTCGCGTTGTGTTCCATCGGACACCATGCAGCCCTTCTTGCCTAATTTAAGGGCAATCTCGCTCACCCCCATCGCATGAAAGGCCTTAAAAATCTCGTCGGTATCGGTAGTTCCCAGCAACAGTTCCGACTCATCGATTCCGGGAAACAAGATATCCACCTCCTTACAAATTTCGAGGATGGTTGCCTTGGCCTGCTCGGCACTCCACAGTTTCAGCCGTATATTCGGGTCGAAGGACACCTTCACTCCCGCAGCTTTAGCAATCCGAATAGCCTCGAAAACGGTTGCCCGAGCCGACTCGCTGATGGCCGGAGTAATGCCGGTCAGGTGCAAAATCTGAGCTCGCTGGATGTATTCCCGATCCAGGTCGGCGGGTGTCAGGAAGCTGGCCGCCGAGTTTTTGCGATAGTAATACACATTGGGGTTCACGTGCTCGAACAGTTCTTTAAACAAAAGCCCGGTTTGATGATCCGGATCTTCAATCACCCGCGACACGTCGACCCCCTCGCCACGAACCATAAACTGAATGTAGCGCCCAAACTCGTCGTGCCCTAGCTTGGAAAACCAGCCCACCCGGTGGCCCAGGCGTGCCAGGGCAATAGCCACATTGGCTTCGGCCCCTGCAATCGATTTTGTAAAGTTATGAATGTGCCGCAAGGGGCCTTTATCGCCCGGACTAAACAGCACCATTGATTCACCAAATGTAATTACCTCCAGATTCTTATCCATTTTTAGCTACTCCTCCGTTTTAATTTTCAATAAGCAGATCGGTTCAGTTTGCTCCAATTTCGGAGGGTAAAGCTAAGCGATATTTCAGAAAAATGGTGCCGAAACGAGTTGTTATATAACAGAACGGTAACGTTAACGAAATAGGTAAAACAACGATTACCGCGTTTACTGTACGCTACAGCCCCAATCGTCGAAGCAGCTATTTCATCCCTTGGTGTAAGCCCTTGGAACCAATTTCGGAACATTTATTTCCTTAACAAATCAGGCGCTTTATTTAGCTTTTCTCCTTAATCTCCCCTGCCCGTTTAAGCGACATCCGCGAGGCAATGGGGCCAATAATTTCATGAATCAGGGCCGCACCAATGACAATGCCCATAATGGTTGATCCGGTATCGGCAAAAGCAGGTTCGTTGGTCAACAACAGCGCCAGACCAATCACAATTCCGCCTTGAGGCAGCAAGCCTCCGGCTGTGTAGCGTGTTACCTTCCGATCCATCCTGAAGAACAACGTTCCGGCGTAAATACCGGCAAATTTCCCCATGCCTCGCGCCAGAATATAGATGCCGATCAGCAGGGCACTTCCCCCGAGCGAAGCCAACTGAAGATGCAAACCCGAGAGGGTGAAAAAAATCACAAAGATGAGCTCGTCGGTATAGCGTTCGATCAATTTGAAAATCTCATCAGCAATCGGATTCCAATTGGTCACTACCGCTCCCAATGCCATAGTTGCCAGTAACGACTCGAAGCCAAAATATTCGGAAATGCCGTAACTCAGACTAACCAAGCCAAAGGTCAGCACAATAAGCGTTCCTTCGGGCTGCCGGGGAAACAAACGCACAATCCAGCCAAATCCCCAGCCCAACATAGCGCCAATGGCCAGGGCTCCTCCCATATTGGTCAAAAGCTGCAGGATGACTTTCCCGATATCGGGTTCTCCCTGCCCCACAAAAAAAACGGCAAAAGCGGTGACCAGCGTGTAAATCATGATGCCCACCAAATCGTCGAAAGCAGCAATTTCGAGCATAGTCGAGCTAACTGCTCCCCGAGCTTTGTACTCGTGAATAACCGCCAAAGTGGCCGACGGATCGGTTGGAGCAGCCAACGAAGCCAGAACCAGGCTCACGGCCAGACTGATGTTCACCGAGTGGAACAAAGGCAGAAAAAAACGCAGACTCAAAAAAACCAAGGCAAAAACCAATACAAAAGCAAACAGCGATTCCAACAAAGTTAAGGTCAACAGCTTGCCTCCGGTTTTTCGCAATTGGGCTGCCGAAAGCGATCCGCCAATAGAAAAGGTAATAAAAGATAGCGCGATCGTTAACAGCGGATCGGTATGTTCAACAAAGGAACTGGACATGATGCCGGATAAGTCGGGGTTGAGCAGAACTCCAGCCAAAATGTAACCCGATATTTTCGGCAGCTTGATTTTGGAAACCAGCTCGCCCAGGATGTAACCGGTAAAAATTAAAATTCCGATACTTAGAATGATGTTCATAGCATAAACTCCTTCTGTTGATTTCAACACGACTAAAGTTAGCCAGCAGGCATGACAAAGAAAAACTGAACACCAATTATTTACCGTCGAATGCAAAAACCTTCGTCCCCAAAACAAGTATCTTTAATTAAAAAGCAAACGGTATTAACACGGAACGAATGGCAAACAGTCTGGCAACCGAATACCTGCGACACAGCCGGCGCTTTCTGAAGTACCTGGATTACTGCCGTAGCAGGTTGAATGAAAAAAATATTCATCAGCTGCGCACCAGCCTCAAACGCCAGCTTTGCTTTGTGAAGTTTTATGGCTTGATGGCGCAACAGCCCGATGTGCTGGTCGAAGCAAAAAGTGCGATTGCAGGCATCTACAAAACGGCTGGTGCCATCCGCGAACAGCAGCTTAACAGCCAGCTCAGCCAACGCCTGCTTGCCACAACCGACAAAGCTTACCTCCGGCAACTGGAACAAGCAGAACAGCTGTATCGGGAAGCGATGAAGCAGGAGCTTGCAGCCTTTGACACCACCAGCTACCGAAAACAGCTTAGCCGAATGGCCCGAAGGATGAGGTCTGCGTCGGAAGCCCTGCTCTGCCGGCAGGCTCAGGCTTTTGTCGGGCAAAAAGTTGAAAAAATTAACCAACTGCTCAGTTTCCGCACCGACGATGAGCGGTATCATGCCTGCCGGAAACACCTGAAACAAACAGCTTTCATGATTCTATACCTGGGCAGTGCTCACGGCTGTATGCCGCTGCCCGATTGGGGAGATCGCTTCAAAAAAATCGACTTGCTGATCGGCCATTGGCACGACTGCCAGCAATTTCAACACAGCTACAACCAAGCCATGCGGACTCATCGCCAGCCCCACAAGCCAGCGCCCGTTTTAAGGGCCATGCGAAAACTGAAACGGTCCAACGCCAAGCGGATTGCGGCCTTGCACCGGCAGCTAAATCGTTTGCTACCAGCACTGGCTCAGGCTTACCGCACAGCTTAACAAACATCAAGGCGGCTGCGGGGTTCCGGCAGCCGCTTCCAGCCAGGGACGGATACGAAAACAGGGACTAACCCGTAGTCCCCGTCGTCTAACAAATAATTGCTGCATGGCACTTATCGCCAGCTTCTTTTGTGTCTATTTGAGTCAACCGATGTGCAAACAGTTTTTAGGTCCAGTCTGTCGACAAAGGCTTTTGTCATCGTCCCCACCGCCTTGCTTCATCCTGTTTGGCCTATACAATTTACAACATCGCTAGCTAATGACCATGATTTTTTCGAAAAATTAACGAACGATTATTGCCTCGAGAAAAGAACAAATGCTTGCTCGATACCAGGGTTCTACCTTCGAACAAGCGATACAGAGGCCCCCTCGGGCTATAAACAAGAACTACGGGTAAAAAAATAGCATCGGCCTTCAGAAAAGCACACGTCATTGCAGCGAGCGGTTGAGAATAAAAGCAATTCGGTCGGCCACCTGCTTTACGCTAATGTACTGCATACAGCGTACATCGCCGTAGATACATTTTTTATTGCCAAAAACCGAACAGGGTCGGCAAGCAATGTCGGGACCATTGTACTGAATCAGATTATCGTCCGACTGGTGATACGGAGCAAAGCCCAGCGAAGGATGTGTGCCTCCCCATACCGAGACAACAGGAACACCAGCCATAGCAGCCAGGTGCATATTAGCCGAATCCATCGACAGCATTACATCGAGATGAGGCAGCACTTGCAACTCTTCAGCAAAGTTGATATGATGGGCTGCCACCAGGCAATGGTCAAATTCGGCAGCCAGCGAATCGAGGATCTCCATCTCTGCTTTACCGCCACCAAAGAGCACTACTTTCGCTTTTGGAACCTGCCGAAGCACTCCTAACAGCTCGCGAATTTTATCGACGCCCCACACCTTCTGCCGGTGCTTGGCAAACGGAGCAATACCGATCAAGGTTTCTACCTTGGCAGCATCCAGCGTTAAGAGTTGAAGCGCCTGCTCGCGCGGCGTTGTGCGGAACAGCGGCGGTTGCGGCAAGATAAAGCGGTAGCCCGCTTCAGAAAAAGCAGCGGCATAACGGTCGATGGTGGAGGGCAACTGCCGATGTGATTTGTTTTTTACAGCCTGCCGTTTTTCGACACGCCCTTTCCGAAAGGCGTGAACCTTCACTCCTCCCGCCCTAAAATAACTGTTCAGGATGAAAGTCCGCAAAACCTGGTGCAGGTCGAACACTTCGTCGGGATTAATCTCGCTCTTCAGCCTTTTGTACAAACGGAACAAACCAGTCACCCCCTTGTGCTTTCTTTTTAAATCGGAGGTAACGGGATACAACCGCTCAATGCCCTCAAAAACCGGGAACAAAAATGGCTGGGTCAACAAATAGATCTCCAGGTCTTTGTTGGATTCCAAAACACCTTTCAGAACCGGAAGCAACCGCACGATTTCACTAAGACCTGCATAGCTATAAACCAAGATTGTTTTCATGCCTACCTCCCATCTGAAATCACCGACTTCCTTTTCTACCTTACATTAAACATGTTCATCTAAAAATCGGGTCAATTTTGCTTTGAATAATTTAGGTTCAAGTAAGTTGTAATAGGCCACATTGCGTTTCGCCATTGTACTCTTTGCCTTGTCTTTAAACAACTCCGGATAGAAATCCTCCAAATGAATGGCGATATGGTTCTTTTCCGAATTTGAGCTCCACCCCGCTTTATCAGTCATTGGCGCAAAAACACATAAGGTTGGAATCCCCAATGCCTTTGCCATATTCACGGCTCCACCTTCATTACCGATTAAAACTTTACATTGTTTCAAAACCGCCAGAAAATCCCGCATTGACCTTGCAAATACGTCGAACCGAATACATGACTTACTACCTGCATTACATAACTCATAGACTTTCTGGGCTTGTTGCTTTTGAGAAGGAATATAATTGAACAAAACAATCGGATTCACTAGCTCTTCACAAACCTGGTCTATCATTCTTGCCATAAATAGATCAGGATAGGACTTACTTTTACTACTTCCCAAGACACTAACCATGATCAATTTGGAATTATCTTCAATGTTATTTATTGAAAGGAAATTACTTGCTTGTTCTTTTTCA
Organism: Mangrovibacterium marinum; assembly: GCF_003046625.1. GTDB lineage: Bacteria > Bacteroidota > Bacteroidia > Bacteroidales > Prolixibacteraceae > Mangrovibacterium > Mangrovibacterium marinum. Next base: position 192,880 of record NZ_QAAD01000002.1, read on the forward strand.
TCTTCCGAAATAAATATTGAAGGTTGCGTTACGATCCGGTGTTCGCTCAACCCGAAAGGCTCTAACAACTGCAACCTGTTTTTAATAGCCAACCGCATTTGCGGATCCGGCTCCGAAAAACGCACATAGGTCAAATCATAGACCCACCTGGAATACCATTTCCTCATCGAAATTTTTCGGGGTGAATTCGCGAACAGGGAAATTAAATTGCTCTCTATTTTGCAATATGCGTCAATTACAGCATCATATTTTACTTTACCAATGATTTTTAAAAACCGGTATAGTTCCTTTTTTTTACGGTAATCTTTTTTAAAGACAATTATATGATCAATGCTGGGATGATTTTCAATTACACCAACAGTCTGCTCATTAACAACGTAATCGATCACACAGTCGGGATATTTAATTTTTAAATTATCGCAGATAATGGTGCTAGTCAGTACATCTCCGATCATTTTCTGCTGTATTACCAGGAACCTCATACTATTTAATTCAATTGCTATTAAAAACTCACTATTTACATCTGTTTTTAGAAAGCCCGATTCATCAAGCCGTGCAAAACAACATAAAACTACCCGATTATTTGCTTTTGCTTCAATGAATGAGAAAGGGGGGCTCCAACCAACAAACAGGCAAGCAATTTCCAATACCTCGGCTTAACAATACTGACGACAAAATATCTAAAAATTAAAAGATATTTTAGCGCGATGTAGAACAAAAATCCGTTATGTTTTCTGATGACATATAATAGTGAAATTCTACGTTCTATTTTGATGTCTATCGACTTCTGCGTACTTCCCCCCTCGTAATGAACGTAGCTGGTTTCAGGCAGTAAGTAGGTTTTGTAACCTTTGGCTGCCGAAATTCTTTTGCACAAATCAGATTCTTCATAATACAAAAATATGTTCGTATCAAATCCACCAACCTGATAGAAGGCATCGGCACGTACAAACATGAAACTCCCTTTCACACAATCGACAATCGTTGGGAGCTCAAAAACTCCTTTATTCGGAGGATATTTCTTCGGAAAGAGAAACTCCAACACATATCGCCCTAGTAGTTCGCGTGAAATTGATGTATAATGATCAAACGAACTCACCGGCTTTCTTTCCTCATTTACAATTATTGGTGCACAAACTCCTGCCTGTACCGTCCGTTCCATAAACTTAAAACAACTATGAAGAGAGTCCTGAACAAGAACGGTATCATTATTAATAAACGCCAGATATTTAGAAGGTTGTGCGTTTTGAACCCCTATCATGTGCCCTCCTCCAAAACCCGTATTAATTTTACTTCTTACCACAGTAATACGGGGGTCACTTAAGCTATCAACATAATTGGATAGTAAATGATAATCATCAAGATCTGAAGCATTGTCAACAACAACAATATGAAACGCTAAAGCTTTAGATGTATTTTTCAACAGCGATTCAATGCAGCTTTTTGTATATTCTGCGGTGTTAAAATTTATTATAATAACGCTAATATCTAACATACACAACTTTTGATAATGTAAAAAGGCAGCTCCCGAAGGGGGGAGACTGCGCAAATCTGATCTTGGATTTGACTCCTTGGTATTCAACCTGAACATAGAAATTCCCCCAATCAATTTCCGGGTTCAGATAACTTCTTTCTTAAAAAACACAACGACGTCGAAAACCAAAAGCGAACTATGATATTGCTAAAATGATCTACCTCCAATAATCAGCGATCCACTTTGCAGGTCGTACATACCGGTACCACTTTCCCCGGCCTCCTTTGATGGCTTTGTGTGGATTTAACTCGCCATGAAATATAATGATTTTAGCACCGTGCGGAATAATTGGCTTTTTCCAAACTGCCAACGGAAACCGTGAAATACAGTCATATTTATAACTGGGACACCATTCTTTCGGCCAATATTTTAAGATTCCTTTCTCGTTGACAGCCCATGATAAATACTCTTGTTCGTTACGATGCTCGGAACGAATATTCTCGAAATTCTGAATAAAATAGTCATACACATAACCGTGTTTCCCAATCTCAAATCTATACACCGATGAATTTCCGGTAATTCGCCATTGCTTCCGATAATCCTTAATAATCATAAATGGATTCTCATCTTCAAAAAAGCAATCAATATTATCGACAACAACAACGTCTAAATCTAAAAACAACGCAGTTCCTTCCAATCCGTAAAGATCTTCTTTAAAGGTGGTTAGCTTTTTCCACATTCGTTCTGGAAGATTTGAGTCCAATTGCACCTCTGGGATTGGGAAACATTTTATTGCTTTATCTATTCCTTCTTCATTATCTGTAAAGCATACCATTTCGAACGGGTAGGTCAGATTTCGCTTTACCATACTGAAGAGCCGATTAACATACGAAGCATCATACAATGTGCCCCATTTCATACAGAAAATCTTGATATCTTTTTTCATTTCTTAAATATTCAGCAATTGCATGCAATCACGTTAAAACACTCAGGCATAATATCTATGATCCTAGGCATAGTCTTCGTACGACTTCTCCTCAATTAAATCAGATCCCGTTAACTCATTGATTTGTCGCTTCACATCAGAACGTTTGTCATTTGTGAAGTACACCGATCGGGCAACATCAATAAATCCAGGACCAAAATCTTTTGCTTTTTCCAATTCACGGATTCGATCTTCGATATCCCACAATTGCTTGTTGATGGTTAAAAGCTCCAGATAAAGCGGATGATCTTTGGCGATAATCTTACTTACAGCTTCATCCAAAACATTGAACTCGTTTCTCAAGTTAGACAGCTTTTTTTCGTCCTTGATATTATCCAGTTTGATTTCAATAATGGTCAACTTATCGGCGATTTCGCCATTTGATACTTCAATTTTCATATTATTTAAGTTTATGCTAATTTTCAAACAAAGGTAACCAATTCAATATTCTCACAAACTACAGCTCTCAATCCTCCTCATGTATAATAGACAAAACTAGTTAGTATAAACAGATTACATTCAGAAAATTGAAAATATTTGCTACAAAACATAGGATTCTCCCAGAATACTCGGATGACACTCAACTCCACATACAAGCTAGGTCTAAACAAGATATTTCGAAGCCTCCCTTCGAATCACGATATCGCGGGCTACCTCCTACTTCCTTCGCTCTGATTGTAAGCTCAGATTGGATCTATAATAGTTAATCCGGAGTCAAAACCAACACTTCCCAAAGAGCGTATATCATCACATTCAAAAATTCACCAATCCCCCATAAAAAAAGCCAACCTTCCGGTTGGCTTTTTAAATATGATAAGGTTTTGTAAATCCTTATTCTGCTTTTGCTTCTTCAGTAGCATCAGCGGCTGGAGCTTCAGTAGTTTCGGCAGCAGGAGCTGCTTCAGCTTTTTTGCTACCACCACGACGTGAACGACGTGATTTGGTTTTTGTTTCTGTAGCAGCCAACATGTTTTCGTTGAAGTCGACCAATTCGATGATACACATTTCTGCGTCGTCACCCAAACGGTTTCCGGTTTTCAGGATACGAGTGTAGCCTCCGGGACGTTCGCCCACTTTAACAACTACTTCACGGAACAACTCAGATACAGCTTCTTTGCTTTTCAAGTAGCTGAATACGATACGACGTGAGTGTGTTGTATCGTTTTTTGCTTTTGTAATAAGCGGCTCAACATACATCTTCAGTGCTTTCGCTTTAGCGGTAGTCGTGCTAATTCTCTTATGGAAAATCAAAGAGTTAGCCATATTTGACAACATCGCCTTACGATGAGCACTTTTTCTTCCCAGATGGTTGAATTTTTTATTGTGTCTCATTTTGTGCTTATTCCTTGTCTAATTTATACTTAGTAATATCCATTCCGAAAGTCAAATTCATCGCATTCAGCAGGTCGTCTAACTCTGTCAATGATTTTTTACCGAAGTTACGGAACTTCAACAAGTCGTTACGGTTGTACTGTACCAACTCGCCCAAAGTTTCCACATCGGCAGCTTTCAAACAGTTTAGTGCACGTACTGAAAGGTCCATATCTACCAATTTTGTTTTCAGAAGCTGACGCATGTGCAGTACTTCTTCGTCGAACTCTTCGTTGGCAAATTTTTCGTCTGAATCCAAGGTGATTTTTTCATCAGAGAAAAGCATAAAGTGATAAATCAGAATTTTTGCAGCTTCTTTCAGCGCATCTTTCGGATGAATTGAACCATCGGTGGCGATGTCCAAAACCAACTTTTCGTAGTCGGTTTTTTGTTCCACACGATAGTTTTCCACTTCATACTTTACGTTACGAATGGGTGTAAAAATTGAATCAATCGGAATTAAACCAAACTCAGCATCTACCGGCTTATTTTCAGCGCCAGGTACATATCCACGACCTTTGTTAATGGTAATGTCGATGGTCAGTTTCACATCAGCTTCCATGCGGCAAATTACCAATTCGGGGTTTAATACCCGGAAACCGGTCATAAACTTGTTGATGTCGCCGGCAGTAAATGTTTCCTGTCCGGTAATAGTGATAGATACTTTTTCACTGTCCAGATCTTCGACTTCTTTTTTGAAACGAATTTGTTTCAGATTCAGGATGATTTCGGTTACATCTTCCATCACCCCTTTAATGGTAGCAAATTCGTGGTCTACGCCTTCAATCTTCATTGTAGTGATGGCGTAGCCCTCCAAAGATGATAACAGAATTCTGCGCAGGGCATTACCGATTGTAATACCATAGCCAGGTTCCAATGGACGAAATTCGAATTTACCGAACCGTTCATCAGATTCTACCATTATTACTTTGTCAGGTTTTTGGAACGCTAATATTGCCATAATTAAATACTGAGTAATTTTATTATTTAGAATACAACTCGACGATCAGTTGTTCTTTAATGTTTTCAGGAATTTCTTCCCGTTCCGGACGATTCAGGAATTTACCAGACATTGCTGCATCATCCCATTCCAACCACGCGTATTTGTTGTAACGGTGCGAAGTCATTGAGTCGGCGATAATCTCCAATGATTTTGATTTTTCGCGAACACCAACCACATCACCGGCACGCAACTGGTATGAAGGAATGTTTACGATCTCACCGTTCACGGTAATGTGTTTGTGAGATACTAACTGACGGGCAGCAGCACGGCTACGCGCTAAGCCTAAACGGAAAACAACATTATCTAAACGAGCTTCCAACAACTGCAACAATACTTCACCGGTAATACCTTTCGAAGCAGAAGCTTTGCTGAAAAGACGGGCAAATTGTTTTTCCAATACACCGTAAGTGTATTTTGCTTTTTGTTTTTCCTTCAGTTGCAAACCGTATTCTGATTTTTTACGACGACGACTTGCTAAACCGTGGAAACCCGGAGGATAGTTTTTCTTTTCCAGAACTTTATCCGGTCCGAAGATTGGTTCTCCGAATTTACGGGCGATTTTTGATTTTGGTCCTCTATATCTAGCCATTATTCTACCAAATTAAAAAGATTAAACACGTCTTCTTTTTGCCGGACGGCAACCATTGTGTGGCAATGGAGTAACATCAACGATTTCGTTTACCTGAATACCTACGCTGTTGATGGCGCGGATAGCAGACTCACGACCGTTACCTGGTCCTTTAACGAAGACTTTTACTTTCCGGAGTCCAAGATCATATGCAGTTTTTGCACATTCTTCGGCAGCTACCTGGGCCGCATAAGGCGTGTTTTTCTTTGAACCTCTAAATCCTTTTTTACCAGCTGATGACCAAGAAATAACTTCTCCGTTATTATTAGTCAATGAGATAATGATATTATTGAATGAGGAATGAATATGCGCCTGGCCAGTAGCTTCCACGTTAACGACTCTCTTCCTAGTAGTTCCAGTTTTTTTTGCCATAACTTAACTATCGATTATTTAGTGGCTTTTTTCTTATTAGCTACAGTTTTCTTCTTACCTTTACGTGTACGAGCATTGTTTTTAGTGCTTTGTCCACGTACCGGAAGGCCAATACGGTGACGGATACCACGGTAGCAACCGATGTCCATCAAACGTTTAATGTTCAACTGATTTTCTGAGCGAAGTTCGCCTTCAACTTTGAAACTTTCGCTGATTACTTTACGAATAGCAGCGAATTGATCATCGTCCCATTCGGCAACTTTTTGGTCTACAGAAACACCAGCTTGTTCGAGGATGTAGCGGGCACGACTACGGCCAATACCGTAAACGTATGTCAAGGCTACTTCACCTCTTTTATTATCAGGAATATCAACTCCAACAATACGAGCCATATAAAAAAAATTTTACAAAGTTAATTAATTATCCTTGACGCTGTTTGAACTTAGGATTCTTTTTATTGATCACGTACAAACGGCCCTTTCTGCGAACGATTTTACAGTCGGCGCTGCGTTTCTTAATGGATACTCTTACTTTCATGATTCCTTTATTAGTTTTTATATCTAAAAGTAATTCGTCCTTTTGTCAGATCATAAGGTGACATTTCAACTTTCACCTTATCTCCAGGAAGAATTTTGATATAATGCATACGCATTTTACCTGAGATATGCGCAGTTATCACGTGACCATTTTCAAGTTCGACCCTGAACATGGCATTTGATAACGCTTCAATGATTGTTCCGTCTTGTTCTATTGAGGCTTGTTTTGCCATAATTTCTATCTATCTTTTTAGTTGTATAACCGATACAGTTTCCTGTACCGGTTTATGTATTTCTAAAGAAAAAGATGTCAGACTTATTAATACATTGCCGCACCACCTCCGGTACGTCCTTTAATGCGGCCTGATTTCATCAAACCGTCATAATGACGCATCAACAAGTGGCTCTCGATTTGTTGTAATGTATCAAGTACAACACCTACCAAAATCAACAGCGAAGTACCGCCATAGAAATAGGCGAACTGGGTGTTAATTCCGGCCATCATGGCAAAGGCGGGCAGAATTGTTACAATTCCCAGGAAGATTGATCCGGGAAGGGTAATGCGAGACATTACTGTATCCAAAAACTCAACGGTTTTCTTTCCGGGTTTAACACCGGGGATAAAACCGCCGTTTTTCTTCATGTCTTCAGCCATCTGCACAGGGTTTACTGTAATGGCGGTGTAAAAGTACGTAAACAAAACGACCAATACAAATTGAGAGAAATTGTACCAAAATCCGGTGTGATTGGACATTGCCGCAGCAAAGCCGCTCAAACTTTCAGATTGGGCAAATTGGGTCAATGTAAGTGGAACAAACATGATAGCCTGGGCAAAGATGATAGGCATTACCCCTGCTGCATTCACTTTCAACGGTATGTACTGACGTACGCCCCCGTATTGTTTGTTTCCGACAATTCGTTTGGCGTATTGAACCGGGATCCGCCGAGTACCTTGTACCAGCAGGATGCTTCCCATAAACACAACGAATAAGAAAACAAACTCTAACAGGAACATCACCATTCCACCACCTTGCTGCTCGATGCGAGAAACGAATTCTGCCGCCACAGCAAATGGCAGACGGGCAATAATACCGATCATAATAATCAATGAAATACCGTTACCTATTCCTTTATCGGTGATGCGCTCGCCTAACCACATAATAAACATCGAGCCTGCTGTTAAAATAATTGTTGATGTCAGTTTAAACATCCAGCCGCTAACAGCGAAGGCTTCCGATGGCAATTGAAATGTTAAATTAGCCAAATACGCAGGTGCCTGGAATAAAAGAATCAACACGGTCAGATAACGGGTTATCTGGTTGATTTTTCTTCTTCCTGATTCCCCTTCTTTTTGCAAACGCTGGAAGTATGGAACGGCTATTCCCAACAGCTGAATGACAATTGAAGCAGAAATGTAAGGCATAATCCCTAAAGCAAATACGGATGCGTTTGAGAATGCACCCCCCGAAAACATATCCAATAACCCCAGCAACCCATCTGAAGTCTGTTGTTTAAGTTGACCCAGTTGTGCAGGGTCGATTCCCGGTAAAGCTACATACGATCCTAATCGATAAATTAACAGAAGAAATAAAGTTAATCCCAAACGGGCTCTCAAATCTTCGATTTTATAGATATTCTTTAGGGTTTCGATAAATTTTTTCATTTCGGTTTAGAGTATTTCAGTGGTTCCTTCTAATTTTTCGATGGCCTCTTTTGCAGACTTTGAGAATGCGTGGGCTTTAACGTCCAATTTTAACGTTAAAGTTCCATTTCCCAAAATTTTTACACGGTCATTTTTTGAAGCCAGACCTGCATCAACCAAAGTTTGAACATCAACAGCTGACAAAGATTTGCTCTCTGCCAGTGTTTGAATGGTTTCCAGGTTGATTGCTTTATATTCTACCCTGTTCACATTTTTGAATCCGAATTTAGGAACCACACGTTGCAAAGGCATTTGACCACCTTCGAAACCACGTGTGCGGCTGTAACCTGAACGTGATTTGGCTCCTTTGTGTCCGCGGGTAGATGTACCACCACGTCCGGAACCTTGACCACGACCAATACGCTTCACCTTTTTAACGGATCCTGCTGCAGGTTTAAGATTATTTAATTCCATAATTGCAATCTTAAAATATTTTAAATTTCTTCGATTTTCACTAAGTGTTTCACTTTGTTTACCATTCCCATGATAGCTGGTGTAGCTTCATGTTCAACAGAGTGATTCAACTTTTTAATACCCAGAGCTTCTACTGTTCTTTTTTGGCTCTTGTCGGAACCAATGATGCTCTTCACTAAAGTAACTTTAATTTTAGCCATAGTTCCTATCCTTTAAATACTTTTTCCAATGAAACTCCTCTGTGTTGAGCTACCGTATAAGCATCGCGCATTTCGAGCAGTGCGTTAAAGGTCGCTTTTACCAAGTTGTGTGGGTTTGACGATCCTTTAGACTTGGCCAGGATGTCGTGTACACCAACGCTCTCGAGTACAGCACGCATCGCACCACCGGCTTTTACTCCGGTACCGTGAGAAGCAGGCTTCAGGAATACGTTTGCACCACCGAATTTTGCAACTTGTTCGTGCGGAATTGTACCTTTATTGATAGGAATTTTCACCAAATTCTTTTTGGCAGCGTCAATACCTTTCGCAATGGCAGCAGTTACTTCGCTGGCTTTACCAAGACCCCATCCTACGATGCCGTCTTCGTTACCAACCACTACAATTGCTGAAAAGCTGAATGTTCTACCCCCTTTGGTTACTTTAGTAACACGGTTAATAGCAACTAACCGGTCTTTCAATTCTATGTCTGTCGTCTTGACTTTTTTGATATTTCCTGACATAATTCTTAAAATTTAAGGCCGCCTTCGCGAGCAGCATCAGCTAATTGTTTAACTCTACCGTGATACAAATAACCGTTCCGGTCAAATACAACTTCTGCTACACCTGCTGCAAGTGCTTTTTCGGCAAGTGCTTTACCAACTAAAGCCGCTTTTTCGCTCTTGTTACCAGCAACAGCAACGATTTCTTTATCCAATGAAGAGACAGACAACAAAGTTGCGCCAGAGAGGTCGTTCACCAATTGGGCATAAATTTGTTTGTTGCTGCGGAATACGCTCAAACGAGGTCTTTCGGCAGTTCCGGAAACGATTTTCCGGATTCTCTTTTTTATTCTAAATCTTCTTTCTTGTTTCGTTAAAGCCATGGTTTCAAATTTTACTATTTAGCACCTGCAGATTTACCGGCTTTGCGACGCAATTGTTCACCAGCGAACTTAATACCTTTACCTTTGTATGGTTCAGGAGCTCTCAGTGAGCGAATTTTTGCGGCTACCTGGCCAATAAGCTGTTTGTCACAGCTTTTCAAAGTTACTGTTGGGTTGCTACGCTTGTCGGTAACAGCTTCAACTTTCACTTCTGCCGGAAGTTCCAAATAAGTGTGGTGAGAGTAACCCAGCACCAAGTCCAATAACTGACCTTGGTTTTCGGCACGGTAACCTACACCGACTAATTCTAATTTAATTTCGTAACCTTTAGAAACACCTTCTACCATGTTGCAGATCAACGAACGATACAGTCCGTGCAGCGCACGGTGACGTTTTTGATCGGTAGGGCGTTTAACCACGATTTGGCTTTCTTCTACGGCTACTTCAATCTCAGGGTCTACCTGTTGCGAAAGCTCGCCCAGCTTACCTTTAACAGTTACCAGGTTTTCTGGTGAAACGTTAATAGTTACGCCGGCTGGAATTTCGATTGGTAATTTACCTATCCGTGACATTGTTTTTCCTCCTTAATTAATAAACGTAACATAAAACTTCACCACCTACTCCCTGTGTTTGAGCTTCTTTATCGGTCATTACACCTTTTGAAGTAGATAGAATTGCAACTCCTAATCCGTTCAATACGCGAGGAATGTTATCGCTGTCGCAGTATTGTCTCAAACCAGGTTTTGACACCCGTTTGATTGACTTGATGGCCGGAGTTTTAGTCTCAGGGTGATATTTCAGGGCGATTTTAATGTTGCCCTGGTAGTTCACCTCATCTTCGAATTTGTAGTTCAGGATGTAACCTTTTTCCTTCAGGATTTTGGTAATTTCCTTTTTTATGTTTGAAGCAGGAATATCAACTACGCGATGTTTGGCTTTTTGAGCGTTACGAATGCGTGTCAAATAGTCTGCTATTGGGTCTGTAATTTTGCTCATTACTTTTCGATTATTGGATTACCAACTAGCTTTTTTAACTCCCGGAATCAATCCTGCAGAGGCCATCTCGCGGAAGTTGATACGCGAGATACCAAACTGACGCATGTAACCTTTAGGACGACCGGTCAATTTGCAACGGTTGTGCACACGTACCTTTGATGAGTTCTTAGGTAGTTTTTGCAAACCAATGTAGTCACCTTCTGCTTTAAGTTGTGCCCTTTTTTCTGCGTATTTTTCAACAAGTGCTGCGCGTTTTACTTCGCGGGCTTTCATTGATTCTTTTGCCATAACTTAGTTCTTTTTTACGTTTTTAAAAGGTAAACCTAATGACTTCAACAAAGCGAATCCTTCTTCGTCGGTGTCAGCAGAAGTCACGAAAGTAATGTTCATACCGTTGATACGGTTTACTTTGTCAATGTTGATTTCCGGGAAGATGATTTGTTCCGGGATACCCAGGGTGTAGTTTCCTTGGCCATCCATTTTGCTTTCGATCCCTTTGAAGTCGCGGGTACGAGGCAATGAAACGTTAATCAAACGATCCAGGAATTCAAACATACGCTCTTTACGGAGTGTAACACGCACCCCGATTGGCATTTTCTTTCTTAACTTGAAGTTAGAAATGTCCTTTTTTGATTTGGTTTGGACTGCCTTTTGACCGGCGATCATTGTCATTTCTTCGGTAGCAACTTCAATGATTTTTTTGTCGGCAATTGCAGCTCCAACTCCTTGGTTCAGGACGATTTTTGTCAATTTCGGAACCTGCATTACAGATTTGTATCCAAACTCTTTAACCAAAGCTGGTACAACTTCTTCCGAATATTTCTTCTTAAGTGTTGGTGTATAAGCCATTACTTAATCTCCTCTCCAGATTTTTTTGAATAACGTACTAATTTACCGTTGTCGCCGAGCTTCCGACCGATGCGTGTACGTGATCCTGTTTTCGGATCAACCAACATCAGGTTAGAAATATGGACTGGCGCTTCCTTTTCAACAATACCACCCTGTGGGTTTTCCGCATTGGGTTTGGTATGTTTTTTTACCATATTAACGCCCTCCACAATTGCTCTGTCTTTGTCGCGGATTACTTCCAGGACTTTACCTTGACGGCCTTTGCTGTTACCGGCGGTCACGACAACTGTGTCTCCTTTTTTGATATGTAATTTCTTCTGCATTTGAATTCTTTTATGCATTAAAGTACTTCTGGTGCAAGTGAGATGATTTTCATGTTTTTCTCACGAATCTCTCTCGCAACAGGTCCGAAAATACGGGTACCGCGCATTTCGCCAGTATTGTTCAACAACACAACAGCGTTGTCGTCGAAACGAATGTAAGAGCCGTCCTGACGACGTACTTCTTTTTTCGTGCGAACAACGATAGCTTTTGACACAGTTCCTTTTTTCATATCACTACTTGGGATAGCGCTTTTTACAGTCACTACCACAACATCGCCCAGAGATGCGTAGCGCTTTCTTGTACCGCCTAATACGCGAATACAAAGCACTTCTTTGGCACCGCTGTTATCGGCTACTGAACATCTTGATTCCTGTTGTATCATGATTACTTAGCTCTTTCAATAATTTCAACTAATCTCCAACGTTTGCTTTTACTCAAAGGACGAGTTTCCATGATTTTCACAGTATCGCCAACGTTGCTGTCTTGTTTTTCATCGTGAGCGTACAATTTTGTCGTTTTGTTAACGAATTTACCGTAGATCGGATGTTTTTCTTTCATCTTAACGGCAACGACGATGGTTTTTTCCATCTTATCGCTAACAACAACCCCGATACGCTCTTTTCTCAGATTTCTTGTTTCCATTAATTACACAAATTAATTTTGTTTTAATTCCCGTTGACTTAACACAGTCTTCAGGCGTGCAATATTTCTCCGGGCAACCTTAATTTTTGTCGGGTTGTCCAGAGGTGATACAGCGTGGTTCATTTTTAGACGTACCAAGGCTTCAGTTTCCAACTGAATTTTCTCGATGATTTCCTTGTCTGTTAACTCTTTAATTTCTGAAGTCTTCATTTTTAGTCTTCTTTTTCAGTTTCAACATAATCACGTCTAACAACGAACTTCGTTCTTACCGGTAATTTTTGAGCGGCCAAACGCAAGGCTTCTTTTGCCATTTCGAATGGAACGCCTTCAGCTTCGATCAGAATGCGACCTGGGCTTACCGGAGCAACGAATGCTTCAGGAGCACCTTTACCTTTACCCATACGTACTTCCGCAGGCTTTTTGGTAATTGGTTTATCGGGGAAAATGCGGATCCAAATTTGACCCTGACGTTGCATGTGGCGAGTTACGGCAACACGGGCAGCTTCAATCTGGCGTCCTGTGATCCAGCACTCATCCAACGTCTTTATTCCAAAAGTACCGAATGCCAATTGGTTCCCGCGTTGTGCGTTCCCTTTCATCCGGCCTTTTTGGACTCTTCTAAATTTTGTTCTTTTCGGCTGTAACATCCTTTTTTAATTAAAAGGTTTTCGTATTATTTTCTTTTCTTTTTGAAGCCGCCGCCTCTGTTACCACGTCCACCAGGAGCGTTAGACTTTTGTCCAACATTTGGAGACAGATCGCGTTTTCCGTAAACTTCGCCTTTACAGATCCAAACTTTAACACCTAACAAACCTGTTTTTGTTAAAGCTTCAACCAAAGCGTAGTCGATGTCAGCACGTAAGGTGTGCAATGGAGTACGACCATCTTTGTACATTTCGGAGCGTGCCATCTCGGCACCGTTCAAACGACCGGAAACCATGATTTTGATTCCTTGTGCTCCCATTCTCATTGTTGAGGCGATTGCCATTTTCACAGCACGACGGTAAGCGATTTTACCTTCAATTTGACGTGCGATATTGTTGGCAACGATACGGGCGTCGAGTTCAGGACGTTTAATTTCAAAGATGTTGATCTGAACTTCTTTGCTGGTGATTTTCTTAAGCTCTTCTTTCAGCTTATCAACCTCCTGACCACCTTTACCGATAATAATACCTGGGCGTGAGGTGTGAACAGTGATGGTAATCAGCTTCAGGGTACGCTCAATAATGATCTTTGAAATACTTGCTTTGGCCAAACGGGCGTTCAGGTATTTACGGATCTTTGTGTCTTCAACCAGCTTATCACCATAATCGTTTCCACCGAACCAGTTGGAATCCCATCCACGGATAATTCCTAAGCGATTTGCGATTGGATTAACTTTTTGTCCCATGTATTACTAATTATGCGTTTTCGGTTTCAATATTCTTACTATCGAGGCGAAGCGTTACGTGGTTGGAACGTTTGCGAATGCGGTGTGCACGGCCTTGAGGGGCCGGACGAAGACGTTTCAATTGACGTCCTGAATCCACATTGATTCCACTTACATATAAATTGCTTTCCTCCAAACGAGATCCTTCGTTTTTAGCCTGCCAGTTTGCAATGGCTGACATTAACAGTTTTTCAACTTTTCGAGAAGCTTCTTTCGACGAAAACTTCAGTACATCAAGAGCGCGGTTTACTTCCATTCCACGTACCATGTCGGCAACAAGGCGCATCTTACGTGGTGAAGTAGGGCAATCTTTCAATACGGCGAAGTATTGGGTCTTTTTGGCCTCTTTAAGTTCGTTTGCTTTATTTCTTTTTCTAGCACCCATCGTAAATTCTTTTAATAGTTAATTCGAAACTAAAGTGTTACCTTTTGTTTCCGCCATGTCCCCTGAATGTTCTTGTAGGTGCAAATTCGCCTAATTTATGGCCAACCATGTTTTCAGTAACATAAACGGGGATAAATTTATTCCCGTTATGCACTGCAATTGTGTGCCCTACAAAGTCAGGAGAGATTACTGATGCTCTGGCCCAAGTCTTAATCACAGACTTTTTTCCTGCTTCATTTTGCGCCAAAACTTTTCTTTCAAGTTTATAAGCGATGAAAGGGCCTTTTTTTAATGAACGACTCATACTCTACTCCTTTAATTATTTCTTGCGTCTTTCTACAATATACTTATTGGAAGCTTTTTTCTTAGCGCGGGTTTTGTAACCTTTTGCTAACAAGCCTTTGCGTGAACGTGGGTGTCCACCTGACTGGCGGCCTTCACCACCACCCATTGGGTGATCAACCGGGTTCATTACAACACCACGAACGCGAGGTCTGCGTCCTAACCAGCGTGAACGACCAGCTTTACCTGAACGTTCGAGGTTATGCTCAGTGTTACCAACAGTACCAACAGTAGCCTTGCAAGAAACAAGTACCATTCTGGATTCGCCGGAAGGTAATTTTACGATAGCGTACTTTCCTTCTCTTGAGGTCAATTGTGCATAAGTTCCTGCACTACGTGCCATCACGCCCCCTTGTCCAGGGTGAAGTTCAATGTTGTGTACTAAAGTACCCAGAGGAATTTCGGAAAGTGGAAGGGCGTTGCCAACTTCAGGAGCAATTCCTGAACCGCTTAAAACAGTTTGTCCTGCTACCAAACCATTTGGAGCAAGCATGTAACGTTTTTCACCGTCGGCATAAACCAACAATGCAATACGAGCCGAACGATTCGGGTCATATTGAATTGAATCAACACGTGCAGGAATACCGTCTTTCTCGCGTTTGAAATCGATCACACGGTATCTCTTCTTGTGCCCACCACCTATATACCTCATTGTCATGCGTCCTTGGTTGTTACGACCGCCGGACTTTTGAACGGGCTTCAACAATGATTTTTCAGGCGTTGATGCAGTAATCGTATCAAAGGCACCGATAATTTTGTGCCGTTGACCCGGAGTAACTGGTTTTAATTTTCTTACTGCCATTTCTATTTATTATATATTACTATAAAAATCAATTGCTTCACCTTCAGCTAATGTCACAACCGCTTTTTTAAACGAGTTTGTGCGACCACTGATAACACCACTTTTTGTATAACGGCTTTTGTTTTTACCGCCATAAACCATGGTATTAACAGCAGCTACATTAACATCATAAAGTGCTTCAACTGCTTTTTTAATTTGTTGCTTATTGGCATCTCTTCTGACGATAAAACCATAACGGTTCAGGCTTTCGCCTTGCGCCGTCATCTTTTCCGTCACTATGGGTTTAATTAAAATATTCATTTTTTATCCCCCTTAAATCTTAAATTGTTCTTCAATCTTACCAACAGAACTCTCCATGAAGATGACCTTTCCGGCGTTCATGATTTGATAAGTAGTTAACTCAGAAGCAGTTACAACAGATACTCCCTCTAAATTTCTGGAGGACAAATATATGTTTTTATTTTGTTCCGGTAAAACGAAAATCAACTTTTTATCATTAATTTTCAGGTTGTTGCTAATTGCTACAATTTCCTTTGTTTTCGGAGCTTCCAGAACAAAGTCTTCCAACACCACGATGTTGCTGCCTTGAGCTTTGTAAGTCAATGCTGATTTACGAGCCAATGCTTTTACTTTCTTGTTCAATTTGAAGTCGTAGTTGCGCGGACGAGGTCCGAATACGCGACCACCACCACGGAACAATGGCGATTTGATGCTACCGGCACGAGCACCACCAGTACCTTTTTGTTTTTTGATCTTTTTGGTACTACCGGCAATTTCACCACGTTCTTTTGCTTTGTGAGTTCCCTGACGTTGCGCTGCCAAAAATTGTTTTACATCCAGGTAGATCGCGTGGTCGTTGGGCTCAACACCGAAGATCGTTTCGTTCAGAACTACTGATCTTCCGGTTTCGTTTCCGGCTGTATTTAATACTTTAACTTCCATTACTGATAAATAATTACGGTTGAACCTTTAGCTCCCGGGATTGAACCTTTAACGATTAACAAGTTAGATTCCGGGATTACTTTCAATACTTTCAGGTTTTGAACTGTTTTGTTAGCGCCACCAGTGCGACCAGCCATACGCATACCTTTGAATACACGTGATGGGTAAGAAGATGCACCAAGAGAACCGGGAGCTCTTAAACGGTTATGCTGACCGTGTGTAGCATCACCCACACCACGGAAGTTGTAACGTTTAACAACACCTTGGAAACCTTTACCTTTTGTAACGCCTGTGATATCCACCCAGCTTTCCGGGTTAATCACATCTACTGTAATGGTGTCACCGAGTTTATACTCGCCGTCAAAGTCACGAAACTCGACTACGTCACGTTTTGGTTCAACGCCGGCTTTTTGAAAGTGGCCGAACTCAGCTTTTGTGGTGTTTTTTTCTTTCTTATCACCAAAGCCTAATTGAACTGCTTCGTAACCATCGGTTTCTGCCGTTTTCACTTGTGTTACAACACAAGGACCGGCTTCGATCACAGTGCATGGAACATTTTTCCCTTCAACACTGAATACGGAAGTCATTCCGATTTTTTTACCGATTAATCCTGTCATTTTTTCTTTTTTTACAGGTTATCAAACTTTAATTTCTACTTCAACGCCACTGGGTAATTCTAATTTCATCAGGGCATCGATTGTTTTTGCTGTTGAGCTGTAGATGTCGATCAAACGTTTGTAAGAAGACAACTGGAATTGTTCGCGTGATTTTTTGTTCACGAATGTAGAACGCAATACTGTGAAAACACGTTTGTGTGTAGGGAGCGGAATAGGTCCGCTCACTACAGCACCAGTAGTTTTTACAGTCTTTACGATCTTTTCAGCTGACTTATCAACTAAGTTGTGATCATACGATTTCAGCTTAATTCTGATCTTTTGACTCATAATGAGATAAATAAAATTATATTACAATAATTCAACTTTTCCTTTCAATTCTTCCAATACCGAAATCGCCAATTGACGAGGTACTTCTTCATAATGTGAGAAGGTCATTGATGAAGTTGCACGACCGGAAGACAATGTTCTCAGGGTAGTAACATATCCGAAGATTTCAGACAGAGGCACCGTTGCTTTAATTACACGGGCACCTGATTTTTCTTCCATACCGGCTACGTTACCACGACGACGGTTCAAGTCACCGATAATGTCCCCCATGTATTCTTCAGGAGTAACGATTTCAGCTTTCATGATCGGCTCAAGCAGTTTAGGACCAGCTTGCGATGCAGCTGATTTGAATGCCTGACGAGCACAAATTTCGAACGACAACTGGTCGGAGTCAACTGCGTGGAATGAACCATCCAACAGTTCAACTTTCAAGCTATCCACTTCGAAACCGGCCAACGGACCGTTTGACAAGGCTGATTCGAAACCTTTTTGTACTGAAGGGATGAATTCGCGAGGAATACGTCCACCAGTTACCGAGTTGATGAAAGTTAAGCCCTCTTTACCTTCGTCGGCAGGACCAACTTTAACGATGATGTCGGCGAATTTACCACGACCACCGGTTTGCTTTTTATAAGTCTCGCGCAGCTGTACTTCCTGGCTGATTGATTCTTTGTAAGCAACCTGAGGTTTACCTTGGTTACATTCAACCTTAAACTCGCGTTTCAAACGGTCGATGATAATTTCGAGGTGAAGCTCACCCATACCGCGAATTACTGTTTGACCAGTTTCTTCGTCCGTATTTACCTTGAAAGTAGGGTCTTCTTCGGCCAATTTAGCCAAACCAATACCCAACTTATCCATATCTTTTTGAGTTTTTGGCTCAACGGCAACACCGATTACCGGTTCCGGGAAGTCCATTGATTCCAGGGCTACCGGGTGATCCAGGTCAGACAAAGTATCACCTGTACGGATATCTTTGAAACCTACCGCAGCACAGATATCACCGGCTTCGATAAGCTCTTTCGGGTTTTGTTTGTTTGAGTGCATCTGGAACAAGCGAGAAATACGCTCTTTTTTACCGGTACGTGAGTTGTAAACTGAATCACCAGCATTCAACACACCTGAGTAAATACGCACAAAACACAAACGACCTACATAAGGGTCAGTTGCAATTTTGAAAGCCAAACCTGCCAAAGGCTCATTAACATCGGCATTACGGATAATATCCTCACCTGTTTTAATGTCGGTACCTTTAATTTGACCTTTGTCAAGCGGGCTAGGCAAGAACTCACAAACAGCATCCAACAAACGTTGAACACCTTTGTTTTTAAATGCCGAACCACACATCATCGGAACGATCAATCCTTCGATTGTTGCTTTGCGGATAACCGGGATCAAATCTTCAGCAGTAATTGAATCCGGATCTTCAAAGAAACGTTCCATCAAGCCTTCGTCCAATACGGCAACTTCTTCAATTAAGTTTGCGCGGTATTCGGCAGCTTGTTCTGCTAAATCAGCAGGAATATCTTGTACTTCGAATGTAGAACCGTGGTCACCCTGATCGGTATAAACGATTGCTTTGTTTTCCAACAAGTCAATCACCCCTAAGAATGCTTCTTCAGCACCAATAGGAATTTGAACAGGAACCGGGTTTGCACCCAATTTATCTTTCACTTGTGATACAACATCGAAGAAATCGGCACCTGAACGGTCCATTTTGTTCACGAAACCGATACGGGGAACGCCATACTTTTCAGCCTGACGCCATACTGTTTCCGATTGAGCTTCCACTCCACCAACAGCACAGAACAAGGCAACAGCACCATCCAGGATACGCAATGAACGCTCAACCTCTACGGTAAAGTCAACGTGTCCCGGAGTATCGATGATGTTAATTTGGTGTTGCACGTCCTCATACTTCCAGAAAGTAGTTGTCGCAGCAGAAGTAATGGTAATACCACGTTCCTGCTCTTGCTCCATCCAGTCCATGGTAGCAGCACCGTCATGCACCTCACCAATACGGTGAGTCAAACCTGTATAAAACAGAATCCGCTCGGTCGTTGTTGTCTTACCGGCATCGATGTGAGCCATGATACCGATATTCCTTACATATTTTAGATCTCTAGCCATGATTACTATTTCTAATCTTGATTATTATTAATTATTCCGCCCGCTATTAGAAACGGAAGTGAGCGAATGCACGGTTTGCTTCGGCCATACGGTGGGTTTCTTCTTTTTTCTTGTAAGCACCACCTTCTTCGTTGTACGCGGCTTGAATTTCAGCAGCCAATTTATCAGCCATTGATTTGCCTGAGCGTTTACGTGCGAATAAAATCAAGTTTTTGATTGAAATTGAAACTTTACGTTCCGGACGGATTTCCATAGGAACCTGGAAAGTAGCACCACCTACACGGCGGCTTTTCACTTCGACGGCTGGAGTTACATTCTCCAAGGCTTTTTTCCACACATCAAGTGGAGCAACTTCGTCGTTCTTCATACGGTTTTCAACGATCGTCAAGGCATCGTAGAAGATTCCGTAAGCGATCGATTTTTTACCATCGATCATCAAGTCGTTTACAAAACGTGTTACAAGAACGTCGTTAAATTTTGGATCAGGAAGAGTGATCCGCTTCTTTGGTTTTGCTTTTCTCATTGCAATTTTTTCTAGTGTTATTCGAATTGGTTGTGACTAAAATTGAGCTTCAATTCCCTCAGCCTCTGCTGAGATCATTTACTCAACCAAACCACTAAAACTCTACTCTATGTCTTATTTCTTCGGACGTTTCGCTCCGTATTTAGAACGACGCTGTGTACGGTTAGCCACACCGGCTGTATCCAATGCACCGCGAATCAAGTGATAACGTACCCCTGGTAAGTCTTTCACACGACCACCACGTACTAATACAATAGAGTGCTCCTGAAGGTTATGACCTTCACCCGGAATGTAAGCATTCACTTCTTTTCCGTTTGTCAAACGAACACGAGCTACTTTACGCATTGCCGAGTTCGGTTTTTTAGGAGTTGTAGTGTACACACGCACACATACGCCCCTTCTCTGCGGGCAAGAATCCAATGCAGGAGATTTACTCTTTACTACATTTGATTGTCTCCCCTTTCTAACTAACTGCTGAATTGTAGGCATACAACTATTTAATTTATAATTATAAGTTTCATTTTTAATCAACTATAAACGCATTGATCTGCTGATAAATACGAATACAGCCCTAGTCGGTTTTGGATAGAACACTCCAAAAACGGTTGGCAAAAGTACTAATTTTCAACAAAGAACAATAGCTTTTGCGTCTGTTTTTTAATATTTTTTCGAAAAATTTGATTGAAAATCAGACTAGTCCGAAACTTTGGACTTCAACAAGGATTTTATCGGGTTGAAAAAGCGCTGAATCAATCGCAGGTCATCGGTAATAATTTCGGCATCGCCCTTCATTTCCTGACTAAACACCAACGGAATGTGGTAGTTGGTCTCCAGGTTTTGCGGCAGTTCAACTTCAGCAATGTAATTATCGTTGGAAGGCACCAGCGAGATTGATTTCACCGAAGCCTTCACCATACCATATTCCATATACGGGAAATTGTCGAAACGAATATTCACACACTGCCCCTGCTTCACCTTGCCAGCACCACGCAGGGGCAGGTGAACACGGCCTATAATTTTACTCTCGTGAAAAGGAACAACCGTAAAAACAACCTCATCGGCCTTCACCTGCTGGTTCTTACTCCAGTAGTTGGTAAAAGTCACTTTACCATCAATCGGTGTTTCCAGCACGAAGGTCTTAAACCAGTAATCCAGGCGACTTTTTAAGATATTGTACGATTCAATCATCTCGCTTTGAAGCTTCAACTTTTGATCTTCGTACTCTTTTTGCGCGCCAACCACTTCCTGTTCCAGCTCAATGATCTCTTTCTGCGTTTCGGCCAAGTCGGTTCGCGACTCGTTAAAACTAAATTTCTTCTGCAACATGGCCGACTCGGAGTTTTTGTACTCCACCAGCGACAGCACATCCTTTTTAAACAAGGACGAATCGCGCCGAAATTGCTCCATGGCGATATGATACTCATTCTCGAGAATCTGCCGCTGACTCCACAAGCGGTCGTAATAAATACGCTGCATGTGCACCTGCTGCCCGAGCGACTTCACCTTTTGCGGATAAAAGCCCAGGCGAATAAAACTGATGTAATTATTATACAGCCGCAAAAACGATGAATAATCGGACTGAATATCTCCCAGCCGGTAATCAGCTGTCAGTACCTTATAATATAGGGTATCGAACGAGATCAAAAAACGGTCAACATCGCTCAGGCTTTGTTGCAGTAAGACCACATCGTCGTAATTAGCGGCATTTTCCAAAATTGCAATTACATCGCCGCGCTGCACCGTGTCTTTGTCCGCCACCAGCAGATGATCGATCCGCCCCGTGGTACGCGCCACGATATGTGCCGGCGGATTTTCGGTATAAACCGTCACCCGGGCACTAATAATATCGGGATAATGAAACAGCCAACTTCCCAACAGCAACAACACCACGAAGATCAGCAAAGCCGTTTGACCGCTTCGCAATAACCAAGAGGGCGATTTCCCGATGATCTCCTGCACCTCTTCACTACGATTAATATGACCTTCTCTTTGTGGCATGTTTTTTTTTCTTTAGACGCTGATTGTTATGATTTCATCTGCGTCAATCGTAAAAATCATACAAATCCGCGTCTCATCCTATAATTTCTTTCAACTTAGACGCTGATTTCGCTGATGATTCATGATCGTTATGATTTCATCCGCGTCAATCTTAAAAATCATATCAATCTGCGTCTAACTCTATATTTTCTTTCAACTTTGACGCCAATTCCGCTGATGGCTTATGATCGTTATGATTTCATCTGCGTTCATCTTCATAAATCTGCGTCTCAAACCTTAACTCGCCATTTTAACTTCCCAGCTCCAACTGGTTCTTCACCAAGTTATAATAAGCACCGCGCTTAGCGGTTAGTTCTTCATGCGTGCCCAGCTCCACGATTTCGCCGCGCTCAATCACCACAATCTGGTCGGCATTTTTCACCGTGCTCAGGCGGTGGGCAACAACAATAACCGTTTTCCCCTGGTAAACCTGATTCAGATTCTCCATGATTACCTTCTCATTATTGGCATCCAGAGCATTGGTTGCTTCATCGAAGAAAAGGTAGTCCGGATTCTTATAAATCACCCGGGCAATCAGGATCCGCTGCTTTTGCCCCTGGCTGAGGCCATGGCCATCCTGACCAATCTTCGTATTAAAACCTAACGGTAAGCCTTCAATTAAATCCATAAGATTAGCCATTTTAGCCGCAAACAACAAACGCTCCTTATCGAGCCGCTCAACCCCCACAGCGATGTTCGACACAATCGTGTCCGAAAAGATAAAACCATCCTGCATAACGGCGCCCACCTTGGTTCGCCACCATTGCTGCGAGAAATTCTGAAGGTCGGTTTCGCCCACCCGAATCTTCCCGCTTGCCGGTGGATAAAAGCCCAGCAGCAGCTTCACCAGCGTCGTCTTTCCGCTACCACTGGTTCCGACAATAGCCGTAATCTTCTTTTCCGGAATCGTCAGGTTGATATCTTTCAGCACCTTGGGCGAATGTGGCCCTTCATACTGAAACACCAGATTTTCGATATACAGGCTTCTATCCAAAGGCATGGTGTTCAGTAGCGGTTTATCCTTATCCCCTTCCTCTTTCTTATTATGAATTTCACCTAAACGCTCCAGCGATATCTTCGCCTCCTGCGCCAGGTGCATAAAGTTGATGAGCTCACTCAGCGGGCTATTCATCTGACCAATGATAAACTGTACCGCCAGCATCATCCCCAGGGTCATTTCGCCATTCAACACAGCCATTGCCGCCACAACGGTGATCAGGATATTTTTGGTTTGGTTGACAAATACCGATCCCGCCTGCTGATATTGGTCGACCGAGAGATTCTGCACGCTCACGCGAAACAGGCGAGCCTGAATACGCTCCCATTCCCAGCGCTTTTGTTTTTCGTAGTTGTTCAGTTTAATTTCCTGCATCCCGGTAATCAACTGAATCAACATACTTTGATTATCCGATCGATGCGAAAACTTCTTATAATCCAGCTCGCGGCGTTTTCGCATGAACAACCACACCCAAACCACATACACAGCCGATCCAACCAGAAAGATCAACAGGATGGTCGAACTGTAAATGGCCAAAACAACGGCAAAAACCGACAAGCTAACCACCGAGAACAACACGCCCAGCGTTTGGGTGGTGAGGAATCGTTCGATGCGCCGGTGATCCTGAATGCGCTGCATGAGGTCGCCAATCATTTTGGTGTCGAAAAAACCAATGGGCAGCTTCATCAGCTTAATCAGGAAGTCGGATATGATGGAAATATTAATTCGCGTTGAAATATGCAGCAGGATCCAGGAGCGAATAAACTCGATGGAGGTTTGACCGACAAAAAGCACCATCTGCGCAACCAACACCAGATAGATAAAATTCAGATCCTGGTTATTGATCCCCACGTCAACCAAACTTTGAGTCAGGAAGGGGAAAATGAGCTGAATCAGGCTGGCAGCAACAAAGCCAATGAACAACTGCCCCATCAACCGGCGGTGAGGCCGCAGGTAGCGAAACAGGAACGAGAACCCACCCTTAGGCGGCTTCTCATCTTCGCGCTCGTAAAAGGCCGGCGTAGGTTGCAACATCAGGCAAATCCCTTTGCTCACGCCCTCCTTGGCCGTAGCCAGCCAGTGCTGCTTAAACTCGGCATCGGTATATTTGACCAAGCCAAAGGCCGGATCGGCCACCTCCATTTTGCCTTTGCGGGCCTCGTACAGCACCACAAAGTGATTCTGATCCCAATGCACCACACAGGGCTTGGGTACATCGTTCACCAACTGCTCGAACGATACTTTGGTCCCCATTGAACGCATGCCGATGGCTTCGGCCGCATCGCTGATTCCCAACAGGGAAACCCCTTCGCGCGAAATATGAGATTGATCCCGAAGGTAATCCAGGGGAATGCTTTTGCCGTAGAATTTAGCAATCATGCGCAGGCAAGTGGGCCCGCAGTCCATGGCATCCGGTTGTTTAAAATGAGGAAATCGGGACATACATACACAGTTGATGCAATAAATATAGGATGAAAACGGCCCGCCACAACAAGCTCCCGATACAATTTATCCACAACAAGCCGTTAATAGCTTCCCCAAAAACTCAGTTTTGGATTGAGTAGACGCGGATTGTTTAAATACGAAACGCAGATTCTTCTGATTGCTTATGATCATGGCGGATTCTTGAATCCTGATTTTGATAGAAAATCATAAACAATCAGCGCTATCTGCGTCCATTTACATCTGCGTCTACTAATATTATTCAGAATAGACCACCTCGTTCACCAGCTCCTTACCTGCAAAATAGTCGGTAATATTATCGAGTGTGACGCCCGCAATATTCATTAACGCCTCGCGGGTAAAAAAGGCCTGATGCGACGTGATAATCACATTATTAAAGGTGAGTAGCCGCGCCAGAGTATCGTCGAACAACACGCGGTCGGACAAATCCTCGAAGAAATATTCACTCTCCTCTTCGTACACATCCAAGCCGGCAGCACCCACCTGGCCCGATTTCAGTCCATCAATCAGATCCGAAGTACGGATCAGCTTCCCCCTGCCGGTATTGACAACCATCACGCCTTGTTTCATCATCGCAATGGCATCCTTATCAATCAGCCATTTGGTTTCGCGGGTGAGCGGGCAGTTCAGCGAAATCACATCCGACTGCCGCAACAGCGAGTCCAGATCAACATATTTACACCCCACCGAACGGGCAAATTTGTCATCAGGATAGGGATCGTAAGCCAACACCTGCATATCGAAACCTTTAAGGATTTTCACCAACGCTTTCCCGATTTTTCCGGTTCCGATCACGCCGGCCGTTTTTCCCTGCATGGTAAAGCCCATCAATCCGTTCAGGGTAAAGTTGGCATCGCGGGTTCGGAAATAAGCCCGGTGAATCTTGCGGTTCAGTGTCATCATCAAGGCCACCGTATGTTCGGCAATGGCATTGGGCGAATAAGCCGGCACCCGCACAATGCGCAATTTCCCGCTTGCATATTTCAGGTCGACGTTGTTAAAGCCCGAGCAGCGCAAAGCAACCAGCTTCACCCCAAAATCAGCCAACTGATCAATCACACTGGCCGAAATAATATCGTTCACAAACACCACCACAACATCGGCATCCTTGGCCAGAATGCAGTTATCGGGCGTGATGTGGTATTGAAAATACTTTATGCGGTAACCGTAGTTTTCATTCAGCTGATTAAACACTTCCCGGTCGTAGGGCTTCGTATCGAAAAAGGCGATTAGGGGTTGTTTTTTTTCTTCTGTCGTCATGCGTCAATATCAATTTTGATGTAAGCCTTAAAAACAGCCTGCAAGCCTGAAAAGTTCGGAGCTATGGCATAAACGACCAGCAAAAACAGCAAAAGCTATCACCCGAAACCAACAGCAAGACAAAGCACAACAGTACAGGCGTTTTATTTACTGAAAGCAATCGACTTAAGCAAATAAAGCCGCCATTTTCAACAGCATTTCAATAACATATTTTAACGCCTGCGAAGTTGACTAATGTTAAGATATTATTATTAAATTTGAGATCAACCAAACAATTCCAAACCAGAACAAAACGTGTTTCAAACCAATAAAATCAGCAATTATGAAAGTATATAAGACTGATGAAATCCGGAACATTGCGCTAATCGGCAATGCCGGCACCGGGAAAACCACCCTTGCAGAGGCCATGCTGCTTGAGGGTGGAGTAATTAACCGCCGAGGCGAAGTAACGGCCGGTAATACGGTATCGGACTATCAGCCCATTGAGCAGGACTATGGCAACTCCGTGTTTTCCACCGTGCTTCATGCTGAATACAACAACAAAAAAATCAACATCATCGACACACCGGGAATGGATGATTTCCGAGGTGCTGTAATTAGCGCCCTCCACGTTGTGGGCAGCGCTGTTATTGTCATCAACAGCCCCCAGGGCATGGAATCGGGCACCGAATCGGCCTACCGAATCACGGCCAATGCACACAAACCCGTAATTTTCCTTTTCAACCACCTGGACCACGAAAACGCGCATTACGAGCAAACCCTGGAACAAGCCAAGGCACTCTACGGCAATAAAGTCACCCCGGTGCAATACCCGGTGAATGCCGGCCCGGGCTTCAACACCATCATCGATGTGCTGACGATGAAACAATACAAATACCCCCTCGACGGCGGCCAACCCGAAATAAGCGACATCCCCGAAAGTGAAAAAGAACGCGCCGACGAACTACATAACGAATTAGTGGAGATGGCTGCTGAAAACGACGAAGGGCTAATGGAGCTTTACTTCGAGAAAGGCAGCCTGACCGAAGACGAAATGCGCCAGGGCATCAAACTGGGCATGATTGAACGCAGCCTGTTCCCCGTGTTTTGCGCCGGTGCAAAACAAGCTGTCGGCGTAAGCCGCCTGATGGAGTTCATCACCAACATCACCCCCTCGCCGGCCGAAGCCGTGGAAGTACCCGAAATTAACGGTAAACACCCCAAGGTCGATCCTTCCGAGTCGCCCTCACTCTTTGTTTTTAAAACAACCATCGAGCAACACGTGGGCGAAATCACCTTCTTCAAGGTCATGAGCGGAACCGTAAAAGAAGGACAGGACCTGATCAACTCGAAATCGGACAACAAAGAACGCGTCTCGCAAATCTTTGTCAATGCCGGCAAAAACCGCACCAAGGTTCCCGAGATGATTGCCGGCGACATTGGCTCAACGGTCAAACTCCGCGAAACCAAAGTGAACCACACCCTGAGCGAAAAGGTAGCACATTACCAGTTTAAGCCCATCGAATTTCCCCCATCGCGGCACACCGTTGCGCTTTATGCCGTAAACGAGGCCGACGAAGAAAAAATTGGCGAAATGTTTGCCAAGATGCACGACGAAGACCCCACTTTTGTGGTTGAGTACTCCAAAGAGCTGAAGCAAATGCTGGTACATTGTCAGGGCGAATATCACCAAAACGCCCTGCACTGGTACTATAAAAATGTTTTCAAAATTGATGTCGAGTTTAAGGCCCCGAAAATCCCCTACCGCGAAACAATTACCAAATCGGCGCAGGCCGACTACCGCCACAAGAAACAATCGGGCGGTGCCGGACAATTCGGCGAAGTACACCTGGTGATAGAGCCTTACGAAGAAGGCAGCGAGCCGCGCAACTCCTTCAAGATGGGCGACAAGGAACAGAAGCTTTCGGTTCGCGACACCCAGGAACACCCCCTGCCATGGGGCGGCAAACTGATCTTCCACAACTGTATTGTTGGCGGATCGATTGATGCCCGCTTTATGCCGGCCATCCTCAAAGGCATCATGGAAAAAATGGAAGAAGGCCCGCTCACCGGCTCGTATGCCCGCGATATTCGGGTTTACGTTTACGACGGCAAGATGCACCCGGTGGACAGCAACGAGATTTCGTTTAAGCTGGCAGGCCGCAATGCCTTTTCGATGGCCTTTAAACAAGCAGGGCCCAAAATTCTCGAGCCCATCTACAACCTCGAAGTGATGGTTCCGAGCGAACGCATGGGTGACGTGATGAGTGACCTGCAGGGACGCCGGGCCCTAATTATGGGCATGGGCAGCGAAAAAGGCTACGAGAAAATCGAAGCCCGTGTACCATTGAAGGAGATGTACAAATATGCCACTTCCCTAAGTTCAGTCACCCAGGGACGGGGCCGTTTCAACATCAGCTTTAATGGCTACGAAAAGGTACCGCAAGAAGTGCAAGATGAACTTCTGCATTCGTACGCTGCCGAAATGATTGAAGAATAGTACTGTTTATTACAATTTCACAAACGCAAAAGGCCCGGGTCGAAAGAGCCGGGCTTTTCTATGCTGCTTTCAGCAATAACTACTTTGAACGGAAAAGATGAAAGAACCCGGACTTATGCCACTTCCGGTCGTCGCGCCCTCTTCCTTCCACCACATAATAATAAACGCCGGGGCTTGCCATCCGCCCACCAATGCGACCATCCCAGGCCAGCTCCTCGCCATCACTATTAAAGGTTCCCAAATTGTTGCGGCTAACGCCATACACGCGTTTTCCCCACCGATTGAAAATCTTAATGTCGATACTTTTCATGGAACTGAAATATACCTTAAACTTATCGTTGGTGCCATCGCCATTTGGGGTGAAAAAGTTCGGCGCATCAATATACGAAGTATCTACCTTGATGTAATAATCCAGGTAGAGTGTATCGTGACAGACTAACTCTCCGGACTGCTTCGTCGCCACCATTTTCACCTTGTACTCACCCGAATTTTCGTAGGTATAAATTGGATTTACATCCAGCGCAACATCCATGATACTATCGGCTACGCTCCCCTCCGATGCTGCCTCAGCCCGAATTTCGGCAATATCGCGAAAGAAAAACCACTCATACTCGTCGGCATTCTGCGACTGGTTACTAAAGCTCACCTCCAGCGGAGCTTCACCACTTTCGGGACTGGCTGTAAAATCAGCTTTGGGCACAACCGACTCGTAATAAACGCTGGTTGTTGCCGAACAGCCCAAATCATCGTAAACGGTCAGCTCATAGGTTGTATTCGAACTTGGCGGGTAGTAAATTGTCGGGCTCAACAGCGTACTCAACGCCTCCGATCCACTCTCCCAGCGAGCCTGCACAATCTTCTGCACCGGAAAATCCGTCCCTGCGCCTGCCAAATCGGTATATTCCAAAACCGCCTGATCGGTAATCTCCCCGGTAATCCGGAAATAATCACAAGTTACTTCCGAAATCTCGGCGCTCAGCACATACCAGCTATTCAACACCCAAGCGGTGTAAGTCTCCGTCTGCCCTCCGGCGGTGACCTTCACCCGGTAGCAGCCATCCTCCAACCCGGGAGCCGTTGATGCCACAACTGCCGACTGGTCAAATTCAGCTCGCGCTTCAAACAAACCGGTCTGCGAATTATATTGAAACCACTCGAAGTCGGCCGTTTCGCCCGTTGAAAATTGTGCAGTCAAACTCCCCGAAGGCACTCCCTGTTGTCCACAAAAAATGTAAATCAGATACTGATCGCCCGAAGGATAATTGGTCATTGTTTGACCGCTGGCTGTGATGGTGGTGATTTGCGCACTGCACTCAGCCACGTAGCCGATGAATAAAAACACAATAAAAACTGAAAATAAATGCTTCATCTGCAACAGAATCAGGTTTTGTTTTTGGAATTACACAATATTAACGCATAAAATTCATTTATCTTTTGCGCCAGACTTATTTTTATTGCCGAAATTTGTGTTTTCGTCTGTTGTTGAAAACTATGCCGGTGCGAAACAATGAATCCCGGAAATAGGTTTTACTTTTGAGCCCCGGAGCGCACTTCACCCCACACACGCGTGCCGGCTCCGGATGATATAAAACGAACGATATTCGCGATAAGAACAACTCTTATCCCAAAAGATTTGATTAAGCATGAGTTATTTGGACGGATTAAACGATGCCCAACGCCAGGCAGTTATAAATATTGAAGGACCATCGCTGGTTATTGCCGGTGCTGGCTCGGGCAAAACCCGGGTGTTGACATTCAGAATTGCCCACCTGCTGCAAAAAGGGGCCAAACCGGGCAACATTCTTGCCTTGACCTTTACCAACAAAGCAGCCAAGGAAATGAAAGAACGGATTGCCACCATTGTTGGACAATCCACCGCCCGCTACCTGTGGATGGGCACCTTCCACTCCATTTTCGCACGCATCCTGCGTACCGAAGCTGAAGTGCTGGGCTTCCCGTCGAATTTCACCATTTACGATTCCGCAGACTCCAAAAGCCTGATCAGAACCATTCTCAAAAGCATGCAGCTCGACGAAAAGACCTACAAGCCCAACGTTGTGGCCAGCCGCATATCGTCGGCTAAAAACAGCCTGATAACACCGCCGGCCTACCAGCAAAATGCGCAAATCATGGAGTACGACATGAGCATTCGCATGCCCCGCATTGCCGAGATCTACAAAGAATATGACAAGCGGTGCAAAATTGCCGGGGCCATGGACTTTGACGACCTGCTGCTTAAAACCAACATTCTGTTTCGCGACCACAAAGACATTTTGGCCAAATACCAGCAAAAGTTCGACTACCTGCTCGTTGACGAGTACCAGGACACCAACTTTTCGCAATATCTGATCATTAAAAATCTGGCGGCACAGCATCATAATCTTTGCGTGGTTGGCGACGATGCGCAAAGTATTTATTCGTTCCGCGGTGCCCGAATCGAAAACATTCTCAATTTCCAGAAGGACTACCCCAAACATCAGGTTTTTAAGCTGGAGCAAAACTACCGTTCCACACAAACCATTGTGAATGCAGCCAACAGCGTGATTGCCAAAAACAAGCGACAGCTGCAAAAAAATGTTTTCTCTGAAAATAGTGGCGGTAACCGCATCAAGGTATTTTCGGCTTTAACCGACAACGAAGAAGGCTACCTGGTGGCTAACGAGATTAGCGAGACACAAATGCGCAAGCACTATCGCTTTCAGGATTATGCCATCCTCTACCGTACCAATGCCCAGTCGCGTATTTTTGAAGAAGCCTTGCGCAAACGCAACATTCCCTACAAAATTTACGGAGGGTTGTCGTTCTACCAACGCAAGGAAATCAAAGACCTGCTAAGCTATTTCCGACTGGTTATCAACCCCAAAGACAATGAAGCTCTGAAACGGGTGATTAACTACCCGGCACGCGGAATCGGGGCAACCACCCTGGCCAAGCTGGAGCAGGCTGCCGTAGCGCGTACGGAATCCATCTACGAAACCATCCAAAAGTCGCCCTATGAAAATGCGGCCGGTCTGAACAAAGGAACCCTGGCCAAACTGACTGCTTTCAGCGAAATGATCAGTCAGTTTCAGGAGAAAACGCTGACAGCCGATGCTTACGAGCTGGCCAACTATATCGCCACCCAAACCGGCATCATGAAGGATCTGTACCGCGATCAAACCCCCGAAGGCTTAAGCCGTTTCGAAAACATCCAGGAATTGCTGAACGGGATCCAGGAGTTTACCATCAACGCCCGGGAGGAAGGCACAGCCAATGCCCTGGGGAATTATATGGAAGATGTGGCTCTGTTGACCGACCAGGACGGCGAGAAAGACGAAGATCTGGACAAGGTTACCCTCATGACCGTCCACTCATCCAAAGGTCTGGAGTTCAAAAATGTGTTTATCGTCGGTATGGAAGAAAACCTTTTTCCATCGGCCCCCAAGGGAGGAGCCAATCCGAGCATTGAATCGTTTGAAGAAGAACGCCGTCTGTTTTATGTTGCCCTGACAAGAGCAGAGGAAAACGCCTATCTGAGTTTTGCCAAACAACGCTATCGCTGGGGAAAACTGGACTTCTGTAATCCCAGTCGCTTCATTTTGGAAATCGACGGACGTTATTTGGATATGCCCGAAGAAAACGGGATGGGCTTCGAACGTGAGTCTCCGCAAACCGGTGGCTATGCCGGATTCCGAAAGCCACAAGCCCAAGAGCCACCGCAAACGCCCGCTGCCAGCCGGCCGGCCAATGCCAATCCGCAGCTGATGAACCAAAAACTGATGCAACTGCGGGAAGCCAAGAAGCAAAATCAAAATTTTGACGGCGATGACCCACGCGACATCCAGGCAGGCATGACCGTTGAACATCAACGCTTTGGCAAAGGTAAAGTACAACAAGTCGACGGCACGTTCCCCAACTTGAAAGCCACTGTCTTCTTTCCCAATGCCGGGCAAAAACAGCTCTTGCTGAAATTCGCAAAATTGAGGATTGTCCACTAAAGAAAGCCATAAGGGAATCAGCAAATTACAAGATTTACAAACAAAAGATTTGGCTGTGAAATTATTTCAACTAGCTTTGTAAGCAAAGAATACACTTCACAACTGATAATCAGAATTATTACCCGATTGACTCAACCCTGTTTAGTTGAATTCAGTTTTTTATTAGAACATTTTTTAGATGGATTACAATTCAAATCGAAAGAAAATGCCCCTTCCGGAGTATGGGCGTAATTTACAAAATATGGTCGATCATATTATGACCATCGAAGACCGGGACGAAAGAAACCGTGCTGCCCGAACCATCGTTGACATCATGGGAAATATGTACCCCTACCTGCGCGACATCAACGATTTTAAACATAAACTATGGGATCACCTGGCCATCATGTCCGACTTCCAATTAGACATTGACTATCCCTACGAGCCACCCCGCCGCGAAACGTTTAACGAACCACCGGCACGTATTCCATACAGCACCGGGCGCATCAAAAAACGCCACTATGGCAAAATTCTCGAAGAGCTGATCGACAAAGCGAGTGTTTACGATGCGGGCGACGAAAAAGAAAACCTGATTAAGCTCATCGCCAACCACATGAAAAAAAGCTACCTCTCCTGGAATAAAGATGCGGTAGATGATGAGAAAATATACGAAGATCTGGAAATCTTGTCCAAAGGAACAATCAAACGATCTGATTTGGGCTTGACTGAAACCAAGGAATTGCTGCATACCAAACCCCGCAAAAAACAAAGCACCCAAAGCAACCGCGGGCAAAAGAAACATCGCCGGTAAACGGCTAAAAACACATTACTCCGGAGATGGCAACATTTCATATTGAAGGGGGCCGGAAACTTCACGGCACATTAACGCCCCAAGGTGCAAAAAACGAAGCACTACAAATTATTTGCGCCACCTTACTGAGCGCTGAAAAGATTACAATCAGCAACATCCCCGAAATCCGGGACGTCCTTAAGCTCATTGAGCTCCTGGGCGACTTAGGTGTAAAAACCGAAAGGATACGCAAAGGTACATTCAGCTTCCAGGCTGATGAAATCAACATCGATTATCTCCAAAGCGAGAACTTTTCCAGGCAAGCCATCAGCCTGCGCGGATCCATTATGATCGTAGGGCCTCTGCTGGCCCGCTTCGGGCAAGCTTACATTCCGCAGCCCGGTGGCGATAAAATCGGCCGCCGCCGGCTGGACACTCATTTTGTAGGCCTGCAAAAACTGGGGGCATCCTTCCGCTTCGATGCTGAAAAACACTATTTCAGCGTAGAGGCCAAGCAGCTTACCGGCTCCTATATGCTACTCGACGAAGCTTCGGTTACCGGTACAGCCAATATTTTAATGGCTGCCGTGCTAGCCCAGGGAACAACAACCATCTACAATGCCGCCTGCGAACCCTATCTGCAACAACTTTCCAGAATGCTGGTCAGCATGGGAGCTCAAATCAGCGGCATCGGTTCAAACTTACTGACCATTGAAGGTGTTTCCTCGCTCACGGGCTGCACACACCGCATTCTGCCCGACATGATCGAGGTGGGAAGTTTCATTGGATTAGCAGCAATGACCGGATCAGACATTACCATTCCAGATGTGGGCATCAAACACCTGGGAATCATTCCTGACTCTTTCAAGCGGCTGGGAATAAAAATGGAAATCATTGGCGACACAATTCACATACCGGCGCAGGACGAATATGAAATCGAAACCTTCATCGACGGTTCCATCATGACCATTGCCGATGCTCCGTGGCCCGGATTAACCCCCGACTTGTTAAGCATATTCCTGGTTGTGGCAACGCAGGCTAAAGGCAGTGTACTGATCCACCAAAAGATGTTTGAAAGCCGCTTGTTCTTTGTCGACAAGCTCATCGATATGGGCGCACAAATCATTCTTTGCGACCCCCATCGTGCAACCGTTATCGGCTTGAACAAAAAGGTGCAGCTACGAGGCACCACCATGAGTTCTCCCGACATTCGTGCCGGCGTAGCCCTGTTAATTGCTGCACTTTCGGCTCAGGGCAACAGTAAGATTTCAAATATCGAACAAATTGACCGAGGATACGAAGCAATCGATCAACGCCTCAATGCCATTGGTGCGTCGATAACACGCATCGGCTAAGGCACGAACTTTGTTAACTTTTGTGAACAGAATAAACAAAAAACGCTTTTCGACTTTTATAAGAGCGTACAATTTATCAACGCAATAATTTAACACGTTATGAAAAAGATTTTGATGATCGCCGTTCTTTTTACGATCGCAATCGTTGCGCCCAAGCTTGCCGACGCGCAACAGATCGGACTCAATATCGGGAATAAAGCCCCCGAGATTGCAGAAAAAACGGCCGACGGCTCCGAACTAAAACTTTCCTCACTCAAAGGACAATATGTATTAATCGACTTTTGGGCTTCCTGGTGTGGTCCCTGCCGCCGCGAAAACCCGACCGTTGTAAACGCCTATAAAAATTACCAAAACAAAAAATTCGAAAACGGTAAGGGATTTACTGTATACAGCGTATCGCTCGACAAATCGAAAGATGCCTGGCAAAAAGCAATTGCCGATGACTATTTGGTTTGGGACAACCATGTGAGCGACCTCAATGGATGGAGTGCCAAGTACGCAGCGATCTACGGGGTACGTAGCATCCCAAGCAATTTCCTGATTGACGGCGATGGTGTGATTGTGGCCAAAAACCTTCGTGGCCCGGCGCTTGAAGCTAAACTAAAGGAATTAATCCGCTAACAAACAAACCGAAACAACACCCCAAGGGTTTGGAGAAGAAGCAAATGAAATAATTGCTAAATAAGCGATAATCACCAGAGGCAGTACCGACGTACTGCCTTTCTTTTTCTAATTTTGTCAGCCCTTATTGAAAACGAATGCCAAAATGTCCCGCCAATTTCAGATGGCAGCATTTTTGTGCCATAACAGTCGAAAAAATAAAACAGAAATAAATATGGCAGAGGAAAAAGTTGTAAACGAGCAAGAAGTGAGTGCTGATGAGGTGAAAAACAACCCCAAAGAGGCACAAACAGAAACTGCTAAAAAAGAGCATAAGCACGACAAAAAGTCAAAAAAAGATAAACAGGACGAAATTCAGGAGCAAATCGAAAAATTGCAAAACCAGCTTGCCGACATGAAGGATAAACACGTACGACTGCAAGCAGAGTTCGACAACTTCAGAAAACGCACCTTGAAGGAAAAAATGGAATTAATGAAATCGGGCGGCGAAGGTGTCCTGATGAATATCATTCCGGTTATCGATGATTTGGAACGCGCTCTTGCTGCATTTAGTGACGTTGAAGATGAAAATCCGCTGAAGCAAGGAGTGACTTTGATTTATACCAAATTTCAGGAATTCCTGAAACAAAATGGCATCAAAGAAATTGACGCCAAAGAAAAAGACTTTGACACCGACCTCCACGAGGCGATTACTAAAATTCCGGCCCCATCGGAAGAACTGAAAGGCAAAGTAGTTGATGTGATTCAGAAAGGATACCTGTTGCACGAAAAAGTTATTCGCTTTGCTAAAGTTGTAATCGGCGAATAAACCAGAAAAAAAATCCACAAGGAGCATGGCAAAAAGAGATTATTACGAAGTTTTAGGTGTTAGCAAAAGCGCCACTGCTGAGGAAATTAAGAAAGCATATCGCAAAAAGGCGATCCAATATCACCCGGATAAAAACCCGGATAATAAAGAAGCTGAGGAAAAATTTAAAGAGGCAGCCGAGGCCTACGAAGTTTTAAGCAACCCGCAAAAAAAACAGCGCTACGACCAGTTTGGTCATGCCGGCATGGGCGGCGCTGCCGGTGGCGGCTTTGGTGGTCACGACATGTCGATGGATGATATTTTCTCCATGTTCGGCGATATTTTCGGCGGCAGCGGCGGTGGCTTTGGTGGCTTTAGCGGCTTTGGTGGCTTCGGCGGTGGTGGCCGCAGCCAGGGACGGCGCGTTCACCGGGGATCGGACTTGCGCGTGAAAGTTACGCTGAGCATGAAAGATGTCGCAAACGGGGTTGAGAAAAAATTGAAACTCAAAAAATACGTCAGCTGCGACAGCTGTCACGGCTCGGGCGCTGAAGGTGGATCCGATTACGAAAGCTGCTCAACCTGTCACGGTAGCGGACATGTAACCCGGGTTACCAACACCTTGCTGGGACAAATGCAAACCACATCGGCCTGCCCCACCTGCGGCGGCGAAGGCCAGATCATCAAGAACAAGTGTAGCAAATGTCATGGCGAAGGAATCGTCAAAGGAGAAGAAGTTGTCAGCTTCAAAATCCCCGCTGGTGTTGCTGAAGGCATGCAGCTAAATGTATCAGGCAAGGGGAATGCCGGACGCCGCGGCGGCGTAAACGGCGACCTGCACGTGATTATCACGGAAGAACAACACCCGGATCTAATCCGCGATGGAAACAACCTGATATACAATTTATTTCTATCCATGCCCGATTTCGTATTAGGCACAACAGCCGAGATTCCGACCATCGACAGCAAGGTGAAGGTGAAAATTGAAGCCGGCACACAGCCTGAGAAAATCCTTCGGCTGCGCGGCAAAGGCCTTCCCGAGGTCAACGGCTACGGACACGGAGACCTGCTGGTACGCATCCACGCCTGGACCCCGAAAAAGGTTAGCTCGGAAGAGAAAAAATTGCTCGAAAAACTGCAGCAATCACCAAACTTTCAGGCCACCCCATCATCGGGCGACAAAAATTTCTTCGAAAAAATGAGAGACATTTTCGACTAAATAAATAAATAAATAAATAAATAAAAAACCTCCCCCTCCGGGAGGTTTTTTATTTTCCGAAATCCTACAACCGAATAAAGGCTGCTACTCATCGTCAAACACCAAAAGCAAAGACCTGCTTCAACTCAATAACCGGCACCGCCTCAGACCTTCGTTGCTATTGATAATTCGTCAAAATCATCATTTCTTATTTTTAGCTTTTTGACAAGACTTTCCGGAACATCCAAACAAGTAAAAACCGAAGAAAAATCCCCGCTGTGGAGGCAAAAAACAACAAAAACAACTTCTTAATTTTAAATTAACAGCAATTCGCTTTGTTCAATTTCAATTTATAACTATACTTGCAACACAAAATACAGAACAATGACATTCAATAACGGACATCACGGCCATCATCATTTTTTCCTATTACAAGGTAGGCCGTAATTCTTTTGTCCGCATTGAAACAAAAAATATTAACAAAAAGAAGGCTTACCATCAGGTAGGCCTTTTTTATTTTTAACAAACTGATCATGACACAATTGAAAATTGCCGTCCAAAACAAAGGACGCTTGTTTGAAGATTCGATGGACTTAATTAAAGAAACCGGAATCAAATTTTCGCTCGGCAGCAGCCGTGTGCTTCTGGCCTCGGCTAAAAACTTTCCAATGGAAGCACTTTTCCTGCGCGACGACGACATTCCGCAAACCGTTGCCGATGGGGTAGCCGACATCGGTATTGTTGGCGAAAACGAAGTGCTTGAAAAGAAAATGGACGTTGTTGTTGCCAAGCGTCTTGGATTCAGTAAATGCCGCTTATCGCTGGCCATCCCCAAGTCTGATGATTACAAGGGGCCCGAATATTTTAACGGGAAAAAAATCGCCACTTCTTACCCGGTTATCCTAAAAGACTGGCTCGATAAAAACAAGGTAAACGCCGAAATTCATGTCATCACGGGCTCTGTTGAAATCGCTCCCGGAATTGGTTTAGCCGATGCTATTTTCGACATCGTCAGCTCCGGTTCAACGCTGGTTGCCAACCGTCTGAAAGAAGTAGAGGTAGTGACGCCATCTGAAGCACTTTTAATCGCAACTCCGAATCTTTCATCTGAAAAACAAGCCATCCTCGACGAACTGATCTTCCGTTTGGAGTCTGTTCAGCGTGCTGAAGGTAAAAAATACATCGTCCTGAATGCTCCGAAAGAGAAAATCGCCGCAATTTCAGCGATTCTTCCCGGGATGAAAAGCCCAACTGTTACGCCGTTGGCAGAAGAAGGATGGGTATCCCTATCGTCGGTCATTGCTGAAAAAGAATTCTGGGAAATCATCGGAAAACTGAAAGAAGCCGGCGCCCAGGGAATTTTAGTAATGCCGATTGAAAAAATGATTCTCTAATAACTTCTAACGGGAAAAAATCCACACGCATGAAAACTTATATTGCTCCGGCCCCTGCTGAATGGCCGAAACTGCTGGAACGCCCCCTGTTCAATGCCAACGACCTGGCCGGGCGAGTGCAAGCCATTTTGAATGACATTAAAATTGAAGGTGAAGCCGCTGTTCGACGTTACACCGAAAAATTCGACGGCGTTGTTCTGGACGAGCTGGCCGTTAGCGACAGCGAAATTGAAGAGGCCATCGCACTGGTGGCTCCCGAACTGAAAGCTGCTATTGAAACAGCCGCCGGAAATATCCTGCGTTTTCATGCGCAACAAGCCACCGAAACCCGCAAAGTTGAAACCACCCCCGGCGTTACCTGTTGGCAAAAAGCGGTGGCCATCGAAAAGGTTGGCCTCTACATTCCGGGGGGCTCCGCCCCGCTTTTTTCAACGGTTTTAATGTTGGCTCTTCCGGCCAAAATTGCAGGCTGCAAGGAAATCGTGTTGTGTACGCCTCCGGGAAAGGATGGTAAAATCAACCCGGCCATCTTATTTGCAGCCAAGCTGGTAGGGGTTACAAAGATTTTCAAACTTGGTGGTGTTCAGGCGATTGGCGCAATGGCTTACGGCGCCGGCCCAGTGCCCAAAGTGTATAAGATTTTTGGCCCGGGCAACCAATACGTCATGGCAGCCAAGCAACTCATCAGCATCAGCGACGTGGCCATTGACATGCCTGCCGGCCCATCCGAAGTGGCGGTTATGGCCGACGAATCAGCCAATCCGGCCTTCATTGCCAGCGACCTGCTGTCGCAGGCTGAACACGGCCCCGACTCACAGGTCGTGCTGGTAGCAAACTCAGGCAACCTGATTGAAGCTGTTCAGACCGAGCTGGACAAGCAACTCGAACAACTCAACCGGGCCGACATCGCCTTAAAAGCCCTCGACAATAGCGTCGCTATCGTATTGGACAGCGAAGCAGAGATGGTTGAGCTAATCAACGAGTACGCCCCCGAGCACCTGATTATCTCCATGAAAAAATACCTGGAGGTAGCCGGGAAAATCACCAATGCCGGATCTGTATTTCTGGGCAATTACACCCCCGAGAGCGCCGGCGACTATGCCTCGGGAACCAACCACACCCTGCCGACAAACGGCTGGGCCCGTTCCTTCAGTGGGGTCAACCTCGACAGCTTTACAAAAAAAATAACCTTCCAGGAAATCACCGAACAGGGTATCCAAAAGCTCGGCCCGGTTATCGAAACTATGGCTGCTGCGGAACAACTGGACGCGCACAAAAATGCAGTAAGCTTGCGCTTAAAAGCACTTACAAACGACTAATGGAGATCAAGAACGATGAACTTAGATAAACTATTACGCGAAAACGTTAAAAACCTGAAACCATACTCGTCGGCAAGAGATGAGTTTTCGGGTGAAGCAATGGTATTTTTGGATGCCAACGAAAACCCCTATAATGCGCCTTACAACCGCTACCCGGATCCACTGCAACGTCAGTTGAAAGAGAAAATATCGGGTATCAAAGGATGTGCTCCGGATAAGATTTTCCTGGGTAATGGCAGCGACGAGCCCATTGATCTCCTCTTTCGTGCTTTCTGCGAGCCAGGCAAAGACAACATTGTTTCCATCGACCCAACTTATGGTATGTACCAGGTTGCTGCCGATATCAATAACATTGAAGTTCGAAAGATTAAACTGAAGGAAGACTATAGTTTTTCGGCTGACGAACTATTGGGACAGGCCGATGAAAACAGCAAACTGGCTTTCGTTTGTTCGCCCAACAACCCAACAGCCAACCTGATGGACCAGGGAGAAATGCTGAAACTCATTCAAAATTTCAAAGGCTTGGTTGTGGTCGACGAAGCTTACATCGACTTTGCGCCGGGTGCCAGTTTGTTGCCCGAGCTCGATCGTTATCCCAATCTGGTGATCCTGCAAACCTTCTCCAAGGCTTGGGGAATGGCCGGCATCCGACTGGGGATGGCTTTCGCCTCTCCCGATATCATTAAAATCTTCAACAAGATTAAATATCCCTACAACATCAACATCCTGACGCAACAAAAAGCCCTGGAGTTGATTGAGCAGGAAACCGAAAAGAACGCCTGGGTAGAAACGCTTCTGGCAGAACGTACAAAACTGAGCGAACAACTGAAGGCTTTTCCTTTTGTTGTAAAAATTTACCCTTCCGATGCCAACTTTCTACTGGTCAAGTTGCACGACGCCCGCGGAATTTACGACTACCTGGTTGAAAATGGCGTCATCGTTCGCGACCGCTCCAAGGTAATTTTGTGCGACGACAGCCTTCGAATCACAGTCGGCTCACCGGAGGAAAATGAGATACTGATTGAGAAACTAAAAGAACTAATATAGAAAATATCCAATATCGGATACTCAATAACCAATATCCAAGGATGAATACCGAATCGAGAATTTTTGATCTGGAAGACCGCTTAATTGACTTTGCTCTGAAAGTTGATGAAATCGTTGAAAAACTTCCAAATACGAGGTTAGCCAATCATTTGGCTGGTCAAGTTGTTCGAAGCAGTACTGCTCCGGAACTGAACTACGGAGAAACGCAGTCTGCTGAATCACAACGCGATTTCATTCACAAAATGCAGATCATTTTGAAAGAACTTCGGGAAACAAGAGTGACATTGAAAATTATTCTTCGCAAACCGTTGTTGCCATTCGAAGTTGTTGATTCTGTTCTAAAAGAAAACGAAGAATTGATAGCCATTTTTGCTAAAAGCATTAAAACGGCCAAGTCGAAGCTATCTTAATTGGATATTCAAAATTGTTTATTCATTATTCGAAATTATTAACACTATGAAGAAAGCTCTTTTCATCGATAGAGACGGAACCCTGATTATTGAACCGGCGGACGAGCAAATCGACTCGCTGGAAAAACTGGAGTTCCTGCCCAAGGTTTTCCGCAATATGCATTTTATTGCCAAAAACCTCAACTACGAGTTGGTGATGGTGACCAACCAGGACGGTCTCGGAACTGATTCATTTCCGGAGGACACCTTCTGGCCGGCACACAACAAAATGCTGAAAGCGCTCGAAAATGAAGATGTTGTTTTTGACGACATTTTAATCGACCGTCATTTTCCGCACGATAACGCGCCTACCCGCAAACCGGGCACCGGAATGATGGGCAAATACATGGACGGCAGTTACGACCTGGCCAACAGCTTTGTGATTGGCGACCGCCTGACCGACATCATGCTGGCTAAAAACCTTGGGGCTAAAGGAATCCTGATCAGCGACGGCTCATTGGTCGATGAAATGAAAGCACAAGGGCTGGAAGACTTCTGCGCTTTGATAACCAACGACTGGGACGATATTTACGCACGCGTTGCTGCTCCGGAACGTACCGCCCGCGTTGAACGCAACACCAAAGAAACGAAGATCCTCGTCGAGCTGAACCTGGATGGAACCGGCAAAGGAAACATCTCAACCGGGCTCGGCTTCTTCGACCACATGCTGGACCAGATTGCCCGCCACGCCGGAGTTAACCTGACGGTAAAAGTTGAAGGCGACCTGCAGGTAGACGAACACCACACCATTGAGGACACCGGACTGGCACTGGGAGAAGCGTTCAAGATCGCTTTGGGCGACAAACGAGGCGTGGAACGTTACGGCTACTGCCTGCCTATGGACGATTGTCTGGCCCAGTGCGCCATCGACTTTGGCGGACGCCCCTGGATTGTATGGGACGCCGAGTTCAAGCGCGAAAAAGTCGGCGACATGCCAACGGAGATGTTCTTCCACTTCTTTAAGTCATTTTCCGACACCTCGCTTTCGAACCTGAATATTAAAGCTGAAGGCCAGAACGAGCATCACAAAATCGAAGGAATCTTTAAAGCGCTGGCCCGCGCCATAAAAATGGCAATTAAGAAAGATGTGTTTAACTTTGAGCTTCCTTCAACTAAAGGAACCTTGTAGCAAAACGAACCACAAAGAACGCAAAGACTTGCACAAAGCACACGAAGTATGAATGATTTGGAAGACACGTTTAAATTGATACTCGACAATTCGTTTAAAGTACACTCAGCATTAGGGCCGGGGCTTCTTGAAAGTGCCTATGAAGAATGCCTGGCGTATGAATTGCTTCAATGCGGCTTATTTGTGGAACGCCAGAAAGCACTGCCTCTGGTTTACAAAGATGTAAAACTGGATGCTGGCTACCGGGTCGACTTGATGGTTGAACGAAAAATCATCATCGAAATTAAATCGATTGATGCACTGGCTGATATTCATTTGGCTCAAATACTAACTTATATGAAACTGTCCGATTCAAAACTCGGGCTCTTGGTTAACTTTAATGTAAAAAAACTCAAAGACGGCATTAAACGAGTTATCCTATAACTCTTTTGTGACCTTCGTGAAAAAACTTAGCGCCCTTTGTGGTAAAAAATAGAATATGAAAAGCATCAAACAACTTCGTGAAAAAAAGAATACAGCGATTCTTTTAATACACTGCCCCGATAAACAAGGAATTTTGGCAACAGTTACTGAATTTCTGAATGAAAATAACGGCAATATTATCTACCTGGATCAATATGTCGACCGCGTTGAAAAGATTTTTTACATGCGGGTTGAGTGGGAACTGGAAGGTTTTGCCATTCCCGCGGATAAAATCAAAGAATATTTCGACACGCTGATTGCCTCGAAACTGGAAATGGATTACTCGATCCATTTTTCGAAACAGATGCCCCGCATGGCCATCTTCGTTTCCAAGATGTCGCATTGTTTGTTCGACATCCTTTCGCGCTACACCGCCGGCGAATGGGATGTTGAAATTCCGCTGATCATCAGCAACCACAAAGACCTGGAGCCCGTTGCTCAGCGTTTCGACATTGCCTTCCACTACATTCCGGTAACCAAGGAAAACAAAGCCGAACAGGAAGCCCTGGAAATTGAACTGCTGAAAAAATACAAAGTCGATTTCATTGTCTTAGCTCGATACATGCAGGTTCTTTCTCCGGAGTTTGTCAGCAAGTACCCCAACCGGATTATCAACATTCACCACTCGTTTCTCCCCGCTTTTGCAGGGGCTAAGCCTTACCATGCCGCACATGCCCGTGGTGTGAAGATTATTGGTGCCACCAGCCACTACGTGACCAGCGAGTTGGATGGAGGCCCGATCATTGAACAGGATGTAACCCGCTGCAGCCATATTGATACGGTTGAACGCCTGGTTCGCAAAGGGCGCGACCTGGAGAAGATTGTCCTGTCGCATGCCGTATTCAAGCATCTGCAGCGCAAAATTTTGGTTTACAAGAACAAGACCGTCGTCTTTAACTAGTAACGATATTTTATGAAGAAATTGAAGAACACGCTGAAAAGCATCATTAGCCTAATTGCAATATTTGCAGGCATCAACGCCTCGGCCCAAACGGACTATGGCTACCTTGTGAAGGTCGGCGATCGGGCTCCGGATTTTGAAACAACAACTCCCGATGGGACGATCGTCAAACTTTCGGATCTGCGCGGAAAGGTTGTGATGCTTCAATTTACAGCCAGCTGGTGCAGCGTTTGCCGCAAAGAAATGCCGCATATTGAAGCCGATATCTGGAACAAACACAAGAGCAATCCCGATTTCGCCCTGTACGGAGT
This sequence comes from Mangrovibacterium marinum, assembly GCF_003046625.1. Taxonomy (GTDB): domain Bacteria; phylum Bacteroidota; class Bacteroidia; order Bacteroidales; family Prolixibacteraceae; genus Mangrovibacterium; species Mangrovibacterium marinum. The sequence goes on from NZ_QAAD01000002.1 coordinate 236,712, forward strand.
GGATCTGGATGAACCGGCGGAGAAAGTCGAAGCCTTTGCCCAACAAATACCGGTGAGCTACCCGCTGCTGCTCGATGCGAAAGGAGAAATTTTCTACCAATATGCTGAAAAAGGAGCCGGCGTCACCCGCAACGTTATCATCGACAAAAACGGTAAAATTGTTTTTCTCACGCGGCTTTTCAAGCAAGAAGAGTTTGACCAGATGAAAGCTGTAATTGAAGAATTGCTGAAAAAATAGTACAGAAGTACGAAGTACATGAGTTCATAAGTACTTCCACAAACGAAATAATCGACGATGAAAACCTACCGTGAATTTGTTGCCTGGCAAAAAGCCATGACCTTTGTAACCAAAGTGTATAAGACTACCCGCAATTTTCCTCGCGAGGAGTTATTTGGGCTCACAAGTCAGATCCGAAGGTCAGCGATTTCGATTCCCTCAAATTTTGCAGAGGGCTTTGGACGGAAAGGCAACAACGAGTTTCTACGTTTCATCCGCATTGCTATCGGTTCACTTTATGAATGTCAAACTCAATTAGAAATCGCATTCAATATTGAATACCTTGAAATGCAAAAATTCGAAGAACTTTTCGAACAAAGCAGAGAAATTGAAGCGCTGTTAAGGGGACTAGAAAAGAAATTATCGGCCCAAAACTCATGAAATCATGTACTTTACACTCATGAACTAAAATTAAAACCCATGAATTTAGTCATCATCAAATACAACGCCGGGAACATTGAGTCGGTGAACAACGCACTGGAGAGATTGGGCGTAAAAGCTGAAATTACCGGCGACCACGAGAAAATAAAAGCGGCCGACAAGGTCATTTTTCCGGGAGTTGGCGAGGCCAGCACAACCATGGCTTTCCTCAAACAAGAAGGCCTGGACAAACTGATCCCCTCCCTCAAACAGCCGGTTTTAGGCATCTGCCTCGGACTGCAACTGATGTGCAGCCATTCGGAAGAAGGCGACACAGCTTGCCTCGGTATTTTCGAAGAAAAAGTGAAACGCTTTCAACCAAAACCGGGCATGGAGTACGTCACCAAAGTACCGCACATGGGCTGGAACACGATTACCAACCTGAAAAGTGACCTGTTCGACGCGTCTCTGCAAGACCAGTTCGTATACTTTGTTCACTCGTACTACGCAACGGTGGGAGAACACACGGCTGCAGTGGGCAATTACATCAACCCGTTTAGCGCGGCTTTGCACAAAGACAATTTTTACGCCACCCAGTTTCACCCTGAAAAAAGCGGAACTGTAGGCGCCAGGATCTTGGAAAACTTTATAAAATTATAAGCCCCTCCTAACCTCCCCGAAGGGGAGGAACAAAGAAGGCGAACAGATAAGAACTTTTTAGTAAAACTTCAAAAAAACGATTCCCCCTCCCTCGGAGGGGGCTAGGGGGAGGCCTATTTATGATTACAATAATCCCAGCCATCGACCTGATCGACGCCAAGTGCGTGCGCTTGTCTCAAGGCGATTACAATCAAAAGACTGTTTACAACGAAAATCCGCTCGAAGTAGCCAAGATGTTCGAAGATGCCGGAATTACCCGTCTTCACCTGGTTGACCTGGATGGCGCCAAAGCCAAACACATTGTCAACTACAAAGTTCTGGAAACCATCGCCTCTAAAACCAACCTGGTAATCGACTTCGGAGGTGGGTTGAAAAGCGATGAAGATCTGCGCATCGCCTTCGAAAGCGGCGCACAAATGGTTACCGGCGGAAGTATCGCAGTGAAAGACCGGGAAACTTTCCTGAGTTGGATTGAAACCTACGGAGCCGAAAAAATCATACTTGGAGCCGATGCTAAAGACAAGAAAATCGCGGTAAGTGGCTGGCAGGAAGTTTCGGAACTGCCGATCCTCGATTTTATCGATGGCTACACACAAAAAGGCATCCAAAAAGTGATCTCAACCGACATTGCCCGCGATGGTATGTTGAGTGGACCAAGTATTGAGCTTTACAAAGAAATATTGGATCAATTCCCGAAACTGGAATTAATTGCCAGTGGCGGAATCGCGTCGATGAAAGATATTATTGAACTGGACGAGATGGGCGTGCCCGGCGTAATTACCGGCAAAGCCATTTACGAAAACAGAATCAGTTTGGAAGAAATTGAAAAGTACATAAGTAAATAGTCCATTCGTGTATAAGTCCAAAGTACATAAGTTCCGATAACGAACACCACTTATGGACTTATGAACATCGCACTTATGAACTCAAAATCAAAACTGCATCATGCTTGCAAAACGAATAATACCATGCCTGGATATCAAAGACGGTCAGACCGTGAAGGGCATCAACTTTGTCAATATAAAAAGTGTGGGAGACCCGGTTGAACTGGGCGCGATGTACGCCGAGCAAGGAGCCGACGAGCTGGTTTTCCTCGACATTACCGCGACCCACGAAGGCCGCAAAACCTTTGTTGACCTGGTGAAACGCATCGCCCGCGAAATCAACATTCCTTTCACAGTTGGCGGCGGCATCAGCGAACTGAAGGATGCGGAAGCCCTGTTGAGTGCCGGTGCCGACAAGATCAGCATCAACTCATCGGCTGTGCGCAACCCGAAACTGATCGACGAGCTGGCCCTCAATTTCGGAACACAGTTCGTGGTGGTTGCCATCGACGCCAAAAACTACGATGGCCGCTGGACGGTAACTGTCAATGGAGGCCGCATTCCAACCGACAAAGAGTTATTCTCGTGGGCCAAGGAAGCGGAAAATCGGGGCGCCGGCGAGATTCTGTTCACCTCGATGGATCACGATGGAACGAAAGCTGGTTTTGCCAATGCCGAATTGTCGAAAATGGCCGACATGTTGAAAATCCCGATCATCGCCTCCGGCGGTGCCGGTAACATGGATCACTTTGTCGATGTTTTCACCAAAGGAAAGGCCGATGCCGGACTGGCAGCAAGCATCTTCCACTACAAGGAAATTGCCATCCCCGATTTGAAGCATTACCTGAAAAACAAAGGTATTGCAGTTCGCGAATAAGCTGACTATCTTTAGGACTCTCAAGTTACAACCATGAAACCAGTGCCACAGCAACAGTTATTCGAATCAATCAGGCAAGTGCTAAACAGCGCCTGGAAAAACATTTACCGCGCAACCAACTCGAACATGGTCGTTGCTTACTGGCAAATTGGCAGGCTAATTGTTGAAGACGAGCAAAACGGTGAGTCCCGCGCCGATTACGGCAAGATGATCCTGCAAGAACTTTCCGGGAAACTCACGGAAGAATTTGGACGAGGATTCTCCGTTACGAACCTCAAAAACTTCCGGAAATTCTACCTGACTTTCCCGGAAATACAGGGAATTCACGGTGAAACTGATGATCAAATGCAAAAAAGTCAGACAGTGTCTGACTTATTGAGCTGGTCACATTACTGCCTGTTAATGAAGGTTGAAGATATCGAAGCCCGCAACTTTTACATTCAGGAATCGATAAACCAGAACTGGAGTGTCAGAGCCCTCGACCGGCAAATCAGCACCTTGTATTACGAACGATTGCTGTCCAGTCAGGATAAATTGGCCATTCAACAAGAGGCCGAATCAAAAACGAACGATCTGAAAGACTCAGCACGCGACTTCATTAAAGATCCCTATATTCTTGAATTTTTGAAATTAACGCCGGGGAATACTTACCTGGAGAAAACACTCGAAAATTCGCTATTAGAAAATCTTCAGTCCTTCATTCTCGAACTGGGAAAAGGTTTTGCCTTTGTTGGCCGTCAGTACCACATCAATGTAGGGAACGAGCATTACTACATCGATTTGGTCTTCTATAATTACATCCTGAAATGCTTTGTATTGATGGATCTGAAGGTGGGTAAATTAACCCACCAGGATGTCGGGCAGATGGACATGTATGTTCGCCTGTTTGAGGAAAAAATTCGACAAAATGACGACAACCCCACAATCGGAATCATTTTGTGTTCTCAACAAAACGAGTCGGTTATTAAATATTCGGTCTTGGCCGAAAACAAACAACTTTTCACGTCAAGATACAAGCTGTACCTTCCGACTGAAGAAGAATTGAAAAAAGAAATTGAACGCGACCGAATTCATATTGAAAACCGGTTACAGGAAGAATTTGTAAAATATTATTCAAAAAAATAGCATCATAATTATGTCTCAAGTAGATTTTGAAAAAATGAATGGCCTGGTTCCGGCCATCATCCAGGACAACAACACCAACAAAGTGTTGATGCTTGGTTTTATGAACGAAGACGCACTGGCAAAAACCGAAGAGCTGGGCAAAGTAACTTTCTTCAGCCGCACCAAAAACCGTCTTTGGACCAAAGGTGAAGAAAGCGGAAACTTCCTGAATGTTGTTTCAATCGCCTCAGACTGCGACAACGACACACTGCTGATTAAAGTGAACCCGGTTGGGCCGGTTTGCCACACCGGCAGCGACACCTGCTGGAACGAAACGAACTCGGAAGATGTAATGTTCCTGAAATACCTGCAGGATTTCATTGACAAGCGCAAGGAAGAAATGCCGGAAGGATCGTACACCACTTCCTTATTCCAAAAAGGAACACGCAAAATCACGCAAAAAGTAGGTGAAGAAGCTGTTGAAACCATCATTGGCGCCATGGCAAACGACGACGAAAACTTCCTGTACGAGGGAGCCGATCTGCTTTATCACCTCATCGTTCTGCTAACACACAAAGGTTACCGGATCGAAGATTTGGCCCGCGAACTGAAAAAACGCCACAAATAATACCGGAGAGCAAAGCTGCTACCGGTATCGGATGATAACAAAAGGGACGAATTTTTCGATTCGTCCCTTTTGTGCCAACTTCAAACTTTATCGGACAACCTGCAAACGCTGTCAGATCACCTGCAAGCTTCGTCGGGCGACCCGCATACAGCTGCGGACGAGCCACCGGTTTTAACGGGCCAATCGCAAATACCATCGCCCAAACCAACAGGTTCTGCCTGAAAGTCGAAAATGATTCAAAACAGTTGTTAACAACTGTAAAACAATCCGTTTTAACAGGACTTGCTATTTCGCAGAATCAACTTTTGCCTATATTCGCCCCAACAATTCCCCCGGTATGCGCTTAAAACTGCTCTTCATCGTTTTCCTGTTCTTTTCGATTGCTTTCAGATTGGAAGCTGCCGAAGGTGAACGACCATTAAAGCAGGTACACTACAACTACCTCACCTACGTGCCCGAAAACTACGACAGCACACAAGCCAATTTGTACCCGGTAGTCATCTATCTGCATGGTCGGTCGGCATCGGGAACGGACCTCAACCGGGTTCGCCGCTACGGTCTGCCCTACTTCCTGGATCACGGTAAAAAGATGGATTTTATTGTTGTTGCACCGCAATGCCCCTGGGGAAAACGCTGGTCGAGCGAAAATTGGCTGGACTCGATGATGGTTGAATTGAATGCCAAGTACCGGATTGACAACGATCGGATTTACCTGACCGGCATGAGTCTCGGCGGCTTTGGAACCTGGGAGTTAGCCAATATGTACCCGAATCGGTTTGCAGCCATTGCCCCCATGTGTGGCGGTGGAAATACAGCCTGGGCCGACAATATTTTCCATATCCCAACCTGGGTTTTTCACGGGGTTCAGGATCGTTTGGTTCCGGTTCTGCGATCAGATCAAATGGTGAAGGCACTCGAAGCGCATCATGCTTTGGTCAAGTATGACCGTTTGAGTAAAAAAGGGCACGACTTGAGTCGCCTTTTCAATGATGACAGGCTCTATGCGTGGTTTGCCCAATTTACACGCCGTCCAATTGACGAAGATAATTCTCTTCCCCCTATTGAACCTCTTTGGTTCAGCGAATTCAAGAGTCCAACACCCGAAGTATCCCCAACGTCAGGTCTTCCATCGCCCAGGATCGGCTCATTTTAGGCGTAGTGACACTTACAAATTTCGATTGATAGTCAGAAGCTTCCGATTCTCCTGTTAAGTTACCGTCAAGAAATAACAGGCAACGAACAATCCATTCGAAATAAAACTATCTTTGCGCCACCAATTTTGGAGAATATATGCAGAAGATCAGAAACATCGCGATTATCGCGCACGTTGACCACGGCAAGACGACCTTGGTTGACAAAATCATTTACTACTGTAACCTCGTTAAGGATCACGAAAAACGTGAAGACCTGATTCTCGATAACAACGATCTGGAACGTGAACGCGGGATTACCATTCTGGCAAAGAACGTTTCGGTAACTTACAAAGATGTAAAGATTAACATTATTGATACACCGGGTCACGCCGACTTTGGTGGCGAAGTGGAACGCGTGCTAAACATGGCCGATGGTGTACTTTTGCTGGCTGATGCCTTTGAAGGAACCATGCCTCAAACGCGCTTCGTACTTTCCAAGGCATTGGCACTGGGCTTGAAGCCAATTGTTGTGATCAACAAAGTTGACAAGCCAAACTGCCGCCCCGAGGAAGTACACGAACAAGTATTCGACCTGATGTTCAGCCTCGATGCAACTGAAGAGCAGCTGGAGTTCCCGACAATCTACGGATCGGCCAAAGAAGGCTGGATGACAACCGATTTGGCTCAAAAATCGGATAATATCGGACCTCTGCTGGATGCCATTTTGGAAAACATTCCTGCACCTAAAGAAAATCCCGGCACTCCGCAGATGTTGATCACCTCGCTGGATTATTCATCTTACGTTGGTCGTATCGCTATCGGCCGCATCCACCGCGGTGAATTGAAAGAAGGCATGCAAGTTGCACTGGCCAAACGCGATGGTTCGGTTAAACGAACAAAAATAAAAGAAATTCATACCTTCAGCGGCTTGGGTCGTCAAAAAGTAGAATCGATGCACGATGGTGACATCTGTGCCTTGGTGGGAATCGATGGCTTCGACATCGGCGACTCCATCTGCGACATTGAGAAACCCGAACCCCTGGATCCAATCGCTGTTGATGAACCAACCATGAGCATGGTTTTCACCATCAACGATTCACCATTCTTCGGTAAAGAAGGAAAATTTGTGACTTCGCGCCACATCAAGGAACGTCTGGATAAAGAGCTGGAGAAAAACCTGGCGCTGCGTGTTGTTCAGGGCGAATCGGCCGATTCATTCACCGTTTACGGACGTGGTGTGCTTCACTTGTCGGTATTGATTGAAACCATGCGTCGCGAAGGATACGAGTTGCAGGTTGGTCAGCCCAAAGTATTATTCAAAGAAATTGGTGGTATTAAATGTGAGCCGATCGAGGAAATGCACGTTGATGTACCGGACGAATACAGCGGCAAGGTTGTGGAGATGGTGACCATCCGCAAAGGTGAAATGCAAAACATGGAACGCAAAGGCGACCGGATCCACCTGGAATTTTTGATTCCGTCGCGCGGCATCATCGGTTTGCGTACCAATATGCTAACCGCAACAGCCGGCGAGGCCGTGATGACGCACCGTTTCATCGAATATCAACCGATGAAAGGGGAAATCGAAGGTCGCCAAAACGGTTCGTTGATTGCCAAAGAACCCGGAACAACCTTTGCCTACGCGTTGAATAAACTGCAAGATCGTGGTAAATTCTTCATCGGACCGCAAACCGAGGTTTACGAAGGTATGGTGATTGGTGAAAATAGTCGCGCCGACGATATCGTGGTAAACGTTACCCAGTCGAAAAAACTGACCAACATGCGTGCCTCGGGTTCCGACGACAAGGTGAAGCTTGCTCCGCCAATCGTGTTCAGCCTGGAAGAAGCGTTGGAATACATTGGTAACGATGAATACCTGGAAGTAACGCCACAATCGTTGCGGATGCGTAAGATCTTCCTGAAAGAAGCCGAACGTAAACGCGGTGGCAAAATCAACTACTAGTAGCTGCAACAAATAACACGCTATAATTCAAACAGCGCTTATCCGACAAACTGGGTAAGCGCTGTTTTTTTTGCTGCGTCATCACGGAGACGCTTACGAGTTGCTAAGGCGAATGTCAATAACGAGTCTTGATTCGACGTGGAACGACAACCCGACAACTTTTGAAAACAACGACAACAGCATCGTTGAAAAAATCCAAAACTTTCATCCCAATTGAAACTTCCCGGGCTCCTGCGCTTTTTTACATTCAGGATATGCTCTCTGCCCTTGAATTGTTGTAACTTGCTTCGTGTTAGCCAAACAAAGTACTTGTTTTAGCAGCATTGCACCCCTGTGGTTTCCTCTAAAAAAACAGGCCCGCCTGAGCGTATCAGACGGGCCTGTATTTTTTAAGCATTGGGATCTTCGTCGGTCTCCCCGTCGGCAATTGGCGGGTCATCGTCAAAGTCACCTTCTTCGGCATCACTTTCTTCAAACTGCTCGGAAGCCATCAACTCCTCGGTCGATTCGTGCACCTGCTCAACCGGCTTTAAATGCGGAGGTACCTCTTGCGGCTGTTGATCTTCCGAGAAATACGGGAACACGTCAACAATGGGGCTTAAGGCCATCGATGTGGTGTTGTAAGGAACCAAGATGTAGGAAAGTCCTTCTTCCAAACGTTGAAAAGCCTCCTTGAAATCGTCGGCGGCCACCAGAAAATAGTTGTTTACTTTCTTTTCCTTGCCCGCTTTTTCGTCGATGGTTACAATGGCAATGCGCGCCTTGTACCAATATTCGCCACTCTCGGCCGGGAAAATTTCAATAATATTCGATTTTTTGATGTTGTCGATATGAAACTCACCACGGATAATCTGTTGCATTTGCTGAATTGTCCGCGTTTCAGCATCGGTGAATGAAACGGCATCAACCAGGTAAGATTCGCTGACTTTCTTCTCGCGACCATCCTGGTCAATTTTTACATATTTTACTTTTACTTCGAACCAAGTTTGCATGTTATTCATTTTTTATCCACCCACAAAGATATTCGCTTTGCCGAGTATGTGCCTCCTTTTCAATATTATTTATCCGGAAAATGTGTTTGATCGACGGCAACGCTACTGACAGCCGACTGGGCTGAACATTGCATATTGGGCACCCCCGTAGTATCTTCAGCCACTCTTATGCTGTCTGTTGCTGACTGAGGCGAAACATCTAGCAGCGCAAAATGCTATCTTAGCGGAATAGGTCAAATTAAACTATCATTCCATGAAACGAAATATCGGAAGGGCCGATCGGCTACTGCGCGTAATCATTGCAGCAATTATTGCTTTGTTGTTCCTCAACGGTACAATCGGTCGAACCTGGGGGCTGGTCTTAATGGTTATTGCCATCGTTTTGGTTTTAACCAGCCTGTTTCGCTTTTGCCCGCTTTACCGCCTTGGGGGCATCGACAGTTGCCGGAAAAAGCCGTAAATAGCCGGCTAAAAAAAACAGGTCCGACTTCGCAAAGCCGGACCTGTTTTTTCTGTTACTTGGAATGGTCGAAAAACTATTCAACTGCATCCTCTGCACCACCTTCCGTTTCTTCCTTCACGGGGATGCTTTTGAGCGTTTCGAGCAGAAAATCCCAGAATTTAGCAACCGATGGCACATTGACTTTTTCGTCGGGCGAGTGCGGGAAGCGAATCGTCGGTCCAAAAGAGATCATGTCCCAATGCGGATAAGTGCCTCCCAGGATACCGCATTCGAGACCGGCATGGATGGCTTTGATCTGCGGAAGCTTTCCGTATTTCGCCTCAAAAATACCCTGCATGGTTTTCAAAATCGGCGAATCCATATTGGGGTTCCAGCCTTGGTACGAACCGCTGAATTTCACCTTGGCGCCGGCCAACGAGAACAGCGCCTTAATCCGTTGTCCCAGGTTTACTTTCACCGAATCTACCGAGCTGCGCATCAGAAAATAAATGCTGACAGTCTTTTTCTTTTTATCGGATTTTACAACGGCCATGTTGCTGGATGTTTCCACCAGCCCAGGCATACTGTCCGACATCCGAATCACGCCATTGGGACAAGCCAGCACTGCCTCGGTTAAGCGAAGCTGTGTTTTTTTATCAATGACCTTTTCAATGACGTTTTCGGGCACCAGTTCAATCCGAATATCGGGATCAGTGAGGGCAAATTCCTGCTTGATGATTTGTTCGAGCGAGCTCACCAAAGCACACACTTTGTCCCACTTTTTCTTTTTCACAGCCACCACGCCAAAGGCTTCACGCGGAATAGCATTGCGCAGGCTTCCCCCCTCGATGCTCACCAGACGAACCTGGTGTTTCTCGAATGCGCGGCTAAGCACCCGAAAGAATAGCTTGTTGGCATTGGCTCGCTGCAAGATAATATCCATGCCCGAGTGGCCACCTTTCAGTCCGGTAACGCTCAAACGACCACCGATATAATTTTTCGACATTTCTTTTTTCTTGTAGTCAAAAGTAACCGAAACGTCTTCGCCACCGGCACATCCTACATACAGTTCGCCCTCGTCTTCCGAGTCCATGTTCAACAGAATTTCACCTTGCAAAAGGCCCGCTTCCAGCCCTTCGGCACCATCCATCCCGGTTTCCTCGGTGGCGGTAAACAAGGCCTCAACCGGCCCGTGTTCCACCGACTTTGATGCTAACACCGCCATGGCTGCTGCGGCACCAATTCCGTTATCGGCCCCCAGTGTCGTGCCATTGGCCTTTACCCAATCGCCATCGATAAGCGTCTCGATCGGGTCGTTTTCAAAATCATGCGTCTTATCCGAATTTTTCTGCGGCACCATGTCCAGGTGGGCCTGCAGAATCACTCCTTTACGGTCTTCGAAACCCGGTGTTGCAGGCTTACGAATAATAATGTTTCCAACTTCGTCTTTCACGGTTTCCAGCCCCAGACTAAGTCCAAAATTGTATACAAAGTCCTGAATTTTTTCTTCATGATTTGAAGGACGCGGTATTTGCGTCAATGCATGAAAGTTCTCCCAAAGCGCTGTTGGCTCCAGTTTACTAATGTCATTACTCATGCTCCTGTTATTTTAAAGGTTGAATATTTACGAATGAAAAAGCCGGGTTTGAGTCCGGCTCTGTTGTTTAAACACCTGTCAATTCGTCGGGTTCAATTTATTTCGCGCCAACATTTTTAATGGCGCCACTCGTGGAGTGAAAAACAACGGTGTGATTCCCATCGAGCAATTCGTCCGGCACTGGAAGTACAGTTCCGAACTGAGCAATATCCAGGCGGGCCATAGCCAACAGGTTAACACCGTTCATTAACCGAAGTTCGGCCTTACCCGGCATGCGGTAGAAGATATGACTTACACCAGCCGTTGCCCCCTTTTGTTTTGCCTGTGCCGAAGCTAGCTCGTCAAGCTTTTTCAGCTCTATTTGCACCGGTTTGCCACTCAGATCGGTCTTCGGAAGCACCCCTTTGGTCTCGGAAAACCTGAACACAACATCGCCCGACACGGAGTTGTCGCCGGGGATATAGTCGAAACTGTATTCAAAACTGTTCTTATAACTCTTTCCAATAAAAAGTGCCACATAGTCATCTTCCAGTTGGTCCAGTTCTTTCACCATCACGGCGTAAGCCTTACCATCGGGCAGTTGCTCATCATAGGCATTGGCCAGGGCTTTAAAGCGGCGTTTGCGTAATTTGGTGATGGTATGGGCTGCTTCCTGCGCCTTTTGCTGGAGCGACTTCGCGATCAAGACATTGGCCGAAGCAGAGTCGGGCTTTTCAAAGAAGGGGTTTAACGATAAGTCGGGGAACGGATAAGCAGGAATGCTGCTATCGTCGGCAAAAGTAGCCACCGCAGGCGCTACTGTCCGGGTTTCAACAGCAGTATTGATCGCTGCCAGCACACCGTCGTCGGTCAGGTTGATCAGCGAGCCATTCAAACCGGCAGTTTTGTAAATCTGATTAGGATCGGCTTCGCCAAAGGTTTCGATACGAACGCCGGTGATCAGCCATTTTTCGTGATCGGTGGTTGGGGCATTTTTCAGGCCCAGCATAGCCTCGGCGAATTGCGCATAAGGACCGGCAAAGAACTTTTCCCGTTCAGCCTGAACATGAATACGCAGACCGGTGCGTGGTAAGCTATAGGCCAATCCGTCCGTGAGAACCGGCATCGCGTTTTTATCACTGCGCTGTGCGAAGGCCGGCACACAAAAGGCGGCCAGCAAAGCGAACAAAAGAAATTTGGTTTTCATATTTTCCTGTTTGAATTTCATGCTTTATGTGATCAATTTTAGACTGATAAAAGATCAGCCAGCCAACCAGGGCCGACCCAACCAGTTCTGTAAGTTCCAAAAATAGCGAATCGATCAGCAATCTACGATGATTTTAATCTTAAAAATTCGTAACAACGAGACTCGGGCGCCCTTCCCCGAATGCTGACAAGCCCCTCTGCGACCTAATACCTCTGCCCGCTTGCCTACTGACTGAATGAATGAAAACCGGGGAGAAGACAATTCTTCAAAAACTAAAATAACGCCGTAGATCTGCTCTCTCAAGTCGATATCGCTAAAAAAAGGACAGAAACTTCTTGAGCCCGAACTAAATTCGCCCCCGGTTCCCGAATCACCATCCCCAGAGTCAATCAGCCCAATTCTGCAATAGCGAAAAAGCCTCGCCGAGATGCGCCACAATGTCGCTCGCCAACAGCGCTTCGTAACCGAGATGATTGGCAGCCAGGTCGCCGGCCAATCCATGCAGATAAACGCCCAGCAAGGCTGCTTCCTTCGGGCGATAGTGCTGAGCCAGCAAGCCCAGGATGATTCCGGTGAGCACATCGCCACTACCGGCTGTTGCCATACCGGGGTTGCCGGTTGTGTTGAAATAGATGTCGCCGTCAGGCAGGCTGATGGATGTAAAGCCTCCCTTCAGGACAACAATTACACCGTATTTCCGGGAGAACGCCTGTTGTGACTGAAGCCGGGAGTAGTTGTCGCCGGTAGCTTCTGTGAGGCGCTCAAACTCCTTGGGGTGCGGTGTCACGATGGCATTGGCGGGCAACAGATCGAGCCATTCTTTGTGCATCGACAAGATATTCAATGCGTCCGCATCCAACACCAGCGCATCGGGTTGGGCCAGCAGGAGCTCTTTGAGGGCCCGCTGCGAGTTGGACTTGGTTCCGATACCGGGTCCGACACCAACGGCCGAGAACTGCTTTAGGTCCGGAAACTCGGTAAACATCAGGTCCGAGGCGTCGATCGAGCACATAGCCTCAGGTACTGCCGTTTGTAAAACAGCTGTTCCCGAGTGTGGTACATGGGCCGTTAACAAGCCCACCCCCGAGCGCAGACAACCTTTAGCTGCGAGCACTGCTGCCCCCATTTTGCCATAGGCCCCGGCCACCAGCAAACCATGGCCAAAAGTTCCTTTGTGGGCAAACAGCGAGCGCACCTTCAGCAGGGCGGCCACATCGTCGGTATCTACGAAAAAGTACGACGTTTGCTTTTGGACAATCCCCTCCTCGTGCAGACCGATGGGCAACACTTCCCAAACGCCAATCAAATCTTCGGTCTCGGAATAAAAAAAGCACAACTTCGGGAACTGAAATGTCAAGGTGTAGGTTGCGCGAATCACATTCTCGAGCGGATTGCCGGCGTTATCCTCGCCAAACAGCCCGCTTGGAATATCGATGGCCAGGATTTCTGCGGGTTGGCTGTTCAGATAATTCACCACTTCCAGCGGCAGTCCCTGCAGCGGGCGGCTGAGGCCCGAGCCAAAGAGGCCATCCACGATCAGTGCATCATCGGGGATCTCCGGAAAGTCGACAGCTGTAGCAAGCACGGTGATTTCAGCTTTCATCTGCTGCTGCAAACGTACCAGGTTCACCTCGGGTGCGCCGGTTAACGAATGCCCCAGATCGAGCAGAAATACCCGACAACGGTAGTCCACATTCGCCATCAGGCGGGCAAGAGCCAGTGCGTCGCCGCCATTATTACCAGGCCCGACAAAAAAATACAACAGACGCTCGTTAACAATATTTTGCACAATCCAGTTGGCTAGCTGTAAGGATGCGCGCTCCATGAGATCGATATTCGAGATTGGTTCGTTCTGCATAGTGTATTGATCCAGCTCAGCGATTTGACGGCTTGTAAATATTTTATTCATGATAGTAATGTTTTTTCCAAAAAGCAGCGAGCTTTTCTTCCTATAAATGTACGCAATGAACTTTGCCTGCACAAAGGCTCAAAACGAAAATTTCCTGCAACTATTCGGGAAAAATATCAGCAAGCAGGATGATTTTATTTCTTAAGAATATCAAAAGAATGACATCTTTCAACAATTTGTGTTTTTTAAAATGATAAATTTGACAGCTTATAATCAAAAAAATTTTTTCGCAGTTATGAGTGACAAGAACAAAGCTTTCTTTGGGCATCCGATTGGACTGTCGACGTTGTTTGCCAGTGAGATGTGGGAACGGTTCAGCTACTACGGAATGCGCGCCTTGTTGGTGCTGTTCCTGACAGCGCAATTTGCAACCGGTGGTTTCGATATGGCAGAACTGGATGCATTCACCATTTATGGGATTTTCACCGGCTTAGTCTATGTAACCCCGATTTTTGGCGGAATCCTGGCTGACAAAGTACTAGGGCAGCGCAAATCGATATACATCGGAGGAGTAACCATGGCTATCGGCCAGTTTTTGCTGGCCTCGAGTGCCTGGCTTCACGGAGCCGACACGGCTTTGGAAACCCGTCAAACCTTGTTTTATGCCGGCTTGGGTATTCTGATTGCCGGGAATGGGTTCTTCAAGCCCAACATCTCGACGATGGTTGGTGAACTGTACGACAACAACGACCCGCGCAAAGACGGTGGATTCACCATCTTTTATATGGGTATTAATATTGGCGCATTTTTGTCGCCGCTTGTGGCCGGTAAACTGGGGGAACAGGTGGCCTGGCAGTATGGTTTCTTGGCTTCCGGTATCGGGATGCTTATCGGTACAACCTGGTTTTTCCTGCGCAGTCATACCCTGGGGCACATTGGCATGCCTCCGAAAGTAAAATCGGAACGCGTGCGTTTGGCCATCAACGACTGGATGAACATCCTGGTTTATGTGGTAGCTGTGGTGGCGCTTATTTTTGGGGTAATTCTGGGATGGACCGCCATACCGTCGGCTGTATCCACCGGATTAATCTACCTCATCGCCATTGGCGCCGTGTTCGTGTTAGGCTTCAACATATTTAAAGGAACATCGGGAAAAACCGAATGGTCGCGTATTGGTGTGATTCTGGTTTTGGCTTTGTTCAACATTTTCTTCTGGAGTGGATTTGAGCAAGCGGGTACAACCTTCAACATTTTTGCGCGCGACAATACGCAACGCATGATCGGCAGCTGGGAAATTCCGGCAACCTGGTTTCAGAGCGTCAACGCGATTTACATTGTCATTTTTGCTCCAATCTTCAGTGTACTGTGGACCGCCCTGGACAAACGCAAATTGAACCCCAACACGCCGATGAAATTTGCCTGGGGGATGATTTTACTCGCTCTCGGCTTTGTAGCCATGGCAATCGCCTATACCCGTTCTACCTCGGGCGAAGAAATCCGTCTGGTTAGCCCGCTTTGGTTATGCCTGGTATTCTTGCTCCATACCTTTGGCGAGTTATGCCTGTCGCCCATCGGGCTGTCGATGGTTACCAAATTGTCGCCTCCCAAACTGGTGTCAACGATGATGGGAATCTGGATGGGATCCTTTGCTGCCGGTAACTTTGTGGCCTCACAAATGAAAGCGATCTCCCTGAAACTTCAGGAAAGCTTGAATATGGAAATTCAGGTATTCTGGCTAATTGCGATTCAATCGGCCATTATTGCAGTTATCCTGATTTTACTATCTCCCTGGTTAAAGCGTATGATGCACGGTATTAAATAACACCAACATTGAGATCTAAAAAACGGGCTGTCCATCTAATTTTGCGGACAGCCCGTTTTCTTTTTGGGGCGAATCAAGCAACGACTGCTATTGCAGATTCATCGCATTGTAAAAATGCAACTGCTTCTCGAGCACCTCAACTTTAGACATTTTAAAACCGCATTTCAACGCCTCGGCTATGGGCTGACTGTATATTGCATCAATCTCCATGGGACGTTTATGCTCATAATCGAGCTTCATGCTGGGCGCATAAGGAGTCATTTTTGCCGTTACAGCCATCATCTTATCCGCAAAATCGCGCTTTAACGGAACACCAGATGCATTGGCTGCATCAACGACTTCATACATCATTTCATGCGCAAGTTTACTGCTTTCTTCGTTAGCCATAATTTGATCGGTCGTTGCATTCAGCACCACCGTGAGTCCGTTAAACGGGACATTCCATACCAACTTCTGCCAACGCGCCATAGCCAAATCATCGGTAAGCTGACAGGGAACACCGGCATCGTTAAAATCGAAGCGAATCTGCTGCAGAACCTCCGGCTGTTTCAAATTAAACGAACCAATCGTAAGCTTTCCCAAATCGAGGTGGTGAATATGCCCTGGCCCAACTTTGCTGGAACAAATAAAGGCCAGTGCTCCGGCAATCTGAGCACCCGGCAAACTGGCTGCGGCTTGTTGCTCGACACCTAGCCCGTTCTGAATGAGAACAACAATCGTATCCTCGTGCATTATGGGCGACAAAAGTTCCTTCAGCAGATGATTGTTTGTTGTTTTCAGGCAAACTAACACCACATCAGCTTTGGGCATCGCTGAGGCGTTGGAATAAGCATGAATCGGCTTAACAACAAAATCGCCCGTCACGGAATCGACCCGAAGTCCCAGATCCCGCACCTGTTGATAATCGGAGTTCAACAGAAAATGAACGTCCTGCCCGTTTTTCGCTAACATTCCACCATAAAAGCCTCCCAGTGCTCCGGTTCCGATAACCGCATAACGTAAATTCATAAACAAGCTATTTGTATTAAAAAACGAAAGGGAGCAAACTGCTCCCTTTCAACTATTTGTAAATTTGATTTATTCAGCAATAGGCTGCATCGGATCCAGTCCGAGTGTACCTTTTAACTCGTTCAGATATTCGGGGCTGCTCACTTTCTCCAACTCTGCTTTGGCTTTGGCCAGACGGGCTGGTAAATCCAGACGCACAGCGGTTGAAGCATAATTTTTGCGGCTCAAAACATCTTCGATATAGGCAACACTTTGTGCACAACGCTCGATATCGGCATTTTGCTTAGCAACCAAACGCTCTTTGTACCAGTCGCTGTTCAGCACCACTTCAGGGGTAAACATGGCACGAATCTCCGGATCGTTGCGGTCTTTACCGTTGTATTTGCCATCCACCATAATGTGCACCAAGGCTTTCAACGGCGGGCAAAGACGCTCAATCGTTCCATCGGTCATCAAGCCTTCGGCAACACGTTTTTGAGTAATTGACAGGTTATCGATTGAAGCGACGAACATATCGAGATCCTGCAATTCAGGATGCAGCATTTCTTCGTTAAACACCGCATCAGCCTTACTGAAGATACGGGCCATGAAATGTTTCACAAACTTCACCGTAATCCGGTAGCCCAGCAAACTGGCATCAATTTTCCGCCCTTTGTATTCGAAATCTTCCACTTTTTCAAGATATCCGTTTTCGATCAGGAACTTCGGATCGCGCTCAGCAACCGACATACGACACCAGATTTCAGGAATCAACAGGCTGACATCGTGGTCAACTTTGTATTTCGGACCGACATAACCGGCGGCCGAGCTAAAGCCGTCGTAGCCCGTCAAAATGTACGACAAGAAAGCATTGTTCAGGTCGGCAGCGGGCAACAAGCTGTTAAACGGGCCTTTGGTCAAAGCACCTTCAGAACCGAAACCGGTTGTCGAGGGCGACTTACCAGTGATACTGCAGATAAAGTCGATAAACAGTTCGGGCAGCTCCTGGTAGTGAACCGGGTTGTATACAGCCAGTGGCGGTACATTGTTGGCCGGTTCTGCCGGGTTGTTCCGACGTCCGGGCAACACTGCGTTAACCGGCATGTATAATGGTTTATCCAAAGGTATCTTCCGGTGGATCCGAGCTGAAATTTCAGCAACATATTTATCCAGCGGATCAACCAAGTCGGGGCGGGTTTGCAGATAACGTACGTTCTTTGACGGTTTTCCGTCGACGATTCGAGGCTCTGAAGATATGACCAGATATTCGGGTTTATCCGATTTCAGGAAGTTGTTGATCAACTCCTTAACCGGTTCTGTGTACAATTCAAAACCAATCGCATCATCCTTAATCGCCTGAACCTGTTCGCGGGTCAAAGGCTCGAAGTTAGATACAAAGGTACCAGCACTTGAAAGATCTTTCTCAGCTTGTTTGTCATATCCTTTAACAACAGCATCGTCAGGACGCTGGAACAAACGAGCCTCACAGTTTTTAACGATCTTCACACTCGGGTTTTTATATTCCGGGTTCAGGTTAGTCAATTTATCTGCACCTAAAACAACTGAAGCGGTGATATCATCTTCAACCTGAACTTTTGCTGAAGGGTTAAAATCCTGACGCAACAAGAAGATTCTCCAGGAACCGTCCGCATCGTGACCTACACGCAGGTAGTTCGACAGCAGTTTGTTGCTCTTATATTTCAGCTCATTACCCGGAACACCGTTAACTTTATCAACCGAGAAATATTTTCTCCAGTCGGTATCCCATTCCTGCGAATAGTTTCCTTTGATAACGTAAATCAACACTTTGATACGCTGTGGCAAGGAAACCAGCCATTCGTTGTATTCGTCGGTATATAAATCAGAAGGAGTCAACAACTTAATCACCGATCCCAATGAACGCTTCGGGCTTAGGATGTGACGTGGCTTGTTTACCGAATAGTCTGCCGGAACTTTGAAACGATTTGAAAAATCATGCGCCATGATCTTTTCAACCATATCCAAATCTTCATTCAAATCACCAACAATGTACGATCCCTGGATCATGGCATCCTTGATTGATTTTGAAATCTCAGACTTACCACCTCCGGATACTGTACAAGGTTTGTGGCAAAGTGTTCCTTCGGCATAAGTACCAACCAGGTGCCATTTGGGTCCTTCGATGCGTTTTTTCATCTCTACCTTATAACCGTTCGGGTAGATGTAAACTTTATATGGCAACAACTTGATTGATTGCTTTTCTGTTCCCTGTTTCCAGCTTACACTTTGCGTGTTTAAGTCGAAAACAGCATCTTCGGGAACATACAGTACATTGTTGAAGTTAACATCAACGGCGTACCCTTCCGGTTTCAATTCAATCAGGTCGGCGTATTGATAAATAAAGGAGGCGAAGTTCATTCCGTTAGAAGGAATACGCTCGTCGATATAGCATTTTTCCCCTAAGTTATAGCTGCGGCAAGCAATTGCACCACCGGCATGCTCTTCTTCAGCCAAACCATACAAGTTGGCCGAGTAACCAATCATGGTTTTTACTTCCTTCTTGCAATAACCGAAGTAGTTATCCGAGATCAGTGTAACAACCACGCCACGTTCATCACGGCAAGTGATTTTAAAGGCGCTTCCATCGTTATACTTTTCGGTTTCATCTTTCCAGCACATGCCATCGCGGCGCTGACGTTCGGTCGCATTATCGTAATGGGGTAATCCCAATTCTTTTTTGGTAAAGCTTGTCAGGTGCGGAGCCAAAATCACACAGCCCGTGTGTCCGGTCCAGTGTTCGGGGTCGAGTGCGGCATCGTTTTCCGGTAGAAACGGGTCTCCGGCATTACCAAAAATTGACTCCACAAAGTCCAGGTTCGACACCAGGCTACCGGGAGCTAAAAAGGCAACTTCCATTGATTTTTCGGCAATAACGCCAGGAACTTCAGGAACAACGATTGGCCGAAGCATTAAGCTTACAAACAGCTGTGCCGGATTTTCCAACTTTGCAGTAAACGGCAAGGTCATCGTTTCTTTTGGCGGGTTCAGAGCCGCCTGCAAAAGTTTACTGAAGGTGATTTTGGGCACGGCTTTTTTATCAGCAGCAATTGGCAAGCCTCCTTCGACGACGTGGAACACTCCTTTTGTTGTACGGCGGTCTGAGGCGGGGTTGTTCAGGATCCCCTGAGCTGTGCGATAAGTTTTAATCTGCTCGGTCTCGTGAAAATCTTCTCCCGGAGGGATCGAGATAATACGAGCCAGGCCGTAGCGATCTAAGATAAACGGATTTTCCGGGAAAGTGATGGTGTTATCACCCGGCACATCACTGAGGTAGTCTTCCAGGAAGTTCCGGATTCTCTGCCCCAAGGGTGAAGCATTATTGGATAACAAACGTGATTTGATGTTATAGTTATTCAATAACGGCTTTGCAATCTCCAGGAAATCAGTTTTGATACCTGAATTACAAGTCGGATAACCATCGGCTGCCAGCTTCAAATTAATGTACTGGATCTTTTTTTTCTCTGACACCTCGGGCTCATTCACTTCGGAGCCAATTCCAAAGGTTCTGTTTACAGTCATGGTTTTTGAATTATTTAAATTAAACTCGATGTTCTGAAGGATCGTTTTTTTTCCTATTTACGTTCGTGTAATTCGATAGTTTCCTTCAGACTCCGGCCAATCAGCCGAAGTTTTAACTTCTCAAAAATAAACAGAAATAAATGCTACAATCAGAATGCAAGCTTTCCGGCTTGAATTTTAACACAAAGATTACACCGTCGGAAAGCAGTCCCCAAAGCGATATTTACATCCATTTTCGTCCTATTTCAGCGTTTCACATCCACCAATGCAGACCCGATTATTGCATCAACAATTTCTTCATCCAACAAAGTTGTTGTATCTCCCAGATTGCTCGCATCGCCCTCGGCGATCTTGCGCAAAATCCGCCGCATAATCTTTCCGCTTCGGGTTTTGGGCAAGCCGGGGACAAGCTGAACCAAGTCGGGCCGCGCAATGGGACCAATTATTTTACTCACTCCTTGCTTAATTGAAAGCCGAATTCCTTCTTCTCCTCCGGTTGACAGCTCCGGACATACCACAAAAGCATAAATCCCCTGCCCCTTGATGGGATGCGGATATCCAACAACGGCAGACTCATTAACCAGCGGGTGTTCATTAATCGCATTCTCAATTTCTGCAGTCCCCAGACGGTGTCCGGATACATTAATTACATCATCCACACGGCCAAGAATCCGGTAATAGCCATCCTCGTCGCGACGCACCCCGTCGCCGGTGAAATACAAATTCTTAAAGCTTGAAAAATAGGTTTCCCGGAATCGCTCATGGTCACCCCATAAGGTGCGGGCCATGCCGGGCCAGGGGTACTCAATACACAAATTACCTTCAACCGAGTTCCCCCTAAGCTTTTCGCCCGCATTATCAACAATCACCGGCACAACCCCGGGCAGTGGCAAAGTGGCAAAGGATGGTTTGGTGGGGGTTACTCCCGCCAACGGCGAAATCAACACACCTCCGGTTTCGGTCTGCCACCAGGTATCCACAATCGGACATCGGTTTTTCCCAACATGGTCGTGATACCAGTGCCAGGCATCCTCGTTGATCGGCTCTCCAACCGTTCCCAATACCTTCAGCGAGGCCAGGCTCTTCCCCTCCAGATGTTGGTTTCCCAGCGACAACAACGAGCGAATGGCTGTTGGTGCAGTATAAAACTGGTTGACCTGGTATTTATCAA
This sequence comes from Mangrovibacterium marinum, assembly GCF_003046625.1. Classification (GTDB taxonomy): domain Bacteria; phylum Bacteroidota; class Bacteroidia; order Bacteroidales; family Prolixibacteraceae; genus Mangrovibacterium; species Mangrovibacterium marinum. The sequence continues at coordinate 258,142 of NZ_QAAD01000002.1, forward strand.
CAATATCCCAAAAGCGGCCGGGATCGGGCCAGGTTGGAATTCCTTCAAACATCAAACTTTGGGCTCCGTTCAGCAGTGGCCCGTAAACGATGTAGGAGTGACCGGTAATCCAGCCAATATCGGCTGTGCAGAAATACACATCGCCCCGGCTGTACTGAAAGACATTCCGGAAAGTGTAGGCCGTGTAAACCATATACCCTCCGGTGGTATGAACAATGCCCTTGGGCTTACCCGTTGAGCCGGAAGTGTATAATATAAATAGCGGATCTTCTGCATCCATATCTTCAGCGGCACAGTAATCAGCCTGCCCTTCAATCAGGTCGTGCCACCAGATATCTCTTCCGCCGACCATTTGCACGGCTGTATTTGTTCTCTTTAAGACAACCACGCTGCGAACTCCCGGACAGCTTTCGAGAGCCTCATCGGTAATGTCCTTTAATGGTGTTATTTTCGATCCGCGGAAACCGCCGTCAGCGGTCAGCACAAGCTTGGCATCGGCATCATTAATCCGTTCGCTCAACGCCTGGGCCGAGAAACCGGCAAAAATTACTGAATGAATAGCTCCAATACGGGCACAAGCCAGTAGCGCAATGGCCAATTCGGGGACCATCGGCATATACAAAGCAACCCGATCTCCTTTCGTCACCCCCAAACTACGCAAACTGTTGGCAAATTTATTCACCTCCGCATACAACTCGCGATAGCTTAAGCGAATGGAAGCCTCCGTCGGATCGTTGGGTTCCCAGATAATGGCGGTGCTATCTCCGATTGTATATAAATTCCGCTCGAAAATATTCTCAGTAATGTTTAACCGGGCATTGACAAACCAATTGATCCGGGGCTCTTCAAAATTCCAGTCAACCACTTTATCCCATCGTTTACGCCAATAAAGACAATCGGCCTGCTGCTCCCAAAAAGACTCCGGATTAGCTATGCTTTTCTGATACTCGTGAAAATACCCGCCCAATGTGTGAATTTTATTCATCATTTTATTTCGCTTTTAGTGGTTTACCTCACTGCTTTATCCTTCTAATTTAGTCTGAATAAAAATAAGAACAAAAAGGTTATACAACACCAAAACACTAACAATGAAAGCATTCAGCAACCAGCCTCGGCTGCGACACCAGATATGCTGCCGTATGCATTACGAGATCCGCAAGAAAATTTGACTTGATTTTGATCGAAAAATAATTCAACTTCGTGGAAATTCTCCATTCCCGCGAGCAAGAGCAATTGACAACGTTTGAAAACAATATGAAAACGATCGATCCCCAAAAACCTGTATTAGTGACCGGTGGTAGTGGCTATATGGCTTCCTGGATTATAAAATACCTTCTCGACCAAGGCTTCACAGTGCATGCAACCGTACGTAGTATTCACAATCGGGCAAAGATTCAGCATTTGCTCGATATGGAGCACAGAAGTGCCGGAACGCTCAAGTTGTTTGAAGCTGATTTATTAAGAGAAAACGCTTTCGACAAAGCCATGCGAGGATGCGAATTAGTCATCCACACAGCTTCACCTTTTCGGCTGACCGGCGTGAAAGATGCCGATGAAGAGCTCATTCGGCCGGCCTTGCAAGGTGTTCAAAATGTATTTTCATCTGCTTACGGGAGTACAACCGTTAAGCGCATCGTACTCACGTCGAGCATCGTAGCGCTGATTGGCGACACCATTGAAATTGCAGATCTACCCAACAAAAAAGTGGACGAAAACTGCTGGAACACCACCAGCACAATCAGCCATCAGCCTTACCCGTTTTCGAAAACCATTGCCGAACGGGAGGCCTGGACTCTGAGCAAGCAGATGGACCATTTTGACTTGGTGGTGATTAACCCCGGATTAATTTTTGGTCCTTCGCTTAGCAAACGGATTGACTCGACCAGCATCAGCCTGATGATCCAAATTCTGTCCGGAAAATTCAGAACCGGTGTTCCCAAGGGAGCACAAGCCGTGGTTGACGTACGAGATGTAGCCAAAGCCCATATTCGTGCGGGCTTCACGCCGCAGGCCAGTGGCCGGCATCTTGTGGCTGCCGATCTGGCCGATTTCCTCGACATCGCCCGAATCATCCGGAAGAACTATCCAAACTACCCGTTGCCCCAAAAGCATGTTCCCAAATGGCTCTTCAAGCTCATTGCTCCGCTGCTGGGTTACAGCCGGCAGTTCGTTGAACGCAATATTGGCTACGATTTCAAGTTCAACAACACTTATGCGGTCAGCGATTTAAACATCCGCTTCACCCCATTCGAAAAGACCGTTCTGGATCAGGTTGATCAACTGGCCAATGACCAACTAATTGCCGATAAACGATGAAAGCACTAATTATTGGAGCCACCGGCCTGGTAGGCTCGGAGCTCACCCGCCTGCTGTTAGCCGACAACTTTTTCTCGGAAGTCATCGTTTTTGGCCGCCGAAGTTGCGGAATAAACCATCCGAAATTGAAAGAATACCTCATCAATTTCGATGAGCCCGAACAATGGCGGGAACATGTCCGGGGCTTTGTTCTTTTTTCGGCGCTGGGCACCACGCTGAAGCAAGCAGGAAGTAAAGCAAACCAATATCGGATTGACTACCAATATCAATATGAATTTGCAGCGATTGCGGCACAGCACAATGTAAGGCATTACGTCTTGGTTTCGTCGAGTGGTGCAAATGCCAACTCCCGCTTCTTCTACCCAAAAATAAAAGGCCAACTGGAGGAAGCGGTCCTTCAACTCGACCTGCCCAATATCACCATATTCAGACCTTCGCTATTGCTGGGCAAACGAGCCGAAAAACGCCTTGCTGAGTCGATTGCACAACGAATTATGCCATGCTTAACTCGTTTTATCTTCCGCAAATACCGTCCAATTCCGGCAACAACGGTGGCTCGCGCCATGCTGCTGGAATCGGTCCGCCCGGCCGGACGCAAGATCTACCAAGGAGCCGAAATTTTTGAACTGTTGCAGCCGAAAAACTAAACAGCTGAACACGTAGAAATTACAGACAGCAGCGATCAGCTCAGCCAACTATTGACAATTATTAACAAAAGAAACCGCTATCTTAGCCTCTTCTTTCAACCAAATGCTTGTTACAACGTTTTAGAATCAAAAAAAAGATTGAAATGGATCATCTCTACACCGGGTTCTTACATCTTCACAACACACTGCGCTGGATCATCCTGCTGGCAGCGTTGGTTACCTTGCTTAAATATTTTATCGGCTGGTTTGGTCAACAGAAATGGGATAAATCAGCAAACATCCTTGGTGCCGTATTCACCGGCTTAATGGATTTGCAGTTGCTGACCGGAATTGCACTTTATGCCTTCCTAAGTCCCATTACCAAAGCGGCCTTCCAGGACTTTGGCGTGGCGATGAAAAATGCTGACTTACGGTTCTATGCCGTTGAGCATCTGGTTATGATGCTTGTTGCCATTGTGTTGGTCCATATCGGGCGCATCAAAAGCAAGCGAGCACAGCACAGTAAGACCAAATACAGTGTTGGCCTTCTGTTTTTCGGAATTGCCTACATTATCATTTTAGCAGGAATTCCCTGGCAACGGGTGATTGGCTAAACACCGGCAACAAACGCCCCCCAGCTAACAGACCGAAAGGCAATCTACGCGGATCATCAATCATCCCGAAGTTTGTCAATCCGGGCAACACAAAATAATCACAAGCATTGCTTGCACGAAACAATGAAACATGAAAATACTACTGGTCGCATTGTTGGTTTTTCTGATTAACCTCCCTTTTGGAGCGCTGCGAGGGAGTGAGCGCAAATATTCTTTCAAATGGTTTTTATACATCCATCTGCCTATTCCGCTGGTGGTCTTCTTAAGAATATTCTGTGATATTGGTTTTGCACTTTACACCTATCCGGTACTCATTGCGGCCTTCTTCGGAGGTCAGCTTCTGGGACGAAAGTTTCTCCCGCTGAAAGCCCGAAACAAAAAGAAAACGAAAACCGATTGTGCCTGATCAGATCCCTGAGTGAAAATCGGAATCAACCAGCTTTGGTTTTCGTTCTCCCCTGTTCGAACAGGCTAATTTCCCCGTATAAGGTTCCCCAGCGCAAACCGACCGCTACCAAACACCAAAATACTGGTAAAGAGCAGTAGGTAAAGCACAGCCATTTCTTTAGCCGCAAAAGCATCGTGCCCGTGAATAATAAAGATTGCGACAAGCATGGTGATAATGACCGGAATCGTCGCCAAACGTGTTGTGATCCCGACAATCACCAAAACAGAACACAAAAATTCAGCAAACACCACCAGAATAAACGACGGCAAAGCTCCGATACCAAAAGGATCGGCAAAAGCAGTGTCGCCATGTAGCAACTTCAGAAATTTCGGAATCCCGTGGGTTAACATTCCCCCGCCGGCTCCAATTCGTAACAGTAACAGCCACAGATTTTCAACAAAGTCATTCGACTTCGAACCAAGCATTCTCTTTCCCATGGTCTAATTTTTTTTTTTCGCGTTTTAACGTATTTTTCTCTGTCGTGCGAAAATACAATAAACCAACATAATTTTCACGCCGATCGATTATTTCTCACGACAAATTCAATAACGGGTAAACTCACCATTGTTTTTCCATTTCTCAAACACAAGCAGTGCTTCGTTCCGGCCAAGCTGGTTAAATAAGATACTTCGTTTTTCAACGGGCAGCTCAATCTCGCGGTAAACAAAGTGATCGTCAAAATCGACTGCTGCGGCATCCTCCTTAGTGCAGGCATACACCACCCGGTCGGGACGGGCCCAGTAGATCGCCCCCAAACACATCGGACAGGGCTCACAAGAGGTGTAAATCACACATCCCGACAACTGAAAGCGTCCTAATTTGCGGCAAGCTTCGCGGATAGCCAACACTTCGGCGTGGGCTGTCGGGTCGTTCTGCGAGGTCACGCAATTGTAGCAGCCGGCAATTACCACGCCATCCCTGACCACCACCGCACCAAACGGCCCGCCGGCTTTCCTGCTCATTCCCTCTTCGGCCAAAGCAATTGCCCGTCGCATAAATTTCAAATCCTGTTCGTTGGTTCCCGTCATCGTTTTTGGCTTCAACATATTCTATCAACTTAAAAACACCCTCAAATATTATCTGTTTATCAATCAAAAGATAGCACCACTAGCCAACACGCTCCAAAAATGCCGGCACATTTCCGGTTTCATGTTTTGCAATTGGTTTAAGTAAGGGATTTTCAGCAAACAGCAACTTTTGCTTACAAATTAGTTTTGCGTTTTGAAATTAATTCATACTTTTGTTTCAAATAAAAAATAAAAGATGAAAATCTCGGCTATCATATCTAACGTTGTTGTCCTTCTGGTCGTTGTCATTTCGCAAGCGAAGTGAGGGTGTTGCACGTTGGTATATCAGGTAGCCATTCTCACTCAAAAGGGAATGGCTTTTTTCATTTTTAAAAAGATCTATGAAGCATTATTCGACATATCACTTGGTGGTCCTTCTCCTCGTCATTCTTAGTTCATTCTGAGAGAGGCCGCCTGTTGTTGAATGAAAATATAAACAAGCCTTTCTCAACAAGAGAAGGGCTTTTTTTTAGGATATTAAAAAAGCACGAAAGAGATGCAAAACAAATTAAGATCAGCCACCACGACTGAAGGAAGAAGAATGGCCGGTGCACGCAGCCTTTGGCGTGCTAACGGTGTGAAGGAAGAGCAATTCGGAAAACCGATGATTGCGATCGTCAACTCATTTACCCAGTTTGTTCCGGGTCACGTCCATCTGCACGACATTGGTCAGTATATTAAAGGTGAAATTGAGAAACAAGGATGCTTTGCAGCCGAATTTAACACCATTGCCATTGACGATGGAATCGCCATGGGCCACGATGGAATGCTTTATTCGCTTCCTTCACGCGATGTTATTGCCGACAGTGTGGAGTATATGTGCAATGCCCATAAAGTTGACGCCATGGTTTGCATTTCAAACTGCGACAAAATTACCCCGGGCATGTTAATGGCAGCCATGCGCCTGAATATCCCGGCAATTTTCGTTTCGGGCGGTCCCATGGAAGCCGGCGATGTTGAAGGGAAAAAATTCGACCTGGTTGATGCCATGGTATTAGGTGCCGATCCCAATGTTGACGAAAGCTACCTGGCCAAAGTTGAACGCGATGCCTGCCCAACCTGCGGTAGCTGCTCGGGGATGTTCACGGCCAACTCCATGAACTGTTTAACGGAAGCCTTAGGCTTATCGCTGCCCGGCAACGGCACCATTGTTGCGACCCACGCCAACCGCAAGCGCCTGTTCGAAACAGCAGCTCAAAAAATTGTGGAAATCACCTATGATTATTACGAGAAGGGCAACGACAGCGTACTCCCCCGCAATATTGCAACAAAAGCTGCATTCGAAAACGCCATGAAGTTAGATATTGCGATGGGCGGATCGACCAATACCGTGCTGCACATTTTGGCAGTAGCCCACGAAGCCGGCGTAGATTTCACCATGAAGAATATCAACGACTTATCGAGGACAACTCCCAATTTGTGCAAAGTTGCACCAAACGGCCATTACCACATCGAAGATGTGAACCGTGCCGGGGGCATCCTCGGCATTCTGGCCGAGATGAACCGCGGCGGACACCTGGACACCTCGGTTACCCGTGCCGATGGCCTGACATTGGGTGAAGCTATCGCCCGCTACGATATTATGGCTCCGGCAGCCAACGAGGAAGACATTCAACGTTACAAATCGGCTCCGGGAGGTTACCGCAACCTGGTGATGGGATCGCAGGAAAACTATTACACCGATTTTGATAAAGACCGTGCCAATGGCTGTATTCGCGATTTGGAACACGCCTACAACAAAGATGGTGGTTTAGCTGTTCTGTACGGCAACATTGCCGAAGATGGCTGTATTGTAAAAACGGCGGGTGTTGATCCTTCGGTCTATCAATTTAAAGGAACCGCCCGTGTGTTTGAGTCGCAGGAAGCTGCCGTCAACGGAATCCTGGGCGACGCCGTGCAAGCCGGTGATGTTGTCATCATCCGCTACGAGGGTCCCAAAGGAGGACCGGGCATGCAGGAAATGCTATACCCCACCTCGTATCTGAAGTCGATGAAACTGGATAAACAATGTGCCCTGCTGACCGACGGTCGTTTCTCGGGCGGTACATCGGGCCTGTCAATTGGTCACGCATCACCCGAAGCAGCTGCCGGTGGAGCCATCGCCCTAATTCAGGACGGCGACCCGATTGAGATTGATATTCCGGCGCGCAAAATCAACGTCATGATCAGTTCCGAAGAACTGGATAAAAGAAGAAAACAAGAGGAGGCAAAGGGTAAAGATGCATTCAAACCCGCAGGCCGCCAAAGAAATGTAAGCAAAGCACTGAAGGCCTATGCCAGCCTGGTATCGTCGGCCGACCAAGGTGCTGTTCGCTTAATCGATTAGTAAATCAACAAAACTTGAATTAAATATGGCAACAAAACGAATCACAGGATCACAAGCGATCATTCTTTCTTTATTGGAAGAAGGAGTTGACACCATTTTCGGCTATCCGGGTGGAGCGATCATGCCGGTATACGACGCCCTTTACGATTTCGACAAACAAGTCACACACATTCTGACTCGTCACGAACAAGGAGCTGTCCATGCCGCTGAGGGCTACGCAAAAGTTAGTGGGAAAGCAGGTGTCTGCTTTGCAACCTCTGGTCCTGGAGCGACGAACCTGATTACGGGAATTGCCGATGCTCAGATTGACTCGATTCCGTTGGTGTGCATCACCGGACAGGTTGCATCTCCGCTTCTGGGAACCGATGCTTTCCAGGAGTCAGACGTAATCGGCTTGTCGATGCCGATTACCAAATGGAATTACCAGGTTACTGAAGCCTCTGAAATCCCGGAAGCTATTGCCAAAGCTTTTTACATTGCCCAATCAGGTCGTCCCGGCCCGGTATTGCTCGACATTGCCAAAGATGCGCAAGTACAGGAGCTGGACTTCGAATACAAGAAGTGCACAAAAATACGGTCGTACATTCCCGAACATCCGGTTGACCCGTTCAAAGTGAAGGAAGCCGCGGAATTGATCGACGCCGCGAAAAAACCCCTTTTATTGTTTGGGCAGGGTGTCATTATTGCCAATGCCGAACAAGAACTGAAGGACTTCGTTGAAAAAACCGGCATTCCGGCAGCCTGGACACTGCTGGGCCTCTCGGCCCTGCCCAGCAACCATCCGCTGAATGTAGGTATGCTCGGCATGCACGGCAATTACGGCCCCAACATAAAAACCAACGAGGCCGACTTGATCATTGCTGTGGGTATGCGTTTCGACGACCGCGTAACCGGCAAGGTAAGCTCCTATGCGACCAATGCCAAGATCATCCACCTGGAAGTTGATCCGGCTGAAATCGGCAAGATCGTGAAAGCTGATGTTGGCGTATTGGGAAGTGCCAAAAAATCGCTACCGATGTTGACCATGAATGTAAAGGCCAACAAACACGAGGCCTGGCTGAGAGAGTTCCGCGATTGCGACAAAATTGAGATGGAGAAAGTAATCCGAAAAGATACCTTCCCCTCGAAAGAAGGCTTAACAATGGGCGAAGTTGTCCGTCTTACATCTGAAAAAGCCAACAACGACGCCGTTTTGGTAACCGATGTGGGCCAACAGCAAATGATTGCTGCGCGCTACTTCAAATTCACCCAATCCAAAAGCATCGTCACTTCCGGAGGACTCGGCACCATGGGCTACGGCGTCCCCGCAGCTCTGGGAGCTCAACTGGGAGCAAAACACCGCACCGTTTGCTGCTTTGTGGGTGATGGCGGTTTCCAGATGACCCTTCAGGAATTAGGTACCATTGTGCAAAACAAGCTTCCGGTAAAAATCATCTTACTGAATAACAACTTCCTGGGAATGGTTCGCCAATGGCAGCAACTGTTTTTCGACCGTCGCTACTCGTTCACCGAGTTGCACAATCCCAATTTCATCATGATTGCCAATGGTTTTGGCATGCCTGGCCACAAAGTAACCAAACGCGAAGAGCTGGAAGCCGGCATTGAAAAAATGATTGCTCACGATGGACCTTACATCCTGGAGGTAATTGTTGAAAAAGAAGATAATGTATTCCCCATGGTACCGTCAGGAGCTTCGGTATCCGATATCATTCTTGAAGCTTAATTATTAAACAAATCCATTATGAAACAAGAATTTATCATCACCGTTTATTCGGAAAACAATATCGGTTTACTGAATCGAATAACCATCATTTTCACACGCCGGAAAATTAATATTGAAAGCCTGACGGTATCGGCATCAGCCATTCAGGGAATCTCGAAGTTTACAATCGTTGTAAACGAAACCCCGGAACGCATCAAAAAAGTAGTTGGCCAACTTGAAAAAGTAGTCGATGTATTGAAAGCCTTCTACCACACCAACGACGAAATGGTGTTCCAGGAGCTGGCCTTGTACAAAGTCCCCACCGATGCGCTTTACGACAGCGACCAAATTGAGCAGCTGGTCCGCAAATCGGGAGCCCGCATTTTGGAAATCACCAAAGAGTTCACCGTGATTGAAAAAACCGGACACAAAGAGGAAACTCAAAAAATGTTCGATGATCTTTCCCAGTTCGGCGTTCTTCAGTTTATCCGCTCTGGCCGAATCGCGATTACACGCGACCCGATTGAGCGTTTGTCGGAGTTCCTGAAGGAACGCGACGCGTTATTGCAAGCAATGGACTAAGCCGCGACTTGAGAGAGTGAGGGCTTGACTCCAAGTCAAACCCTCACTTTCTTTTTTACAACAGCAGCCTGTATGAAACCCATCAACGAACATTTACCGGTTTACAGCCTCGACAACTTCAGCTCAGGCGAGCGGAAAAGTCAGCAGTTTCAGGTTGAAGTGTTTGATGCCAAGCGCCACTTCAGCGTAAAATATCCGCACCGGCACGACTTCTTCGAAGTGCTTTACCTGATGCGCGGCTCCGGCTTTCATGTGATTGATGGAAACCGATACGAGATAAAACCGCCCTGCATATTTTTTATGTCGCCGGGGCAGGCACACAAAATTGAGTTCTCGCACGATATTGAGGGCTACATTTTCATTTTTACCGCCGACTTCTACCTGGCCAACCGCAGCAACCAAAACAGCCTGATTGAGTTCCCGTTTTTTTACAACCTGCAACAGAACAACCCGCCACTGCTTTTGACGAATGCCAACGACATTTCATTTCTGGAAAGCCTGTTTCAACGCAGCATCAGCGAGCTCGACAATAACGACAACAACAAATTCGATCTGCTTCGTTCGTTACTGGACCTCATTCTGACAACCTGCAGCAGCCGCTACAAAACAACCGAAAATATCGCCGTAAAAGGCAAAGGACACATCCTGGTAAAACGCTTCTACCACCTCATTGAGGAATATAACCATGAAAACCTCTCGTTAAAAGCCTACGCCGAAATGCTTGCCGTTACCCCCAACCACCTCACGCAAACCGTGAAGAGCCTGACCGGAAAAACTTCGAGCCAAATTATTAAAGCAAAACAAATACTGGAAATTAAGCGGCTGTTGGTTCACACCAACCTGAGTGTCGCTGAAATTGCACACCAGCTCAACTTTGAAGACCAGTCGTATTTCACCAAGTTTTTCAAACGAGAAAGCGGCTGCTCACCGCTACAATACCGGTCCCAAGCTGTTTCAAAATAAAACATTCATGATTTCGAATGAATCTCCAACAAGGATGAAAGCTGGATCTTGTTCACCTATCAAGTTGTCGTAGTTGTCATCAGTTGTCGGGTTGTCAATTAATTTCTATTCAAGACTAACGAATACATTTGCGACTCGGCGTCTTTGCGCGAACGGACTTTTAAAATAAAAATTACCAATCGGTCGACTTCCAACACAAAGCTTAAACATCTGAATTTTAAGAAAGACAAAACAAACAACTTCGACCCACGCCTAATAATCCATGAAAAGTACCAAAAAATCAAGCTTTTTTACTCGCCTTTCTTCTGAATATTCTGTTGCTTTGTATTCGAGAATTAATAAGCCCGATTTCCTAACCCGAAACCGGTGACAACGTAAGTTGAATTTACAGACTTAAATCATACAAATTAAATACACAAAAAATGGCAAACTATTTCAACACGCTCCCATTGCGCTTACAATTGGAACAATTGGGAACTTGCGAATTCATGGACAAAGCTGAATTTGCTGATGGTGTTAAAAAACTGGAAGGTAAAAAAATCGTTATCGTTGGTTGCGGTGCTCAAGGTTTAAACCAAGGGTTAAACATGCGGGACTCGGGTCTGGATATCTCTTACGCATTGCGCGAAGGAGCCATCAAAGAGCAACGCCAGTCCTACAAAAACGCTGCTGAAAACGGGTTCAAAGTGGGTACTTACCAGGAAATGATCCCAACTGCTGACTTGGTCATCAACCTGACTCCCGACAAACAACACACCAGCGTAATCAGCGCTGTTATGCCATTAATGAAACAAGGTGCTGCTCTCTCCTATTCTCACGGTTTCAACATCGTTGAAGAAGGAATGCAAATCCGCAAAGACATCACAGTTGTGATGGTTGCTCCTAAATCTCCGGGTTCTGAAGTTCGCGAAGAATACAAACGTGGCTTCGGTGTTCCGACGTTGATCGCTGTTCACCCTGAAAACGACCCGAATGGCGACGGGTTGGAAATTGCCAAAGCTTACTGTGTTGGTACGGGTGGCGACCGCGCCGGCGTATTGCGTTCATCTTTCGTTGCTGAAGTAAAATCAGACTTGATGGGCGAGCAAACCATCCTTTGTGGTTTGTTGCAAACAGGTTCTATCCTGTCGTTCGACAAAATGATTGAAAAAGGCATCGAACCGGGATACGCTTCAAAGCTGATCCAATACGGATGGGAAGTAATTACAGAAGCTTTGAAACACGGCGGTATCACCAACATGATGGATCGCTTGTCGAACCCCGCAAAAATTAAAGCCTTCGAATTGTCAGAAGATATGAAACGCATCATGCGTCCGTTGTTCCAAAAACACATGGATGACATCATGAGCGGCCACTTCTCGAAAACAATGATGGAAGACTGGGCCAACGACGACAAAAACCTGTTGACCTGGCGTGCAGCAACTGCAGAAACAGCTTTCGAAAAAACGCCGGCAGGTGATGTTGAAATCAGCGAACAAGAATACTTCGACAACGGTGTTTTGATGGTTGCTTTCGTGAAAGCCGGTGTTGAATTGGCTTTCGAAACCATGACTGAAGCTGGGATCAAAGACGAGTCGGCTTACTACGAGTCACTGCACGAAACTCCGCTGATCGCGAACACAATTGCCCGTAAGAAATTGTACGAAATGAACCGTGTAATTTCTGACACGGCAGAGTACGGTTGCTACCTGTTCGACCACGCTTGTAAACCATTGTTGGCCGACTTCATGAAAACCATCGATACTGATGTGATTGGTGAAACTTACGGCGAAGGTTACGACAACGGCGTTGACAACAAACAATTGATTGCTGTAAACGAAATCATCCGTTTCCACCCGGTTGAACTGATTGGTTACGAATTGCGCGAATCAATGACTGCGATGAAAAAAATCGTTTAATCAAAACGAGTCACAATATCAGAAAGCCCGTCATTTTTTTTTGGCGGGCTTTTTTGTTGCGCAATTGCGATCCGAGGAACTCAACTTCGCAACAAACAAAAACCGACGATGCCCGGGAAATGCGCAAAAAACCTGCCTGATTCCGGGGAATCACCAATTGGGATGAAAGTTTACTATTTTTCGACGATGCTGTTGTCCTTGTATTCAAAAGTTGTCTGGGTTGTCGTCCCACATCTAATCAAAACCTTTATTGACATTACACCTTAGCGTCTTTGCGTGGCAGACTTTCAAAAAAAAAACGAGACCACTCATTTCCCTTACACAAAAAATCATCCTTCAGCCTTTTTCCGACAAAAAAGCGAACTTACTCCGAAACGTTTTTTAGATCTTCCGTGTTATACACTAAAAGATAACATTTTTCAAACCGAGCAGTTTTATCGCTTAATAAGTCAAGTGAATCTTTTTCTTTAAAATCGTAAAATTAACAAGCCAAATATTTTCAGTTTAAAATTTAATTGTCATATTTGCAGGAAATCATTTGAAGATGACAAGAATTAGCACCATTTCTATTCTCAATATTCTACTCGGTATTCTACTCTGGATGCGCGATTGAGAATGGTATAGGTGTATTAATAATATTTTAAATGACATAAAGCCATTCTCAGCAGAGAGTGGCTTTTTTGATGTGTAAAAATTAGTAACAGATTATAAAACAATTCATTTCATCATGAGCGACAGATTGTACATTTTTGACACCACATTGCGTGACGGCGAACAAGTGCCGGGCTGTCAGTTAAACACAGTTGAAAAGATTGAAGTGGCCAGAGCATTAGAAGAATTAGGCGTCGATGTGATTGAAGCCGGATTCCCCATTTCCAGCCCGGGAGACTTTAAATCAGTAGTCGAAATTTCAAAAGCGGTTACCTGGCCAACAATTTGTGCCCTAACCCGCGCCGTTGAGAAAGATATTGATGTTGCTGCCGACGCGCTCAAATACGCCAAAAAAGGACGTATTCACACCGGTATCGGAACATCATTCTACCATATTCACCACAAACTCAACTCGAATCCTGATGAAATTATTGAACGTGCGGTTCGCGCTGTCAAGTACGCCAAAAAGTATGTCGAAGATGTAGAGTTCTATGCTGAAGATGCCGGAAGAACGGAAAACGAATATTTGGCCCGTGTTGTTGAAGCGGTTATTAAAGCAGGTGCTACCGTGGTAAACATTCCGGACACAACCGGTTACACGATGCCTTACGAGTTTGGCGAAAAAATTAAATACCTGATCGACAATGTAAAAGGGGTACACAATGCGATTATTTCAACGCACTGTCACAACGACTTAGGTATGGCAACAGCCAACACGGTTTCAGGAATCATCAACGGTGCTCGTCAGGCCGAAGTAACCATCAACGGTATCGGTGAGCGTGCCGGAAACACCTCGTTGGAAGAAGTGGTGATGACACTGAAAAGCCGTTACAAAGTGTTGGGAATTGACACCAACATCAACACCAAAAACATCTATAAAACAAGCCGCTTGGTTTCGAACCTGATGAATATGCCGGTTCAGCCCAATAAGGCAATTGTTGGCCGTAACGCATTTGCACACTCGTCGGGAATCCACCAGGACGGCGTGTTGAAAAATCGGGAGAATTACGAAATTATCGATCCGGTAGAAGTTGGCATCAACGAGTCGTCGATCGTATTGACTGCTCGCAGCGGACGTGCCGCCTTAAAACACCGACTGGAAGTTTTAGGTTACGAACTGACCAAAGAAAAGCTGGACGATGTTTACCAAAAATTTCTGGAATTGGCCGACAAGAAAAAAGACATTCGCGACGACGATGTTGCCATGTTGGTTGACGACCACCGCAAAAAAGAACGTCAAATTAAATTGGACTTCTTACAAGTGGTTACCGGAAAATCGCTGCAACCAATGGCGTCAGTACGATTGGATATCGCCGGTGAGAAATTCGATGCTACAGCATCGGGCAACGGACCTGTTGATGCAGCCATCAATGCAGTCAAACAAATCGTGAAACGTCACGTAATCCTCGAAGAATTCCTGATTCAGGCCATCACCCGAGGTAGCGACGATATTGGCAAAGTGCACATGGAACTGGATTTTGAAGGCGTGAAATATTTTGGCTTCGGAGCGAACACCGACATTATCACGGCCTCGGTCGAAGCTTTCCTGGATGCCATCAACAAAATGAAAGCATAACAGATAGTCCGTTTTCAACAAGAGAAACGTCTAAAAATAAATACATTCGAGATGCTGCCTGTAGCTATACAGGTAGCCTGCATGAAAAAAAATTTTTATGGAAGCTAAAACATTATTTGATAAGATTTGGGACGCCCACGTGGTAAAGCAAGTTGAAGGCGGCCCCAATGTATTGTATATCGATCGTCACTTCATCCACGAAGTAACCAGCCCGGTTGCCTTCCTGGGCTTGAAAAGCCGCGGTCTGAAGGTTTTCCGTCCGGATCAGACAACCGCCACACCGGACCACAACGTACCAACAATCAACCAAAACATGAGCATCAAAGATGAGTTGTCTCGCAACCAGGTTGAGATGTTGAAAAAAAACTGCGAAGAAAACGGCATCGTTCACCATGGCTTGGGAACTGATGGTCACGGCGTGGTTCACATTATCGGGCCGGAAATGGGTTTAACTCAACCGGGTATGACTATCGTTTGTGGCGACAGCCACACCTCGACGCACGGTGCATTCGGTGCTATCGCGTTCGGTATTGGTACCTCCGAAGTAGAAATGGTATTGGCCAGCCAATGCATTATGCAGCCCAAACCCAAGAAAATGCGCATTACTGTAAATGGTGAATTGGGTAAAGGTGTTACCGCAAAAGATATCGCTCTTTACATCATCTCAAAAATCTCAACCTCAGGTGGTACCGGCCACTTCATCGAATACGCCGGTTCTGCCATCACGGGCTTATCTATGGAAGGCCGGATGACCTTGTGTAACCTGAGTATTGAAAGTGGTGCCCGTGGCGGAATGATCGCTCCGGACGAAACCACCATCAACTACGTTAAAGGTCGCCAATTCGCCCCTAAAGGTGAAGCCTGGGATAAAACAGTAGCCTACTGGGAAACATTGAAGTCGGATGAAGGTGCAAAATTCGATACAGAATACAGTTTTGATGCTGCCGACATTGAGCCGATGATTACCTACGGAACCAATCCGGGAATGGGACTGGGTGTTAGCCAAACAATCCCAACTGGTGAAGAACTGACGGGTACCGACAAAGCAACTTTCATGAAATCACTGAAATATATGAATTTCAATCCAGGGGATGCCATGAAAGGTAAGAAAGTGGACTATGTATTCCTGGGTAGCTGTACAAACGGCCGTATTGAAGACTTCCGTGCATTCGCCGATTTCGTTAAAGGCAAACAAAAAGCCGACGACGTAATTGTTTGGTTGGTGCCGGGCTCTAAAGCTGTAGAAAAACAAATTATTGCTGAAGGTTTGGATAAAATCTTCGAAGCTGCCGGCATGTCACTTCGCCAACCGGGATGTTCGGCCTGTTTGGCCATGAACGACGATAAAATTCCGGAAGGCAAATACGCAGTATCAACTTCGAACCGTAACTTCGAAGGTCGTCAAGGTCCTGGTGCCCGCACCTTACTGGCCAGCCCGCTTACTGCTGCAGCTGCTGCTGTAACAGGTGTGATCACAGACCCAAGAGAGTTTTTGTAGACAGCCCCCTAACCCCCGGAGGGGGAATTGGGAAAGTCATAATGATGAACGATAAAAAAAAATCGCGCTCTTTTCTCCTCCCCTCAGGGGAGGCCGGAAGGGGCTCAATCTAAAAAAAATGGCATACGATAAATTTTCAAACATAGTATCTCCGGCTGTTCCACTGCCGATTGAAAATGTGGATACCGACCAAATTATCCCTGCACGCTTTCTGAAAGCGGTAGAACGCAAAGGATTTGGCGACAACTTGTTTCGTGACTGGCGTTACGACAAGAGCAACCAACCGATTGCTGATTTCGCCCTGAACAATCCAACTTACAGTGGCAAAATATTGGTTGGCGGTAAAAACTTTGGTAGCGGATCGAGCCGCGAACATGCAGCCTGGGCGATTTACGATTACGGTTTCCGGGTGGTGGTTTCGAGCTTCTTCGCCGACATCTTTAAAGGAAACTCGTTGAACAACGGATTGCTTCCTGTTCAGGTTAGTCCTGTGTTCCTGGAGAAGATCTTCGCTGCCATAGACGCTGATCCAAAGGCTGAATTTGAAGTTGACCTGCCCAGCCAAACCTTCACCATCAAGGCCACAGGCGAATCAGAAGAATTCGACATCAACCCCTACAAAAAGCATTGCCTGCAAAACGGGCTCGACGATATCGACTATCTGGTTAGCTTGAAAGACCAGATCGCTGCATTTGAGCATTAATACAACAAGAGCAGAGAAATGCCTGTAACCCTTGCAGCGATCTCTGCTCTTATTTTTACAGAGCCGGCAGACAAACCGGCTGGTTGAAGAAATTATTCACTGAAGGCATAAAGGAGAAAAACAAAACATGACGGTAAAATCAGGCGAATTAGCCCAACGAACCTTGCAAATCATGGACACCACGCTGCGCGACGGTGAACAAACCTCCGGCGTATCGTTTACAGATACCGAAAAGCTTAGTGTGGCAAAAGTGTTGCTCGAAGATGTAAAAGTTGATCGAATAGAAATTGCTTCGGCCCGGGTTTCGGAAGGCGAGTTTAAAGCTGCTCAGCGAATCATGGCCTGGGCCGCAGAAAAGGGACATCTGAACCGGGTTGAGATACTCGGCTTCGTGGATAGAAAGACTTCACTGGACTGGATCAACCGTGCCGGCGGAAAAGTGTTGAACCTGCTGTGCAAAGGATCACTCAACCATGTGACCCACCAACTGCGCAAAACTCCAGAAGAACATATTGCCGACATTCAAAAGTCAGTTGATTACGCCAGCCAATTGGGCATCTCTGTCAATGTTTATCTGGAGGACTGGTCGAACGGTATGCGCAACTCCCGGGATTACGTTCATTTCATGATCTCAAACCTACAGAAAATGAATGTTCAGCGCATTATGCTTCCCGACACGCTGGGGATTCTGGATCCGGACGAAACCTTTGATTATTGCAAAGAAATGATCGATACTTATCCGGATGTGCTGTTCGATTTTCATGCGCATAACGACTACGACCTGGCCATTGCCAATGTCTTCCATGCCCTAAAAGCCGGTATCGACTGCGTGCACACAACCGTAAATGGCCTGGGTGAACGTGCCGGGAATGCCCCCTTATCGAGCGTTATTGCCACGGTTAAAGACCATACGCAGATCAAAACAAAGGTGAACGAAAGTATGCTTAACCGGATTTCCAAAGTCGTGGAAAGTTTCTCCGGCATCCGCATTCCGACCAACAAACCGCTGATTGGCGAGTTTGTATTCACCCAATGCAGCGGGGTACATGCCGACGGCGACAACAAAAACAAACTTTATTTCAACGATCTTTTACCCGAGCGCTTCGGTCGCACCCGAACTTATGCACTCGGAAAAACATCGGGGAAAGCCAATATTAAAGCCAACCTTGAAGACTTGGGCATCGAATTGACGCCTGAGGCTCTTAAATTGGTAACCGACCGGGTGATTGAATTAGCCGATCACAAAGAAACGGTAACAGCCGAAGATCTACCCTACATTGTGGCCGATGTACTGCAGGAAAGCGTTGAACAGCGCATCTCCATCAACAACTATGCCCTGACACATGCCATGGGCCTTCGTCCTTCGGCAACAGTGAGCATCAACATAAACGGCAAATCCTACGAAGCCAGCTCTTCGGGCGATGGTTTGTACGATGCCTTTATGAAAGCTGTCAAAAGTATTTACGCTAAGATGAATAAACCATTTCCGACGCTGATCGACTATTCGGTAACCATCCCTCCGGGCGGCCATACCGATGCACTGGTTGAAACGGTCATTATCTGGAAAATGGATCGGGAATTCAAAACCCGTGGCTTGGCGCCCGACCAAACAGCAGCTGCCATTAAAGCAACAACCCGGATGCTTAACCTGATTGAGCATACCTATAACGAGAAAGTTGACTAATACATTTTAAATATATTTGAAACGATTATAAGATGAAATTAAAATTAGCTGTTCTCCCCGGAGACGGAATCGGTCCTGAGATTGTTGATCAGGCGATGAAATCAGTGAAAGCAATCGCTGAAAAATTTAACCATGAGTTAGAATATGAGTTTGCACTGACAGGTGCAACGGCCATCGACCAGGTAGGTGACCCCTACCCCGAAACGACCCACGATATTTGCATGAAAGCCGACGCCGTGCTTTTCGGTGCCATCGGCGATCCCAAGTTCGACAACAACCCCAAAGCAACGGTTCGCCCGGAGCAAGGATTGTTAGCGATGCGCAAAAAACTAGGTTTATATGCCAACATTCGCCCGGTAGAAACATTTGAGTCCTTGTTGCACAAATCACCACTTCGTCGCGAATTGGTTGAAGGGGCCAACTTTGTGGCTATCCGCGAGCTGACCGGTGGTATTTATTTCGGCGACAAAGGACGTAGCGACAACGGAAACACCGCTTATGACCACTGCGTTTACACGCGCGAAGAGGTAGAGCGGATCCTGAAGCTGGCTTACGAATTTGCCGGAAAACGTAACAAAAAACTAACGGTTGTTGACAAAGCAAACGTTTTGGAAAGCTCTCGCCTGTGGCGCGAAGTAGCTCAGGAAATGGCTCCAAACTACCCGGACATCAAAACCGAGTATATGTTTGTTGATAATGCTGCCATGCAAATCATTCAGTGGCCGAAAAACTTCGACGTGATGGTAACTGAAAACATGTTCGGCGACATCCTGACTGACGAAGCGAGTGTGATCACCGGTTCGTTAGGCTTGCTGCCTTCTGCATCAATGGGAATCCACACTTCGGTGTTCGAGCCAATCCACGGTTCGTACCCGCAAGCTGCCGGTAAAAACATTGCGAACCCAATTGCAACGATCCTCTCGGCTGCCATGATGTTCGAATATGCATTCGACCTGATGGAAGAAGGAAAACTGATTCGTGAAGCTGTTGATGCATCAATGGCTGAAGGTGTAGTTACAACCGACATTGCTGAAGGAAAAGCATTCAGCACATCGGAAGTTGGCGACTGGATTGCCGACTACATTGCAAAGAAATAATTCGGTTTCGAAGCAAAATAAAAGGAGGCTTTCCGCAATTCGGAGAGCCTCTGTTTTTTTACGCACAAAGCAAGCCTCCCCACCAATAGCGCAGTCCACCCAAATCCCCGTCCTCTCCAAATCAACGCCTTAGATCATCTATCTTGCCAGCTCGCAAAATTTCGTTGAATCGCTTCAATTTTTCCACAGTTGCTTTATTCATCTGTAAAAACTATATTGGGAAAAGAATATGATACTCCAATTCGAACATTTCCTCTTTTTCCTGTTAGCTTTCCTCTGGATTGTGATTGGGAGCTTTCATGTGGCGAAATATTTTCAGAAGATAAAACTGCCGCTGATAACCGGATTCCTCATCTCGGGAGTCATTGCCGGCCCCTTTTTCCTGGAACTTGTTTCGGATGAATCGATCCTGAACCTTCAGATTGTCAACGAATTTTCACTCTCATACATCGCATTTGCTGCCGGAACGGAACTATTCCTCAAAGAGATCCGAAGCAGCCTGAAAAGCATCCTTTGGAATACCTTCGGACAGCTGGTGATCACCTTTGGCGTGGCTGTGGTCGCAATCATTCTATTAGCCGATCACATTCCGTTTTTGTCGGGTTTATCGCAGAGCAATGTCCTGGCCATCGCCCTGCTAACGGGAACCATCTTTGTAGCCCGGTCGCCATCGTCGGCCATCGCCATCATTAACGAAATGCGGGCAAAAGGGCGTTTTACCAAAACGGCCATCAGCGTCACCGTGATTAAAGATGTGCTGGTAATTCTGCTATTTGCCATCTGCTTATCCATTGCAAATTCACTGGTCAAAGGGGTTGAATTAAGCTATTTTTTCTTGCTGGAACTCCTCGTTGAACTTTCGGCAACCTTCTCCATGGGGATTATCCTGGCTCGGATCCTGAAGTTTATTTTTTCGTTCAAGATACACCAACACCTGAAGGTCGCCATCTTGCTGGGATCAGGTTATGCCGTCTATCCATTTTCACACTACATCCATCATTTAAGCGAAAACTTTCTGCCGTTCGAGATTCTGATAGAGCCCCTGCTGGTATGTATCACAGTCAGTTTTATCATTGTGAACTACACCAGTTTGCGGATCGAATTTCAAACGATCGTGGAGAAAATAGGCCCGGCCATTTACGCAGCGTTCTTCACACTGGCCGGCGCCATGATGTCGCTCGACATATTGGCCGACACCTGGAAGATTGCCCTGCTGTTTTTTATCATCCGTCTGGTTGGCATGATGGGCGGTGCCTGGCTTGGCGGCACCTTTGCCGGCGACCCCAAACTATTCCGACGCATTGGCTGGATGCCTTACGTCACTCAGGCGGGTGTTAGCTTGGCGCTTGTTATGGTAATCAGCAACAGCTTCCCGGCTTGGGGAAGTCAATTAGCCACCATCATCGTTGCAGTGGTTATCGTCAATCAACTGGTTGGTCCACCGCTTTTCAAATGGGCTATAAAACGGGTTGGCGAAAACCGAAATCAGCCCCGGGATCACTACGAGCACTCGCGCCGCGTTCTGATATTTGGCTACGAAAACCAGTCGGTAGCCTTATCCAACGAGTTGCAGAAAAACAACTGGAAAGTATCCATTGCCACGCGCAAACCCCAAGATCAGATCGAAGAAATTCCCGGCGTAAAAACCTATCACATCCCCGGCCTGCAAGCCGAAACATTGGCCAACTTAAACCTAAAGAAATTCGACACCTTTGTTTTACTGCACTCCGATCGGGGCAACTACCATATCGCCGAATGGATTTATGAAAATATTGGAGAAAAAGTGGTTATCGTCCGTCTGGCGGATCGGAAAAACCTGAAAAAGTTTTACGATCTGGGAGCCTTGGTCATCGATCCGTCAACAGCTTTTGTAAATCTGCTTCAACATTTCGTTCGATCTCCTCTGGCAACCTCATTGCTCATGGGCATGGAGGCCGATAAAGATACGCTGGATGTAACAGTCGAAGATGAAAGCCTCTTTGGCATCGCCTTGCGTAACCTCCGCCTGCCGGTAGATGTTTTGATCCTATCGGTAAAACGAAAAGGAAATATCATCATTACCCATGGCTACACGCGCTTGCGGCAGGGAGATGTGGTGACCGTTGTCGGATCTGTTGAAAGTTTAGAGAAAGTGGCCCTGCAATTTGAATCGTTTGAGCTGGAAAAAAACAGCACGCGCTCTGCCGGCAACAATTAATGTCTGGCAATATTAGCATCCAATATGCGGGATGCTTATCCCATTAATTTGAAAATCGTTTTGGCTTACAGGACACCCGGCTGCCGCAAATGGCCGACTTGTCGTTACCGATTGTTCGCAAAACCAGGGACATCTGCGTTCCGCCGTCTTGCATCCATGAGGCAAAAAAAATACTGTTTCTGCATTTATAAACAGAAACAGTACTTCATAAAATGGGCTTATCAATAAGCCGTATATCTTACCTAGCGGTTAACTTTTACCTGCACGGCCATCATACCTCTGGGGCCACGTTCCATTTCATACGAAACAGAATTGCCTTCGGTAATTGGCTCCAAAATATTATTCACATGAACAAACAAGCTTTCGCCGCTTTGCCCGTCACGAATAAAACCAAAGCCCTTCGATTGATTAAAGAAGGTTACTGTTCCTTTACGCACTAAATCCTCCGGTTCTAAATCAGCCTCCTTGGGCACTCCGATAACAATATCTTCAACCTTCACCTCTGTTTTCTTATCCGGATCCGGAGGCGTATCGGTAATCATACCATTTTCATCAACATAAGCGATCATATCGTCCAGACTATTGGGCTTATCGCTCTCTTTACGTGCCAAACGCTTGGCTTCTTTTTCTTTACGTTTCTTTTCCTTTTTGTTTCGTACTTCCTTTTTTTGAAATGATTCTTGTGATCTACCCATATATAAATTTATCTTTTTTGTGACGGGTTTTGGCCTCTGACAGGAAGGATGCTGCAATCAACTTGCGGTAAACATGCAAAAGGCCGGTTGAAAACAAATTTTCAGGCAGTCAAGCGTGACTTTGTTTCCGAAAAAACCCGGTGTTATTATTCGTTGGTGGATTCCAAAAGAACTAATGAAGACTAATTAAAAGCGATAAATCAGCACCAGACTAAGCTCCTTCCGAATTTCTAAGCTCTAAAATTAGTCATTTTAATTGACAAAGCAATCCGCTTTTAGCCTCAGCCTGCAAGTTCTGCTAAAATTAACGTGCTTTAGGGCAAAACCGTCGGGTTTGAATTACAAAAACTTAACAAACACCGTCCCCGCGATTCTTGAACTAACGCAACAAAGTCCGGCATCGTTGGATCTTCCCTCAACTGGTTTTCCTAATTTTGTCTGCCAAATAAGCAACGATGAAAACTCCTGCCAAGACCAATGCCTCACGCTTGCTCGACAAGCAAAAAATAGCCTACGAACTATTCGCCTATGAGGTAGACGAGACGGATTTAAGTGCCGCGAGCCTGGCGGCAAAACTCGGACAAAACGTGAAGCAGATTTTCAAAACCCTGGTTCTGCGGGGAACCAACACCGGCATATTCGTTTGTGTAATCCCCGGCGATGAAGAGGTTGACCTGAAACTTGCTGCCAAAGTATCGGGAAACAAAAAAGCTGAACTGATTGCCATGAAGGAATTACTGCCCGTTACCGGATACATTCGCGGAGGCTGTACGCCAATCGGAATGAAAAAACAATTCCCGGTGTTCATTCACGACAGTTGTCTGATGTTCGACAAAATCTACATCAGCGGCGGAAAACGGGGCCTCCAGCTAAAACTCTCACCTCAGGACATCATAGCTGCCAGCAAGGCAAACTTGGCAAAACTCGTCGTAAGTTGAAGCGTTCGATCTTCTGCAAAAGAATGTTTTTTGAAGTTTTGTTTAAACTTTATTGCTTTTTCTTAAACATTTTGATCTTGTTCACGTTTAGACTATTGAAACTTAAACAAAAACAAGATGAAAACATTAAATTTTAGACACTCGATCCACCCGTTTTTTGCAATCAGTATTCTTGTACTGTTAGCAAGTTTGCTATTTACCAGCTGCAATGACGACGATGACGATGATATGGTCATGCAACCCACGCCGGAGAATATCGTTGGCGTTCTGGATCAAATAACCGAAAGCCCGGAATCGTACATGACCGATGACACCAAAAGTGCCCGCCTCAAAGCCACAAAACCCAAGTTTAAGCATTTACGCCAGGCATTAGTGAAAACAAAATTGGTAAGCACTGTTGCCTCAACCGAATTAACGGTATTTGCACCAACCGACGAGGCCTTTAATATGCTCTTTGAACAACTGGGTATTGATGGAATTGACGATCTGACTGCCGAACAGCTTACGCCCATCCTTCTGTATCATGTTGTTGGAGGAAAAGTGAGCTCTGGTAAATTAAGCAACGGCTATGTCGAAACGGTGAATGGCTCTGCCATCCGGGTAGACCTAACGGATGGGGTCATGATCAACGATGCTCAGGTAACCATTGCAGACCTTCACGCAGCCAACGGTATCATCCACATCATCGATAAAGTTTTACTTCCACCATCGATGAATTTAGTAGAAACAGCTTTGAGTTACGATCCGGAATTTTCAATTTTGGTACAAGCGGTTGTCAAAGCCGACTTACAGGAAACACTTGAAACCGGAGGACCTTTTACTGTTTTTGCACCGACCAACGATGCCTTTGTGGCACTGCTCGGCGAATTAGGGCTTCCGGATTTGGATGCCATTCCGACTGAAACTTTAGTTGAAGTTTTAAAATATCACGTGGTCGCCGGGCGGGTTTACAGCAGCGACCTGGTATCCGGAGAAGTGTCAAGCTTGAATGGCACCTTCAGCGTGAACACATCTACACTGACAATTACCGATGCACAGACCAGAGAAGCAAACCTCATTCCATCGTTATTAAATGTCCAGGCAACAAACGGAGTCATTCATGTGATCGACAAGGTACTGCTGCCCTAATTCATAAAACGTCATGACATTTTCCAAGAAATTTAAAGCTCCTTAAAAAAGGGGCTTTTTTATTTACAAAAACGTTCAAAAAATCTGTTTTTGTTAGCTAATTGTTAAATCGGATTCCGGTTATTTCAGGATCGAACCTGAAAGGCGTTATTTGCGTTTATTATTCTTTGAAAACAGAACAAACGTCCTGAATGAAGGATCTTTAATTATTACGAATTATGTCGCCTATGAAATTTATTGCCGAGCCTTTCAATCGGTTTTTTAAACAAGAAAGTTCATCCAGCATCTTGCTGCTTGCCGTAACACTACTGACGCTGATCTTTGTAAACGTCGGTTTTTACGACCAGTACTTCACCCTGCTCCACCAAAAACTCACCTTTGGCATCAGTAGCTTCGTACTGTCAAAGTCATTAATTCTGTGGATCAACGATGGCTTGATGGCCATCTTCTTTTTTGTGATCGGGCTTGAAATAAAACGGGAGGTTATGATTGGTGAATTATCCACCGTACGTAAAGCCAGTTTACCGGTTTTTGCGGCAGTGGGAGGAATGCTGTTCCCGGTTATTATTTACCTGACACTCAATAATTCGCCGGAGACTCACCAGGGATGGGCGATCCCGATGGCCACCGACATTGCTTTTACACTGGGGATTATGAAACTTTTAGGCAAACGCGTACCCTACGGGTTAAAAATATTCCTGACGGCCTTTGCCATTGTTGATGACCTGGGAGCCATTCTGGTTATTGCGCTGTTTTACAGCTCATCCATTCAACTTTCACTTATTCTCAGTGCGCTGGCTCTGTTTGCCTGCTTGCTTGTGCTGACCCACTTTGGCCTTTTCAACAAGTACTTCTACTTTATCGTTTCAGTGATCATTTGGGTACTGTTCCTCAAATCGGGCATTCACGCAACACTTGCAGGGGTGCTGGTAGCCTTTGCCATCCCAATCCGCAAAAACATCAAGATCACGCATTTCCAGGACAAGATGCACGATGCTTTAGGTGAATTTAAGACCATTAGCAACAAGCTTCACTCGAAATACACCCTGACAAACGATCAGATGGCAGCCGTTGACCAGATGGATGATTTAACCGAACAAGTTCAGTCGCCACTGCAATATCTCGAGAAAAGATTACACGGCTGGGTGGCTTTCGTCATCATGCCCATTTTTGCATTTGCCAACGCCGGGGTACGCATTAATGCCGAGAGTTTTGCCAATATGGATTTATCGCTCATTATTGCAGTCAGCTTGATCCTGGGAAATGTAATCGGAATCAGTTTGTTCTCATTCCTGGCTATCAAACTGAAGATGGCCAGTTTACCCGAAAACACGTCTTTTAAACAACTTGCTATTACCGGCTTGCTGGGTGGTGTTGGCTTTACCATGTCGCTGTTTATAACCAATCTCGCTTTCGAGAGCAACAGTTATATCGACGCCTCCAAAATCGGAATTCTACTGGGTTCCCTCATTGCCGGAATCGGCGGTTACTTCCTGTTAAAATCAACCATAAAATAGATCTGGAGAGCCGCAATTTGCGGCTCTTCTTTTCTTTGATACTCTTACACCGCAGAGGTGCTAAGGCGCAATGTCAATAAAGGTTTTGACCAGAGGTGGAACGACAAGCCGACAACTTTTGAAAACAACGACAACACGTGACAACCAAAACACCAAGATTTCCGGAATCCGGCAAAACAGCCTTCCAGCTCAAAATACAATCACCCATAAAACTTGCTGGCTGATTATCGTTCATTTATGCTCATTGTATTCCGGTTTAACCGACATTTTTGCTTAAATTAGACCATAGGCCACGGCTCAGTTTTGGCTAAAAATGGCCTGGAAATTTTAGTGCGTATGTCACCAATAGCGCTGTCGCTAAAACCGTTTAATCGCTTCATCAAAAATGAAAGCTCGCCAAGTATTCTCTTGCTTGTCGTCACTGTTGCGACCCTACTTGCCGTAAATTTGGGGCTCCATGAGTCGTATGTGCATCTGCTTCACGAGGAATTCGTCATCGGATACAGCAAATTCACGCTTTCCAAATCGCTGCACCACTGGATTAACGATGGCCTGATGGCCCTGTTTTTCTTTTCGGTTGGCTTGGCCATCAAACGCGAAATATCGATTGGGGAACTATCAACAATCCGCAAGGCCAGCCTCCCTGTATTTGCCGCACTGGGCGGCATGGTTTTTCCTGTTATTTTCTTCCTTTTACTGAACAACACGGCTGAAACGCAGGATGGATGGGCCATACCGATGGCTACCGACATCGCTTTTACAATTGGCATTATGAATCTGCTGGGGAAACGGGTGCCTCATGCCCTGAAAGTTTTTATAACCGCCTTTGCTGTTGTTGACGACCTTGGAGCAATTCTGGTTATTGCCATTTACTACAGCACATCCATTCAAATGCACCTGATTTTATCTGCCATAAGCCTATTTTTACTTTTACTGATATTAACGCGGTTCGGGCTCTACAATAAATACTTCTATACGGTGGTCAGCATTGCGATCTGGCTGCTTTTGCTCAGATCAGGCATACATGCAACCATTGCCGGGGTATTGGTCGCCTTTGCAATCCCGATCCGCAAAAAACGAAAGATTTCCCGCTTTCCGAAACATATTCAGAAAGCCGTTGATCAGTTTAAAAGTCTAAAGGGCAAAATTCCCTCCCGATACATTTTAACCGAGCACGAAATGAAAGCCATTAAGCGCATCGACCGTCTAACCGAGCAAGTACAAACACCGCTTCAAAAAGCCGAAAATAAACTGGAAGGTTGGGTTGCTTTTGCCATTATGCCTCTGTTCGCCTTTGCAAATGCCGGCGTAAAAATAGATGCTGAAAGTTTTATACAGATCGATTTCTCGATGATTATTGCAGCAAGTCTGCTATTTGGCAAACTAATCGGAATTAGCTTGTTCTGCTACCTGGCCATCAAAATGAAACTGGCAAGCCTGCCCGAGAATGCTAGTTTTAAGCAGCTAAGCATCACCAGTCTGTTGGGAGGTGTAGGCTTTACCATGTCACTGTTTATTGCAAACCTGGCATTCGAGTACAATCATTTTATCGATGCCTCAAAAATCGGCATCTTGCTGGGATCAATTCTCGCAGGTACAATTGGTTACTTTTTGCTCAAATCGACCTTAACCCGAGAGTCTGACTCGCCCGGTTAGGATTATATTTTAGCTACAGAAAAAAATGCAACGCCGGCAAAGGCTATTAATGCCCACTGAAGCTCTTTCAAATTCAGCTTTTTCTTTAAATATCACGATGGCGGCACGAATAACTATCAACGGCACAATAGCTATAATTATAGCTGCAATACGAGCCAGCAAATGAAAACCGACAAAAAATAAGTAAGAGTAACAAAAACCGATGGTTAATGCTTATATTTACGAGATTGAAAAAGTACTTTTATTAAAAGCAAAATATTGTCAGCAATGGCAATACAGAAGAATGCAATTAACTTCTTTTGTTACTCATGATTAAAAGACCGCAGCACCAAGCGGTCTTTTTTCATAAAAGCTCCCCGTCCCAACCCAATCGTTGAATTTTCCGGAAGCATTCCGCAGCCCGTATTAGATTCCAGTGCTGGTATCAAATCTGCATCCAATCCTTCGAAAAGATTCGGCACCAGCCCGAACACATTCAAGACATCGGCAAAACCATAAAAGAAGAAACCAGCATCGAAAGGACGCTGGTTTCACACTCATTTTTGGCAAAATGATTGACTTCGGTTGTAGTCAATATATCTTCAGGATATGAATGAGATATCCTTTTTACAAACGAATTTGCCCCCTGAAATATCTAACGGTATCACCAATTAATCTTCCAGATCGTGCTCATGCACACCACGCACGGCACGCCCTGATGGGTCGGCGTTATTCTGAAACGAAGCATCCCAAGCCAAAGCTTCGGCGGTACTACACGCGATAGAGGGTACCGAAGGCACACAAGCTGCTGCCTGATCGGACGGGAAATGCTCGGCAAAAATTGACCGGTATAAATACTCTTCTTTCGAGCGCGGCGTATTCACCGGGAAGCGGAAATGCGCATTTTTCATCATCTCATCCGATACTTTATCGGTTGCAATTTGCTTCAACGTGTCAATCCAACCGTATCCTACACCATCCGAGAATTGTTCTTTCTGTCTCCAGGCTACGCTCTCGGGCAACACATTTTCGAAGGCTTTGCGAACCACATATTTCTCCATTTTTCCTTTTCCGGCCATTTTGTCGGCAGGATTCAGGCGCATGGCCACATCCATGAATTCTTTATCCAGGAACGGCACCCGACCTTCAACGCCCCAGGCTGAAAGCGATTTGTTGGCTCGCAAGCAATCGTACAAGTTCAGCTTGCTGATTTTGCGTAAGGTTTCGTTGTGAAACTCCTGAGCGTTCGGGGCCTTATGGAAGTACAGATAGCCACCGAAAATTTCGTCAGCCCCCTCTCCGGTGAGCACCATCTTAATACCCATCGATTTAATCACACGGGCCAGCAAGTACATTGGAGTAGAAGCGCGAATTGTAGTAACATCGTAAGTCTCGATGTGATAGATGACATCACGGATGGCATCCAAGCCTTCCTGAATAGTATAATGGATCTCGTGGTGAATTGTTCCGATATAATCGGCCACTTTTCTCGCTGCGGCCAAATCGGGCGATCCTTCCAGACCAATTACAAATGAGTGCAACTGAGGCCACCAGGCTTCTTTTTCTCCTCCTGCTTCAACGCGCTTACCACTGAATTTTTTGGCTAGTGCCGAAGTGATCGATGAATCCAAACCGCCCGACAATAAAACCCCGTAAGGCACATCCGACATCAATTGGCGCTGAACTGCATCTTCCATCGCCTGCCGCAAGTCATCGATGCTGGTCATGTTATCTTTTACATTCTCGTAATCCATCCAGTCGCGGGTCCACCACCGTTTCACCTCACCATCGGTGCTCAACAAATAATGCGCTGGCGGAAATTCCTGAATCCTGGTACAATAGCCTTCCAGGGCTTTCAACTCGGAGGCTACATAAAACTGACCGTGGGCATCCCACCCCATATACAAGGGAATAATACCAATGTGATCGCGCCCTACCAGGTACAAATCTTTCTCAACATCGTACAATACGAAACCAAAGATCCCATTCAGATCATCCAGAAAATCCACCCCTTTCTCTTGATAAAGAGCTAAAATCACTTCACAATCCGATCCGGTTTGATATTCGTATTTATCTTTTGTGCGTTCCCGGATTTCACGGTGGTTATAAATCTCACCGTTCACTCCAAGAATCAATTTTTTATCTTTGCTATATAATGGCTGACCTCCGGATTCGGGGTCAACAATCGACAAGCGTTCGTGTGCAATAATTGCCTTATCGCCACAATAAATACCGGACCAGTCCGGCCCGCGATGTCTTATTTTTTTCGATTGTTGCAATACTTGAGTTCTCAACTCCTGAGCATCCATCTTCAAATCGAATACACCTACAATTCCACACATAATGCCAAAAATTATTCGTGTTATTTATCTTCAAAAATTATTCAATCGTCAAAACTAAGCTTTTTGTTTCACATACAAAACAATGACTGTCTTTTTTCCATCATTATTGCCCATTGCCTAGCAAATAATCATGCAATTTGCACTTTAAACCTCAAAATGAAATACCAATTTTCAGAGACACTCCCCCAAACATAAAGGGATAACTTCTTGTGAAACCCATTTTTTAACACACCGCCCCCTCTACACGGCAGGGTCCTGTAAGAAAAAACAGCTTGATTTCCGAAATCAATAAAAAAAGAAGAATCTAAAACATTTTTGGCACATTTTATCCTTCGATCCGTTACAATTTGTCCGTCTTCCGGCGCAGCATATTCAAAAAACAACGAGTATGCTATCCGTCGGACTCCCTTACGCAGACCGACTCCGTGAAAATTCGAGCACAACTGCTAAAAAAACGGGTATTCATCGTTTAAATTAAAAAGGCACAAAAAAAGCAGCTTAGAAACTAAACTGCTTTGAGATATTTTACGGGACTTCCGTTACACATTGAAACGGAAGTGCATGATGTCGCCATCATGAACGACATAATCTTTTCCTTCTACCGACATTTTACCGGCTTCTTTGCAGGCTTGTTCCGATCCGTATTTGATGAAGTCGTCAAACTTAATCACCTCAGCCCGGATAAATCCCTTTTCAAAGTCAGAGTGAATCACGCCGGCGGCCTGAGGAGCTTTAAATCCGCGGTGATAAGTCCAGGCACGCACTTCTTTCACGCCGGCGGTAAAGTATGTTTCAAGTTGTAACAAACGGTAGGCCGACTTAATCAGCTTATTAACCCCCGATTCGGTCAGGCCTAAGTCGTCGAGGAACATCTGCCGCTCTTCATAGGTTTCCAGCTCGGCGATATCGGCCTCCGTAGCAGCTGCAATCACCAAAATTTCGGCATTTTCATCCTTTACGGCATCTTTCACGGCATCAACATAAGCGTTACCGGTTAAAACAGCAGCTTCGTCAACATTACAGACGTATAAGATTGGCTTATTCGTGAGCAACTGCAAATCTTTGGCCAGTTTCAGGTCCAGGTCGTCAATTTCAACCGTACGGGCCGATTTACCTTGCAGCAAAGCTTGCTGATAGATTTTCAGTACATTTACCAGACGCTTGGCTTCCTGATCGTTGCCGGATTTTGCTTGTTTTTCGGCTTTCAACAGTCTAGCCTCAACGGTCTCCAGGTCTTTCAGTTGCAATTCAATATCGATGGTTTCCTTGTCGCGAACCGGATCAATCGTAGTATCGACATGGGTGATGTTGTCGTTTTCGAAACAACGCAACACATGTATGATCGCGTCTGTTTCGCGAATATTGCCCAGGAATTTGTTCCCCAAGCCTTCGCCCTTACTGGCACCACGCACCAAGCCGGCAATATCAACAATTTCGACGGTTGTAGGCTGTACCCGTTCCGGTTTCACCAATTCGGCTAACTGATTTAACCGTTCATCGGGAACAGTAATTACCCCAACATTCGGCTCGATTGTACAAAAGGGGAAGTTTGCCGACTGCGCTTTTGCGTTCGACAAACAATTAAACAAGGTTGACTTCCCGACGTTGGGAAGTCCGACGATACCACACTGTAATGCCATTCTAATTAAGTTCTAAAAATTGCGGTGCAAAGTTAAACCTTTTTCCCTATTTTCGAATAAAACACCTGTCTCAGGCCCGACATTCGAATATTTTTCACTAAAATGCAGCCAGGCATCGCGTAATGTGATAATATTGCCGGGCAGCAGATACCTAAGAAATAATATGAACCAAGCAGGAGTCAGCACGATTTCCACTAAACCTGAATGACCTATGATCTTAAAATCAATATCGGTCGATTGTGTCATCTTTGGATTCGACAACCAATCGCTCAAAGTTTTACTGTCCAGACAAAATCCGGAGGTTATCCTCAACCAAATCAACCAGCAGGAAAGCTGGGAGGAGGTAAAACACCTTTTCGAAAATCATCCTTCTTTTTCCAACAATCCAAGCTGGAATGTTATCGGGGCTCACATCCCGTCTACCACTGACTTGGATGCTTTTGCCCGCGAAATTGTTGAGAATGCAACCGGGATGAATGATGTTTACCTCCAGCAATTTCATTGTTTTGGCCAGGTAAATCGGGTACCAAACCACCGGGTCATAACAATTGGCTATTATGCACTCATCAATCCCACCCATCACTTAATCCGCAAATCGGTTGCGGTTAAAGCGCTGGAGTGGTTTGACCCGACCGCGCTTCCGCCGCTCGCTTTCGACCATGCTGAGATTGTTCAAAAAGCACTGGAATCGCTTCGACAAGAAGTGCAATACCGGCCAATCGGTTTTCACCTGCTTCCCGAGCAATTCACCTTGACCGAGTTCCAAAGCCTTTATGAAGTGATCCTGGGCAAAAAGATGGATACCCGTAATTTCCGAAAAAAAATTGCCAATATGAATCTGCTGATCGATACGGGTGAAAAACAAAAAAATGTATCACACCGTGCGGCCAAGCTCTATCGCTTCGATATGGATGTGTATGAACAATTGAAACGCGAGGGTCTAAAATTTCGCATCGAATAAGTATCGGGGAAACACGATCGACAAACCTGGCAAAAAACGCCTCTGCCGGTTAAACTTGTCGACCGTTGTGCAGTCCTAGCAAAAAAGCCTGAAAGAAGGAATGATTGATGAGCAGCAACTTATAGAAGACCTTAAAAACGAATCGAGCAAACAACAAGCGTTTCGTGTACTGGTTGGTCGCTACAAAGAGCGGCTGTACTGGCATGTGCGAAAAATTGTGCTGAACCACGATGATGCTGACGACGTTTTGCAGAATACCTTCATTAAAGTGTGGCGCAATATTGACACATTCCGTGCCGAATCGGGTCTGTACACCTGGCTGTACCGAATTGCAACAAATGAATCGCTGACCTTTCTGAATCAAAAAAAGAAAAAGACTTTTGGCGGTTCCGATGATGATCTGCAGGAGCACCTGATTGAAAACATTCAATCCGATCCGTATTTTGACGGAGATGACATTCGGCAAAAACTGCAGGAAGCCATTGCCCGCCTGCCCGAGAAGCAAAGGCTGGTTTTCAACATGCGCTACTTCGACGACATCAAATATCAGGATATGGAAAAAATACTGGAAACATCGGAAGGCGCACTAAAAGCATCCTACCACCATGCCGTAAAAAAGATTAGTGAATTCATGAAAAACCTCAGCTAATCTTGAAGAAAGTGGAATTAAACCTTTTAAAGAAAGCAGAGTCACAAAGACAGATGAGAAAATTTGACGACATATTAAAGCACACCAACGGGAAGCAAGCCGAACATCCGTTTAAAGTACCACAAGGCTACTTTGAAACGTTTGAAGATCGGCTGGAAGCACAACTGCAAGCTGCGGAGGAACAAAAATCGCCCCGTCAAACAATTGTTCGCATCCTGAAGCCGGTTTTAGGGCTGGCTGCCAGTTTTGTCCTAATTATGCTTCTGATAAAGTATCCGTTACAGGAAATTACGCCCATGATCGGTTCCGAAGAGCTTAGTGCTCAGAATGACTCCGGCTGGTTTGAGGATGTATTGATCAGCTCGACAACCTTCATGGATGACAATAGCCTGCTTTTGAATATTGACCAAAACGAAGATCAAACGCCGGCAGAGTCGGAAGAACTGATCAACTACCTAAGCACCGAGTTAAATGATTATGAAATTTTTGCAGAACTCAACAATTAACAAGATGATGAGAAAAACATTCATATTCCTTGTCCTGAGCATATTTACAGCTTCTGTTTTCGGGCAACCACCACAAAACGACAAACACGAAGACTTTGAAATTTACAAAGCCAAACGGGTGTCGTACATGACCGAAAAGCTACAGTTAACACCGGATGAAGCGCAGAAATTCTGGCCTCTCTACAACGAATTTGATAAAAAAAGGGCCGATTGCCACTGGACCCGCAAACGAATGGAAGACGAAATTCGCCAGCAATACGATCAATTGACCGAGAAGGATTTCAAAAAAATGAATTCCGAGATTGTCCAGCTCTACATACAGGAAGCCAATCTTTTAAAAGAATACAACGACAAATTCCTGACCGTTCTGCCCGCACGCAAAGTTATTTTGGTGGGGCCGACAGAGAATGAGTTTCGCTTTCAGATGATTCGCGAATACCGACAAAAACGCAGGGACGAAAACAAACAATAAGTCAACACATATCACAACAAAGGCCGGAAAGTTCAATTTCCGGCCTTTGTTATAATGGGCTATTTAAACATCTTGCTTTACTCCGCAAGCTTAGCAAGCAACTCTTCGGGGCTAACTAATGCCTGGTCGCCTGTTTTCATATTTTTCAGTGTCAGCTTGCCTTCGGCCATTTCGCTTTCACCAGCCAGGGCCACCCAGGCAATCTGTTTGCGGTCGGCCCAGGTCATTTGCTTTTTCATTTTTGCTGCTTCGGGGAAAATTTCAGCATTCACCCCGGCTTTTCTAAGCTGCTGCAATATTGGCAAACAATAGGCTTGTTCTTTCTCCCCAAAGTTCACAAACATCAACTTGGTTGATGACACGGTTTCTTCCGGGAAAAGTTCCAGTTGTGTCATCACGTCGTAAATACGGTCGGCTCCAAAGGAGACACCAACGCCCGACACTCCCGGCATACCGAAGATCCCGGTTAAGTCGTCGTAACGCCCACCACCACAAATACTGCCAATCTGCACATCCTTCGCTTTTACTTCGAAGATTGCCCCTGTATAATAGTTTAGTCCGCGGGCTAGCGTCAAGTCCAGTTCAACTTCGGTATTCAACTCAACCGAGTTAATGTAATTAAAGAACGTACGAACCTCTTCAATTCCTTTTTTGCCAACTTCGGTAGCGCCAATCACCGCCTCAATGCTATCCAGCTTTTCGTCGGTTGTTCCGCTCAATTTCAAAATAGGTTGAAGCTTATCCACGGCTTCTTGCGATACGCCTTTTTCAACTAGCTCAGCATTTACTTTTTCCAGACCAATTTTATCCAGTTTATCAATCGCAACTGTGATATCCACAATCCGATCAGCTTCGCCAATCGATTCGGCGATACCGGCTAAAATCTTTCGGTTGTTAATTTTCACTACCGTATTCACCTGCAGACGAGTAAACACATCGCTGATAATTTGCACCAACTCGAACTCGTTCAGCAACGAGTCGCTGCCAACAATGTCCACATCGCATTGATAAAACTCGCGGTAACGCCCTTTTTGAGGACGGTCGGCACGCCACACCGGCTGTATTTGGTAGCGTTTAAAGGGGAAGGAAATATCATTGCGATACTGAACCACAAAACGGGCAAACGGAACGGTCAGGTCGTAGCGCAGGCCTTTTTCCGAAATTTGATTGGTCAATTTAACACTGTTGCGTGCCAACAAATCGGCTTCGTTGGCCTTGGATGCAAAGTCGCCCGAGTTCAAAATCTTAAACAACAGCTTATCGCCTTCTTCCCCGTATTTCCCCATTAAGGTTGAAAGATTCTCCATCGCCGGAGTTTCAATCGGTTGAAAACCATATAACTGAAATACCGACTTCACGGTATCAAAAATATAATTCCGGCGAGCCATCTCCACCGGCGAAAAATCTCTTGTTCCTTTTGGGATTGAAGGTTTCTGTGCCATTTTATTCCGAATTTACACTCCGCATCAGCGGACAGATCTTTATGTGAGGCTGCAAAAATAATCAAAAATGACTGGTCTTCAAGAACTGTTGTTACAGAAAGACCAGTCATCCTAATATTGGCTTAAAACAAAATGACTATTTCAGGAAACGAATGGTTATCGGATAACGGTAAAACTCGCCTTGCGCGGCCTTTACTGCTCCGATCACAGTAAAGATCAGTGAAACCAAACCAACCACCACCAACAGTAGAATACCAATCAGCAGGATGGTCAGTATGGCCGATACCATCAGGGCGATGGTCATGGTAATTTGAAAATTCAGCGATTCTTTACCTTGGTCTTCCACAAAATCGTATTCGTCGCGCTTGATGCTGTATACGATCAGCGGGCCAACAATATTTCCAAAAGGAATAAAACCGGCCAGTGCCGCCAGATGACAGAGCATTCCCCAGGTTCTTTCGTCGGGGTTGTCAATAATTCTTTCCATAAAACAATTTTCAGGGGTTCAACATGAGTTTTTTCAGTACTAACAGTAAATGTAGTAAAAAGCTGCTGAAATGATCAATCCGGAAACGACGAGTACCAGAAAACTGTAGAGCAACAGCTTACGCGAGGACTTACTGATAAGCCCCAGGGCGTAAATCATCTTCATGATATTGTTGCTGTTTGTTGCATTGATAACTGCCAGCGCAATCATGGCGGCCAACAAACCGGAGTTTTGTTGCAAAAGGTACAGCAAAAACGGATCGACATCGAAAACTCCAATAACAAAAGCCAGTCCGGCCACGCCACTATCGCCATAATGCTCCATAACAAACTGGGTGATCAAGCCGAAGCCCACAAACATGATCCCAAAGATCGTTGCCGTCTTTAGCTCCAGCGGGTTTTTCGACTCAGTTTCGTGAATTTCCGGCTTTGCATCGCCCTGCTTTCCGGATCGGCGAAGGACGACACGCGAAAGGATATACGCAACAACAAACTGCACCAGAAACGGCCATACCAACATCGCTCCAATCGAGCTATTAAACACAAACGCAAGCACCAACACGCGCAGGTACATCATGCCATTGGCCAGCATTATAGCCGACACCGACTGCAAACCGGTATGTTCTTCGCGCTCGCGACGGGCCAAAATAACTGTCGTGGCCGTGCTGCTGTAAATACCGCCCAGCAAGCCGGTAAGCTGAATACCTGAATTGGGAAACAAAAACTTTTTGATCAGATAGCTGACGTACGAAACCCCCGACACTACAACAATAGCCAGCCAAATTTGATAGGGCGAAACCGGAATGAAATCCGCAATATTCTCGGCCGGCAACAAAGGCAAAATAATGCCGGCAAAGGCAATAAACTTGGCCAAAGTTGTAAATTCCTCCTGCGAAGCCTTCTTCGAAATGGTCCGGAAAGTACGTTTCATCTCGGTAAGAATGAGAATGGCCACCACAAACGACAACACCAGCCACACCGGCTGAGTAAACACCATAATCGACAAGCAGTAGGTCAACAGCGCCAACACCGAGGTGGTAAGCCCGAAGTCCTTCAACGATTTTATTTTATGGAAATACTGAATCCCGATCAGCATTCCAAGCACGACAAAGCCCACCAGAAAAGGCACCCGTCCGTTGGGATCGAACAAAAAAAGCACATAACCCAACAAACCAATGAAAGTAAAGGTACGATCGGTACCAAACAGCTCATTGTCGTCCTGACTAAGGTGGTGTCGCCGCTGCCCCATCCCGATAAGCAGTGAAAAAACCAACACCAGGAAAAAATTGATAATCTCGGTCGGTAAATATTTCTCCAGATCCATGGCCGACATTTTTAAATAAAGATAGCACTCCCGGCAAACGAAAGCAATTATCGCGCAGATTTAATCCGGTTGATCGAACCAGGAATCTCGCGTTTCAGGAAGGCTCTCTTCCGAAGAATCCATTTCTTTTTTTGGAGAAAAGCTAATCACGCCACATCGAGAAATAAGCACTGCCAGCGGGAAAAGAACAAGTTGAATTTGAGAAATAAGGTCTTACATCCGTGAAATAGCAAGCTTCACAGAGGAAATAAGGCTTGAGAGATTAAAAATTGTCCTTGGTGACGCATCGTTCGTTATCAGATCGCCCCTGGCGCATTGCTGCGCTCCTGTCCCGACTGCTTTTGCTCGTCCCGAAATTGTTCAAAATGCTGCTCAAATTCCTTCCGGA
Source organism: Mangrovibacterium marinum (assembly GCF_003046625.1). Taxonomy (GTDB): domain Bacteria; phylum Bacteroidota; class Bacteroidia; order Bacteroidales; family Prolixibacteraceae; genus Mangrovibacterium; species Mangrovibacterium marinum. Next base: position 296,213 of record NZ_QAAD01000002.1, read on the forward strand.
TCTCTTCGAACTCGCGAGGATTGCCAAAGAAGTCGAATCGCAGATCACCGGGAATCGTATCGTATTTGATTTGAGCGGTATCACGCTGAAAAAACTGACTAAAATGCTGCATCATGCGCTGGTGCATTTCTTCCAGATCGGGGAAAGCATTCTGAAAGCCCGGCATCGTTAGCGTGCTGTCACCAGGCTGGTTGAAAAAATCCTTCGCCGAACCGGGGAAAGGATCCCCGAAAAAGTTGTCGGCATCGTCGCCAAAGGCACCACTGAACATCTCCTGCATCTGTTTTTGCAATTGCTCAACATCCTCAGGGCTCATGGTCATGGTCGAGTCCGACGACCAGCTTTTCACATAAGTTGAATCGAAGCGAATCAGGTTCCCGTTTTCGTCGTATTCACGGGTTACTTTCGATTGTTCATTGGGTTCACCGGGTTTCTCGCGTTGTTGAGCCTGTGCCATTGGAGCCACAAACAGAAGCATCACGAAGGGAATCAACTTTTTCATAACGCTAAACTATTTTGGATGATTTTTACGATTCAGCAATTTTTAGTTCGCTTTCAAAATTAAGCCATCGAACTGCAAATTTTTGTCAAAAAAGTTTAAACAATTCTTATCGGGAAATCATTTGCAGTCTTAGCCAATGCACTCACCCTTTTAAATTAAAAATGGCCACCTTCGTGGCAGCCATTTTCATCGTTTATTCAACTAACTTCTTGTATTTTATGCGGTGCGGGCCAGTATCGCCCAGTCGCTTCTTCTTGTTTTCCTCGTATTCCGAATAACTACCTTCGAAATACTGCACGTGCGACTCTCCCTCGAAGGCCAGGATGTGGGTCGCAATCCGGTCGAGAAACCAGCGGTCGTGCGAGATCACCACGGCACATCCGGCAAAATCGAGCAAGCCTTCTTCCAAAGCACGGAGGGTATTTACGTCGATATCGTTGGTCGGCTCATCGAGCAGCAGAACGTTGCCTTCTTCTTTCAGGGCCAAAGCCAGATGCAAACGGTTACGTTCACCACCGGAAAGAATACCACATTTTTTCTCCTGATCCGATCCGGTAAAGTTGAAACGCGACACATAAGCACGGGCGTTAATCTGGCGGCCTCCCATGGCAATCAGATCGGCTCCGCCCGAGATCACCTCGTACACTGTTTTATTCGGGTCGATGGCGGCATGCGACTGATCAACGTAGGCCAGTTTTACGGTATCCCCCACATCGAAGGTCCCTTTATCGGCCTCGAGCTGCTTCATTATTAATTTGAAGAGCGTGGTTTTACCGGCACCGTTTGGCCCGATGACCCCTACAATACCGTTCGGCGGCAATACGAAGTCCAGGTCATCAAACAAGATGCGTTCGCCAAAAGCTTTGGTCACGCCATGCGCTTCAATTACCTTTTCGCCCAAACGAGGCCCGTTCGGGATGAAGATCTCCAGCTTTTCTTCCTTCTGCTTCACATCTTCGTTCATCATCTGGTCGTAGGCACTGATACGCGCTTTCGACTTGGCATGACGGGCTTTGGGGGCCATTTTAATCCACTCGAGCTCGCGCTCCAGCGTTTTACGACGCTTGGATTGCTGCTTCTCTTCCATGGCCAGCCGCTTCGACTTTTGCTCCAACCACGATGAGTAGTTCCCTTGCCATGGAATACCTTCGCCTCGATCGAGTTCCAGGATCCAGCCGGCCACATTGTCCAGGAAGTAACGGTCGTGCGTAATGCAAATCACGGTTCCTTTATATTGTTGCAGGTGAAGCTCCAGCCATTGCACCGACTCGGCATCCAGGTGGTTGGTCGGCTCATCAAGCAGCAACACATCCGGTTCGCGCAGCAACAGGCGGCAAAGAGCCACACGGCGTTGTTCACCACCCGAAAGTTCCTTCACCGGCTGGTCGCCCGGGGGGCAGCGCAGGGCATCCATAGCACGTTCCAGCTTCGAGTCCAGGTTCCAGGCATCGTACTGGTCAATTTTATCCTGAAGGCTGGCCTGCTCATCCATCAAAGCCTGCATTTTATCGGGATCTTCCAGCACCTCCGGATCCATAAATCTCTCATTGACTGCCTCGTAAGCTTTCAGCACGTCAACGACTTCCTGAACACCTTCTTCAACAACTTGTTTCACTGTTTTCTCCGGATCCAACTGCGGTTCCTGCTCCAGGTAGCCAACCGTGTAGCCCGGCGAGAACACCAACTCGCCCTGAAATGATTTATCCAGTCCGGCAATGATCTTCAACAAAGTTGATTTTCCGGAACCATTTAAACCGATAATACCAATCTTTGCCCCTAAAAAGAAGGACAACGAAATATCTTTAATCACATGTTTCTGCGGAGGGTAAGTTTTACTCACCTTATACATCGAAAAGATGATTTTTTTATCGTCGCTCATAGTATAAAATTATATTCAACACAAACAGATGCCTGTTTCAAGCTATCCAACTCAAAACTTTGGTTAGCAAAACTAATGCATTTTTGTTTCCAAAATTCCTTATTTTAGACTTAGATAATACAAAAACAGGAACGCTTTGAAAATACTCGTTGTTGATGATAATCCGATTAATCAGAAGTTCGTGCAGTTATCGTTGCGAAATGCCCATGTTATTGAAACGGCTAACGATGGCGAAGAAGCTGTCATCATGGCTTCGCGAAACATTTATGATCTGATCATCATGGATTTGTGGATGCCCATCATGGATGGGGCGGAAGCAACGCTTCGGATCCGTCAGATCGATCAGGAAAATAACCGAAAAACGCCGATCCTGGTTTTTACCACCAGCAATATGGAAAACGACCGTACCCGCTGCCTCGAATACGGAGCAAACGAGTACTTGGTTAAGCCAGTCAGGGCGGCTACGCTGATGGAAAAAGTATCCTATTTCTCCAACCAGGGCAGCGCCTCATTCTCTTAAAATTGAAAACCTTGCGCTTTCAGAAAATCCAGCAACTTTGCTGAGAAGTGCAGGTTGTCGGCCTTCTTGTATCGAATATCGGTGAACACCTGCGCCAGATTATCCTTCGCATTTTCGGCAACAAATTTTCGGGAACTGTCCAAGGCCTCCTTTTCGGCGTACAAACTATTAATCCGCTCTTCGGTATTGGCCTCATATTTTTCATTGTACACCACAGCCGACAAGGGTAAACGATCAGTCAAAGGTGGATTCTGATCGGGATAGCCAACCGTAATTGCCGTAAGCGGAATTACCCCTTTAGGCAGCTCCAGTGCTTCACTAATCTCTGGGGCATTATACAATGCTGTACCCAGGTAGCAAATACCAAGTCCTTCTGATTCGGCGGCCACGCAAATATTCTGAGCAAACAGCGAAGCATCAACCACGGCATTTAAAATCCAAAGGAAGTTATCGTAACCAGCATCGGCATTCCGAAATTCGCACCAACTGTTAAAGCGATTCAGGTCGGCACAAACGGTGAGCAGCACCGGAGCCTGCTTAACCATGGGTTGATTAAAATGCAGCGGCGCCAGCTTTGCCTTGGCCTCCTCATTGCGTGTCACCACCACACTGTACAACTGCATATTGCCGGTGGTTGATGCGCGTGTTCCGGCTTCCAGAATTTTATCCAGCAGCGCTTGATCTATCGGTTTTGATTGATATTGACGAATAGATCGGTGATTAAATATTGTTTTCATTCTTGCATATTTTCGTTCAGCCGTCAAAGTTACGCGCTTAGGACGATTAATAAAAAGGCGGATGCTAAAAATAACAAAGGGAAGCTTAAAGCTTCCCTTTTGTCTCTCTCATAGCATGCACTTAGCGCTTTACAATCGTCTGCGTACTAGCTATTACATTGTCGTCTAACATGAGGGTAATAATATAAATTCCATCTCGCAGATCCGAGGTCGATACCATGCCATTGGGATTGGTTACTTCTTTCACCCGTTGCCCAACAACATTGGTAATGTAAAGACGGCTAATATTTTCGGAATTTGAAATGTAAATCACATCGTCAAAGGGATTGGGGTAAACGGCATAGTCGTCGCTCATGGCCAATTGGTCATCAGCGGCCAAAGCATAATCCGTGCCGGTCGTAAATGTCCAAACCGATGGATCTGCAACTCCGTCAAAACTGTTTCCATCGGCATTCCCGATGGCTTCGGCATCAACCAACACGTAATAATCGGTATTCAGATCCAGTCCACCTGTCACTGCTGCATCGTAGCTCACATTGACCTCGTTGTTCTCAAACATATCCGATGTCAGCGGAATCGTTAACGATGGAGTGGTATCTCCTACTTTGTAGACATACACGTTGCCCCCCTGCGCCGATAAAGACACCGGCTGATTAAATATCATGGCCAGATTGGGGTGATTATCCGGAATTGTTGTCCCATTGGGTTGATAAGCTAATACCTGCAAATCAGACTCATCGACAGCTGTTGTAAACCCCCAGTTAAACACTTTCTTAATACCTGCAAACGACTCGGGCGTAAACGTGGTATTTTGAACAAAATCCGTATTAACAATAATATAGTATTCGGTATCCGACTCCGTGAGTCCGGTTAAGTCAACCGACACATATTGCCCGGAGATAGAAACACGGTCGTCAGTTGCGCCAATCGTTGTCACGAGTGTATTTTGTCCATCGTGAATGTGCAGCTCCAGAACACCGGTTCCGGCTTGCATATCCATGTCAAACTCCATCACGAAGATTTGATCCAACGGCACATCAACCGAGTCATCCTCAGGTGTCAGCTGAACCAAAGTTGGCTCAACATTGTATTCTGTTTCAAACTGCCAGTCGTCGGCTGAGATTGCAGCGGAAGCCTCGCCTGCTGACGAAACAAAAGCTCCGGCTTCAACCGCCACTTTATAAGCTGTTGCCGGACTTAAGTCGTCGATTTCAATATAAACACTATTGCCGATTGTATTGAAATCAAACGCATCATCGACAACATTCAGGGATTGAACAAGCGTGCCATCCGCCAAATAAATTGTCACGGTTCCTTCGCCCAAGTCAACCGGCATATCAAATTCAATCATCAGGTCGGCCTCGGTCGAAATGTTTTCGTCGATGGGCGAATAACGCAAAATGTCGGGCACCAGATCCTCGCGAACGGTAAATGCCCAGTCGTCTTCCTCTTCGATACCGGCAAACGCATTGCCCGACAAGTCGACCACGGCTCCAGGCTCCATGGTCACATAATATTCTTCACCTGATTGGAGACCATCCACTTTACCGACGACGATAATCGACGGATCGTTCGGATCAGTCGTCAAGCTGGCAGCATCAATGGTCTGAACCAAAATTCCGTTCCAGGTATAAATATATACGTTACCTGTACCGGCTACAACCGGCTCTTCAAAATCCAACTGGAGCGAATCGGTGGTTAAAATTGTCTCGCCGCTTCCAACATAGTAACCGTCTTCCCACAAACCGGCATCGGCATCAACATCCAAAACCGGAGCTGACAAATCCTGTGTGATGTAGGCATTTTCGGCATAGATATCGTTGTGAAAATCGCTGTTACCCAGCGGCTGTGAGTTTCCCTGTCCAATCTGCAACTTATCATCAAGTATACTTAAAGTGAAACGGGTACCATCCTCCAACTCTTCAGTCGGTGTTATGGTGACCACCGTAGGCTCCCCGCTTCCGGATACAATAGCCACCGAGAAGTCGACGAGCAGGCCACGATCGGTGTCTGTCAGTTCAAAGCAGTTCTGAAGATAGGCTTCGGATATTTTGATATTATTTTCAGGGATACTTTGCACATAAGTAAACAACTCGCCGGCGAACGAAATGGTGAACACCTGACCGATCGAAACCAATGTCGGTGTTGAAACATCTCCGTTGTCGGGCTCAAAGCTGGCAGCCACCTCGGTTGTTTGAAACTGGTAAGTAAAATTATCCTGATTGTCTGCCTGAGCCAGTAAAGCTCCTGAATCCGAAATAGCGGCATCAACTGTCGGCTGAGCATTAACAGCACCTAGAGCGAGCCCAATAAACAGGAAAAGAATAAGGGCTCTTTGATAGGTAGTAACACGACTCTTCATAAGCGCCAGTATTATTAAAATGAATCAAAAATGTTTTGTTTATTAACAGCTGCATAAACCTCAGATTATTCTCTCGTGCAGGACTGTTAACCATTACAAACCTAAAACATTTCGTTTCAAAACACAATAGTTTTCAGGCATAAAAAACAAACGACACTCAAAAAAATAAGCCCAGAATGCCCGCAAACACTAGCCTTTTGCATTTTTTAACATTTTATAGATCCTAATTTTCATTTTATCTATCACAGGAATTAATTATTTTCTAATGACCAAATCGTGGTAAAAAATCTTTTCATTAAAACGAAAACAATAAATCAATTTTCATTCAGTTTTATTGGCAAACGGCGCAATCAAAGAAGTCAAATAAAGGCCTGTTTGATTGAGCAAAACAAAATCGTCATAGCTATGAAAAACGCAGCTGAAGCAGTCTTCATCAAATCAGAACAACGCCGCAAGCGCAAGTGGCCTTTCGGGGGTCTGGCAATTTCGACGTCTCTTTTATTGGTCCTTTTTTCGTCTTGCAAGACTTGCGAATGCCCCGCATACTCGTCGAAATACACCAACCCAATTTTAAAGCCGATCTGCCAGAAAAGTACAATCAGCCCGAACCGACAAAACATAAAACATCCAACTAAACATATCACACAATCCACCTACCAAAATTGGCTTTTCACCTATCAAAATTAGCTTTTCAGTGATTTTTTAGTCCATTTCAATCGATCAGGACTTCAAAAACAGCCAATCACCCCGACATGAGAGGCCAAAAAACTTCATGATTCCGGGGAATCACCAACAGAAATGAAAGCTTACTATCCTTCAACGATGCTGTTGTCGTTGTTTTTAACAGTTGTCGTTCCACATCTAATCAAAACCCTTATTGACATTGCGCCTTTGCGTGCAGCCACTTTCACCCAAAATGGTTGGAGCAAGGCTCACCCACAGTTTTACTACAAAGTCATGCTGCAAACAAGGCCTGCGAACTTTAGGCAAGCGGCTCAATTCATTGTCGAATTTCAAGCAACCAAATTCATAACAACTGGCCAGGGGTACCAACCAAAGGACAACCTGCTGCATCATCGACAATTACAAGCCGACGAAACGACCTTTTCCGACTCCATGATCCGACTCTCTAACAGGCAACATTAACTAAATTTTAAACTCAGGGAGCGAAACAGCAAAACCGATTTAAAAAATTTGACCGTTATGAATTTAGTTCGTTATTTTGTGTGGCTTTGAAAAATGAGCTAATGAATCAAAGATAAATCTTTCATTAATTATTAAACTTTCAACTATGTCACAAATTAAAATCGGTATCAACGGATTTGGTCGTATCGGTCGTTTCGTATTCCGTCAAGCTGTTAAAAAAGGTACTGTTCAAGTTGTAGCTATCAACGACTTGATCGATGTTGAATACATGGCTTACATGTTAAAATACGATTCTACTCACGGTATTTTCGATGGTACTGTAGAAGTTAAAGACGGTAAATTGGTTGTAAACGGTGTTGAAATCCGCGTTACTGCTGAAAGAAACCCTGCTGATATCAACTGGGGTGCTGTTGGTGCTGAGTATGTTGTTGAATCAACTGGTCTTTTCTTGACAAAAGAAAAAGCTCAAGGTCACATCGACGCTGGTGCTAAAAAAGTTGTTATGTCTGCTCCTTCTAAAGACGACACTCCTATGTTCGTTATGGGTGTAAACAACAAAAACTACACGAACGACATGACTTTCGTATCAAACGCTTCATGTACTACAAACTGCTTGGCTCCTATCGCTAAAGTATTGAATGACAAATTCGGTATCGTTGAAGGTTTGATGACAACTGTTCACGCTACTACTGCAACACAAAAAACTGTTGACGGTCCTTCAATGAAAGACTGGAGAGGTGGTCGTGGCGCTGGTCAAAACATTATCCCTTCTTCAACTGGTGCTGCTAAAGCCGTAGGTAAAGTAATTCCTGAGTTGAACGGTAAATTGACAGGTATGGCTTTCCGTGTTCCTACTCCTGATGTATCAGTTGTAGACTTGACTGCACGTTTGGCTACTGAAACTACTTACGAAGCTATTTGCGCTGCAATGAAAGAAGCTTCTGAAGGCGAATTGGCTGGTGTATTAGGTTACACTGAAGACGCAGTTGTTTCTAACGACTTCGTTGGTGACACTCGTACTTCAATCTTCGACGCTGGTGCAGGTATCCAATTGTCTCCTACTTTCGTGAAAGTTGTATCTTGGTACGACAACGAAATGGGTTACTCAACTAAAGTTTGTGAATTGATCGAATATATGGATTCAGTAAAATAATTCTGAATTTATCGACCATATTCAAGGGCATCCCAACGGGTGCCCTTTCTTTTTTCTCATTGATCAGAAGACCTTCTTGCTGGTTAATGCTTTGGGGGATGACAACCCGACAACCATTGAAAACAACGACAACAGCATCTTCGAAAAATAGTAAACTTTCATTCCTGTTGGTGATTACCCGGAACCATGAATATTTTTTTACATGACGCGATTAAGCAATTCTTCGCCCGAATTCCCCCGCAAATCAGCTCCGGACCTAAGGGTAAATGTAATCCTGATCGATTTCCGAAACAGAAAACACGCCATTTCCAGGCCAATCGTCCTCTTCTCCGTTGCCGGTAGGTACCGGAACTTTCGGGCGGCGTAACAAGAACCGATCTTCCGTAGAAAATTCCCTTGCGAAAAGTATCAACATCAGTCCGAAATCAGGACAAAAACGACTCAGAAAACGGTGATTTGGATGTCACAGCTTCCAATTATGTAATCCGCGAACTTCAATCGGCAATAAAAACACACGACAAACGATACTCACTACAAACCACTTAGCCTCTACAATTCGCCACTTAATATTTTTTAACATTTATTACCTAACCTTATCCGCAACACCAGCGTTTAACAAGGCTGTGTGCGAAAACGAAAGAGATATTCTGTATCATATTTCACAAAAAACAAACAGTATAAAAATGGTTTATCAGTTTAAAGTTAGCTCGACTGAACTATCCCGTTTTCAACTTTTGATTGAACTGGATGGCACGCATACTTTTGCTGACTTTCACAACTGCATACAACAAGCATGTGGGTATAACTCCGATCAACTGGCCTCATTTTTCACCCAAGGAGCCCGCCACGGAAAACAAACTGAGATTAGCCTGCTTGATTCGAAATTTCACAAACCGAATAGTCTTTGCATGACGCGAACCACTATTCAATCCATTATCAATAGGAAAGATCAAAAGATGCTTTACGTCTTTGATTTTTTCGCAGACAGATTATTCTATGTTGAATTAACTCAAATTCTTATGGGAAAAACTCGATTAGAACCTTCAGTGATTGAGCAAAACGGTGCTGCACCGTCTCAATTACTCGAAGAAGAAGTAATGGGCCAGGGGCCTGAAGTCACGAAAGAGGAAGAATGTCTGGATTACGGAGATCTGGATGATTACAATGAAATTTTTGGAGAAATAGAAGACTTGACAGGAGGGGTTTAACCCTCCTTTTTTTTGACTAAAAACGATACCTTTGCGCTCCAACGGATTTTAAATGAGAAAAACTTTAATCGTCATATTGGGGCCAACCGGAATTGGAAAGAGCGATTTAGCGATTCAAATTGCTCAACACTTTCAAACTGAAATTATATCCGCCGACTCGCGGCAAATTCTCCGCGAACTCTCCATCGGAACCGCTGTTCCACCACAACGCGATCTTGAACGGGTGAAACATCATCTGATCCAACACCGGTCTATTCACGACTATTACAGTGCCAGTGTTTTTGAGCAGGAAGCTCTCCAAATAATCGAAGAACGTTTCACCGCGAAAGACTGGCTGGTGGTCACCGGCGGTTCCATGATGTACATCGATGTGCTCTGCAACGGCATTGATGATATCCCCAATGCCGATCCGCAAATTCGGGCGCGCCTCATCCGCGAGTACGAGGAACAAGGACTGGAGCATATCCGGCTTCAGTTAAAACAACTTGATCCCGACTACTACGATTTAGTTGATCTGAAAAATGCCAAACGCATTATTCATGCTGTGGAAATTTGCCTGACTTCGGGACGCACATACTCATCCATGCGCAAGGCAACCCGCAAACAACGCCCCTTTCAAATCATCAAAATAGGGCTAAACTGCGAGCGCGAACAACTGTACAATCGCATCAATTTACGCGTTGACAAAATGATCGAAATGGGACTCGAGCAAGAAGCCCGATCGGTATTCGCGCATCATCAGTTAAATTCACTCAACACGGTTGGCTACAAGGAATTGTTTGCTTATTTTTCAGGCGAAATCACCCGCGAGCAAGCCATTGAACTGATTAAACGCAATTCGCGCCGATATGCCAAAAAGCAATTAAGTTGGTTCAGGCGCGACCCGCAAATCAGCTGGTTTACACCAGAACAGCTAAGCGAAATTATTCAACTGATTAAAGAACAAACAGAACAGGATGAGCAACAAACAACCTAAGCATTTCAACATTCGCGTTTACGGGCTGTTTGTTCAAAACGGATCCGTACTGGTATCGGACGAGTACCAGTTGGGCATGCGAATGACAAAATTTCCGGGCGGCGGACTCGAGTTTGGTGAGGGAACCATCGACTGTTTGAAACGGGAAATACACGAAGAATGCAATCAGGAAATTTGCGACATCCGCCACTTCTACACCACCGACTTTTTTCAACAAGCGCTTTTTTTCGACGACCACCAGCTACTAAGCATTTATTACACGGCTCGCTTTACCGAGCCCCTGAATTTTTCGACAAGTCGCAAAGCTTTCGATTTTTCAACAAACAAAAACGGCAATCAATCGTTTCGATGGCAAGCGATTGCATCACTCCGGGAAGACGACTTTAGCTTTCCGATTGACAAGCATGTTGCCAATTTACTGAAGCAAAAATTTAAACAATGAACGACGCGAAAACCATCAAAATAATCGGACCGGCCTACCCCTATCGCGGCGGACTGGCAAACTACAACGAACGGTTGGCGCGCGAGTTCATCGCACAGGGACATCAACTGAGCATCGAAACCTTTAGCTTGCAATACCCGAACCTGCTGTTCCCGGGCAAAAGCCAGTATGTTGACGGCCCGCCACCGGATGATTTGCAAATTAGGCGAACGGTCAATTCCATCAACCCCGTCAACTGGATCCTTGTGGGCTCCCGGATCAAAAACGAGGCACCTGATATACTGATGATTCGCTACTGGCTTCCGTTTATGGCGCCGGCTCTGGGAACCATTGCCCGGATTGTGGCATCCAATGGCCACACGCGGGTTATTTGCCTGGCCGACAACATCATTCCACACGAAAAGCGCCCCGGCGATCGCCTGTTGACTCACTATTTTATGAAGAGTATCGATGGGATGGTTGCCATGTCGCAGTCGGTGCTCGACGACATTGACCAGTTCAACAAAGCGCTGCCACGCGCCTTGTGCCCTCACCCACTTTACGATAACTTTGGTCCGAAAACAGAGCCGGAGGAGGCCAAAAGTCTGCTCGGACTCGAGCCAGACACCAGCTACCTGCTTTTCTTTGGCTTCATTCGCGAATACAAAGGCCTGGACTTGCTGCTTGAAGCTTTTGCCGACCCGCGCCTGAAAAAATTGCCGGTGAAACTGATTGTTGCCGGTGAGTTTTACACCAAACCCGAGCCTTATCTGGAGCTGATCCGTCGGCTGAAGTTGACCGATCGCGTGGTGTTACGGACCGATTTTATTCCCGAAAAGTATGTGACTCGCTATTTTGGGGCCTGCGACCTGGTTGTGCAACCCTATAAAAGTGCGACACAGAGCGGTGTAACGCAAATCGGATACCACTTCGAAAAACCCATGCTGGTCACCAATGTCGGCGGATTACCCGAGATAATCCCCGATCAGCGTATCGGTTACGTAACGGATCCCACTCCGGCTTCAATTGCCGATGCCTTGGTAAACTTCTACCAAAAAGAACGTAAAAAAGAGTTTGAAGCCAACATTAAGCTTGAAAAACAAAAATTTTCATGGGGGAATATGGTCAAAGCTTTTCTGAAAGTAGACCAACTCATTCAGAAGTAATTCACCCACAACATTTTTTGACTGCCCCATTAAACAAACTTTCAGCTTAAGCCTTATAGTCTGTATTAAAGATTAGTGAATTTTAATGCTGAAGTTGATGAGCGCTGAGTTGCGAGTGTTGTATATGATATATATTTACTTTTTAGAACCTGTTGTTAGGACATAGATTTATGGAGGACGGAATTAGCAAATTACAAACCAAGGCCGATCAGCGCTTAATTGCTGATTACTACGATGACCTTAGCCGATCGTTTGATCAACGCATCTCGGAACAAGACCGTGTGCGCATCCGAAAAGCATTCGAATTTGCCAACGAAGCCCATGCCGGAGTAAAACGCAAGTCCGGAGAACCGTACATCATTCACCCGATTGCTGTAGCCAATATTGTTTCTGCGGAAATCGGGCTCGGAGCAACATCGATTATTGCAGCCATATTGCACGATGTAGTTGAAGATACCGACTACACCTTAACCGATATGGAAAATCTGTTTGGTGTCAAAGTAGCACGCATTGTTGACGGGCTAACCAAGCTCTCGGACGAGATGACCGCCCAGCACGATTCGAAGCAAGCCATCAATTTTCGCAAAATGCTGATGACCCTTTCGGACGATGTTCGCGTGATCCTGATCAAGCTGGCCGACCGCCTCCACAACATGCGCACGCTCGAAAGTATGGCTCCGCACAAGCAACTTAAAATTGCGGCCGAAACCCTTTATATTTTTGCGCCACTTGCGCATCGCCTCGGCCTGTATGCCATTAAAACCGAACTCGAAGATTTAAGTTTAAAGTACAAACAGCCCGAAACATATAACCTCATCAAGTTTAGGCTGCACAGTCAAAAAGAACGACGCGATTATCTGGTCGATCAATTCATCACCCCCATTCAGGCTGAGTTGGCCAAAGAGGGAATCAACTTTACCATTTCGGGGCGGCTGAAATCCATCTATTCCATCTGGAACAAGATGCAAAGCAAAGGAGTGTCCTTTGATGAAATTTACGACCTGATGGCCATCCGGATTGTTTTCCGGCCCAACGATTCCCGATCGGAAAAAAGACAATGTTTTGATATCCTTTCCTTAATTACCGACATCTACAAGCCGAAACCCGACCGCATACGCGACTGGATTACCATTCCAAAAGCAAATGGTTACGAGGCCCTGCACGTCACGGTGATGGGGCCCGCCGGGAAATGGGTTGAAGTACAAATCCGCACCGAGCGCATGGATGCCATCGCCGAACGAGGATTTGCCGCACACTATAAATATAAGGGCGACAGTTCGGCAGAGACAGAACTGGACCGTTGGCTGGAGAAGATTCGAGAGATGCTCCAAAATCCGGAGTCCGATGCCCTGGAGTTTCTGGACGAGTTTAAAATGAATCTGTACTCGCGCGAAATTGTTGTATTTACGCCGAAAGGGAAAATGGTCAACCTGCCGAAGGGAGCCACGGTCACCGATTTCGCCTACGAAATTCACACCGATCTGGGAAACCATTGCATTGGTGCAAAAATCAACCACAAGCTCATGCCCATGAGTCATGTGTTGTCCAGTGGCGATCAGGTTGAAATTCTGACCTCCAAGTCGCAACGCCCCGATATTGAGTGGCTGAAGTTTATCACCACAGCAAAAGCGAAATCCAAGATCAAACAAGCCTTCAAGCTCGACAAACGGCAACACCTGGAACAAGGTCGCGAGATCATTGAAGAGAAGCTCAAAGCCTTTAATATCAAACCGACTTCCGACACCCTCAAAAAAATAACAGCCTACTACAACCTGTCCAACAAAGACCAGTTGTATGCTCAAATAGGCATGGGTTTTATCGACTTCAACGATATTGAAAACATCTTAAAATCGCGCCGCCAAAGCAAGCTGGCCAAATATTGGAAACTATCCTTCGGGAAAAAAGAAAACGATGAAGAAGTCGAATTCGATCTGCCCGACAAAAAGATCGATAAGAAAAACACCTTCATCCTGAAAGAAAATCCGGAAGAAACCAACTATACGCTGGCTAAGTGCTGCCAACCCATTCCGGGGGAAAACGTTTTAGGATACCTCACCTCGTCGAACCATGTGGTGATCCACAAGCGCAACTGTCCGGTTGCCAACAAACTGATGAGCCAGCACGGCGACCGGATTATCACGGCCGAGTGGACTAAATTCAAAAAACGATCGTACCTCACCCGTTTAAAAATGAATGGTTTCGACCGTGTTGGTATCGTTAGCGAGATCACCAATATCATCTCCAAGCTCAACAACATCAACATGCGCACTGTTATGTTTGACACTCACGACGGCATCTTCGAAGGCGAACTCTTTTTATACATTCACAACGTTGAAGACCTGAATAAACTGATTGCCCGACTTATGAAAATCAAAGGAATAGAACAGGTTGAACGGATGGAACGGGTCGAGGATTAATTTTTATTTAGTCTAAACTATTATAAATTTTTCCTATTTTTGGGCATTATTTAAAATTAGATTGAATATGAATAGCCCCCGTACGCGAGAGACCGTTAAAAACATGTTTACGGAATATTTGGAGAAGAACGGGCACCGGAAAACACCTGAACGATTTGCGATTTTGGAAGAGATTTACTCCCGTGAAGGTCATTTCGATATCGAATCCTTGTACATTTCGATGAAAAACAAGAACTACAGAGTCAGCCGCGCAACCCTGTACAACACCATCGACTTACTATTGGAATGCAAATTGGTCGTAAAACACCAGTTTGGGAAAAACATTGCTCAGTTTGAGCGTGCTTTTGCAACCCTGCAGCACGACCACATCATTGACACCAACAGCGGGAAAGTGCAGGAATTTTACGACCCGCGAATCCGCGAAATCATCGAAGAGGCCTGTTTAAAACACAATTTTAAGCTATCGCACCACACGCTTTACATTTATGGCGAACAAATTAACAAGTAGCAGCTTGTAAACTCATTATAAATTAGAATCCTCGATACAGATCGGAGGATTTTTTTTCGCCTTAAGCCAAAATAATTTGTAATTTTAGCAGCCAAATAAAAATCGATCTGGCACCGTGGAAATTTAGCCTCAAGCATACCGGCTAGCTTCCGCGGTTTAATATGTCTGCGAATTTGTAAAAAACTGATAATGAAAGTAGATGTCATTTTAGGTCTCCAATGGGGAGACGAAGGAAAGGGAAAAATTGTTGATGTCTTAACCCCAAAATACGATGCAATCTCCCGCTTTCAAGGAGGCCCCAATGCCGGGCACACACTCGAAATTGGAAATTTAAAGCACGTCCTTCACACCATCCCCTCCGGAATTTTCCACGAAAATAAAGCAAATATCATCGGCAACGGTGTGGTATTGGATCCGATCATCTTCAAAAAAGAAATTGAAGGAATTCAGAAACTGGGGATCGACCTGCACAAAAACCTCTATATCTCGAAAAAGGCCCATCTGATTATGCCCACCCACAAGTTGTTGGATGCAGCATCGGAAGCAGCCAAAGGAGATACCAAAATCGGATCGACCTTGAAAGGAATCGGCCCGACATACAAAGATAAAATTGGTCGCGATGGACTGCGTGTCGGTGACCTGGTTGAGAATTTCGAAGAAAAATACAACAGCCGCATCGCAGCACACAAAGAATTATTGGAGAAATTTTACAATTTCGACTACGCGGACTTACTCGAACAATGGGAAAAAGAATGGATGGAAGGCGTGGAAATCCTCAAATCATTCACCTTGGTCGACAGCGAGCACATGATTAACGACCTGATTCTGGAGGAGAAATCGGTTTTAGCCGAAGGTGCTCAAGGAACCCTGCTCGACATCGACTTTGGCTCGTATCCCTTTGTAACTTCATCGAACACCATTTGTGCCGGAGCTTGTACCGGACTGGGCATTGCGCCTCAAAAAGTTGGCGAAGTGTTCGGTATCTTTAAAGCTTACTGTACCCGCGTTGGTATGGGACCATTCCCGACGGAACTATTCTGCGAAACAGGTCAAAAGTTACGCGATGCCGGGAACGAGTACGGTTCAACAACAGGACGCCCCCGCCGTTGCGGATGGCTGGACCTGGTAGCCTTGAAATACTCGATCATGATCAATGGCGTGACTGAATTATTTATGATGAAGGCCGACGTTTTGGATAAGTTCGACACCATTAAGGTTTGTACCGGATACGAAGTCGACGGTGAAGTGACCGACAAATTCCCCTTCGAGCTGAACGAAAATGTGAAACCGGTGTATGTTGAATTACCAGGATGGAACAAAGATCTGACAGAGCTCACGCATCAGAATGAGTTCCCCGAAGAATTCAACAACTACATTAACTTCATCGAAGAAGAAACGGGATTGCCGATAACGATTGCTTCTGTTGGGCCAAACCGTGCTCAAACAATCATGATCGAAAAATAGCCCCCAACAACATACCGATAAAAAAAGAGCTCTTTGGGCTCTTTTTTTGAAAGTCTACCACGTAAAGTAGCTAAGCCTCAATGTCGATCAAGTTTTTGAATAGATGTGGAATGACAACCCGACAACTTATGAAAACAACGACAACAGCATAGTCGAAAACTACGACACTTTCATCCCTGTTGGTGATTCCCCGGAATCATGTAGGTTTTTTCTGAAAGTCTCTTCGGGTGATGTGGTTTCCAAACCGCATCTGGGATGTATTAAATAGGGGTTCAGCGTCAACCGGTAGCCAGGCTTCTTTTGTAGCAAACCAGCGCTGATGAGCGTTGCCCCAAAACTGGCTGTTTTTCACTCCTACTTTTGCGCAATTCGGATCTTTTGTCCTACCGGACGGGTTTTCATCTTTGGCTTGCCCCAAAGACGAAACAGAAAACGCAAGGCTTATTTTTATCTTCAGGTGTCAGCTTCCGAAAGCTAAGTTCAGCCGGGTGATCTCCTTTCCGGCAGCTGCCGGATCGGAGCTTCCCGGATTCACTAAGCTTCCGGTTCACCTCTCACCATCGATAAAAAGTAGGCCGGTCCCGCTCCGAGCGAGCTTCCGTCTTCTCTTAAATGCCTTCAGCTGTCTTCCACCACTTTCATCCCTGTTGGTGATTCCCCGGAATCATGTAGTTTTTTTTTTTTGAAAGCCTACCACGTAAAGTAGCTAAGCCTCAATGTCGATCAAGTTTTTGAATAGATGTGGAATGACAACCCGACAACTTATGAAAACAACGACAACAGCAAATTTCGCGGCGTGCTAATCATTATTAAACAACGAACCAGCCAGTTTTTACCCGATCATCAGAGTTGCAGAATCCAGCTCATTCCTGTCATAATTCGTCCGCTTTCCCTTTGCCTAAAATTGGCATTTCATTACCTTTAAACCCGCTTGATGTGGGATAAAAACACTTTACGAAGCATGATTCAAACTTAAGTGCGCAAATATAAGAGAATCATATCTTCTAAAACTTACTGAACTGTTTTGTGTTACAGTTTACAGAGCAAGAAAACGCCTCTCGTTTGTTTTTCGGGCTTTTCTTATCTGTGGCTCAAACAAGTGGTTTACATATTAGAATAGAGAAAAAACGATTGACACAATGGACATCATCCGCCCGACGCTGCTATTAGACAAAGAAGTTTGTTTGCAAAATATTGCCAGGATGGCTCAAAAGACCAAAGCTAAAGGCTTAATCTTCCGTCCGCACTTTAAAACCCATCAGTCTGCCGGAATCGGAAACTGGTTCAGGGATTACGGCGTTACGGCAATTACGGTATCATCAGTAAGTATGGCGCAGTATTTTGCGCAAAACGGATGGGACGATATCACCATCGCTTTTCCGGTGAATATTTACGAAGTTGATGCCATTAACGCGCTGGCTAAAAACATCCGGTTAAACCTGCTCATCGAGAATCTGGAGTCGGTGCAAATGCTGACCCACAAGATCAGCCAGGAAGTGGGTGTCTTTATTGAAATTGATACCGGCCACAACCGGACAGGAATTGCCCCAAATAAATTTCACGGGATCAATGCCATGCTCGATGTGATCAAAGCCAATCAGAAATTCCAATTCAAAGGTTTTTTATCGCACACGGGGCACACCTATCAGGCTCAAAGTAAACAAGATATCTACAACCGGCACTTTGATGCGCTGCTCAAAATGAGAGCATTGAAAAACTATTATCTGAAAGATTTTCCAGATCTCATTTTATCGCTGGGCGACACACCATCGGCAGCTCTATGCGAGAATTTCAACGGTATCGACGAGCTCCGCCCGGGGAATTTTGTGTTTTTCGATCTGATGCAGTATAAGCTAGGTGCATGCAATTTCAACGACATTGCCTTGCGCTTGGTATGCCCGGTCATCAGCCGTCACGGCAGCCGCAGCGAGGTGATCATCTACGGTGGCGCTGCCCATATTTCCAAAGATTCGATCATCAACCTCGACGGAAAAAGCCTTTACGGTCAGGTTGTCATCAACAAAAATGGTAAAAAGACGCTGCTGGACGAAAGAAACTACCTGTACAAGTTAAGCCAGGAGCATGGTGTCATCCGCACCACGCTTCAGGAATTTCACAATTTTGCCGTTGGCGACCTGGTTGAGATCATCCCTGCACACAGCTGCCTTACGGCCAATCTGATGGGTGAATACCTCACCACCGAAGGCGAATGGATTCCGATGATGAGCAAAGATTTTCATCGCTCCGCAAGCAGCCCGGTTCCGGAATAGTTCCGCCGGCGATAAACATTTTCATCGGGCAAGTGCACCGGCCAGGCGGCTTGTGCTACCTTTACCATCAACAAAACAGACATCGCATGAAACTGGCCATAATCGATCTGGGCACGAACACCTGTAATTTATTAATTGCAGGTATCAACCAACACAGTTACCAATTTCACTATCAGGGAAAGGTAGGCGTGAAGTTGGGCAAAGGGGGGATTCATAAAAACTTACTCAGCCCCGAAGCTTTCGACCGCGCGGTGGCGGCCTTTAATCAGCACAATCATACCATCGACCAATTCGGTGGGGTTGACCGCCTTATTGCGATCGCCACTTCTGCTGTTCGCGATGCCAGCAACAAAGACGAATTTACACGAACACTCCTCGAAAAAACGGGCATTCCGCTAACCATCGTCAGCGGCGACGAAGAAGCCCGCTTAATCTGTCAGGGTGTGAAACTCGCCTTTGGTGATCTGCCCGACAATAGCCTCATCCTGGATATTGGCGGAGGAAGCAACGAGTTCATCCAAACACAAAACGATCGGGTTAGCTGGAAAGAAAGCTTCCCGCTGGGCATGGCACGTGTGGTCGAAAAATTTCCGATTAGCAACCCCATTCGTCCTTCGGAAGCCGAGGCAATTGAACAATGGTTTTCGAGCGGACTAAGTGCACTTTGGCAACAGTGCCGCGAAAAGCCGCCAACAAGTCTGATCGGTTGTTCGGGAGCCTTTGACACTTTAGCCGACTTAATTGACAACACCGCTCCCGGCACGAAATCGCGGGTGAGGCAGGAAATCAGCATCAGCCAATTCAACGAGGTGACCGACACCATCATTGGCTCAACCACCGAATACCGCTCTCAACTGGCAGCCATGGAGCCGTTACGGATCGAAATGATTGTTCCGGCTTTCATCCTGATTAAACTGGTGTTGAAAAAGTTAAAGATCAAGAAAATGATCCAAACTGATTTTGCTTTGCGCGAAGGTGTTTTGCTTGAATGGATTAATCATTAATTTTGCTACTCAACCCTAAAAAAAACAGAATATGTCAAAAATACTTGTAGTCGACGATGAACGCAGCATCCGCAACACGCTGAAAGATATTCTTGAGTACGAAAAGTATCAGGTTGATGTCGCCGAAGACGGAAATGCCGGGCTGAATTTGGTCAAAAAGAACGAGTACGACATTGTTTTGTGCGACATAAAGATGCAGGGCATGGACGGCATTGAGGTGCTGGGAAAAATCCAGGAAGCAGGGATTGACACCCCGGTAGTGATGATTTCGGGGCATGGCAATATCGACACCGCTGTAGAGTCGATCAAAAAAGGCGCTTACGATTTCATTGAAAAACCCCTCGATTTAAACCGGCTGTTGATAACCATCCGCAACGCTATGGATAAATCGAGCCTGCTGACCGAAACCAAAGTGCTGAAAAAGAAAGTCAGTAAAAAATACGAAATGGTTGGAAAATCGGGAGCCATCAAAAAAATTATTGATATGGCCGACCGTGTGGCGCCAACCGACGCACGGGTGTTAATCACCGGATCGAACGGAACCGGTAAAGAACTGATTGCCCGCCGGTTGCATGAAAAAAGCAACCGCTCGGCCCAGCCCTTTGTCGAGGTAAACTGCGCCGCCATACCATCAGAGCTCATCGAGAGCGAACTGTTCGGCCACGAAAAAGGAGCCTTTACCTCAGCGATGAAACAACGCAAGGGGAAATTTGAACAAGCCGACGGTGGCACCTTGTTCTTGGATGAAATCGGCGACATGAGCCTTTCGGCACAAGCCAAGGTACTGCGGGCCCTCCAGGAGAACATCATCACCCGCGTTGGCGGCGACAAACCCATCAAAGTTGATGTACGCGTACTGGCTGCAACCAACAAAAACCTCAGTGAGGAAATTGAAAAGGGCAATTTCCGCGAAGACCTTTACCACCGGCTGAGTGTGATCCTGATCCAGGTTCCCGCCTTAAACGAGCGCCCCGAAGATATCCCCTTGCTGGCCGATCATTTTATCAACCAAATATGCGGAGAGTACGGCATGCCAATAAAAACAATTGAGCAGGATGCTATCGAGAAATTACAGCAAATGAAATGGACCGGCAACATCCGCGAATTCAGAAATGTGATTGAAAGATTGATCATTTTGTGCGACAAGAAAATCACCGGGAATGATGTGGATGCCTTTGCTGCCCCGCTGAAGTAATTCCCAGCCCGGGAAGGACAACAAGAACTGCCCAAAGCGGTTTTCCGAAAAATATCGGCTAATTTTCGAAAGAAAGAAAACATCTTTTCCGATTCGTTGTTTAGTATCACATAAAAGATTGTAGTTCTTTCACAAACGATATAAAAGGGTAACCTCTGAATACGGTAAGTTTATTTGTTGTTGTCATGGCGTATTTTTATAACATTTAACCGGGCTTTGTCCGGATGCTCACCGTTATTCAGGGGTTTTTTATTGTTCGCCTACTTCCGCGTCAATGCTTCTCTGTATTTTCAAAATTCATTACCTTGTCAATTTCCCTTAAAGATAATGTTAACCAATGAACCCGAAATCTGTCCTAAACACCCGAAACTATATTCTTTTGTTATTCTGTCTTTTATTCCTTTCGATACCTGTTTTGAATCATTATTTCTATCGAACAAGTGCGTTAGATTTAGGAATTTTCAACCATGCTATTTACAACTATGCCCATTTTAAGACGAGTTATTTTTCGTTGGGGCTAACGCCTCAGGAAACCGGCATTATAGAATGTTTGGGCAATCATTTCTCTCCCCTTATTTTTTTACTCGCACCGTTCTATTTCATTTTTGGAACATACACGCTACTAATCGTTCAAGTAGCTTTCATTATAGCCGGAGGAATCGGGAGCTATCGTTATAGCTCATTACTTACTGAAAATGAGTTCACGAAACAAACTGTAATGATCCATTTTTTTTGCATCTGGGGGATTTATTCGGCTTTGGCATTCGATTTTCATCTGAATGTAATCGCGGCGATGCTGGTACCATGGCTATTTGTTTTCAACAAAAAGGGCAATATCAAAAGCCTGCTTCTGGTTAGCATACTAATCTTGCTAACACGCGAAAATATGTCGCTTTGGTTAGCCTTCATTTTCACGGGGCTGTGGATCGATAAAAAACTACGTTTCAGCGGATTCACGAAACTTATCTATCCCGCAGCAATTGCGATTTCGATCATTTACTTTGTAACCGTAACAAGCTATATTATGCCTGGTTTTGTACCTTACGAAAGCTCCGGCCAGCTTGCACGATACAGCCACCTTGGCAATAACCTTAGCGAAATTGTAAAGACAATTATTTTAGAGCCTTTTCAATCTGTCAAAATGCTCTTCTCAAACACAAAGCAAGGTGACATCTATCAACCCATTAAAACAGAATTACATTTAATGGTTCTGCTGGCCGGGGGATGGCTTTTTCTCTTCAGACCATCTTTTCTGGTAATGTTGGTTCCGATCTATTTTCAGAAACTGTTAAGTAATGACCCGGGTATGTGGGGAATCAATTATCACTATTCTATTGAATTTGTTCCCATATTAAGTCTGCTTTTTATTGAAGTGACCTCCGGAATAAACCACAAAAAATGGCTGTATCCGGTTACGCTAAGCATTCTTGTATTAACGGCATCGAGCACCACTTACACATTTTTCCACCGCAAGTCGATCTGGTACACAGAGGTAAAAGCCAATCCTTTTAGCCCCACCCATTATAAATCGAATCTCCAGATACAGACCATCAATCATCAGCTCAATACAATCCCGCAAAATTCAGCGGTTTCTTGCCATTACAGTTTAGCTCCACATTTGGCTTATCGTGAAGAAATTTACCATTTCCCAAATATCAAAAATGCTGAATATATTGTTTTGTTAAAAAACACAACAAGCTTCTACCCCCTGCAAAAGGACGAATACCTTGAAAAAATCGAAGCTTACAGAAATTCTGAAATCTTCTCGATCTGGAGTGAATCAAACGATTTAATTATCTTCTCGAAATCGAAGAAATGACACAGCCTAAACTATTCCGGCCAAAATACATAGGCCTGATTTGGTAAATTAAAATAGAAGCGATTCAATTGGGATTGACCGTACGAAAGGTAGAAAGGAGCCGCCAGGAAACTGTCGGTTTTCCCCATCTCCTGATCCAAACGCTCTGATTTATTTTCTACAAAAATCGTCACTGCCTGATCTGAATTCATCATCGCACTCAAGAGCAGACTTTCCACTCCGTTTGCCCAGCTAAACATCATCCTCTCAGTATCAATTTTATCCGGCGTAATCACCCATTTGCGTTCTTTATTCTGCTTAACATGCTCAATCAACTCAACCTGGTATTGAATCCGTCCTTGGTACACCGAACGTACCATACCAACTTCAAAAAAGAAAACAATAGCAATCAGCATGGTACTGCCTGAAAGCAGATACATCGATAATCGCGTCTCTCCGATATTTAGCAGACTTCCGAAACTTAAAGCAACGAAAAACACCAATGGCAAAAAAATCTTCTCCATCTGCATATCAGCATCTCCTTGCTTAAAAGCAGCAGACGTAACAACGAAATACACTGCAAAAGCGAATACAAGCAGGAAGCATAACAGATACCTTCTTCTCACAACCAAGAGAGATAAACTTATCAGCAACATTACCAATAGCGGAAAATACAAGTCATTCATGCGTTTTATAAAAAACCGAACAGGATAATAGTCTGCTAAGTCGCCGATCAATTTTAACGGATTATTAAACGCATTATGATATAAACTTTGATGTTCGACCGAGCTGTCCACATTCAAAATATGCCAGAAAAACACAGCTAACGTCAAAGCAAATGCCAAATACGGATAACTTGTTTTTAATTTATGCGACTCAACAGAAAAGAATCCGATAACAAACAATAACGAAAAATAGGCAATAGAATGTGTGAAGTAACCAAATAAGACAAAAACGAAGGTTCCAAGCACCAACCTCCAGCTTCTCATCTTTGCTTTTTGCCATCTACAATCGTAAAAGTTGAGCCAGGCATATAAAAGGCAACTATTTAAAAGAGCAATTGAACTTTCAGAAGTGGGCCTAAAATAACTATGGGCAACTCCCAAAGCCGTCACAGCGATAATGGTGAATCCGGCAGTTCTATTTTTAAAAACACTCGTTGCTACGAAAAAATAACACACTCGAATAAGGACAAAGGATACAGAATAAAGTGGCACCAGGCAAACTAAGGGTAACTGTATTTTCACCCCTCCAACGACCAGTAGTTGGCTAAAGATTGCGGTTAGCCGCCCGTGTGCTTCAAAAAAAGACTCACGGTTAATGATATTAAAAAGATAATAAGCAGGATCAGTAATCAATATTCGGGATTTTGCATCACTAAGTGCCATACCTGCTAACCCCAGGAAAAACAAAACACCAACTATTTTAAACCAATCTCGTCTGTTGATTAAATCCATTCCTTTTATTTGTGGTGCTTAAAGATAGCTAATCCATTGCGATTTCAAGCCAACAATTAACCGCCCAAAACGCGACTAGCTTAGCCTGACGACTACCGCAGTCCACCTAAGCAAACCAAGAATAAACCTCATATTCTTTCAGCATTCCGAATTTTATCGTTTATATTTGGTGATCGATTCAAAATAAACAAATGGAGAGAATTGCCATATTTCCGGGATCTTTTGATCCTTTCACGATCGGGCACGAAAGTGTTGTACGCCGTGCCTTGCCCATGTTTGACAAGGTGATTATCATGATTGGGTTTAACACCAATAAGCGGTCGTTTTTCCCGCTCGAGAAGCGCAAAGGATGGATTGCAAAGGTTTTCAAAGGAGAAAGCAAGGTTGAAGTTCGCACGCACGAAGGTTTAACGGTTGATTTTGCCCGATCGGTGAATGCCAATTACATTCTCCGTGGTTTGAGAACCTCGGCCGACTTCGAATACGAACGGGCTATTGCGCAGATGAACAAGAAACTTTTTCCGGAGATAGAGACGGTCTTTTTGCTGACGATGCCGGAACACACCCCTGTTAATTCGTCGATTGTTCGCGACATTATTCTTCATGGGGGCGATGCCAGCATGTTTATCCCTTCGGGCTTGGATATGGCTGAATTTACCTTAGACCATGAATAGGTTCGTTGCGGTATTACTTGTATTGCTGGGCTGTGCATCTGCTTTTGCGCAATCGCTGCCAACTGTTTTAAGCGGATTAGCTCCGGAGTATGCCGGCCGCCGGATTGCACTGCTGCAACAAACGGAGCCGCTAACCAACCAGCCGCAAAAAATCGGCACGATAACCATCCTTCCCGATGGATCGTTCTCAACGGCAGTCAAACTCTCGGGAACCTCGCATTGTTTTGCGGCTTTCGACCGTTGGCAAGCCGAAATTTACCTGGAGCCGGGAAAAAACTACCAAGTGGTTCTTCCTCCTTTTCAACCGCTTAGCGAGTCCGAAAAACAAAACCCTTTTTTTCAGCCGCAGCTGGTAAGCCTGGGCATTCAAAACTCGGACGATACTGACATCAACCATCTGATCCGGGTGTTTGAACAAAGCTACAGCGCGCTGGAAAGCCAATATTTCAACCAACTATTTAAGGATAAATCGCAGCCGGCAGCCGATTCGTTAATCGCGAAGCTTAGCCGCTCCTTTCCCCATAACGACAATCCCTATTTTGAGCAATACAAGTTCTACCGCTATGCCTCCATTCGCTTTGCCGTAAACCAGGCTAAAAGCAACGAATTCATTAAAAGCTATCTGGATCATCCCCCGCTGAATTTCAATCTGCCACCTTTTCGCCAGCTTTTCAACCAACAGTTTTCGAATTATTTCAACACCGAAAGCAACCAACTCAATGGCACAAACTTCAGAGTGCTGGTGGGAACGGCCAATCTCGCCGGAATTGAGCAATACCTGACACAAAATAAAGGATGGTCGCACGAACTCAGCCGTATGGTCATTATGAAAGGCATCAACGACGCTTATTACCAGCACACCTACAGTCCGGCGACCATGCTAAACCTGCTGGATAAAATTCAACAAAGCAACTGGCCTGCTACGGACAAGAAACTGGCACTACGGCTAAGTGAGAAACTACGCTACCTAAGCCCCGGAACAATGGCTCCAAACATCAGCATCACCAATTTTGAGGGCGAAGAACAGGAGCTCAGCAATTTCAACGGCCACTTAACTTATTTGCATTTTACAAGCGTTACCAATCCAATTTGTCGGCAACAGCTGGATGAGCTGGCCAAAATAGAGCAGCAGTTTAAAGGACAGTTAACCATTGTGAACCTGCTACCGGAAGCCAATCTCGATAAGAAAGAGTTGATTTTGCAGCAACACTGGGCAGGCACTTTTTTTACGGTAAACGAAGAAGCACGCGAAAGCTATCGGGTGAAAACATTCCCTAGCTCGTATCTGATTGACGAGACTGGAAAACTATGGGCTTCGCCGGCGCTCAACCCTCTGGATGGATTGTCGCACCAGTTGGCCGGCTACTTCAAACAAAAACAGCTGGAGCGTTTTCGCAATCAGGCGAAATAATCGCCCAACAGCAACTTCAGGTTTCCGTAGGTGGAAGCATAAACCGGCGCCAGTGCATCGGGCGCAAACCAGGCTACTTCGGTAATATCTTCCTCGGTCTGCGGAACGAGAGTCTCCCCGCCGTCATAGCGCATTTCGAACCAGCTGGTTTCTTTCCAAACCCAGTTGTCGGGCCCGGCCAAATACGGCGACCGGTAAATATGGAAGGTTGATGGCAGCTGCTTCACCAGCTTCAGCTGGCGAATGCCGCACTCCTCTTCAACTTCGCGAACAGCAGCATCTTCCACCCGCTCACCTTTTTCAATCTTGCCCTTGGGCAAATCCCATCGGCCAAATCGCTTGATAAACAAAATCTCGCCCGCCGGATTGCGCACAAGCCCTCCCGCCGCCGGAAGTTGCACCATCGATGAAATCACCGCTTCAATCAATTCACTTTTTATCAAACAGTTAAAAACAGGTTCTTCAACACATTTCGCTCCATCAAGCGATTCGAGCAAAGCCATAAAGGATGAAACACGTTCTATATCAATCACTTGCTCAATGTTACCTGAACGTAAATTCTTATTTTCAGGCTGAAGAAGGATCAGGCATTCATTAAAAAAAACTTTGTACATTTGCGCTGTATTCAGAAAAAACATTTACCATTATGCAAGACATCCAATTGGAAGTAACCAAAAAGCTCGTACAAATTAACACAATAAAAATCCAACCTTCAAACCCATTTACATGGGCCTCAGGCTGGAAAGCTCCCATATATTGCGACAACCGCAAATTGTTGTCGTACCCTGAAGCCAGAACCTTTGTTTGCAAGCAATTTGCCAAAATCATCCGCGAAAAATATCCGCAGGTAGAAGTGATTGCCGGAGTTGCAACAGGCGCAATCGCTCATGGCGTGTTGGTTGCTGAAGAACTCGGTCTTCCATTCATCTATGTGCGTGCGAAACCCAAAGATCACGGGTTGGAAAACCTGATTGAGGGAGATTTGAAAGCCGGACAAAAAGTGGTGATTATCGAAGACTTAGTTTCAACAGGAGTGAGCAGCTTGAAAGCAGCCGAGGCTATCCAAACAGCCGGCGGTGCCGAAATCCTGGGTATGTTAGCCATCTTCACCTACAACTTCCCGGTAGCCAAAGAAGCTTTCGAAAAAGCAGGCATCGAACTGACCACTTTAAGTCGCTATCAAACCCTGTTGGAAGTAGCCCTGGAGTCGGGTGAAATTGAAGAAAGCCAACTCGAATCGCTGAACCAATGGCGTGAAGATCCGGCCAACTGGGGAAAATAATCCAGACAATATTTAGTATATCTTTAGCAATCCCCGGCCCTGTCGGGGATTTTTATGTTTTTAACTATTGGTTCATAAACCAGGTACACCATTGAGCTGTACCACAAAACAATTACACAAGTATGGCATTGCAGAAATATGTAAGCGATATTAAAGTCATCGAGCAAAACCAGGATATCGTCTATAACTACTTATCCAACTTCGAGAACCTTTCAACTTATGTCAATGAAGGGCTGCTGGCAAAAATGAATGAATCGGTGCCGCAAATCCAGGTGTCCGATTTCGAGTCCGACAACGACTCCTGTCGTTTCAACATATCGGGTATGGGACAAGCCGAAATACGCATCATTGACCGTGAGCCGAGCAAGACCATCAAAATAAACAGCTCGGGCGGATTGCCAATCGGCATCACCTTTTGGATTCAGCTGCTGCCCGTAACCCCTTACCAGTCGAAGATTAAATTAACCCTGCATGCCGAAATGAGCATGATGATCAAGATGATGGTTAATAAAAAGCTGGAAAAAGGGATTAACCAACTGGCCGATATGCTCACTCAGCTCCCCTATCGTTAACAGTCACTTATAATTCGATCTGAACAGCAAAAAAAATGGTAAAACAACTCACCATCGATGAATATTTCAATGGATATGCAAACTTACCGCTAATTGATGTTCGGTCGCCCGGCGAATACCAAAAGGGACACATCCCCGGAGCTCACAGTATTCCGTTATTTACCAACGACGAGCGAGCCGAAATTGGAACGATCTACGTTCATCAATCGCGCGAAAAAGCCATTGAAAGGGGTTACCAGTTGGTCAACCCCAAACTCCAGCACTATATCAACCGCTCGGCAGCAATTGCGGCCGACAAACGCGTTGTCGTTCACTGCTGGCGGGGGGGCATGCGTAGTGCTTCGTTTGCACAACACCTGGCCGACAATGATTTCCGCGAAGTATATACCATCAAAGGAGGCTACAAAGCCTTCCGCAACCACGCGCTGAAAACCTTCGATCATCCATTTCGCTTAAATGTACTTGGCGGATATACCGGAAGCGGAAAAACCGAAATTCTGAAAGTTCTTCAGGCTAAGGGCGAACAGGTGATTGATCTGGAAAAACTGGCCAATCATAAAGGATCGGCCTTTGGAGGAATCGGACAACAGGAACAACCCACCGTGGAACAATTCGAAAACAACCTGTTTGAAGCATTCCGGCAGCTGGATTTCAACAAGCCCATCTGGCTTGAAGATGAAAGTCACAACATTGGCAGGGTACAAATTCCGATCAATCTCTTCAGACAAATACGCAGCTTGCCGCTTCTCTTTCTGGACATCCCTGTTGAAGAGCGAACAAACAAGCTTGTAGCCGAATATGGACAATGCAAAACCGACGAGCTTGCGGGGGCCATTCAACGCATACACAAACGCCTAGGTGGCCTGGCCGTTAAAACAGCTCTCCAATCGCTGGAAGCAGGAGATTTGAATGAAGTAACCCGAATCGCCCTGTTCTATTACGACAAGGCCTACCAAAAAGGAATGAACGCCCGCGACCGGGCAACGGTGATCACCATAGCCCTGGAAAGTACAAACGCTGAAGTGAATGCCGCAAAAATTTTACAAAAAACGACACACCATGTCTGAAATAAAACTCACTCAATACAGCCACGGAGCCGGATGTGGCTGTAAAATTTCGCCCGAAGTACTCAGTAATATCCTGCATCACGCGCAGGAGCAGATTAACGACCCGCGCTTGCTGGTTGGCAACGCCAGTCGCGACGATGCAGCCGTTTACGATATGCAAAACGGAACGGCCATCATTAGCACAACCGACTTCTTCATGCCCATTGTCGACGATCCGTTTACTTTTGGCAAGATTGCAGCCACCAATGCCATCAGCGATATCTACGCCATGGGGGGAACTCCCTTGCTGGCCATCGCCATTCTGGGCTGGCCGGTGAATAAAATTCCCGCCGAAGCAGCTCAAAAAGTGATGGAAGGTGGTCGTCAGGCTTGTTTCGAGGCAGGCATTGTACTTGCCGGAGGCCACAGCATCGACAGCCCCGAGCCAATTTTCGGATTAGCAGTTACCGGCCAGGTTGACTTGAGCAAACTAAAACGTAACGACACCGCCACGGAAGGTTGCTTACTGTACCTGACCAAACCCCTGGGTGTTGGTGTTTTTACCACTGCTCAAAAACAAGGAAAACTAAAAGCTGAACACGCCGATGTCGCCGTAGAGGCGATGACAACACTGAACAGTATCGGTCGCGAGCTGGCCGATGTTGCCGGCATCCGCGCAATGACCGATGTTACCGGTTTTGGCCTGCTGGGCCACCTGACCGAAATGTGCGAAGGCAGTAAGCTGTCGGCCGAACTTGAGTTCGACAAAATTCCACTGTTCGATGATGTACAGGACTATATTGACAAAAATTGCGTTCCGGGCGGCACACACCGCAACTGGGCCAGTTACGGCTGCGGCATCCAACTGCGAAACGAGAAGGATAGCCTCATTCTGTGCGACCCCCAAACCTCCGGAGGCTTACTGATTGCTGTTGAGCCCGATGCCCAACAGCAGGTCGAACAGATCCTTCAGGCACACAATTTCAAGGCTGAACCCTTCGGACAGTTGACCAAACAAGCGGAAAAACGAATCGTGGTGCGATAATGCTGAGGCATTTGCAACTTAGATCGTTTCATCGGCTAATTCACAAACAGAAACACTTGGGGACAGTGATGCCTGATATTTGAAAACCACTCTAACGATCTATTCAACTACAAATCGGTATTATTTTATCGCGGCTTTAATCAATTTCGCCGAAAAAATGTTTTACAAAGCAGTGGCACTGATTTCGCCATCAACAAGCTCTAATCACGCGAAAAAGGAATGAAAATATTCACAAAAGACAACAAAATAAGTTCGTTGGTTGCAACCAATTCCAATCTGATACCGGTGATCAACCGCTTTGGTATTCTACTGGGATTTAAGGAGAAGACAATTGAAGAAATCTGTTTGGAGAAAAATGTCAATACCGATTTCTTCCTGGCCATTGTAAACACTTACACCAACGAGAATTATTTCCCCGAAGACGAGCTGCTGTCCTTCTCGCCCCTACTGTTGATCGACTATCTGAAAACCACGCACCGCTATTACAACCAGTATGTTTTGCCCAAAATTGAGCGTTTACTGGCGGCAGTGATGCAAACCTGTGCCGAGAATTGCTCGAGCCTGAAGATGATCAGCAGCTTCTACCAAAAATTCAAGACGGAGTTACACATCCATCTGGCCCAGGAAGATGAAAAAGTTTTTCCGTACATCATTGATTTGTACCACAACCGGGTGCTCACCGAAGGCAAATCTATTCGGAAATATGAAGACGAACATACCAGTGTGGAAGAAAAGCTTAGCGACCTGAAAAACCTGGTAATTAAATACCTGGAGCCCACCTACGATCCCAGCGCGATGGTTGAATTTCTGAACACCTTGTTTCAGTTTGAAAAAGATTTATTCGACCATGCCCGCATCGAGGATCTAATCTTAATCAAGCAGGTCATACGGATTGAAGAGGAACTCAAAACAAATGCTGCCCGGTAATGGAAGAGAATGTATTTATTATTCATCCCTCTGAAATAGTCCGGAAAGGGCTGGCGCTTATTTTACAGGAATATTTCAAAATGGAGATCACCCAGCTGAGCTCCATTAACGATCTGAATTCGTTTGCAGCCATCACCAACAACCTGATCATTGTTATCATTCAGAAGGGACTGGTTTTGCCCGTAGAAACGGAAGAACGCCTGCGTAAAAACAACCAGTTTTTCCTGATCAGTCTCAGTGCATCAACCGATACCGAGGGTGTCACCGACGGCTACGATTACGATTTGAATGTACTGGCCTCCAATTTGGAGATCCAGAAACTGGTACAGGTAATTCGCAAATCGGCCAGCAAAACCAAAACAAGCAATACCGATAATGGCGACCTCACCCAACGCGAAAAAGATGTCATCCGTCAGGTTGCGCTGGGCTTGTCGAATAAAGAAATGGCTGACAAACTGAACATCAGCATCCATACCGTCATATCGCACCGCAAAAACATCACTGAAAAGCTGAATATCAAATCCATCTCGGGGCTAACCGTTTATGCGATCATGAACAACCTGTTGGACATTTCGGATATTAACCCCGAAGAACTCATTTAATCCGGCTTCAATAAACGAATGAATACAAAGAGTCCCGCCAATTAACATCGGCGGGACTCTTTGTATTCATTCACATTATCCTATTCCGAAATCACTTTTCCATGCGGAACAAATAAGTTTCGCTTCAGTTCCATTTTTGCCGGATTCAACTCCCGACTGATCAATTTCATTTTAGCCGATTTAACAGAAGCGGTTGCCACAGGAGCTCCGGTGGTAATTAAGCTAAGAGCTTGGGCCAGCATCGGATCGGCCGGATCGCCAAACGGGACAGTCTCCAGAAGATCATCCAAGATTTCATAATCGGGCTGCAGGCCATCGCTAAAATCAGTATAACCATTCGCATTGGCATATTTCATGACCACAGGAAGCATACACCATTCTTCGTTATCGTCGGGTAACACGTACATGCCGGTATATTTGCCGTAAGTTGCCTCGCCAATCTGCACAACATTCATGTACGGTGCCAGGCCGGTAATTAGCAATTCGCTGGCCGAAGCCGTTCCCGAAGTCGTCAGAAAGTACACCGTCCCCAAATTCATATTTACAGTAGTGGTATCGGTAAACGAATAATAAAGTTCGTCGGGATAATAATACTCATAAGCAGCCTGCACGTCATCGTTAAACTGCAAATTGATTAGCGTCTCGTGATTGGTGACAACACTGGCCGGAGCAATAGTTGAAGCCAGATAGCTGGCAGCGTCAATTTCGCCTCCCGGGTTATAGCGTAAATCCACCACCAGATCGCGAATACCTTCCGCTTTAAAGTCATCGAAAATTTCGTCCATCGAGCTCAAAAACTTGTCATCATCGCCGGCAACAAACTCAACATACGCCAGGTAACCCACTTTGGTACCATCGGCATCCAGTACCGTGTGATAGACCGAGGGATCAGTAGAAACAACGCGAGCCGTGAGATCATAGGAAGCTCCCGACAATCCGATAGAGCTGCCCGACAGCAGCCCCAATTGAACGGAATAACTACTGCCGGAATACAAATCGTAATAATTATCGGTGGTCATTGCTGTATTGTCAATTTCCAGGATGATATCTCCACGTTTCAAACCGGCTTCTTCCGCCGGTGAGTTCGGGTAGACGTACTTCACGACAATAAACACGCTTGTATTATCACTAAACAAATAGAAAGCCGGCTCAAAGCCCATGGTTACCGGCACACCGCTAAAGTCGGCTGCCAACGAGGAATAATCATCGGTAATCCACGACCACTCGTCCTCGTCGGTATAAAGCAATTTCTCAAAATACAGGGCTGGATCTTCCTCCTGTGTCTCATCAACATCGGGCATCCGGTCGTTCCACAAATAGAAGGTTTCCATGTTATCCTTAATCCACCCATTCGTGGCTAAAGTCGCTGCATCAATCTTGTCGCTGCCATCTACAATTGTTTCTTCGTCTTTTTCACAGGCCGTCATCAGTAGCAGTAGTCCTGCAAAAAGCTGAATCACCCAAAAATTGTGTTTCATAGTCTATGATGTATTTTCGTTTTTTACTAAGTCCAGTTAGCTGGGCATCAACCCTACCCTGATTTTCAAAGATATTAAACTTATATCAAATATGAGACTTCTTTAAAATGATACTCATTCACCAGGCCACTTTCTTCTTCAACCTTTAACTGACCTATTTCATTTACACCGATAATGCGACCGCGGTATTCATGGTTTTCATCCCGAAAGGTATGCCAACTATTTAGCCGAAAGAGTTTAGCCTCGAACAAGCGATTAATCTCACCTACATTGCCGTCGATCAATTGACAATAGTAACGGTCTATTTGTTCCAGCAACTCCTGCAAAACAGCTTTCAGGTCGAATGTTTGACCGGTTAATTGAAACAGGGATACCGGGTTGGGTGCATCAGAAACGAAGGTCGCCTGATTGATATTCAATCCAATACCAACCACCGACGAACTAAAACGACCATTCATGATCGCATTCTCGATCAGGATGCCGCAAATCTTTTTGTTGCCAACATAAATATCATTTGGCCATTTAATAGAAACCTGATCGACATACTTACGCAAAAAGGCATCGATGCCCAGGCAAACGGCCTTCGATAACAGAAATTGATCCTTGATTTCCAAAAAATCAGGATGCAGAACAATTGAAAAAGTCAGGTTTTTCCCATCTTCACTTTCCCAACGGTTGCTTTGTTGCCCGCGCCCCGAAGTTTGATTCACTGCCAAAAAGACAGTACCCTCTTCTACTTCATTTTCACGAACTTGACTGGTGGCATAGTTATTGGTACTGGCCACCCGTTCCAAAAGCACAACCGTTCGACCAATAACAGAAGTCTTCATTTTTGAGCTTTTTAACAAATATGAACAAACTATTTTTTTTATTTTCAGTTTATTACCCGAAACGAGAATAAACATCAAAATAAGCGAAAAAATTTATCTTTGTATCTCTAATAAAAATCTATGGCAAAAACGCAGAAAGAGAAGGATAGCGAAAATCTTATCCACGCGATTATTGAAGGCATCGACCGCAACAAAGGATTGGACATTGTAAAAATAGATCTCCGGAAAATCAATCACTCCGAATGTAATTATTTCATCATCTGTCACGGAAATTCGAACACCCATGTGGATGCCATCGCCCGCTCGGTTGAAAAAACAGTTGAAGAACTAACCGGCGAGAAAGTATGGCATAAGGATGGCTATCAGAATTCGCTGTGGATCTTGCTGGATTATGCCGATATTATGGTGCACATCTTTCAGTACGAGGCCCGTAATTTTTACAATCTGGAGAACCTTTGGGCCGACGCCTTAGTTGAAGAAGTAAATATTGAAAACAAGTAAATAATGGCTGACAATAAATCAAATAATAACAAAAGCAAAAAACGTCCGAATCTGGGCAATCTGAAACCGGGGGCTAAACCTCCCAAGTTCAACCCCTACTGGATTTACGGGATCGCTATCGTGGTCTTTCTGGCTGTACAATATTTTAGTTTTGGCAGCGGGCCGGTGCAAACAAACTGGCAGGAAGTAAAACAAACCATGCTGAAAGACGGCGACATTGCCAAGCTGGTTGTTGTAAACGAACGCGAAGCCCGGATTACCCTGAAGGAAACCAGCTACCAAAAGTACGCCGATAAACTGAATACAGGTTTCAATACCCCATCGAAAATCGGTCCTCACTTTTACTTTGAAATCGGCCCGGCCGATGTTTTTGCCAACGAGTTCAAGGACACGCAGAAAGATCTTCCCGAAGCGCAACGCTTAAGTATTGAGTGGAAAACCGAAACCAACTATTTCGGTGAAATTCTGGGATGGATCTTCCCCTTCATTCTGATTATAGCGCTATATCTGTGGTTCTTCCGCCGCATGAGCAAAGGAACCGGTGGCGGTGGCGCCGGCAATATTTTCAGTGTCGGAAAATCGCAGGCCAAGGTCTTCGACAAAGACTCGCGGGTAAACACAACCTTTAAAGATGTTGCCGGCTTGTCGGAAGCCAAGCAGGAGGTTGAAGAAATTGTGGAGTTCCTGAAGAACCCTTCGAAATACACCAAGCTGGGTGGTAAAATCCCCAAAGGAGCGCTGCTGGTAGGTCCTCCGGGAACCGGTAAAACTCTGCTTGCCAAAGCGGTTGCCGGCGAAGCCAACGTACCATTTTTCTCCATGTCGGGTTCCGACTTTGTGGAAATGTTTGTCGGCGTGGGTGCATCGCGTGTTCGCGACCTGTTTAAACAAGCCAAAGAAAAATCGCCCTGTATCATCTTCATCGACGAGATTGACGCCATTGGCCGCGCCCGGGGAAAAAACCCCAATATGGGATCGAACGATGAACGCGAGAACACCCTGAACCAGCTGCTGACCGAGATGGATGGTTTCGACACCAACTCGGGTGTTATCATCCTGGCGGCAACAAACCGTGCCGACATTCTGGATCGCGCCCTGCTGCGTGCCGGACGTTTCGACCGCCAGATTCATGTTGAATTGCCCGACCTGAACGAACGTCGCGACATTTTCAAGGTGCACCTGCGGCCGTTAAAGCTGGCTGAAGAAGTTGAAGTAAACTTCCTGGCCAAGCAAACCCCCGGCTTCTCGGGTGCCGACATTGCCAACGTTTGTAACGAAGCCGCACTGATTGCCGCCCGTAACAACCACGACAAGGTAAACAAACAAGACTTTCTGGATGCTGTTGACCGGATTATAGGCGGTTTGGAAAAGAAAAATAAAATCATCTCGAAAGATGAGAAAAAGCGTATCGCCTATCACGAAGCAGGCCATGCCACCATCAGCTGGTTGCTCGAACATGCTCACCCGCTGGTAAAAGTGACCATTGTGCCGCGCGGTAAAGCCCTGGGCGCTGCCTGGTACCTGCCCGAAGAACGCTCCATCACAACCAAAGAGCAATTACTGGACGAGATGTGTTCGACCCTGGGAGGCCGCGCTGCCGAACAGCTGGCTTTCGGCAACATTTCGTCGGGAGCGCAAAACGACCTGGAGAAGGTGACCAAAACAGCCTATGCCATGATCAGCATTTACGGCATGAGCGATAAGGTTGGTAACTTCAGCTATTACGACTCAACCGGCCAGAACGACTTTGGCTTCACCAAGCCATACAGCGAAAAAACCGCTGAACTGATTGACGCCGAAGCCAAGATCATGATTGACGAGCAGTACCAGCGTGCGCTAAAAGTGCTGCAAGAAAATGTTGAAGGACACCACCAGCTAGCCGAGAAACTGCTGGAAAAAGAGGTGATTTTTGGCGAAGATCTGGAAACCATCTTCGGGAAACGCCCCTGGCACAAAGACGAGCTGCCGGGTAATGGTAATGCCACCGAAAACAAGCCATTGCCCCCCGTGGAAGAAAGTCCGAACATTGAAGAAAAAACTGAATAAAACCGCATCATGTCGTCAAGGGAAAATATTTTAGCCCGTATAAAACAAGCCCGGGAAAGCCGGCCGGAACAACTGATTCCGCAACCGGATTTCGGATCGCCCATATATCACGAACCCAACGGCAGCCTGGCCGACTGGTTTCAGGAAAATTTAGAATTGGTAGCCGGCACCGTGTTGCGCCCCCAAAACCTGTCCGAAGCTGTTGGGTTGATTGCCCAACTGCAGAAAGAGGAAAACTGGCAAAACCTGTTTTGTGCCGACCCGCAACTGCAAAAAGCACTGAGTGGCCAAGTCAACATTCAGCAAAACGAAGATGAATTTTTGCAGCTCGACGCCGGCATAACCGGCTGCGAGTTCTTGGTGGCTCACCTGGGCTCGGTCATGATCAGCTCGGCCAGCCCTTCGGGACGCAGGCTGCATGTTTTCCCCGAAACCCATCTGGTGGTTGCCCATCAACGTCAGCTGGTGAAGTACCTCGACGATGCCATGATGGCCATACAGGCCAAATACCACGGAAAGCTGCCCAGCTCAATCACCAACATTACCGGCCCGAGTCGGACCGCCGACATCGAAAAAACGCTGGTGATGGGTATGCATGGTCCTAAAAAGCTGCTTGTTTTGTTGTGTGACGAACCGTTTTAACCCACACCATGGAAAAAGATTTTGTGTTAATTTACCGGACAACTGTTCCCTTTCAGGCCGAAATTGCCCGCGACCTGCTGACCGACAACGGCGTGAACTGTGTAGTGCTAAACCAACAGGACTCGGCAATTCCGAGCTTTGGCGAAATGAAAGTTTATGTGCATCAGAACGACCGCGAACAAGCTCTCAACCTTCTTAAAAACTTAATCAATTGAAAAACCTACTCACGCGTTCCATCACCGGTCTTATTTTCGTTGCCGTTATTTTAGCCGGCTTGTTTTTGGGCGAATACACCTTTGGCATTTTGTTTTTAGCCATTTTGATTGGCGCCTTATACGAATTTTTCAACGTGACCAGCGAAACAGGCTTCAAACCGCATCGGGTGCTGGCCTCCATCACCGGCGCCTTGGCCTTCATTTTGAGTTTTCTGATTGCCTCGGAACGGATCTCAGCCATCTGGTTTTTCAGCATTTTTCCCTTCATCCTGATAACCTTTATCAACGAACTGTTTGCCAACAAAAAGCATTCGCTTCAAAATATTGCCATCAGCCTGGCCGGCTTAATTTATGCCACCGTACCGCTGAGTCTGAGCAATTACCTGGTGTTCTCGAAATTCCACGGACACTACAGCCCAAAACTGTTTTTAGCCTTGCTCATTCTTATTTGGGTATACGACTCGGGGGCTTACCTCTTTGGCGTGAGCCTGGGCAAGCACCGTTTATTCGAGCGCGTGTCGCCAAAAAAATCGTGGGAAGGCGCTATTGGCGGAACCCTGGTGGCAGTGGGTGTTTCGGCCTTACTATCGCGTTACATCACCGAAATTTCGATGTTGCATTGGATCGTTTTGGGCTTTCTGATTGTGGTTTCGGCCACCCTGGGCGACCTGACCGAATCGATGATTAAGCGGCAATTTGGGGTGAAGGACAGCGGTACCATCTTCCCCGGCCATGGCGGAATACTGGATCGCTTCGACTCGCTGCTGTTTGCCATCCCGGTGTTTGTATGCTACCTCGAGGTCTTCATTTAGCTTCTTTTAAATTGAAACCCGGCAAAGCATTGCAATTTTACTTATTTTTGCAGCGCATGGCTTGCGGTGCACAACCGGCTGAATACGGAAGATTAACGGTCGTTTGGCGCAGCAGCCCATCAACTGATATCAATTTAAACCAACAAAATACATGAGATTTCATCCGGCGGGAAAAACAATTATCCGCAATACCATCCTGATTGCGCTGGCATTGAACCTGATTGGCTGGCTGTTTGTCAGCATCCCAATCGTTAGTGGCCTGCTCAGCCTTACAGCCCTGGTTATCCTTGTCTTAGTTTTGCAATTCTTCCGCTACCCCAACCGCAAAGTGCAATTGAACCCCAAACAGGTAATTTGCCCTGCCGACGGTAAGGTTTGTGTGATTGAAGAAACGCAGGAAAACCTTTACCTGAAACAGAAGTGCCTGAAAGTATCAATCTTTATGTCGCCGCTGAATGTGCACATCAACTGGGTACCGGTACCGGGCAAGGTTACTTTTCTGAAGCATAAAGAAGGGGAATTTTACGCCGCCTTTAAAGACAAATCGGCCGAGGAAAACGAACGCTTCTGCACAGCCATCCAACTGGCCGACGGTCGCGAGATTATGGCCAACCAGGTAGCCGGAGCTGTTGCCCGCCGCATCCTCAACTTTTTGGAAGATGGCCAACAAGTGACCCAAGATATGGAGATGGGCTTCATTCGCTTTGGCTCGCGCGTGGACTTGTACCTGCCGCTGGACACCAAACTGAAGGTAAAACTGGGCGACAAAGTAACCGGATCGCAAACCATTATTGGAGAGTTAAGCTAATGAAAACTGTTCGCAATTTCTTTTTCTGGGTTCCTAACTTCATCACCTCGCTGAACCTGGTAGCCGGTAGTGTGGCCGTGTTTCTGGGGGTGCAAGGTTATTTGGGCTGGGCTGCTATCTGTATTGCCCTGGCCTCGGTATTCGACTTTATGGATGGCATGGCTGCACGCCTGCTGCACTCCTACTCCGAAATTGGTAAACAAATGGACTCGCTGGCCGACCTGGTATCCTTTGGCCTGGCACCGGCCGCCATGCTGACTGCGATGTTGCAGTTGGCCATGTTTGGCGAAGTTCGTCCGCTCCTAAATATTGAAGCTAGCTGGCTGCAATGGGTTTTCCTGTTCTCGGCTTTGCTGGTTCCTGTTGCCGGGGCCTTCCGTCTGGCCAAGTTCAATCTCGACACCCGCCAAACCGAAAGTTTCCTGGGCTTGCCCATCCCGGCCAATGCCTTGTTTTACGCCTCGCTGGCTGTGGTTGTCGACTGGGGCAGCAACGCAGCGCTGGACCAGGTGATCCTGAACCGCTTTAACCTGCTGACAGCAATCGCCATCATTTCGGCGCTGATGATCTCGGAAATTCCGATGTTCTCGCTGAAATTTAAAAACCTGAAATGGAAAGGCAACGAGATTCGTCTGCTGTTTTTACTGCTTTGCGTGGCCTTATTCGTAAGCCTCAACGTATATGGGTTACCGCTGATCATCATCAGCTACATCACCATTTCGCTGGTGCAAAAAGTGGTGGCTTAAGCCAACTACAAACACGTCTTTAGCATTATTTTCAATCAATATAGAACGGCCCCGGAAATGGGGTCGTTTTTTTGTTGCACGAAATCGGCTAATCAAATCCAGCGGATTTGTATGTATCCGTCTCCACGATAACGTATAGGCTTTCGGGATTATTCTTTCGATTTTCACATCCTTGATGTTTCACAAAAAAAAGGATGTACTATGATTT
>NZ_QAAD01000003.1 GCF_003046625.1 Mangrovibacterium marinum
TTGAACTCGGGAACAGCCTCGCAGGCCTGCTCCAGGTAGGACTTTCTGCTCATAATCAATTTGTTTAAAATTTAAAAGCACGAAAGTCGCAACATCCCGCCAACTATTCCTATTTTTAGCTGAGCAATAAGCTCCCGCAAAGCGGGTTTAGTTCAACAAGGTGTATAGCCAATAGGGCAATTAGTGATAAATTGAAAGTCCTGTTCTTTGAGCAGGCAACGCCAAAACAAAGTTTTGACGTTTAACAAAAAAGAAAATTAAAAGTAAAAACGTTTGTTTTGGCTTAGTGGTAAACCGAAACTGAAGTGCTTCGAATCTGCCCTACTGTCCATACACAGAACGTTATGCCCAATTTGAAAAAGATGAAATAACCTAAAATATACCACTATGAAAAAAACAATATTTTTATTACTAATCACACTCTTACTTGCTTCTTGTACAAAGAAAATAGATGGTACATCTGAAGAAGCTATGAAAGAATCAA
This sequence comes from Mangrovibacterium marinum, assembly GCF_003046625.1. Lineage (GTDB taxonomy): Bacteria > Bacteroidota > Bacteroidia > Bacteroidales > Prolixibacteraceae > Mangrovibacterium > Mangrovibacterium marinum. The sequence continues at coordinate 485 of NZ_QAAD01000003.1, forward strand.
TTGAAAAAGTAAAATCATCTCTTGATGATAAAGACAAAAAAGAATTCGAAGAAGCATTACAAATAATAATGCTAAATGGAGTTGACTTTAGCAACTTACTGTCTGAAAATGGGGTTAAAGAAACCGTTGGAGATATAAGAAATAAACTAAATGGAATGACAGCTTCGGATGTAATCAAGGAGGGAGAACGAATTAAAGTTGAAATTGAATTAAAAAAGAAACAACAGGCAAAAGATGAAATTATAGAATTGTATGCAAAAAAAGAAAAAGCAGAACAAGCCAAACATGAACTTGATAAATTCAAAGTAAAACGTTCTAGATTCTATAAAAGAAAACAAGGCACATATTTCATAACAGAAGAACCAATTATCGAACTTACTGTTTTTAACGGAACCGAACATGCTGTTTCAAGGGCATATTTCACGGGAATTCTTTCTAGTCCAAATCGTTCAGTTCCTTGGTTAAAGGATGATTTTAATTATCAAATTGCTGGAGGTTTAGAACCAGGAGAAGAAGTTACCTGGCGACTAGCACCAAATAGTTTTGGAGAATGGGGAACTGTTGATGCACCAAAGGATGCAATTTTAATTGTAGAAGTAAAAAAACTTGATGGTGCTGATGGCGAAACATTGTTTTCAGTTGATGATTTCGATGAATATGACAAAGACAGGTTAGAAGAATTATTAAAGGCATACCCAGAATTCAAAAAATAGATTTGAACTAAAGAAATTGACAGTCATTTTTAAATTATTAAATATGTCAACACCTACAATTCCTGACTGGATAAGCGCGGCATCATCTTTTTTGAGTATTCCTATTATTATTTGGGGGATAGTTAAAATATTTAAAAAGGATAAAAATCAAGAGAGAAAAATAAATTCACTAGAAAATCTGGCGATATCTCAAGATGAGATGATAAAAAAAATGACAGAACAAATTAATGAACTGGCAAAACAAACATCTGAGTATCAATTCCAATCCGTATTAATGAAAGAGTCGAACAGTTTAATTAGTAAACAAATCGAATTACAAAATGACATTTTCCTTCATAACAAAGGCATTGAAGAAAAGAAACTTGAAATTCAGGAAATTAAAAGACTTAGTGAAATTAAACCACATTTTACAAATAATGGAGGTTCTGGTAGCTCATCAAACTTTTTAATTAATCTTAAAAATAAAGGATTTACAGCTAGAAATTTAAGACTAAATAAAATCCGTGGAGAATTTATAATCTTTGAAAAATTGAATCCAGAAGTAGAAATTGACAGTGGCAAGAATATTGAAATTAAAGCGAATATTACTCCGTCAGGCAGAAACCAAGACAATGGAAATAGAGATTATGAAATTGAATTGCTATTTGAAGATATTGACGGGAATAAGTACAAACAAAAAATAGAAAATAGGAAAATTGGAAATCCTGAATTGATTAAAGAATAAAAACTGGGCATAACACTTAGCCTCTAATCAAGCGTTGCTTGCATACGCTTGGCATTGGAGGCTTTGTTGAACTAAACACTGCCCCTGGCTTAACCGACTGTTAATTAACTATTTTCGGATAGTGTTTTCAATCGGTTTTTTGTTTCCCTTTCGGAAGGCGTTTGGGGTGGTATTGTTGGCCTTTCAAGCCCGGTTTTGGCTGCAAAACCGACTATGCCGGCCAAATAGCTTCTGCTTTGACCCTGTTTTCGGCAGCAAGGGGCTTTTCCGGCAAGCGGGTTTGACAGCCGAACACAACTCCCCCCCCCAAAAAAAAACACCATACAAGCTCAGCTGCGCCGTAAAGCACGACGATAGAAGCCGCCTGCTATTGGCTCCGTCTCCCCTACTTCAACGAAACCTCCACTTTAAACTCGGGTCGACGGATTTCGTCCGGTAGGTTTTCCAGATCGGCAACACCCACATAAATATTCCCGGCCGGGATTTGTTGCTCCGCAAAGTAGTCGCTAATCATCCGGTTGCGCTGTTGCAGCAGCTCTACAAACGCTTGGTTAAGCTGGTTGTCCGGAATATATTTAGAGCAAGCCACCTCCACATCCAGCGAATCGGCTGCGGGGAGTTTCGCATTCAGGAATTGTCTGAATTTGCTATCGTCGTCAGTCGGTAAATCCACCACATTTTGTTCAGCCATATAATTCGCCTTGGCCAGTTTCACCGCCAGTTTTTCTTTCTCGAGTTCTTCGTTGGTCCGCTGAATGAAAGTCACCAGCAAATCGGGCTTCTTCTGCATAATTTGAGCCAACGAGGCCAGCGTTTTCAACTGATCATTTTCGAGCGTATCCTGCAAATAGGCCAGGTTCAGGTACTCCATCTTCTCGGGGTCGGTACCCACCAGGCCGGCCATCGCTTTAAAGGGTGACAACGCTGCCTTGGACAACACATTCACAAAAGCGCCCCAGATTATTTTCCCGAGTTTGAATTTCGGATCATCAGTCGATCCGCTCACCGGCATATTGATATCGATATTGTCCTTGGCATCCTTCATCACATAAAGCGCCAGCCGAACCGGCACCTTCACATAAGGTTTATCGCCGGTTTTCTTTCCAAACTCCAACTCACCAACATGGATGTCGTTTTCATTTTGAAGCTTTCCGTTGGCCATTTTCACCCGGATGGCATAGCTGAACCAGCCTTGGGTAAAAGGCGATGCAATGTTATATTCGGAATAAGGCGAGAAACTCACTAGGTCAACATTCTGCAACTTTCCATCCAGGTAAAAATCGAAGGGATCCTGCATGTTCACCATTGTTTGGCCGGAAAAACGGCCCGACTTGTTAATTTTTGTGTTAAAGCTGATGGGCATGCGGGTTGAACTGTCCGACAAATTCTGCAATTCCACATTCAATTCCGTCAAGTCAATCGTACAGGTGCGGTTCAAGGTGTGGTCGGCAAAACGGAGCGATCCGCGGTTCACCTTCAGCGTGTCAACCCGGTAGCTCGTTGTTTGTTGGTCGCCCTTCTCCATGGTTAGCTGCACAAGCTGGGTCGTATCTTCGGCCAGCAAAGGCGCAAAAAACTGCTCTACATTGGTCTGTTCCTTTCCGCGCGTCACCGCCAATGCTGGTTGATCAATCTCTATCGACGAAAAATTGAAGGCGTAATTTTTCAGATCAAGCTCTTTGATCCGGCTCCGTATTTCGGGCACCGACAACAGTGTTTCGCCTTGCCCGTCAATCACCGAAGCATTGCTAAGTTTCCCCCAGCCGGTAATCTGCACATTCATTAAATCCGCCAAACTTCCCGAGATGTGAATATCTGAAGTCAACAAACCACGAATCGAGCTGACATCAAAATAGTCCGTCAGGTAGTTGCTCACCGGCTTAATCTGCACATCGGTTGTACTTAGGTCAACCGTATAGCATTGCTTTTGCTGATCCACCAAGGCATTCACCTGCACTGTTCCCTGCTCTCCCAAATGAAAACCGGCGCCTACGGTCGACTGATGATTATCCCAGGCGATCAGCGGCAAACTAAAATCCAAATTGCTAACCGTAATTCGGTTTTCAACCGTCTGATCATACAAGCGTATTTTTCCGCCCGTCATTTTAAGATTATACAAACTAAAGCGAATCAATTGGTCACTTGTGTTTTCCGCTACTGCCAGGCTGTCGTCTTCCGGAATTAAGTCGCTGAAATTATATCCATCGGCGTATTGTTCAATGCTAAGCTGTGGCTCAACCAGGCTGATTTGCGAAAACGAATATTCGCGATGCAACAACTTCCAGGGGCTGAAATCAACCGTCAACGATTGAAAAGCGATGAAACTGTCCACCTGATTTTTCTCGTACAGAACCACCCCTTCAGCTGAGACCGCCGCCTTCCAGTAATTGAAATGTAGTTCCTTAATCGCTAATTTACGGCCTGTTAACCCGGGGCTGTTCTTCACCAGGTAATTTTTCACCATCGACGATAAAAAGAATAAAAGGGCTGCAACAATCAACAACAGTCCACCGGCTACGTAGTATCGTTTCTTCATAAACTAAAAAGGCTTAACAATTTTATTTAGTGCAGATAAACACAGTAGCAAAAGTAACCGGAGTAGAGCTAACTTCCCACTGCGAACAGAACAAATTTTCAACAACGAAGAACAGGCCATCGCTTTTGTGCATATTGTCGTTTTGAAGTTTCGGATTTCGCTGATTTAGCTATTTTTGCAAAAATTTTTTGAACAGATGGGAAGAAGCAGAAAAAACAAACCTTTTTTTGAGCAGGTAGAAATCACCGACATCGGTGCCGAAGGAAAAGCTATTGCACGAGTGAACGACGTTGTTGTGTTTACCACTCATGTTGTTCCGGGCGATATTGTGGACTTACAAGTGACCAAAAAGCGCAAAAAGTATATGGAAGCGCGTGTTACGCAGATTCACCAAAAGTCGGAAGACCGCCAGGAAGCCTTCTGCGAACATTTCGGAACCTGCGGAGGCTGTAAGTGGCAGTTTCTCCCCTACGAAAAACAACTGTTTTACAAACAAAAACAAGTTGACGATCAACTTCGGCGACTCGGCAAAATTGAGCTTCCGGAAGTATCGCCAATCCTGGGATCGGCCGAAAACACCTTTTACCGCAATAAACTCGAGTTCAGCTTTTCGAACAAGCGTTGGCTGACCTTCGAGGAGATGGATGCCGAGCTTGCGCCCAAGCAAATGAATGCACTGGGTTTCCACATTCCGGGATTGTTCGACAAGATCATCAACATCGACAAGTGCTGGCTGCAACCCAATCCATCGAACCAACTGCGTAACTTCACTCGCGAGTATGCCCTTGAAAACGATCTGAGCTTCTTCGATATTCGCCAACAGGAAGGATTTTTGCGCAATATGATTGTGCGCACCTCATCGACCGGCGAAAACATGCTGATTGTTGCATTCTATCACGAAGATGTTGATGCCCGCACCGCTTTGCTCCAGGCCATCGCCGATCAGTTTCCCGAGCTCAGCTCAATTATGTATGTAATTAACAGCAAGGCCAACGACACTATTGGCGACCAGGACATCATCGCCTTCAAAGGACCGGATCATATTTTTGAAGAAATGGAAGGGCTGAAGTTTAAGATCGGCCCGAAGAGCTTCTACCAAACCAACTCGAAACAGGCCTACGAGCTGTATAAAGTTGCCCGCGAGTTTGCCGAGCTTACTGGCAACGAGGTGGTTTACGACCTGTACACCGGAACCGGCACCATTGCCAACTTTGTTGCTGCGAAGGCACAGAAAGTGGTTGGCGTAGAGTATGTTCCCGAAGCCATTGAAGATGCCAAGGTGAATTCAGCAATCAACAAAATAGAGAACACCCTGTTTTTTGCGGGCGATATGAAAGATGTGCTGAACGCCGATTTCATCCGCCAACACGGGAAACCCGACGTGATCATCACCGACCCGCCCCGTGCCGGGATGCACGAAGATGTGGTGAAAACCATCCTCGATGCAGCGCCCCAGCGCGTTGTATATGTTAGCTGCAACCCGGCAACACAAGCCCGCGACCTAGCGCTGATGGACGAGCACTATCGGGTAAGTAAAATACAACCGGTGGATATGTTCCCCCACACCCACCACGTTGAGAATGTTGTACAACTTATTCGAAAAAACAACTGAACCGTATAAATTTATCGATTGTTTGTTCCATAAGTAAGGATTAATATTCAACATCATGATCGCGATTATTTCACCGGCAAAATCACTGGACTTTGAAAGTCAACCGCCAACTCAAAAATACAGCCAACCGGCTTTTCTAAACGAAGCCGGCCGCATAAACCACCAGTTAAAACAGCTCACCGAGAAAGATCTGATTAAGCTGATGGGAATTTCGGCTAAGCTGGCCACACTGAACCTGGAGCGCAACCAAAGCTGGTCGCCGCCCTTTAGCCCCGAAAATGCCAAGCAGGCTATCTATGCCTTTAACGGCGATGTGTACGAAGGGATGCAGGCTGAAAATTTTAGCCCCGACCAAATTGATTTTGCCCAGGATCACCTCCGCATTTTATCCGGCTTATACGGCCTGCTCAACCCTCTGGACCTGATACAGCCCTACCGATTGGAAATGGGTTCCAAAATGGCCGTAGATGGCCAAAAAGACTTATACCAGTTTTGGAAACCAACACTTACCAACGAGTTAAACAAGCAGCTGGCGGCTGCCGGCGGGGTATTGATCAATCTGGCGTCGGCAGAATATTTCAAAGCCATCGATACTAAAAAACTAAAGGGCACTATCATCACCCCCGAATTTAAGGACAACAAAGAAGGGAAGTATAAAATTATTTCGTTTTATGCCAAAAAGGCCCGGGGGTTGATGTGTCGGTTTATAATTGAAAACAAGATCACCGAACCCGAAAACCTGAAAGCTTTCGACCTGGGCGGTTATTATTTCAACAACGACTTGTCCAGTGGCAACAAATGGGTTTTCACCCGCGATTTGTAGGGAAGCGGTTAATTAGTCATTGACAGTCAACCAATAGATCGTTAAATTATCAGATAGTTGTGATACCTTCGTTTTGCGTGTATTGGCAATACCACACAATAAAAAGACACAAAGCATTATCATACAAATAAATACAAACACCAGACGTACTATTCGAGAATATAGCCATTAAATAAATGGCTGTTAATGAAATTTTAGCCGGATTGAAATTTCCCCCAATGACGACTTAATGACAACGGAATGACCATCAATGGGCTCGTGTTGCGAGAAACTTTTATCTTTGCGGGTTCAAACCTGAATTTCAGGACTGACATTAATACACATGGAAGATTCATTTAACGGAGATTTGAGCGGCTATCAACGTATTGACCGCTTTGACGAAAAAACCACAGCCGAACTTGGCGAACACTATTCCCGCATTCTGAAACTGGTGGGTGAAGATGTGAACCGCGAAGGGCTGCAAAAAACACCACTCCGCGTAGCCAAGGCTATGCAGTTTTTGCTGCAAGGCTACGATCAAAACCCCGAAGAGATGCTCCGGGGAGCGATGTTTCGCGAAGACTACAGCCAGATGGTTATTGTAAAAGACATCGAGATTTACTCGATGTGCGAGCACCACATGCTCCCCTTTATCGGCAAGGCTCATGTGGCTTACATCCCCGATGGCTACATTACCGGCCTCAGCAAAATTGCCCGCGTGGTGGATGCTTTTGCCCGCCGCCTGCAAGTGCAGGAACGCCTGACCAGCCAAATAAAAGACTGTATCCAGAAAACCCTGAACCCGCTTGGTGTGGCTGTCGTCATCGAAGCGCAACACCTGTGCATGCAAATGCGAGGGGTTCAGAAACAACATTCGGTGACAACAACCTCCGATTTTACCGGAGCCTTTGAACGCGTGGCCACCCGCGATGAGTTCATCCGTTTGATTAGTTCGAAATAAACCGACAGCATACAATGCCGGAAAACACTAATTTCCGGCACTTTTTTCTGAAAGGATCTTTTGTCCTACCGGACGGGTTTTCATTTTTCAGCAATGGCTTTAGCCATTATATACCGATTAGCTTCAAAAGTGTCGCATCCTATCACTTCGTTCCAATGCTCCTTTTTCAGTCTATCGGCATTATACTGTCCTATTTCAGCGCATAAATTAGCCTTCAAAACGGTATAATTTGGGTAGTACGCAAGGCAACACGAAGATTCTCCCGTCCCGTACGGGACGGAATTTCCACTGTCGTCGTTAAGCTACCCAAATGGCCTCCCTCCGGGATTGCAGCAAGCTTTTCGTTTGATTCCGGCCTCTTAAAAATAGGCCAACCGGTCCCCAAATCTTTCTTTTAGATCGAACGTTATTCTTATGCGTTGATGCATTCTTTGCAATCTATCAGCTACTTCGGGGTTCCCCCGCGCTTTGCGCAGAGAGGGGACAGAATTAAATTAATCCGCCAGGATTGGTTCAATTCAGGGGAGAGTTACTGCGAAATACTGGTCTATTCAGTGAAATCCAAGAATGCCAGAACTCCACGCTGCTGGTTGTTCAATAGCCTCTGATGCTATCTGTTGGATGACAACCCGACAACCTGAGACAACCACGACAACGGGAACCCATGACAACCACGACAACCCGACAACTTGAGACAACAGCATCGTTGAAAAAATCCCTGACCTTCCTCCCTGTTGGTGATTCCCCGGAATCATGTAGTTTTTATTCGCCGTCGATTCCGGCAACAAAATGCGCCGATGTACAGTTAACATTCCATCAACACAGGGAGCTTCGCATCGCCTCGGTAGCTTCCATACGCAATCAACTCAATATCAACACCTGGCTCCACATCTCGGCTCTTTCAGAAAGCGAAATGCCCCAATCGCGATCCGATTGTGCTGTCATCGCCTTCCATCTTGCATAAAAAATCAACTTCATTTTTCTAAAGGCCGATTTTTATATTATTTTTAGCTCCAAATCCGGATCACACGGCGGATAGACTGACCCCGAAAATCATCTCCCTGCCCCAAATCCGGGAACCAATTCACAGTTAACGATTTTAAACTATCACCAATGGATATGAAGAAGACAAACAAATTATTGGCTTTAGCACTTTTAGCGGGAATTTTAAGCCCCGCCTTGCAATCCTGCACGGGTAAGTCACCCAAAAAAGAAACAGCAGATGTTGCTGAAAATGTCATCGCGAAAGAAATCGAAGAATATACCTATCCGCTTCCCTCTGCTTTCGAAGTGACCAACATGCTGAACTCCATCGAGGCAAGCTACATCATCGACATCTCGAACGATCCGACCAAGGCAGAAAGCTATTTCGAAGAAAAAACAAGAGCGGTAAACCTGGGAATCTATACCGTTGACCTGGCTTATGCTACAACTTATAATCAAAAAGCAGAGATCCAGTCCTACTTTACCGCTTGCGAGCGACTGATCAGAGACCTTGATTTTACCTCGGCTTTTGAAGAAAATCTGCCCGATCAGATTGAAGAAAACCTGGATAATAAAGATCAGCTGGTGGACATTGTAACCAATATGTTCCAAAATGCTTATTCGTACCTCAATAAGCAAGGGCGCACCGAGTTGTCGTACCTGGTGTTAACCGGTTCGGTGGTTGAAGGGCTGTACCTGACCACACACATCTCGGAAAATACCTTCCAGAATCCGGAAATCATCAAAGCTATTCTGTTCCAAAAAGATGCCATTGCCGAAATGGAAAAGATGATGGAACCTTACAAAGATTCGGCAACCGTAAAAGAAGCCTATGAGGCCATTAAGAGCATTAACGCCATTTACGCGTTGGAAGAAGGAACAACTGCCATGAGCGAAACGCAGGTGAAGCAGTTGACCCAAACCGTAACCGACATCAGAGCGGCATACGTTCAGTAATTAGTTCTCAGCAATAAACTGATAGGGTTCTTGTATCCGCCAACGTCGGTTACAAAAACCCTATTTTCATAACCTACCCCATGCACGAAGGCATTATCGAAACCTTAGTCAAGCTGTTTGCCATTATAACCAACTACGACAAACGGTTATCTTCGGAAAACATGAACCTGGTTGAATCGTACCTGAAAGAGAATTTCAACCGGGAATTGGTCGATAAATACCTGAACATGTACCAAAGCTTTGTCGGGTACTACCACATCAACCACCGGGAGTTCTTCTACACCGGCCAGGACATGGACAAGCGCTTTATTAACAAGAAGTACCTCAACCAGATTTGCAGCGACATCGCCTACAACTACGATCTGAACATCCGCTTTCTGATTGTCACGCAACTGTTCAACTTCATCAATAAAACCACCGGGCTGAATATTGATGATTTGAAGATGGTGCATGTGGTGGCCATGGGGCTTAACATTGATGCCAAAGAGTACAATCACTTTTACCGCTTCGCCCTGTATTCATTTCAGAAAGTGAAAGAAAAAAGCTGGCTCTTTGTGATTAACGGCGACGAAAAATACGCCGACGAAGAGATTAAGCATCTTTATCGGGAAAACCAGCAGGTAACCATCGAATTTATTCGTATCCCGAGTATCAACACCCTGTTTTTCAAATACAGCGGCCCCCGAAACCTTTACCTGAACGGACACCGCCTCACCCAACAGCGCATTTACATTTTCACCCCGGGCGGCGTGCTGAAAACATCGCGGATTATCCCGATTTATTACAGCAGTGTCATGTCGCGCTTTATCCAGGCCAAAGGCAAGCCGATGATTGTGTTCAATGCCGAAAATATTGAATACCGCTTTAACCGCCGCGTGCTTGGCCTGCACGGCTTTAGCTTCCAGGAACGCTCGGGCGATCTGGTGGGCATTATCGGGGGAAGTGGTGTGGGCAAAACAACCCTGCTGAATGTTCTGAATGGCAAACTAAAACCCAGTGGCGGCAAAATTACCATCAACGGTTACAACCTGCACGAACCCGCGAATGCCGACTATTTAAACGGTGTAATCGGCTACGTGCCGCAAGATGATCTGCTAATCGAAGAACTAACGGTGTATCAAAACCTTCGCTTCAATGCTCGTTTTTGTTTCAGCAATCTGGATGACGACAAGATCGACGACATCATTGAGCAAACCCTCACCGATTTTGATTTGGTGGAAGCCCGCGACCTGGTTGTTGGCAACCCGCTGAAAAAAATCCTCAGCGGCGGACAGCGTAAACGCCTCAACATTGCCCTGGAACTAATGCGCGAACCCTCCATTTTGTTTGTCGACGAGCCCACCTCCGGCTTAAGTTCCGCGGACTCCGAGAAGGTCATGTACCTGCTGAAACGGCAATGCCTGAAAGGCAAGTTGGTGTTTGCCAACATTCACCAGCCATCGAGCGAAATTTACAAGCTTTTCGACCGCATCATCATCATGGATAAAGGTGGGCGGGTTGTATTTTTTGGCAACCCCATGGAGGCGATCACCTACTTTAAAAATCAGGCCAACTATGTAAACCCCGATGAGAGCGAATGCATGAGCTGCGGTAATGTGAAAACCGAACAACCCCTGCAGATCATCGAGGCCCGGATGGTGGATCCCTTCGGCAAGAGCATCCGCCGCCGGAAAGTGTCGCCCGAGGAATGGTACCAGAACTACCGCGAGAAAGTGGAACCCCGGGTAGTCGACTTTATGCACTCCAACCCGGTAAAAAAAATTAAGTTCCCCGAAAACCTGTTTAAGACACCTCGTTGGGGACAACAGTTCAAGCTTTTCCTGCAACGCGATTTTGAATCCAAACGATCCAATAAACAATACCTGGCCATAGCCTTGCTCGAAGCACCAATACTGGCACTCATTCTGGGCTATTTCACCAAATTTTTCTACCAGGGGAAATATATTTTTGCCGAAAACGACAACATCCCCGCCTACCTGTTTATGAGCGTAGTCGTTGCACTATTCATCGGCCTAAGCATCAGCGCCGAAGAGATATTTAAGGACCGAAAAATCCGAACACGCGAAGAGTTTCTGAACCTGAGCAAAGGAGCCTATTTTGTTTCAAAAATTACAATCCTTTTCATCATTTCGGCCATTCAGGTGCTTTCGTTTGTTTTGATTGGAAACTACCTGCTCGAGATACACAGCTTAACCTTCGAGAACTGGGCAATCTTATTTACCACAGCCTGCTTTGCCAACTTACTGGGTCTGAACTTATCGGCCGGCCTCGACTCAGCGGTCGCCATCTATGTGATGATCCCGCTGCTGTTGGTACCGCAACTGTTGCTTAGTGGTGTCATCGTCGACTTCAACAAGATGCACAACTCAATTGCCAGCCACGACCACACCCCCATTATCGGCGACCTGATGGCCTCCCGTTGGTCGTACGAAGCATTGTCGGTGAACCAATACACCAACAACTCGTACCGCAAGCTTTTATTCGATGAAGAGCTGGAGAAAAACCGATGGGGTTTCAACAGCTATTATCTGGTGCCGGAGCTGAATAAACTCACACAGGCACACGAACGTTTGGTGCACAATAATGAGCCAGAGGAGGCCCAGCTAATTACCCCCTTGCTTTTGAACTCGTTCGAAGATATTGCCCAAAACGGTGTTCCGGCGAACGACTCTGTTTTGGCGAATCTGCAGCGCCTAAGGGAAACGCAAAACGAGTCAATCGATTATCAGCTGCTCAAAAATTACCTGGCAACAGCCAAAAAGTCCTTTGAAGAATACTACCATCAAGCTAACGATCGCCTAAACACGAAATACAATGAACTGCTGGCCCGTTTTGATGGTGATGCGGCCAAACTTCAGGAATTTAAAAGCCAGTACACCAACAAGAAGATGGAGCTACTGGTGCGCGATAAATATTCGCCCAACAAGATCTATATTTCCAATGACCATTATCACCAAGGCGACGAGCCCATTTACCGGATTCCGTTTGAAAGAAACGGCCGGGCTCATTTTTATGCCCCCTACAAGTTTATCGGTTCGCTAAAAATACCGACGGTACTATTCAATGTATTGTTTCTTTGGCTGCTCACCGCAATTCTGGCGATCTCGCTCTATTTTGATGTGTTGCGCAAAGTGATTAGCTATGTGAACCGCTGGAAGTTGACAAGACAGGCTCAATTACGCGACCGGATTTTCTATAATCCAATGGCCTTTATAAAACCGGAACACAAGCGCAAACAAGTCAAAAAACCATCGGCTGGCAAATCGTAAACGGTGCTCTGCCCGCTTACCTCCGGCTAAAGCAGCGGGCTGAGCACCCGGCTTAGTCAGCCAATGGGTGCACACCCGACGGCTGTGAGCGCCATTCACGCACCGCCTTAGTCCATGGCGCCTACCAGCCTGTTCAACGCTGGCAAGCTGCTGAATACGGTACTGAGGAGAGAATGATTTGACTATTTCAAGCCGGAAGAATCGTAGGGTATAAGCCGCAATATTTTCCCGGGATTTTCAATGGCCACATACACATAACCGTCGGGACTCATTTCAACATTGCGCACACGGCCAATCCCTTCCAATAACTTTTCGTGATGAATCACCTCATATCCATCCAGGACAAGCCGCTCGAGATATTGAAACCGCAGCGACCCGATCAAAATATTATTCTTCCAGTTCGGATAGCGGTTTCCTTTCACGAAGGTCATCCCGCAGGGCGCGATCGATGGCACCCAATAGGTCAGTGGCTGCTCCATGCCTTCTTTCGCTGTCAGGTCGGTAAATTTTGTTCCATTATAGTTGATGCCATACGAAATAACCGGCCATCCATAGTTAAGCCCCGGACGAATCAGATTTAGCTCGTCGCCTCCCATCGGACCATGTTCGGATTCAAAAATCTCACCTGTTTCCGGATTCATACAGGTGCCCTGCGGGTTGCGGTGTCCATAAGAATAAATCGAGGCCATCGCTCCCGGCGTACCCACAAAAGGATTGTCGGCAGGAATAGAGCCGTCATCCTCAATCCGGTGTATTTTGCCGGCATGGTTCGATAAACTCTGCGGATTTTCATCGCGGTTTCCCCGGTCACCCACGCCAAAATAGAGATAGCCTTCGCGATCGAACTCCAGCTTGCAGCCCCAGTGATGTCCTTTGGCAGAAGATGGTGTTCCCTGAAAAATGATTTGCTGATCAACGAGTCGATTTCCATCCAGCCGGGCACGCATAATATTTGTGCATCCCTGCCTCGGATCATCATCCGACAAAGCCGAATAGGCCAAATACAGCCATCCGTTGTTGACATAATCCGGGTGAAGTTCCAGATCCAGCAAGCCCCCCTGTCCTTTAGCCATGATCTCGGGAAGACCTGTAATCTTCTGTAATTCGCCACCGGTAAAGCGCAACAACTCCCCCGCCCGCTCGGAGATCAACAAATCGCCGCTGGGCAAAAACTCCAGCCCCCAGGGGACGTGCAGCCCGCTGACAACGGTATCGACCAAAAACGTTTGCTGTTCCGACTCAACCAAATCACCTTCGGAAAGGGCAGGCTTCAGCTTATCCGGATTTTCCGACACCCCGGCTTTCACATAAGCGGCCAAAGCTCGGATCTCGTCCTCCGAAAAAGTGACCCCGAAAGCGGGCATGCCCATTTCTTCGCGCCCCAACCGGATGCTCCGGACAACATTGTCGATGTCGTCGCCATACATCCAGTCTTTATGTTCAAATTTTTCGAGATTCGTGCCGTGACAGCCGGCGCAGTACTGTTGATAATTCTTTGCAGCTAAGGCCTGTTCCTGTGCGCTAATCTGTCCGTTTCCGCCCGTACAGGCAAACAAGAACATCGTCGCCAACAGGATTCCCAAAAAGGAAAATCGTTTTTTCATCATGCGATAGGATTTTTAAATCCTAACAAGCAATAGGCAAAAATGTTAGCCGACGAACCTGTTCATTTCTACTGCTCCCGAAACTTCAGACAAACCGGACTCGGAATTTGGTAATTTTTTCCGGTGAAGGTCAACCGACCGCTTTGCTCATCGCGGGCAAATACGGCAATATTGTTACTGTACTGATTGGCGACCAGCACAAACTTTCCATCGGGCGACAACACAAAATTACGCGGCCAGTTTCCCTGCACCGGTTCATTTTGAATGATCGACAGAGATCCATCATCCGTGTTTCGCGCAAAAACGGAAAGCGTATTCTGCCCTCGGTTCGAACAGTAAACAAAGCGCTCGTCACCACTCAGATGAATGTCGGCCCCGGCTTTGGTGCCTTCAAAATCAGCAGGCAAACTCGATACCGAGCTGACGAGTTCATAGCCTTCATCCCCCTTTTTCAGCACACTAACCGTCGATGCCATCTCATTCATAACATAGATGTACTGCATATCGCGGGTATAGGCAAAATGCCGCGGACCGGCACCCGGCTCCATCTGTACGGAAGCCGGGGAGGCTGGAACGTAAGTCATGGAGTCCGGCAGGGAGCGGTAAAAAAACAATTTATCCAAACCCAAATCAGCAGTCATCAACAGCCTTCCATCGGCCGAAAACTGCGATGAGTGGGCATGTGGCCCTTGTTGACGAATGGTATCGGGCCCTGAGCCTTCGTGCTGAATCAGTTGCGACATCTCCGCCAGACTTCCGTCTCGATTCACCGAATAAATGCTGATGCTGCCGCTGGTATAGTTTGAAGCCACCAGCGTTGCTCCATCCGGCGAAAGGCAAACATGACAAGGATGATTCCCCTGTGTTGCAAGCTGGTTTAACCGGCTAAGTGTTCCGTCCTTTTCAATTTTATAAGCCGTAACCGAACCGCTGTCCTGATTCTCGAAATTGTCCGTTTCTCCAACGGCATACAGTTTTTTCCGATCAGGCGAAAGGCAAATAAACGACGGATTTTCGCGATTCGATGTCACGCTTTGATAACGCAAATCACCGTTTTCCGGATCAAACGAATACGCATAGATCCCTTCACTATTTTCAACCGAATAGGTTCCCACGTAAAGCGTAAGCATCTTCTTCTCGGGTGTACACGCAACAAACAAGATCAACAAAGCGCTGATCAACAGCGAATAGAATTTCATAAAAACAGATTTTAGCAACGATTAATTGGTATCCCGGAGCGATCGTGCGGGGCGACTGTTGCCACACCCGAAGACCAATAGTTTACCAGACTTTTTGTAACTTGTTAAAATATAAACTTAAGCTGAAAGCCGTATGAAAAAAACACTTTTTTTACTTCTCATCCTTTCGTCGATGCTTTCGGTCGACGCCTGTTGCCAACATTTAGTAGAAATTTGGCGCACCGGCCCAGTTCTGAGCACGCCGGAATCGGTGCTTTACGATGCCACAAGCGGTAACATCTACGTTGCCAACATCAACGGAAATCCCACCGACAAAGACGGAAACGGATTTATTTCGCTCTTAAAGCCTGACGGAACCATTGTCCAAAAACAATGGGTAACGGGTCTCAATGCCCCCAAGGGAATGGCTGTTTCGAACGGCAAACTCTATGTATCCGACATCGACCAGCTGATCGAGATTGAGATCAGCAAAGCCCAAATAATTGCGCGTTACCCCGCTCCGGGAGCCATCTTCCTGAACGATGTCGCAGCCAGTCAGGACGGAACGATCTTCGTTTCGGACAACCGCGCCGGGCGCATCCACCAATTAAAGAACGGTATGTTCTCGATTTGGCTGGAAGGCGATGATTTTATCCAAACCAATGGCTTGTTCATCGAAAACGGAATCCTGTATGCCGGTTCGGAGCAGCTGAAAGCCATTGACATTCAAACCAAAGCTGTTGAGATTATCCAAAACAACTGCCAGGGCATCGATGGCCTGGCTAAAGATGAACTCGGCAACTTTGTGTTCTCAAATTGGCCGGGGCGGATCTTTTATCTGCATAATGGCCAACAAACCAAACTGTGGGACTCCACCGCCAATCAAATCAACACGGCCGATATTTGGTATGCCACAGCGTTGAAACTGCTGTTGGTGCCTACTTTCTTCGACAACCAACTTGTTGCTTATCAAATAAAACACGAATAAAACTAAACGAAAATGAAAAAAGGAAAAATCGCTGAAAAAAGCCCGGTCATGCTCGAAATGGAACCAGGAACTTATTACTGGTGCAAATGTGGATTAAGTGCCAACCAACCATTCTGTGACGGCTCGCACAAAGACACCGACTTTAGCCCGATGGAAGTGAAAATTGAAGAAAAGAAACAAGTCTGGTGGTGCCGGTGTAAGCAAACCGACAATCCACCATTTTGCGACGGATCGCACAAAAAACTGTAGCTCTGGTGAAAATGGCGGTGGATTCTCACCGCCATTTTCACATTCTTTATAGTTCGCTCCGCATTTTTAAGACTCGCCTGCCACTATAATTTGTACCTTGCCGGCCAAGTTGAAAATCGCCCATGAAAAAACTAAGTTTACTTTTTGCCGCTATTTTTGTTGCAACCGCCAGCTTTGCGCAGACCGAAACCGAGACTTCAACATTTTACAGTGCCGAATTTAACTGGCACATCGACCTTCCTCCGGGCTTCGAACAAATTGAAGCTGCTGTTTGGGATCTGCAAAAGGGAGTACCCGACAGTCTGCTGACCGACAGCCTTGACCATGGCTACCCCAAAACAATTCTGGCTTTCAAAAGCGCCGACTATAACTACTTTGAGTCGAACTGGCAACATTACGACAAATTGGAACGTGGAGATTATCAGGATCATTGCCAATCGGTGGCAAACCAGCTTTACCAAACCTTTGCCGATCAATTTCCGGAAGCGCAAATTGACACCGCCAGCAGTAACCAACTGGTCGGAACCCTCGATTTTGAAAAATTTGTTCTCAAAATGACCCTGCCAAACGGGGTTACGCTCAATTCGTATATGTATAGCCGTCTGTTTGGCGACAAAGAGTTCTCGGCCAATGTATTTTATGTGAACAACGAACTGGGAACCATGCTGCTGCAATCGTGGTTGTATTCGCGTTTTGAATAGCCTTCCGATCGATTCAACCGATCAAAAATCTCATGGTTCCGGAGAATCTGCAAGAATCGTGAAAGTTGACGATTTTGAATATGCTGTTGTTCCGGTTGTCACAAGTTGTCGGGTTGTCTTGGTTTCCCGTTGTCGTTGTTGTCACAAGTTGTCGGGTTGTCGGCCTAAAACGCCATCAACAAGAAAGAAGGCGTTTCGATCAATGCCAAAACGTTGGAAACCGGTTGGCCTGGTTTTATCAAGTGTTCACATTCGAAAATGCTATAAAGAAAAGAAACAGAGTGATGTTTCTTAAGAGACCGGAATCAAACGGAAAGCTTTCTGCAATCCCGGAGGGATACAATTTGGGTAGCTTTGGCATTTCCGTGGGTAAAATTCCGTCCCGTACGGGACGGGAGAATCTTTATGTTGACACATGTGCTACCCAAATTCTACCGTCTTACAGGCTATCTTACCCACTGAAATAGAATCGGTATTGGATGGCTAAGCCATCGCTAAAAACACATTTTCAAGGCGAAAGAAATGCTCTGAAGCATCATTAAAAGGACTAAAAAAAAGCTACCGGTGCGGTAGCTTTTCGTTTATTGTTTTTGAAGATTAATCACTTCTTTCTGGTCTCCGGAGGAAACTGATATTTTCAATTCCGTTCCGCTTTGCTGAGCGACGCCATTCCAAACGACACCATCGGGCTGCGTCCATGTAACCGAATAAATACCGGCGATATCCGAAGCTTTAATCTGAGCAATCTCTTGTAGCTTTTCATAACCTAATCCTTGTCCATTCAGGATGATGAGGCTTCCGACACCGCCTTCCCCGGTACGGTAATCAACCAAATATTTCTCATTGAAATAAATATTCGTGGGTTGATAAGCCGATGAACTTTCCGTTTTTTGAACCTCGGGTTTGGTTGGAGCCACCGCCACGACCGGCTTTTCAGTCGCTTGTGGTACTGGAGTGGCAGCCTGAGCAGCTACGGCAGCATAGGTATATTTCATTCGCGGCAGATGATCCAGATCTTTCAAGGCATCTTTAACCGCTTCAGCATACCCCTGGCGAAAATCTTTCGACATCCCGGTTCCCTCAACTGCCCAAACCTCACGATTCGTGCAGTCTTTAAACCGAAGCAATAGCTTATTGCGCAACAAGGAGTTCACCTTTTCAACCGAAACAATCAGCGCGTCGCAATAGTCGGCTGGACGCTCGGCCGTTTCGAACATACATTGAATGGACTTTTGCGCCAGCGACTGCTGAATTGCCGAGCTAACCCCATAAGGGTTAAGCCCCTTGCCGATGTCCGGTATTGTTGTTGGAATAATCACATATTTATACGTTTCCTGAGCCCACAGGCCCGTGGCCAGGGCCGCAAACACGACCATCAATAAAAATCGTTTCATCACTTTTGGAGATTAATTATTTGTATTTTTCAAATTCAAACAGTACTGTTAAGTCCGCTGGCTGCGAATTTTCATAGCCAGCACAAACTACTAATTTTGCCATTAAAACGAAAACATCGGGAACTTAAAACGATTCTTTTCTTTTATCCCATTGTTGCCGGTTTAATAGAAATCCCGACAGAAAGCATTCTGTGCTAATCCCGCATGATGCCCAAACAATTCGTGGATGGTTGCCGTATTCGCAATTATAAGAATTAGGTATTTGTTGCGAATTGCACTATTTTTCATGAGAAGTAAGAAACAAACGAATTTGAACAATTGGTCAACCTAAACAGTGCCCAACTTGTTAAACAAACACAACAAGCTGATTTCCGCAGAGAAGCCAGTTCTATAAAAAACCAAAGTCGCAACAATCTTATTAAGTTCGTTACAATAGCTGCTATGAAAAAAACAGGAGTATTAGTTGTTAACCTGGGAACGCCCAATAGCTTCAACAAAAAAGATGTCGCTGTTTACCTGCGTGAATTTCTAATGGATGGCCGTGTGATCGACATTGCCCATTGGAAACGCTGGATGCTCGTCAATTTAATTATCGTTCCTTTTCGGGCACCTAAAGTTGCCCGGGAATACCAAAAGCTATGGCTAAAGGAAGGCTCACCCCTAATGGTTTACGGGAGGCAGCTGGTTGATAAGCTCAACGGCAAATTCGACGATTCAGTTGTGGTTGAGCTGGCTATGCGTTACCAGAATCCCTCAATTCAATCAGGCCTCGAAAAATTACGCCAGGCCAATGTTGAAGAGATCATTGTCTTCCCGCTATTTCCGCAATATGCCTCGGCAACAACGGGGTCGGTCGCTGAAAAAGTCATGGAGCTGGTCTCCAAATGGAATGTCATTCCCACCATCAAAGTCATCACCAGTTATCACGACGACGACCAATACATTGCCAATTTTGCCGATAAAATAAAAGCTGACATTCAAACTCACAAGCCGGAACACATTCTGTTCAGCTATCACGGCATACCCGAAAGACAGCTGGACAATATGAATGAAAACGGGCTGGAGCTTTGTTCGCGATGCCCGGCCAACAACTGCGATAAAGGCAACAAAAAGCGTTACTGTTATCGCGCGGCCTGTTTCGAAACATCGCGCCTAATTGCTGAAAAGCTGCATCTGTCAGCGGACGGCTACACCACCTCGTTTCAGAGTCGACTGGGTAAAGACCCCTGGATTAAGCCATACACCGATGCAACGGTGGAACAACTGGCTCAAAAGGGAACAAAAAACCTATTGGTCGTATCTCCTTCGTTTGTTGCCGACTGTTTGGAGACCACACTCGAAATCGGCGAGCAATACCGGGATCTTTTCCTCGAAAAAGGCGGACAACGCTTCAACTATACCGAAAGCCTGAATGCCGATGACCGCTGGGTGCAAACCATCTTTGATCTGCTCAACCGCGAGATAAAAAAAAACAAGTTGCCACAAGCCGCTAAACCCGAGCGCAACATTACTGACTTAAGTGCCATAAACAGCAATTAACAATAATAATTAGCAAGAAAAAGGCAGCCTTACCCGAAATTGGGAAAGACTGCCTTTTTTGCAATCCGGCGCTATAATCATGCGTATATTGTGTCTAGTTCCACCCAGTTTTAGCTATTTTTGTAGCCCGAACCCGAAAATATTCACCATGTTAAGATACGCCTTCATTCCGGGCTTGATTATGCTATGCTTGGGAACACTGTCAGCACAAAAAAGCAAAGCTCTTTTTAACCAGGAAAATTTATCCGGATGGTATGCCTTTTCCAAAGAAGACGGAAAACTCGAACACGCGGAAGATCTGTTCCGGGTGTCGGACCAGATGATTCACCTTTACGGCCCTAAGGCAGGCTACCTGATGAGCCAAAAATCGTTTCGCGAATTTGTGCTGAAAGCTGAATTCCGCTGGAATACCGACACCACCTTCTCCCGCAAAAGCTCAAAGAAAAACAGTGGACTGATGTATCTGGTACCCAAATCGGCAAAAGACACCCTTTGGCCACAGGGCATTCAATTTCAAATTAAAGAAGGAGCAACCGGCGATTTTATCCTCCTGCAGCATGTAACACTCGAACAAAACGGAACACGTAACCAACCCGGGCCAAGCGTAGTCGTTAAACGAACGGACGATGCTGAAAAAGAAGCCGGCCAATGGAACCAAATTGAAATCCGCGTTGAAAACGGCGAAATCAAACAATTGCTAAACGGCAAACTGGTGAATGAAGGACGCTATCCTTCCGTGACCAAAGGGCGAATCCTATTGCAATACGAAGGCTACCCAATTGACTTCCGGAATATCGAAATCCAAAAATTATAAATTCAGAAATAAGCTTAAGTAAAATGAATCCAAAACAGCTGGTTGGCGAAAAAGCAACCGAGTACATCAAAGATGGAATGATCGTAGGACTGGGAACCGGATCGACAGCCGTCTATGCCATTCAAAAGATCGGACAACTGGTCAAAGATGGCCTGAAAATTCAAGCTGTCCCCACCTCGAAAGCCACCGAACAGTTAGCCCGTGAGCTGAACATCCCTTTGCTCGATATCGATCAGGTTCGCTCCATCGACCTGGCTATTGACGGAGCCGATGAATTTGACCCTCAGAAAAATTTAATTAAAGGTGGCGGCGGGGCTTTGCTGCGCGAAAAAATTGTAGCCTCAATCAGTAAAGAATTTATCTGCATTGCCGACCTGAGCAAAAGCTCCCCGGTGCTGGGCAGCTACCCCCTGCCTGTTGAAGTGACCCCCTTTGCCAGCGAACTGACCGCATACCTGCTCTCCAAGCTGGGATGCACTCCGGTGCTACGCACGGTCAATGGAACCCCCTTCATCACCGACAATCAGAACTACATCATCGATTGTAAGTTCGAGAAAATTGAAGATCCTGCAACATTAACCATCAAACTCAATCAGATTCCGGGAGTGGTTGAAAATGGCTTATTCGCCAATATGGCCACCCGGGTGATTTGTAACACCCCGGATGGTGAAATCCAAGTCATCGAATAAAGGCAAAAAGAAAGGCAAGGCAAAAGAACAAAAATCGTTCAACCAAGCGTTAACAATGCCTGACCATTCAGCCATTTTCGCATGAAACAGCTATAACGAAAAAAGGCAAGAGAACTCGTATTCTTTTGCCTTTTTACTTTCGTCTTTGGTCTTTTGACTTTTGACTTTTGACTTTTGACTTTATTCTTTTGACTTTATTTTTTTAACATTTGCCTTCTAGCTCATCTTATTTAGCCGAAAACTTGTAAATCGTTGTGGTGTGCAAGGTATCTCCCGGCATCAGGATTGTATTCGGGAAGTTCGGGTGATTAGGTGAATCCGGATAGTGTTGAGTTTCCAGACACAAACCCGTTCTGTGGTCAAATGTTTTACCATACTTCCCGGTTAACGAACCATCCTGAAAGTTACCCGAATAAAACTGAATAGCCGGCTCAGTGGTGAAAACCTCCATATAACGCCCCGACTCCGGCTCATAAAGGCTACCGGCCAAAGTCATCTCTCCGGCATTCTGATCCTTGTTCAGAATATAATTGTGATCGTAGCCCAAACCAAGTTTCATGGGTTCATAATCCGAATTGATCCGCTCGCCAATAACTGTCGGGCTGGTGAAATCCAAATCGGTGCCCTTAATCGAAGCGATCTCTCCTGTTGGAATCAACTCCTCGTCAATCACCGTTGTTGAGTCGGCATCCAGATACATGACATGGCTCAAAATATCGCCGTTACCTTCCCCCTTCAGGTTAAAATACGCGTGGTTGGTCAGGTTGAACGGACAAGCTTTATCGGTTGTTGCTTCGTAATCGATTTTCAACTCGTTGTTGTCGGTTAAGGTGTAAGTTACACTCACCTGCTTATTCCCGGGGAAACCAAACTCGCCGTCAGGACTAGCAATGCTCATCACTACGGCCTGTCCTTCGTCGGTCAGTTTTTCTTCGGCATCAAAAACACGATGTTTAAACCCGATCGGTCCATTGTGCAAACAGTTGCCATGATCGTTGGCCGGCAGCTGGTAAGTTGCTGTATCAATGGTGAATGTTGCGTTGCCAATCCGGTTGGCGTACGGCCCGATAATAGCACCGTATTCGTTATCTACATCCAGGTATTCCTGAATCGATTTCCAGCCTAAATTAACATCTGCCAGATTTCCGTCGCGATCGGGTGCAAAAATTGAAACAATCTTACCGCCATAGTTGGTTATCGCGACTTTCATGCCGTTGGTATTCTCCAAAATATACAAACCGGTTTGTTTACCGTCAACGGTCGTTTCAAAGTCAGCCTTGGTATAAGGCATGAGCTCTTTCTTTGCCGGCTGTTGACAGGATGCAAAAGCCAGCGCTAATACAAAGAGAGGAAGTCTTCTCATAAGTGATGAATTAAGTTATTTCGTTTTATGTTGATTTTGTTCTTTGAAAAACAAAGGTGGAAAATACTTTTAAAATTGGCAACTGTTTAATATCCGAATCCGGATATTTTATCTTGTTTAAAAACATCAGGTAGAAATCGACCGGGACATGAACGGTGATGTTCAGTTCCTGCCCCAACAGCAAAGCAATGTCTTTCAATTCCCCGGGCCGATAAATCACCCCATTTTAACCGCTCGGCGTTTGTTAATAATGTTGAACGTCCACAAAATTTTCACGGATTACTGAACTCATTCTCCGCATTATCGTTTATAATTGCAGGTACATCGCAATTCATGGTTCGCAAAATCAGTCATATCACGATCATTTTTCTGTTGTTAATCCTAACAACGGGGATCACTGTATCCAAGCATTTTTGCGGAGAACAACTGGTTGATGTAGCTGTAATGACAGGCACAGCAGATGGTTGTGCAGCTG
This sequence comes from Mangrovibacterium marinum, assembly GCF_003046625.1. Taxonomy (GTDB): domain Bacteria; phylum Bacteroidota; class Bacteroidia; order Bacteroidales; family Prolixibacteraceae; genus Mangrovibacterium; species Mangrovibacterium marinum. The sequence goes on from NZ_QAAD01000003.1 coordinate 24,037, forward strand.
ATGAGGGGGCCTGCGATGCCGACGGATGCTGCCACAACGAAAACCAGGTTTACCAGTTAGACGAAGATTACACGTCTCCATTGGTTCTGGATCATATTACGTTCTTCCCCATTGAATTGGCGACTTTTGCACTGGAATTGCTCCATGAAAGCCTGTTGGCAGAAGAAATTACAAAAATTGCTTACGCGGAATCTCCGCCGCCCAAGCTCGTGGGCGAGCGACTCTCCGACATACAGGTTTATCGTTTATGATTTTTTGAATCGTTCTGTTTTCAGAATCCTCTGATTACACGGACGTCCTATGCTTTTACGTAGCACTGGATCAATTGATTATTACCACTAATCAATCGACATTCAAAAATTATAAATTCTAAAACCATGCTCAACAGAATAATTCGTTTCTTTTTAGAAAACAAGCTGGTTACCTTTCTCATTCTGATTGTTTTGATCAGTTGGGGTGTTGTCAATTCACCGTTCGGGTGGAATACGGGAGTTTTGCCCTCCGACCCGGTTCCGGTGGATGCCATTCCCGACATTGGCGAGAACCAGCAAATTGTCTACACCGAGTGGCCGGGACGCAGTCCGCAGGACATTGAGGATCAGATTTCGTACCCGCTCACCACTTCACTTCTGGGAATCCCCGGCGTGAAAACCATCCGGAGCAACTCCATCTTCGGCTTATCCAGCATCTACATCATTTTTGATGAAAATGTGGAATTTTACTGGAGCCGCACCCGGATACTCGAGAAACTAAACTCATTACCCGCCGGCACACTACCGGAGGACGTAAGCCCCTCGCTGGGGCCCGATGCAACTGCACTCGGCCAAATTTACTGGTACACACTCGAAGGGCGCGATAAGGAAGGCAAGCCGGCCGGCGGCTGGGATCCGCAGGAACTACGCTCCGTACAGGATTACTACGTACGCTACGGGCTGACTTCGGCCCCGGGAGTTGCCGAAGTGGCTTCCATCGGAGGGTTTGTGAAAGAATACCAGGTCGACATCGACCCGAATGCCATGAAAGCTGCCGGAGTCAATGTGATGCAAATTATGAATGCTGTAAAAAACAGCAACCTCGACATTGGTGCCCGTACGCTGGAATACAACCGGGCTGAATACCTGATTCGTGCGTTGGGCTACATTGAAACCATCCAGGATTTGGAGGAAAGCGTTGTGGCTGTAAACAACAATGTGCCGATCCGCATTAAAGATGTGGCCAAGGTGAATTTCGGTCCTGCCACCCGTCGCGGAGGGCTCGACAAAGGCGGGGCTGAAGCAGTGGGAGGTGTTGTAGTGGCGCGCTATGGAGCCAACCCGATGCAAACCATCGAAAACCTGAAAGCCAAAATTGCAGAGATTGCTCCCGGACTACCGTCCAAAACATTAGCCGACGGCACCGTTTCGAAAGTCACCATCGTACCATTTTACGATCGCACCGGCCTGATTAAGGAAACACTGGGAACTTTGGAAGAAGCGCTTTCGCTGGAAATCCTGATCAGCATCATCGTCGTCATTGTGCTGGTGTTGAATTTACGCGCTTCGTTCCTCATCTCCAGTTTGCTTCCCATTGGTGTATTGATGACCTTCATCTTCATGCGGCGCTTTGGCGTAGATGCCAACATTGTAGCCCTATCGGGTATTGCCATTGCCATTGGGGTGATGGTGGATGTCGGGGTCGTCTTCACCGAAAATATCATCCGGCACCTGGATATGCCCGACAACCTGGGAGCCAAAGGCAAAAAACTGCTGACCGTAATCTACGATGCAACCATTGAAGTGGCGGGAGCTGTAATCACAGCCCTGGCAACCACTGTCATTAGCTTCTTGCCGGTTTTTGCCATGGAAGCGGCCGAAGGGAAATTGTTCAAGCCATTGGCCTTCACTAAAACATTTGCCATGCTTTCGGCCTTGTTCATCGGATTGGTCTTCATTCCTGCTTTCGCCAATGTGGTTTTCTCCATCCGGTTCGATAAGCGTAAACTGAAGATTGTCTTCAACAGCATCCTGATTGGTGCCGGCATCGTGCTCCCCGTTCTATCGGGCAACTGGATTGCCCTGGCATTAATTGCCATTGGCGTCAACAACCTGTTGGAATACCGTTGGCCGGAAAACCGCCGGCAATTCACCAATTCTATCAACGTGGGCATTACACTCACCGTTGTGGTATTTTTCATGACCAAAGCCTGGATGCCCATGGGAGCCCAAAACTCCCTACTCGCCAACTTCCTGTTTGCCATTGCTGTTATCGGGGTGGTTTTGGGTTCACTGATGACCATCGTCCATTTTTATGCATCCATTTTGAAATGGTGCCTGGCAAACAAATGGACTTTCCTGAGCATCCCCATTTTTGTCGTCATCCTGGGGATTGTCATCTGGCAGGGATTCAACAAGACCTTTGGTTTCATGCCCGACTTGGTCAAAAACACGAAGACCTGGCAGGCTGCGAACGAGCGCTTCCCGGGAATCGGAAAAGAGTTCATGCCAACGCTCGATGAAGGCTCGTTCCTTTTGATGCCAACAACGATGCCCCACTCCGGCATTCAGGAAAACCTGGATGTGATTGCCATGCTGGATAAAAAAGTGAATGCCATTCCGGAAGTTGAAAATGTCGTCGGCAAATGGGGACGTGTAAATTCGGCACTGGATCCCGCGCCTGTTTCCATGTACGAAAATATCATTAACTATAAACCGGAATACATCCTCAACGAAGACGGGCACCGCATGCGTTTTAAAGTGAATAAAGACAATGCATTTCTGTTGAAGGACGGCTCCGTTTACAATCCGAAAAACGACGGATTCCGCCTGATTGATAAAGCCACGCTGGTTGAAGACAAAAACGGCGAGTACTTCCGCCAATGGCGCGATAATATTCACTCGCCGGACGATATCTGGCAGGAGATCATCAAACAAGCCACCATTCCCGGACTGACATCTGCTCCGAAGTTACAGCCCATCCAAACACGTTTGGTGATGTTGCAAACCGGTATGCGCGCGCCAATGGGCATTAAAGTTTTCGGTCCCGATTTGGAGACCATTGAAAAAGTAGGTTACGAACTGGAGAATGAGCTGAAACAGGTTGATGGTGTGGAGCCAATGTCAGTTTTTGCCGACCGGGTTGTGGGCAAGCCCTATATTGAGCTGAAAATAAACCGGGAGGCGATTGCCCGCTATGGCTTAACCATTCAGGGGATGCAGTCGGTAATTGGAAGTGCTGTTGGCGGTATGCAAAATACAACCACCGTAGAGGGGCGCGAACGCTATCCCGTCAGGGTGCGCTATGCCCGCGAGTTTCGCGATAATCCGGATGATCTGAAGAAAGTCCTCATCCCCACCCCTGCCGGCGTTCAGGTTCCGCTGGGCGAGCTGGTCGACATTCAATATACCCGTGGACCGCAGATGATTAAAAGTGAAGATACCTTTCTGGTTGGCTATGTCATTTTCGACAAAAAACCAGGCTTTGCCGAAGTGGATGTGGTGGAAAACGCCCAGCAATATTTACAGGAAAAGATCGACAGCGGTGAGATCACCATCCCTTCCGGCGTAAAATATGTCTTCACCGGGAACTATGAGAATCAGATCCGCGCCACCAAACGACTGCTGATTGTGGTACCAATTTCGCTGGTTGTGATCTTCCTAATCCTTTACTTCCAGTTTAAATCAGTCACCATGTCGGCCATGACCTTCTCCGGAATACTGGTTGCCTTCTCCGGCGGCTTCCTCATGCTCTGGCTCTACGGGCAAGACTGGTTTATGAATTTCGATCTGGGAGGCATAAATATACGCGACATGTTCCAGATGGGAACCATTAACCTGAGCGTCGCCGTTTGGGTCGGTTTCATTGCGCTGTTTGGCGTCGCTACCGATGATGGTGTGATTATGGGTACTTACCTGAAACAAGTGTTCGGACGGAACAAACCCGGAACAGTTGCCGAAATCCGCCAATCGGTTCTGGAGGCTGGCTCGCAACGGGTACGCCCGGCCATGATGACAGCGGCAACCACTATCATTGCGTTGATTCCGGTACTCACCTCAACCGGTAAAGGTTCCGACATCATGGTTCCGATGGCCATTCCTTCTTTCGGTGGAATGATCATCCAGGTGATGACCATGTTCGTCGTTCCGGTGTTGTTTTGTATGTGGCAGGAACGAAAACTAAAAGCCTCCCCTAAGCCCTCCGACGGACGGGAATCCGGAGACGATTCATCCATCTCAAAAACAAAAGATCATGAAATCTAATTGCCGCATCAATATAAAATCATTCAAAAGCATCGCCCTCATTAAGGGGATGGGGAGCATCCTGTTAAAAGGGATGCTATTGCTATTTGTCTCTTTTTCTCCGCTTCCGGCTTCCGCTCAGCATGATTTGGACAAATACATGCAGGTTGCGGCCGAGAACAATCCTGGGCTGAAAGCCTCATTCAACGAGTACATGGCGGCCCTGGAAACCGTGCCACAAGTTCGCAGTTTGCCCGATCCGCAGGTCATGTTTGGCTATTTCATCAACCCCGTGGAAACCAGAAACGGGCCAATGAACTTCAAAATTGCGGCTTCGCAAATGTTCCCCTGGTTTGGCACCCTGCGGGCCAAAGGCGATGTAGCAACAGAAGCAGCCAAAGCGAAATACGAGATGTTTTTGGAGTCGAAAGCCAAACTCTTTAACGAAGTTCGAAGCACTTATTTCAACCTGTATTTCACAAATGCGGCCATTGCCGTTACCACCGACAACCTCGAGCTATTATCGTCGTTGCAAAGGCTGGCGCTCATCAAGGTTGAAGCAGGGATGAGCTCTTTGGTTGACGAATACCGCATTGAAATGGAAATCGGTGATTTGGAGAACCAGCTGGCCTTGTTGCGCGATAAATTGCTCGCCCAACAAGTGATGTTCAACAAACTGCTGAATCGTGGCGGTCAAGAGCAGATTAGTCTTCCCGACACCCTTTGGGACGAAGGATTGCCCTACACCAAAGCAACTATCCGCGACAGTATTTTGACTCAAAACCACCAGTTGCTCAGCCTCGACATGCAGCAGGAAGCCCTTCAATATAAACAGGAAGCTGCCCGCAAAGAAGGAATGCCGAAAATTATGCTTGGTCTCGACTACACGATCATTGGCAAAGGTGCCAACAACATGTCGGGCAAAGATGCGCTGGTATTACCCCAGGTTGGTATCACCATTCCGCTTTACCGCAACAAATACCGATCGATGATCAACGAAGTGGTGTACCAGCAAACAGCGAAGGCAAACGAGAAGCTCAATAAATCAAATGTTCTGGAAACGGTATTCGAAGGCGGCTGGAAAGATTTTCAGGATGCCGACCGACGGATCACGCTCAATCAGAATCAAGCCAAGCTGGCACGAATGTCCATCGACTTACTGGAGACAGAGTACAGCAACTCGGGCAAGAACTTCGAAGAAATCCTCCGGATGGAGCGCAAACTGCTAATGTACCGACTGGAACTCGAGAAAGCCCGCTCCGACAAGCAGGCTGCGGTATCGTTCATCAATTATTTGATGGGCAAATAAGGGAAGATTAGAATCTTGAATATTAGAATCGAAAGAAAATGAAGAATCTCATTCAAAAAATAAAAGAAAACTACGGATTGGTGATCGTCGTTTTGACTGTGGGCTTGCTGCTGGGTTGGATCATTAGCCCTTCAGATAGTGCTCCGACGACAAGTGAAACAGCAGTTCACGAAGATCACGATCACGAAAGCGAAGCCGAAATCTGGACCTGCTCTATGCACCCGCAAATCCGAATGGATCACGAAGGGAAATGCCCAATATGCTCCATGGATCTAATCCCGCTCAGTTCCATGCAGTCGGACGAGGAAACCGCGAATCCGAATGACATCGTGATGACCGAGTCGGCTGCGAAACTGGCAGCCATCCAAACCATGGCGGTAAGTAAAGGCGCTGCTGAAAAGCAAATCTACCTGCAGGGCAAAGTACAAGCCGACGAACGCAATATTGCAGAAATGACCGCACGCTTTGGCGGACGGATTGAGAAGCTTTTTGTGAACTTTACCGGGCAGCAGGTTCGTAAGGGCGAAAAGCTGGCAACCATCTATTCGCCGGAACTGGTCACTGCCCAACGGGAACTGCTGGAAGCTGTCAAAATGAAAGACTCTCGCCCATCGCTTTACCGCGCTTCCCGCGAAAAGCTGAAACTTTGGGATTTAACCGATGAGCAAATCTCGGCCATTGAAAACGGCGGTAAGCCACAAACGTACTTCGATATTCTTGCGACCATATCCGGCACCGTGATGAACCGCAATATTGCCGTTGGCGACTATGTGAAAACCGGCCAGCAACTGTTTCAACTCATCAACCTCTCGCAGGTTTGGGTTTTGTTCGACGCTTACGAAAGCGATCTTCCCTGGCTGAAAGTTGGCGATCCGGTCAACTTCACCGTTCAGGCGCTGCCGGGCAAGGATTTCAAAGGCAAAATCAGCTACATCGATCCATTTCTGAGTGGCACCAGCCGCGTTGCCAAAGTTCGTGTGGTTGTCAGCAACCCGCAACAAACGCTGAAACCGGAGATGTTTGTCAACGGCATCGCGGAATCTGCGAAAGCCGAAAAAAGCAGCGAGCTGCTGATTCCCAAGTCGGCGGTGCTCTGGACCGGCAAACGATCGGTGGTCTACGTGAAAGTTCCGGACACCGAAAACCCAACCTTCAGCTTCCGCGAAATTGAACTGGGACCGGAAACCGGAAACTACTACGTGGTAGCCAGCGGACTGAACGAAGGCGAAGAAGTTGCCGTAAACGGCGTGTTCAAAATTGATGCGGCCGCACAGCTGCAAGGGCTGCCCAGCATGATGAATCAGCCACAGATCGAATCAGTGGCAAAAACTGATGGCTTCACTCCAAGTGAAACCCACAACACCGAACATGCGATGTTCAGAGTTTCGGGCAACTGCGAGATGTGTAAAGACCGGATTGAAACCGCCGCCCAAAGTATTGACGGCGTTCTTTCTGCCAAATGGGATGCTGACAAGCAAATGATGCACCTCAACTTCGACCCGAAAAAAACCTCGGATGAAGCCGTTCAAAAAGCGATTTCCGCCGTTGGACACGATACCGAGAAATACCAAGCCCCGGATTCGGTGTACAACGAATTGCCCGGATGCTGTTTGTATAGGTAAAGTAATATTGAGTATTGAGTAATAAGTATTGAGTATTCAAACACCCTTATGGACTTTTGAACATTGCACTCTGGTGCTCTAACACAACATATTTGTAAACCATTTAAAATTCAACAAGATGAAAACAAAAGTATTAAGCTTAATTACGGTGTTCCTGCTGGGAACAGCAAGCGTTTTTGCAGCGAGCAAAACGGAAAAATTTAAAGTGTACGGAAACTGCGGCATGTGCGAACAAACAATTGAAAAAGCAGCCCTTTCGGTTGAAGATGTGAGCGCCGCCGATTGGAACAAGGAAACCAAACAAATGGAGGTGACTTTTGACGACTCGAAAACCGATGTGCACAAAGTTCATGCGGCCATTGCTAAAGCAGGTTATGATACCGACATGCACAAAGCCAGCGACGAAGCCTACAACAAACTACACAGCTGTTGCCAATATGAACGGGCACCGGAAAAACCGGTGAAAGAATAACAGCCCGTTGTCCATAACGAGCGACACCCGGCACAGGATCGATCCTGTTTCCGGGTGTTTCTAATTTATACCGATCGCAACTTAAAAGTTTATCTTTGCTAGTCCCAAAAAAAGTGAGCCATGAATAACGCCGTATCCCGTATCCTATTGAAACACGATGAACGCCTTGTCGCAACCCGCAGCCTGCCCGCCCGGCCGGCCGTTTTTGTTGAGCCGCCGGCAAAGCTGCACCCCGAACTGCAAAAATGGATGCAACAACAGGGCTACAGCAAACTCTACTCGCACCAGGCCGAGATGTTCGAGAAAGCCTACGCCGGCAAAAGCGTGGTCATCACCACCGGCACAGCCAGCGGTAAATCGCTCTCGTTTTACCTGCCCGTGGTGCAGCGCATCCTGGAAAATCCCTCGCGGCGGGTGCTGTTCATCTACCCCACCAAGGCGCTCACAAAAGACCAGTTCCGGAATATCCGCGAGTTTGTGGCTTTCTTTGGCGAGAACCGCATTCAGGCGGGCATTTACGATGGCGACACTTCGCCCAACGAGCGCAGCCGCATCCGCGAACAGGCCAACATCATCCTGACCAATCCGGATATGCTGAATGCCAGCTTTCTGCCCAACCACAACAAATATGGTTTTCCGCACCTGTTTGCCAACCTCGACACCATTGTGATTGACGAGCTGCACGCTTATCGTGGCGCCTTTGGCTCGCACGTATCGAATGTGTTCCGCCGCCTGCTGCGCATTTGCGACTACCACGGCAACCGGCCCCGCTTTTTGTGCAGCTCGGCCACCATTGCCAACCCGCTGGAACTGGCTGAAAATATTTGCCACACGCCCTTCGATTTGGTTGAACGCGACGGTTCGCCGGCACCGGCCAAGCACATTCATTTCTTTCAACCCGAATATTTGGAAAAGGCGAAGCGCAAAAAAGCCGTCACCGAGGAGCTGCGCGGCATCCTTCCCGAACTGATTTTGTCGGGTGTGCGCTCGATCACCTTTTGCCAGTCGCGGCGCGAAACCGAGATTGTGACCAAGGAAACCCGCGACGTGCTGGCCTCCGACCCCATGGAATACGGCATCGATATGTCGGACAAAATATCGGCCTATCGCGGTGGCTACTCGCCTGCCGAACGGGCCAAAATTGAACAGGATTTGGTTGACGGCGCTTTGCTGGGCGTGGTCTCCACCAATGCGCTGGAACTGGGGATTGACATTGGCAGTTTGGACGCGGTTGTCATGGGCGGGTTTCCGGGAACACGCGCCAGCTTTTGGCAACAGCTGGGACGCGCCGGCCGAAACGGCTCGGAAGCGCATGCCATCGTCATGCTGAAGGAAAAGCCGCTGGACCATTACGTCGGTAACCATCCCGACTGGCTGCTGAATACCGACTCGGAGAATGCCATCATCGACCGCGACAACCTCTACATTCAACTCTCACACATTCGGGCGGCATCGGCCGAACTACCTTTAACGATTGACGATATTGCCAGCTTCCCCGATTTGGGTGAAATTATTCCCCTGCTGCAAAAAGAGGGCGAGCTGGTGGAGCAAAACAACAGCTACCAGTGGAGCGGCGACCTATCGCCGGCGCACGAAATCAGCCTGCGCAACCTGACCGGCGACACCATTAAGGTGGTGGACACCGAAAAACACGAGACCATTACGGTGGTCGACCTCATTCAGGCGAAAAAGGAATTTTACCCCGGCGCCATTTACCTGCACGACAGCGTTCAGTACAAATCGCTTCAACTGGATTTGGAAAGCAAGACGGCTTTGGTGAAGGAAGTCAATTCGAACTATTACACCGAGCCGCACAAGCCCGGCAACATTGCCATTTTGATGGAGCACGAAAATGCGAAGGAGCACCGCATCAACCGCTTTTTTGGCGATGTGCGCGTGTCGGTGAACGTGACCGGCTTCAAAATGGTAGAGTTCAGCACCCACCAAAACCTGGGCTACACCGAACTTTCGGAAATCCTGAAAACGCAGATGGAAACGGAAGCCTGCTGGATTGAAATCCCGGATATTGTGGTGCGCACCTTTGTCGCTACCGGGAAAGCCCCCGCTTTGGAGCCCAACACACCCGATGGCAAAATTCCGCGCTACGATTACAGCGAAGGACTGGTGCACTGCCTGAAAGCGGCTGCCTCGATGCTGGTGATGGCCACCGACAGCGACCTGGGCGGCGACATATTCTCCTTTGTGGATGTGGAGAGCAAGCGCACCAAATATGCCGTGGTTTTGTACGACGGCTATCCCGGCGGGCTGGGCTTCTCGGAAAAAGTGTACGACTTTATCGGTCAAATCATCCAGAATGCGGGCACTTTGGTGAAGGAGTGCTCCTGCAAACGGGGCTGTCCGGTTTGTGTGGGCGATGCCCGCATTGACAAGAGTTTGATCCTTTGGGCGCTTCGGAATTTCTACAAAGAACTGCCCTCCCCGCTTTCGGGCGTCGTAGGCGAACAAGTCAATCGCCCCAAAGAATCGGCCCTGCCAAAATTGAAATGGAATGAAGTGAAAACAAACTGGGAAGAACTACTCCAGCGCTTTGAAAAGGAAGACCGCTTTGGCTCGAAGTTCCTGAAAGAAGTGCTTCGCGTGGAGCAAACCGCCGAACTGTTGGCGCTCTACCTTCCTTCGGGCATCCTCAAAATTGCCAACAACGACACCGTCATCAAAGGCCTGAAAGCCGAACTGGGGCATTTGCTGGAAACGCCCGAGGTTTTCACCCTTTCGCTCCGCGCCGGCGATGAAACCGACCATCGCAAAGAACTGAAGATTCGCCGGATGATGGGAGGCAAAGATGGAGAGGAGAAGACGTGAGACGTGAGTAATGAGTAATGAGTCGTGAGAAAAGAAGCGAAGGCGGAATGAAGTGTCATCCTGCCCCGATTATTCGGGGTGTTTCAAGGTCTGCGCCGTTCTGATCATGAGATCCTGGAATAAACTCAGGATGACGAACGAATTACATTGGATTAGCTCTCCTTTCTCTGGATTTTTCAAATCGAAACAAAACACTTACCTTTAACGTCAGTAATCTAAGTTGACGACATGATTGTTTCGTTTGGCTCTAAGAATACCGAAAAGATTTGGCATGGCGATCGGGTTAAAAATATTCCGATTGAAATTCAACAAACCGGACGACGAAAAATGAGAATGATTAACAATTCACAGAACTGGTCTGATTTAAGAGTTCCGCCGTCAAATCGCCTTGAAAAATTACAAGGTTCTGAATTTCACAGCATCCGGATCAATGACCAATGGCGAATCGTATTTCGCTGGAAGGACAATAATGCACACGATGTTGAGATAATTGATTATCATTAAAGGTTGGAGGAAAAACGATGGATAAGCTTGCAAATATTCACCCCGGAGAAATTTTATTGGAAGAATTTCTAAAACCACTTAAGATATCTGCATACAGATTATCAAAAGATACTGATATTCCACAAAATCGAATTTCTCAGATAATTAAAGGGAAAAGAAGAATTACTGCTGATACCGCTCTGAGATTGGCCTCCTACTTTGGAACCACTGCCAAATTTTGGCTTGGCTTACAAGATGACTACGATATTGAGGAAGAGCGAGAGAGTAAACAGGAACTACTGGTCAGAATAAAAAATAACGCAGCGCAACGAGTGGGATAAATAGTCCGGTGGGCAGGCCGTCAAATCGCCCGGTCGAGGGTTCGTTTTGACATCCTGAAGCATCGGGATTGCCTCATTTTCATCGATTGGCAAACGAGAGTCCCCTCCAGCTTTTGCTCGAATAATCTCTTTATCGCGGGAGCAGCAACTTACCGACCAAAGGCCCTGAAACAAGTTCAGGGTGACGAACGAGCAAGGCTCTTAGCTTTCCTTTTTCAGCAACGCTTTGGCAAAGGCTTTTGAGAAGGATTTTTCGCCAACCGAGTCGAAGCGGCAGAGGAGTTCTTTTTCATCGACGGCCACAATTTCACCCAAACCGTATTTCTTGTGACTCACCCGGCAACCAATCGGCCATTCGTCGGTAGCTTGTTCGGGTACTTCGGCCACAACTGCCGCAGCAGATTCGCGTCGATCCAGTAAGGCATCGGGAATGGCATTCAGGAAATACGAGGGTTTGGGCTCGGCATTGCGCAAAGTGGGCTGGGCGTGCCAGCCGATTTCCACCACATTTTTGCCACGGGTCATGGCCACAAACAGCAGGCGCTTTTCTTCTTTCACATTCAAACTGCCGTTGTTGTGTTGCGCCAGCGGAATGATGCCCGTATTGGCGCCGGCAATGTACACCCGGTCGAACTCCAGCCCCTTGGAAGCGTGGATGGTCAACAGATGAACGCCCTGCCCTTGTTCTTTTATCCGTTCGTTGATCTGGAAAGTACCCTCCAGCACCACCTGGTCCAGCGCCACCCGAAAAATGGAACTGCGGTCGCCCCAGCCTTTTTCGTTCATATACCGCTGTAGCTGAGCCCAGGCATCGGCGATGGATTCCAAATAGTCTGCATGATGAATTGAAGTCGGTTTCAGTACCGGGCGCAGGGCTAACAAGTCAAGCAATTCGTCAGCCGAAGCATCCGCTTTCCGCAGCAAGTCCGTTTCAAATCGTCCAAGTTGCCGGATGAGTTGCTGCAAGTGCGGACTTTGCTTTTTGCGTTGTTCCAGATAAGTTTCGCAAGCCTGCAAAACTGTTTCGCCCGGTGCGCGCTCGTGCAGTATTTGAATCAAAGTCCGGCTTTTGGTCAGCGCGCCAAAAGTGGCATCACAAACCAGGGCCAGGCAGGCATCCAAATCGTTGGGGTTGGCGCACAACTTCAACACACGCAGAAAAAAGGCTTGCGCCGGGTTTTCGCGCAGCTCTTTGCGGGCCACCAACTGGAACGGAATTTCGGCCTGCGAGAACACCGTCTCCACCAACTTAATTTGCTGATGCTTCCGGAACAAAATCGCAACCGAATCGAGCGACTGACCTTCTTTTTGCAGGCTCAGCATTTGTTCGCGCAGGTAATAAGCTTCCTGCTGGTCGTCGAAATGGCGGACCAACGCAATCGGCTTGCCACTTTGGCGGGTGGCCACCAGCGAGGCCTGCTGCTCGTTCAGCAAGTTTCCCGCTGCGGAAAGAATCGTCTCCGTACTGCGATAATTCTGCGGCAACTCCAGCCAATCGGCCTGCCATTCAGCTTGAATTTCCTGGAACAAACGTTCCTTGCTTCCCCGCCAACCGTAAATACTCTGGTTCTGGTCGCCCACCACAAACAGGCGGGTGTCGGTGCCGCGCAGGTGTTCAATCAGCTGCAACTGCTCCTCGCTGCAATCCTGAAACTCGTCCACAATAATCCACTTCGGAGACCTTGGAACTTCTTTTCCCAACAGCCGATTGCAAAGCGTGATCAGGTCGTCAAAATCCAGGACATTGCTGCGGCGCTTTTCCGCTTCGGCCAGTTCCACCAGGCGAACAAAATCATCTTCCGACTTCATGTTCCCCATCAGCGTCTCGCCGTTGTGCCGGTAGTTGCGCCATCGCCGGGCCAGCTGATTCTGGTATTTAATGGTGAGGTTTTCCTGAGTAACCAGGCGACCGAGAAAGTCCTGCTTTTCCTCCTCATCCATGATCAGAAAATCGGGTTTGAAGCCCAGTTCGCCCAACGATGGATGTTCGTTCAACAACTGCCGGGCAATGGCGTGGAAGGTTCCGAAGTAGCGCAATTGCTTGTTTCGGGCAGCATCCGGCTCGCCCAGAAAATTACCGATCCGCTCCTTGATTTCACGCGCGGCCTTATTAGTGAAGGTCAGCACCACCATTTGCTCAAACGGGATGTGCGCGACAAAATGCAAGTAGAAAATTTTGGCAATCAGCACCGTGGTTTTGCCGCTGCCCACCATGGCCGAAAGAATAGCCCGCTGTGCCGGGTGAAAAACCGCGTGCCGCTGGTGGCGGTTCAGGCGCTGAAAGGTGCGCCCCAGCTTTTCGTCAATCTGCCGGATGCGCTCAATTTCCCCTGCATAATCCGAAGTTGGCTGATTGATCTGCGGCGCAAACGAATGCATCAATGCCTGTCCTTCTGCTTCGAAGGCACTGGCCATCTGCTCGAAATCGTTTGATGAGCCCTTAATTCGCGAATGAAGTCGCTTATATCGCATATTATCCTAAGCTATTATTGCTTGTACACGTTCAAAAACTGCAGTCTCTCGCTCACCTGTTTGATCCACTCGCGAGCCATCAGTTCGTGCCCAAACACGGTCGGATGCACGCCATCCCAAATCCAATAATCGATGGGAGCGCGCTGTTGTGCCTCGTCAAATACGCGGGGGTAGTCCACGAGCACCGCATCAAAATCAGCCGCGATACGCTTCACCACTTCGGCACGTTGCAAGGTGAGCGGATGCCACTGCTCGTAAAAATCCTTTCGCCAGCCCGAAGCGAAGAAAAACGGCAGTCCCAACACGATCAAAAGCTCAGGATTTTGTGCTCGGCATTGCGATAAAAGCGCGCGGTACGTTGCTTCAAAAGTCTCCAGATCGATTGCCGCCTCACTGCCTTCAACCAGCGCATTCACATCGTTAATGCCAACCAGCAGGCTCAGCACGTCGGGCTTCAGGTCGAGGGCATCGGCTTGCCAGCGGTTCGAAAGATCGGTCACCGTGTTGCCGCTAATACCACGATTAATAAACTGAAAACCGGCTTCCGGAAAATCGGCGCCAATACGGCTCGATACCGCAAAGCAATAACCATGGCCCAGAATGTGGTTGGGATCGTCGGTTCGTCCACGGTTGCCATCCGTGATGGAATCGCCCTGGAACAGAAAAGTCAGGTTTTCACGCTCGGGTTTCTCCGGTTTTCGGCTTGAGTTGGCGCAGGCTGTGGCCAGTCCGGCAGTACCAACACCCGCTATCGTTGCCAGCTTTAAAAAATGTCGTCGGTTGGGCTTGAAGTTGTTCATTTTATTGTTGTTTTTAACCGCGAAGGACACGGAAGTTTTCGCCATAAGCGCAGAAAACGCCAGCCAGCAGGAATGTCATAACTGATATTCACTTCGCGGCCGTCGTTCGTTGGAAAAAGGAAAGCGAAAGGTAATAATAATTGAAGCGGGATCACAGCACATTGCAGCCCCTGTCAACAACGAAGGGCGTCAAAATAAACTGAAGCCCTTCGTTCGATATCTATCGTTGTCCGATTGTTAGTCATTAATCTCGCGATCGCGGAAGCCAATCAGATAAAGAATGGCATCCAGGCCGATCTCGCTGATGGAGTTCTTAGCCGAGGCCTTCACCTTGGGCTTGGCATGAAAAGCAATGCCCAAACCGGCCAGCTGAATCATGGGCAGATCATTCGATCCGTCGCCAACGGCAATCACCTGCTCCAGGTGCAAGTCTTCTTTAAACGCCAGCAGCTTCAACATCTCAGCTTTTTTGGCACCGTCGACAATTTCGCCAACATGGCGACCGGTAAGCTTGCCGTTTTCGACCTCCAGCTCGTTGGCAAAAACATAATCAACGCCCAACTTCGATTTCAGAAAGTTTCCGAAGTAGTTGAAACCACCGGAAAGAATGGCGGTTTTGTAGCCAAATTTCTTCAGGGTGCGGAACAGGCGCTCGGCCCCTTCGGTTAGGGGAAGCTCTTCGGCGATTTGCTGCATCACCGATACATCCAACCCTTTGAGCAAGCTGATGCGCTTTTTGAAACTTTCCTGAAAATCCAGCTCGCCGCGCATGGCTGCTTCGGTAATCGAGCTTACTTCGTCATAAACACCGGCTTTGCGGGCTAATTCGTCAATCACTTCAGCCTGAATGAGCGTTGAGTCCATATCGAAACAAACCAAACGGCGGTTGCGGCGATACATATTATCGACCTGAAAGGCAATGTCGACGCCTGTTTCTTTGCTAATCCCGATGAACTCACGTTTCAGGGCCTCTCCGTCTCTGGGCGTTCCCCGCACCGAAAATTCCACAACGCTCTTGGTCTTGCGGTCGCGATCGTTCAGCGGAATACGCCCCGACAAGCGCGAGATGATGTCAATATTCAATCCTTGTTCGGAAATCACCTTGGTCACCCGCGCCAGATGGCAGGCTTTTAGCTGACGGGCCAACAACGTAATGATAAAACGGTCTTTCCCCTGATGCGAGACCCACTCGTCGTAACGAGCTTCGGGAATTGGCGTAAACTTCACCCGCAAGCCCAGCTCGTGCGCCCGGAAAAGAACATCTTTCAGGATGGGTGCCGAGTCGGCCTTCTCCGAAATCTCGATCAAAATTCCCAGTCCCAGGTTTTCGTGAATAACCGCCTGGCCGATATCCAGGATAGCCACATCATATTCAGCTAAAATGGCGGTCAGCGATGCTGTTTGGCCCGGTTGATCGGGCCCTGAAATATTCAGTAATATAATTTCGCGTTCTTTTTTTGTCGTCTCCATAATTGCAGATCCCGCTATTGGCAGGCTTTTCTTAGTGGTTCAATAAATGTGGGCCGATTACCAGTTAAACCGGATGGTTTGTTTCAATTCGGGGTGAAGGCTAAAAGGCACCGGGCTGATTCCGGCAACACTTTCAATTAATTGCTTTTCTTCCTCGGTGTACGCTTTATCCGCCGGGAAGAAAAAAGCCACAACCACCTCGGCAACCCGGCGCGGATCGGAGGCCATAATCTTGGTAATTTCCAAACGGGTACCCACAATGTCGATCCCGTTGTCCATCGCCTTGATTCCCATAATGGTCATGATGCAATTACCCAGTGCTGTTGCCAGCAGGTCGGTTGGCGAAAAGGACTGGCCCTTTCCGCGATTGTCGCAGGGCGCATCGGTGATGATTTTAGCCCCCGATTGCAGATGAATGTTTTCCGTCCGCAAATCGCCCAAATATTTTGTTTCGATGGTAACCATAAATAGTCCGTTTTTAACGACCCGAAAATACAAAAAAATCGAACGTTCAGCAGATTAAGTTGCCCCGAAACCGACAAAAGCCATCGGGTTTAATAGCAGTCACGCCTTGATGAGCGAAAATTCTGCTATATTCGTTTTTCCCGAAACATGACTTCATGAAAATAAAGCTGCTCTTCCTTCTTCTGCTCATTAGCGGAACGGCAATGGCGCAAAAGGCCGACAAAGCAACAATCGTTAAACAAGGATGGAACTTTGGCGCCTTGCCGGCCATCACCTTCGACTCGGACCTGGGATTTCAGTACGGCGGGCTGGTCAACCTTTACCAATACGGCGACGGAAGCCGTTATCCGGAGTACGATCATTCGTTGTATCTCGAAGTTTCGCGCTTCACCAAAGGAAGTGCAATTTACCAGTTTCAATACGACTCGGATCGCTTGCTGCGGGGCATACAGACCATTGCCGACCTGAGCTATCTGACCGATCAGGCGTATCATTTTTATGGTTTTAACGGTTACGATGCTGTTTATCTGGAAGATTGGACCGACGACGATCAGGCGGATTACAAAACGCGACTATTCTACAACTACGACCGGAAGTTGTTTCGCTTGAAGCTCGATTTTCAGGGCCCTTTAGCCGGCACAAACTGGAAATGGGAAGCCGGCATCAACCTACAGCGTTTTACGGTGGGCAAGGTGAACATCGACAAGCTGAATAAAGGTGAAAAGGAAGCCGACAAACTTCCGGATGTTGAAGGGCTGTACCAGCGGTACTGCAACTGGGGACTTATCGGCCCCCGGGAAGCCGATGGCGGGACAATCCCGGCTTTGCGCGGCGGCCTGATTTACGACAGCCGCAACTTCCGCGCTAATCCGGAAAGCGGAATCTGGTCGGAAGCGGTGCTGGAATATGTGCCGAAGATCCTGGGATCGGAAGACCATTTCACCCGCATGGGACTGACGCACCGGCAGTATTTCCGGTTAATTCCCCGCCGCCTGGTTTTGGCGTACCGCCTCAGCTACGAAGCCACACTTTCGGGCCATCTTCCGTTCTACTACCTCACCAAACGGGTTGTTGACGGGGCTAAAGGAAACAGCATGGAAGGTTTGGGGGGAGCCCGCACAATGCGTGGCATTTTGCGCAACCGCGTGATTGGCGACGATGTAGCTTTCGCGAATTTTGAGCTGCGCAGCCGCATCCACAACTTTCAATATAAAAACAATAACTTTTTTGTGGGCTTGAATGGCTTTGTGGATACCGGCAAGGTGACCGGCAAACGCGCCCTCAACTTCTACCCGAGTTTTGCAGCCATCGACACCAAAAATTACCTGGACTACGGCGCCGAAAGCTGGCACACCAGCTATGGGCTGGGCCTGAAAGCCGGGATGAACGAGAACTTCATCGTATCGTGCGACTACGGCCGTACAACCGACAAGCGCGATGGCGATGCCGGCCTGTATATCAAGTTGAATTACCTGTTTTAAGCGCCGTTCCCGACCTATTCGAACGAGCCATTCTGTGACAAAACCCACGCCGGCTTAGTAGGCATCTTCAATTTTGTGTTTCTGAATCAGCTTATCCATTTTGTTGATGAGCTTTTCGAACTTCTTTTGGTAGTTGATGCTACCGGCAGCTTTGTGCTGGTAGTATTTCTCGAGCTCGCTGTACCAGTTATCCTTCAGAAATCGCAACACATTTTCATCCTCACAATAATTCTCGCCCACCAGAATTTTCAGGATTTGTCGTTTCTCCATTTCCTGCTCTTCTTTAATAATCTCCAGCGTTTCCAGCTCTTCGGGTGTTAATTTTACTTTTGCCATAACATGCTACTTTTAAGTTTCGGAATATCAACAACACTATTTTTATCTACGGAGCTTGCCGATTTCGGGTTGTTGGTCCTCCTTAAAATTGCGCCGCCACCGAATCCGACACACCATCATTTAATAATGCGTTCCCCAACGGCTGGTGAGCCCTTCATCATTTAATAACGCGCTCACCGACAACTGGTCGAGCTATCATTATTTAATAACGGCGTCCCCAACGGCCGGTGGAGCTATCATTATTTAATGACGGCGTCGCCAACGGCTGGGGAGCCCTTCATCATTTAATAACGCGTTCCCCAACGACCGGGGAGCCCTTCATTATTTAATAACGGCAACAATTTTTCGGGAGGCCATTATTAAATGGCAACGGTGGTCTACATAAAAGCGTTCAGGAAATAAGCCAGTGTTACCCCCAGATAAGTTCCGAAGATGTAGCCCAGCGTACCAACAGCCAGGCCCGAGATCAGCACCTCTTTGTTTTTTAGTGCCGATACAACAACCGGCACAAAAGGAGGCGAAAACGATAAGGCCGAAATGGTAATGATGGTGGTATCCGTGTCAATTTTAAACAGCCACGACAAAAATACATGGATGAGCATGGTGCCAAACACGCCCAGTGCCACAAACAGAAACAAGTAGAAGAAGTCGATATTGAACAAGGCCGTCAGATCGGCCATGCTGGCGACGAGTAACGAGAAAATCAGAATCAGGTACATACCCAGCGAGAACGATTGTTTGAGCCGGTTAATGGCGGGCAACAAACTACCGGCAACGCCCAGGGTGGTTATGCCCAGGATGACAGTAACCATTTGTGCCGACTTGGGCACAAGCAAGCTCAGGCCGCCGGCAAAGGCAAAAATGAGCAGCGACAAGCCGAACGACTTGGCCATTTCGAGGATACCGCTGCGGGTTAACATGCCCTCGAACTCCTCGTTGGCCGCCTGCACCGGCTCCAGATGTTCTTCGGTTAATGCCGACTGAAACGGGTGCATAAAGCGATTGAGCAAGGATTGTGCAACGGTCATGATCAGAACCAAAAAGAAAAATCCGGCCACAATTTCGTAGGTATTCACCAGGATGAAGATGTTCGGATCGACCTCCAGGGCGGTTGCAATGGCCGCCAGGTTGGGTGTTCCACCGGTATAGATGCCCACGAGCATGCCGGCAATTTTCCAGGCCTCGGGGATCAGGTTTTTCAGGCTGAAAAAACCAATGACAATCACGATGGTGAGCGAAACAATGCCCAGTACCATCGAGATCATGGCTCGCCGGGCCAGTTTTAGCCAACGCTTTACATCGAGCGAAAATAACAGCAAAGGAATGGCCAGCGGAATGGTGATGGTCATCAGGATTTCCTGCAAGCGTGCAATCTGGTTGGGCACCAAGTCGGCAGCTGTCAGCCTCCCCTGTTGCAGGTATTCGGTCATTTGCGCATCGGGCAAGAAAGCTTGTCCACCGAGCAAACTGCGCATCTGCTCCGACATGGCCGGCAGCAAGCCCACATTGCCCACAACCACCCCAACGATATAGGCCAGCACCACCGCGCCGATCTTATTCAGCACCGTGGATTGATGCGTGGCATAGACGATGGCCGCCGGAAAACACAAATAGAAAACAATTAACAGCAGTATCACACTCATTACTTCAGTCCTTTGGGGCAGTATACCCGAAATCGAAAAATTCAGCTTGCCAAAAATAGTTCAATTTTTCATGCAAAAAGGGGGCTTGTTCCCGGGTCGCCACTACTCGTCTGCTACGGGCACCTCCTCCACTTTGTAGCGGCGGATTTTTAAATTCAGATAGGCAAACAAGATGGACATCAGCGGACTAATCAGGTTAAAAAACGCGTAGGGCAGATAGTCGAACGTTCCCACCCCCAACACCCGCGACTGGGTTGCCCCGCAAGTATTCCAGGGAATCAGCACCGAGGTCATCGTCCCCGAATCTTCCAGCGTACGGCTCAGCACTTCGGGCTTTAAGCCTTTATCGCGAAATGTTTTGCGGTACATGCGCCCCGGCACCACAATCGAAATATACTGGTCGGAAGCCGTCGCGTTAAAAAAGATACAGGTGACCACTGTTGAGGCCACCAGCGATCCGGTGGAGTTGGCCCAGCGAATAATCGGTCGGGTAATACTAGCCAGCAAGCCCCCCGACTCCATGATTCCGCCAAAGACCATGGCCGACAAAATCAACCATATTGTATCGAGCATTCCCCCCATTCCGGAGGTTTGCAGCAGTTCATTCACATCGGCATCGGGCGTTTGAATGGCAATATCGCCAAACATGGCCTGCATCCCGCTGATGTACGAAGCCTCGACATAACTGGAAACATTTCCCGCCAACTCCTGAATAATGTGGGGTTGAAAGATGATTGCAAACAAAGCGCCCAGCAAGGTTCCGATCATCAGCGAGGGAACCGGCGGCACCTTCTTCACGATAATCACAAACAACACCACAGGCACCAAAAACAGCCACGGACTGGTATTAAAAGCCCCGTCAATGGCCGACTTCACATTGGCTACATCCACCACTGCACCACAAAAATCGTAGTTCAGGCCAATCATCAAAAAAATCAGCAGTGTCAGGATAAAACTCGGCGTGGTGGTATAAAACATGTAGCGGATATGCGTAAACAGGTCGGTTCCGGCCATGGCAGGCGCCAGATTGGTGGTATCGCTCAGCGGCGAAATCTTATCGCCAAAATACGCTCCCGAGATAATTGCTCCCGCCACAATGGCCTCGTTAATGCCAATGGCTTTCCCGATGCCGATCAGCGCCACACCAATGGTTGCAATGGTCGACCACGAGCTGCCGGTAGCCACCGAGACAATGGCACTAACCACCACGGCTGTCACCAAAAACACCTGCGGATTAATAATATCGAGCCCGTAATAGATGAGCGTAGGCACAATGCCGGAAAGCATCCAGGTGCCGGCCAGCGAACCAATCAACAACAAAATCAACATCGATGGCATGGCCGATCCAATGGTTTTAACCACATTGTCCATGGTGTCGTCCCACTTTTGGCCATTACGTCGCACAATAATACCGCCAATCGTTGCGGCCAGCAACAGCGCCACCTGATTGGCGCCGGCCAGTGTGTCATCGAAAAAGATAACGTTTAAGGTCAGTAAAACAATCAACAGCAGGATGGGCAACAGGGCCTCCAGAAATAAGGGTTCTCGTTTCATGCAATAAAAAAAAGATGGTCATTCAATACTTCTGCATACAGCAGCAAGGAGGAACGCATGCAATTCCCAAACAAACACCTCACGATTACCACTTCACCTACAGAAACAGCAAAGAACGCAATAATTAGCGAGTTGCGAAAAAGCAGAAAAATAAAAACTTGTTTTTGGGCTGAAAAAATAATATCTATGCTTTATGAGTTATTATACTTGTGTATGGAGCACCATTGCTTGATGCGCAGTACTGATATTTCGCAAACAAAACCTGATATGTCCCTGAAAAAAGTCTTTTTAGCCATCCTGACCATTGTTGTGGTTTTCCTGCTTTTTGCCCAGCAGGACGAAGTCAAATTTATGGTCGAAGGCCGGGTAACGTCCGATGACGGTAAAATTGAAGGAGCAACCATAACGCTCTTCAAAGACGAACATCAAGTGGAACAAACCAACCCGCCCCGCGGTGGTCGTTTCCAATACGAATTTGAATACAACCACGAGTATCGGCTGGTCTTTAAACGGGAAGGATTTTTTCAGAAGATCATCATCATTTCAACTTACGTTCCCACGGAGGTTTTACAGCGTAATAATAAATTTCCGCCCTACCCTTTCGAGCTGAACTTTTTTGAAGAAACCGACGCCATCGACCGCTCGTTTACCGTGAAACCGGTAGCTCGGGTCTTCTACAATTCACAAATCGACAATTTTGATGCGGAGATTTACCTCTCCGATGCCATGCTGCGCGAACAAATTCAGGCTGCCGAGGCCGAGCGCGATGCTCTGGCCAGCGAGCGCCGCAGCATTGGCCGTGCCAGCGAACAGGAAATGGCGGCCCTTGAGCGGCAATACGACAAAGCCATTGCTGAAGCCGATGCCCTGTATCACAAAAAACAATATGAAGGAGCCATTGGCCGATTTCGCGATGCCCTGATGATTTTTAGCGACCGTGCCTATCCCAAGGATCGGATTGCTGAGATTCAGGATCTGCTGGCCGCCCTGCAAATGGCCGAAGAAACCGAACAAAACTACCTGGCAGCAATCCGTGCCGGCGACCAACAGTTCGAGGGCACCCAATACAACGAGGCCATTGCCTCGTATCAAAAAGCACTGGAGTATAAAGCCAAGGATAAATATGCCACCAGCCGGATTGAAGAATCACGCAAATTACTGGCCGACAAGCTTCGGAATATGCAATACGACGAGCTTATTGCCCGCGCCGACCAGGCCTTTAACACGCAAGTCTATCTTCAGGCCAAAGGATTGTACCAGCAAGCTGTGGATATGCGGCCACGCGACTCCCAATACGCCCGCGATCAAATCAAGAAAATCGATCTGGAGCTGGCTCGGCTGGCCGAACAAAAAGCAATCGACGAGCAGTATGCTGCCGCCATGAGCCGGGGCGATCTTTCCTTTAATAAGGCAGCCTATCCGGACGCCCTCTCGGCCTTTAACGAGGCTTTAAGCTTAAAACCGGGCGACGAACCCGCCCAAGAACGCATCCGGGCTACCCAGGCCGCCATGCAACGCTTGGCCAACAATGCAAAATACGAGGAGCTGATTACACAGGCCGACGAGCAGTACAGCAAAGAGCTGCTGCCAACAGCACGAAGCAGCTACCAGCAGGCCTCAAACCTAAAGCCCGCCGAGCAATATCCGAAGGATCGGATTGCTGAGATCGACCGGCGCATGCAGTTGAACCAACAGCTCGATCAACTACTGGCCGAGGCAAATGCCAGCTTCAACCAAAAGGAATATGTGAACGCCAAATCGAAATACCAACAGGTATTATCGCTTCAGGCCGAGCATGAACTGTCGAAAAAAAGAATTGCCGAGATTGACCAGATCCTGGCCAACCAAGCGCTGGACGAGCAGTATGCCGCGGCTATCGCTTCGGCCGATGAGGCTTTTAATGCCCGGGAATATATTGCAGCAAAAGGCGACTACCAAAAGGCACTGGGCCTAAAGCCTGCCGAAAAATACCCGCAGGATCAGATTGTCCGGATTGATGCAGCCCTGCAAAAGCTGGCCGATCAGGCTGCTGCCGAAGAACAATATCTGGCGTTTATGCAGCAAGGGAATGCCGCTTTCGACCTTCCGGATTACAACACGGCCATTAACGCATACCAGGGAGCCTTGAGCATTAAACCCAACGATCCGGAGGCGACCAACCGTTTGGCCGAAAGCCAAAAACGACTGGCGCAACAACAAACACGCAGTCAATACGATGCTTTGATTACCCAGGCCGACCAGGCTTTTAACGCCTCACAGCTGCCCCAGGCAAAAGGCCTGTACCAAAATGCGCTGCAGCTGTTGCCGGACGAAAGCTACCCCAAAGCGCAAATTCGTAAGATTGACGATCAGTTAGCACTGGAGGCGCAATTTGAAGAACTGATGACGCGCGCCGATGCAGCCTTTGACCGCAAGCAATACACTTCCGCCAAACCGATCTATCAGCAAGCACTCGCCCTTGTGCCAACCAGCGAAAAGGCACAAAACCGAATCGCAGAGATTGACCGGATTCTGGCGCAACAAGATTTAGACAAACAATATGGCGACCTGATCGCCATGGCCGATCAAGCCTATTCGGCCCAACAACTGGAGCCTGCGCGCAACAACTATGTGCAAGCGCTAAATCTGAAGCCGGACGAAGCGTATCCAAAAGAGCAAATTCAAAAAATTGATGCCGAGCTGGCCCGCCTGGCGCAACTGGACGCCGATTACCAGCAAGCCATTCAGCAGGGCGACCAATTGGTAGCAAGTCGGGAATACGACGGTGCCATCGACCAGTACGAACAGGCATTAAAACTGAAACCGCAAGAGAAATACCCGGCCGACCAAATTGAAAAAGTCAAACAACTGCAGGCCGACCTGCTGCGGGCAGAACAACTGGAGCGCTCGTACAGGGCCTACATCGCCAAAGGCGATTCGTTATTTGCCATGGAAAGCTATCTGCCTTCGCGCGACAGTTACACGGATGCCAGCCGTTTGAAACCGGAACAGGTCTATCCGAAGGAAAAGATTGCCGAAATTGATGTCATACTGGCGGAACAGAAACATCAGCAAGAAGTACTGGCGGAAGTCAACCGCGCCTATCAGGCGGCGATAACCCGCGGCGATGCGGCCTTCAAAATTCGTGACTATAACGAGGCTACCGATGCCTACAACGAGGCCCATCTTTTAAAAACGGAGGAAGAATACCCGGTCAATCAGTTGTCCGAAATTAAGCGATTACAGGCCGCCGCCATCGAACAGGCCTACCAAAAAGCCATTACCACAGCAGACGGCCTTTTCAACCAAACGGAATATGCCTTGGCTAAACCGGAATACCAAAATGCCTTGTCCATAAAGGCGAACGACGAATACGCAACCAGCCAGATCGCCATCATTGATCAAAAGCTGCAGGAAGCTGCACTGGCCGAAGCAGAGCGCCAAAAGCTGGAGGCTGCTTATGCGGCCAAGATCGCCGCTGCTGATCAGGCTTTCAGCGTGGAAAACTATACCGGCGCCAAACCGCTTTATCAGGATGCCCTGGCCTTAAAAGCCAATGAGGCTTATCCGGCTAGTCAGATCGAAAAAATTGACCGCATCCTGGCCGACCTTGCCCGACAAGCCGAACTGGACGCGCAATACACCAGCGCCATGGCATCGGCTAAATCAGCCTTTGACCAGGACCTACTGGATGAAGCCCTCAATTTGTACCAACAGGCCGCCACGCTGAAACCCGGCGAGCCCGAGCCCCCCCAGCGCATGGCCGAAATCAGGCAAATCATGGCGCAACGGGCCGAAGAAGCACGTTTGGCCGCCGAAGCGGAGGCACAACGTTTGGCTGCCGAAAAAGCCGCTCGTGCACAATATGAGGCGGCCATCAAGCTGGGCGACACAGCGATGGCCCAACAAGCTTATGAAGCGGCAAGCGAAGCCTACAACAAAGCCCTTCTTATTCTTCCTAACGAGCAATATCCGAAAGATCAGCTCGCCGAAATTGACCGCCTTTTGCAACAACTGGCCCAGGCTGAAGCCGAACGCCGGCAAAAAGCCCGGGAAGATTCCATTGCGGGGGCAAAGCTGATGGCCTTCAATGCAAAAATTAAAGAAGCTGAAGCCTATATCGATGCGCAAGAATTAGAAAATGCCGTAAGCAGCTACCAGGATGCGATTGTCATTCTTCCGGAAAAAACAGCCTTCGTTCAACCCAAAATTGACGAACTAAACGCCTTAATTGCAAGGTTGGCGAAAATTGAAGCCGATTATCAGGCGGCGATCCGCGAAGCAGACCAATTGTTCGGCGATGAAGCCTGGAGCGATGCCAAAATCAGTTATCAGAAGGCTTTAACACTGAAGCCGGATGAATCGTACCCCAAACAACAAATTGAAATTATCGATCTGAAGATCAAAGAAGCGGAACTGTTGGCCGAGCAAGCAAGAGCTGCCGAAAAAGCCAACGAAGCCTATAATGAAGCAATTAAAATTGCGGACGAGAATTTCGACAAACAAGATTATCCGGTAGCACGCTTCTACTACCAGAAAGCCTTGGGACTGCAACCGCAAAACCCGTATCCGCAGCAGCGGCTGAGCGAGATCAGCCGGCTTATTGATCAGTCGCTCACCGCCGAGCAACTCAAGGCCTACAACGATGCGATTGCCAAAGCCGACCTGGAATTTAACCGAAAAGGATACACACTGGCGCGCTTCCATTACAACAAAGCGCTGGAAATAAAGTCGTGGGAACAATATCCCAAAGATCAGATCAAAGAGATTGGAAAATTAACCAATTCACTGCTGTCGCAGCGCGAAGAACAGGACTACCTGAATTGGATTAATACCGCCGACGAGGCCTTTGTGAATAAAGACTTTGCGATTGCCCGCTCGTTCTACCAACGAGCACAGGCCCTGAAGAAAGATGAGCCTTACCCGGGTATTAAGCTCCAGGAGATTCGGGAAGAAATGCAGAAAATTCAGGCTGCCGAGACCGAAAGCGAATATCAAAAAGCAATCAGCGAAGCCGACAAAGCCTTTGAAAATAAGAACTACAGCGTTGCCCGATTTTACTATAACCAGGCTGTAAATTTACGTCCGGGCGAACAATATCCGAAAAATCAGTTGGAACGCATCAAAGAGATCGTTTCGGAAACGGAATAGAATTAAACCAGCGAAGGCGGAATTTGAATATAGAATGTCGTTCCGTTTTCGCTGGATGTTTCAAAATCAACCTGTCCTTTTAAATAACGCTCGCCCAGCATTTTCATGCTGTAAGTGCCCAAGCCCCGATTGGCTCCCTTGGTTGAAAAAGATCGTTGGAACAACTGGGCCTGCACGTCGGGATGAATGTAGCTGTCGTTGTGCACGTCAATGCGAATAAGCTCGCCGGCCTTTCGAGCTGTTATTTTCACATGCTCGCCCCGGTTAACGGCCTCCAGCGCATTTTTTACCATGTTGAACACAACCCGGGTCAGCAAGGTTCTGTCGGTTGAGAACTGCTGATTTCCGGACAAATCCTGCACCTCAATCGTCCGGTCAAAGGCGGCATCGCTAAATTGAACTTTGTGTTTGAGCTCCTCCAGAAAATCGCCCATGGCAATCGGTTCAATCTGTAAATTGAGCTCTCCCTTTTCCGCTTTAATCAACTGCTGTTGTGCTTTAATTTCTTCCAGAATCTGTGTTCCCAAAGAAGAACCAATGCTCAGCATCTCCGGATCAACCTCCTGCGGGTTTAAGCTTATCAAATCAAAAACCCCTTTAAGACTGCCGGCAATATTAATGATATCGTGAAAAAAGATCCGCTCCAGAATTTCGCGCCGTTTTTTGTCCGTGACATCCACCAGCGAAACCAGCATGAAAGGTTCCCCGCAATTGAAGGGGCTGGCGGTAATCTCCAGATCCAACTGTTCGGTCAGCCCGTTATTGTTTCGCACCAGCCGACATTCGTTAATCACGGTTTTGCTGCTTTTCCAAAAATCCTGAAAGGCATAATTAGCCCCGCAGTACTGGCAACGCTCGCCACCTCCGCAGGTGTTGTTATGAACCGTAACATTTACACATCCGGCAACCTCGCCGAAACGCAGGCTTGCAAGATCCTGATCGAGCTCAATGCCAAAGCGTTCCATCAAGCTCGAGTTGGCCAAGACCAGCTCATTGTTTTGATTTAAAATACAGACGATAGATGAAGTTGCCGACAAGAGCTCTTTAACAAACAGAAGACTGTCTTCAGGCAGCTTATCGCCTAAAGGATTCGCACGTTTTTCCATTCCACACAAAAGCTTAGTTCAATTCAAGCAGCTGCAAGATAAAAAGAAAAGTGAATATTCAGACTTCATCAACTAAATACTGGCTGAGCACACCGCTCAACTCGGGAAGTAAAACCAGGCCCTCCTTGCTCCACTGCAGGTCGCCTGACTTGAAAACCATCACCGTCGGGATCGATTTAACCCGATACAGGTTGGCAATATTCGGGTTATAATCGACATTAACCTTTAAAACCCGAATACGCTGTTTGAAATTACTTTTCAGCTCGCTTAATACGGGCTGTATTTCTTTGCAGGGTTGACACCAATCGGCATAAAAATCAACCACAACGGGTTTCTCTGATTTAATGATATTTTTAAAACGGTTTGTTGCTCTCATTCTCCATTTTTGTTTTTCAAGGCGTGTTTAGTCCCGCACCGGCGTGCTGCCTGGCTCGAAGAAAGCTCGACACATAAAGGAAAAACATTGCGATTAAAAGATAGTTCTATCCTATTTAATCAATAATCCCGATATCCGATCGATTAAATCAAATGAAGAAATGAACGACAACAAGAAAACAGGTGAAACTACAGCCCCAAAGCGTCGGGACATTTTTCGGAATGGCCATACTGCAGTAACGAGTTTAACAGAAGCCTGAGCTGCGAACAAAAGCACTTGGGATGGCATAATTGCTGATTATTTTATACGAAAAAAGGCCACCAATTGGCGACCTCTTTATTGAGCGGGAGACGGGGATCAAACCCGCGACCCTTAGCTTGGAAGGCTAATGCTCTATCAGCTGAGCTACTCCCGCTAATCAGTCGAAAATCCAAAGAACAAAGTCCGGAAACCAGATTTGGAATTTCAGCCTTGAAAGTTGGAATTTCAACAATGGTGGGGAGAGCAGGATTCGAACCTACGAAGACGAAAGTCAGCGGAGTTACAGTCCGCCCCAGTTGGCCACTTTGGTATCTCCCCAAATAGAATGTCAGAAGAGCAGAATTTCAGAAGATCAGGAGATCTTCAAAACCCGGCTTCGTTATTCTTCACTATTTTTTATGAACTTCGTCGGACACCTTCCGGATAAACATTCAAATTGTCTACCCTTTCAATATTCCAACCTTCTTTTTTGAGCCGGATCACAGATTCGAACTGTGGACCCCGAGATTACAAATCACGTGCTCTGGCCAACTGAGCTAATCCGGCTTTACCAAATCGATTGCTTAAATTAAGCACCGCTGTTCTTGCAGTTTCTTTAGAACGAAGCCCCCCGGTAAATGAAGGAACATCAAAAATAGATCGCTCTTTTAGTGAGCGGGAGACGGGGATCAAACCCGCGACCCTTAGCTTGGAAGGCTAATGCTCTATCAGCTGAGCTACTCCCGCTAATCAGTCAAAAATCCGGGAAACAAAGTTCAAAAGCCAGATTTGGAATTTGAGCCTTGAGATTTGGAATTTCAACAGTGGTGGGGAGAGCAGGATTCGAACCTACGAAGACGAAAGTCAGCGGAGTTACAGTCCGCCCCAGTTGGCCACTTTGGTATCTCCCCAAATAGAATGTCAGAAGAGTAGAATTTTAGACGATCAAAATATCTTCAAAAACTCCGCTTCTTTATTCTTCAATATTTCTCAGAACTTTGGTTGAAACCGTCCGGGTAAACATTTAATTTCTTTACCCTTCAAATATTTCAACTTTCATTTTTGAGCCGAATCACAGATTCGAACTGTGGACCCCGAGATTACAAATCACGTGCTCTGGCCAACTGAGCTAATTCGGCATCGCGAAACAGGCCGCCCAACGTAAACACAGCAATACTTGCTGTTCTTCAAGAACGAATGGCCCTCCATAAATAAGGGGCTGTCAAAAAAAATGACAACCCCTTTATTGAGCGGGAGACGGGGATCAAACCCGCGACCCTTAGCTTGGAAGGCTAATGCTCTATCAGCTGAGCTACTCCCGCTAATCAGTTAAAAATCCAGAGAACAAGATTCAAAAGCCAAATTTGGAATTTGAGCCGTGAGATTTGGAATTTCAACAGTGGTGGGGAGAGCAGGATTCGAACCTACGAAGACGAAAGTCAGCGGAGTTACAGTCCGCCCCAGTTGGCCACTTTGGTATCTCCCCAAATAGAATGTCAGAAGATTAGAATTTCCGAAGATCAGAAGATCTTCAAAAAACCGGCTTCTTTATTCTTCAATATTTTCAGAACTCTGGTTGAAACCGTCCGGATAAACATTCAATTTTTCACCCTTCTCATATTTCAACTTTCATTTTGAGCCGAATCACAGATTCGAACTGTGGACCCCGAGATTACAAATCACGTGCTCTGGCCAACTGAGCTAATTCGGCAAAAAAGTGGGTAAGCTACCTGTATCGCACCGCTCAACCTCCTACCCTTGCTGCCTTCCGACCCTGGGGGGATTCAGAGGGAGCTGGTCGTACAGGACTTACCCGGCGACAAAAGTAGAAATTTTATCATTCACTGCAAACGAAATCTCAAATTGACGCTGGCTTTTTTGCGCCGATTTCGACTAAACAATTAGTCCTCAAAGCAATATTTCGGCGATATTTTTTTCATTTTTTTTCGTGAATGTCGGCAGCTGCACTGAAATTGTTCCCCTACTGCTACGGGCTCTGCCGGGCGAGCTTTTAGTGAAAACATCAGGCGTTTTCAAAAAACAACGTCCCCCGACCGAAATCCGGCGCATAAGGGCTCAAAAAACAAACTGCCCCCATAGCGACCACAACATGAAATACCGGTTTTACCTGCTATTATTTAATTTCAGTACATTTAAAAAATCGAATATCTTTGTGTGAAACATTAATTCAACTCAAATGCAGACGGAAAATTCGCCTTTAAAACTCGCCTTAACCAACGGGATCTACTACGCTCTGATTGTGATTTCAGTGCAACTGATAATTTGGGCTACAGCCATTATTGAAAAGACCGGTTTGTTCAGCTCTTTTTTCATCATGTTTTTCAACCTCGGGATCTTAATCTTCTTCCTGCTGTTCTGCACTAAAAAATACCGCGACAACCTGCTAAACGGAACAATTACCTTTGGGCAGGCCTTTATTTACGGACTAATGATTGTTGTCTTCAGCAGTATCATTACCGGTTTGTTTCAATATATTTTAAACCGCTACATCGACCCCGACTATGCCCAACGCATGATCAACGCCATTCAGGAAAAAACCTACCAGTTCATGCTAAACAACGGCGTCCCGGAAGACCAGATCGACCAAGCGATGGTCAAATTTGATACCCAGACGGTTCAAACGCCGCTGCAAGCGCTGACCGATTCATTGAAAAGCGGAGTACTGTTAGGCTCGATCATTTCGTTAATCACCTCGCTGATTGTTAAGAAAAATACGTCGGACAGCGGTTACGAGAAAGCAATGTCGGAGCTGGATTCCCAAGAATAATTCGTTTCTTTATAGCATAAATTACGCAACTAATTCAAAACAGGTGGATATTTCTGTAGTTATTCCATTATTAAACGAGGAAGAATCGTTACCCGAACTGACCGCATGGATTAAGCGGGTGATGGACTCGCATAATTTTTCGTACGAGATTATATTGATTGATGATGGTAGCAGCGATAAGTCGTGGCAAGTTATTGAAAAGCTTCATCAGAAAAACACAGCTATAAAAGGCATTAAGTTTCAACGAAACTACGGCAAATCTGCGGCCTTGCACGTTGGTTTTGGCGAAGTACAGGGTGACGTTGTCATTACGATGGATGCCGATTTACAGGACAGCCCCGAGGAAATACCCGACTTGTATCGCATGATTACCGACCAGCAATACGATTTGGTTTCGGGCTGGAAGAAAAAACGATACGACCCCGTATTGTCGAAAAACATTCCCAGTAAATTCTATAACTGGATTGCACGCCGTAGTTCGGGCATCAAAATTCACGACTTTAACTGCGGGCTTAAAGCTTACCGCAAACAGGTGGTTAAAAGTATTGAAGTGTATGGCGAAATGCACCGTTACATCCCCATTATCGCCAAATGGGCAGGCTTTAAAAAAATCGGGGAAAAAGTTGTTCAGCACCAGGAACGCAAATACGGTGAAACTAAATTCGGTTTCGAACGCTTTATTCGCGGGCCACTGGATTTGCTGTCGGTTAATTTTATTGCCAAATTCAGCAAGCGCCCCATGCACTTTTTCGGCGTCCTGGGCACTTTAATGTTTCTTATTGGCTTGCTGGCATCGGCCTATCTGGGCGTCAGAAAACTGGTTGCCGTTGCGCACAACATTCAGGCTCCCAAGGTGGTCGAAAGCCCCTATTTCTTTCTGTCGCTGGCGGCCATGATTATCGGAACCCAATTATTTTTGGCCGGCTTTTTAGCCGAATTGTTCTCACGAAATTCCACCGACCGAAATAAATACTTGATTGACGAAACCCTCAAGTAAGTAGCGATAATACAACGGCATGAGGGGCCCAAATTCTGAATACTAAAATGTAAATCGCCTTCCCGAAAATCAGGAAGGCGATTTGTTTATTCATAGAAATCCACAACAAAATTTACACACTTAAAAATAAGGAACATTCTTCTTCATTCGATCCGGAATGCCGCGCAACTCAAAAGCTGCCATAATAAGTTTAATCACCTGATCGGTATCGAAACGCGAAACATCAATCGTGACATCAAACTGCTCTTCCTCGTTTTTGTTTTTCCGGAAATAATCGCGAAACACAATCCGTTCCTTTTCAATATCCTGAATATATTTCAGCGCACCCGACTTATTCATCTGTTTACGGGCAGCAATAGAATCGACCCGCCAGCGGGTGGGAGCCGTCAGCCGCACGTGCAGTGCATTGTCAATATCGTCAGCAATTAAATGACCGGCCCGCCCAACAATGATGCAACAACCATCCGAAGCAAAACTGTAAATCACCTCGCGCACCGTCTTCATAATCACCCGGTTACTCTTGTAATATTTCTCGGAAAAAGCAGAAAGAATTTCGTCGAAGGTAAATTTCTCGGAACTCGAAAGCAGACGATCGACCTTTTCCTGTTTCACCTTTAACTCTTTGGCACTTTGGCTCAACACTTCTTTACTAATTACCTGCCATTGTTTGCAAAATACACTCTTATTCAATTCCTCCGCGAGTTGTTTCGCAACTAAAATGCCGCCACAGCCCACCTCGCGGGAAATGGTGATCACCGGTCCGGCAGTTTTAAATCGAGGGCCTGATTTTTGGGCATCTTCCCCCAGCCGTTTATTCATGTAGCTTAGCAAGGTATTGTGCATGATTTACATTATTTAGTTTCTCCTCTAAAAGATACGCCTTTTCCTTGAAACCTGTTATATGTTTGATCGCATATTAATGGGCGCCCGCAAGCAAAATTATCCCGATGTTTTGTGAAAAGTCATAAAATGACAGCCCAACAATGCCTATCTTCAGCCCCTTTAACTTTAATTACAAAGTCATGTTTAAACCAGAAATATACAGCGCAAGACGGCAAAAACTGAAAGAACTGCTGTCGGACGGACTGGTTCTGCTATTGGGAAACACTGATGTCCCGATGAACTATGCCGACAATACCTATCATTTCAGACAAGACAGTAACTTCTTGTATTATTTCGGCCTCGATTTCCAGGGCTTGGCCGGCCTTATCGACATTAATCGGGGAAACGATATGCTGTTCGGAGACGATGTCGATATTGAGGATATTATCTGGATGGGGCCACAAGTTAGCCTGAAAGAAAATGCCGCTAAAGTTGGCTGTACCCAAACGGCTCCCTTCAAGGAGCTGTTCAACGAAATCACCAAGGCAATTAACGCCGGGCGAAAAATCCACTTTCTGCCTCCATACCGGGCTGAAAATAAACTTCTGCTACACGAATTACTGGGGATTCATCCGGCAAAACTAAACGAATACCGTTCTCTCGATTTAGTGAAAGCAGTCATCGCACAACGCGAAGTAAAAGAAGCCGGCGAAATTGAAGAAATAAAAAAAGCCTGTGCTACCGGCTACAATATGCACCTTGCAGCCATGAAAATGGCACATCCCGGCTGCTGGGAACAAACCATTGCCGGAACCATGGAAGGAATAGCCAAAGCGCAGGGGGCATCGGCATCCTTCCCCATTATCCTCAGCCAACACGGCGAAACATTGCACAACCACAGCCATAGCGGCTATTTGGAAGAAGGCCGCTTAATGCTTGTTGACGCCGGAGCGGAAAGCCTGTCGCACTATGCTTCCGACTTCACCCGCACCACACCTGTTGGCGGAAAGTTTACCCAACAACAACGCGAGATTTATGAAATCGTGTTGGCCGCCAATAATTACACTACAGCTCACGTGAAAGCCGGAATCACCTACCAATCGGCACACCTGAAAGCTGCCGAAGTGATCGCCGGCGGGTTGAAACAACTGGGTCTGATGAAAGGCGACGTTCAGGAGGCTGTGAAAGCCGGAGCCCATGCGCTGTTTTTCCCCCATGGACTGGGACACATGATGGGGCTGGATGTACACGATATGGAAGACCTGGGGCAAATTCACGTTGGTTACGACGAAGAAATTCGTCCGATCGACCAATTTGGAACGGCCTATCTGCGTTTAGGAAAACGACTGAAACCGGGCTTTGTGATCACCAACGAACCGGGAATCTACTTCATCCCGGCCTTGATCGACAAATGGAAAGCCGAAAAGATCAATACCGATTTTATCGACTTCGGGAAACTAGAGGCCTACCGCAACTTCGGGGGCATCCGGCTTGAAGACGACTTGCTGGTGACCGAAAGCGGCTGCGAGCTGCTGGGCGAACGCATCCCCATCACACCAGAGGAAATTGACACCTCGGTTAATAAAAAATAAGCAACAAAAAAGACGGCACTTGCCGTCTTTTTTATAATAGTCCTATCGGGTGATCTCCAGTCCGGCAGCTGCCGGAGCGGAGCTTCCCGGGTTCACTATGCTTTTCGTTTGATTTCGGCCTAGATAAAAATAGGCCAACTAACTCCCGACTTTTTGGCATTGATCGAACCTATTTTTGCTCGTTGATGCTGTATTGGATGATAACCCAACAACTTCTGACAACAAAGACAACAGGATATCAATAACACGTATGTCCACACAGCAAATTCTCCCGTCCCGTACGGGACGGAATTTCTCCCTTGTCGTCGTTATGCTACCCAAATTGCATCCCTCCGGGATTGCGCTGAACCTTTGGATCGCCTGTCACGCTTGAGAAATAGGTCAACCGCCTCCCAACTTTTTGGCATTGATCAGAAGACCCTCTTGCTCGTTGATGCTGTATTGGATGACAACCACGACAACCACGACAACCCGACAACTTGAGACAACAAAGAGAACGGGACCCCATGACACCCCGACAACTTGTGACAACCACGACAACGTGACCCGATGACAGCCCGACAACCAAAAATCCCTAAACTTTCATCCCTGTTGGTGATTGCCCTGAATCATGTACGTTTTTTGTCTTTCATCTTCTTACAAGGGGCGTTCCTGCGCTTTGCGCGAGGGGCGTAATATCAAGCGCAACGACTGGTCGAAGGTGAAGTATTTCCACAACCAGTTGATGAAAATCAACAGTCGGTTTTTCACGCCAACAATCGACATCAGGTGGATAAACATCCAAACCAGCCAGGCGAACGGACCGGAGAACTTCCAGAAGGGCAAATCCACAACAGCCCTGTTGCGCCCCACGGTCGCCATGGATCCTTTATTTTTGTATTCAAATTCTGTCCGGTTTTTCCCTTGGGCCACACGAATAAAGTTATTGGCCAAATTATCAGCCTGCTGCAAGGCAACCTGCGCAACCTGCGGATGGCCGGAGGCATACCTTGGCGTTTCCATATAAGCAATATCGCCAATTGCAAAAACACCGTCCATACCTTCTACTTCGTTGTAGCAGTTCACCTTCACCCGGTTTCCGCGCGCCATAAATTTCGGATCGACCCCCTCGGGGATCTGGCCGCGAACACCTGCTGCCCACACCAATGTTTCGGACTGCAATTCTTCACCTGAGGCCAGGTTGATTGTTTTGCCATCGTAGGCTGTCACGCGCTTATCGAGTAGCACATTTACGCCCATTTGTTTGAGGTAATCCAACGACTTTTGCGCAGCGCCCCCGCTCATGCCATGCAGCAAATGCGGATTGGCTTCAATCAGGGTAATCTGCATTAAATCGAAGTTAATGTCGGGATAGTCCTTCGGGAGTATAAAGCGCTTCATCTCGGCCAAAGCACCACACACTTCCACCCCCGTGGGGCCTCCTCCAACCACAACCACGTTCAGCAAACGTTCCAGCTCCTTCGGATCACTCTGGGTTACAGCCTTTTCAAAGTTCAGCAACAAGCTATTGCGCAAGTATACCGCCTCGGAAACCGATTTCATCGGAATACCGTACTTGGTTACCCCTTCCATACCGAAGTAGTTGGTTGTTGCACCAGTGGCAATCACCAAATAGTCGTACCAAACTTCCCCCATAGGGGTTTCAATCTGCTTTTTTGCCGGATTAATTCCGGTTACCTGGGTAATCCGAATCGACACATTCTTCTCCTTTTGGAAGACCTTCCGCAAAGGAAACGAAATGGCACTGGGCTCTAGTCCCGAAGTTGCCACCTGATAAAATAAGGGTTGAAATTGATGGTAATTATTTCGATCGATCAGAACAATCTGATAATCTTTATTTTTCAACTTTCGTGCAAGCTTTAAGCCTGCAAAACCAGCTCCTACTATCACAATTCGCTTCTTGCCGGTTTCCGGAATATTTACTGCCATTAAAATTTTTTTCTTTGTGAAACAACTGTCCTCAAAAAATGTTGCACAACACATCACGATAAAATCACCCGTTTAGCCTCGTTAACAAACCGAGCGCGGGCCAGCCGAAACTAATCACCTGACTCGTTGTTTTTTAATCCTGATTCGTTCCGAATGATTCATTTTTTATAAATTCCGACCACCAAATAAAAACCATGATTGAGGCCATCTAAAATAATCTGACCAATGAGCGATTTTAACCGGATAGACAGCGAATCTGAAGTGCCCAAATATTTACAGGTCGAAGAAATGATCGTCACCGACATTGAATCAGGCATTTTCAAACAAGGGCAGCGAATCCCTTCGATTAATGAAACCAGCGAAGATCTTCTGCTCTCGCGCGACACGGTTGAGAAGGCCTATGCGAACCTCCGCAAAAAAGGGGTGTTGGTTTCGGTAAAAGGCAAAGGCTACTACGTCAATCAGATAACGCACAGCAAACGGCTGAAAATAGCACTAATCATCAACAAACTAAGCAACTATAAACGAAGCCTTTACAACTCGTTTGTACAAACTACGGGCAACAAAGCCAGCGTCGACGTATTTATATACCATTACGACATCGATGAATTTGAAACCATCATCAACGAAAATCAGAAACATTACGACTACTTTGTCATCCTGCCCCACTTCCGCAACGACTCGGCGGCTGTAGTGCCTGTCATCCGGAAAATACCCAAGGAGAAAGTATTAATCGTTGACCGGTATTGGCACGAACTGCAC
Source organism: Mangrovibacterium marinum (assembly GCF_003046625.1). Taxonomy (GTDB): domain Bacteria; phylum Bacteroidota; class Bacteroidia; order Bacteroidales; family Prolixibacteraceae; genus Mangrovibacterium; species Mangrovibacterium marinum. Next base: position 61,264 of record NZ_QAAD01000003.1, read on the forward strand.
GACTACCCGGTGGTCTATCAGGAATACGATAAAGATATCCAAACGGCACTGGGCGAAGCCATTGAACTGCTGCGAAAATACCAAAAACTAAATCTGGTTTTTCCGCAAAACGAATACTATTCCACCAATATAAAAAAGGGATTCACCGCCTTTTGCCAACATCACCGGTTCGACTATGCAATTATCGACAAGCTGACGAAGGAGAACATCCGGGAAGACCAGGTTTACATCCTGATCTCCGACAACGACCTTTACATGTTTATCAAGTTTATGAAAGGCCGTGGCTGGAAGGCAGGCCGCGAAATCGGACTCATCTCGTATAACGAAAACCCGTTCAAGGAGCTTCTGTGCGATGGCATTTCCACCATCTCCACAAACCATGATGAAATTGGAAAACAAGCGGCCGAAATGATTTTATCCCGCAATTTCAGGCAGATCAAAAGCCCCTTCGAATTTATTAAACGCAACTCGCTGTAAAAGCCGGCGACGGATCCATGCAGCTCGTTCTCCGGGTTAGCTCGCGGGCACCTATTCAATTTGCATAAAATAAAAGCCCATCGGCGGCTTGTGGCAACCGGCAACGGCCTATTTCCCTATTAGCAGTGCCCCTACCGTCAAAATGAAAGATTTTATAATATACTGTTAGTCTTGTCGTTACAATCAAACAAACCACTATACAGAACTGCCACCACGTCTGAAAATGTATCGTGTAGTGCTGTTAAAAATATTTAAACATCAAGATCTTTAAATATTATTCTAAACTATCTTTCCGTTGTCTTGTTGAATGATTCCATAAAAATGAATGTATGAAAAAACTATTTTCTTCAATGCTACTTCTGTTGGCGGTAGCATCAAGCCTTTCAGCTCAAAACTGGCTGACCAGTTTCGACGAAGCCAAAGCCACGGCCCGACAAGAGAACAAAAAGCTAATCATGGTCTTTCAAGGGTCCGACTGGTGTGCTCCGTGCATGAAACTGGAACGTAAAATCTGGAATTCGGACCGTTTTAAAGCCTATGCCAAACAGCACTTTGTGATGCTCAAGCTTGATTTTCCCCGAAAAAAAGCCAACGCCTTGCCCGAAGCACAACAACAACAGAACGAACAACTGGCCGAAGAATATAACAAACACGGCTTTTTCCCGCTGGTGGTCGTGCTTGACTCCGAAGGCCAATTACTTGGAGAAACAGGCTATAAACAGGTCAGTCCGGATGAATACATCGAAATTATAAACAGCTTATAGTCCATTAATTATGCGGCTACTAACCCTACTATTGCTTGTCATGACCGGAAGCCTTCACGCTTTTTCGGCTGAAACGTACACCCGCAGCTTAAAACTGATGGGAAGTCGTTTCGACATTACCGTCGTTGCCGAAAATGAGCCTGAAGGCAACAAATTTATCGATCTGGCCGTGGCTGAAATCAGGCGTATCGAAAAGTTGATTTCCTCCTGGGATGAGCATTCTCAAACAGCCGAAATCAACCGCAAGGCCGGCATACAGCCCGTGGTGGTTGCGCCGGAGCTGTTTCAGCTGATTGAGCGCGCCATGGCCATCTCCCGACTTACCGACGGCGCCTTCGACATTAGCTATGCCTCGATGGATAAAATCTGGAAGTTCGACGGGACAATGACGGAAATGCCTTCGCCCGAAGCCATTGAAGCCTCGGTGGCCAAAGTTGGATTTGAGCATATCATTTTAAACCCGGAAAGTCACAGCATCTATCTTGACCGACGCGGCATGAAAATCGGCTTTGGCGCCATTGGCAAAGGTTATGCTGCCGACCGCGCAAAAACATTGCTGATGGGCCAGGGAGTGCCGGCTGGCATCATCAACGCCTCGGGCGACATGAACACCTGGGGAGTGCAGCCATCGGGCGAAGAGTGGAAAGTTGGCATTGTCAACCCCTTCAACAAGACCAAGGTGTTTGCCGTACTTCCCCTGCAACGTGGGGCTGTTGTAACGTCGGGCGATTACGAAAAATATGTGCGCTTCAACGGCGTGCGCTATACACATATTATAAACCCCCAAACAGGATATCCCGCCACAGGCATTATCAGTGCCACCGTATTTGCGCCCAAAGCCGAACTGGCCGATGCGCTGGCCACTTCCATTTTTGTAATGGGCATTGATGTTGGCCTGAACCGCATTAACCAACTCCCTCAGGTCGAATGCATCCTGATTGACGAAACGGGGAAAATTTACAGCTCTGATCATCTAAAAATTGAAAAAGAATGAAAAGAAAAATTCTGTTACTGGCACTTGCAGCCCTCGCGCTGGGCTCGTGCACCGTGGTTAAAGAGTATGAAAAAATCAACCTGAATGATCCGGACATGGAGCTGGGAGCAAAAAAAATAGACCTGTTCGAGAACAACTTTCAAGCCTACCGCGAAGCTGCTTCGGGTGCCAACGGAGGAAAAACAGGTGGTGGATGTGGATGTAATTAAGAGATTATGAAAGAAAAACTATTCAGCATACTAATCGTGGTGCTTGCAGCCGGATCGCTGCACGCACAGGAAACAACCGCTACGACCGGCAATTACAAAAAACGGGTTCTGGAAACCAGCGAAGTCGATTTTCTGATGAGTTATTACTCCCAGGATGGCGACAACGCTGCTGTTACCGGCGGCAAAGGAACCGAAGATCTTCAGGATATCGCCCCCACCTTTATCGTGTCGGTTCCGCTAAACGACGATGATGTGTTAACTGTTGAAGCCGGCATTTCGGCTTACACCTCTGCATCGTCGAGCAACATCAACCCTTTCGATGGCAGTAAGCCGGCCAATCCGTTTCAGGCATCCTCCGGGGCTTCCTCGAGCGATGTATGGGCACACGCTGCCGGAACATACAGCCACAGCTCCGATGATCGCAACCAGACCTGGACCGGTAAACTAAGCCTGTCGTCCGAGTTCGATTACTTTTCGTTGGGATTTGGCGGAAGCTACACCCGCCTGTTCAACCAAAAAAATACCGAGTTGAGCCTGTCGGCAAACGTCTTTCGGGACCAGTGGACCAAACTATATCCCTACGAACTAAGACCATTCGTGGCCGGTGGCGATGGCATAAATGCCTCCTTTTTTGAACACTACACCATTACGGGCAATTCAAACTACAATCCGAAATTCGATGGTCTGGACGGAAAAAACAGAAACTCCTATTCGGCCGGAATTGTATTCACCCAAATCCTGTCGAAAAGGATGCAAGCAGCCTTTCTGGCCGACTGGGTTCTGCAAAAAGGCTTGCTTTCCACCCCCTTTCAGCGCGTGTACTTTTCGGATTATGCCGACTCGTTTATCGAAGAATTTCACCTGGCCGACGATGTTGAACGACTTCCCGACAGCCGGCAAAAAATAGCCCTGGGAACACGCTTAAATTACTACCTGAATGAGCATTTTACCCTGCGTGGCTACTATCGCTATTATACCGACGACTGGGGCATAAACGCACACACCGCAAGCCTGGAAATCCCCTTTAAGCTGAATGACAAATTCACCCTCTACCCCTCGTACCGGTATTATACCCAAACGGCTGCCGACTATTTTGCCGGATACAATCAGCATCTTTCAACCGAGCAATATTACAGTTCTGACTACGACCTGTCGAAATTCCAGGCCAACCAATACGGATTTGGCATCCGGTACACCGACCTGTTTACCGAAAAACACATCTGGAAACTGAAAATGAAAAGTCTGGATTTGAAGTACCACTACTACGAACGAAACAGCGGCTTTAAAGCCCACCTAATCTCGTTTGGAATTGGATTTGTCTTGTAAACAGGCCTGAAAAATGACTTACAAAATCCGAAGCAATACCCACCTGTACCTCGTCACCACTAAAGCTAAAACGAGGAGCAGGTGGGCTCTACTCTTTGTTCGCGATTCAGCTCTTATTCTTTTTACTCTTTTAACTTAATGCCCAAGCCAGATTGACAACAAATGACTCACGATTCCTCTCTCTGCGTCTTCTCCGCGCCCTCGGCGTTTCCGTATTGGTTTAACCGCCAAGCACGCAAAGAATGACTCCCCTTTCACAACTGAGCACTCCGTGAAACTCTGTGGTATCCTCCGTAAACTCCCGAAGCTAGTGCGGGACACGTTCTGTGGTAAAAAAAGCAAGATTATCGGATTGTCGGATGTTCAGACTGCCGGATGCTCGGACTTCCGGACAGCTGAACTGGCAACCAATGACAACAAATGACAATCAATGACCACTCAATACTGATTACTGGATGTTCAGACTGCCGGATGCTCGGACTTCCGGACAGCTGGACTAGCAACAAATGACAACCAATGACAACAAATGACCACTCAATACTGATTACTGGATGTTCAGACTGCCGGATGCTCGGACTGCCGGATGCTCGGACTGCCGGATGCTCGGACTTCTGGACAGCTAGATCAAGAACAAATGGCAACCAATGACAACCAATGACCACTCAAGACTGATTACTGGATGTTTAGACTGCCGGATGCTCGGACTTCCGGACAGCTGGACTGGCAACCAATGACAACAAATGACGACTCAATACTCACGACTCACTACTCAATACTCAATACTCAATACTCAATACTCACGACTCCTCTTCTATACGAAATTCCAGATCCAAACCGGCATAAGGCCTCTTCGGTTTTTCGTTTGTAATTGCGGAACAGCATTTGCCCATTCTTATTCCAACAACAAAATACCGGGTGCATCCTACCAATAGGTAGAAAACGGCCGGTTTATCCGACAAGAATGTAGGATTTTAAGCTTTATTCAAAAACTCAAAAACAACTGATTATGGCAATTAATGATGCAATGAAGTTTATTCGCGAATCTCAGAAAGACTACGAACTACGCAAACAAGTAAACCAATGTACCCCGGACGACTTATTTGAAAAGCTCAAAGCGCTGGGCTACGAGTTCGACCAAAGTGAATTTGAGGAATCAATCAACATGATGCATGTCAAATGCCAGTTCGAAGAGCAGGCTAACCAGCTTATGCAAACCGATATGTGGTTTAAAATGCTCCTATCGTGATTTTTTTCGACCACAGCAACAATGTTCTTTTACAATAAACATTTACAATTGAAATCAGCCTTTGATTTCGGATCAAAACAGATTGACTACGGCCATAAATGGTCGACACATATTATAAATTAGTCCACCATAAACCAATCTGTTTTGATCTTATGACGCTTTCATAGAACCAGGTCGGTTCAATTAACAGAGTTTACCATCCTTTTCTCCGAACTTATCAAATTAGCCAACGTAAGCAAGGAGTGTATCCCCCTTTTCACAATTCTAACTTAAAAAGTAATTGTCATGAAAAAATTATCTGTTTCCCTTCTCATGCTGCTACTTGGTTTTACCGTAGCATTGGCTCAAAAAAATCAGATTCCGCTCATTGGCTCAACAGCTCCTTCGTTTACGGCCGAAACAACACAGGGGCAACTTAACTTCCCTGCAGATTTTGGCTCCCACTGGAAAATTCTGTTCAGTCATCCCAAGGACTTTACCCCCGTATGTTCTACCGAATTGCTCGAACTGGCTTTTATGCAAAAAGAATTGGAAGCAATGAATGTGAAAGTCGCCGTTATTTCAACCGACAACCTTTCGCAGCATCGCATGTGGGTTGCCCAACTTGAAGAGCTCGATTACAAGAGCTATGGCCCTCAGAAGATTAATTTCCCGCTGATTGACGACAGCAAGATGCTGGTGTCGAAAACTTACGGCATGCTGCATGCTCCAACCAGCACCAGCCGCGACATTCGCGGAGTTTATATTATTGACCCGAACAATGTGGTCCGTTCAGTGAATTTTTACCCCATTGAAATAGGTCGTAATTTAGTTGAAATTGAACGTATTGTATCTGCACTGCAGACTACCGACGAGGAAATGGTTTTAACACCGGCAAACTGGAACACCGGCGACGACGTGATGGTTCCATACCTGCCCTACCGGGAAGAAGAACTTGCAAACGATCCGAGTTTAGAGAATGAGTATTACAATGTTGGGAATCGGATGTGGTTCAAAAAAGTGCACGACAAATAATTGAGCCGGATTTTTGTCTGCTGCAATGAATCAAAAGCCAGAGAGGGGAAGGACACTTCCCCTTTCGCTATATATAGATGAATAGCACGGACTAGTTTTCTGCCAGGAACTCCGGTCCTTGCTGAAAGAAAATATCGATCGGAATACCTGCGTCGTTTATCCGATCCAGGTCGTTTTGCAGTTCGTCGCGCACAGTGCCCATCTGCTCGATCAAGCTGGCAGCCTGCTCATAATCGCCGTTTCCCTGCATGGTCAGCAACTGATCGGCAAGCTTCATCATGGCCTGCTTCATTTTTTCAAAATCCACCCGATAGGTGCCGGTCAAGGCATCGCGCTCGAAAGCCCCTTGGTTCTGAAAGTAATAAAACCGAATCATATTGGCTTTGCCGTGTGCACTGGCTGCACCAAAACGAACCGAACGGAAGATGCCGGCCATGAACGTGACAAAGTTGTCCATCAGATCTTTGTCGCCCAGTTCACCCATCTCATTTAGTTTACAGACCGCCCACAAGCCCAGGATATCGGCCTTCCCTTCTTCAATGGTGGTGTACGTATCGCGCAAGGCCTGCCGGACGGTTTTTGTCCCGTCGATGGTATTGCCCATTCCCAAGCCATGAGCTACCTCGTGAAACATCGTATTTTCGAAAAAAGCATCAAATTTCACGTACTTACGCTGATCCTCGGCCATCATCAGCTTCGCAATTGGAAGCAGGATGCAATCGAACTTCGCCTGCATCGCATTTTTAAGCTGCAACTTGCGGCTTCCTTTTTCAGCCCTCACCCGTTCGTCGTTGGGAAGATTGATGGCAATGGTCTTACTTCCGGCATTGCAATCTCCGGCATAGTAAATCACATCATAAGCATTTAAGTCCGAATCACTCCCGGGCATTTCACTCTTATAGGGTGCATCGCATGGCAAAGCCCGCTGCAATTCGGGCAGCAGATCGGCAAACTTATCCAAACGTGCACTCCAGGCTTTATCTTTTACCAGCAAATACGCTTCGTGTGCGGCCTTGTAGCCATACAACTGATCCTCATAATTTTCAATCGGCCCAACTACAAAGTCGATAACATTATTCTTCATGTCCATCCAGGCCATATCGCTGGCATAATAGTCGTCGGTTAGAAGCGCCTGCGCTCGTAGTTCGAGGTATTTCCTCAAGCCAGGATCGTCGGCAAAGCCTGCCGCCTGGCGGATCAGCTCCGCTGCCTGAGCAACCTCTGCCTGAAAGGCAATATGATAGGGAACAGCCTGGAGTTGTCCTAACGAATCGCGAACAATCAAGGTATAGGGGTTGGTTTTGGCGGGTTCGTCCCAGGCCTCAAATTCGGCCTTGGTCATGTCGGCCGGATAAAACTGAGCGCCCGGAGGTTTGGGCCCAACGCTGTCCATAAAAGCCTGATTTCCGTTCAGCCGCTCCCATGGGCCATAATTGATTTCAAGAACCCGAGTCATAGCATCGCTGGTAGAGCGGGCTAACAGTTCCTTTTGATCGCCATAGGCTTCTTTCCAAAACAGGTTGTCCATAATTTGGGCTGCCTGAAACAGCAATGGTAACATTTTCTGCTCGCTTTCACTCAACACCGAGGTGTCGGTGGTCAACTTAAACGGTGCATAGGACGCCGCTTTTTGTTCGATCGTCATCTCCTGATGCGTTTCTTTAGGGGCCGACGGACGACATGCGCCAGTTAGCAGAACAGCCAGCCCCAATACTACAAAATCTATTTTTTTCATTTTCAACATCTGTCAATTCGTTATTCAATTTCGAACTACAATATTAGGTCATTGAACGCCACAACCACCAAATCATCCACAAGGCATCGCGAAAAGCAAAACACACCGTTCGCGAAATCCGGCAAATCACACCCTATTCAACACACAGCTTAAGAAGGTCTAATATAGTGATACAAAAGCGTGTTTTCAAGACCTGAGTCAAACGGAAAGCTTCGTGCAATTCCGGAGGTATGCTATTTGGGGTAGATTAACGACGACAGTGGGAAAAATCCAGTTGTCATGGGTTCCCGGTATCGTAGTTGTCTCAGGTTGTCGGGTTTTCCCGTTGTCGTCGTTGTCACAGGTTGTCGGGTCGTCATCCAACAGATAGCATCAGAGGCTCTTGAACAAACAGCAGTGTGAAGTCCTGGCATTCATCGGATTTCACTTAATAGACCCGTATTTCGCAGTAACTCTCCCCTTAATTGAACCAATCCTGGCAGATTAATTTAATTCTGGCCCCTCTCTGCGCACAGAGCGGGGCGCCCCTAAGCAGCTGGTAGATTGCAAAAAGGCCATCACCGAGCAAGAATAGGTTCGATCAATGCCAAAAAGTTGGAACCCGGTTGGCCTGGTTTTATCGAGACCGGAGTCGAACGAAAAGCTTCCTGCAATCCCGGAGGGATGCTATTTGGGTAGATTGCTGCTATGAGTGCGCAAAATTCCGTCCCGTACGGGACGGGAGAATCTTCCTGTCATCTTTTATACTACCCAAATTATACCGTTTTGAAGGCTAATTTATGCGCTGAAATAGGACCGTATAATGCCGATAGACTGAAAAAGGAGCATTGGAACGAAGTGATAGGATGCGACACTTTTGAAGCTAATCGGTATATAATGGCTAAAGCCATTGCTAAAAAATGAAAACCCGTTCGGTAGGACAAGTTTGTCTTTTTATCGCAAGTCGACGCGAAAAAAGCAGGCCCTAAATCGTTTACAAAACGACCATAAAAACGAAGAGCCACCAGAAATGGCAGCTCTTCGTAATCATATCGTATAAACAACGCTTATTTCTTAGGCATCTGAACACCGCGTTCTTTTGCCATCTGCTCAATTCGTTGTTGGAATTTCGACTTTTTCACAGGCTTCTTCTTATTGGCGTGCAGCTGAGCGCGAATTTTTTCGTCGTCAATCAACACCCGGAATAAGAACATCTGACCAATGGTGATCAGGTTGGCCAAAAAGTAGTAATAACTCAAACCTGCCGGATAACTATTCAGGATAAACAAGAACATGAGTGGCATAATATACATCATGGTTTGCATACCCGGCATGGCATTATTCGCACTCGATTGCGAGTTCAGTTTTGTTGAGATGATTGTCGTAATGGTCATCAACAAACAGAACAGGCTGACGTGATCGCCATAAATCGGGATGCTGAAAGGCAAGTTCATAATCGAGTCGTACGACGATAAATCGGTCGCCCACAAGAAGCTCTCCTGACGCAATTCGATTGACGTTGGGAAGAAAAAGAACATGGCGAACAGGATCGGCATTTGCAACAACATGGGTAAACAGCCCCCCATTGGGTTCACGCCGGCCTTTTTATACAAAGCCATTGTTGCCTGTTGTTTCTCCATGGGTTTATCCTTCCCGAACTTCTCGTTAATCTCGTCAACTTCCGGCTTCAAGGCACGCATTTTAGCTTGCGAGATATACGACTTATAGGTGAACGGGAACAAAATCATTTTGATGAACACGGTCAGCAACAGAATGATAACACCAAAATTACCAATAGAGTTGCGCAACAGATTAAACACCGGAATCACCAGATAACGGTTCACCCAGCGCAAAATTGAGTAACCCAGGTTTACCAGTCGGTCCAGTTCAATGTCGTATTGCTTGAGCGTGGTATAGTGGTTGGGCCCAAAATAAAACTGCATCCCAAAGTTCTGATCTTTGTACGGATCGTAAGGAATTGCAATGTCGGCAGCAAAATCGCCAACTTTATCCAAGCTGTTTTCGTCGTAGGTATATTTAACCTCTGCGGTGGGGAATGCCTCATCGGCAATAATGGTTGAGTTGAAGAACAACTGCTTGAAGCTAATCCACTTCACCTTTGTTTTTAGCGACTCTTCGCTGGTTTTGGCGGGAGAAAGCTTATCAACTTCGTCCTCGAAGTAGCGGTAATTTACCGAGGTATACCGATCTTCACCCATTTTCGACTTACGTTCCAGACGCGGTCCGGCGTAGGCCCAGCTAAAGTTCAGGAAGTTCACATTTTGTGCAATAACATCTGATAAACCATCCGTCTTGATATCGAAATCAAGCATGAACGAGTTATGAGCCAACGTATAAACATACTGCAACGAACGGCCGTTTCCGGCATCCAACATCATGCTGACCGATTTGGCTTCGCCCGGAAATTCTTCATTGTACTCCAGGTCACCTTCTTTTCCCTTTTTCACTTCCGGTCCGCCGGCTACAACATCAGTTGCCGAAGTTGAAGGTGTAAAATAGAGGTTATCGGTAACAATACTCCGGTTTTGCGAGAAGAAACTTAAGCCAAACTGATTATCGGGGCCGTTAAACAGCACCAACGGCTCGCCTTGGTAAGTTTTATAATTTTTCAGCTCTACTGAATAAATTTTACCCCCTTTGGTTGAAAGGGTCACTTTCATCAGGTTGTTTTCCAGGCAAACAAACTGTTCCTGGCCGGTTGCTCCTGCTGCGAAAGCTCCGTATTTATCCGTAGCGGCAGCTTCAGCCAAGGCCGTGTCGGCAGCAAACTCAGCCTGTTGCTTCTCGGCCAGCTCCTTGGCTCGGATTTGAGCTTCCTGCTGGCGTTGTGCTTCAACCTGTGCAATTGAATCCTGGCGCTGTTTAGCCGCTTCAATCTCCTCCTGCGACGGCTTGCTCAGGTAACTAAATCCGATCAGGATAGCTAGAATTAAAACTATCCCTGCAATCGTGTTCTTATCCATAATGCTCGTTAATTTTCAAATAGTTAGTTTTTAGCAGCATTAACAAAAGCCACAAACAGAGGGTGTGGATTTAATACGGTACTACTATATTCAGGATGGTATTGAACACCAACAAACCACTTGTGTCCGGGAATTTCAACAACTTCCACCAGGTTTGTATCCGGATTGATACCAACGGGGCTCATGCCGCCATTTTTAAAGGCTTCGAGATAATCATTGTTAAACTCGTAACGGTGACGATGGCGTTCATAGATTTCCGATTTTCCGTAAGCTTTAAATAAGTTCGATTTTTTATCGGCGATCTCGCATTTATAAGCTCCCAAACGCATTGTTCCACCTTTTTCGGTGATTCCTTTCTGCTCTTCCATCAGGCCAATTACCGGATAATTGGTTTTTTCGTTCATCTCGGTTGAATCGGCACCTTCCAGCTTAAGCACATTGCGGGCATATTCGATCACCGCAATTTGCATTCCCAGGCAAATTCCAAGGAACGGAATATTATTCTCCCGAATATATTTGGTTGCTAAAATTTTACCTTCAATTCCGCGATGTCCAAATCCGGGAGCAATGATCACCCCATCGAGGCCGGACAAAGTTTCAACGACATTCTTCTTGTTGATATCTTCCGAGTGAATCCAGTTGAGATTCACCTTAACGCGGTTAACGGCTCCGGCATGAATCAAAGCTTCAGCAATCGACTTATAGGCATCAGCCAACTCGACATACTTACCAACCAAACCAATATTAATTTCCTTTTCCGGATTTTTCAGTTTGAATAAGAATTCGTTCCAGGCCTCCAGCTTCGGTTCGTTTTTAGCCTCCAGTTGCAGCTTGCGCAACACGGTTAAGTCCAGCTTTTCTTCCAGCATTTTGTTGGGCACATCGTAAATGGTATCCACATCGATCGACTGCACCACAGAATCGGCATCTACATTACAAAACAGTGCCACCTTCTTGCGGATGCTTGTGTTTAAGTCGTGTTCGGTTCTCAACACCAATACATCGGGCTGCACACCATTTTCCAACAACATTTTCACCGAGTGTTGGGTCGGTTTTGTTTTCAGCTCGCCCGAAGCGGCCAGGAAAGGCACCAGGGTCAGGTGAATAACCAGTGCGCTGGAACCCAGCTCCCACTTTAACTGACGAACCGCTTCGATGTATGGCAAAGATTCCATATCGCCTACGGTACCGCCAATCTCGGTCACTACGATATCGTAGTTCCGTTTGGTACCCAGAAATTTTATTTTACGTTTGATTTCGTCAGTGATGTGAGGAATAATCTGAACGGTTTTGCCCAGATAGTCGCCACGACGCTCTTTATTAATAACCGACTGGTAGATTCGACCGGTGGTAACATTATTGGCCTGCGAGGTGGGAACATTCAGAAAACGTTCGTAGTGTCCCAGGTCCAAATCTGTTTCAGCGCCGTCTTCTGTCACATAACACTCTCCGTGCTCATAGGGGTTCAGAGTCCCCGGATCCACGTTAATATAGGGGTCAAACTTTTGAATAGTCACAGAATAACCTCTGGCTTGCAATAATTTAGACAATGATGCTGCCAAGATTCCTTTTCCCAATGAGGAAGTTACCCCACCTGTAACAAATATGTACTTCGTTGCTGACAAAATCGTAAATTTTAAGTGTTCCTAAAAGCGCACAAATTTAAGCAATAAAACTTATTGCGCTAAAAAATATGCATCTTATCGTATGAATGTAGCATTAAAAAACCCGCTTTGCTAAGCGGGTTAAGTATTTAAGGTTTATTCTTCTTCGTCGGCCTGGTCAATTATCCGGATCTTTTCTTTCAGCATTTCAATTTTTTCGATTGTTGCCTGAATTTTCTTATTGACATCTTCAATCAACGATTCGGCGTTCTTGGTGTTGGCAAAAAAGCCGACATTATTATTCAATAAGGTCAGGTCATTCTCCAATTGTTTCATCCGGGTGATGTACTTATCGCGCTCGTGCCGCATTTTATTTTGTCCGCGCGGGCTCTCTGTAAAGTTCGAGACCTTGGTTTTAAATCGCAGCAAATCGCGTTTATGCTCGTCAATTCGAAGATGATCAAAATGCACATTAATCGCATTCCGAAATTCGTTCTGAATTTTGTCTTTCTCTTTAAAGGGCACATGACCGATTTCGGACCACTGTCGCTGAAAGTCCTTTATTTTTTCCAGGTCAGCATCCTCATCACCACTCAGCTGATAGGCTTTAACCTCGTCGACCAATGCCTTTTTAGCCTCCAGGTTTTCAAGCTGTTCATGATCAACCGTTGAATAATGCTCCGACTTTTGATCGAAGAAATAATCACAGGCGGCACGGAATCGCTTCCAAACAGCATCGGACTGCTTACGTGGCACCGGACCTATTTCTTTCCACTTTTTCTGAATGCTGATAAACTCGTCGGTGGTCTTCTTCCAGTCAGTACTGTCCTTCAATGCTTCTGCCTGTACACACAAATCCAACTTCAGCTGAAGGTTATTCTGCTGAAGTTCCTTATTATGGGCATAAAACTCGCGTTTGGCATCGAAAAACTGATCGCAAGCGCTTCGGAATCGCTCATAAATTTTATTATTGTCTTTTTTAGGAGCGTAACCAATTGTGCGCCAAACCTTCTGAAGCTGAATCAATTCTTTCGATTTATGATCCCACGCTTTGTGACTTTCGATTTCCGTGGATGCTATTTCTTCTGCTTTTTCGCAGAGTGCAACTTTAGCATCCAGATTTTTCTTTTGTTCTTCCTTACGGCCTTCAAAGAATTCCTGATGTTTACGGTTAATTTTAGAAGTCGCCAACTTAAAACGATCCCACAATTCATCCTTTTTATCGCGTGGAACCGGTCCTACCTCACGCCATTGTTCGTGATACTTCTGAAGAATATTAAAAGCTCTGGTCACGGAAGGCTCGATCAAAAGCTCTTCAGCTTTTTCACAAAGACCGATCTTAATTTCCATATTTTTCTTCAGGTCCAAATCCCTCAATTCCTTATTTATCTTGATATAATCATAAAAATTCTCAACATGATGATGATAGGTTTCCCAAAGGTCTTTGAGTTTTGCCTGTGGCACCAAGCCAACATCGCGCCACTGCTGCTGCAAATCGCGAAACTCCTGAAAAGTCTTATTGATCGACTCTTTACGGTTCACCAACGATTTGATGTCTTCGATAATTTGATATTTAAGCTCCAGGTTTCTTTCCTTTTCTTCCTCCAGCTCCTTTGCTCTGCCATTACGCAAACGGCGGTATTCGCGAAGCAGGTTTCTTAAGTCATCTTCATAGGGAGCATTTCCGGGTTCATACTCCTCTTCAGCGCCTCCATCTTCCAAAAAGGCTGCCTTTTCCTTTTCAATATTGGCTTTGTGCTTTTTGTAGAAATTAATCTTAATACGATCAACCTCATCTTTGATATCGTCATCGGGCTTCGAAGCCAACAGGTCGCGCAAAGCATTGATCAGCTCAACCTCGGTAAAGGTCGAATAATCAATTTTCCCTCTGGCAATAACCTCATTGGCCGTATCCTCATCCATTTCTTCCTCATCCTCCTCTTCATCCGAAGAATCATCGGTCGTTTCATCTTCAATTTCCGTATCCTGTTCGTCCTGCGACGAAGGGGTCGGCTCACCCGCATCGGCTTCGGTGTTTTTGTCGGCTTCCGGTGCAGCTTCGTCCTGATAAGACTCAGCAACCGGCTCAACAGAGGACTCTTCGCTCAGGGGTTGTGTACTGGGTGTTGACGTAGCAGCATCATCGGTTTGTTCCGGTGTTGCTTTAAACTCTTCATTTGAGTTGTTCAGATCTTTAGGCTCCATACGATACTATATTAGAATTACCGGGTAATTGTTCGGTTTCACAGGGTTCTTAAGTCCTACGAAAGTATAATTTTCAGAAGGATTTCTCAACACAACAGGCCACTTATCCGAAACAAAACCCGAGCTTAAGATACAAAAAAAGCCGCACCCACTAAGGATACGGCCAACTCTTTTAATAATCGATTAAAGATTATGCAATTTCAATATTTCGAACAATTGGCTTTTGCTCTTGCCTCTTCGGAAGTGTCAGTGTCAGGATCCCGTTTTCGAATGCTGCCTGAATCGCCTCCTGATCAATCTCATCGCTCAGCTTAAAGCGTTTTTCAAAATCTCTGTTTCTGAACTGAATACGTGACGATTTAACATCCGCATCCGACTCATTAGCCGCCTCAGCTCTCACGACGAGCTCATTTTTATCGAGTACTATCTGAACCTGTTCTTTACGGAATCCGGCGATTTGCATTTCTGCTTTTATGAAATCCTCGTATTCGTAAACATTGACCGGCGGCTGAAAACGAATTTCGTTTTTGGCGATACGATCCTGATGCGTACTATCGGCAAAAAGATCATTCAACAGACGATCGATTGCATAAAATCCGGAAACAGGGTTTGCAGTTACTAATTTCATGGTTATGTCCTCCAAAATAAGTTTAATTTTCAATTATTGTTTTCTGAAGGACTTCTTTGCAACAGGCATTCCATTTCCCTGTTGCAGTCATTTATTCCAGATAAACAGGCAACAACACTGCCATTATTTCCGAAATCAAACAAAGCACCAAGCCATCATGTCATCCTATGTAGATTTATCGATATCTAAATCCACAGAATTCTCTTCGCACATTCGCGATTCTTTTTACTTTTGCAGAAAATTTTTTGAGCATGCGAATCGACATACTGACCGTTGTACCGGAATTATTGGAAAGCCCTTTTAATCACTCCATCCTGAAAAGAGCACAGGATGCAGGTGTTGTTGAAATTCACGTACACAACATCCGGGATTTTTCAACCGACAAACACCGGAAGGTTGACGACTATGCTTTTAGCGGCGGTGCAGGAATGGTCATGACCATACAACCCATCGAGGCCGCGATTAAGCACCTGAAAGCACAACGCGAATACGACGAAGTAATCTACACCAGCCCCGATGGCGAGCAATTCAACCAACGAATAGCCAACCATTGCTCGCTCTATAAGAACATCATTATTTTGTGCGGACACTACAAAGGAGTGGATCAACGGGTTCGCGACCACCTGATTACCCGCGAAATATCGGTTGGCGATTTTGTGCTCACCGGAGGCGAACTGGCTGCCGCCATCATGGTTGATGCCATTGTACGTCTGATTCCGGGCGCCATGTCGGACGAAACATCCGCACTAACGGATTCGTTTCAGGACAACCTGCTGAGCCCGCCGGTATATACCCGTCCGGCCGACTACAATGGCTGGAAAGTACCCGACATCCTGCTCAGCGGGAACGACAAACAAGTAAACGAGTGGAAAGAGAAACAGGCTTGGGAACGCACCAAACGCCTGCGTCCCGACCTACTGGAAGGGCACGAATAAAGCTTACGCCCACTACCCCCGCCGACATATTGTATTGTACGGACAGTTTTCGCATTTCCGCTTTTTGCTGGTCTGATCGAAACTGGTTTCCGGGCTAAAGATCTCGCTTAACAGCTCATTCAAACTTTCAGCAAAAGGCGCTGCAATCGAGCTGTAGTTCACCGTCTGTCCCTGCATTTTTATCGCCGGATCAAATTCATCGCCGAAAAAGCTGTCTATTTTATAGATCGACGGCAGAATATCGGCGACACCGTGCATGCGCCGATAAATCTCAGAATACACGAGCGTTTGCAGAATTTCCTTGGGCCGGTTATCGGCCTCGCGCTTGTAAAGGTCATCAAATTGATTAAACTTCAGCACTAAACTGCGTCCGGTTTTGTAGTCGATAATGCGCAATCCCTCTTTGGTGCGGTCAATCCGGTCGACAATACCACCAAGCTTAATCGTTCGCTTCTGCCCTTCGACCTCCAGCTCAAAATCAGCTTCACAATTTCCCTCCAGGGCAACTACCTGAAAAGGCGCAAAAGCCTGATCATTCTCGAGCATGCGGGTAAGGTAAGTCTTCAGGTTTTCCGCAATCAGGATATTTTTCCCGGTAATTTTCACATCCTTCAGTGAGCTGTCCTTGTAATACTCGCGCTTAAAAGCATCGTAAATCGCCTTGCGAATCACGGCATCATTCTTCAACAGCGCAACAATATGCTCATTGGTCATTTCCCGACCCGCAAAAGGCTTGTACAGCATCTCGGAGGCATAGTGAAATAAGTTTCCAAACAGGCGCGGGTCAACATCTTCCAGCAGCTCATCGCTTTCGTGAATACCGGCAATATATTTAAAGTAAAACTTCAGCCGGCAATCCAGAAATACATTCAACGCGCTCGGGCTCAACCGCCGATCGGCATAACGCGACAACAGCAACTCGCGATGTTTTGCCGTCGATGGAATACTGATGGGTGCCGACTCGGTCGACTTAAAATCGAAGTTCAGCTGTGTTAACCGGGGTTCCAGAGCCGAGTCGTACAACAACTGAAACAAATACCGACTCATCTCACCCGAGCCCATTCCATCGCCCGAAGTATCGTAAACCAACACCAGCTCCTCAGCACGGTGCGCCAGCCGATAAAAATAGTAGGCATACATGGCATCTTGCTCTTCATAAGCCGGCAGACCAAAGGCCTTACGCAGATTATACGGAATAAACGAGTGCGTCGTCGAGGTGTTGGGCAGGCGCCCTTCGTTCACCGAAAACATAAACAAGCGTTTAAAATCCAGATTCCGGGTTTCCAGTACCCCCATCACCTGCAAGCCCGAAAGCGGCTCCCCCTCAAAGGGAATGCTGATTCGCTGCAAGTATTGCTGCAAAATGCGGTAAAATAGCGACATCGAAATCTTTGCCGGATGAAATTGCTCCAGGGTTTCGGTCAACCGCTGAATAGCCAGATAAGCCTGATATAAATATTCGTTTTCCAGAGCCGGCTCAGCCTCATCTTCCCGCGAGCTCCCCAAACGCACGGCCTGCATTTTTACAACATTCAGCAAATAGGCAGCGCAGTCTTGCCATCGCGTCAGTCTCGTAAAAATCAGCTTCAGCAAATCATTCTCGGCCAAATCGCTGGTGCGCACATAAACCTTATTTTCCGCATGAATAGCCCGGACAATTTCCTTGGTTGTCGCATCGGCCAGTAGCTGATGGCTTAGCAAGGCAATAACCGGTTTATAGTAAAAAGCATCGGCCCCATCATACAATCGATAGTTTTTTTGCAAATCAATCAGCTGGTTAATGAAGCTAAAAACCGGTGTATTTTGAATGGGATAGCCCATCGTTATATTGATTTTATGGTACTGCGCCCCGGCCGAAGAGACCATGGGTACCAACAAGCCCTCGTCGGAAAGTACCAAAGCGGTATCGTCAAAGCGCGGATCTTTCATCAGGCTGCCGGCAAATTCAGGATGATTCAACACCTGTGTTTGGGCCACCTGACCAGGAACCGACACAATCGTTATTTTCGGTTGGCTAAGCTCACCCGCATCCAGATGGAAACCTTCGGGCGGTGGAAAAACAAGCAGGTTGCGCCGGATAAAAAGGCCGGCTTCGTGCTGCACATCGCGAACAAAAACAGGATCGTAATCCCAGAAGAAGTCGCCGATTTCCAGCTCTTTAAACTTACGGAATAATTTTTCCTCGGCAGCATTCAAGGCATTAAACCCAACAAAGCAATAGCGCTCCGACTTCAACGCCTCAGCATTTTTGGCCGTCCATTGCTCAATTAAATCCCGGTAAAGCATGCCGGTGAAGGCCCGATCATCTTTGGTTAAAGCCTCCTTGAAGCGATGATACACCGCCGCCAGCTTATTCCAGATCTGCATAAACTTGGTGCGATTAGCCGATCCACCGCCCTTCCCGAGCGTTCCCCAAAACTGCTCAATAATTTTCCGCTGCTCGGCAGTCATGTACTCAAAGCGGCTTTCAATCTCCTTCAAATCGGAGATATTCTGAAACAAGTCGTCCGGATTCAACAAATATTTATCAATATCGTTGAAGTCATTCAGCAAAATTTCGCCCCAAAAAAAGAAATCATCCAACTCCTCCTCGTGGCCGGTTTCTTGTTTATAAATTTGATGAAGTAACAAAATCTGACTAATATGGTCTGATATTTGCAACCCCGAGAATTTAGACACCAGATCGTTAATGGTGATCACCTCGGGGCCTAACACCGTTTTTCGAACCAATTCGTTCAAATAAGCATTGAAGAAAACAGACGAACGGCGACTGGGGAAAACTACCGAAATACGATTAATCTGCTCGCCGTGAGTTTCATATAAGAATCGGGCAACTTGTTTCAGAAAGGGCTCCATGAAATTTCTTTTTTGATAAAGATACAATTTAAATGAAGTCCGGATAAAACGCTTTTTCAACAACAAAAGTAAACCACTCGTTTAAAACAAATTAAGAACTAAATTTTATTCCATGAAAACATTTCATCTATTTCTCGTCCTGATGGTAGCAGCAACTGTTGCCCGGGCACAAACCGCCATTAACCCGCTTGAATCGACTCCCTACATTGAAGTTACCGGAGAGGGAGAACTGGAAATCGTCCCCGACGAAATCTACCTTCAGTTTACTTTAAAAGAACGCATGGACGGACGCAGCAAAACCGAGCTCGACCAAATTGAAAAAGAGCTGAAAAAGAAGCTTTCATCGGCTGGCTTTAACCTGACCGACTTAACACTGGCCGATGCCAATGCTGATTTTGTGACCATAAAACGCAAAAAGAAAGACGTACTGGCCTCGAAAGATTACCAGATGAAGCTGAGCCAAACCGGGCAGATTGCCACACTGCTGGATGTGCTTGATGAAGTTAAAGCAGAGAATGCCTACATCAGCCGCCTGGATCACAGCCAGATGGAGCAGTTTAAAAAAGACGTTAAAATAAAGGCTGCAAAAAATGCGCACGACAAAGCTCAATATCTACTGGGTGCTTTAGGCCAAAAAGCCGGCAACATCCTGTTCATTCAGGAGCGCGAAAGCTATTTACAGCCTTACGTTCGAAAAGCAGCGGCCTTAGGTATGGTTGCCGATATGCAAGCAGAAAGCGCGTCGGAACCCGAAATCAGCTTCAGAAAAATAAAGCTGAATTACAAAGTTTTTGCCCGCTTTGCCATTGCCGAGTAAGCGAATGCACATAAATCCCCGGAGATAAGCAGCAAACCAAGGCATCTGCTATCTCCGGGAATTTTATATTTAGTTCTGGCGAGCAGCCTCAACTTCGTCCTTTGTCACCCCCTCCAACTCATTCCCAAAGCTCGAGCGCACATAGGAAATCACATCGGCAATTTGCTGATCGCTGAGCTGCTTATGCGGAAGCATCACACCATTGTAGCTTTCGCCATCAAGCTCAATTTCGCCCTTCATGCCGTTGAGCACTAGATCGATAAACTGGGCTTTATCGCGCACAAAGCGGTTGGGTGTTAAGGGTGGAAAAACACCCGAAATCCCCTGCCCTTCCTGCTGGTGACAAACTTTACAATACTGGTCGTAGACCTTTTTCCCGGGGTGCACAGTTGTTGCAGGATGCAATTTTTCCATCTTGACGGTAGCAGCCGGCGCACTTTCGTCAGCAAGCTTTTGGGCCGGCTTTTGCCGGCAGGACAACAAGCTAACGACAAGCAAGATTGAGGCAATATATTTCATGGTTATCAATCATTAATTTTTCAAAACAACAAAGCTTGTAAAGTAACAAAAAACACCCTTGGTGGTTCAACAGCCAGGCTCCCCACCAACGGTAAATTGAGCTATAATCGGCGGCTGCTCTCCTTTCAACGAACAAGACAAACAACTTTTAAAGTTGTGATAATTTTTAAATTCATCGTCACTTTATCGAATATAAAATCTATTTTTAGTAACTCTTTGCTTAGGCTGTTTTCGGAATGGGAAATCAAAAGAAGCGTATAAAAAAGAAAACGATCCGCAGATTGGCAGCAGCTATTCTGCTATTGTTAGCCCTTGTGTCGATCTGGCTGGCACTGGCTGCACCCGGCTATGTGAAAATGCATATCAGCGCTTATATCCGCGAATCGAGCAAGGGCGAATACAGCCTGTCGTTTTACGACATAAAAGCGAACTTCTACACCCAAACCGTCCGGATCGATTCTATCCGGCTAATTCCGCTTCAGGCCGGCAAAAGCCACTATGCAGTAGCTGCATCAGAGCTTCGGGCAACCGGTATTTCCATCTCCGACTTCCTGTTTCACCGAAAACTAAGCCTGAATGGCTTGCTGATTAAGGAACCACAATTCGAAATTTACGGACAAAAAGTAGAACAGGCAGCCACCACCAACAAAGCGGATCTTTTCCGGAAACTGAAGCCATTTTTTAATGAAAGCCTGAACGAAATTACCGTCGACGAAATACTACTGGAGCAGGCCAATATGGCTCAGTACACACTACAAGGCGATACATCGCCCCTAAATTCGATCCCGAATTTAAATATTGCCATTCGCAATTTCAGGATGAATGCACAGATCCTGAATGCAGAAAAGCAGTTTTTTCAGGCCGACGACATTGATGTGCAGATCAAAAACTTCAGCCATGCCCTGGGCGACAAAATTCACCGCCTGCAAGTAGAAACCCTCAGCTACTCCATTGAACACCGCAACATTCGCGGGCATAACCTGAGGCTTTACCCGCTCGACACGGCTCAACAGGCCGGAACACGCTACTGGATCGAGATTCCCGAGATCAAAATTAAATCGGAGAATCTGCGAGATATGCTCAGCAACGACTCCGTACGGATTGACTCTCTGGAAATTCTTCACAGCAACATACGCCTGAAGCCCGGGATCAACAGCCAAAGCATCAACTTCAGAGAGTTGAAAAAGTACGATTTGTACCAGCTGGTAAAAAACGACTTTCGCTATGCGGCCGTGAACCACCTGCGCATGAGCGCTGATACGCTTTGCTTTTTACCCAAAACCGACAGCCTTAACAATTCACAGATTTTCAGGAATGTTGAAATTAAAGCCGATCAGTTTGAGCTTGCGCCGAACAGCCGAACAGCGGCAAATAAGATTTTGTACTCCGACCTGATTGAGCTGCAAATCGGCTCATACCGGCTGATGCTGAACGACCAGGTCCACCAGTTTGAAGCCCGCGACATACACCTGTCCTCAGCCGATCGTTTCATGAAGGCCCGCGAGCTTAAGCTCACACCGAACAACAACACCACAGCAACAGCCCCGGTTAAGGTTAAAATGCTTTGCGACAGCCTGACCATGCAGCAGCTCGACCTGGCAGCGCTGTTTCATCGTCGCCAAATACCACTGGCCGAGCTAAACCTTTACCACCCCACGGTTCAGATTAACCAGCTGGCGGAACACACCGCTGGCGAGGCCAGCCGCGAAAGCCTGCTTTACCATTTTATTCGCGACTACATCAAGGGCGTTTATGCGAACCTGATTGCCATCAACAACGGGCAAATTCAGTTTAACGATTTAAGTTCCGATACCGACGAGGGGCACATCACCACCGATTTCAACCTTCGGCTGACCGACTTTTCGCTCGACTCGGTGAGTGCGCGGCGAACCGACAAACTGTTTTTTGCCACCAACCTGGAACTCAATTGCAACAAGTACACCATGAAGCTGGCCGACCAACTGCACATTTTAAAGGTTGATCAGATCAGTGTGTCGAGCCTGCGCAAAATGGCGCGCCTGAAAAATCTCCGCCTTTACCCGAACAATAAAAAAGATCCGCAAAAGCAGTTAAAACGCCTTAACCGCTCCGAATTATACGAGCTGTACATTCCCGAGCTGTTATTGCAAAACACAGATATCCACCATGCCTTTTTCCGCAAAAAACTAAACATCAACGAGTTTATCATCTCCTGTCCCGACATCTCGCTCGATGTGTTTGCCGGTTACCGACAAGACCCGGGAGAACTAAATGCCCGGGAGTTTTACCTGCTGCTCGAAAATTATATCCGTGACATCAACATTCGCGAGATTGCCATTAACCAGGGCAACTTACATTTAACCAACCACAGCCGCAAGGGCAAAACAACCGACTTCCGGAATCAATTTAGCCTGAAGCTTTTCAACTTCAGGCTGAACAAAGAAGAACTAAGCAGCAAACGTATGTTATTTTCCGATTCATTTAACCTGAAAATCAAAGACCATCTGTTCCGACTATCCGACAATGTCCACTACCTGAAAGCCCGTGAAATCAATTTTTCATCAGCCACATCGAGCGGCGAGATAAAGCATGCACTGCTTTACCCCGAACTAAGCAGCCCGGACTACAACAAGCTGCCCTGGCATTTCCAAATCAGCATTCCAAGCATAAAATTAAATCAAGTCAATCTCGAGAAAGCGATTTTCGACGAAATCCTTGATGTTGGCTCTTTTACTGTTCAATCCCCAAACATTCAACTCTACAAGAATCATCCGGGAAACGGCAAATTCAACTTTAAGGATCTGAGTATTCCGCTTCCCGAAGAGCTGAAAGAACTCACATTAAACGAAGTTAGTTTACAGGAAGGACAGCTGTTGATTTTCCGGGGCAGCGGCGATAATAAGCAACGGCTGGCTAGTGCAAAGCTCTCCTTCAATATCGAAAATGCACAACTGAAACGTACCGAGGACAACCGAACAGCGCGTTTTTCAGCCTCCGCCATCCAAACACAACTGGATAAACTATCACTAACGCCCGAGAAACAACCTTATTCCATTTCGTCGGACAATATTCGTTTTTCATCCCGACAGAAAGCACTGTTTTTCACCAACCTGCAAATCAAAAACACGTCGAAAGAAACCAAGTCGCTTGAGTCGATCTCCTTGCCCGAGCTGCGTTTCGAACAGCTGGATCCGAGCGATGCATTCGACAACAACCGTTTCCACGCCTCGCGAATTACCGTCCAAAAACCGGTTTTCAACCTTCACCCAACCGAACAGGAACAAAAACAAAATCCGCTTTACATTAAACTGCCGAAAGATTTGAGCGTGTTGATGGATGAGCTCTCATCGGAGAAAGTGGAACTAAAAAACGCGACCTTCAACATTTACGGAAAGAACAAATCCGTGACCTTCAACCAGGTGGATATTGACATGGACCGGGTAAAGCTCGACAGCATGCCGTCGGAAAAACCATTGGGAGCGCAAGACCTGACGATCGTTCGGAAAAACATGCAATACACCGACAAAGCCGGACTTTACGATCTGCTGATCGATCGGTTTGCTTATTCGACCAAGGAAAACGATCTCTACCTGAATGGCATTCACATTATCCCGCGTTACGGCCCCGATGAGTTTCAGAATCAGATTCAACATCAACAAGACTATTACTCGGGCGACATTAACCAGGTGAAACTTCGGAATTTGGACCTCAACCGTTGGTTTGAACGCAAAGAACTAACCGGCAAAACCATTGCCATCGACCGAATGAACATGGTGATTTACCGCGACAAACGGAAGCCCTTTGATGAACACAACAAGCCGCCATTGCCTCAGGAACTGCTGCGCAGCATTGAATTGCCCTTTTATTTCGACACGGTTCGCTTAAGCCACTCGAACTTCATTTATAACGAACAGTTGGAAAACATACCGGAACCCGGCCGCGTAAGCTTCGAAGACATCAGTGCGCAACTCTATCCTTTCACCAACCTGAAATACCTGCAATTCACAACCCCCAAAATGTATCTGAAAGCACAAGCCCGGCTGATGGGTGAAAGCCAGCTAAAGGCTTCGTTCAAATTCGATATGACCGCAGCTGACAATCGCTTCGAGGCCAAAGGATCGCTCAGTCCGTTCGACCTCACAACCCTCAACCCGATTACCGAAAACGGAGCCTCCATCTCGGTGCGTTCAGGACAGCTAAACCGATTCGATTTTGAGTTCGCAGGCGACTCGCTGGTGGCGAACGGCAAATTACGCTTTGCCTACGAAGATTTAAAAATCTCCATCCTCTCGCACAAAAAAGGAAACACCAAAGAAGCCAAGTTCCTGAGTTTTTTGGCCAATAGCCTGTTGCTAAAATCGAAAAGTCCACGCACAAAAATCCTGCTGCCCGACGATATTCACTTCTACCGCGATCCGCACAAATCAACGCTTAACTACTGGTGGAAATCGGTATTCAGTGGAGCCAAAAACACCTTTGGTGTGAAAGACGAATAGTACCATTTCCTTCAGAGTAAATCCTACAACAATCTCCTAAACTACAAGAACACAACACCAACAAGCAGAATATCAAAAACAATAAAAAGCAAACGAATTTATGGGGGAGCTTCAGTAGAATAGTTCGTTAAATTTTTAAACACAGATGGTTTTTAAAGCCTTGTGAGCCTATCGGGAGATTTAGCAAAATACCACAAATTAAGGCATCACAAAGATCTGATAGTCTAAAATCTAACGATCTATTGTCGGTAACAAACCGGTATTGTTGACTTCCCGGTCGTTTGTTGACCGCACAAAAAAGCCTGCACGTTCAATGCAGGCTTTTGGTTGTATTTTTTTCAAAAAGAAAGCTTATTCAACAATGGTCACTTTGCGTACCCGGTACGGCTTTTTGTTTTGCGATTCGAAATACGTACGCATCAACATTTCGGCAATAATACCGGTCGTGATAAACTGAATGCCCGCGACCAGTAAAATCAAGCCTAACACCAGCAGTGGTTTACCCCAGATGTCCTGCCCCAGAACTTTTAAAATCAGCAGATACACATTGATCAACACGCCAATACCGAAAGTGAGGATTCCCATTTTTCCGAAAAAGTGGATGGGGCGTTGCAGGTATTTGCGCAAGAACAGCATCAGCACCAAGTCGCTAAATACGCGGGTTGTGCGGCTCAGGTTGTATTTTGAACGGCCGAACTCGCGGGCCCGGTGGTTTACATCGACCTGCGTCATGCGCGTTGAACCTTCAAGAGCCAGCAACACCGGAATAAAGCGGTGTAACTCGCCGTAAATATGAATGCTTTTGATGGCTTCGTTGGTGAATAACTTCAAGGTACAGCCCAGGTCGCGCATTTGCGTGCCGGTTGATTCGCGGATGATGTAGTTGGCAATTTTACTGGGAATTTTGCGCAAGAAAGCACCATCCTTCCGGTTGGCACGTACACCGGCCACCATATCCCAGTCGCCTTTTTTCAACAAGTCCATCATCATAGGGATGTCGGCAGGGTCGTTCTGCAGATCACCGTCAATCAGCGCAACATATTCGCCTTGTGCCTGATCGATACCAGCCTGAAGCGCCGAGCTTTGCCCGTAGTTCCGTTTCAACTCAACTAATACAAAATGTTCATCTTTGATTGCCCGAATCTCATCGCGGGTGGTATCGGTCGATCCATCATCAACAAACAACACTTCATAATCAAAATCTTTCAGGGCTGCTTTAATTTGGTCGCTTAGCGGCTTAATATTCTGCTCTTCGTTGTAAACGCAAACAACCAGGCTTAATTCTTTCATTCCTATTCTTAACGTTAATTGCTTTTTTGCAAAATGCGGTACGAATTTATAAAAAATGCGTCACGATCTACCTTTTTCGGCCCAAGAACACCACAGGATTAATTCTGTAGCAGCCCGATCTGCAACATAAACATCGCTGCTCCCCGGCCAAGCCTGTTAAATGCTGCAAAGCGGATCAC
Source organism: Mangrovibacterium marinum (assembly GCF_003046625.1). Classification (GTDB taxonomy): domain Bacteria; phylum Bacteroidota; class Bacteroidia; order Bacteroidales; family Prolixibacteraceae; genus Mangrovibacterium; species Mangrovibacterium marinum. The sequence continues at coordinate 87,500 of NZ_QAAD01000003.1, forward strand.
CACTTCCGTTAAACCAAAAGAGATGCCCGCATCAGGCATCTCTCTTGGTTGATTTGTTTGGGGTATCGGTTATAAGCCCAACTTCTCCCGTATATTTTTAGGGATCGCGTTCTTATTCACCATGATACTCATGGTTTTGTACTCCACATAAGGTTTCGAGGCATAAAATAAGCCATCGTATTTGTTATAGTCGCCCCACGAGTTCTTCACTTTGTAGTACAGGTTTCCATCCTGGTCCTTGGCTGTGCCAACAATGAGCATACCGTGGTCGTCGGTGGTTTCGTAGTTATCGAAACTAACCTGGCGCATCACCTGGGTAATTTCCTTTTCCTTGCCTGGTTTGTCCAGTTTATACAGTTGTGCATCTTGTTCCTTTTCCGACAGTTCTTCCCACTTCGAAATCTCGGCATCCGACATTTCAGTTTTATCGACAGCCGGCACCACGGCAATTCCCTGGCGCGATGTGCTGAATCCCCGTTCGCTCACATCGGCGCCCCAGGCAACCGTATAGCCTGCTTCAATCGAGCCGTCAATCACCTGCATAAACTCATCCAGAGGCAGGTTGTAAACTTCGCCCCACATCCAGTTATCGGGAATTTCAATCACAAATTTGCTGTAAAACGGATGGTGCGTGAAAGAAGTCAGCTCTACATAATCGTCCATATTTAAGCCTACATATTTTGTGGCAAAAGTCTGGGGAGTATAAGTTTTCCCATCGTATTTAAAGCTTTCGGGCAGTTCGCCCAGGTAAGCATTCAGGGTTCCCTTAACGCTTTCAATCCAAGCCGGGCTCAGCTTTTTATTGCCATTTTCAACAACTGCCTTCACCTGTTCCGTCAACATTTTATCCAACTCGGCATGCACATGTTGCTTCTCGCCATAGTTCAGCCCTTGGTACGCGTCCTCTGGAACAATACCGTACTGTTGAATCATGTTGGTCACATCGTGAAAAGCACCACCTGCCGAGAAGTTAATATTACCGTGCAGCCGCACGTACTTCAACGCTTTTTGCAGGTAAGTATGCCAAACAATATACATTTCCGACAAGTTGGTTTCCGGCTTACCGGCACGCAACATTTCCGACTCCAAAAAGCCAATGGTTGAAAACGACCAGCAAGTACCCGAGCGATTTTGATTTTTCACCGGGGTGTAGGCCAACTCCTTAATGCTTGTAAAATGATAACCTTTTTCTGTTTTCGTCGTGTCTTCCTGTCCGCGGGCTGTTGCCGCGAACAACGCAATAACCAGCACTAAGGCCAGCTTTTTCATATCCTTCATACTTTTCTTTGATTAGAAATTCCTTCACCGCACAAGATAGCAATATTGAATGAATGCCGGACGAGCCAAGCAGAACTGTTGCCACTATTCCATTCACTTTATTCCAATCCTGTGCGCATTAACATGCAGCATCAGTAAACAACAAGTGCGGTTCATTACAGCGGAAATCACTTTTTTTTCAGCTTGAAGGAATGACGTCCCTCCTGTCGCCCTTGTTTTATCCGAAATTATACCGGCGTATTTCAGTGAGTAAATTAGCCTGAGAAAAGGTATAAGATGTGTAAAATGTTTCGTTTTGGGGTTACTTTTGTAAAAGTGCACTGCTTTAAAACCCGTTGAACTTGCCGCCATTGAAGACTTTCCTAATTTTAGCAGGCGATTTGTACGGATGGCCTTCCCAATGGTGATCTTCATGCCATCCGGTGCACAATCGGATTCGGCATACCGACGACCAATCAAAATAAATTAATCAAAACAACGAAAAGGCATGAAAAAAAGCTTACTCATTCTCGCACTGGCAGTATTCAGTCAAATTGGCTTTGCTCAAGTTCAACTGAGCGAGGACGAAATTGAACAGAAAATCGACGAAATTATACCTCAACTAAGCTTAAAAGAAAAGGTGGCTATGTGCCACGCACAATCTAAGTTTAGTTCTCCGGGTGTTCCCCGGCTGGGCATTCCCGAGATCTGGATGGCCGATGGTCCTCACGGTGTACGTGCCGAAATAAACTGGGACGACTGGGGGCATGCCGGCTGGACCAACGACTCGGTCACGGCTTTTCCGGCACTAACCTGCCTGGCAGCCTCCTTCAACCCCGAAGTAGCGATGCAATATGGGAATGCTTTGGGCGAAGAAGCCCGCTTCCGCAGAAAGGACATCATGCTGGCTCCCGGTGTCAATATATATCGTACCCCCCTCAATGGCCGCAACTTCGAATATCTGGGTGAAGATCCTTATCTGGTCTCCACCATGGTGGTTCCCTACATTAAAGGGATCCAGTCGAACGGCGTTTCGGCCTGTGTAAAACACTTTGCGCTGAACAATCAGGAAGAATGGCGCGGCCATATCGATGTACAAGTCGACGACCGGGCTCTGCGCGAAATCTACCTCCCGGCTTTCAAAGCAGCGGTAACCGAAGCAGGCGTGTGGACCCTAATGGGAGCATACAATAAATACAAGGGGCAATATACCACCACCAACAAGGTGCTGATAAACGATATTCTGAAAGGCGAATGGGGCTTCGACGGGGTGGTTGTCAGCGACTGGGGCAGCGCGCACGATACCGACGAAGCAGCCCTAAACGGACTGGATCTGGAGATGGGCAGCTGGACAAACGGCTTGACGGCCTCGCGCGATTTTGCCTACAACGAGTACTACCTGGCTGACGCCTTCTATGCCAAACTAAAAAGCGGCGAAATTCCGGAATCGGTTGTTGACGATAAAGTACGCCGCATCCTGCGCCTGATGTTTCGCACCAGCATGAACACCGCCCGCGGTTTCGGCAGCCAAAACAGCGAACAACACCAGCAAGTTGCCCGCAAGGTGGCAACTGAAGGAATGGTATTGCTGAAAAATGAAGACCACTTTTTCCCTATCGATCCGGCAACTACCAAAACAATTGCGGTAATTGGCGAAAATGCCACCAAGATGATGACCTTGGGTGGCGGATCATCCGAGTTGAAGGCTCAATACGAGATTTCACCGCTCGAAGGAATTCAGAAGCGCTTTTCCAACGCAAAGATCCTGCACACCCTGGGTTATTCCTCCGGCCCTTCGTGGTATGGTCGTGTTATTGAACCAAAAGAAAACCAGGACAGTCTGTACCAGGCAGCACTCGAAACCGCGCGCCAGGCCGACCTTGTATTGTTTGTTGGCGGCCTGAATAAGAATCATCATCAGGATTGTGAAGCTGGCGACCGCCTGTCGTACAACCTGCCTTTCAATCAGGATGCGCTGTTGCAAGATATCGTGAAGATCAACCCCAACACTGCCGTGATCCTGGTGAGCGGAAATGCCGTAGCCGTACCCTGGCTGAACGACGTTAAAGCCTTACTTCAGGCCTGGTATCTGGGAAGCGAAACCGGCAATGCAATTGCCGACCTGCTGAGTGGCGAGGTGAACCCATCCGGTAAGTTACCCTTCAGTTTCCCGGTTAAACTGGAAGATAATGCAGCGCATTCATTTGGCAAACTGTCGTACCCAGGCGACAGCATCAAGCAATATTATAAAGAAGGAATCCTGGTCGGCTATCGTTGGTTCGACACCAAACAAATAAAACCGCAATTTCCGTTTGGCTATGGCCTATCCTACACCAGCTTTGCATACAACGATCTGAAAACCGACAAAAAAGCCTATACAACCAACGATTCGGTAGAAGTAAGCTTTACCCTGAAGAACACCGGTGACGTTGCCGGAGCCGAAGTTGCTCAATTGTATGTTTCCGATCCAAAATGCTCAGTAATGCGTCCGGCAAAAGAACTGAAGGCGTTCAAAAAAGTATTCCTGCAACCGGGCGAGGAAAAAGAAGTATCCTTATCGGTTCCGGCAAGTAGCTTTGCCTATTATTCGGAAGAAACAAAAGGCTGGGTTGTGGAGCCCGGGAAATTCATCCTGCAAATTAACAGCTCGTCGGCCGACAATCAGCTGAAGACAACCATTGAAGTTAACTAACCTCAGTAATCAAGCGACTGTAATACGCAACATCAGCGCTTTCATGAAAATGCCCGTTCAGGCCTTCGCAGCCGGAGCGGGCATTTTTTATAACCTTCGATTCGGGTGATGCGCCTGCCTGCGGCAGGCCAGGTTTCCAATGCGCATCGAAGATGATTTGAATGGCGATTCAGCTTCAACCGGTAGCCAGGCTTCTTTTGTAGCAAACCAGCGCTGATGAGAGTTGCCCCAAAACTGGCTGTTTTTCACTCCTACTTTTGCGCAATTCGGATCTTTTGTCCTACCGGACGGGTTTTCATCTTTGGCTTGCCCCAAAGACGAAACAGAAAACGCAAGGCTTATTTTTATCTTCAGGTGTCAGCTCCCGAAAGCTAAGTTCAACCGGGTGATTTCCTTTCCGGCAGCTGCCGGATCGGAACTTCCCGGTTTCACTAAGCTTCCGGTTCGCCTCTCACCATCGATAAAAAGTAGGCCGGTCCCGCTCCGAGCGAGCTTCCGTCTTCTCTTAAATGCCTTCTGCTGTCTTCCACCACTTTCATTCCTGTTGGTGATTCCCTCCGAATCATGAAGGTTGTGTATAACCATCGTTCGGGTGATGCGCCTGCCTGCGGTAGGCCGGGTTTTCAACCGCATCGGCGATGCGTTGAATGGAGATTCAGCTTTAATCAGAAGCCAGAACTCATTTCATAGAAAACTGATATTGATGAGCGTTGATCCGATCCCGACTGCCTTTTCTATTTTACTCTTGATTAAAGAGCAACTTTGTCCTACCGGACGGGTTTTCATCTTTCAGCAATGGCTTATACCGATTAGCTTCAAAAGTGTCGCATCCGATCACTTCGTTCCGATGCTCCTTTTTCAGTCTATCGGCATTATACGGTCCTATTTCAGCGCATAAACTAGCCTTCAAAACGGTATAATTAGGGTAGCATCAAAGGCAACACGAAGATTCTCCCGTCCCGTACGGGACGGAATTTCGCCCCAGTTGTCGTTAAGCTACCCAAATTGCATCCCTCCGGGATTGCAGGAAGCTTATGGAGCGGTTGTGATGCTTGATAAAACCTGGTCAACCGCCTCCCGACTTTTTGGCATTGATCAAATGGCATTCTTATTCAGTGATGCGTTCTTTGCAATTTACCAGCTGCTTCTGGATTCCCCCGCTCTGCCCGCAGAGAGGGGACAGAATCGAATCAATCCGCCAGGATTGATTCAATTCAGGGGAGAGTTACTGCGAAATACGGGGCTATTTAGTGAAATCCGATGATTGCCAGTACTCCACGCTGCCGGTTGTTCAAGAGCCTCTGATGCTATCTGTTGGATGACAACCACGACAACGGGAAAACACAACACCCCGACAACTTGCATCCCTCCCTACATGATTAGCATCTTTTTTTTGTTTCGCTTCGTACGTTATTAATACCGACGAAAACAAATTCAATGTTGAACGACTAAATGGAAAGATCATGGCAAAAGTGAGTGTTTATCTAAACTTTAACGGTCAGGCTGAAGAAGCATTTGAGTTTTACAAAGAGGTATTTCAGACCGAATATCTCGATCCGATTGCCCGTTTTGCGGATGTTCCCGAGGAAGAGCATCTGCCCGAGCTATCGGAGGATGACAAAAATTTAGTCATGCACGTATCGCTACCAATCACCGGGGGATTTGTGCTGATGGGGTGCGATGCTCCTGCCTCCATGGGGATGCAGGCTGCTGTTGGCAACAATATTCACCTGAACCTGCAACCCGACAGCCGCGACGAAGCCGACCGCCTGTTTAATGCGCTGGCCGAGGGAGGAACCATAACCATGCCGCAGGCCGATATGTTTTGGGGTGCCTACTATGGCAGCCTGACCGACAAATACGGAATACACTGGATGATTAATTGTCACTGCTAAAGCCCAAACCATGGAAACAGCCCAACCAAAAACAAAAATAACGATCAGCACAACAATCAAGCGGCATCTAAACGAGGTGTGGCATCATTTCACCCATCCCGAATCCATTCAACAATGGAACCACGCGTCGGACAACTGGCATTGCCCCGCAGCGAAAATAGAATTAGCCGATGGCGGACATTTCTGCTATACAATGGCTGCTAAAGACGGGAGCATGCAGTTTTACCACGAAGGCCTGTTTACCGAAGTAACGCCCCGAAAACGGTTAAAATACGAAACAACCGACGGACGAAAAGTGTCGGTCTATTTTCAGGAGACCAATAAGCACACCACCGTGGTTGAAAGCTTCGAAACCGATTCGCTGAATCCCCCGGAGGTGCAGCAACAAGGTTGGCAGGCGATATTGGATTCTTTTAAACGGTTTATGGAAGAAACGACAGCCTCGTAGTTCGCCGGAGCTACCGTCCTAATACAGGCGCTATTGGCTGGTTAGCTCAATCAGCTTGGGGGCTACCCGCTCCAGGTTGATCCGGAAATCGGGCCTGGCAAGCGTCAGCGCAAAGCGCGGCATAACAGGAGCAAGCGCCGTACAGGGATTCTGAACCAAGGTTGTTCCTCCGAGCTGTTTAACCACCTTCAAGCCATCGGCGCCATCAGAATTAGCCCCCGTAAGGATCACACCAATTAAGGCTTGTTTATACACCCAGGCTGCCGACTCGAACAAAACATCGATGGACGGTCGCGAAAAGTTAAGCTTTTCGTCGGCAGATAACGAGAAGCAAAAGTTGTTCTCGATCAATAAATGGTAATTGGGTGGTGCAAAATAAACAAAGCCCGGACGCGCCGGTTCATTCATTTCAGCTTCCTTCACCGTTAAGGAACAGCTCCCGTTGAGATGGCTGATAAACGAATCGATGTTGCGATCGCCAATATGCAACACAACAATAACCGGCACCGGGAAGCTCTCGCCGAGCTGTGGCAGGATTGTACGCAGGGCATCCAGACCGCCAAAAGAAGTTCCGATAACAACGGCCTGATAGTTCAAATCAGTCTCTTTTTAAATATTCGCTGCTTTTCATCAATTGCAGTAAAGCGATCTTCGTACTTTGAAAAACGAATACTCTCTTTGCTGCCCAGGCATAACACGCCGGCAGGTGTCAGGCTCTCGTGAAACAAGCCCAAGACCTTATTCTGAAGGTCTTTTTCGAAATAGATCAGCACGTTGCGGCACAAAATCAGGTTTACCTCGGCAAAAACGCTGTCGGTAACCAGGTTGTGATCAGCAAAAACGATCCTGGCGGAAAGCTCTTTCTTAAACATCACCGAACCATACAGCGACTGATAGTAATCCGATAGTTTGCGGGTTCCCCCGGCTTGCCGGTAATTTTGTTCGTACTGCTCAATTTCCGATTTTTGGTACACAGCCTCTCTGGCAATATCCAGCACCTTGCCATTAAAGTCGGTTGCATACACCTGGCAACGATCCAACAAGCCCTCTTCCTGCAACAAAATAGCGAGCGAATACACTTCTTCGCCGGTTGAACAGCCGGCATGCCAGATTTTGATGAAGGTGTAGGTTCGCAGTTTAGGAATAACATTTTCGCGAAAAGAACGGTAAAACTCCGGATCGCGAAACATCTCGGTCACATTAATTGAAAGATCGTTCAGAAAGCCGCGAAAAAAATCAGCATCGCGCAACAGTCGGTCCAATAGTCCGATAACAGTTTCGATGCCGCTGATCTTTAATCGGCTTAACACGCGCCGGCGAACATGAGCCTTACTGTACTCCCTGAAGTCGTAGCCATATTTCTGATAGACGCCTTCCAGCAACAAGCCGATCTCGATATCGAGCAAACGGCTGTTCTGATCGTCATAGTAGCTGTTCATCGGTAACCGGATTTGGTTCAGTCAAGCCATTGGCAGCTTCCTGCAAAATGGCAATCAGTTCATTTTCAGGAAATGGTTTGCTCATAAAGTTATTCATTCCCGCCTCCATACAAGCTCTGCGATCTTCGGGCTGCGAACTGGCAGTAACGGCGGCAATATAAACCGGTGTACTTTCCCGGTTTTCCTTCTCGTGTCGCCGAATTAGCCGGCATGCCTCCAAGCCGTCGAGCTCCGGCATTTGCATATCCATCAACACGACATCGTAGCCATTCTGCCGGCACATCTCAACAGCCTGACGACCATTGCCGGCAATATCGCAACTATATCCCAGTTGTTTTAGTTGAAGTACAGATACCTTCTGATTTATTTTATTGTCCTCAGCCAGCAATATGCGAAGCTCTGCCGGCACACTGCAGGTATCTGTTGGCCGCGCTTCCTGCTGGCTTGCGAGTTTGAGGGGAATACGAAACCAAAACTCCGCCCCCTGCCCCAGTTGGCTGTTAACACCTATTTCACCATTCATCAGGCTCACCAGGTTTTGCGAGATGGCCAAGCCCAATCCGGTTCCGCCGTATTCGCGCGAAATGGACGCCTCGGACTGCGAAAATTCTTTAAACAACATCGCCTTACCTTCGTCGGATATTCCGATTCCCGTGTCGACAACGCGGAAAAGCAGGCGTACCATATCTTCGTAAGTATCAAGCAAACGAACCATGATCCGCACTTTCCCCTGTGGCGTAAACTTAATGGCATTATTAACCAGGTTCAACAGTATTTGATTAATCCGCAGGGGATCGCCACATAATACAGCCGGCACATCGGGCTCAATGACATACTGAAAATTAATCCCCTGTTCATCGGCTTTAAACTTCATCAGCTGAAACACATTATCAATCATCTCTTTTAAATCGAAACTGATGGTCTCCAGCTGAATCTGGCCGGATTCAATTTTCGAGAAGTCGAGAATGTCGTTAATGATGTTCATCAAATTATCGCCCGAGTTACAGATGATGTTGAGCATTTCCTGTTGCTCATCGTTCAAAGGCGATTTTTGCAGCAGCTTCGTCAGCCCGATCACTCCATTGAGCGGGGTGCGTATTTCGTGCGACATATTGGCTAAAAACATGGCCTTGGTTCGGGTGGCCTCCTCCGCCTTTTCCTTCGCTATTTTCAGATTTACATTCACCTGTTCCATCTCGGTCAGCAACTGGTTAAGCTGTACCCGCTGCATGTACAGATCGAGAAACACCCGGACCTTTCCTCTCAAAATATTCGGGATAATTGGCTTGGGGATGAAGTCAACAGCGCCGGTTTCAATTCCTTTAATGATATGCAGATCGCTTTGATGAATAGCCGAAACAAAGACAACCGGCAAATAACGCGTCTTTTTACGCTGACGCATCATTTCAAGCGTTTCGTAACCGTTCATTCCGGGCATCTGTACATCGAGAATCACCAGGGCAAACTCGTCCTTCAGGCTTCGCTTTAAGGCTTCCTCGCCCGAGGTAGCCCGCACAATATCAATATCGAAGTCGTCCAGAACAGCTTCCAGGCTAATCAGGTTTTCAATCAGGTCGTCAACAATCAGTATTTTGGGTCTCATGAAATATCTCTCTTTTTCGAATCGATCGAATTGGTTCAACAGCATAGTCATTCTTGCTCAAAAAAAGGAAATTGCCTAGTTACGATACAGCCAGATTTTGAGCATGGAGAACAGTTTTTCTTCATTCAAGGGTTTCGACAAATAGTCGTTTGCGCCGTTTTTCAAGGCATTCTCCTTGTCTTCTTTCATCGCTTTTGCCGTCAGACAAATAACCGGAATTTGCTGAATGCCGGGGGTATGGCGAATAATACGCATGGCTTCGTAACCATCCATAACGGGCATCATTACATCCATCAGCACCAGATCGATATCCGGCTTACTTTGAAGTAAATCGACAGCTACCTGTCCGTTTTCGGCCTCGTACACTTCCATGTCGCGTTCTTCCAGCATCTGTCCCAAGGCAAATACATTTCGGATATCATCATCGACAATCAGAATCTTCTTGCCTTTAAACAACGATTCGTCAGAGGCAATCGCGGTTTTGTTTATCGAAGCGGGTATTGTTTTCGACAGTTGATGCAGAAACAAGGTTAGCTCGTCCATCAAGCGCTCATCCGACTTCATTCCTTTCAAAATAATCGTATCCGTAAAGCCGGTCAATTCTTTAATTTCCTCGGAGCTGATGTCCTTCCCGGTATAAATAAATACCTTGGGAATCGGAATCCCGTTAGCTCTTAATTTCTGCAACAATTCCTTTCCTGAATAATCCGGAAGGCCTAAATCGAGCACAATACAGTCGAATTTTTCCCGACATAACAACTGATAGGCTTCCTGGGCCATCTGTACTTCCGCAATTTCCAGCTGCAGCTCATTAAGCATCGTTTTTATCACCGTCCTGGTCAGTGAGTTGTCTTCAACAAGCAGCATCTTTTTCATGGTGGTCGGGAAAGGATTCTCCATTGCGCTTAGAGCATCCGAAACACTGATGGTCTCAACGGTAGGAAGCTCCGAATAGTTGTCGGTCTCGCTGTAGTCGATTGGTGTGATCAAATGCACCGGCAGCTTACTTGTGAGTCGATGTTGTTTCAACTTCTGGTAGCCGGGCGATTCGGCTCGGGCATATTCTACCGCCAGCAAAATGGCTTTAGGCTGATATTTTTCCGCCAGCAAAATACCATCGTCAATATTGCCCGCGACAATGGCACTGTAGGCTTTGGCCCGGGCCTGCTGCATAAATTTGCGGGCTTGTTGTTTCGAAGGGTGAATAACCAGGATCGTTTTACCATCGGGTTGTTTATCGCGGTCATCTTCAATAAAGGGAACCAACACCGGTTCGGGCTGTTGCTGCGCTGGTTCATGATGGTCGTTTGGCGCTGTTGAATCGTCCGCCGTACTGATGCTGCTGGCCAGCGGCTGCTCATCGGTAAGCGCTTTGTCGACTGGCAGATACACATAGAAGGTTGACCCCTTGTTCACTTGACTTTCGAGTTGTATTTCGCCACCCAACAAGCGGATCAACTCGCGCGAGATCGATAAGCCCAGTCCGGTACCGCCAAATTTTCGGGAAATACTGCCATCGGCTTGCTGAAAGGCCTCGAAGATCGCTTCCAGCTTTTCTGCCGGAATACCAATACCGGTATCGGCAATCCTGATACAACAGCTATTCGCGCTGTTGAAATCACTGTTGTTAAAAATCGTCCCGCTTGCTGTTGGCAACATGTCGACGGTAATTTTTCCGCTGCTGGTAAACTTGAAGGCATTGGACAGTAAATTTTTCACAATCTGCATCAGCCGATAGCGGTCGGTCTTGAGCCTGGCGGGGAATGACGGATCGACCTGTACCTCAAAGGCCAGTTGCTTTTCGGCGGCCATAGCATTGAAGCTCATCAAGATCTCGTCCTTCAGGTCTGTTGCCGAAACAGGGGCAAACACAACAGTCATCTTTCCGGCTTCAATCTTGGAAAGATCCAGCACTTCGTTGATCAGTTGTAACAGATCAGTTCCGCTTTTGTGAATAATTTTTGCCGACTGCACCTGGTCGCCTGTCAGGTTCCCCTTTTTATTGGTTGCCAGCATGTTCGAGAGAATCAACAAACTATTCAACGGAGTGCGCAGTTCGTGCGACATATTAGCCAGAAACTCCGACTTGTACTGACTGGCCAGATGCAATTCCTTCGCTTTAATTTCGAGTGCCTGGTGAGCCTCGGTCAGCTCGGTATTCTTTGTACTGATATCTTCTTTTTGAATTTCAAGCTGGCGGCTTCGTTCTTCCAGCTCTTCATTGGTTACCCGCAGTTCTTCCTGCTGTACCTGTAACTTTTTCTCGTTCTCGGTGAGTACTTTGGTGTGCTCAACCAACTCTTCGTTGGCCACCCGCAGTTCTTCCTGCTGCACTTGCAACTCGCTGGCCTGCTGTTGTGTTTTCTCAAGCAGTTCCTGCGTTTTCATCAAACTGCTGACTGAGTTCAGTTTAATGCCAATAATTTCAGTTGCATATCTGAAAAACTGCATTTCAATTTCGGAGAATCGGCTCAGCGAAGCCAGCTCGACAACACCAATCAGTGTTTGATTGTAAATCAAGGGAACGATAACGATCTGGCGAGGCTTGTATTCGCCCGACGACGAAAACGTCTGATAGCTCTCGTCGGGAAGATCGTGCAACACGACCATTTCGCGCGAGTGGGCCACCTGCCCGATAATGCCTTCGTTCAGGCGAATGCTCTTATTCAACTTTTTAGGATCGAAACCGGACGAGCTCAGTAAACGCAAACATTTCCGATCGGGCTCGTACAAATGCACACTGCCCAACTGGGCATGCAAACGTTCCATCAAAAAAGAAATTGCGAACTGACCAATCTCCTCGTAAGTTTGATGATTGCTTAATTTTTCATTTAAGCTATTGATACCGGATTTTAACCAGTCTTCCTGCTCATTTCGCTCCGATGTTGCTTGCAATGTTGCAACCATTTTATTGAGTGAAATGCTCATCTCGTCCTTGGGGGACTTGGGAACAATTTGGCTGCTGTAGTCGCCATCGGCAACCTTTTGGGTATAGGCAATTACCTGCCGAAAGCCCTCCTGAATCTGCCGGAAAGAATTTGCCAGCTCGCCAATTTCATTATCTGCCTGAATAGAAAGCTTACCGGTTAGGTCGCCTTTGGCAATCAAACCAAACTGCTCAACCATATCTCGAATAGGCTCCGAAATGGACCGGGAAATGCGAATAGAGATGGAACCGTTGGTTAGCACCAATAAAAATACCACCAGCAATATACCACCAAACAGAAACCGGTTAATCAAGGTATTGAGATCTTCAATGGCCTGAGCAAACTCACCATATAAACCCCGCATTTGAGCCAAATCGGCATTTATGTTTTGAATAATGACGCCGTTGGTATCGTTTTTATACGCTAAAACCTTTTCCAGGATCGACTGCCCCAGCTCGCTAACCTGCAAGGCATACTGCTGTGCCTCGGCCAGTCGTGCCGGCTTTAGCCACATAAGCAGTTTTAACCGGCTGCCCATTAAGGCAGCATCGGCACGATCGCCATTAAGAGCTGGTTGGAAAACATCTAACAGCTTATCCTCAAATTCGGAATCGGATAGATTGGCAAATTGATCAATAGTCCCGAAACTATATGCCATCTGGTTGGCAAGTTCCATCTGAGTGATCGCTTTGTGGAGCCATTGTTCGTCTCCGCTAAGCTGATAACTAAAAAAATCTTCTACACCTTCATGGAAAATATTATTATGTACCCGTTCTGTGTTAATAATTAAGCTTAACGCCTTACCGGTATTGTAGAAGTAGTTTGACACATATCCGAGTATAAGCAAGCTAAAAAACGCCAGAAGACTTAAAAGACGAAGTTTATTTCGAATTTTAGAATTAAAAAACCTTAACATAGATCAACCATTATTACTAGTGCTCCAAAAATAGAAAATGTATTGCAAGAAATGCTATGTACAGCCAGGTTTCATCGACGAAACAGATTAATAAAACGACAAAACCAGCACATACGATTGTCTATCTGGTTATATACAAAAGGTATAAATGTGTTTATTTTTTTCTGTAAACATCGTTTCGGGTGATGTACCTGCCTGCGGTAGGCAGGGTTTCCAACCGCATCTGGAGTGCTTTAGGGACGGCTCCCGTCGCCCCGCTCTGCCCGCAGAGCGGGGACAGAATTAAATCAATCCGCCAGGATTGGTTCAATTCAGGAGAGAGTTACAAAGGGCTGCTGGTATGCACGTTGAAAGTTCCTTCCACGGCGTTTCAGTGCCTGTTTTTTTCTCTCCTACTCTTGCTCAATGAGCAACTTTGTCCTACCGGACGGGTTTTCATTTTTCAGCAATGGCTTTAGCCATGCAATACCGATTAGCTTCAAAAGTGTCACATCCTATCACTTCGTTCCAATGCTCCTTTTTCAGTCTATCGGCATTATACGGTCCTATTTCAGCGCATAAATTAGCCTTCAAAACGGTATAATTGGGGTAGCACCAAAGACAATACGAAGATTCTCCCGTCCCGTACGGGACGGAATTTCGCCCCTGTTGTCGTTAAGCTACCCAAATAGCATCCCTCCGGGATTGCAGGAAGCTTTTCGTTTGATTTCGGCCTAGATAAAACCAGGCCAACCGGGTTCCGACTTTTTGGCATTGATCGAACCTATTCTTGCTCGGTGATGGCCTTTTCGCAATCTACCAGCTGCTTCTGGATTCCCCCACTCTGCCCGCAGAGAGGGGACAGAATTAAATTAATCCGCCAGGATTGGTTCAATTCAGGGGAGCGTTACAGAGGGCTGCTGGTATGTACTTTGAAAGTTCCTTCCACGGCGTTTCAGTGCCTGCTTTTTTCTCTCCTACTCTTGCTCAATGAGCAACTTTGTCCTACCGGACGGGTTTTCATTTTTCAGCAATGGCTTTAGCCATGCAATACCGATTAGCTTCAAAAGTGTCACATCCTATCACTTCGTTCCAATGCTCCTTTTTCAGTCTATCGGCATTATACGGTCCTATTTCAGCGCATAAATTAGCCTTCAAAACGGTATAATTGGGGTAGCACCAAAGACAATACGAAGATTCTCCCGTCCCGTACGGGACGGAATTTCGCCCCTGTTGTCGTTAAGCTACCCAAATAGCATCCCTCCGGGATTGCAGGAAGCTTTTCCTTCGATTTCGGCCTAGATAAAACCAGGCCAACTAACTCCCGACTTTTTGGCATTGATCGAACCTCATTGTTATGCGTTGATGGTGTTTGGGATGACAACTACGATAACTATAACAACTAAGACAACCACGACAACCACGACAACCGTGACAACCCGACAACCTGTGACAACTACGACAACAGGAAAACACGACAACTTGAGACAACTACGATAACTATAACAACAAAGACTACCACGACAACTTGAGACACCTAATCGTGTGGCTTTAGGTCGGTTTTGGATGATAACCGGATTGACTAAATAAACATCGAAGGTTTTAAAGGCTGGCCTGAAATGGTTGGGGGTTAAAGCCCAATAGCGCGGAACGAAGCCGAAATAGTCCGAAGCAGACCTGAACAAGCCGGAGGCCAGCCTGAATTGGGGTGGATGTAACTTATCGGATCATGAATTGAGCTGATTCTTGCAATAAACCGCAATTGGCTTGCGAGTATCGTCCTGGTCGGAGAGATCGTTGGACTTATGCAGAATTGAGTTGGGCTGCTTTATAGCCTCAGGCAAAGGCTAATAATGCTATTATCTACTAAACAACTTAAGCACGAGCGGCAAGCACGCATTTTAGTCATTCAAGCGACCAAAGCATTTTAAATAATGAACCAGATGAAGTCTGTTGGTCAGATGCAGACAACGGAGTAAGCCATTGATGGTATTATCAATGGTACTTTTAGAACAATGACGAATTTCGGCGGCCTCCTTACTGACTTTTCCCATCATCAGGAGCTCCAAGATAGCACAACGGCAGTCCGAAAACTCCGGCATACTTCCTTCGCCATCCTTAAACAAAACACGTTGCCGGCTGTCGGTTTCGTAAAAACAACGCAGCGGAGGACTGTAGCTGCAATTGGTGCTGATACGATGGAAAAGCACCAAACATCCCCCTTCGGGCCATCCCTTTACCGATGGCAAAAATACCAGATGACACATTAACCGAAGATATTCGTTATCGGTATTTTTCAAACAAGCATCAACTGTTAACTGATATTTTGAATAGTGGTTATCGGGTAACTTCTCCAAGAACTGCGACACCTGATCGATGCTATCTTTTACAAAACGGCGATCGTTTCCATTTAGCTGATCATAGAAAAAGGAAGAGGCTGGCTGCTGATGAAAATCGGGCCCTAAAAATCCGGCAAAAGGTTGGGCTAATCTGGAACGATAAGTCAAAAAACGCTGACTCGCGCGGTCAACAAGACCAATTTCGCCATCGACATTCCGTTTTACGAGATCTGCAATTGAGGACCGGAAACAGGACGTTCGGCTATTGTCGGCACTGGTGTAAATAAACTCCAATTTGTTCTGATTTTTATACATTTTTATAGCGTTTTTATCCGATTCGGAAACAACAGTCTTCGCCTGTTAAACAGACAAAGCTTTATTCTTTCATTTTCCCTTTCACGCCATACTTAACATACAAACTCCATTCAATCGCTGGCAATAATCAACTACACCAGCATTTTCTTCTTAGCACACTTTACGTACGGAAACTAAATCCTGCATTCCTCAACAAATATACAAATAGCTCATTTACCGATCACTAGTTATTTTTAACTATTTCACGCAATTAATAAAACCTCTAATTTTATTCAATCAAGTTAAGCTTAAATAAACAGAAAAACAATTCACGAACAACAAAACTTAACAAAATGGGAAACACAACACGAATACCAAGAGCAATCAGTCGGTTTGACACTTATTTGGAGAATGCAACACGCTACCTGCAAGCAGGCAGTCCGGAAACCAATGCCAGCCGCTTGTCGATACAGGAAGAAGAGGTAACAACGCTAAATGGCTATTACGCCGAGTGGTCGCCCCTGTATCTATTATACAGCGATAAAAAGAACAGCCGCACAACAGCTGTAACAGAACAGTTGCATCTGATTATTGAAAAGACAGTCGACTACGACCATCAGCAACATTTGCTCGATCGCATTGCCTCGTCGCCCAATGTTACCGTAACCGACCTGGATACCTTTAATATTAAAGGCAGCCTGCTGGCAAAAACCAAACGTACCAAACCAAGCAAAGCCATTACAGAGCTGGTATTGCCGGATATTAGCCAGCGGGGAGGTGGTGAACTGGCCATTAAATGCCGGAACTCGGAGGGAGGACGTGCAGCGATACTGAAAGAAGCCAACTGCGTAGAATACCGCTATCGGGTTGACGAACAAGCACCCACATCGGTGAACAACGAAGGACTAAACACCGGAATCTCGACCAAAGCCAGTTTTACGCTTTCGTTGGGTGCTGAAAACAGTGCGAAATATGCCTATCTCTATTTTCGCTGGTACAATACCAAATATCCGAACCTGGCTGGTCCGTGGAGCAGCTTGCATAGTGTGCTTATCTTATAGCACAAATCAGTGAGCCTTAGGCTCACTATTCATCCAGCACCAAGGCATCGCTATAAATAGCACATCCCAAGGCTCCCATAATCTGGGGTTGTTCGGGCACTAAAACCGGTTGCTTCAATACTTCTTCCATCAATATTTTTAAGGCTGTACTTTTAGCAGCACCTCCGGCAAAGGCAATATCGCCCTGCAAGCCCACACGCTTCATGATGGCCATTGACTTTTTAATCACCGAATGGTAGATTCCCCGGGCCACCCGTGCCCGATCTTCTCCTTTGGCCAGCATGGATACGATCTCGGATTCGGCAAACACGGCACACATACTGTTGATGGATGCCGAATCGGCCGCTTGCAAGGCCTCGGTGCCAAACTCGTCCAGGTTATAGCGCAATGCCATGGCCATGATCTCCAGAAAACGCCCCGTGCCGGCAGCACATTTGTCATTCATCTCGAACTTACGCACCCGCCCCTTTTCGTCAATTGAAATGGCCTTGGTATCCTGTCCGCCAATATCCAGGATGGTGCGGGCAGTGGGCAGCGCCTGGTTAATGCCCAGCGAAAAGGCTTTAATCTCGCTAATTACTTCCGACCGGTAGTGATCGGCAAACAGATGCCGCCCGTAACCGGTAGCTGTGATGTTGTCGTAGCTAAGTCCTTCCAATAACGCATGGCAAGTTTCCATCGGGTTAAAGGTATTGTCGACAACTTTGGAGAAAATCATTTCCCGGTTCTCCAGCAAAACCACTTTAATGGTTCTTGAACCAATATCGATACCTGCAGAAATCATGAATTTATTTTTAGCTAAAAGATGATGCCGGCCCGCAAGCCGGCATCATTATCTGTTTTATGGTTTGTTCTCGCCAAATTGCACGGCAACTTGTGTCGATTACGACTTGATGCGTTCAATGAAGGCTTCAACCCGTGTTTTTAATTGTCCCATATCCTCCTGGCTGTAGTCGGTATCGACCGACAACACGGGAATGCCCTCTTTTTCGAGGTTCTTTTCAACTGACATGGCCTCGATCTGGTAAGGCTGACAGAACTGGATGCTGTAGTGCAAAACACCATCGGCCTTATATTTTTTAACCATCTCCTTAATGTGGTCGTATCGCTTTTTATTGGGCGTAAAAACAGCACAGTCGATCTCGAAATAGCGATCAACAATTTTATCGAGCAATTCATCAACCGTATTTGCGCCATCATCTGTCAAATTCCGGAACCCTCGTTCGCCGGTACACATTTCCTCGCCTACCATAATGGCTCCCGAGTTTTCAATAACGCCGGGCACCTTCCAGTTGGGAACAGCCATGGGGCATCCGCTAAGTAAAATACGCGGTGCATCTTTCGGGAATACGCCCTCGCCGTTTGCAATTCGTTGTTCCAGCTCATCGCAAATGGCATTGATCGATGCTGTAAAACGCTCGGGATTGTCGTAGAAATAAACCTGGTTAGCCAGCAATACATCGAGCCCTGAAATAGGCACCGGGTTGGCAGCACGCAGTTCGGCCAGACGGTGCATAGCCTTGCGCTTGTTGTTAACCGTTTCAATTCCTTTCTTCAGGTTTTCAACAGTCAACTCAACGCCTGTCAGCTCTTCCAGCTTTGCAGCAAATTTCAGGTATTCTGCTTTCAGCAAAGCTTTGCCGGCTTCCGACTTGGTTTGCGGAAGATCCATTACATATAAGTTACCGACCAGGTCGCCATAGGACTCGAAGGCCTTTTTCTTACCGTCGCAGGTGTTTTCGCCAACAATTAAATCGGTTGCTTCAATATACGGACAAACTTTAGCCAGTTTAAATCCAAAAGCCGACTTGATTAATGAGCAGGTATTTCGTGGAATGTATTCTTCGGCGGCTTCAAACCCAAGTTCTGCTCC
Organism: Mangrovibacterium marinum; assembly: GCF_003046625.1. Taxonomy (GTDB): domain Bacteria; phylum Bacteroidota; class Bacteroidia; order Bacteroidales; family Prolixibacteraceae; genus Mangrovibacterium; species Mangrovibacterium marinum. The sequence continues at coordinate 106,223 of NZ_QAAD01000003.1, forward strand.
GGCGCACAGGCCAACACAAACGGCGTTTAAAGCCAGCACGATCTCTTCGGGTACAAAAACGCAAAAAGTACCGATTACCTTTCGGCCTTCGGCTTTGGCATCAAGCAATTCGCGAATGCGCAAGCCATGAATTTCGCTTACCACAAAATCGAAATACTCCATTCCCTTCGGACGATTTTTTTGCGATAAAAACATTTCCTGGTAAGTTTTACCCACCAAATCCAATACAGCATCGTGGGTTTGCTGATCGAGCCCCAAGCTCGTCCACATTTCTTTATAATCCGACATTTGTTAATTAATTTTGGGTGTATTTTTTTTGTTGACTTCTAAAAACGGGAGCCATGGTTGTTGGCTATTGTGCCAATCAGGCACCATAGAACCAGACCCAGCAATACCGATTTGCATTTTAACTTGCCCCAATAAAGCAATCCTACACTTATTGGTAATCAAACACCTGACACAACACCGCTGTCCTATTTCAGGATGTAAATCAGGCAGCAAAACGGTCCAACTTTCCGCACAAAACGCCTACCGGATCGTACGTTAGTTTGTTGCTTGTGCAAAGGTAAATGTTTTGAGAGCCGCCCAAGCTTTTCCCGGGAAAAATAAACCGGGAAAATTGCAATCTGGTTTTGTTTTTGGGCTTATGCCAAAGCGATGAACGATCTGCCGACAAAAAAACAAAAGGTGCTCTCCATGACGGACAACACCTTTTACAAAACCATTTAAAAAAAATTATAAATCTATGCTAATTCAACAAGTGAATTTCATCTTTAATATCGGGTAGAACGTCAACATCCTTATCGGTTAAGGTATACCCGGCCATATTTAGTTGAACATTTTTGGTTGTTGTACCACCAATTTTAAAAAGCTTGTCGGCTCCGGTTGTTTTGAATGCATCGAAAGTCATATCCTGGCTATTGGAAAGGACCGCAGCCACACCGTTTTCCTCCAGCTGAAGCGCCACATTGGTAAAGTCAATTTTCGAGGCATAGTTAATGGCAATTCCCTGATTGGCTTTAATCAACATATCCCGGAACTGAATATTCTCGACCGGCATTTCGGGAATACCAACAATTTTCACCGCTTGGTTGGCACCGTCGCAATAAATGTTTTTGAAATACATATTGCGGAAAGCAGGGGTCTCATCCGACACAGGAGCCGATTTGATGATCAGGTCGCCGGTGATCGGATCTTCCGATGGTGATTTGCCCGCATAAAACAGGTTGAAACGAATGGCTTCGGTTGGGATGTTACTCATGCGGATATCTTCCATCCAGATATTCTCCACGACCCCACCGCGGCCACGGGTGCTTTTAAAGCGCAAGCCACAGTCGGTACCAATGAACGTGAGGTTCTTCGCGTACAGGTTTCGCACGCCGCCCGACATTTCGCTGCCCAGCACAAAACCACCATGTCCGTGATAAACCACACAGTCTTTAATCACAAACAACTCGGTTGGCTTAGCGCGCTGACGGCCTTGTTCATCTTTTCCGGATTTTATACAGATGGCATCGTCGCCCACGTCGAAGCTGCAATTTTCGACTAGACCAATGCGGCAGGATTCCAGATCGAGCCCGTCGCCGTTTTGCGAAAACCAGGGATTACGGATGTTCAGGTTCCGAAGTGTCAGGTGCTCGCACATCAGCGGGTTTACGTTCCAGGCCGGCGAGTTTTGGAAAGTCACTCCTTCCAGCAATACCTTTCGGCAGCTAACCAGGCTCACCATCACCGGGCGCAGGTAGCGTTTGAAAGGCTCCATATTTTCGATGGTCCACTTCTTGGGTAGTTTGTCCTTCTGCTCGTTACCAATCATCGATGCTTCCGAGGGATACCATTTGCGGCCATCCACCACAACACCTCCGGAGTTCACAAAGCCCTTCCATTGGTTAGCAGTCAGTTTTTCTATCTTCACCTGGCGCCATTTACTGCCATCGCCATCGAAGATTCCCTGTCCGGTAATGGCTATGTTTTCCAAGTCGCGCCCCATAATGGGCGATTCGCAACGAATTTCGCTTAAGCCTTCGAAGTAAGAATCAATCAGTTTATACTGGCTCAGGTCGGCTGTAAACTGAATGTAAGCCCCGTTGGCCGTATGCAGGTTCACATTGCTCTGCATATAAATTGGTCCGGTAGTCCACAATCCGGCCGGAATGAGCACCACACCACCACCGGCTTGCGAGCATTTTGTGATAGCCGTATTGATGGCCTCCGTTGCCAGGCTGTGATCGTTGGCAACAGCACCAAAATCCAGAATATTGAAGGTGTCGGCCTTGAAAGTGGGCTGCTGAATCTCCGGCATCTCAAACGGCAGGTTCAACCCAGCCGTCGCCGAAACTTCGGGCTGAACCGGCGCTTTGGGCTGGCAGGCTACCAAAGCCGTCAACAGCAGGCTCATCGTTATAGAACAAAATTGTTTTTTCATAAGAATCGTGTATTGCATTTTTATATCGTCATTGACTTTTACTCGTCATTCCGTGCCTGTCAATTAGTTCGCTGTGTTCGTCATTTAATGGTCATTTTCAGGCTAAGCAGCTTTACTCGCTCAGCGCGGACTGACAACTGAACGACTACTCCCCCGGATTCCAGTTGTCGGCTCCGCTATTGCTGCGGCTTGAGGTGTTGAAAATATGGGCTATGGTATACGCTTTTGCCTGCTTCTTGCTTAGCTGGTGCGACCAGCCAACCCGTGACGAAACCCGTGCTCCCGGCCCTTCGCTTTGGTACTCGGCATAGTAAGCTGTTTGATCACGCTTTGTTTTCGACCAGTTCGACCAGCCCTGGGGCAAAATGTGATCGCCCAAATGACAGTTAAGGTAAACCACCTTGGCATAATCGCGCCACGGACGGCCCAGGAAACATTTCGATACTCCCTCGTCAGCGGTCAGCGTACAATTCAGAAACACATAACCAAAAGGCTGAATCTCGGCTGTGCTGGCCGCCGTAACATACGAATCACTCTTGCTGTTGATGGTACATCCGTCGAAAATGGCAATTGCCTCACCGAAAATAAAATCGGTAGTTCCTTCCACAAAACAGTTTTTGTAATACTGACGGCTTCCCTCGCCTGCTGCATAAAGCGTATCCTGATGACCCAAAATGCGGCAATTGCGGAACTGGCACCGGTCGCCTTCAACGTGCAGGGCCACCGCTTGCCCAACGGGACCGGCCGTATTGGCAATGGTTAAATCTTCGGCGGTAAAATCGTTCCCCTCCACCTTCAAGGTATAGGTATGAAAGGTGCTGTTTCGGCCAAGGCCTATTTTATCAAAATAATCGTCGTAAGTAATGATGGTTTCCTTTGCCCCCTCACCTTTCAACGTCAGCTTGTTGTTCCAGGAGTACACGCGTACTTTCTCTTTGTACACGCCTTTCTTAATGTGAATAAGAATTGGCTTGTCGGGGAAAGCCTTAGTGGCATTAATGGCTTCCTGGATGGTTGTATAGTCGCCACTGCCATCTTTCGCAACGGTCATTTCATATTTTACATCGGCATTGCTGCTTGCCCACAGCCCGCAAACGGCTACGCACAGCAGCATGATTTTCTTAACAAATACCATAATCTATTTTTTCAAAGTTAATTCCGTTAATCCTTTAAACACCAGGGCAGCAACTGCTCTGGCTCCTTCGGGCTGAAAGTGCGTATTGTCGTGCTGCCCGTCGGGATAGGCTTCGTACAACCCGGCCGGCAGGTTCATGAAATACTTTTCCGCAACCTTCTGGCGGCCAACCTGCGAGAACAATTCGGCCGAAGTTGTCGTCAAGTCGATCAGATAAACATTCAGCTCTTCGGCCACTTCTTTCATGGCTCCCGGATACTCGCCGTGAATTGTTGGCTGCAAAACACCTTCGTCGCTCCACGGATAGTTGCGCGATACCGGCGTAATCAGCACGGGGGTTCCTCCCTTTTCGCGGGTCTGCGCAATAAAAAGGCGTAAAAACTCTTTATAGCCTTCAATGTTGACATAGCGCTCAGGCTTGCTTTCGGCGGCATCGTTATGGCCAAACTGCATCAGCACAAAATCGCCTGGCTGCATTTCATCGTAAACAGCCCGCCAACGCCCTTCCTGGAAGAATGTGCGGGTACTGCGTCCTCCCTTGGCGCGGTCGTCAACCAGCACCGAGTCGGCCGAAATGATGGCCACTTTCGCTAAACTATCTTTGGTCATCAACGGTTGAAACACTTGTCCCCATCCGGTAATCGGATAGCGTTTGCTTTGGTAATCATCGTCCTGCGTATAATCAGCCACGGTTGAGTCGCCAATCAGATAAACCTTTGCGGGGCGCTTATCTTCGTCCTGAGTTTGGGGTTGACAGGCTACAGCCAGCAACACCAAAACAACAGCCAGTAATTTTCGATTCATCATCCTTGCGCTTTTTCTATAATTCAGGAATCCAGTCGCTGTCGAAAGCCGGCGATACCGACTGTGCTCCAAAGATATTTTTTAAGTTGTACTGTTTCGCTTGCTCGTCGGTTAACTGATGCGACCAGGCAGCACGGGCATCGGCATTAGCTCCCGGTCCTGTACTTTTATATTCGGCATAGAAAGCTGTTTGTTCGTTGCTCTCCTTGCCCCAGTTATTCCAGCCTTCCGGCTTAATTTGTTTGTCCAGATAACAGTTCAGGTACACTACATTGGAATATGGGCGCCATGGACGGCCCAGGTAAAAGGTATTTTCATCGGCATTGCCGGTGATGGCGCAATTCAGAAATACAAAGCCATATTTATTGGTTTCCAGGGTCGAAGCCGCCGTTACATAGCCCGAGGTCTTGCAGAAGATCTCGCAATGATCGAACACAGCAATCGACCAGCCAAAAATAAAGTCGACAGTTCCCTCGATGTAACAATTTTTATAGTACTGCCGGCTTCGGTCGCCCTGCGGGTAAAGGGTATCCTGATTGCCCAGAAAACGGCAGTTGTTGAAAATGATTCTATCGCCCGTTACGCGCACAGCAACCGCCTGACCTACCGGGCCGGCTGAGTTTTCGAAGGTGATATTCTCGGCTTTAAAGTCGTCGCCGAAGATGTAGAAGCCCGACGAACCGGTTGTTCCTTTTTCCTCGCCGAAGCTATTTTTCTTTTGGGCATAGTCGTCGTAGGTGATGATGGTTTTCAGCATGTCCTCGCCAACGAAGCGAACCATGCGTTTGCTGGTTGGCAGAACCAGTTTCTCTTTGTAAGTTCCGTTTTTGATCAAAATGACCGTTTCATTTTTCCGGAAATCAGGTACGGCGTTAATGGCTTCCTGAATGGTTGCGAAGTCGCCCTCACCGGATTGGTCTACGATAAAATCGGCATTGACCGGCTTAGCCTCAACCAGCAGGCAAGCCATTACTGCGAAAAATAATGTTTGTAATCTTTTCATTTGGGGGGATAATATTCGCCTGTTTTCAACTCAAGTTATTTCTTTTCAACTAATTCGTTTAAATAAACCTCCAGGTTTGTAAAAGTGGCCGACAACTGGTAAGCCGAACCATCGGCCGCATCGTCGAAATTTAAACCTTTTTTTCTTTCCCAGGCATCCGGCATGCCATCACCATCGGTATCTTTAGGCGCCGGTGTCGACCTTAAGGCGGGATAGCCCCCCACATCGTTCTGCGAATCGATGATGCCGGGCAGATTAGCCCGTGAGCCCCGGTAGGTTGCCGTTCCGGTTTCAACTTCTTTTACAATGCGCCGATCAACAGCATCGCGCACCAGGCTGGCACCGCTGCCCCGCAGTACCGATTGATAAGCTTGCACGGCAGTTTCGTGTTCAATGGGGCTAAACGGAAATGGCTTGTCTGATTTCACGTTCTGCACCACGGCACCTTTATTCAGATCGACGCCGCCATTCCAGTTATCGTTGGTTACCTGCTCGTCGCCAAACATGACATTACCGGCAATGTAAAACTCCCCGAAAGGCAAATCGTCGTGCGCCCGAAAAACATTAAAAATACGATGCGACACCTTTTCGGGCGTTGCCGGCCCGGGCTTGTAATAGTTGGCAACAATGTTCTGACGGGCCTTTTCGCCGGCATAGCTGCTATTTACTTTCCAGTTGTAGATGACATTATTGCGGAAATCGACCAAATCGGTCCAGGGCACATCATAACGCGATCCATTGAAACGTGGGTTGCGGCTCGAGTTATGGGCAAACAGGTTGTGATGAAATGAAGCCTGCTCGCCACCCCATATACCGCCATAGCCATGAGCCCCTTTGTGGTGTACCGAATTGTTCAGCGCTTCGGAAATGATGCACCATTGTACGGTTGCCTGGTGCATTTCGTAGAGTGAGGCGCACTCGTCGGTTGCCCAGCTGAAGCTGCAATGGTCAACCATAATATTCTTTGGTCCGCGTATGGTCATGGCGTCTCCCTCCACTTTGTTTTGATCGCCCAAACGAAAACGCATATAGCGAATAATCACATTGTCGGCCTCAATGACCACCGGATAACCGCCCACGCATATTCCATCGCCCGGAGCCGTTTGCCCGGCCAGCGTACAATTGCCATGGTGAACCCGCAATTCCGAATTGAGCATGATTGTTCCCGAAACGCGAAACACAATGGTTCGCTGCTCTTCGCTTTCGACCGCTGCCCGCAAACTGCCATCGCCCGAATCGTTCAGGTTGGTCACTGCAATCACACGCCCTCCCCGTCCTCCGGTCGTATATTTTCCATAACCTTCGGCGCCGGGAAAAGCAATTTGTCTATCGGTTGGCTGATCGCCTGTCTGCCCGGATGCCTGCCCGGCAAGGCCGAACAAGAGCGTCAACAGGATCCCGCAAAAACGTGTATGTAGTCGATTCATTTTTTTGGTTTGTTAGTTGACCGTAAAGGTATCATCACCATCATTGAATCGGGGGCGTCATTTTGCTGCATCAAGGGTGATAAAATGACAAAAAGAGGGTGTAAGGGAATTTGAGCTGCGGATGAATTGTTATCATACCGATTCGCAATTGAACTGAGCGTCAATTTCGTTACAGGCTTCAATCCGCCACTTTTGGCTATCGGCATTAATGGTTCTAATTTCAATCTCTCGCTTTATGCTCAGGCTGAAAAAGAATTGGAATAAAATCGCATAAGCTAAAGCTTAATCTTCCGATTTGCTGTTTTGCATTTAAAACCGGGCGCTGATCCTGTTAATACCGAAAAGCAATCCCGTATTATGCGATAGAAATCTGCGATGAGCGATTCCACACACAATACGGGATTGAAAAAACAGAAGGCTTATCGGCTATTCCTGGCTATCCTCTTCTCCGGACATATTAGCCAGATCATACTTCACATAATAGTCACCATTCATTATTTTTGTTCGGATATCTCCCTGTTCGTATATCGGGTATTTAGGAGCTACACGATCTCCGATAATTGCCGGGTCGTTATAGCGTTCGGCCATTCTTACCATCATACCATAAGCCCTTCCTTCTCCGGCAAACTCCATGAGCATATCATCCAGTAAGGCGAGGTCATAAATTTTTTGTCTTTCTTCCTCGGTAATTCGGTAAACAGGATCGGTAGGCATGGGTAACTCAACGGCATCCACGCCCAAACAACCTCGTATTCCGGTGTCAGGCGTAACGTTACGGCCAATCCAGATATCCCATCTCATATCGTCCCAGCCCAATGTTCTGTCAATCGTATTTGAGGGGAAAAGATTTGACAATCCATTATTCAGAATCGTCTCACATTCCCTCCAATTTCCCAAATGGTTAAGCGCTTCGGCCAACATATAATGAAGGTCAAAAGAGCTGTACAATTGAATTGGGGGGTCGCTTTGATATACGGATGTTCTGCCTCCCCGGTCGCCGGTAAACTTCGAGAAGTGATCGTCATCATTTCTAAAGAACGTTGTCGTCCTTAAACTTCCGGAACCACTCTCATTAAATTTTTCGCGCCCGTACACGGATGGTTTTAACAAATATTCGGCACCCCCGCCTTCGGAGAAGCAGTTAATTAAACCATTGGTCTGATTTTTTTCATAATCGTAAAAAACCGTACTGACCGGCATGTATTCGGTAAAACTATTGCGCGAAAAAAACCGGGGATAGGTATTGCTCGTCATATTTCCCATCCGCCAACGACGGTTGCTGGTATTGAACTCGGCGTATAACATCGACAACATGGCCTCTTTCACCCACTCGTAATCGCCATCAGCGCCTCTGGCCAGACAAAGTTCCGAGCGAAGACATTTGTAATCGGGCGTTATAAACTGCCACAGCGCATATTCCGAATTGGTTGGGTCTTCGGGGTCTAACCAGGCTCCCCAATCAATGTCAAGATGGTCAACACTGTCCAATATTTCGATACATTTATTGACAATATCCTTGTAAGTCGTCAGATAAACGAATGTCGATCCATCCTGCAAGTCTATGATTTTGGTCAGTGGATCGTCGAAATAGTAGGCTTCACCATAAATCCGGGCCAGCGCAAAATAAGTCCATGCTTTTACTCTGATCGCTCCTGCCATCAAGGCCTCAAAATCGACTTCGCCCTGCTCGTCCATTGAATCCTGAACTCTTTCTTTATACTCTTTCATCTTGTAAATAAAATCATTACAAGCAATAATAAGCGTATAATATTTGGTTGGATCAGCATAGGGATTATTACTTAAATCCTCGTAGTTATATACATCCCATAATTCAGTCGAAGCATTTACGGTTGGTTCCAGTAGATCGGCTCTCGTATCGGTAAGGTATATGGCTTGATCGGCAACATTCTGCAAGGCCGATATGATTCCCAAATACCCGTAATACATCTCATTTTGGGTCTTAATGTAGTCTTCGTCTTTTAAAATAGTGTCCGGATCGGTGTCGAAGAAATCACTACAGGATACCATTGACATATACAGAGCTAACAAAACCGATACAGTACACAAAAAACCTGATTTTATATTCGCTTTTATCATTTTCTTAGAATTTCAAGTTAACACCTATTTTCGCTGTTCTCGGAAGTACCACCTTGGCATAATCCACGCCCTGCAGCATCTCGCTGTGGGAGTAGGAAAATTCAGGATCTAAACCAAGATATTTGGTCCATGTAAACAGGTTCTCTGCCGTCACATAAATTTGTCCGGCTTGGAAGAAACCGAGTATCGATTGATCAAAGTCGTAGTTTAAGGTAACATTCTTCAACTTCAGATAGGAAGCTTGTTCAACCCATCGTGAAGAGAAATTTGTGTTTCCGAGGGGATCTCCGTAACTGGCACGAGGCATATCGGTTACTTGTCCTTCATAGCGCCATCTGTTGGCAACAGCCACCGAGCCGTTATAGAAATTACTCATTGACTCGTTTGAGCGTCGTACTGCATTGTAAGCATCGTTCCCCACGGAGTATACAAAGTCCACCGATAACGAGAAGTTTTTGTATTTCACAGTCGAGTAGAATCCGCCGAAGTAATCAGGTGCCGCGGAACCAATGATCTGCTTGTCATTATTGTCAATAACATGGTCGCCATCAACATCTTCAAAATGCACATCACCGGCACCAAAATAATCGCCCTTTCTGTTACTTAAATTGGCTTCGGTAGCTGCTTCCGACGTGCTAAATATTCCCTTCTGTTTGTACCCGTAGAAACTGTATGGGTTTTCGCCAACCTTGGTAATGATTTGCGCTCCGTCGTCCAGGGTTGTGATCATACTTTCGGCATCCCCCAGCGATTTAACCTTAGCCATATTCTTGGCGATATTACCACCAACACTCCACTCAAAGTTATTCGCCCGGATCAGTGAAGCATTAAAGGAAAGTTCGACTCCCCGGTTACTGATAACAGCCGTATTATCCAGGAAACTGTCGGTTCCATAAACCGCTGATGTAGGCTGAGCAATAATGACATCGGATGTTTTGGCATCGTAATAGTTCACCATCAAATCGAATCGGTTTCGCAGAAGGGCCAGGTCCAATTCAACATTAAACTGTTCAGTTTGCTCATAACCCAATTTGGTATTGGGAATACCGGAACGAACCAGCCCCGACATTTGCATAACCTGAACACTGCTGTAATAATTTTTACCATAGTTGGATGAAAACATGCTATTTCCGGTCACGCTATATTCAACACCCAGATTCATGCGATTTAAAAATGATGAGTTCAGAAGCGATTTGAAATTCTTAGGCATGAATGTAAGGCCTACCGATGGATACAATTCGATTTTGGAGGCGTCGGTTCCTGCGGATGAAGCTCTGTCGACAGCCAGGTTTACCGAGCCTTTGAGCAAATCATTCCACACGTAATCGGCGTGTGCATAGCAGTTCATCCACCGCCACTCATCGATATAACCCATAAATATCCGGGTGTAATCGCTGGTTACATAGTCGAGTGTTTTATAAAAATCGGAAGCCGTGTTGTAGCCCTGTCCGGCATCATACTCAACATCCAGGGTATAGATTTTCACCCCGCCGTAAACATTTAACGAATGCTTATCGCCTAATACCGGCCGGTAATTGGCGTTTAGGTTGTAGTACATATTTTTTGTATCGCCAACTGCCGAACGCACAATGTTTCGGGCCCGGCCATAGTCCGATTCGACTACAGTATTTGAAGTACGCCCGGGGACGAAGATACTCTCCTGCTTATAGTTGTACATTAAACCGATGATCCCTGACAAATCCAGATTTTTGGTCAAAGCATAGTTCAGTTTCACCTTCAAATTAACGTCGTAAGACCGATTGGATGCCGAAAGCGTATTCACCAAAGCCAGGGGATTACTCACCCCGTAATGTTGCTCGGCGTAATCGTTCAGCAGGCTGTTGTCGGCCATTTTCTTATACGGGCTCAATACCGGAGACTGTCGGTAAGCAGCAAGTGCCGGGTTGGTGGCATAAAGCATACCTTGCTCCTGCATATCTCCTGTCAAATAGGCCAGGCGCACAATACCGTCCATTTCCAGCTTACGGGTAATCATCATTTTAGCCCCAATCTGGGTGTGATACCGGTTGATGTTTGTATTGTCCATAACTCCGCCATCCCCCATGTAGCCAAGTGACAAGTCGTATTTAGCAACTGCATCGCCACCGTTTACCCGGATAACATTATCGGTTACAAAAGAGGGTGAGTAGATCAAGTCCTGCCAATCGGTATTATTATTATACAGATAGTTGTAATAATAGTCCGGATCGTCGCGAAGGAAAGGGTAATTGGAAAGGATGGAGTTCATATTATCGTAACGATCCATGCCCAGGTCTGAGATATAGCCTTTATAATCGTCAACCCCCATCATCGGAATCCGTTTACTGTTCCAATTCACCCCGTACTGACCTGAAAAGGTGATCTTGGTATCCATGTTCTCACTATCTGATCCCGTGGTTTCAATCAGGATAACACCATTGGATCCCAGCGATCCGTACAGCGCTGCTTCTCCACCTTTGAGTACCGTAATATTCCGGATACTACTGGCATCGATGGAATTTAAAAGTCCGGCCGAATAACCGCCGATTATGGGAGAATCTTCGCTGTCGGGCATATAGGGAACCCCGTTTAATACGATCAAAGGCATATTCTTACCCACGAACGACCGCACGCCTCGCAAGTTCAAATAAGCTCCTTCGCCCGGCATTCCACTCTTCCGCACGACGCGAAGTCCTGCGAACTCGCCCTGCAGATTATTGTCCACATAGCTGCTTTTACCAAAGTCCTTATTTTCCTTATTCACGGAGAAAGAAGGCCGAACATACAGCTCGTCGCGAAAGTAGGGATGAGGATTCAATACCGACTCGGTGTATTCTATTTTGTCCTTCGAAATCAAGGTCAATTCCAATTCTGTTCTTCCCTTTAAGGGTTGAACCTGATTATAAAATCCGGCTGCGGAAACGCTTATATTCTCGTCGGTATTTGCCACCGTTAGCTCAAATTCACCGGACTCGTTTGTATAGGTCTTCTCGCCTGTTACCCCAATAATCGCATTTTCCACGGGATGTTGGTCAGCGTCTAAAACGCGTCCCTTTACAACGGTGCTTTGTGCTGAGATCTCACAAACGATAAACAAAAATATAGCTGATAAGATTGTTTTAACAATTTCCATATTCAGTACATTAATAATTAATAATTATTCTCTGTTGGTCTCAGACACCAGTGAAATAGTCCCCAAGCTTGAGAAGCATCTTTATAGCTTCCATCAGAGTTCTTAAAGATATCGGTACTTTCAAGTCTGATCTTAACCCGTGGATTGTCAGACTCTTTCACAATAACAGTAGCAACATTTTGTCCATCTCTATTGTAGTAGGCTGCTTTACCATCCTGAACAACGCGCCAGTGTCTGTCAAAAAAACCGTAAGGAAATTCCGCCGCTCCGTAGCGATCAAAGTTGCACCATCCCTGAAAGCCTTGATTTTCGCGAACAAGCTCCCCGTTAAAATAGAAATCTGCGGTGTATGCAGCATTAGCAGACCACGCCCCCCAACGCAGGTAGTATTCACCCGGTGGCACATTGAGTTCCTTTATCGTGTTTGTTACCGCATCGTAAGTTACTCCGGTCAGCTCCACATAGGCTGGATCGCCATCTTCGGCAACGTGCTCCCCATTAGAGATCGGATCCATTCGCAGAATATCATACTTAACCAGAGGGAATTCTCCGAAGGGGCCAAAACCTCCTTGCGACCTAATTGATTGTGCGGCTGAATTATTCTTGAAATACATATCCTTTTCTTCATCGGAACAACGCTCCCACAAGCCGGCCAAAAATTCCTTGTATCGCCAGATGACAAAGTTGTTGGGAATTTTATAATCGGTTACATAATAGCCAACACCATTGCTGAATTTCACCGGGTTAGCAGCATCAACCAGCTGCACAGATGGTCTCCACTGTGCCGTATAGTAATTGTCGTAAATCCCTTCAACTTTTCCGCGAACCGACCAAAGATCGACATCGCCGGTTACTTCTTCGCGCGACAGCTCATAGTCGAAAAATGCACTTCGTATAATCCATTCCTTGAAACGTGTTGTGTCTTCCGACGAGGGGATAGTACCGAATGCCTCTTCATAAAAAGCATAAGCCTGATCCAAAGCATTCTCGACAAGATCATTATTAATTATCATCATGGTAGAGGTATACTGTTCCTCGCGCATGTTCCAGTACATATTTGTCGCGTTATAGTCGCTATATCGGTCCATCAGGCTGTTTGTCACAACAAAGGTTGAATCGTAAACCGTATTCCCGGTATTGTCAACGCCGATTGGCGTGCTGTTTTCTCTGTCGAACACCTTCTCTTCGTATTCGGCTATAAGCGATCTGAAAACAGAATAATCGTCGCCCAGGGAGTTTAACACTTCGTAAAGCGAAGGTGGCGCAACCATTGGCGAAGCCATCTCATAGACAAAACCATCCTTGGTTTGGACCACGCGCTCCAGTTTTACATCGCCGATGAAAACATCGCCCAATTCGTCAACCCTTATCCTGGTAAACTTATTGGTCCACAACAACAGCGAAAAACCATCACTGATCTTGGTGGGCGTTAATCCTAAATCACACACACAGGTTTTGGCAAAGAAATCCCTGTCGATAATTTCATTTTCATTTATCGTTGCATTTTTATAAACAAAAACGGTTAACGACTGATTCCTGCTCTCAATTGAACTATAAACCTCTGTTTCGTCAAAGAGTTGAGAAATGATTGAGTAATCATCTTGTGATGAAATGTATTCTTCGATGGTCTGGTCAACGATTTCGACATTCAGATTATCAACGACTATCTCATTCTTCTGATAGTGGTCGTCCCACTTCTCGTCGGTACATGCCGTAGCAAAGAGAAGCAATGCGAAAATTAATCTTGTTATTTTCATCTGATATATATATTACTATTTTGACTTCTAATAATTATCCCGGGTAGGTCGTAATACACAACTGTGAAGGTATACCCGGTCCCAAATACTGCCTCCACCGGCAGTGTTGGTCAGCCGAACTATTTTTACAGTAACCTCACTCGGTTCGTCAAGTGTTATCAGCGACACAAATTTTCCATCGGTATCGTATTGGGCGGCGCTACCATCTTTAGTAGCCCAGAAATCGGCATCAAATCCCCAGGGATAACCACCTGTTCCGTCATATCCGTTATTGCCACCGTTACGATCGAAAGTAGGCAGGTTTTTCCACCAGAATCCTCCTTCATCGGTAACGACCTCTCCATTTATACTAACCTCAGCGTACCAAGCCGCTTCATTGTCGTTCTTCCCGCCAAAACCCAAATAATATTCTCCGGCTGGAAGAACCGCAGCATAGGGCGTTCCTTCACCATCAAGATTAATCAGTTTGAATTCGAAATATTGATCGACGTCGCAATATAAACCTTGCATCAGATCGTAGCTTATCGCCGGAAAGCTGTAGAACTCGGTCTCTTCCGGATCGGCAGTGTAGCCTCCATGTCCGGTGTAGCCTCTGGGGCCGATATTCATATCGGTATTAAAATAGGCTGAACTTGCACCTCCTACGGCATTCCATGCCGGAACCATATACTCCTTCACCCTCCAGATGGCAATATAATTGGGTACTTTCAACTCCGTTACCCGGTAACAGGTACCGTTCACCAACGGAATGGGATTATCCACATCGACTTGCTGAACAGAAGGTCTCCAACGGGTCCGCTCTACCGCTCCATGGTTCCGGGCCCGATATCCGGCTATGGATAACACATCGTCATAACCCAACAAATCATTCAAGGTCAACTCCCGATCATAAAAGCTAGACTCAACGATCCACCGATAAACGCGCATGGAATCCATTTGGCTTACGGTGCCAAAAGCCGCCTCAATTTTGGAATAAGCATCAGCCACTGCGTTCTCAATCAATTCGTTTGACGGGAGTAACAAGGTTGATGTAAAACTCAGGTCTCTCATATTCCAGCGATAGTCATCTTCGGCAAGCTCGGTGGTATTGTAGCGGTCCATCAAGCTATGGACGATCTTACCGTCGACTTCCTTCTCATCTCGAAATACGAGTTCTTTAAATAGTGAATACTCCTCGCCCAGACCTTTTAAATAATCATAAAGCGGTCTTTTGTGGAAAGGCTTCTCCAATTCATAAATGTGTCCGTTCGATGCTTCGATATACTTCGATATCTTGATGTTATCAACGGATTTATTATCCGAGGCTACAACGCTGGCAACCGATGTTCCCTGGCTCCATAACGGAAATTCCAGCTTGTCGCTCACGGCCGGGAATCCAATGGCCAAATCACTGACACACCCTAGTACAAACGCCTCTACATCCGGTATTTCGTCAACGACCACTTCGCTGTCGGGATAAACAAATACCGTCACATCGTAAGGATAACTTTCGATACTGTCAATTACCCCGTTTTCCGAAAACAGGGTATACATCGTTGCGTAGTTTTCTTGCAGGTACTCCGTTATGCTTTCTTTAATTTCGACATTACCGCCATTGCCGCCATTATCACCGCCATTATCCAATTCGTCATCGTCTTTACAGGCGGGGATCAGGACCAACAGGGAAAAAATCGCTAAAAGAGAAGCCGTTATATATGAATTAATTTTTTTCATCATTTTCTTTTTAGTTTTCTTCAATGATCGGTATAAACTTCACATAATCAAGCATCAGCCGGTACGCATTGTGCGACTGTGCCCTTGAATCGAGAAGCGTAATTTCGAGATTATGTTGTTGAGTTGTCGCGAACTCAATATTATCGAATAACGCAATCGAATAAGTTCCGATCGTATTATCAATACCACTATACAGATATTTGTAGCTGATATCATCGTCGACAACGAACTGACACTGGCTACCGCCTTCGATGAAATCGGCCAGGCTGGCATCATAGCCGTAATACAGCTCTACCCGGTAACGGCCCTTGGCTAAAACAGGGGTTTTCATCTCAACTGTTCCAAAATGCCCCAGACTTAAAATCAGAAAATCATTCAGATTGGCTCCGTAAACATTCTCCAGATCGTCTTCGTCATCTTCACTTTCCTGTGCCAGGAAATACCCAACCGTTGGCCAGCTGGATCGCTTGGAACCGATTACATTCCAGTTGTAACTCTGAATTTCGTCATTCCACAAAGTGATTTTGTACGAATTTCCCTCTTGCGCTTGCTGATAACATTCGCCCAACCCGCGCACAGCTCCAAAATCGTTAATACTAGAAGCAATGTCGCTATAGTTTGTCAGATCCCAGATAACAGTAGCCGGTTCGGGTGAGAAGACAGGCATGACAGCGTCGATTTCATGAATAAAACCATTTCGTGCTGCAATATTCTCACGCCCTTCAATGAGCCCGATTCCTTCCTTGTTTGTAAAATCGTAGTTAATGTAGTCTGAAGCGCCGTTGATCTGGTTTGTGGAGAAAAGCTCATTTTCAGCCATCGTATTCCAGATGATTACACTATCTGTATCGAATGCAAAAAGCGATTCCTTTAAAACTCTTCCTTCAATCAGGTGATAGCCAACATATCTTTCCAATTTTTCGTTATCGGACAGCGAACTCTCTGGTTCCAATAAATTTGCCAGATCTGCAACAGAGTAGATCCCCTGTTCGTTGTATACGGTATTGTTGACCACCAACATGGTAAAATTTCGCTTTACCAGGACTTCGGTGCCTAAATCGCCAACCACCGTATCGTAGGTCGCTTCCAACCGATCCTGCCATCCGGACATTTCAACGAGCTCCCGGAATATGGAGTAATCCTGATTTTCCGCAAGTTTATCGTAAAGAGTCGCCGAAATTGGCGTCAAAACAGCATCAATTACGTGTACATATCCGTTTGTCGCCACATTATCCAATTCAATAATGTTCGCTTCATCATTTACAGTCATGGAAGTGATTCCCCCTTGGCTGCTACCCTCTTCGCCATAGGAAATTGTAAGATAGTCTGAAGAGAGCATCGGTCGGCTTAACCGGCCACCAGACAACATATCACTCTGGGTAATCAGGTATTCAGACGTGTGAAATTCAACCAAATCACGAGCATCTTCTTCACTTAGATCGGTCACCCCCGACATGCTCTTCTGGGTATAATAAGCAGACATCGCCGCATTGGTAGGCACAAACATCGTAAAATTCATTCGCGCCTGGTTGACTGCATTCTTCATATCTGCTTTTTCCAGAACCTCCAACCACATCGAAAACTCATCGGAACGTGTCTCTAAATAAATCGATATCGGGTAGTTCTCGTAGGCCAGGTAGGTCTGATCTTCGTATGGATCGTTACATTGGCACAAAGCAAAAAGAGATATGATGGCTATAAGATATTTTTTTATATACATATTCTTAATTTTAAAATTAGACAGCTTATTTATTGCACGATATCGTAATATGGATTTTGCACCAACTTCGGATTGTTTATCAACTCACTGCTCCATATCGGCAAAAACAAGGCATCATCATTTCTCAGAACCGAGCGAATCCATTCGGCCCGTGCTGAGTTATTGTATTTGACAACAAGATCTATAAAGGCATCTCGATATTGGCCGTCCATCATTCGTCCCAGACGAAGCAGGTCGTACCATCTTTTACCTTCAGCGGCAAGCTCAATATTTCGTTCACTCAGGATTAGCTTCAACATATCCAGTTCCGTCATTCCCGACACCTCAATCTCGTGTTGCGGGGCATGTGCCCGTGCGCGTATCCGGTTGACGATATTCAACGCCTCGTTCCAGGAAGCCGCAGAATTATCGTTAAGCACCATGGCTTCCGCTTTCATCAGCATTACATCGGCAACCCGATAAAGGATCAGGTGTGCATTTTGCTCCGAACTGGGTCTGACATTGTCGTTGGTTCCGGTACCGGTATATTTCCAGACATAGCCTTCTTTGGCGATTTCCAAATCAGCATTGTCGGTTACAATGCCGGCATTAATAGTTCTGACTTGATTCTCAAGATCCGGATAACCGTCGATTGACATGGCTTCGGTAACAAAGTCCACTAACATTTCGTCGGTATACTGATAGGTAGGAATACTATTGCCAAACAACGACGCCAGTTGGTTTGTCTGACTACTTCCGTAAAACTGAATCTCGAATATCGACTCATTACTGTTTCCCGGGTAAAACATCTCGAACCACTGTTCAGAATCTTCGACAAATGCAGGACGTCGGCTTTCTGAAGCTTCCAGAATATTGTTACAATAAACAATGGCCTCGCTATAATCGCCGTTCCACAGGCAAACATCGGCCATTAAAGCATAGATGGCCCATTTTGTTGCGCGTCCTTTGGTCTGCCAGTCCTCCTCAAAAAATGCTTTGGCAGCCTCGGACTTGATGGCGGTGGTCAAGTCTTCTTTTATCTGCGCAATAATCTCAGCCTCCGTTGATTTAGCCACCTCTTTTTCCTGGCTATCGTCTTCGTAAGGAGAAAGAATAAGCGGAGCATCTCTCCAGTTTCGTACAATATAGAAGTACGACAAAGCACGTAGAAAGTAAGCTTCTGCTTTAAACGAGTTCATCTGCGCCTCGTTGAAGGTGTCATCAATTTGTTGTACATATTCAACATTCGCCAACACCGAGTTGGCCATACTTATCACCTTATAAAAAGGTCCCCAGTTGCATACACTCTTGTTGTCGGCATTTAAATTGAAGCTCTGCAATGGAGAGTAACCGATCGTTTTATAAATGCTGCTTCCGCGGAGTTCGCCCCACTCCAGAAGAGATACATGCATATCTCTCAGGTAAATGTATCCCGATGTTAAAACAGCCTCGGCTTCTTCCTTCGACTGCCAGTAACTACCGCTTACCTGCTCGTTCTCCGGAACTACATCCAGCCAATTATTACATGAAGTAAAAGCAAACAGGCAGGACAATAACACTATAATACTATTTTTTGACATGTCGTTTCCTCCTCGTTAAAAGTTTATGTTTACACCACAAGCAAATCTTCTTGAAATCGGTGTGCTGGAATTATCTTCGGCCAGATCTGTAACCTTGCTGGGCATCCGCACCTCGGGATCTTGCCCGGTATATTTAGTCCATGTATACAAGTCGTATCCCGAGATGAATACATTTCCACTGTTGATTCCCAAACGGCTTGTTAACTCTTTGGGTAATCGATAGCTAAGCGTCAGTGTTTTTAGTCGCAGATAACTGGCATCTTCGACAAAGCGGTCAGAACCGAGGTAGTTGTATCCGTATTTATATAAAGCGCGGGGGATATCTGTTTGATCTCCTTCGTTACGCCAACGGTTCAAGACTGCCGTGCTCTGGTTGTCGCGTCCATACATCGACTCGCTGTTCATTTTCGCCCGGTTTACAACTTTTTGCCCGGCTCTACCATGAAACAGTGCCGTTAATCCCCAAGCTTTGTAACGGATATTAATACCGCCACCACCTGTTAACGAAGGCATTGAATTACCAATATATACAATATCGTACTGATTAATCACCCCATCATTATTAATATCTTCATACTTCGCATCGCCCGGGAATACGCGAATATTACCATTCTGCATGATGACCGGATCACCGTCTACACCGCGCATGACATTTCCGTCGGCATCCAGGGCGTAAGTATCTTCGAGATTGCCATATACACCCTTTGACCGGTATCCGAAGAATGAGCCGATTGCCACACCTTCCTGCAATCGGACAGCGTAATTTCCGTTACCAAAAGAGTAGTTCTCCTGATTTAAATTTAAGGGCAGCTCGAGTATTTTATTAATGTTTCTGCTGACATTCGCATTCACCGAGATTACCCAACCGTTCTTTTTGTACAAGTCGTAATCAAAACGAAACTCAACTCCGGAGTTTTTCATCTTTCCCGAGTTAAAGAAACTGATTGTTCCATAGCCGGTAGAGGCCGGAACGCTTACATTTTTCTGTAAAAGATCGCTTGTGGTTTTATTATACCAATCGAACGTAACCTTCAGTCGGGTATCCAAAAAGTGTAAATCAGCTCCCAGGTTATACTCTCTGGAGGTTTCCCACTTCAGATTATCCAACTGCATTCTTTTGGGAGCAATGGCCGAAGAGGTAACATAGCTTTGATCAAGCGCTTCGAATGAACCAATGTATGGGTAAGAACCACTGGGCGAATTTCCACTCTCCCCGTAGCTAAATCTGATTTTGGCCTGATTCAACCAGCTTAAGTCTGCCAGAAACGGTTCTTCCTGGGCATGCCAGGCGAAGCCCAGAGCGGGGAATGCACCAAAACGTTCTGATCGTCCAAGACTTGAATTTCCTTCAACGTTTAAGGTTCCCGTTACCATATATCTGTCCTTGAATGTATAGTGCACATTACCTACAGCCGACACTGTTCTGCCCTCCGAGTCACCGGATCCCATCCCCTGAACAGTTCCTTCGTTAATCGGATCGACCAAACTTGATGAAGCTACGCCTGAAATGGCACTGTGATAACTCGAATTTTGACTTTGATTAGTCCGGAGGATGGCAACAGCAATCAGGTTGTGCCGGTTATCCCAGTTCTTACGAAGCATCAGTTTATTTTCGATCTGCAAGGTCACATTATCCGACACGTTTTCATCGCTCCGGTTAGAATACGGACTAACCCCGGTTACGCCTGTTGCTACCTGAGGTAAATATTTGTTTCCTCTGACCGTTTTCAGTTGCATAGCTGCCCAACCGGAATAGGTTAACAAATCGGTGCCAAAGAAATTGTAGTTCCAATCAAAAGAAATTCGCGATTCATTTTGTAAGGTATTGCTATATCCTTCGTTGGCCATAGCAACAGGGTTGAAATTTGTTATCCGATCATCTTTATCATTCCAATTAAAAGCGCCCTGGAACTCGTTTGCCGATTGACGCGAGAAATAAATATCGGTTGCATTTCCATCTTCATCAATCCAATAAGGACTTTTATTGGGCATCTTTCTCATCGCCTCGCTCCTTACATTGGCCCGGTTTCCTTTAACCTCGGATTGTGTATAGGTGAAATTAGCCCCTACTCTTAATCGATCGGTAAAGCGATAAGTAACTTTCAAGGTCGAAGTAAAACGGTCGAAGCCAGTTCCAACGGTCGTTCCCTCCTCGGTGGAATATCCCGCAGAGAAGCGATAAGTGGCCTTATCACCACCACCGGTCATCGCAATGTTGTTCTCAACAGTCAAGGTCGGTCGTCGAATTTCCGAAAGCCAGTCTGTTTCTACATTATATTCATCAAAATAACGCCAATCAGGCACATAGTTGATTTCCGGAGTATTGTAAAGAAGCTCCAGTAAGTTCGCCGAACTCTGAACACCAGTTGCGTTGGCTGTATTCCAGATTGCATCCTGCATAAAAGCAACATATTCATTACCATCCAACAAGGGTATTGGTGAAGGTTCGAATCGGGTTGACAGTTTGGACGACACATTGACTCTTGTTTTACCGGTGCTTCCTCTTTTGGTTGTAATAACAAGAACACCATTGCCACCTTTGGTTCCCCAAATTGCCGTAGCAGCAGCATCTTTAAGAACTTCGATCGATTCGATGTCAGTAGGAGCAATGTTCAGCAAAGTACCAAAGTCTTCGTCTGTTGCAGTTGAGAAATTGAAATCATCCCCTATTGAGGTGCTGTAAGGAATTCCATCAATAACAATCAGGGGTTCCGAATTGGCATTGAGCGTACTTATTCCGCGAATATTTATGGAACTTTTAGATCCGGGATCTCCCCCCATTACTAAGTCAATCCCTCCCAGTTGCCCCTGCAATGCTTCGCCAACTGTTGTAACCGGAGAAACAGACATAATTTCGTCCATATTAATACGCTGTGTTGCCGCCGTTTGTTGTTTTTCACTAATCCCGGTCACCCGATCGGTATAAGAAGCCGATACAACAACATCCGAAATCTGCTTCCGGTCTTCTTTCATCACAACATCAATGGTCTTCTGATTCTCGTACGGAATCTTCTGCGATACAAATCCGATAAATGAGAAAATAACACTTGAACCTTTTTCGCCTTGCGGTATCCTTAGAACATAACGCCCGTCAACTCCTGTTATCACCCCTGTGATGAAGCGGTTTTGACTGTTAGCAAAGACCACATTGGCACCCGTTACGGGTACTTTTTCGCCATCTACAAGCTCGTATACTATCCCTGTTATTATTGCTGTCTGCGCATAAATATGCTTTACAGAAATAAGGAATAATATTACAAAGGGAATAATTATTTTTATTCTATTCATAATTAAGTCTTTTATTAAAATACATCCGTGATGAAGTGCACCCCACCGTCATTGAAAGCAAACGGGAAATAATCGTGGCTTCCATCGATATTTACAATCTTGTAGCCCAGATCCAGACTAAGAGAAGCGCCGTCATCAACAATTCCAATTCTGTTTCCCGCAGCGGTCGAATATTGTCCCGTCACTCCGGAACCGATATATGGATAATCAGCAATCCCGTTGCTTCCTGTCGGCACAAAATATTGCTTCATATAAATTGCCAGCAAACTTTGGTCTTCCACAGTCCCGTCAGTACTCAAACCCGGAATTAAACCGTTGCTAATAGCGGTTTCAACAACCTCATTGGTAGGAATGAAAATCAGTGTTCTGCTTTCTTTCAGAAATGGAATGGTTACAAGCTCGTTATCAATTAATCCGGCATCGCGAAGTAGCTGCGAGAACATGTAATACGGGCGAGAGGGTTCATTGCTAATAGCAATCAGCCGTTGCACTGACGATGAATTTTCATCTGTCCATGAACGGAATATTCCCCCCGAAGGAATCGCATAGGCAAAGGCCTGCCCATTACTCCATTCGCCTCCATTGTACTTAATCTCGGTGATATCAGCATAAGCTGCTGTTTCTTGCGTTGCATTAATTTCGACAGATTGTGAGATACTTGTCGTAAGCTGGTTATTTTTAATGTACCAATACACATACGGAATATCGGTTTTCAAAACATAACTGTCATTCGAACCGGTAATGCCGCTTCCTCCGGTAACGGTGTGTAAATTTATCAGTTCAGTCATCTCTCCAATACTCACCGACTCCAGTTCTCCCGACCAAGTACTCATCAGGTTATCCTCTTCATCCATGGTCACCCCACTGTTCTCCAGTTGTGCATCGTCGGGAATCAACAGAGTAAACGGCACTCTGTTACTCGAAAGTGGCATTATCTTACTTGTATTGGTCAGCATGTTCAGATAGTAGCTGTTGCTTTTGTATTGAAGAGCTGGCCCGGCAACAGAAGTAAATGCCGATGGAATCTCCCAGTCGGCAGTTATCCCGTAGAATGTACCATTCAAACACATTTTCCGATTTTCCTGAAGTACATTATCGACCGCAAAATCGACGGGCGTATTGGCCGTACTAACGAGCTCTCCCGAGCTAATCTCCTCGGGAAATAAGACCGAGGAAGCGTAAATACTACTTTTCAACATTTGCAGGATAGCGTCATCCCGAACTGAATCAATCGATTCGTATCCTCCCTGCGCCCAATAAGACTGAAAGAAATCATCAAGAATATCGTTTGCCGGAGCACAGATGCCATAGGCCGCATAGGACAATACAGCATTATTGCGGAAATCACTTACCGGCCATTCGTTGGCAATATTGGCCAAATAACTATGATTCAACTGATACAAATCAGTTCCTCCACCAAATTCAATGGTCAAGTCCTCATCAAAAGAAAGCGTCGCAAAGCGATCATACAACTCCAGATAGGTCGAAAAATTTTCCCGCTTAGCAATCTCTGTATAAATGGTTTCCAGAGGCTCCAATACGTCATTCACCACGTAGATATAGCCATTATCGCCGGGTATTTCATATTCGGTAACACTTGCATTGGAGACATTAAAGCCATCATCTCCGGCCCACTTCGAATCGGGATAGAAATACTCGTAATTATACGCAGCATCGATATTTCCTTTTGTTTTGAAAATATTATGGGAAAATACCGGTAGCATTCTGTCGTTATGCCACACACTAAATTCCTTCTCTCCTTCGGGGTTCTCCGGATCTTCGTCAGTAAAAAGTGAAATCGGATCGGTACTTCGGGTCCGATGCTTATAATACATACCGGCCATTTGTTTCAACTCAGTATCTGTAGCTGCATCCCCCTCGTAAGGTCTGAAATTTTCTAACATTTCCTTACTGTAGGAAAAGTAGATGATATGGAAACCAATTAGTTTCTGAAGCTCTTCAACACTAAAGTCAGCAATGTTCGCTTTCCCGTGTTTCGTTAAGTACTGCGCGAAAGCGCTGTCTGTTGGAGCCATCACAGTAACAAGCCCTTTCCCTTTTAGTAAAGACTCAAAGCCACTCCGGCTTGCACCTTCAAGAAAAACTGAAAAGTCTCCTCTTTTCTCCAGTACATCCCAGGCACTTCCTTTCAACCAGTCCGGGGCCTGATAATACTTATCCATTTCATTTTCACACGAAAACAAAACAAGCACAAGCATTAAAACGCTCATAATTCTTGTCAAACTTCTTGTTCTTTTCATAAGCATAGTAGTTAGATCAGCATAGCTATAAACAGATTTGGGATTTACATAATAACTCCCAAAAGATCAAGCCAACTGTCATCTGCAACGGGTATGCTAAAAAGCAGCAGGAAGAGTACAGAAAACCACAAAAGCAATAAAGATATACACCAAGCCCTGGCTCAGGTACACTTCAAAAACCTCCGATGAAATTCAGATCAACGTATGTCTTTAAATAAATGAATCACAAATTCCGTACAGCTATCTGCCAATACCCATTTAAGACTTTGGTTAAACCTGAAATTTTGATTTTGTAATTTGCAATTTTGCGGAGCCCCGCATTGACAAGGAAGAAGAAAACTCCCTTTCGAATAGTTTTTCGACAAAACAAGCTGTCGATTGAACGTTCCTGCACACAGGAATTAAGTTCGATTTTAATTCATTCATAGTAGTAGTGTAGTAGTTATAAATAAAATAGACCAAAAAACTGCTTTTTTATACAAAACAGAACTGATGATCATTGTGTTCTCAATTTTAACGGTTACCCGCCTCAACCAAGTATAGTTTAGGTACCTGCGAATATCAGCAATCAAAATCACAAAAACAAATTTAATTCTTACCGAAAATCGAAGAAAAACGGACCGCCCCCCACTAAAGCTCCTACCATGGTTATTTACAATTATTTACAAACGCATCTTTTCTCAACACATCTTTCGGTCCATTAAACCATTGTCCCCAGGCAATCCGCTAAAAAACAAAACATGCAAATAAAATATCGTATACTTGCAATTTATTATAGCACACAAAAAAACAATGAGCCTGGATAATTTAACAGAACACGAAAAAGCCTTTTACGACGATGGTTTCCGCTTGGGACAAGAAGCAGCTAAGCATGCAGCCGAAGAAAAAGTCTTCCTTAGTTTCATCGGCCAGATGTACTCCGCTATCGATCAGCTCATCGATTCGATACTGGGCATGGCCCGGCGCCAAAACATCCCGGTCGATTGCCATAAAGGCTGTGAATACTGTTGCCACCAGGCTGTGTTTGCCAACTCCTACGAGCTGCACTACCTGGGCAACTTCATCAACAACAAATTTTACACTCCCGATAAAGATGCCGTAATAAAAAGAGCGATTGAAAAGAATAAGCACACTAAAAAGCTGAGCGAACAAGAAGTTTTAAGTTACAAAAGTCCCTGTCCGCTTTTAAAGGAAGGTTCGTGCTCGGCTTATGAAGCCCGCCCAATGGCCTGCCGCATTTATCTATCGATGAAACTGGCAAGTTGTGTTGAATTTTTCAAAAATCCGGATAATCCCAACAGCTTTCCTCAGCTGCTTGAATTTCCGCTGATGGCCGGCCGGATGATGAACGAAGGCTTTACCGCCGCCCTACGTGAAAAAGAAATCGAAATTGCAGAATTTCGGATGGAAGACGGCCTGGCAACAATGCTCAAATACGGCGCTAATCGCTAGCCATTTAACCGTACTTCCAAATCGACGATTTTACGTTGACGTTCCATGGAATAGTTGGAGCTGTGATGATCGACATATCTTAGCAGCCACAAGGCTTTTTGATAGTAAAGCTCTTTACGCAATAAAGTTTCATGTTCCAGGGCATGGTCACCCAACAAGCTAAAAATTTCAGCTAGCTTCTCGTAATGTTCATCAGCTAAAAGGTTTTCTTCCATCAAACTAATGAAGGCCGATTTTTCGAGAAACAAAAGATCGTCCAACTCCCAGCCAAACTGAACTGTTAAGGCATCTTTTGCTTCGCCCTGCAACAAATCATGCTGATTGTCCTGTGCCATCTTTGAAAGGCGCCCCATGAGCTTGGCGATAAAAAGGCCCAGCTCATTGATCTGATCCATTAAATAATCCCGTCTTTCCATAGTGTTGAATTTGCTTCTTTAAAAGTACAGTTCTTTCCTTTCACGGCCACATAAAGTCTCAATAATCCACATAAATAAAGAACAATAATAAGAATTTGTATCGTTCTTATGTTGTTCATGAAACAGTGTTTAATAGAAAAACCTATTTTAGCTAAATGAAACCAGTTGCACTCCTAACCATCCTGCTCGGCCTGCTTTTCACCAACAGTCTTCATGCGCAAATGCTGAATGCGCTGCTGTCCGGAACGGTTTCTTCCGACAAAGGTGAAGCGCTGGCCGAGGTCAATATTAGTTTGAAGGGCTACCCCATTGGCACCACAACGGACAAAAACGGGCACTACACGCTGCAAATTCCGGTCAACCGCCAGTTGACCATCGTCTTTTCGATGATTGGTTGCCAAACACAAGAGCAAACACTGCAAGTCAAAGCCAGCGACCAAATAAAGCTCGACATTCAACTGGCTGAAAGCAACGAAAACATTGCAGAAGTGACGGTCCGGCAGCAACGAGCACAGCAGAACATGTCGCGCATTGATCCGCAGTTTGGTGCCGTGATTCCTGATGCCTCGTCGGGAGCCGTCGAGGCCCTGATCAAAACGCTGCCGGGGGTATCAACCAACAACGAGCTAAGCTCACAATACTCGGTTCGCGGCGGCAATTACGACGAAAACCTGGTGTATGTGAACGACATTGAAGTTTACCGGCCGTTCCTGCTTCAGTCGGGTCAACAGGAAGGATTAAGCTTCATCAATGCCGATCTGGTTTCGTCCATCGAATTTTCCAGCGGTGGTTTCGATGCCAAATACGGCGACAAAATGGCCTCGGTGCTCGACATTCGCTACCGACAACCCAAATCGTTCGCAGCATCGGCCTCGGCCAGCTTGTTGGGCGGTGCGCTTCATGTTGAAGATGCCAGCAAAAACAAGAAACTAAGTTTTATTGGCGGCGCCCGCTACAAAACCAACCGGTACTTGCTGAACAGCCTGGATGAAGAGGGCGACTACAACCCGGATTACACGGATCTGCAAGCCTACGTTACCTATCGTTTTTCGGATGCCTTCGATATTTCGTTCCTGGGTAATATGGCGAGCAACGACTACCTTTTCATTCCGCAAACCCGCACAACAAGCTTTGGCACCTGGACCCAGCCTTTGCAAGCCAAAGTCTACTTCAACGGGCAGGAGAAAGATCATTTCAACACCAAGCTGGGAGCACTGGCCTTCAACTTTCATCCCGACAATCAGCTCAATTTAAAGTTCATTTTTTCCGCATTTAATACAAACGAAGAAGTCAGTTACGATATTGAAGGACAATACTACCTGAATGAACTGGAGCGCGATTGGTCAACCTCCGGAACCGGCGACAGCATTCTGAACCTGGGCGTTGGCAGTTTTCTGAACCATGCCCGCAACAAACTGGATGCGACCGTTTTCAGTATCACCAACAAAGGAGCCTACAACTCGGAAGAGCACCTGCTGAACTGGGGGATTAAATTTCAGTTCGAAGATGTTGACGACCGGGTAAACGAATGGGTGATGCGCGACTCAACAGGTTACTCACTGCCCTACTCGCCAACCGAAGTTCTTCTGTACAGCAGCTCCAATACCGACAATCAATTTTCGAGCTGGCAAGCGTCGGCACACCTTCAGGATACCTGGGCCATCCCAATGGAATCAGGCAAGCTTTTTCTCACCTCTGGCTTGCGGGCCAACTACCGCGAGTGTTCGGGCGAATTTTTGCTCAGCCCGCGCGTGTCGGCTAGCTACGTCCCCGATTGGGAAAGGCAATTCATTTTCCATCTTTCGGGCGGGCGTTACGTACAACCTGCCTTTATCAAGGAGCTGAAAGACCGTACCGGAAATGTTTATCCGGATACCAAAGCTCAAAAATCGTGGCAACTGGTCGCAGGAAGCGAATACCTTTTTCAGGCCTGGGATCGCCCTTTTCGGTTTAAGTCGGAACTATACTACAAGTATTTTTCGAACCTCACTCCTTATCAGGTCAACAATGTGCAAATCCAATACTTGGCCGATCAGCAAGCCACAGGCTATGCAGCAGGCCTGGATCTGAGCATTCATGGCGAATTTGTCAGCGGCGTGCAATCGTGGGCCAGTATCTCGCTGTTGCAAACCGAAGAAAATGTCAAGGGCGACGGTCATGGCTGGATTCCCCGGCCAACCGACCAGCTTCTAACTTTCAGTCTGTTTTTTCAGGATTATTTTCCCGGCGATCCAAGCTACAAACTTCACTTAGCGGCCTTTTACGGATCGCGCCTGCCATCGGGCCCTCCAAACGGCGAACGCTATATGGATAACTTTCGGATGCCGCCTTACCGGCGAATAGACCTGGGCATTTCAAAAAGTATCATCAATGCGGTTTCAACTGAACCGAAAAGTGCTTTGCTAAAAAAAATCAAAGAGCTGTCGCTGAGTCTGGAAGTCCTCAATCTACTGGGCATTAAAAATACAGTTTCGTATTTCTGGGTAAGCAGTCATTACGGCGATATGTATGGTGTGCCCAACTACCTCACCGAACGAAAACTAAACTTACGATTGTCTCTTAAGTTTTAGCGAATGATATAAGCCTACATCAAAAAGAAAACAGCATAAAACGTCCGTCTCTTTTCTGATTAATACTTGGGTTGAAAAAGCTCTTTCTCGCCAACAGCGTCTATCGCCGGGCAACGCCCAACAGTCCTTCGTCTGAAAACTTTTGCACACAACATCTGTTCTAATAAGCTAAAAATAAAGAACAGCTCATCATGTCGACACACCAATACACCAACGATCTGATTCATGAAACATCAGCTTATCTGTTGCAGCATGCCCACAATCCGGTAAACTGGATGCCTTGGGGTGACGCCGCCTTCCAAAAGGCGAAAGCCGAAAATAAGTTATTGCTGATCAGCATCGGCTATGCGGCCTGCCATTGGTGTCATGTCATGGAACAGGAGTCGTTTGAAGATGAGCAAGTCGCCAAGGTGATGAATCAGCATTTTGTGTGTATCAAGATTGACCGGGAGGAGCGCCCCGATGTGGATCAGCTATACATGACTGCCGTGCAACTAATGACACAACGGGGCGGCTGGCCGCTAAATGCGGTGGCCCTGCCCGATGGCCGGCCAATCTGGGGCGGCACTTATTTCCCCAAAAATGTTTGGATGAATAGCTTGCAACAAATTGCAGACTATCACAGCAAATACCCCGAAAAGACAAGTGAATATGCGGATAAACTAACCGAAGGCATCACACAAAGCGCACTGATTCCGGTGACTGCGGAAGTTCAACAGATTGACCTGCCAGCAATGAGGAAAGCGGTTGATAACTGGCAACATCATTTCGACCTGGAGGATGGTGGCAGCAAAGGTGCTCCGAAATTTATGCTGCCCGTTAACTTACAGTTTTTGCTCCGATGGGCGCACCAGGAGCCCAACGCGGCTGTTGAAACGCATCTGCTAAACAGCTTGGAGAAGATGGCCTTTGGCGGCATTTACGATCAGGTTGGCGGCGGCTTTGCCCGCTATTCCACCGACTCGTTTTGGAAGGTACCACACTTCGAAAAAATGCTGTACGACAACGGACAACTCCTGAGTTTATACGCCCAGGCTTACCGAAAATTCGGGAACGAAATGTACCGGCAAGTTGTGCGCGAAACGGTTGACTGGTTAAAAGCGGACATGCTTTCACCAGAAAACGGCTTCTACTGTTCGCTGGATGCTGACAGCGACGGCATTGAAGGCAAATACTATGTCTGGCAACAAACCGAGCTACAGGATCTGATCAAAGAAGAATACGGACTGTTTGCAAATTATTTCAATGTAAATGATAACGGTTATTGGGAGGACGGCAATTACATTCTGCTTCGCCGGCAAAGTGATTCTACCTTCGCAAAAATCCACTCACTTGAGCTTGAGCAACTGCAATTAAAAGTTGCCCGATGGAAAAGCCTGCTTCGGCAAGCACGCAACAAACGGGTACGCCCGGGGCTGGATGACAAAATTCTGACTTCGTGGAATGCTTTGGTTGTAAGCGGACTGGCTGAAAGCTTCAAAGCCTTCGGTGAGCACGAGTATCTAGAGCTGGCTGAAAAAAACATGGATTTCCTGCTCAACAAGCTTCAAACAAAACCGGGTATTTTGTTGCATTCCTATAAAAACGGACAAGCCAAAATTGAAGCTTTCCTTGAGGACTATGCCTCGATGATTCAGGCCTTGATCGATTTATTTGAAGTAACCGGGAAAACCGACTACCTGACACAGGCCGATCGCTTTTGCGAAACTTGCTTCCGCGATTTTTACGATGCCGAACGCACCATCTTCTACTTTAGTCGAGAGGGACAAACAGACCTGATTAGCCGTAGCATTGAGGTGCAGGACAATGTTATTCCCGCCTCCAATTCCATAATGGCGCACAACCTGGTGCGTCTGGGCCATTTAACAGACAACCATCGCTACCCGATTACTGCCCGTGCCATGCTGCTGGTTGTTTCCGACAGCGTTTTGAAATATCCCGCCGGGCATGCCAACTGGATGAGCCTGGCACTGAGCTTTGCCAAGGAGCTTTTTGAGGTTGCCATTTCGGGCGAAAAAGCAATTGCCATCTCTCGAGAGATACAACAACACTACTTGCCCAATTGCATTTTTTGCCCGGGCAATACCGAACAGCTTCCGCTGCTTTATAATCGTGTTAAACCCGGGGTGAACCAAATATATGTATGCCACAATCAAGCCTGCCGGTTGCCGGTTAGCACAGTTTCGGAGGCCCTAAAGCTAATTGAACCTTAAAGTGGGTCGCCGGCTTGCCGCAAACGCTTGGTCAGATCTTTCCGGCAGGATGCGGCCATTTCGGGAATGGCAACTGCTCTTTGCAATTTTTCGATGTTGCGACGCTCATGCGTAAAAAGCGAAAACACTTCGGTCAGAGTCATATTTGCAGTTGCTGGTTCCAGCAATTGCATCGTATCGCCGGTTTTCACTGCCCCTTCCTGTAATACACGCACATAAACCCCGGGATAGGGTGCGTTCCAGAAATCGGCAACAATTTGGGGATTGCCGGCACGAATACCCAGCTTGTAGCAGGGCTGACGAGGCTGGGTGACCTGAACGATGGCGTCGCCCAAACGATAAACAGCACCAATTCGAATTTGCGATTCATCAATTCCCTCAACGGTCAGGTTTTCACCGAAGAAACCCAAGTCCCAATCCGCTTCCGGATAGCGGGCCTTCCACCACTTGTAATGATCGTGCGAATACAGATAGCAGGCTTTGTCCAAACCTCCGTGATATTTCCGATCCATCACATCATCCTTCGCGACATCTTCCTTTCCCAGCAAGATTGGTTCATCAACCGGATATTTATACATTCCGGTCAACTCTTTTTTGCCGCGCCATACAATCTCGACAGCCTGCCCAATATTAGTTGAAACAACTTTCATAAGCGTCCGTTTAATCGTCTTCTAAAATTTGTTGTACCCGTCCCACTTCGCCGGTTTCCAAACGCACTTTTATACCGTGCGGATGGCTTGACGAGTTGGTCAAAATCCGTTCTACATATCCTTCTGTCAATTCGCCACTGCGCTGATTATGCTTTTCAACGATCATTACATGGCTCTCAATTTTCACATTCGATCTTTTTCGTCCGTCCATACCGATTTATTTTCCACGAAAGTACAAACAAAAAATGTGAAAGCTGAAGATGAATGACGCTCAGCCCCGACGACCGCAAAAAAACAGAGGCCGCCCCGAACGGAACAGCCTCAAATATTATCTTTTGCAATCGATTACGGTATAAACTGCCGGTAATAATTCGCCTTTTCCTTATTATCGAAACGTGTGTAAATATTCGTCAGATAAGTGGCGTAGCTGGCTTTCTGTTCCATTTCCCACAGTTTGGTGAAGCAATCGAGCGACTTCTGAAAGTTTCCGTTAATCACTTTCAGCTCCTGCGTTAAATGCAGGTATTGCAAATGCGTATGTTTTTTCTGGTAGGCCTTCATCTCGGCCTGGTAACTGTCTTCGGCCCTGCGATACAGCGTCTCGCCCAGCCATTCCAAAGCCTTCACATTTTCCGGGTCAGCTTTTACCAGGTCTTGGGCAATAGCCTCAGTCAGGGCGGCATCATCGCCTTTCGACACCATTTTGAAATACTCCACCAGGTATTCTTTTTCGTGCCGTTGCTCGTCGCTCAAGTCCGGCCAGATCGCTTTTGCCTGTTCATCGTTTTTCATCATCGCGTAAAGCTCGAACAAGCGACCATTCACCTGGCTGATCTCCGGGGCCGCCGCATATTTTTCCTTGAAGGTTTCGAGGGCAGTCAGCTCGTTCGGAATTTCATTTTGGCCGCGGTATATTTTGGCCAGCTCCAGCTGCAATTCCGGAGCTGAATAGCCGCCGGCAGCAGCCAGCCCAATCCAGCTTTCAGCCAAATCCTTCCGGTCAGCTTCCAACGCCACATTGGCGGCCTGTGCGTAATTCTCCGCAGCAACTTCGTTTCCTTTTGCCGTTTGCTCATCAAAATAAGCGTTCCACGACTCAGCCGCTGCAAGGTAATTTCCTTCGGTCTCCATCTGCCGGGCTACATCCTGATGCATCACCATCACTTTTCCCGTGCTACACGAGGCCGAAAACACGGTCAGTGCCATAGCCATCAATCCAATACTTTGTCTAATTCTACTCATATTTTTTCTGTTTATTTTTCAATACGTCTTCTCCCCGACATCAGTCTTCCGCCAGGTTCGCTGATTCAATTTCTGTTTTGAAAATGATCCACTACTATGTAAAAGGAAACTAAATCGAAATTGCGTTAATCGAATGACACAAAAATATTACAAATGACATTCCATGCCAAAACGAAAGGCCACGGCGATCATCGGATCGACATAAACAACTGGAAAACACACACAAGCAACAACAAAAAGCCGACACTGATGGCTAAGCCGTAAAACGAGCCATTATCAGATTGATAATCCACCGCCCCATTTTGAAACCACCGGCACTACAAAACAACGCTTCCGGCGGAGATAAAAAAGCGAATCAACCAGCTCCGACAAACCCAAAAAGCCACCGGTGCGAACAACCGATGGCTTCATCAAATATTGCTTATCACATATCTGCTTAGTTAATCAGCTCGACGCTGCGACGCACAAACTTATCCAGATCGGCGCCTTTAAGCAGGCCATTGGCCAACAGTGCCAAGTCAACCAGTTGTTTTGCAAGCTTGCTGTCTTTACCAAAAGCGTCCAGTTTGCTGCGCTTATCGGCTTCCAGCTCGGTGATTTTCTTGCTCACATCATCCAGCTTTTCTTTGTCAGCGGCAGGAATTTCTTCATCCTTCTTGCCTTCTTTCGCTTTCTCCAGGCTTTCCTGTTCTGCTTTCAAGGTCGCAAGCGCTGCATTCGTTGTTTCAAGCTCGGCGCTCAAGGCTGCATCTTTTTCGGCCAACACCTTTTTCACCAGCGGATGATCGGTATTCACCACCAGATTCAGGCTTTCGGGCATATCGCCGTAAAAATTCATGCCACCGCCACCTTGCAGTTTGCTCATATCTTTCATGCGACGCATAAATTCGTTGCGGGTGATCACCATAGGCTGACCGCTCTCGCCCATCGCTTTAAAGTCGATCATGTAATTAACGCCGTTGTTGGCCGGGCAAACCGCCTGAAACACGGGGCTCAGCTCTTCGCGTTCTTCCATGCTCAGCTTTTCGCTTTGATCTTCTTTGGCAATTAAGTTATCAACCACGTCCGAGTCGATGCGCACAAATCGTTTCTTCTGATCGTTTTGCTCGAACTTATTAATCAGGTGAGTCGACAATACATCATCCATCACGATGACATCGTAACCTTTATTTTTCGCTTCCTGAATAAATGTATATTGCTCTTCTTCGTTGCTGGCATACAGATAAATCAGATTTCCATCCTTATCGGTTTGGCTGTCCTTAATCAAGGTCTCATACTCGCTACTGGTGAAATATTTACCTTCGGTATTTTTAAACAAGAAGAAATCCTTTGCTTTATCTTCGAACTTCTCTTCGGTAAGCATTCCGTATTCAATGAAGATCTTCAGGTCGTCCCATTTCTTCTCGAAATCTTCGCGGCTGTCTTTGAAAAGTTGTTGCAAACGATCGGCCACCTTTTTGGTAACGTGGCTGCTGATCTTCTTCACATTCGAGTCGCTTTGCAGGTACGAACGCGACACGTTCAACGGAATATCCGGCGAGTCGATCACCCCGTGCAACAGGGTCAGGAAGTCGGGCACAATGCCTTCAACCGAGTCGGTAACAAATACCTGGTTACAGTAAAGCTGAATCTTGTTCTTCTGAACCTCGATGGTATTTTTCAGTTTGGGGAAATACAAAATACCAGTCAGGTTGAAGGGATAGTCCACATTCAGGTGAATGTTGAACAACGGTTCTTCACCAAAAGGATACAACTGCCGATAGAAAGACGCATAATCCTCCTCTTTCAAATCCACCGGCTTTTTCGTCCAGGCCGGGCTCGGATCGTTAATTTGATTGTCCTCGTCGGTTTCCACTTCTTTTCCGTCTTTCCAATCCGTTTTCTTGCCGAAAACAACCGGAATTGGTAAAAACTTACAGTATTTATTCAGGATTTCGTCCAGGCGGGCTTTGTTCAGGAACTCTTCCGACTCTTCATTCACATACATGATAATGTCGGTTCCCACCTCGGCGCGTTCTGCTTCTTCCAGGATATACTCCGGACTTCCGTCGCATTCCCAACGTACGGCTTGTGCACCTTCTTTGTACGATTTCGTCACCACTTCAACCTTGTGCGAAACCATAAAGGACGAATAGAAACCCAAACCGAAGTGACCAATGATGGCATTGGCATCGTTCTTATATTTTTCAAGGAATTCGTTTGCTCCGGAGAAAGCAATCTGGTTGATGTACTTTTCAACCTCTTCGGCAGTCATCCCGATACCGTTATCCGAAACAGTGATGGTTTTCTTGTCCGCATCGAATGCAACACGCACTTTCGCATTTTCAACCGAAACTGCTGTTTCGCCGCGCGCAGCCAAAGTCTTCAGCTTCTGCGTAGCATCCACCGCGTTCGAAACAATCTCGCGCAGGAAAATATCATGATCAGAATACAGGAATTTTTTAATAATCGGGAATAAGTTGTCGCTTGATACGCCAATTTTACCTTTTTGCATCGTCGTCATATTTTTAAATTTTAAACTTCGAATTTTTGATTTTACCCCTGCTCTTTTTCAAAGCCTGTGCCAAGCTGCAAATGTGACGAATTGTCACCTCCTGTAAAAAAAACGTCGCCACAGCCACTTTCTGCCCGGTCAGATTTCAGAAAAAGTGACACCATTCGTGCTGCGAAAAAAGAGACAAAATCATCTTATTAAGGATATCGATTTGATTTACTGAACTCATAAATTTCATCTATTAGTCATAGAATAAATCAGTTTGACGAGCATTGATTTCGTCCGTATGTTTGCAGCAGACAAATTGAAAAACAAACATTTAAAATTTAAAGAATATGTCACAGATTGGTAAACAAATCGTCGATTTCAAAGTACAAGCTTACGTAAACAACGGCTTCCAGGAAGTATCCAAACAAGATGTTTTAGGCAAATGGTCTGTCTTCTTCTTCTACCCTGCCGACTTCACTTTTGTATGTCCTACTGAGTTGGAAGATTTAGCCGACCTATACGATCAGTTTAAAGTAACCGGCGCTGAAATTTACTCGGTTTCAACCGACACGCATTTCGTGCACAAAGCATGGCAAGATGCTTCCGAAACCATCAAAAAAATTCAATATCCGATGCTGGGCGACCCAACAGGTGTTTTATCACGAGGTTTCGATGTAATGATTGAAGAAGCCGGTTTGGCCGAACGCGGAACGTTCATCGTCAATCCCGAAGGCGAAATTGTAGCTTACGAAGTTGTTGCCGGCAATGTAGGTCGTAACGCCGAAGAATTGCTTCGCCGACTGAAAGCCCTTCAATTTGTAGCAAGCCACGACGGTGAAGTTTGCCCTGCAAAATGGAAAGAAGGCGCTGAAACCCTGAAACCAAGCATCGATTTGGTTGGAAAAATCTAATTGATACGTCAAAGTCATAACAACATTCGGGGAGAATTAAGTCAATTAATTCTCCCTTTTTTATCCTTAAAACCATGTTAGATCAAGCATTAAAAGACCAGGTAAAAGGGATTTTTGCCGGTCTGCAAAACAAGTATACCTTCCTGATTTCGGTTGTCCCGAACCACCCTTCCAAGGCTGAAATAAGAAGCCTGCTGGACGATGTGGCATCCTGTTCGGAAAAGCTGGATGTTCAGGAAACCGAAGGAGACGCGCTGTCGTTTTCGATTCTGAAAAACGGGGAAGCCAGTCGCTTCGTGTTCCGCGCCGTACCCACAGGGCACGAATTTACCACCCTCTTGCTGGCCATTCTGAACCAGGATGGTATTGGCAAAAACCTGCCCGATGCGCTGATGGCTGATCGAATCAAGGGAATTCACAAGCCGATACATCTCAAAAGTTACATCTCGCTGAGCTGCACCAACTGCCCCGACGTGGTTCAGGCTCTGAATATCCTGTCGATTCTGAACCCCAATATTCAGCACGAAATTATTGACGGTGGCATCAACAAAGCCGAAGCCGAGCAACTGAATATCCAGGCCGTGCCAACCGTTTATGCCAATGGCGAACAACTGCACGTTGGCCGCTCGTCGCTGGGCGAACTGCTGGGCAAAATTGAAGCACTGAGCGGAACCGAGTTTAATACTGCCGCAGCTCCGGCCAAAAACTACGATGTAATTGTTGCCGGTGGTGGCCCTGCCGGCGTATCAGCGGCCATATACTCGGCACGCAAAGGTTTTTCAGTTGCTCTGGTAGCCGAGAAAGTGGGCGGCCAGGTAACCGAAACCGTTGATATTGAAAACATGATCTCGGTGCCCAAAACAACCGGTTCGCAGTTGAGTGCCAACCTTAAACTTCACCTCGACGATTATAAAATCGATGTTTTGGAAAACCGCCGCGTTATCGACATCGAGCTGGTTGACGGCGTCAAGAATATTGAAACATCACTGGGTGAAAAGCTCGCAGCCCCGGCGCTGATTATTGCCACCGGTGCTAGCTGGCGAAAACTGAATGTGCCCGGCGAAAGCCAGTACATTGGCTCCGGCGTGGCCTTTTGTACTCACTGCGACGGCCCCTTTTACAAGGGCAAACGCGTGGCTGTAGTCGGAGGTGGCAACTCCGGGCTGGAGGCTGCCATCGACCTTTCGTCGATTGCTTCGGAAGTTACCGTTCTGGAATTTATGGATACGCTGAAAGGCGACCAAGTACTGCAGAAAAAAATTGAAGGACTTCCGAATGTGAAGGTGATTACCTCGGCTCAAACGCTAGAAGTATTAGGCGACGGCAACAAAGTAATTGGCATGAATTTCAAACACCGCAACGACGAGCGGATTGAAAAACTGGAGCTCGATGGCGTTTTCGTGCAGATTGGCTTAACGGCCAACAGCGGCGTTTTTGCCGATCTGGTTGAAACCAACCGCATGGGCGAAATCCTGATCGACGCCAATTGCCGCACCAGCCAGCCGGGGATTTATGCGGCCGGCGACGTATCGCAGGTTCCCTACAAACAAATTGTAATTGCCATGGGCGAAGGCTCCAAAGCAGCCCTTTCGGCATTCGACGATAATATCAAAGGCGTTCAACTCGGCGTAGTTGACGAAGCTTTGGCAAACGCCTGACAGAAAGCTGCCCTTCACGCGGCGGCTTTTTTCTGAAAGTCTTCTTCGGGTGATGCGCCCGCCTGCGGTAGGCTGGTTTTCCAACCGCATCGGGGATGCCTTTGGGATGGCTCCCATCGCCCCCGCTCTGCTTGCAGAGAGGGGACAGAATTGAATCAATTCGACTGGATTGGTTCATTTCAGGGGAGAGTTACGGAGAGCTGCTGGTATGCGCTTTGAAAGTTCCTTCCATGGCGTTTCAGAGCCTGCTTTTTTCTCTCCTACCTTTTCTCAACGCGGATCTTTTGTCCTACCGGACGGGTTTTCATCTTTCTGCAATGGCTTTAGCCATTCAATTTGGGTAGCACCAAAGGCAATACGAAGATTCTCCCGTCCCGTACGGGACGGAATTTCCCCCACGGAAATGCCACAGCTACCCAAATTGCATCCCTCCGGGATTGCAGGAAGCTTTTCGTTTGATTTCGGTCTCTTAAGAAACATCACTCTGTTTCTTTTCTTTATAGCATTTTCGAATGTGAACACTCGATAAAAATAGGCCAACCGGTTCCCAACTTTTTCTCATTGATCAAAACGCCTTCTTTCTTGTTGATGGTGTTTTAGAGCGACAACCCGACAACTTTTGAAAACAACGACAACAGCATCGTCGAAAAATAGTAAACTCTCATTCCTGTTGGTGATTCCCCAGAATCATGTAGGTTTTTTATCCGACTGCCGCAAGGCTTCAACAGGTCGACAGATAGCAACAGGATCAGCGAAGAAATGGAGTCTTACGTTCAAAAAAAACACCCGGACTACTAAATAAAGCAGTAACACGACGAAAAACACAGTATCACGATCAAACAAACCACGACTACTCTCAAATAAGCAGTAGAACGATTAAATAACGTCTCTAAATGCGAATTAAACCAGTCTTACTGGCGAATAACCAGTCGGACTGTCGAAAAACTAGTTGGACTGGCAAATAACCAGCTATACTGGCAATAAAACCAGTTTCACTGCCGAATAACCAGTCAGACTGGCAAAAATACCAGTCCCACTAGTAAATGTTAGTCGTTTCACGATCAACTCAAGCATTCAATTCGAGCAAAAAAGCAATACGACATCATCATCCCACCCCTACGCGTCCGATATTATCCATACGCTTCAAAATAGCAGGAACAAAAGCAAAAACATCATCGCAACTCCCAAAAAATCGCCGGCAACAATTCGGGACACATCGGCCACGAGCATATCCTTCATGAATTAAGGAATGATTAATCTTCCGGCACATTTCATCCCGGCACCGGAGTAATGGCACGAAAGCATATAGCTTTGCGCAAAATTTAAGAAAGTATGTGGGTAATTCTGGCGCTGATTTCAGCGGTTTTATTGGGTTTGTATGATGTTTTCAAAAAACTTTCGTTGAACGACAATGGCGTATTGCCAGTTCTGTTTTTATCAACCGTCACGGCGGCAGTCGTTGTCACCCCTGTTGTACTCGGATCGGCCTGGTTTCCGCAAGCCTTTCAGCAAATTCATCTGTATGTGCCCCCCATCACGGGCCGCGAACATCTGCTGATCTTTATCAAATCGGTTATCGTGGTCGGCAGCTGGATTTTTGCTTTTCACGCCATGAAACACCTGCCCATCACCCTGATCTCGCCCATCCGTGCTACCGGCCCCATCTGGACCCTGATTGGAGCGATCCTGATTTTTCAGGAACGCCTGAACGCCATGCAATGGGTGGGTGTGGCCATCACCCTGTTCTTCTTCTACCTGCTGTCAACAGCCGGCAAGCTCGAAGGCATCAGCTTCCGCCGCAACATCTGGATTTTCTGCATCATTGCCGCCACCCTGCTGGGAGCTGCCAGCGGCCTGTTCGACAAGTACCTGCTGCGCCAAATTGACCGGATTGCCGTGCAAGCCTGGTTTTCGTTTTACCAGGTTGTGGTGATGCTACCCGCCATAGCCCTGTTCCGCTGGCGGCTACCGCGCGAAAAACGCCCCGCTTTTGAGTGGCGCTGGAGCATCCCGCTGATTGCCATTTTTCTGCTCTTCGCCGATTACGCCTATTTCTACTCCTTAAGCATTCCCGATTCGATGATCTCCATCGTGTCAGCTTTACGCCGTGGCGGCGTACTGGTTGCTTTTGTAACCGGAGCCATCCTGTTTCGCGAACGAAATATTAAAAAGAAGGGTCTCTACCTGCTGGGAATTTTACTGGGTATTTTGATTATCAGCTTTGGCACACACTGACAATCCACACCGGGAAGCACTCATTCTTTTGGAATAAAACCGAAAAATGAACTTCTCCCGTTGATTCGGTAACATTTCCTGTTAATTTTAAAGGAAAAAATGGAACGCATACAACTTTTTCAGGGAGACATCACCCAAATGCATGTCGATGCCATTGTAAATGCAGCCAACAAAAGCCTTTTGGGCGGCGGCGGTGTCGACGGAGCAATCCACCGTACGGCAGGACCACGGCTACTCGAAGAATGTCGGAAGCTGAAAGGCTGCGAAACCGGCGAAGCAAAAATAACAGGAGCTTACAAACTCCCCTGTCGCTTTGTGATTCACACGGTTGGACCGGTTTGGTATGGCGGCGAAATTGGCGAAGCAGAGCTGTTGGCCAACGCTTACCGCAACAGCCTGAAACTGGCCAGGGACCATCAGCTAAAAACCATTGCGTTCCCCAATATCAGCACCGGAGTTTACCATTTCCCGAAAGACAAAGCCGCCCAAATAGCGATCCGGACTGTTCGCGAATTTTTGAGCAACAATGCCCTGCCCGAAACCGTGACCTTCTGTGTGTATGACGATGAAAACAGGACCATTTACCAGGACTTGCTTAAACATGAGGCCTAATCAGGCTGTTTCAACAGAAACAGTTGATGCGACACAAAAACGCTGAACACAAGAAAACAGAATACGCACCTGTTATGAAATTCTTTAAAATAGAAATTCAGATTACCTTGTTAACGCTGGTGATAGCAGCCGCTGTTGTGGGCTCGGGCTACCTGGTCTACTCCAGCCTATCGCAAATTATCGATTCAATACACAAAGAAGCACGGCCCGACTACAAACTCCTGCTGATAAAAGATATTGCACTCGACCTGAATGAAGTTGAAAACTCGGTTCGTCTCTACAGTTTAACGGGCAACGAAGATTTCATCTACAACTTCCACCAACTAACCAAGCAGGTGCACGTGAAGCTGAATGATCTGGAAGATTATGCTATTCCGGAGACTAACGAACTGCAGCAGATTGATTCGATCCGGATGCTCTCGAACCGCAAACTGGTACTGTGGACGCAAATCCGGAACCTGCACAAACAAAAGATTCAGGAACCATCCACCAGCTTGCTCAGCCAGCTATCCTCTAAAATTGATACCGTTTTCATTCAGCCCGATACCATTACATTTGAAAAACCACAAAAAGCCGGCTTTTTTAAACGCCTGGGGCGTGCCTTTAGCAAACAGGATACGGCCACGCAGGCGCCTGTCATCATTGATAAACAGGAAGAAAAAGAACAACTCAAACAAGAGATTGCCGAGGTGGAACAACAAATGAGCTCGTCCAACCGCGAGCTGCAACGACAGGAAAAAAAGTTGCTCGAAAACAACATTCTTGCAACAAACCAAATTAACCGGCTGATTGCACAGCTGGAACAAAAAGAACAGCGCCGTCTGGAAAGCAAAACCGAAGAGGCCGACCTCATGGCCGCTCAAATTTATCGACGCATCGTCCTCTTCACCGGGGCCTCGGTACTGTTGCTCACCATTGTGCTGATCCTGTTCTTCCGCAACCTGAAGTACACCAAAGCCTATCAGACGATGCTGCAACGGGCGCGCCGCGATGCCGAAAGCCTGGCCAAAGCCAAAGAACGGTTCGTGGCCACCGTGAGCCACGAGATGCGCACACCGCTGAACGCCATCTTCGGACTGAGCGAACAAATGCTGCAACGCCCGACATCAGCCGATTTAAAGCAGGACCTGACCATTGTGCAAAGCTCGGCCCAACACCTGATCCGCTTAGTCAACGACACGCTTGATTTCTCGAAAACGGAATCGCAAACGATGACCTTCGAAGAGCTTGATTTTGCCCCCTCGGAACTGCTTCGCGAGATCATTCGCCTGCACCAAGGTCCGGCAGAAGAAAAAGGCCTTCAACTGGAATTGAAAGATTCGCTCCCCACCAAACGGGTGTACAAGGGCGACCCCATACGCCTGAAGCAAATCCTGATCAACCTGTTTACCAATGCCATCAAATTCACCGAAACCGGAGGCGTAAGCCTGGAAGCATGCGAAGAAAAATTAAGCGACGGACAATTCAAGCTCGTTGTTGATGTGGTCGATTCGGGAGCTGGCATGCCCGGCGATCAGCTCGACAAAATATTCGAGGCCTTCGTTCAGCTGGATGGCAAAAACGCACAAAAACACCGCGGTGCCGGGCTAGGGCTGGCGATCGTGAAAAAACTGGTCGATCTGCAAGGCGGACAAATTGCCGTAAAAAGCCTGGTTGGTAAAGGCACCCGTTTTTCCTTTGAAATTCCCTATGCCGAAGGTGATCCGCAAAAGCTGGAGCAAGCCTCTGCGGCGACTTTCGAAATTCCCGACTGGTTCAGCCAGCTACGCATCCTGCTGGTTGACGATGAAGAGTTCAACCGCCATCTTTTAAAAAATATCCTGAAGAAATGGCAAATCCAATTCGACGAAGCACAGAACGGACTGGAAGCCCTGGCCAACTATCAACAGCAATCGTACAATTTGGTATTGATGGATCGGCGAATGCCGGAGATAGACGGACTGGAAGCCAGCAAACAAATTCTCGAATCCGACCATTCGGCCAATATCGTGCTCTTAACCGCAACCAACCAGCAAGAAGATGAAGCCGAATATCAACAAATCGGGATCAAACAGGTGGTCCGGAAACCCTTTCCGCAGCGGGTTCTATTCGAGTTGATTATTCAGCTAAAGGACCAACTCCTCGCTACCGGGCAGCGTAACACGGAAGCAACCGAGGATAATTTCGACCTGGAGAATCTAAAATCAACCTTCGGTGGCGATGAGCAATTTATGCAGGAAATGATCGAACTCTTTATCAGTTCGGCCCAAAAATGTTTGATTTCGCTGGATGCAGCCTTCGCCAATCAGGACCGGAACAGCCTGACTGAAGCAGCCCACAAACTGGCCGCACCTACCAAACATCTGATGGCCACCGAGCTTTACAAGCAACTAAAATCGCTTGAACAAGAAGGAGAAACAGGCGATTGGAACGAATTAAAAGCCCAAATTGAGCAAACGAAACGACAAATCCACCAGCTGATCGATCAGCTAAACCGGGAGATCCGTTAGCCCCCGAAGGATTCTCAAAATGAGAATTTCGATCAAAATCAATCTATTTATTACTAACTTGCCGCCCTGGAAAACAAATTAAACGCCGCGTATGTCAGAGAAAGCCTTTAAAATATTTGTCGTTGAAGACGATGAATGGTACCGCAGATTACTAATACACAACCTATCGCTAAACCCAGATTACGAAATACAGGCCTTCGAAAATGGCAAAGACTGCCTGGCCCGCCTGGATGAGCAACCCGACCTGATTACACTCGACTATCGACTGCCCGACATGAAGGGCTTGGATATCCTGAAGCAGGTGAAAGCCATGAATGAAGATATCCAGGTCATTCTGATTTCCGAACAGGATGATATATCCGTTGTTGTTGAACTACTGAAAGAAGGTGCCTACGACTACATTGTCAAGTCGCGCGATATTAAAGAGCGCCTGTTGAATACGGTCCACAACATCCGCACCCGAACTGCCCTCAAGCAAGAGATCAGCAGCCTGCGCAAAGAGGTTAAGAAGAAGTACAGCTATCAAAATACCATCATTGGCAACAGTCAGGCGACACAACATATTTTCGAACTGATTGACAAAGCTACGCGCACCAACATCACCGTGACAGTTACCGGCGAGACCGGAACCGGA
Organism: Mangrovibacterium marinum; assembly: GCF_003046625.1. GTDB lineage: Bacteria > Bacteroidota > Bacteroidia > Bacteroidales > Prolixibacteraceae > Mangrovibacterium > Mangrovibacterium marinum. Next base: position 150,088 of record NZ_QAAD01000003.1, read on the forward strand.
AAGGAGCTGGTTGCCAAAGCCATCCACTATAATTCGAACCGGGCTAAAATGCCCTTTGTTGCAGTTAATGTGGCGGCTATCCCCAAAGACCTGATTGAAAGCGAACTGTTTGGCCACGAAAAAGGTTCGTTTACCGGAGCCAACTTCCGGCGGATTGGAAAATTTGAAGAAGCCGACGGGGGAACGCTTTTCTTAGACGAAATGGCCGAAATGGACATCTCCCTGCAGGCAAAACTGCTCCGCGCCCTGCAAGAGCGGGAGATCATCCGCATTGGCAGTAATGCGCCGGTAAAGATTGACTGCCGCATTATTATTGCCACCAACCGAAACCTGCTGGAAGAAGTGAAGCTCGGAAATTTCCGCCAGGATTTGTACTACCGCCTTTACGGCCTTCCCATTGAGTTGCCGCCGCTGAGAGCCCGCGGAAACGACATCGTCATGTTGGCCAAACACTTTATACAACAGTTTTGCGCCGAAAACAAGATGAACAACAAAAGCCTCAGCGCCGAAGCCTCAAAAAAACTTATGAGCTATGCATTTCCCGGAAACATTCGCGAGCTGAAATCAATTATGGAGCTGGCCGTTACGCTCTGCGATCAGGACGAGATAAGCACCGATCATATTTTGTTTGGAGGTGGCCACGATGCCATGGCCGATATCACCAGCCGGGAAATGACCCTGCGCGAATACGACATCCAGATTGTAAAAACTTTTCTGAAAAAATACGACAACAACACCAAACTGGTGGCCGAAAAGCTGGACATTGGCGTTGCAACCATCTACCGGATGCTGAAAGAAGATAAAGCTTCCTGATCAGCTCCGCCCAAAAAAATTGAAAGCGAATGGGTCACCGACCGGTTCGCTTTTTTTAGATCCCACTGGTTTTCATTTTGAAAAAAACAAGCTCCTCAGTATCATATTGAAAAAGAAAGAGCAATCGCCCAGAATCACAAATAACTATCGACCAGAACTTTACTCCACAAGCATTTCATCTGGCATATCCTTTGGCTATATCGTGGCACAACACGTTTGAAGCGAGTTGAAAATTACAAACTAATAAAATGGAGAGTTATACCATGGATAAAAAACAAGTAAAAACAATTGCAATTGCAGCTGCACTATTGGTAGTTGCAATTTTGGGCGGAGTATACGTTTACACGCAGAAAGAAGCACAACTAAAGTCTTTAACTTCGGAAAAGACTGCACTGATTGAAGAAATGCAAGCGAAAGATTCGTTAATGAACGATCTGGAAAGCACCTTTACGGAAATTGAAAACAGCTTAACCTTCATTAAAGAAAAACGAAGCAACCTGTCAATTGAAGAAGGCGAAGGCGTTCAGAATCAAAAAAAGGAGCTGATTGCTGATATCGCGTTGATGAATACCATGTTGAATGAGAGCAGCAAAAAAATTGAAGAACTGGAAGCGAAATTGAAAAAATCAGGCGTTAACCTGCGCGCTTTCGAAAAACGCATTGCTGCCCTGAACAAGGATATCAACACGCAAAACACACAAATTGCCGAATTGAAGCAACTGGTGGAGCAAAAAGACTTTCAGATTACTGAACTCGAAACAAAAATCACCGAACAGAACGACTTCCTGGCCAGTCAGACCGACTCCCTGACTAAAGAATCGGAACGTTTGGTAGAACGTACCAACGAGCTAAACACGGCACACGTAGCCTACGGAACGTATACCGAGCTGAAAGAAAAAGGACTGCTGGTGAAAGAAGGTGGTATTTTAGGTCTGGCGGCCAACAAAGTTGTGAACAACCAGCTTGACGAAGACTACTTCACAACCATCGATATCCGCGACACCAAAATCATTCCTCTGCACTCGAAAAAAGCACAGGTGATTTCAGAACACCCGGCCGAGTCGTACTCATTGGTTGAAGAAGATGGCCAGATTGCCTACCTGCAAATCGACAATCCGGACGAATTCTGGAAGATTTCAAAATACGCAGTCATCGAGGTGAAATAAACATCCCGTTGTCCATAGAAAACGAAATTCGATAAAAATATTTAAAAGATCCCTTACCTCGAATAATTGCGTTTAACAAGCAAGAAGCCGTCACTACAATCAGTGACGGCTTCGCTATTTTTATCCTCGCTCAGCAACCGAAAATAGCAGAATCAGCCTACCGCACATCTGCTTATTTCCGACCATTATCCACGGGCAATTTCAGTCAAACAGAGCCGATTTACCGGGCTAAAGTTGTGTTCGTTATTCCTCAAACAACTGATTCAATGCACCAAAATAATCTTCCTCCCAACCTTCAGCAATATTTTGGTAAGCCTCATCCGGAATATTAATCTGACGAACTTCCATGCTGGTTCCCCCCTTATGCTGATGAAGCTTAATAGTCACCAGCGAGTTTTCCTCTTCGCCAAAATACCACTCCTGAACAATCTTTTGGTTCGGAACAAACTCAATATTCCGACCGCAGATTGCACCATCCCAAATTGAAAACTCGGTTCCGGGAACCGTTTCCATTTGTGCAGGCTCTCCGGTCCATATTTCAATCATCAACTGATTGGTCAACGCGTTGTACACATCTTCAGGTGCTGCTGTAATTTGAAAATACTTTTTATACTCTTTCATATTTTTGATCTCTAGTTCAATCGTTCCCGCTTATAAACCGGTTTGTTCAACGAATAGGTAAAACCAATGGTTACAAACTCCTTCAACTGCCATTTGGGTTTATAAATTGTATTCCCGTCGGCATCAACCTTATTGGTGGCAAATGTAACATTGTCGTCGTAAACCAGGTGAAACAAGGCTTGCATATTAATAAAAGTGCTCAACTTAAAGGTGAAGGTATTTTCCCAGTCTACGTCGAATTTCGAGAAGGGAGCATTGTAGTTGATGAACATCTTGTACTTCGTTTGCAACGAAATATCCGGCGTGAGCTCCTTTTTAAAGCTCAAATCGGCGTTCAGACCGCCTTCCCACAAACGTCTCTTATCTTCATCGATCCCGAAATTTGTTTGATCGATACGCGCCGTATCGCGTACAAATACGGTTTTGGACGTTAAGGGCGATAGAAACAAGGAGAAATTTTTATTGGGTTTATAATCGAGACCCAGCTTAATCAATGTTTTGGCGGGCGACAAAAATCCGGAGATCACAGTCTCGCGATCGGGATACTTGAACCCATTGAAAAACTGGGTTTCAAAGTCGAGCTCGGCTGAATAATACCACTTTTTGTAGGCCTGAATACCGTAGCGGGTGGTTATTTCAAATTTATCATCATTTTTCTGAACTCCATCATCCGATGGTTTCAACCAGCCATTTCGAATTTCGAGCGAGTTCTCCCACTTGGTTTTATTCGACGAATAATTTGCAAAGCCCTTCATTACAAACAACAAGGCAAATGAGCTTGTCCCGCCCGATTTCCAGTTATTGTAATACGTTTGGGTTAGTCCGGTATTAAAATTCCCCCCCAGCGTCCAGGGCGTAATCACTTTAAAGCGCTTATCAACTTTGTCAAGTGCCTTGGGCAGTTCAATCTTGTTAAAGGCGAAGTCCTTTTTCTGGCGTTGCGAGAAGCGGGTAAATGTCACCCCATCGTCAATTAAAAAGCGAAGAGAATTGCGGTTTAAGGCTTGAATACGAACGCCCAACGAATCGTCTTGTTCGTTTTTGATAAACAAGCGTGACTGACCAGGATAGCTATTGCTCAAAAATACCTCAACCGAGTCGCTTGCCGAGTTATGCAGCCAAAGCGGCAACTGTTCTGCATCGACAAAATTCCGGAGAATGCGCAAACTGCTGGCTACCGAGTCGTTCACGGCCATCATCACTTGTTCGTTATATGCCCGCAACAGAGCGATATTGCGTTGTTTCACCGAGTCGGAGAACAACTTTTGCTCGCGGGCCGAATATTGCCGAATGTATTCCTCGCGATAAGCTTCGGTTACTGAATCGACATATTGCTTGATCACAAAATTGTTATACTTCTGACGAGCCTCTTCCAAAATGGCTCTTTTGGTGCTGTCCAGACTCTGCAAACGCTTAAAATCCGCCGGACTCGTAATTAAGGAGTCGGGTAACGCACCAAAAGCACTCAAACTGTCGGGCATGGTCACATAGCTGGTCCCCAAAAGCTGATTACTTTCGTCCTCCTTCAACGTTTTCACTTTCCCCTCGATATTAGTCAGCAGCTGCTCCGGAACGGCAATCTGATCTTTGTGAATATTATCCCGCACCGAACGGTCGATCCGGGCCAACTCTTCCTGTAGCTGCACGTGCGACATAAAGCCGGGAACCATCAAACTGTCGGCCACATTTTCGGTGGTTCTGAAAAAATACCGTTCGCCCAACAAATCGTAAGCATCCAACCGCTTCACCAACGAGTCGACACGATCGTTTTCAATGTATTGAATTAATCCGCGGATTTGGGTTTCCAAGCCGGAGCTCTGCGGATACCAATTGCCCTGCCGGCTTAATAAATGATTTAAATAATTGATACTGACCTCAACGGAATCCTGCTGTGCTTGTCGCCCAATCAGGTCGGTAGCCCGAAGATTTTGCAAAGAAGAAAACACGAGAATTCCTGACAGAATAAATCTGAACTTCATAATTTTAATCGTTTATATGGCTTAAAAACAATTTTGCACGCTACTTTTTGATCATGAATTGCTAACGGACTAACGATCGTTTTTCCACTCACAATAAGGGTTCTGAGCCAGACATGAATTGTGAAAACGTCGATCTTCACTCACCTCCTCCGCCACCCAATCGGGCAGCCGGACTACTTCGTCAGCGTTTGAAAGTTCTATCTCAGCAATAATCAAGCCAGCATTGGCTCCGGAAAATACATCCACCTCCCATTTCTTGCCATCAAAATCGATCAGATGTCGCACCTTTTCAATGGCCGGCCACACCGCCAATCCGATCATCTGCCGGGCATCCTCAACGGGTATTTCATATTCAAATTCGGCCCGGCTAATACCCTCGGGTTTGCTTTTGATGGTCAAAAATGCGTTGTCGCCACCAATGCGTACACGTACTGTTCGCTCGGGATCAGCGCATAAGTAGGCCTGAATGATTTCGATTTGCGAGTCGCTATCGGGTACAAAATCTGCCTTAACTAAAAACTTCCGTTCTATTTCAACAGCCATTTTCCACTTCCATTTTTTTTGATTCTGCAAAGATAACAGGCTGCTCCAATGTCTGAACCATTTCGCCGGATTGATCGCAAAGAATAAACCTAGCCTTAATTTCCGGACTTACTTATCCGTTTAGCATTCCATGGCGACCAAAGGTGCTGCAAAACAGGCTTTCTTCAGCAAAATGAACGAAGATCGTCATACATTTACAATCCATTGTTCTTTATCTTTAACGAAAACCGAAATACTCATCCTGCTTGAGGATAGTTTTCCGAATGCTTCCCCGGTCTTTTTAAAAGACGACGCTCTTCTCAAATTTTCAGCGAGCTGCAATTTTTTCATCCAAAATCAACGACAATATGAATCCGATAAACGATCTGATTAAGCAATTAACCGAACAACATGGGCGAAAACGGGAAAGCCTGCTCCCGATTTTGCAGGGCGTTATCGAACAGGAAAAATACCTCTCGGAGTACGCCATGATTGAAATTGCGCGGGCGATGGATCTACCCACAGCTGAAGTATACGGCACGGCAACATTCTACTCTTTTATGGAGCATCGCAAAGCCGGAACCTATATCATTCGGGTGTGCAAAACAATCACCTGCTCCATGAAAGGGAAAAACCAAATTCTGCAAACCATCGAGGATATGCTCAAAATCAGCTTGGGCGAAACCACTCCCGATGGGCGTTTCTCCTTGTTACAGACCAACTGTCTGGGATGGTGTCACAAAGCTCCGGCTATGTTAATCAACGACGAAGTGTTTACCGATCTCACGCCCGAGAAAGTCCGGGAAATTCTGAAAACATTCCTTCAAACCACTCAAAACTAAAATCATGGCATTCGACACTTATTTACTCAAAAGAGCCGATTTCATTTTCAAGGATGAAGAGGATTGGAAAAATATACTAACCCGCACATTAAAACTACCGCCCAATGCAATCATCAACGAGCTGATGAGCTCCGAACTGAAGGGCCGGGGTGGCGCCGGCTTTCCCACTGGCCTGAAATGGAAACTTACGGCCGAAGCTCCGGGAAACGAAAAATACATCATCTGCAACGCCGATGAAGGCGAGCCCGGCACCTTTAAAGACCGCGAGATCCTCACCTTGGTGCCCCACAAAGTGTTAACGGCAATGGCCGTTTGTGCTCATGTCATCGGAGCCCAACAAGGATACATCTATCTCCGGGGCGAGTACAAATACCTGGTTGAACAACTCAACCAGGCAATCGATGAATTTCATACAATCTGCCAGTCGCTCGGTTGTCAATTTACCATCCGGATCTTTCTGGGCAGCGGAGCCTATATTTGTGGCGAAGAAACCGCCCTTTTCGAATCGATGGAAGGCAAACGCGGAGAACCCCGCAACAAGCCGCCCTACCCCACCCAAGTCGGCTACAAAAATTGCCCAACCGTTATCAATAATGTTGAAACACTGGCGCACGCCTTCACCATTTTTAAATACGGCGCTAAAAAATTCTACGACCTGGGCGTCCAATATTCGCGCGGATCAAAACTATTTTCAGTGTCGGGCGACACCCCAAAACCGGGAATCTACGAACTGGAACTGGGCATGAGCCTGGAGGATTTTGTCAATGAATTTGGGGATGGCGACACCAAAGCCGTACAAGTTGGCGGAGCCTCCGGATTTTTGGTTCCCCGCAAAAAATTTAAGGCTACCGCCATCGGCTACAAAGGCAAGCTCTCGGGCATTTCCCTTCCCACCGGCGGCTCCATGATGTTGTTCAATAGCTCCCGGTCGATGTACAATGTGCTGGACAACTACCTGGAGTTTTTCAGGGAGGAAAGCTGTGGACAATGCACCCCTTGCCGGGTTGGCTGCCAGCAATTATACCAGGGTATTAAAGCCGTTAAGCGCGGCGAAAAACCGGCAGGCTACCTCGACAAATTGCTGAAACTAACCGAAACCATGAAACTGACCGCCAAATGTGGGCTGGGCCAATCGGTGGCCAATTCATTCTCGTCGATTGTCGAGAATTTCAGAGAAGAAATGATTTACTAAACCTTCACTTATGAGCACAAAAATAAACATCAATATCAACGGAATAGCGCTCGAGGTTGACCAAGGCAAAACCATCCTCGAAGCGGCCGACCAGGCGGGCATCATCATCCCCACACTCTGCTATCACAAAGACCTGTGTATTGCCGGTAATTGCCGCGTATGTGTTGTTGAACTGATTGGTCAAAAAAGGCTGTCGGCGGCCTGTGCAACGCCCTGTGAAGAAGGCATGGAGATCCGCACCAACAGCCTGCACGTTCGCAATTCGCGCAAACATATCATCGAGCTGCTTTTATCGGAACATCGCGCCGAGTGCACTTCCTGCTACAAAAACGGCAACTGCGAACTGCAAAAGCTGGCTTCCGACTATAAAATCGTCACCCAGGATTTTATTCCCCTGGCCCAACAAAAGAAGTACACCATCGATCAGTTTTCGCCATCTATTTTGAAAGACGACAGCAAATGCATCCGCTGTCAGCGCTGCGTGCGCACCTGCGCTGGTTTGCAAGGGGTAAATGCCTTGTCGGTTGCTCACAAAGGCGACCGAATGAAGATTACGACCTTCTTCGAGAAAGCCATTACCGAGGTGGTGTGCACCAACTGCGGACAGTGCATCAACCACTGCCCAACCGGGGCCTTAGTGGAGCGCAACTATATTGAAGAAGTGTGGGATGCCATTTCAGATCCGGAGCTGCACGTGGTCGTGCAAACAGCGCCCGCCGTCAGGGTTGGGCTGGGCGAAGAAATGGGCTTTCCACCCGGCGAGCGGGTGACCGGCCGCATGGTAGAGGCTCTGAAACGATTAGGCTTCAATTCGGTACTGGATACCGATTTTACCGCCGACTTAACCATTATTGAAGAAGGAACCGAGCTGCTGGAACGTCTGAAGAAGACTTTAAAGGAAAAGGATCCATCGGTTAAATTGCCCATGGCCACCTCCTGCTCCCCGGGCTGGATCAAATACATTGAGCATCTGTATTCCGACTGCCTGGAGCATCTTTCCACCTGCAAGTCGCCCCAACAGATGTTTGGGGCTCTGGTGAAAACCTACTATGCTGAAAGCCGAAGTTTAAAGCCCGAAAAAATTGTTTCGGTCTCCATCATGCCGTGTACGGCCAAAAAGTTTGAAGCGGCGCGCCCCGAGATGCACGCCAGTGGCTACACCGATGTGGACTATGTACTCACCACCCGCGAACTGGCCATCATGATTAAACAAGCGGGGATCGACTTTGCGAAGCTGCCGGAATCAAGTTTCGATCGTTTGATGGGCCAATCGAGCGGAGCAGGAGTCATTTTCGGAGCCACAGGCGGAGTGATGGAGGCTGCTCTGCGCACGGTTTACGAGTTGGTTACAGGACGCGAAGTTCCCTTCGAAAAACTCAATATTACGCCGGTGCGGGGTTCCGAGGGCATCCGCGAAGCCTGCATCAAAATTGAAAACCCGCAAGAAGGATGGGAGTTCCTGGATGGTGTTGAGTTACGCTGTGCCGTGGCACACGGGCTGGTTCACGCCAAACAGCTGATGGATCAAATTAAAGCTGGCACCAGCCCTTATCATTTTATCGAGATTATGGCCTGCCCCGGCGGTTGTCTGGGAGGCGGCGGACAGCCCATTCCGACCAACCCCGAAATTCGGGCTAAAAGAACCGAAGCCATTTATGCAGAAGATGAAGAAATGCCCCTCCGCAAATCGCACGAAAATCCGGAGGTACTGCTACTCTACAAAAACTTTTTAGGGCACCCTTTGGGCAAGAAATCGCATCATCTGTTACACACCAGCTATATCGAACGCAATCGTTACTAGCAGGGTAAGCACCAACAAGATCAAAATTCGATTCGCACAAAAGCGGCAATTTATTAATCGAATTTTGATCTTTTTTCAGCCCTCGAATGTTACCTATCTGTTAACTTAGCATCAATAAAATCAAAACACAGGTGACAGAACGCTTTACATACTATTCTCCCATCGGTCCGCTATGTATTGAAACGGAAAGCGACACGATTTTTGCCGCGCACTTTTGCGAGAAAGAGCTGGTTTCGGAACATTTCAACCCGCAACTTCAACAAAAAATCACCGATCAGCTCGATGAATATTTCAACGGTTCGCGTTTCAACTTCGACCTACCCTTAAAGCCGGCGGGCACCGAATTTCAGCAAAAAGTGTGGAACGAGTTAAACCGGATTCCCTACGGCCAGCTGCGATCGTACAGCGAAATAGCCAAAAAAATAGGCGATAAAAACCTGGTTCGTGCTGTTGGCGGGGCAAACGCTAAAAACCCGATTGCCATCATCATACCATGCCACCGCGTTGTTGGCGCCAATAATCAGTTGGTGGGCTATGCCGGAGGGCTGTGGCGAAAAAAATGGCTGCTGCAACACGAGCTGAGTAATAAACCCGACAAGTCAACCATCTGGTAGCCGACGACCTTAGCGCTGCTGCCGCCTGCTGAAATGATTGGAATCGCCCCATTCGCCATAGCCAATTTCACTCCCCGCCAATTCGATACGGGCTTCCAGGCAGTTACGACACTGATCGGCGTCTTCATCCAAACAGGGTTTATCTTCGTACAGCTGATAATCTTTCCGAAAGGCACTCGGCGTCAGGTTCGGCATAATAATATTGGCACCAATTTTCACGGCTTTTTCGCGGCCCGCCGGGTCAATGGCCTGTAGCGCTGTTGCCGCGGCAATATTGATATCCGGCATCAACAAGCGAAGTGCGGCAACCATGCGCAAAGCCAGATCAAAACGCTCCTGCTTGCTGGTTATCAAATGCCGATACGCGTACAGCGGCGTATCCTCATGCTCGATGTAAGGCCCCATACCCACCATATCGATATCAATTTGCTTGAGAAACAGCAGGTCGTTGGCCAAATCGTCCATGGTCTGAAAAGGCAAGCCAATCATCACCCCGGTGCCAACCTGGTAGCCGCACTCCTTGAGTAGTTGCAGGCATTCGAGCCGCTTTTCAAAAGAATGATGCGCATTGTTGGGGTGAATTTTACCGTACAGCTCCGGATTGGAGCTCTCGATGCGCAGCAGGTAGCGGTGTGCACCACTGTTGAACCAACGCTGATAGGTTTCGCGACTTTGCTCGCCGCAGGAAAGCGTAATGCCCAGCTCCCCCTTCGACAGGGCCTTAATTTGCCGCAGCAGCTGATCGACCCGGTTAATGAATGTTGAAGACGACAGCTCGCCCGATTGCAGGACCACCGAGCCAAACCGGTTTTCCCAGGCAAAACGACAGGCCGCCAGGATATCCTCGTCGGCAGCCTCGTAGCGCACAACTTTGCTGTTACTTTGGCGGATACCGCAGTACAGGCAATCCTTGGAACACACGTTCGAAAATTCAACCAGGCCCCGGAAATAAACCTTCTTCCCAACCACGGCTTCTTTGCGCGCTGCTGCTGCCGAGAACAAGGCTGTTCGGTCGGCACCTTCCGCCTTAAGCATCCGCACCAAATCGGGCTGCGAAAACTCGCCTTGCTTCAGTATCTCTTCAAAACTCTTCACGCTGCGAAGATAATCATTTTGAGATTTGCCGAACACTCCCAATAAAAGACCTACCTGTCTCATTTCCAAAGTTTAATTTTTCAACCCTCACCTAACATTTACAGGCAAAAATAAGCACGGCAGCGCAAAGAATTGTACTTTTGCGGTGCAACCTGCGGGAAGGTCGGATGACTGACTTCAAGGGAAAGCACAGCCATTGATGACTTGTTATTGATGAATGAGCCCTCATCGGTGGGTTCATACTTTCCTGCTTCCCGCAAAAAACCAACAATCATGAACACAGAAAAACGATTGGGCTTTGTGGGAATTATCCTCGAAGATCGCACGCAGTCGGCACCGCTGGTCAACGAGCTTCTCTCGAAACATCGCGCTATCATTCTTGCCCGAACGGGTATTCCGCACATCAAAGGTGACGATTCGGTCATCACCCTGGTAGTAGACAGTACCACCGACGAACTCGGCCAACTCACCGGTCGCCTCGGATCCATCCCCGGCGTTCAAGTCAAATCAGCATTATCGAAAAAATAACCATCATGACAACAGCACAAAACAGCTATATCAACGACACACAGATCTGCTCCATCCTCGAAAAATACGCCAAACCCGATCCGGCACAAGTGCGGGATGTTCTGGCCAAAGCCCGCGAAATGAAGGGCCTTTCGCTCGATGATGTAGCCATCCTGAACGGCATTAACGACCAACAGCAACTGGAAGAACTGTTCGCCACGGCCAACCACATTAAAGACACCATTTACGGCAAGCGTCTGGTGATGTTTGCCCCCTTGTACATTACAAACCTCTGCGCCAACGAGTGTACTTATTGCGCCTTCCGCGCTAAAAACACGGCCATTGTGCGCCGTGCGTTGAACCAGGAAGAAATTAAGCATGAAACCCAGGCATTGATCAAGCAAGGACACAAGCGCGTGCTGCTGGTTGCCGGCGAAAGCTATCCCAAACAAGGCTTTCAGTATGTGCTCGACTCGGTTCGGTCGGTGTACGAAGCACGCTACAACGACGCCGACATCCGCCGGGTGAATGTGAATGTTGCGCCGCTGTCGGTGGATGAGTTTAAATTGTTGAAGGCTGAAAAGATTGGCACCTACCAGATTTTTCAGGAAACCTACCACCGCGGACAGTACAAAAAAGTACATATCGGCGGTAAAAAGATGGATTACGATTTCCGCGTCAGTGCCCTGCACCGCGCCATGGAAGCCGGTATCGACGATGTGGGTATCGGTGTGCTTTTCGGGCTGTACGACTACCGCTACGACCTGCTGGCCATGATGCAGCACATTGGCGAACTGGAACGGGCTTTTGGCGTTGGCCCCCACACCATCAGCGTGCCGCGCATGGAACCGGCTACGGGCTCCGATATGTCGATGCAACCACCCTACCCGGTTTCCGACGACGATTTCCGGCGCATCGTTGCCATCCTTCGTTGCGCTGTTCCCTACACCGGCATCATCATGTCGACCCGCGAGAGTGCCGAGATGCGCCGCGACACCTTCGCCCTGGGCGTTTCGCAAATTTCGGCCGGTAGCCGCACCAACCCGGGAGGCTACGAAGAAGAAGACGACATCTCCGGCCAATTCAGCTTAGGCGATCACCGGCCGATGGACGAGGTGATTCGCGATGTGGCACAGATGGGCTATGTACCATCGTTCTGTACCGGCTGCTACCGGCTGGGACGTACCGGCCAGGACTTTATGGATCTGGCTAAGCCCGGCGCCATTAAAGCCCATTGCGGCCCCAATGCCCTGTCGACCTTCATGGAATATCTTCAGAATTATGCCTCGCCCGAGACCCGCAAAATTGGTCTGGAGCTGATCGATAAAACCATTGCCGAGATGGAAGGCCTGCCAAAAAGCCGGGCCGAAAAACTGGTTGGCCGCGTGAAAAACGGCGAATCGGATGTATATTGTTAGAAAGAAGTAGTGAGTAGTGAGTAGTGAGTCTTGAGTAGCGCAACTCATGACTCATGACTCATGACTCAAGACTCGCAACTCAAGACTCAAAATATGGAACCAAAAACTTCAGCAACCCGAACGGAACACGACTTTTTAGGTGAACTGCAAATTCCCGCCGATGCGCTATACGGCATCCATACAGCCCGAGCGATGCAGAACTTCAGCCTGGCCCGCCGCCCGGTGAAGCCCGCGCTGGTGCAAGCCTACGGCTGGGTGAAGCTGGCTTGTTTTCAGATTAACAGGGAGCTGGGCTATTTTGAGGATGATGAGAAAGCCCGGGCCATTGAGCAGGCCTGCCGCGAACTGGCCGACGGTATGCTCACCGATTGGATCCGGGTGGATGCCCTGCAAGGTGGTGCGGGAACATCGACCAACATGAACGTCAATGAAGTGATTGCCAACCGCGCACTGCAGTTACTCGGCAAGGCACCGGGCGATTACCCGATCATTTCGCCGCTGGACGACATCAACCTGCACCAATCAACCAACGACACTTACCCCACCGCGCTGAAACTGGCGGCTATTTTGCAGCTTCGCCAGCTGGAGGGGGCGGTGCTGGACTTGCAAGAAGCCTTTCAGCATCAAGAAAAAGAAATGGCCGATGTGGTGAAGATTGGCCGCACGCAACTGCAGGATGCCGTGCTCACCACCCTGGGACGCGAGATGGCCGCCTACGCCGAAGCCTTTAACCGCGACCGCTGGCGCATTTACAAATGCGAGGAACGGCTGCGCGTGGTGAACCTCGGCGGCACGGCCATTGGCAGCGGACTGGGTGCACCGCGGCAGTTCATCTTCCGGGCAACCGACCGCCTGCGCGAGCTCACCAATAGCTCGCTGGCCCGCGCCGAAAACCTGATGGAATGCACCCAAAATACCGATGTTTTTGTCGAAGTGTCGGGCCTATTGAAAGCCTGCGCCACCAACCTGTTTAAGGTGTCGAACGATTTGCGTCTGCTCGCGAGCGGCCCCGATGGCGGCTTGGGTGAGATCAGCCTCCCTGCTGTACAGGCCGGCTCGTCGATCATGCCGGGCAAGGTGAACCCGGTTATTCCCGAGAGTGTGGTGCAGGCCGCCATGGCGGTGGTGGCCAACGACCAGCTGCTGACCCAGGCCTGCATGAACGGCAACCTGGAGCTGAACGCCTTTATGCCCGCCATTGCCGATGCCCTGCTCAGCAGCCTGCAATTGCTGACCGATGCCGCCATCAGCCTGCGCAAAAATTGCGTGGAGGGGCTCACTGCCAACCGCGACAACTGCCGCAAACGCCTGCTCAACTCCACCGCCATCATTACGGCACTGATCCCCCGGCTGGGCTACGAAAAATGCAGCCGGGTTTTACAGCAGTCGCGCGACAAAGGACTTTCGATCCGCGAGATTGTCGTCGGTGAACAAATGCTCGATGAAGGCACCTTCGAGCAACTCATCAGTCCCGAAGCGATCAATAAATTAGGCTTTTAGCTTGAAAAAAATCGCCCTCAATTTTTGAAAATAATTGTTAACAGCGTTTTTATTTAGAATTATTCTCAATAAATTAGGCTCGGTTATAAATCCTAAAATTGAATAAAATGAAAAAATTGGTATTGATGATGGCGATTGTTTTTGCTTGTGGCGTAACCTTCGCAATCCCTGTTAACACACCGGACGAAAAGCCCAAAACCGAGCAAGCCTGCAAGGACAAGAAAGACAAAAAATGCTGCGCTGAAAAGAAAGAAGCCTGCGCGGAGAAAAAAGCATGCGACGACACCGCCAAAAAAGCTTGCTGCGACAAAAAAGCAGATAAGTCCAAAAAAACGGAATAGGAAAATCATTTTTCTTTTTCAAAATAAAGAGCCGGTATCCCCGGCTTTTTTTATGGGAAGCCCCTTCGGCTTTACCTTCGATCGAATGTACCCACCCTGGCTCTCCCTCGCGAGGGAGGGAAATTCCGACTTTGTCGGAATGGGAGGGTCAATCTAATTCAATTGAATCCACTTTCATCCCTGTTGGTGATTCCCGGGGATCATGTCGGTTTTTTATGGAAGCCCCCTTCGGGTGATTCGCCTTCTTTTGGGAGATGCGGTTTCCAAACCGCATCAGGGATGCTTTGAATAGGGGTTCAGCTTCAACCGTTAGCCAGGCTTCTTTTGTAGCAAACCAGCGCTGATGAAAGTTGCCCCAAAACTGGCTGTTTTTCACGCCTACTTTTGCGCAACAAAGGATCTTTTGTCCTACCGGACGGGTTTTACTCTTTGCCTTGAAGCAAAGAGTAAACAGAAAATTCAAGGCTTATTTTTATCTTCAGGTGTCAGCTCCCGAAAAGCTAAGTTCAACCGGGTGATTTCCTCCTCGCGTCGGAACTTCCCGGTTTCACTAAGCTTCCGGTTCGCCTCTCACCATCGATAAAAAGTAGGCCGGTCCCGCTCCGAGCGAGCTTCCGTCTTCTCTTAAATGCCTTCTGCTGTCTTCCACCACTTTCATCCCTGTTGGTAATTCCCTCCGAATCATGAAGGATTTTTATGGAAAATCCCCTTCAGAGTACGTCTCTCCACTTCTACTTTTGATCAAATAGGAACCTTGTCCTACCGGACGGGGTTTCATTTTTGTAGTCCTGCCCGGCCGGTCTGACGGGGACACAAAAACGAAACAAAAAGGTCATGGCTGATTTTTATTATGCGTTGATGGTGTCTTTTTTAATCTACTTGTAGCTTCTGAATTCCCCCGCTCTGCCCGCAGAGAGGGGACAGATTTGAATCGATCCGCCAGGATTGGTTCAATTCAGGGGAGAGTTACAGAGGGCTGCTGGTAGGCTCTTTGGGTAGCACCAACGATAACCCACGACAAGCACGACAACAAGATATTCGCCCCTCTGATTTGGCAGCAACCACCAGGCCGTTCGTATAGCCAAAGTGCACTTTCGTCACGACAAAGCATTCGTTCATCAAATTGTTTAACATTTATGGTGTTCATGTCTTTCATTTTTGATAAATTAGTCGGAACAAATTGAAACAGAACAAACAGGACATCTCAGCCGACTATCCGATTTCGAGTTCCGATACGATGATGCAGGCCGCCTAGCCGCTGATTGCCCACCTTTTGAATGACTTTGCCGGGATGGCGTTTCAATTTGAAAAAACAACGAATAATATCAAATAGCTTGAAGTTCTTTTCAATTTGGGGCCAACCGGTAAACCAGCAATTTCCGACCATCGGGAGCTTGTCCGCCGGAAGTGCCGGGAACATTCTACCATTCGTAGAATGATCGCAGCGAGTGCGGAGAAGCTTCTACCGTTGGTAGATCCTTCCCGGCGACTGCTTTGACCGTCTACCGTTCGTAGAATCACCGCCGGAAGTGCCGGGAACATTCTACCATTCGTAGAATGATCGCAGCGAGTGCGGAGAAGCTTCTACCGTTGGTAGATCCTTCCCCGCGACTGCTTTGACCGTCTACCATTCGTAGAATCACCGCCGGAAGTGCCGGGAAGCTTCTACCGTTGGTAGACACGCCCCGACAGTTGGTTTGGCATTTCTACCATTGGTAGAAAAATCACCGTCGCACGGATACATGAACCGGGCAGGCTATTTACAAGGAATACTAATCGGGTGGAAGCAGCCAAAAGCTGTTTTACCCACATCTAAAACAATAAAAACTAAAGTCATGGAAACTTTTAAATTTAACACATTACATGTAACAAACCTCAGTTTAAACAACCTGTTTTCCCTTTCGGCAACCACGCTTAGTTATGCCACCTCTGCAATTACAGAGATCGGCGGCATACCGCAAGCAACCTACAGTGTGTTGGAAACAGCCAACACCGCGATGGGCGCGCGCATGAACCGTTCGCAAAAAGAAGGTTTAACCCCACAAATTACAGCGGCCGACCAGGACCGTGATGCCTGCGGACGCGAGCTGAAACGCGAAATACGCACGGCCAGCGAATCGCGCAGTGCCGCCAAAAGCGAGCCGGGCAAAAAGCTGCTGTTATTCCTCGAGCCCATCTGGGATTTCGAAGAGCAAGCCCTGAACACCGAAACCGAAATTCTGGATAAGACGCTTACCGATTACGAAGCCGATGCCGACCTGCAAGCCGCAGCAACGACCCTGGGCATTGCCGAGCTGTTTACCGAATTGCGCGGACTGAATACAACCTTCGAGACGCTCTACAATCAGCGCAACAGCGCCGAAGCGACCTCAACGGGCCCATCAGCATCGGAGTTGAAGCCCGACACCGTAGCCGCCTACGAAGCATTCTGCACTTCCATTGAGCAAGCAGCCACCTACACGCCAAGCACCGAGCTCACCAAGCTTTTTAATAAGATGGACGCCCTGCGGAAGAAATACGCCGCCCTGCCCAAACCCGAAAAGAAAGAGGAAGAAGAGGCGGAGGCGGGAGAGTAAATGAATAAAAACTATAGGCTCTAACAAACCAATTAGAGCCTATAACTTCTCTTATACATTAAGATTAACTACATGAGTTCATAAAATTTCATATAACCAATCAACGAT
Source organism: Mangrovibacterium marinum (assembly GCF_003046625.1). Taxonomy (GTDB): domain Bacteria; phylum Bacteroidota; class Bacteroidia; order Bacteroidales; family Prolixibacteraceae; genus Mangrovibacterium; species Mangrovibacterium marinum. Next base: position 167,183 of record NZ_QAAD01000003.1, read on the forward strand.
TTATAAACTTATTTACTTTTAACAATACATACTCAACAAACAACTCAAATTATGGACAACCAAAACTCTACTCAAATTTTCCAATTCAAAGTTTTAAATGTTAAGCTAGTATCAAGAAAAGAAACCTCTAGTAATATTTATCACGACTTGATGCAGTCAGTCTTTGATAATGACATTAAAATAAATTTCAAGAAGCATGTTGGTTTTATTAACGATTTTACAGCGGTTAGTTCACCTGAAGGTAATTATTTCTATGGAAGGGTTACAAAAGCGGAAATAGCAGGAGACAACTATGAACTTAAAAAAGATAATACACTCGAAGTCGTGGAACATGAAGGACAATATTACACAAATCCGGTGCAAGCCTATTTCATTTTCGTTCCTCAGGCACATAGATTTGCATTTCTTGAAAATGAAAAAATAAAAATAGCTTGGTTCAAAAGCTTTATTGTTAAAAGCTTTCAAAATGTTATCGGTGAAGATGAAAAAATCGACGCGATAATTAAAACTACAGATACATTTGTAGAAGACTATTTAAAAACCGGTGATATCCGAAAAATTCGAATAAAGCTTTCTTACTCAAATAGCGATTCGTTCAATAATCCTGCAATGAAAGCTATGGAGGAAAATTTCAAAAATACTCACCTTCGAGAAGTCACATTAACAGGAGTAAGCGACAAAAAGGGAAATATCGATTTGATGAATAATGAAATTTTAAATCCTCTCGCTGGGCTAGCTATAGACAACGGTGAAATTTCAGCTTGGTCACAAGACAACACGAGTAGTCAGCCCACTATTACGACTAAAGATGTGCAAGCTGTTTATGATATAAAAGTTACAGACAAAACATGGATGTTTGATATTTTCAACAAAATGATAGACCTCTTCAGACCACAAAGTAATTAATATGACAGAGCGGGAATTAACACCAGAAGAGAAACAAGAATTAAGTAAACACGATGTACATTTCACGACACTGCTAAAAATATATGGAGGGACAAAAGGTTTTCTCTATAGCCCCTTTTTTTGGATTGCATTCGGTAGTTCTTTGCTATTTATCGCTCTAAATTCGATGATTAAAGGCATCAATGAGTATCTATTAATCTTAAAAATTAAGGATCTCCTCCTTAGTACTTTTCCTAGTATTTTAGGTTTTAATATCGGAGCCTATGCATTAGTAATCGGCTTCGGAGATAAAGAAGTCTTAGATAAAATTAGAAATGCTGATGGCGAAAATGGTTATTCTCTCTTTCAAACCATAGGAGGAACTTTTGCCGTCAGCGTTTTAATTCAGGCCACGACTTTTATGCTTTCATTCATTATCGATATATTTATTTATAGCTGGGGTGATCTAAATATTCTAAGCCTTTCAGAAACATCAATCATCTGCATAAATAGAATTATTGCGTTCATTATCTTATTCGCCGCAATTTACTCTACAATCCTTATTCCCAAAATTGTATTAAATGTATTTTCGTTCAGTCAATTATACCATTTTTTCAGCAAAAATACGCCCCCATAATGAGAATGTATTTCGACTCCGGCCAGAGTCGAAGCATCTTTTCTAGCAAGCATTTGCTATAAACATGAAAATCCGCCGGATTTTCCAAATAAACAATAGAAATAAGGTTAGTCAGATTCAGTATATCTTCGGTTTTCTACTAAGGTTAATCTACTCGGATAAGGTTCCGCAAGGTTCAAAAACCTTAGTAGAATGCCCCGAACAACGGCCCCCCCAACCTTATTACCTTATTTTTAATATCCAATTATTATTCAGTTTCCAGGAGGAGGCTGTCTAAAAAGACGACAAGGAGAAATTCAGACTTACAACTTGAAAGCTCTTGCTGAATTTACCCCTCCCTGCCCTCCGGCAGGCGGGCAAACCTCTCCGGCAGCTGCCGGATGGCTTAAAGTCCCCTTCAGGGGATTTAGGGGTCAGTAGCTTGAAGGGACTTTCAATTTAATAGCTTAGGAAAAACTCTTCAGACTTTTTAGACATCCCTTGCTTTTTTTCTGCTTGGTTCTGCAATTCCCCCTTTCCCGATGCCAGCGGCATCGAATGTTTATAGAAACAGTCCCGTCACCGAGCCAATCCGACTCCGGCCGGAGTCGAAGCATCTTTGCGAGCAAGCATTTGCTATAAACATGAAAATCCGCTGGATTTTCGGGAATAAGCCTCCCTATTCACCGGGTGACCTCCCGTCACCCGGTGAATAGCATCCAGCCTTGCGCCGCAGCGAAAAGCTTTGTAATTTCGCCCAAAATCATTTCAGATGAAGTCACCCAAATCGTTTCGTTTGCACATTGGCCTGTTTGGTCAGCGTAATGTTGGCAAGTCGTCCTTGCTGAATGCCTTAACCAGCCAGGAAGTGTCGATTGTTTCCGACATTGCCGGCACCACCACCGACCCGGTTGAGAAGCCCATGGAGCTTTTGCCGCTGGGCCCGGTGTTATTTATCGACACGGCCGGTGTTGACGACGAAGGGGCGCTGGGCCAACAACGCATCCGCAAAACCAGGGCCGTGATCGACCGCACCGACCTGGCCATTGTGGTATCGAATGCCGAAGTGTGGGGCCCTTTCGAGGAAAAGCTCGTTGAACAGTTCCGCGAGCGCGACGTGCCCGTGCTGGTGGTCTTCAACAAAACCGACCTCTACCCGATGCGCTCGTGCATGCAAAACAGCCTGGCTGGCGAAAAGCTGAAAACAGTCGAGACCTCGGCCACCACCGGCGCCGGAATTGCCGCGCTGCGCGAAGCCATCCTAAAGTCGGCCCCCGATGATTTCATCAACCGCCCGGCCATTGTGAACGATTTGGTGGGCCCCGGCGAGATGGCCATGCTGGTGGTTCCCATCGACAAGGAAGCCCCCAAAGGACGACTGATTTTACCACAGGTACAAAGCATTCGCGACCTGCTGGATGGCGATTCGTTTTGTATGGTGGTAAAAGAACGCGAGCTGCGCGAGGGACTGCGGCGGCTGAACACCCCGCCCAAGCTGGTGGTTACCGATAGCCAGGCATTCCTGAAAGTTGCTGCCGACACGCCGCCCGAAATACCACTGACCAGCTTCTCTATTTTATTTGCCCGCCATCAGGGCGACCTGGCCGAGATGGTTCGCGGAGCCATGGCCATCGACCAGCTGCAAGCGGGCGACAAGGTGCTGATTGCCGAAGCCTGCTCGCACCACCCCATTGGCGAAGATATTGGTACGGTGAAAATCCCGCGCTGGCTAACGCAATATGTTGGTGGCAAGCTGGAAATCGACAGCGCCCGCGGTCGCGATTTTCCGGATAATATTTCAGATTACAAACTGATTATTCACTGTGGCGCCTGCATGTGGAACCGCCGAGAGATGCTGTCGCGCATCATGAAAGCCCGCCAACTGAACATCCCCATCACCAACTACGGACTGACCATTGCCTATTCGCTGGGAATTTTCGAGCGGGCCCTGCAACCCTTTCCGGGAGCGCTGGAGGTCTATCGCGAAGCCTTGAGAAAACGCGCCGCCAAGGGCTAAAACCACAGCCCCAGGTTGGCCGCAAAGGTTGGCTTTTTCGCAAAATCCGACGATCCAACGGTGATATCCAGCGGGCCGGCAAAGGTCTTCAGGTTATACTTGATTCCCCCGCCGTAAATGGCCAGCTCGGGCACAATCTCGTCGTATTCGCGCCCTTGTTGCAAACTGTTGAACACCACCGACAGGTACTGCGACGACGACAAGCGAAAGCGAAGTCCCACCAGGCCGATGCCGATAAAGCGCTCGCCAATCATCACCGGATTGATGCCCGTAAAAGGCAAATGGTAGTTGAAATAGCGCGAATAAGCCTCGCCACCGATAAACGTCGACTTAATTTCCGGGTAGTTACTATTCAACACCCCGCGCCCGTAAACATTGGCCAGGAAAGCCACCTTGCGACTGATCGGAACAACATTTTCCATCTTAAACAACAGGTAGGGCGAGTTCTTCCCGTCGGCCTTCAAATCGGTGTTATAAGTTGCCTCAACATACAGACGCGTTCCTTTGCGCGGGAAATAATAGTGATCCATATTGTCGAACGAGGCATAAAAAGAGGCGCCACTCAGCAAAAAACTGGTCGCATCGGAAAGCGTTTGCGTGTTGTCGCGGGCAAACACATCCCCGTCGAAATACTCCTGCTGGGCCGAAAAACCGGTGCGGAATTTCCGAAAGCGCTGCTCCAGGTAAACTTTCCCCGAGGTGTAAAACAAATCGGCATCGAAAGCCTTCTTGCCGTCGTCGTAAATATTATAATTCTGAAATTTGGCATTCACCTCGAAGCCCAGATCGGGGAAATGATGCCAGTTGGTTTCGGCCAGCAAGTTTAAGCCGGGGTTGGCCGACAGCTCGGTACTCACCGACACCAGGCTAAAGGTGCGCGAAAAGTTTTTCCAGCTGGCATTAAGCAGCAGGGCTGCCGCTTCGGTGGTATTCACCCGAAAGCCAATATTCTGCGAGCGCTCCTCCTGCATGGTCAAATGCAGCTGCAGGGTTTTGCCCTTTTCATTGTCGGCCAGCTCGAAATAGATATTCCGAAAACCTCCGGTTCCGTACAGGCGGTCGATGCCGGCCTTAATATCGGCGTAATTATAGGTTTCGCCGGTCTCCAGGTTCAGGTTTTTCAGCAAAAACTCTTTGTTCAGCTCATCCTTACACGCCAGCTCAATTTGGGTAATTCGCCAGGCCTGCGGCTCAATATATTGTCGCGATAGCGTTCGGGGTTCCAGCCGGTATTTTTCTTTCAGCGCCCGCAATGCAGGTCGAAAAGCATCCGCCGCATCAATGCCTCGCTGAATCAGCGTATCGGCAGCCGAGCGCGAAAAACTGGCTCCCGAGTAGCCCGTGCCATCCGGCTTGATGACAATATCGCAAAGGTCGCGGTTTTTTTCATCCTTGGCCTTACTGTAAAAGTTGATCAGGTTCAGCAAAATCTCGCTCATCGATTTTATGTCGGCCTTTTCGTAGTAGTCGTCCCGAATATCGACACCAATGATGATGTCGGCGCCCATCTTTTTAGCGACATCCACCGGAAAATTGTTCACCACCCCGCCGTCAACCAGCAGCTTGCCATCGCGCTCGCCGGGCATAAAAACCCCGGGGATGGCCATGCTGGCGTACATCGCAGTCGGTAAAAAGCCACGATCCAACACTTCCTCGTTGCCATTTTCAATATTGGCAGCAATGCAGGCAAACTTTACCGGGAAGTTGGAGAAATCGGCATCGACAGGCACATTAGCCGTTAAGCCACAAAAAAGATTTAACACATTTTGAGGGCGAATAACTCCCGCGGGCAAGCTCAGCTTTTTTTCCTTATTAATAGGAAGGGAAAACAAATAGCGCTGTTTGAGCGCTTGGTCGCGCGGCGAGAGATACAACCGGGAAACATCGCTCGAAAGCAGCTCGTCCCACTTTTGCTGTTGAACGATTTGCTCCAACTCATCGGCCGAGTAGCCAATGGAGTAGATTCCGCCGATGAGACTCCCAATACTTGTACCTACGATAATATCGACAGGGATACCTTCTTGTTCGAGCACTTTCAGCACGCCAATATGCATGAATCCCTTGGCGCCACCACCACTAAGCACCAGCCCTACTTTCGGCCGATGGTGCGGACTAGCGGGCTGAGCACTCAGCCTGAGCGGCAAACCGTTACTGAGAAAAAGAAAAATCAGAAATATGGAGAAAAGGCGGTTGATTGTTTTCATAAAAATTGTTTCTGCTTTCAATTTACGACAAAAAAAACGGAAGTTCCAACAAGCAAAATCAACAACAGACAAATGTTAACATATCGCTTTATTTTCGATTCAATGCAATACGAATATCCACCGGAGAAAAGCGCTTTCCTTCTGCGATTATCGGGTTCAGATCCAGCTCCGAAATGCCGGGAGCCTCCTCAACAAGGCGCGATACCTGAACAAGCAGATCGGCAAACTGCCCGATATCCACGCCACTCTGACCTCGATAACCTTCCAATAAAGGCAAGGCTTTCAGCTTTGAAATCAGCTGCAAGGCTTCCGTTCGGCTTACCGGAGCCAGCGCCACCTGAACATCTTTCATAATCTCGAGCCAAACGCCGCCCAGGCCCACAAAGATGAGATGCCCGAAGCCTTTCTCGTATTTCGCCCCGATGTATAGCTCCAGCCCATTAAGCATGGGGCTGAGCAGCACGGCCGATGTACCGGCGATGGCCATCAGGCGTCGAAATCCGGCGGCCACCTGTTCTGCCGACCGCAGGTTGAGCAGCACCCCGCCAACATCGGATTTATGCAAGGGGCCGACCACCTTCATCGCCAGCGGAAAGCCAATTCGCGCGGCTGCATCCAGCGCCTGCTGTTCGCCATCGGCCTGCAACTGCCCAAGGGTTGCGATGCCGGCAGCCTCCAGCAATCGTTGGGCCTCCAGGGGTGGCAGAAAACCATCCGGCAAGCTGGCAATGATTTGTTGAAGCTGCACGTTTTTCGAGGGTTGCCGATCGTCAGGCATCGGTTGCGGTGCGTTGGTTACTTTCAGCAAAGCGTGTCCGAACGCCACCTCGTCGGTAAACACCAGATTGCCCGCATCCATGAACTCCCGAATCGCCTCGTTGGCATTCACCACGGAGGGCAACACCGGATAGATCGGTTTCCGGCAGCTTTTCATCTTTACGCTCAGCAATTGGTACACCTCGCTAACCGGCACTAAACCCGGGCTGCCAAAAATGACCACCATAGCATCCACCTCCGGGAAATCATGCTCACAACAATCGATAATTGTTCCCAGCTGCTGCGCTGTTCCGGTAGCCAGAAAATCGATCGGATTTTCAACCGACGAGCCGGGGTACAACTGCGATTTCAAGCCTTCTTTCTGCGCCGAATCGGGGAAGCGGGGCACCTGAAGTCCTCCTTTTTCCAGGCAGTCGGTCAGCATTACCGCCGGCCCCCCGGCATGCGTGATTACAGCCAACTTGTTGCCCGCCATGGCCGGCAAGAGCAGCAATCCGGCCACCGTTGTCAACTCGTCGCGTCCATAGCAGCGAATGATTCCGGCCTTGCGGAACAACGCGTCAACCGCCACATCGGGCGAGGCCATGGCTCCGGTATGCGACAGTGCTGCACGGCTCCCGCTTTCGCCTGTTCCCGCTTTAATGGCCGCTATGCGGCAGCCCTTCAACCGCAAGGAGCGAGCATGCTTCAGCAGCTTCTGCGGATCGCGGATACCTTCCAGGTACAGCAGCTTCACCTTCGGACTTTCGGCTGTGAAGCTTTCATCCCAATGTTGGAGCACCTCTTCAACACCAATTTGCGCCGAGTTACCCACCGTAAATACCGAGGCAAAGCGCAAGCCCTTTTTCATCCCTGCCTCCAGACAAAACACGGCCGTTGCTCCCGAGCCCGACACAAAATCGATTCCCCGGGGATCCAGCGCCGGCACCGGGCTTGTAAACACGCCGGCATACGCCGGACTAATTACGCCAATACAGTTGGGGCCAATCAAACAGCCCTGGTGTTGGTCAACCAGCTTGAGCAATTCGTTCTCCAGCTGCTGTCCCATATCGCCACTTTCCGCGAAACCGGCCGACACCACAATAAAGGCTTTTGTACCTTTCTCCTCGGCCAGCACCCGAACAGCCTGAACACAAGCCGCGGCAGGTATGGCCAGAATAGCCAGTTCAACCGACGGCAAGTCTGCCACCGACCGGCAGGCTGCAACGCCTTGCACAGAATCCTCTTTCGGATTAACCACATACAGCTTTCCGCCAAATGAATATTGAAGTAAATTTTGCAACAGATGGCCTCCGGGCTTGGCCGGATTGTTGGACGCGCCGACTACGACGATCGACTGCGGACGAATTAAGGCTTGATTAAACATGGTGCGCTTGGTTTTTATCAAATATACGAAACAAGCCGGGTTTACCGGATGACATTGATCACGCTTACACCTCGTAGCGAACAGTTAATGAGCATACTATTCAATATTCTTGCGAAATTCAGTCCTTCTGCAAAAAAATAAATAGTTTTGAGGCACCATGAGTAGAAAATCAGAACAACGAATTATGGTCTATTGCGACTTCTCCGAAACCATGAACGACGCCATCGCTCACGGCCTGCGGGTTAGTCAGATTTTTCAGAAAGAACTTTGCCTTTTTCATCCTTATGGCAAAGGCCATAAAGAACGTAAACTTGATGCCCAGCGCACACTGGGGCTTCTTATTCGCCGGCTGAAGGAAGATTTTCCGACCGTAACTATGTCGAGCCTCACCTTAAAAGGAAACTTAGAACAAGGTATTACGCGCATTGCCGAAGAATACGACGGAATTATGCTGGTGCTAAGTTCCGACAAGCTAAAGCCCAAGATCAGAGCCCTGCAACAAAGCCAAATTCCCTTTTTGTTTGTGAACGGCAGTACAAGCCACTGTTTGGGCTACGACCAGGTAATGCTACCGGTTGATTATCGCAAGGTAATGAAAGACACCTCGCTTTGGGCATCGTATTTTGCTCGTTTCAACCAGTCGGCAATAAACGTTTTATGTGCTCGTGAGAATGCCAAAGAAAACCAGAAAATGGTAAAAAAGAATCGACTGTTTATCGAGCAGCTTCTTCGCAAGTTTAAGGTGAATGCCCATATTGAACAAGCTCAAAAGGGAAGCTTTGGGCTACCCACCGAAGCATTGGAACGGTCTAAAACCCGGGGCGACAAACTCATGATCATACCAGCCAGTCAACATATTAACCTGATTGACCTGCTTGTTGGCTTGCCCGAGACCAAGCTTATCCGTCAGGCGAAAAACATTCAGGTGATGTGCATCAACCCCAAACGCGACATGTACATCCTCTGCGATTAACTGAGAAAAACCCATCGAATAACAACGAAATAATGAAACAGCTATTTATTCTTTCCTGCCTGTTGGTCATTGCTTTTGCAGCCCGGGCTCAAAAGCCGGAATACAGCGTGCACTTTCAGGGCATTGGCGACAACCGCGAATTTTCGCCCGAGTACAGTTACCCGCAAACCATCATGGGCGAGCGCACATCGATTGAACTGGGAACCACCATCGACAGTTTGCACCGCTTTCGCTTCGGGATAAGCCATTTTTTTGAGTTTGGCGCCGAGGCCGACGAGCTAAAACCAAACCTGATTGCCTACTACAGCTACGATGACGGGAAAGATCAGTTTTACTTCGGTGCATTTCCGCGCCTGGAGCTTCTTGATTTCCCCTTGGCAATGATCGCCGACACCTTTCAATACTACCGCCCAAACATTGAAGGGCTGTACGGAAAGCACAGCTGGAGCTGGGGACACCAGGCCGGTTTTGTCGACTGGACCGGACGACAAACAGACACGCGCCGGGAAACGTTTATGGCGGGGAGTTCAGGTGAAATGAACTTTGGAAAATTCTTCGTCCAAAATTACCTGATTCTCTTTCACCATGCTTTAACTGCCACGGAGAATCCGGATGAACACATCACCGACAATATGGGAGCTACTCTATACCTGGGCTACAATTTTACGGAGATGACTGGTTTGCAACAAGCCTTTCTGAAACTTGGAGTGATGGAATCGGCCATCCGCGAACGCGGAGTCGACGACGGCTACAATACCGGCACCAGCCTGGCTGGCCAACTTTATGGTGAAGGAAAACGTCTGGCCCTGCGTTCAACATTCAGCTTTGGCAAGGGCCACCAGTTCATGAACGGCGACCCTTACTACGCGCAGGACAGTTATGTGCGAACCGACCTGATCTGGAAATTCTTACAACATAAGCAACTGCAGGGCAACTTCAACCTTTCGTTTCATCTGGTTGACGGAAGCACCCTGGATCAACAGCAACAACTATCGCTGATTTACCGCTTTGGCAATACCGACTAATCCTTGGTTTAACAGATCGAATAAAGGGATGTACCTGCATTAAAAGCAAGTACATCCCTTTGTTATTTTTTGTTCGCAGCGTGGTTATCCGCGAATCCCTGCATGAAGAGTTCGGCTCCGATGCCAGATGAATTAGCTGTTGGCCAGAAATCCGTACTTCTGGCTGTAGGCCAGCATCTGTGCGGTGTAGTCCGACTGATAAATAACCTCGACGTCGACCGTTTCGCCGGTTTCATTTTTCACCAGCCGAAGTTCGGGGTTCAGAAAGCCAGCATAAGGTGCAATATCCAGTTTTTTGAAACGGCTGAGCACCTGTTTGTGCAACTCCAGGTCAATCTTCACGCCGTATTCTTCAACTAAAGCTTTCGCGGCCTGAAAATCGCCTTCCGATTTTATGCGCTGGACTTCGTTCAGCAGTTCTCCGAACAGGTCGCGAAGCTTGCCGTAATCGTTGATTTGGACGTAAGTTTTCCCATCCCGTTCAACCAAAGCAACCACGCCATCAGCCTTTCCGTGCTCGTAGGCCCATTTTGCGATCAACTGGCGGTTACGCATGTGCGATTCTTCCAGGTCTTTGCCCGGCTCAATTCGCGTCAATTGGGTAATTAAGCCATTGCGCAAATAAGCATCGTATTCGGCTTTCCCGGTTTCGGACGAGGGCACCAGGCCCAGCTTCTGCAATTTGGGATCGGCAATATAGTAGAGGGCAAACAAATCGGCCCGGGTTTCTTCAATGGTCGAATAGTAATTCTTCAGATCTTCCGGCTTCACCCCTGGCATCATGCGCCCGGAGCCATGGCCCAGGCATTCGTGCAAATCGGTATGCAAGTTGCCGGCTAGCTGTCCGTACGCACGGGCACGTTTTATCTCCTCATCGGTAGCGGCAAATTCTTCCAGCATTCCATTGCCCAGCGAATCCTGAAAGTAAGCTTGCGTAATATTTTCGATGGTGACCGACTTGGAGCCAAATTCTTCGCGAATCCACTCCGAGTTTGGCAAGTTAATCCCGATTGGCGTAGCCGGATAACAATCACCCCCCAGCATGGCGACATGAATAACCTTGGCGCTAACACCTTTTACTTTCTCCTTTTTATAGCGGGCATCAACCGGCGAATTGGCTTCGAACCAACCGGCATTCTCCGACAGAACAAGCGCCCGTTTGGTTCCCTGCACGTCTTTGTAGTTCACAATCGCCTCCCAGCTGGCTTTTATGCCCAGCGGATCGCCATAGATTTCGATAAAACCATTGACAAAATCTACCAGTCCTTCATTTTCGTTGGTCCAGGCGATGCTGTAATCGTCGAACAACGTCAGATCGCCATCCCGATAATAGGCAACAAGCTTTTCAATCACCTGTTTCTGCTGCTCATTCTCGGCAAATTCCACCGCCTTTTCGAGCCAAAAAACAATCTGTTGAATCGCTTTACCATACTTGCCCGTTACACACCAGACGTCTTCTTTCAGTTCGCCATTTTCTTTTATCAGTGTCGAGTTCAGCCCAAACGAAGGCGCCTGTTTACCGGCTGCTTTGCGCTTGGCCTCATAGAACGCTTCGGCCTCTTGCTGATCAACCCCCTGATAGTAATTCATTGCCGAGGCTTTCAGCAAATCGCAGCTACTATCCAGACTGATCCGCTTGGCTGCGATTTCGGGATTAAAAATAACCTCCAGCAACTGCTCCAGTTCGCCGACAAATGGGAAGGAACTCAAATCGGAAGCTTCCATCAGCGCGGTAAATTCATCGCGACTTAGCCCCGGACTAAACTTGTCGGTCGAATAATGGTGGTGAATGCCATTGCCAAACCACACGCGCTTCAGATACAGGTGGAAGGCTTTAAACGTAGCCGTATCGCGATCGCCCCGATAGCTTTGATAGATCGCTTCGAGCAGCGAACGAATTTTGAGGTTCCAGCGCCCGTTTTGGTCGAACAAGATATCGCGACCACACAGGGCCGCCTGGCTTAAATAATAGATGTATTGCTTTTGTTTCAGACTCAGCTGTTCGAACCCCGGCAGCTGATAACGCAATATTTTGATGTCGGCAAATTTTTCAACAAATACACTCATTTTCGATATCCTTGAGTTTTGACTTTTATGATTCTTATTCGGAGATTGGCCATTATCGCTGAGCGATCTTCCGTCGGTACTCTTCCTCGATCAAATCGGATGATTTGATACTCCGCCGAAGCCAGTTTAGCTTGATTTCGGCCTGTTCCTCAGCTGTCAGTTTCCAGTCGATAGCGGAGTCGTTGCGCAATTTCCAGGTCAGATGATGCAAAATAACCGCTGCCGACACCGAAATGTTGAAACTTTCGGTAAAACCATGCATCGGGATTTTCAGAAACTCATCCGCTTCCTCTTTCACCACATCGGAGATACCGGTTAGCTCGGTACCGAAAAACAAGGCTGTTTTCCCCTTTCTCAAATCGAAATCTTCCAGATTAGTATCGCCCTCGTGCGGGGTAGTAGCCACAATTCGGTAGCCTTGCGCCCGAAGGTTCGCAATCGCATCGCGGCTATTCTCAGCTTTTTGATTGTACCGATTTACGTTTAACCATTTGGTAGCGCCCATCGCCACTTCCCGATCGACCTCAAAATCGTTACTATTCTCAATCACGTGTGCATCCTGCAAACCAAAGCAATCGACCGAGCGCATGGCTGCACTTGCATTTTGTGGTTGATAGATATTTTCCAGAACAATGGTGAGATAGCGTGTCCGTTGATCCAAAATCCGGTCAAATAATTCGTTCCGTTCAGAAGTAATAAAACCAGAGAGATAGTTAACCAATTGATAATCCATTTTGAAGAAAAGCTTGTTGAGCGGACAAAAATAAAAAAAGGGACGCTAAAAGCCCCCCTTTCGAATCTCTTTCTATCTAAAATCTAGATTGCGTCTTCCAATTCAGCACCTGGTTTGAATTTTACAACCTTCTTTTCAGGAATTTCAATCGGTGCACCAGATTGCGGATTTCGGCCGGTACGGGCACTGCGTGTAGAAACGGAGAAAGATCCGAAACCAATTAAGGCAACACGATCGCCATCTTTTAAAGCATCTGTTGTTGCTGCGATAAACGCGTCAAGCGCTTTTTTAGAGTCTGCCTTAGTCAAACCTGCCTTTTCAGAAATGGCGTCAATTAATTGAGCTTTGTTCATAGGAAAACATGTTTAGGGTTAAAAAAATAAACTGATTAATACTACTTCTTTATTGACATAGTTACAATTATTCTGCGAGACTTACAACTACTTTTTCTAAAACATCAATAAAATCAATGGTTTGCAGTTGGTTCTCATTAGAGTTTCATAAAATTCTAAAATAACATTTAAATATGCAAACCAATTGTACTTTTTTTTCTTTCATAATTTGGTGATATTTTTTGTGAATATTTTTGTGCTTAGAAAAAATCGTATACTTTTGTGGCCACAATCACGGAGAGATGGCAGAGTGGTCGAATGCGGCGGTCTTGAAAACCGTTGATCTTCACGGATCCGGGGGTTCGAATCCCTCTCTCTCCGCAAAGCCGAAGCAACATTGCTTCGGCTTTTTTCGTTTTGGAAGCTCCCGAAAATACCGGATTCCACAAGGCTTCGTTCCGAATGCTGATCAAGCCCAAACAACAACGATGCCCCCGGTACAATTGAATACCCAGTTGTATCTTCAAGTACCCAAAAACTTCTGCTCGTTGTTTCGCAAAATGGAATCATGAGTCCCTCATCGGAGATTAAAGCATCGCGCAAACGAAACAAATTGCCCGACCGCCCTCCCAGTGGTGAATGTTGATGTGAAACTCTTACTGAGGGCTTCACGTCAAATAAAAGTCGCATCCCAATAGGCATGATTGGCGATGACCGACTTTTAGTGAGGGCTTCACTTCAAGTGAAACCCTCAAGCCAGCCGCCCTCCCGTTTGAAAAATATTGATATGAAACCCCTACATTTTGTTATATATCGAAGGCTCAGCACGTTCTGATTTCTATCGATCGCCACCGCTGCATCGACGGCAAAAAATATTCGATTTTTTCGCACTTATATTTTTGCACTTTCAAAAAATCGTATACTTTTGTGGCCACAATCACGGAGAGATGGCAGAGTGGTCGAATGCGGCGGTCTTGAAAACCGTTGATCTTCACGGATCCGGGGGTTCGAATCCCTCTCTCTCCGCAAAAGCCGAAGCAGTTTTGTTTCGGCTTTTTTGTTGTTAAAAAGCGCAGAACGCAAAACGGCCGCAACGCCGCCTGGTTCTGCCTATTTCCGGGCTAAGCAAATGTATCTTACGAATCGCACTCCAGAGAAAGAAGGCCGATTACAGCCCCCGGATTTTGCTCGTTCCGAGCCCAGCGTGTCGCTGTTTTTACCCCCTGACTACGGAGGCATAACAACAATCAGGCTTGGCCTGCCGGCTAAGAGACACGCCAAGCCACAAGAAAGCCAGCCCAGGTCGATCCTTAGCCACAGAACATGCACCAACAAGCTTCTTTTCAGTCTTAACCGCAAACTACCCCCTACACACCAAAACAGGCTGCCCGATCCGGAACAGCCTGCTGTGCTTTTTCTGTGAAAGTCTTACTCCGCAAAGGTGCTAGGGCGCAATGCCAATAACTGGTTTTGATTAAATGTGGAACGACAACCCAACAACTTCTGAAAACAACGACAACAGCATAGTCGAAAACGACTACACTTTCATCCCTGTTGGTGATTCCCCGGAATCATGTAGTTTTTTTATGTTGTAGATCTATTGTAAAAACGGTTCTCCGTTAACAGTCACATTTTTCACAACCAGATTACTGATTATTGATGTATCCAGGTCAGCACTGCCTGCCTCGATCGTCATATCTTCGAAGCGAATATCCGACAAGCGATCATACTGCGTAATTCCCACTTCGGCGAATTTATCACATTTCAAATTAAAATCGCGAAAGGTGATATTCTCCGAGGATGATACCGGCGGTGTTTCGCGGCCTTGCAAATCGAAAAACTGACGCCAGGGGCGGATATAAATTGCTGTGCGTGCGGTCCCTGAAATGCCTTCCAAGGTAATATATTCGTATTTCTGGGGCGTATCCGGACGCATTTTCAAGAAAATAACACGACTTACATCCTTTACCGTACAGTTACGAACCAACACGTTTTTAGTATGAACGGATTCGCTGCCGCAGGTAAAAGTTGAATGACAAAAACCATAAGTATTGTTTTCAATCAGGATATTCTCGTTCGGGCCATTGTTCGGATCTTCATCAGCCCAGGGGCCTTTCCCGCCCTTCATCGCTATTGCATCATCGTTGACCGACATATAACAACCTCTCACCAACACATTCGAACACACATCTAAATCCAGGGCATCGGAACTCGGTGCAGGCACCGGTGCTTTCGGCGCAAAAATGTGCAAATCCAACAATTTGGCGTAATTACACTGGTACAGATGCGTAGTCCAAAAGCCGGAGTTATGGAGTTTTACATCCTGCAACTGTACATTATCGCAACCCCAGATAAACACCAGTCGCGGACGCGAAACCTCCAGGTTTGTACATTTCGGATTCTCCTTTCGGCGTTGCCAAAAAGCTTCCCAGTACTTCAATCCATTCCCGTCGATTGTGCCTTCACCGGTAATGGTAAATCCGTCAACATCGTAAGCATTAACCAAAGCCGGATAATAATCCAGGTTCTGTCCTTCCATGCGTGAGGGCATAATCGGGTAATTTGAGATATCATCCGATCCTTTCAACATTCCGCCCTTTTGAATATGCAAATGCGTTCCGGGCTTAAAGAAAAGGGCACCGCTCCGAAATGTACCTTGCGGAACGACAATTACTCCGCCTCCCGTTGCAGAAACCGTATCGATTAATTGCTGAATGACCTCCGTATTCAAGCTTAAATCATCCGCAACAGCTCCGTAGTCGGCAATGGAGTACCATTTGCCCAAGGTAGAAGGATCTATTTTTGTTGTATCTGAAAACCACTCCGGAATAGGTGTTCCATCGGGGAAGGTGTTCGAACTTGTTGCTTTCTTCTCCTGGCACGAGCTGAAAGCAACCAAAGCAATAGCTAACAAGCCAACGACTGATTTAACAGTCAATCGAGTCAATCGTTTCATCTTTCTTCGTAATAGTAATTAATAGTAGTAATAGTAGTTGTCTGGCGACGCAAACAAAAATAGCAATACTTATCGGTCTTCAAAAAAATTTGTAGGGAATCCCAAATATAACGGCACAGCCACGCCTGTGCAAACAAGTTCGATCGCCCGCCATACGGGACAATTGAATATTTAGCGAAGAGTAAAAAAAAACGAAAAAAATCAGATGTAGCTTATTTCTGACTGTCACGAACTTACCCAATAAGCAGGTCAAAAAAGTCGCCTTCAGCCCAAAATATAATTAGGCAGTTTAGATCTTATTACTATATTTGCAATCGCAATTGAGAAACGGGTGTAGCTCAGTTGGTAGAGCACTGGTCTCCAAAACCAGGTGTCGGGCGTTCGAGTCGCTCCTCCCGTGCAAAGCTGTCCATTAGGGCAGCTTTTTTTGTTTTCACCAATCGGCCTCGCTTCTTCCCGCCCCGGCCTCCCCGCAATTCTGCAAAATCGCAAGCTGAAATTCCAAATAATTTTGCTATCATTGCATAAAAGTACAATATACTTTTATAACCAATTAAGACAATTAAAACAATGAGACGAAACTTTTTACAAAAGCTTTTGAGCGGCCTGATCCTGGTCGGCGGACTAACCAACCTGGCGAATGCTCAAAATCCGGTTATCACCAACAAGTACACTGCCGATCCTGCGGCGCTGGTCTACAACGACACGGTATACCTTTACGCCGGTCATGATGAATGCCCCACGGAACGCAACTTTTATGAAATGCACGAGTGGCTGGTTTACACCTCTACGGATATGGTGAACTGGCAAGAGCATCCCATTCCCTTAAAGGTAACCGACTTTAGCTGGGCTAAAGACGATGCCTGGGCAGCACAGGTAATTGAAAAAGACGGCAAATTTTACTGGTACATCACCACAACTCACAACTCCATTCCCGGCAAAGCCATCGGCGTTGCGGTTTCGGACAGCCCGGTTGGGCCTTTTAAAGATGCGCTTGGCAAAGCACTTATAACCAACGACATGACAACCGACACCCCAATAAGCTGGGACGACATTGACCCAACAGTTTGGATTGACGACAACGGGCAGGCTTACCTGTACTGGGGAAATACCAAATGCTACTGGGCCAAATTGAAAGAAAACATGATTGAGCTGGATGGCCCTATCCATACCGTTGATTTACCACACTACACCGAAGCACCATGGATTCACAAACACGGCGACAACTACTACCTGTCCTACGCCTACCAGTTCCCCGAAAAAACAGCTTATGCCATGAGCAAAAGCATTGAAGGTCCCTGGGAATACAAAGGGATCCTGAATGAGCTGGCCGGCAACTGCAACACCAACCACCAGGCCATTATCGACTACAAAGGCAAAACCTATTTCATTTATCACAACGGCGGCATGCAGCCACACGGCCATAGCTTCCGTCGTTCTGTATGCATCGACGAGCTGTTCTACAATCCGGATGGCACCATCAAGCGAATTGTAATGACCAGCGAAGGAGTACAAGCAGCAGAGTAGTGAAAAAGATTCCAAATATTGAAAAGTGATCATCTGATCACTTTTTTTTTGGCTCGAATTGAACCATCTTTGCAGCAAATTCTCTTTTTAATAATAATCATGACAGTCGATTTATTCATCCCATGCTTCATTGATCAGTTTTATCCGCAAACAGCCTTCAATGTCATTAAGGTTTTAGAAAAAGCGGGAGTAAAAGCCATTTACAACCCCGAACAAACGTGCTGCGGGCAACCTTCGTACAACAGCGGATACTGGGATGAAACCAAAACATTAGCACAAAAATTCATCGGCGATTTCGAAGGCGAGAGAACAATTGTCAGCCCATCGGCGTCCTGCACCGGTTTTATCAAAAACTACTACGGGCATTTATTTCCAGAAGGCGACCAACAATTTGAAGCGCAAAACCAGTTAAAAGCGCGCCTGTTTGAGCTAACCGACTTTTTGGTGAATCACTTACAATTTACCGAATTTGGTGCACGTTTTCCACACAAAGTATGCTACCACGATGCCTGCACGGCTCTTCGCGAGTACGGCATAAAAAAAGAACCGCGTTTACTTCTTTCGAAAGTTGAAGGCCTGGAACTCGTGGAAATGGAGGACACGGAAACCTGCTGTGGTTTTGGCGGTACCTTTTCGGCCAAGTTCCATTCCATCTCGACGGCAATGACCGAACAGAAAGTTGAAAAAGCCCTGGCAACCGGAGCCGAATACATCATCTCCACAGAGTCGTCGTGCCTGATGAATATCGAAGCTTACATTCTCAAAAACAAGCTCCCCATTAAACCGATCCACATCGCCGACATTCTTGCAAACGGCTGGTAATGATGCTCTACAACACCCCTGCTGTTTAAACATATTTAGAATCAAGAACACAGAATTTAGTTGCAATTTCGTAATTTAGCAAGGTTTTCAATTCTATTTTGAAAGGATCGGCCCCGATTTTACCTTGTTCTGGCTTGAGTAAATTGTTCTTTTATCCGATATCATGCGGAGATTCTATTTATCGTCATTGTAAAGTTAAACGGCAAGAAACATGAAAACGCATCAGTTACAACAAACAAAAAAAAGAAATTGGCTTGATCATTTAGATCATGTTCGATATTTCACATCTAAAGGCACTGAACCACATCATCCGCTGCCTGAAAAAAATGGCATTCATTGCACCGGAGAAAAGTTTAACTACATCGTTGACTGGCAAGTAAACGACAACGAACCGAAAACCCGAAGAACGAAGTCATCGTGAATTGGTTTCAACAACTATAAAAGCAGAAGCCCCGCTTATCGATTGAGCGGGGCTTCTGTTTTTCAGTATTGTTCGTATCTGATACCGACATCCCGGGGATGCCTTCTCGTATCGGGCATATTCAGCAACTGTTAGAAATTCTGCATCCGATGCAGTCTGTAATACTGCCCTTTCTTGGCCAAAAGCTCATCGTGGGGTCCCATTTCAACAATCTTGCCTTCATGCATCACACAAATCAAATCGGCATTTTTAATGGTTGACAAACGGTGTGCAATAACCAGCGAAGTTCGGTTTTTCATCAGATTCTCCAGTGCTTGCTGTACTAATTTTTCCGATTCGGTATCCAGCGCCGAAGTGGCCTCATCGAGGATCAAAATCGGTGGGTTCTTCAAAATGGCTCGGGCAATGGAAATACGCTGCTTTTGTCCACCGGACAATTTATCGCCCCGGTCACCAATATTGGTCTGATAACCATTTTCCGCACTTACGATAAACTCGTGTGCATTGGCAATCTTCGCGGCATTAACAACATCCTCCTCGCTTGCTCCGTCAACACCAAAAGCGATGTTATTAAAGAAGGTGTCGTTAAACAGGATCGGTTCCTGATTCACATTTCCCATCAGGCAGCGCAGGTCGTGCAACTTCATATCGCGAATATCCACGCCATCGATTAGGATCGCTCCTTCGCTAACATCCCAGAAACGAGGCAGCAAATCGACCAAGGTTGTTTTACCACTGCCCGATTTACCAACAAAAGCCACCGTTTGCCCTTTTGCGATGGTTAAACGAACCTGATCCAACACTTTATCTTTCACATAGCGGAAACTAACATCCCGATATTCGATACTGCTGTTGAACGAAGCTTTGGCCACGGCCGAAGGTTTATCAACAATATTATTTTCCGCACTCAGGATACGGTCAATACGCTCCATCGAAGCCAATCCTTTTTCGACGCTGTACAAGGCGGTAGAAAAAGCTTTCGCGGGATTAATAATATTGTAAAAGAAAACCAGATATACAATAAACTGCTGTGGCGACAACGCATTGGCTCCCTCCGAGATAATCAGATTACCACCATACCACAGCACAATAACGATGACAGCGGTGCCCAAAAACTCGCTCATGGGATGAGCCAGATAATAACGGCTCATCAGCTTATTCATGATCAGACGGTAATTTTCATTCTCCCGGCTAAATCGTCCGCGCGCCTGCTTCTCGGCCGTAAAGGCTTTAATTACGCGTAGGCCCGACATATCTTCCTCGATAATTGAAAGAATCTCGCCCTGTTTATTGGTTCCTTTGCGGGATTGCTTTTTCAAGCTCTTCCCAACGCGGCCAATTAAAAGGCCGGCAAAGGGCAGCATGATAAACACGAAGATGGTTAACGACCAACTGGTATAGATCATATAAACCAACGAGGTGAGGATCAGTATCGGGTTTTTGAACAGCATATCCAGCGAGTTCATCACCGAGTTTTCAATCTCCTGCACATCGGTAGTCATCCGTGCCATGATATCGCCTTTGCGCTCGTCGCTAAAAAAGCCCAGCGGCAAAGCAATCAGCTTATCATAGATCAATATCCGGATATCGCGCACAACACTGTTGCGAATGTCCATCATCATCAGGCTGGCCAGGTACATAAAAAGCACCTTAAATATCACCATCGTAATGAGAAACAAACCAATATAAATCAATGCCGTTGACTGTCCGTAAGTATCAATCACCCACGTCAGGAAATAGGACACATTGTTTTTCAAACTATCAATGGTCATCTCCCAGGGCACCAATTGGCGAACCGGCTGATCGGTGCCAAATAAGATCCCTAAAATCGGAGACAACAAGCCGAACGAGAATGCTGTAAAGACGGCCGCCAACAAGTTGAACACAAAATTGAGCACAACCCGTCCCTTGTAAGGCGGCAAAAAACGTCGAAATAATCGAATTAAATCCTTCATTTATTGCTATTCAGAACCGGTTATTAAAAAATACCGGTATAATTCTGAGGTGTAATCGTCTTTAACTCGGCTTTTAGCTCATCGCTTACCTTTAAGGTGTCGATAAATTCGTGAACCACCTGCTGATCGATTTTCTTGTTAACGCGGGTCAGGTCGCGCAGTGCCTCGTAAGGATTCGGATAGCCTTCGCGACGCAAAATCGTTTGAATGGCTTCGGCAACAACCGGCCAGTTGTTTTCCAAATCGGCCTCAATGGCACCTTTATTCAGCAACAGCTTGTCCAAACCTTTCATGGTTGAGCTAACGGCAATCAAGGTGTGAGCCATCGGCATTCCGATTGTACGCAACACGGTAGAGTCGGTCAGGTCGCGCTGCAAACGCGATACCGGCAATTTGGCCGACAGGTGTTCGAAAATTGCATTGGCCATGCCCAGGTTACCTTCCGAATTTTCGAAGTCAATCGGGTTAACTTTATGCGGCATCGCCGACGAGCCTACTTCACCGGCCTTAATTTTTTGCTTGAAGTACTCCATCGAGATATAGGTCCACATATCGCGATCCAAATCCAGAATGATCGTATTGATACGCTTCAAGGCATCGAAAATAGCCGAGTGGTTATCGTAGTTGGCAATTTGCGTGGTATATTGCGCACGCTCCAGGCCCAAGTAATTTTTCAGGAAATGATTACCGAAGGCTTTCCAGCTGATTTCGGGGTAAGCAATGTTATGAGCATTGAAGTTACCGGTTGCTCCACCAAATTTAGCATCGCAATTAATGGCGCGCAACTGCTCCAACTGTCGTTTCAAACGTTCCGCAAAAACACGAATTTCTTTTCCCAGGTTTGTTGGCGACGCGGGTTGTCCGTGAGTTTTGGCCAACATGGGGATATTTTTCCATTCCTCAGCAAGCTCATCCAACTTATCCACCAAATCGTTAATGGCGGGGAAATACTCTTCATCCAGGGCATCGTGAATCGACTTGGGCACCGCGGTATTATTAATATCCTGCGAGGTTAATCCAAAATGGATGAACTCTTTATACTGTTTGATATCCAACTTATCAAACTCTTCTTTCAGGAAATATTCAACTGCCTTAACATCGTGGTTCGTCACTTTTTCGATGTCTTTAATACGCTGAGCATCTTCAACCGAAAAGTCAGCGACCACCTGCCGCAGCTTGCCAAATAAGTCGTGGTTGAAGTCGGCCAACTGTGGCAAGGGCAACTCGCACAATGCGATGAAGTATTCCACTTCAACAAACACACGATATTTAATCAAGGCATACTCTGAAAAATAGTTTTCCAGATTGCTCACTTTCGACCGGTAACGGCCATCTATAGGGGTAATTGCAGTTAATAAATTCAATTCCATGATATTAATTTTTCGAGGCGCTAAAGTTAGTAAATTTTAGCGTTTAACCTGAGCAGTCCACAACAGCCGTCAACCGGTCTTGCCATCACTGTATTCACTTGGCCTGGGCGGCATCTCAATCCGTGCACCGCTTGTTCGGCCTGCGGTCGTTGCTTTAATTTTCGGGCAGAAAAACTTTCACCCGCACAAAACGACTTCATGAAACGTTGTATACTATATTAGTCCGATAATATTCATTTCGAAAAAAAGAAGTATGCTGAAAAATTGCCTCCTGTTTACTGCTGTGCTTGCTCTGCTGTCCGCCTGTTCGAGCACAGGCAACATCGACACCCGAACGGTACAGAACGTTGATATCGACCGCTACCTGGGAACCTGGTACGAAATTGCCCGCTATCCAAACTCGTTCGAAAAAGGCCTGGTTGGTGTTACGGCCAACTATCAATTGCGAGAGGATGGGAAAATACAAGTTGTGAATTCGGGACGAAAAAGTAGTCTGAATGGCGAATATAAAACGGCTACCGGCCGGGCAAAAATCCCCAACCCGCAAGAAACCGGGAAACTGAAGGTCTCCTTCTTCTGGATTTTTTATGCCGACTATTACATTCTGGAACTGGATACGATGAATTACAATTATGCCCTGATTGGCAGTTCCAGTCCCGACTATCTGTGGATTTTAAGCCGCAGCCCGCAAATGAATCCGCAAAGCTACCAAATGCTGATTGATAGCGCCCGAAAGCGGGGATACGATGTCAACAAACTGGAGAAAGTGCTGCAACCCGGGTTGTGAAAATCAGCCGGCCGGCAGTCAACAAATCAAAAAGGAAGGTCAACGAGCGGTTCGCCGAATCGGACTGCGGCCCTTCCAAAGCCCCGGGAAGCAGTTCTGAGAATCACCAGGCAACCCGACTAAAATTTATCAACTCTTTGCATCGTCCCATTTTACGGCTTTCAGAAAAAAATTAACTTTGGATAACACATCAGAATCCAACCAACCATGAAACAGGTATTAATGTTGTTCGTTCTTTGCGCCGCAATAGCGGGCCAGTCGGTTTGGGCTCAGCCAACCACCAACAAAAAAAAACTGGTTTACCAGCTTAACATCAAGCAAAACATTATGCCCAAAACCTGGCGTGACACCCAACACGCCTTTGCCGAAGCCGACAGCCTGAACGCCGACCTGCTGCTGATACACATGAACACCTACGGCGGAACGGTTCTCGATGCCGACTCAATACGCACCAAAATACTAAATAGCCCCATTCCGGTGTATGTGTTTATCGACAACAACGCTGCCAGTGCCGGAGCATTAATCTCCATTGCCTGCGACAGCATCTATATGCGCAAAGGCGGCAGTATTGGGGCCGCCACCGTGGTGAACCAGACGGGTGAAAAAATGCCCGACAAATACCAGTCGTACATGCGTTCCATCATGCGGGCTACAGCCGAATCGCATGGCGGCGACACCATTATTTCGGGACAAGACACCACCTTTCGCTGGTTTCGCGACCCGAAGATTGCCGAAGCCATGGTTGACGAACGTGTCTACATCGCCGGAATTACCGACACGGGCAAAGTACTGACCTTCACCCCTGCCGAAGCTATAAAACACGGTTATTGCGAAGGCACAGCCGAAAGCATACCGGAAGTGCTCCGAAAAATCGGAGTCGAAGAATACGAAATTGTTGAATACCAACCTTCCTTCATCGAGAAGATTATTGGTTTTCTGGTCAACCCGATTGTCTCGGGCCTGCTGATTATGGCCATTATCGGAGGCATCTATTTCGAGCTTCAAACCCCGGGCATTGGCTTTCCGCTGGGACTGGCCATCGTGGCCGCTGTTGCCTACTTTGCCCCGCTCTACCTCGAAGGGCTGGCCGCCAACTGGGAAATCCTGCTTTTCATCATCGGCCTGATCCTGATCGCCATCGAAATTTTTGTTCTTCCGGGCTTTGGCATCGCCGGTATGCTCGGAATTCTGTTTACCTTCACCGGTCTGGTGCTAAGCTTGGTCGAAAACGTGGTGTTTAACTTCGAAAACGTTAAGCCGGATAAAATACTCACAGCGATGACCACCGTTATTGTCGCCTTATTTGCCGGTTTTCTCGCCAGCCTATTCCTTAGTAAGGAACTATTCACGGCCGAAAGTGGTGTATTCCGCAATCTCTCGCTGCACGAAACGCAGGAAAAAGAACGCGGCTTTGTTGGTGTCGACACGCAAATTAAAAGCCTACAAGGAAAATCCGGCGTAGCGTACACCGTCCTGCGTCCATCCGGCAAAGTACAAATTGAAGGAAAAATTTACGATGCCGTTTCAAACCTGGGCATGATTGACAAAGGCGAAGAAATTGTTGTTGTCAAAGACGAAGCAGCCCAGTTGTATGTTGAAAAAATGCATGCTTAACCTCCCGGGGGATGCTGAATTAGCCCGTGCATCTGCAAATGGACCTAAATATTCTTTCTCCTAAGGTATACATCACACTGCATACTTGGGGTAAAGTAAATATCTTTGCCTGCTAAAGAACAAATCGGAAGCTGAATTGCTTTATTGGTGAAAACAGATTGCGTGATGAAAGATTTTGTATTGGAATATTTGAACGAACTGGTATACCTGCTCAACGAAATGGCCCCCTGGCTTTTACTCGGGCTTATTTTTGCAGGCTTGTTGAAAGTATTTTTCCCCCAGGATAAAGTGCAGCGATATATGGGCAAGCCCAATGCCAAATCGGCTGTTAATGCCTCCCTTCTGGGAATCCCCATGCCGCTGTGCAGTTGCGGAGTTATTCCTACCGGGATTTCCTTTTTCCGCAACGGTGCATCCAAAGGCGCAACCAACTCATTTCTGATATCGACCCCCCAAACCGGCGTCGACTCCATATTTGCCACCTACTCCATGCTCGGATGGGTATTTGCCATCTTGCGCCCCATTGTTGCTTTTTTGACCGGTATTGTCGGCGGAATCCTGACCAACATCCTGGTGAAAGAAAAACCGACTCCCAAAGTAGCGTCCAAACCGGCATTTACAGGCTTTGCCATGGCAAGGCCAAGTGCCCAGGCCGAAGTTCGAAGTTTACTTAGCGCAGCACCGCAGGCACGAACAAAACCGTCGAACGGTGCCAGTTGCAACGATGCATCCTGTGGTTGTCACGATGATAAGCCCAAAGGAAATGCCTTTGTACAGGCCACACACTATGCCTTTATTGAATTACTGCAGGATATAGCCAAGTGGCTGATCATCGGTTTTCTGCTTGCAGCATTAATCGCGGTGATTCTCCCCAACGACTTTTTCACCCGTTTCCAGGGATTGGGATTTCTCGAGATTCTGGTGATCCTGGCTGCGTCAGTTCCTATCTATATTTGTGCTACCGGCTCCATCCCCATTGCGGCCGTATTATTGCTGAAAGGCGTATCGCCCGGGGCTGCCCTGGTGTTCCTGATGGCCGGACCGGCAACCAACATGGCTACCATATCGGTTATCGGCAACACCATGGGACGCAAATCCTTGCTCGTCTATTTAGGAACAATTATCGGAGGAGCAACACTCTTTGGCCTGCTCATCAACTGGCTGATCCCTGCCGATTTTATCCTAAACCAGGTGATGCACATCCACAGCGGCGAACACGAAATGCTTCCCCAATGGCTGCAAATCAGTTCGTCGGTCGTTTTAATCGGCTCGCTGATTCTTGGCTACTTTTACCAACGATTCGAGAAGAACAAACAAAAAACAAGCACCATGGCATTAAAAACATTAAAAGTTGAAGGGATGACCTGCTCGCACTGCGAGGCCAGCATAACCCGCAACCTGATGAAGCTGGACGGAATTGATGAAGTTGTTGCCGACAAAAACAGCTCCGAGGTCAAAGTGTCGGGCCAAAAGATCGACCTGAAAGCAATTGAGAAAGTAGTTGAAGAAATCGGCTATCACTATAAAGGAGAAATTTAATGCAGTTGTTACAGTTTGGGCTGGTGGTTCTCAGCCTTGTTCCCACCATCGCAACAGGCTTATTGGCTTATCAAACCATGCGTGCCGGCTTTAAAATCAAAGGCAGAGCCACCATCAACAAACTGCTGTTCTGGTTTTCGAAGGCCATTGTTAGCCTGGCTTTTGCCCTGCTCATCATCGCCTCCTTTTCGCCGGACTTCTTCTTAAAGCTGCCCTTTTTAATCCAGAATGACATTGCCGATGTGCAAAAACTCATGAGCCTGATTTTCCTGTTGGCCGGCAACCTGCTGCTCCTCCCCGCATACTACACCATGAGTATTTTCACCCGGGTAGGCCTGCCAACAGGCGAACACGTACTGCAAACCGAAGGCGTTTACCGCATCAGCCGAAACCCCATGTACACCAGCTTTTTCTTTTTCTTCGGGGCTTGCTTCCTGCTTGTTCCTTCCCTATTACCGGGTGTCCTGATGTTGCTTACTTTGGCCCTTCACCACCGCATTATTCAAAAGGAAGAAGCTTATCTGGAATCGGCCTTTGGGGAAGTCTACCTGAATTACAAAGCCCGGGTTGCGCGGTATTTGTAGCCTATTTGCCTTTGGGTGTCGGGAACTCCGACTCCCGGCTTTCTATACCTGAGCGAAAATCAGCCGATCCAAATCCCTGTTTGCCGCCAGGCAGACGCGGCACCCGATACAAAACTGCCGAAGGCGATACGCTATACAAAAGTGCGCCAACGGGAGCAGTATTTAATTCAACAAAGCCTCCAATACCAAGCGCATGCATACAACGCTTGATTAGAGGCGAAGAGTAGTGATAGCTTTTCCTTGTTTATTCTCCTATCTCTTTATTATCGTTATTTTGACCAAACTCTTTCGCATTCAATGGAGAAACCACACTTTTTCCTGTCTTTTCTTCAATTTCTTTCCTCGTGTTTCCTGCAATTGTTCCTCCTTGTTTTGCTATTTTTTTGCTTGCTGAAAACGTTTTAGGCTTTTTTTCTTTTGATATTTCAGTTGTAGTTGCTTCAGCCAACATATTCAAAACCAATTCAAGATTTGTCATATTATCCCTTAAACTTTCCTTTTTCAAATCCTTAAGGTCTTTGTATTCTCTTGTTGTTAGTCCTGCCCAAGCTTTGGTAATTTCATCTGTTAATATTGCATACTCCAGTCCCTTTTTTACACCTCTTTCATCCCATTCGTCTGTCAATTCTTTACGAACCTCAATACTTTTTAACCTCTGATTAATCCAATTTGCAGAGTAGCCTTTTTTTAAATATGTTTCCATTGCTCGTTCAAAAGCTTTTTCCGGGTCTTCTGTTTCTTCAATTCGTTCATAACCAACTTTTGCCAACCATACTTTAAACGGCTCTGCATTTGGGGATGGAATTGATTGAATTAGTCGCAATAATTGCTCTGTGTCAGCTACATCTGTCATCCTCATTTTTCCGTCTGCAGCTTTCATTTTCAACCCGTGACAATTCGTCACGGTTTCATTTCCTTCCTTTTTAAGCCTTTCTTTTAATTTTCTCCAATACGCCTGTGGATTAATACTTTGTGTCAAAACAGAAATCACGTCAACAATCGAAAAATACCATTTCTCTCGGTCTCTATCCCATTCAACTCGAACTCTTTGGTCTTGAAATAATTTTATTGCAGTTTCCTTTGTCATATTCTCCGTTTTCAATTCCAAAGATAAACAATCACTTCTTGTTTCGATATTTTTTCAACTTGCAGTATCATTCTGGCAATGAAAGCTAACGGTCACTTGGTCGAATAGACAAAGGGAGTTTCACCCTAAGCCTCTCACAGAACCGCATCCCGATTAATCGGGACAAGCTTTGACAGTCTCCCGTCATCCGGCTCTTGTTATACAAATCTAAACGTTTTAACCAGTTATGCCTACTTGCCAGTGATAGAACAGGCCCGGAAATTGTTCAGTTCTTCCAGTTTATCGGCAATTCGCTTCTTCGAGCTCGTACTGATGCCACAGTCAAATCCGAGCAGCCAAAACCGAACTTGCAAGTCCAACAATACCACCCCAAACGCCTTCCGAAAGGGAAACAAAAAACCGATTGAAAACACTATCCGAGAATAGTTAATTAACAGTCGGTTAATCCGGTAGCAGTGTTTAGTTCAACAAAGTCTCCAATACCAAGCGTATGCAAGTAACGCTTGATTAGAGGCGAAGAGTTACCTGCTGGCAATTTCCTTTAGTTCATAATTTGTACTTCGTCCACCACTTGCTTCTTTCTGTAAAATATCTTTTTTTATCAAATCTTGAATGTCACGCAGAGCAGTGTCTTGTGAGCATTTATTAATTTTTCCCCATTTTGAGGTAGTTAGTTTTCCGTCAAATCCATCAAGAAGTTTATTTATTATCTTTTGTTGTCTGTCGTTGAGAATTGTATTGGAATGCAATTTCCAAAACTCTGCTTTATGAAGTATTTTCGATAAAGTTTCGTCCGTTGAATCTATTGCATTAATTAAGCATTGCAAAAACCAAAGAATCCATTCAGTAATATCTGAATTTCCTTTTTGAGTTTTTTCGAGTTTTTCATAGTACTGTTTTCTTTCAACTCTAATTTGAGCGGACATACTATAAAATCGTCGAATACTTTTGTCAGAACGAGCTAACATCATATCTGTAATTGCCCTAGTTATTCTTCCGTTTCCATCTTCGAATGGATGAATAGTTACAAACCATAAATGAGCAATGACGGCTTTTAGGACCAAATCTATTTCATGCTCGTTTTCAAACCAGTCTAAGAATCTTTTCATTTCAGGTTCTATTCTGTCTGAACTTGGTGCTTGATAGTGAACCTTTTCTTTTCCCATTGCCCCAGATACAACTTGCATAGGTCCAGTTGTGTCTTTTCTCCAGTCTGCTACTGTAATTTTATATAGATTACTCCAACCAGTTGGAAATAATGCAGCATGCCAACCAAATAATCTGTCTTTTGTCAAAGGTAAGTCATATCGTTGTGTAGCGTCGAGCATCATTTCAACGATTCCTTCAACATGTCGCTCTGCTTCTACTGCTCCAGCAATATCAATTCCTAGTCTTCGAGCAATTGAAGAACGTACTTGTTCAACTTCTAAAAACTCTCCTTCAATTTCGGATGATTTAATAACATCTAAGGTCAGAGTATTTAACACTGCTTCATCTTGTAAATCAAAGCCAAGAGTTTCCATTTTACCCAGAAGCCTACCTTGTTGATTTCTTGCTTCACCGAGTTTTATCATTACTTTTTTATTGTCCCAAGTGAAGTTAGTCCAGTCTTCTTTTTCGTGTATATAAGTTTTCATTCTCCGCAAAATATGCGACAAATATAGTGTTTATTCTCCGCAAATGGAATATTCTCCGCAAGATATGCCAAGAATATTCTTGTTAATCCCCGCAATGTCATTCTTTTTTTTTTTGCTTGGCGCTAACGGTTGGTAGTCAAGTAGGCAAAGGGAGTTTCACCCTAAGCCTCTCACAGAACCGCATCCCGATTAATCGGGACAAGCTTTGACAGTCTCCCGTCATCCGGCTCTTGTTATACAAATCTAAACGTTTTACCCAGTTAGGCCTACTTGCCAGGGATAGAACAGGACCGGAAATTGTTCCCGAACCCGGTTATACCACTGCCATGCGCGGCGCCGACTGGCTTTGTAACCTTTGTACCGTCGGCGTGCCCAGCAAATCAGGCGCCGGCTTAATAAATGAAAGATCGGGTTCATCGCGCTTTTCGGAACCTTCCGTATTAGTTGATCCAACCGCGGATGTACGGGTTCAGGAATTGGGCTACCCCAACAATGCTTTTGCGGCTTAGCCCAACAATGTTCAGTTCTTCCAGTTTATCGGCAATTCGCTTCTTCGAGCTCGTACTGATGCCACAGTCAAATCCGAGCAGCCAAAACAGGACTTGCAAGGCCAACAATACCACCCCAAACGCCTTCCGAAAAGGAAACAAAAAACCGATTGAAAACACTATCCGAAAGTGGTTTATTAACAGTCGGTTAAGCCAGGCGCAGTGTTTAGTTCAACAAAGCCTCCAATGCCAAGCGTATGCAAGCAACGCTTGATTAGAGGCGAAGAGTTAGGCGTTCGCAGTTTATTTTTCAATTTGAATACGATCGTTTTAACGCAAGCCGGTATAAAAACAAAACAAAGGGATTCAGCGAGTAAACCCGAATCCCTCTGTTGTCGTTAAAATATGCTATTTACAAGACAAAACGCCTTAGATCAATTAACCTCGTGTGCTAAAAATGCATCCAGATAGGCGCCACGCATATTGGTTTTGTAAATCCGATTGTCCTTGTCGAGGACAATGCAGGTGGGCACGCCTAACACATTGTAAACGGTTCCCACATCACCATTCATTCCTTTGGGGTCGCGCAATTGAGTCCACACCATGCCTTCTTCGTCCATGGCTTTCTGCCAATCTTTATCGTTGCTGTCGACCGAAATACTAATGATATGAAAGCCCTTATCCTTGTATTCCTCGTGCACCCGCTTTAAGTGGGGGATTTCGCCGCGACAGGGGCCACACCAGCTTGCCCAGAACTCCAGCATATTGAATTTCCCGGGCTCAATTAACGACGACAGCGGAACAAGTTCCCCGTCACGAGTGAGAAGTTCAATATCTTTGAATCGCTCGCCCAATGCGACGCGCTTTGCCGCCTCGGCTTGTTCTTTTAGCCGGTCGAAAACAGGAGTTCCCTGCCAGTCGTTGGCCAGCCAGCCAACCATTTCGTCAATCTCCGCTACTGTAAAATCGACATACATCCCGGTGAAGAAATAAGATACAAAGTCGAAAGCGACAATGGAAGCTGTGTTCTCCTGAATGAACTTGATTTGCAGGTCGAGCAGCTGTTTATTCACTTCATTTTCTTTGTTGGCTATTTCAATACCAACCGCTGTATTTTCCGTACCCTCTTCAAAATAAGGGGTTAAATACTCGGCCATGTAACGTTTATTAAGAGCCTTTAGCTGTTCGTTATAGGGTGCAACAAGCGCACTGTACTCGTCCTTTTGTTGTTGCGCCTTTGAACCGCTAATGGTTGCAGGCACTACCGTTCGATTCGGATTATTATAAAAGCCGGGCAAGGTATTGATATCGCCATCGAAGCTTATGTTGGAATTTTCGAGGTAGAAGTTCGACACATTCTTATACTTTGGTTGAGATTCCATTCCTTCAGGCGTGCGGTCAATAATAATGGTGTACAAGCCCGGAAAGTCGACTTTACCGGTCAACACAAACCGGCCGTCGTGCACCACTGTACTATCCACAATGTTTTGCGATTCGAAATCACGCTTTTGCAGATAAATTTTCGCATTTTCCACTTCACCCTTCAGCTTACCAGTAATGGTGTAAGCCTCTTCGTGCCGACAACTCACGGATAATAGCACCAGGCGCCATCTAGTCCTTTAGGATTACATCTAAATTTCCCTATATTGTGTTAATTCTAATTCGGACAAACGTTGATATGTTGGATCCAACAGTAAATTAAGTATTAAACCAACAAATAACAAACCAGCAAAGATTGTTGCAAGAATAAACCCATAGTACGCATCATGTCCACAAGCATCACTCACTGCTCCCATCGACAACGGTCCTAATGCGGCTCCTGCAGCCGTAAAAAACAAAATGACACCAGCGATTGCCCCGTGTTGCGCTTTAGGAAAACAACTTATACCTTTAGAGTTGATTGTAGGGTAAATCACCGACATGAACAGTCCTGACAAAGGAAGCAATACTACTGCCATTTCAATTCCACCAATAACGCTTCCAAGAAAACAAAGGAGGATTAGAAAGCTAAAAATAACCAGAACCACCGACCAGTTAAAATGCACCAGTAACCAAGCACCGAAGAAACGCCCCCCAGCCCGGAGTACAAAGAAAATCGTTAATGCATAGGTCGCAATCAGTACCAGGTTCCCCTCATATTTTGAAATCAGCGTGGGCATCCACACATAAACAGCGCATTCAACTGCTACATACAAAAATGCTCCAATTGAAAAGCCTAAGGCATACGGATCTTTCAACATAGACAAGGCCGCCTTTAGATTAACAGCTTCTTCTGTTGTTTTAATCGTTTTGGGGTATTCCACCAACAAGGCTAGAATAATCAGTATAACACACAACGTTCCCGCCACAACATACAGGAACTGCCAGGCAACACCTTTGCTCAGAAAATTAGTGACAATGAAAGGACCAATTATGGCGCCTACTGCAAAAAATCCCTCAACTGCGTTCATCATTGATGTATGGTCCCTTGTCGATTTACTAATGTCTCCGATTAACGCCAATGCCCCGGTTTTGAATACTCCGATAGCCAAACCACCGATAGCCATAAGGCTGAGGATAAAGCCAAAAGTGTTCGCCGCGATATATAAATAGGAGTTAACTGCAAAAATTGCTAGTCCTAGTATTACCGTAACTTTCCGACCTAATTTATCAGCCAGAAAACCAAGAAAAACACCAGCCAGCGCTATCGCAATCATCGGGGTGTAGTGCATCAAACCTGCTGCAGTCATGCTTACCTGAAACTGTTTCATCACTTCCGGTATGATAACGCCAACAGCATCGGTAGTCATCGCAAACATCATAAACATTAGAAAGGTCAGCCACTTGATGACAGCTAAATTTTGTTCGCCCTTTATTTGTGAACCTGTATTCATAAGTATTGGTCTAAACGTTTCTTATTTGCTGCAATTAACTTTCCAAGTTAAGAAAGAAAATTACGATTTTGAATTCTATTATCCTTGCCGGTAAACAACATCATTCCCATCTTCATCCATCCCTGTTATTTTAAATGAAAAGTCTAACAGGTTCGCTTCTAGCGTTGCAATACAGCCATTATTCGTCCATTCTAGCTTCAATAATTCTGCTGTAGAGTCATGAATTTGCAAGTGCGCATCAAATCCAAATGCAGGGAAACTATTCCGAAATTTCAATATTTCTATTTGTTTCTGAACAATACCGTCTCCAATAATCTGGAAAGCTTTATCAAGCTCAAGATTTGTCCGGTTAATTTCTTTGTGCCCTCCGGGACCGGCTTTTGCCACGGCATCATAGTCGTTCTTTCCGGCCAGAAGATCGAGATACCAAACCTGAGGCTTACCTGGCATAAATAATTGTATTGCCCGAGCTAAAAGAAGCTTGTCTTCGTCTTCTCCCAATGCACTATAATAGGTCGCATTCACCTGATAATACATGTTTTTCTGACCATGTAAATCCTTCACATACCCGCCACGTTTTACAACTGTATCAATTAGGTTTTGAATTTGCTCGTCGGCCAATAAACCTTTCAGGTCTAGCAAAGGAATCCCGTCGTGGCATCCCAACATATTTACAACCCGAATATCCTTTTCCTGCATATCCTTGATCCACTTAATCAACACCTCATTGGTATTTCGTTCGAAAGCATCGATGATTAGTCCAGGCAAAAAGAAATCATAGGTCAGATAACCTTTCTGCGCAAGTTTTTCGTGTATCTTCTCTTCGTATTTTGAATGAATCTCCGGTAAAAGGGTGAGATCATATTTATCGGCTAATTCTCTGATCTCCCCCAAAAAGTCCCATGTTCCTGGATCATTCAAGAAATTTTTCGATCCCGGTTCTTTCGGCGCATAGGCAAAGGCATCAAGCCGTATAATCTCTGCGCCATAAGCGGAAAGCTTCTTCAATGTATCCTCATAAAACTTCCACACCAATGGAGACTTAATATTCAGATCCATTTGCCCCAGATATTTCCGTCTGGATTCAAGCAGAGCTATCACATCTTGGCTATAAGTTGTAAACTTATCAAAATCAATCTTTGATGGCACCTTTCCTTCATCCAAAGATGCATTGACTACTTCGGCCAGTTTTTGAGCCACACTATATTGAACATCCATCCCCCTCATGAGATCCTGCGCATCGATCTTACCGTATTTAATCTCCTGATAGAAGGTATTCCAATACGGAACCTCTTTCCCGTCGGGCATACGAACCATCAGAATCGGCAGTCCCGGTTTGCGGAAAAACATGTCTTTGATGTATTCTGAATCCGGTTGAATGTAGCCCTCGTCGGTCATTTGCCCATAACCATCCCAAAACTTATTCCATTGAATGAAAAAGTCTTTATAAGCTGAATTTTCTCCGTTCTTCAAGATATCCTGAAACTGAGCCGAAAGCACTGATGCATGATTCAGCACAAAATCAAACTTGAGGGCAATATTCATTTTTTTCAGTTCATCCAAATCATCAGTAGAAGCATAAAGCTCATTCAACTCGTAATCAATCACCGAAAACCCCCTGTCCAAATCGGTATTGAAAACACTGGGCAAAATATAGAATGCCTGAAACGCATCGTCCAATTCCGATTTTTGCATGAAATCAACAATGTTCCCCAATGTTCCACCGATACTATCAGGATACGCATTCAGCATCGGACCCGATTTAACGAGTTTCTTCGTACTTATTTGTTGTGCTGCCATAACTTCTCCGATTTATTTGTTCTCTTTTGTCATCAGCTTCAAAAATTCGTCGTAGTCAATGAGTTCCCCTGCCTTTGTCAATATTAGTTTCGCTTTGGATGCCTGCGCTACTAACAGCTGCTGCTCCAACTCCAAAACGGTTGTAATAAAAGGGCTGTCTGTACCACCATCCCGATTACGGGCTTTACGGTGCTCTAATGTTTCTTGCGGGGTACTGTTGAGCAAAATAGGAATGTCTACCCCCTGAAGATTATCGTTGTTACCATGAGTCCATTCAATAACCAGAATATTCTTTTCTTTAAAATCGACAGGATCATACCACAGTTCGGTTTCTTCCCTCCCCATTCGTTTCAAAAATATTTCGGATACTCCGTTTTTGAACTGTGATATAATCCCTGTCAGCTCTTTAAAATCAATTTCATTATTCGTACCCAAATAGTTTTTAAGCCCGTTGCGGCCCGCTTGCTGATAAACAGCCAGCCACGGATAGCTGGACACATATGTAGCGTTCGAATCATTACCACTTTCCTGCAACTCTTTTAGTACTGTTTTCCTTTTCTCATTATACTGTCCATTCGCAATCATTCCTTCAATCCCGCTTTTTCGGAAGATCCGAGATCGCTCTGCGTCATTATATTTCGGAAGCCGGTGCGGATAATTATCACCCGACAAAGTATAAGTCCCCAGCCCCATTTCATTCAGGTAATAAGAAAGCAACGAAGCAGTCTCGGACTTTCCGACACCAGATCCTCCACAAACAACTACGACCGCTCTCCCATACTGATTTTCTTCCAATACAGGAATCAACTGCTCCACCAAAAGAGGAAGAATAATCCTGGATTTACGAATATGCTCGGGGCCAATTTGAACCTTATCTCCCGGCATGTCTCCAGTGGGAATACTTTCGATATCTTTGATTTCGCCTGAAACCCAAGATAAATTCTGCTTCATCGTCTCTAATATATTCTCGAGACTTCCTTTATCCTGTAAGCCTTGCTTTTGAGTTTCTTTTTCCTGTATGCTCATATTCTGGTTAATCTAAATGTTTTATACTATAGATTTCAAATAACTCAAAGAGAGAGCCGTCCGGCTGAATTGCACAGAACAGCTCTTCTCCTTAGCCTTTCACTTAAAAGGTATATGTAATTGTTAATGTCGAAGACCTTCCGGTAATTGGACGAGCACGCATGTAGTTTGTTGCATTATCGACAAATGAGAAATCTTCAGCTTCTGTAAAACCTAACGTATCGAAGATGTTATTAACACTGGCACTTAAGACCAAGCCTTTAGCGATATCGTAGCTGGCAAATCCGTTCAGATAAGCGTAACCAGGCAGAACAATTGTGTTATTATTTCCCTGAAACACTTTAGTCGTACCGATAAGGTTTAATCCTAAAACCGCTTTACCCATCTTATACGATGGATTGATGTTATACATTAAATCAGGTACGCGGCGCGGTGTATTGCCAACATCCGTTGGATCCAGGCTACTCTTGATTTCTGCTTTCGTAAAAATACCTCCTGCGCTTATCGACAAGTCGCCTAACTGAGCAGTCGCCTCTAGTTCTGCACCATACGATTTAAAATCGATCAGATAGATCTTCTGCTCTGTAGGGTCGGCATTCTGCTCACTCACACTTGTATAATAAGGAGTTAACATGAATCCAAATTTCGGCGATCTGTATTTAAACCCAAGCTCCACCTGAGTAATCATATCTGCATCAGTACCATCTAGGGTTTTCCCTGCATCATCGATGAATTGCGAGTATAGTAAACGGTCGGCATTTGCGCGTCCGCCCCGGCTAACTCGTGCGTAAATTGCTTTTCCATCATCCAACTTGTAATTTGCACCCAAAGAGAATGAGAAATAGCTGTAATCGTAGCTTACCGAATGAGGATTTGTATTGTCTACAATTGTTGCACTACTTTCCACAGGAGAAATAGTACCATCTCTGTTTACATCGATTGCCGCAGTTTTGCCTGACAAATAGTATCCGTCTACATTTCCAAAATCATATCGAACACTCGCATCAATATTAAAATTGTCATTTACATCCAGTTCCACATTTGCATAAGGCGCATCGATATCGTATTTCATATCATATTTACGACCTAAGCCCCAAACACCATAATTGGTAACGCCGCCTTCGGTGTAGTAAGAACCATCGGCACTAACAATATTCATCAATCTTGGCTGGTTGGTTACATCGGTAATATATCCTTGCCACGCCCAATACATCGCAATCTGCTGGTAAGCTTTGTAGTAACCCAGCGTCAGGTTCACGTTATCAAACCGTTTAGAAAGATTTAAATCGCTGGTAAAATTATTAAGACTATTAATATCAACGTCGAAAGAAGCCAACTGCATCAACTTACCATTTCCATTCAGCGAGGACAACTCGGAATTGGATAGCGCAACACCGGCATTTGGACCATTAGCATAGCTAAAGGTGTAACCTGAAGCATAAGCGTCACCAAGTACAGCTTGAGCAACATCGTCAGCACTTCCAATTAGCCCCATTGGGAACATTGTTCTGAAAGCACCATTCGTCAACGACAGACGGCTTTTATCTGACAACTTCCATCCTTCGCCCAAATCAAATGAAAACTCAGCACCGATCGATTTTGATACAGGATGCATCCCGTCTGAAATATCGGTTGTCCTTGGGTTTCCGTTGGCATCAATACTAGTCATGTTGAAGAAATCAGAACTTTGCAAAGCACCATGCTTTAAATCGAGTCCAGGAATTGATGAGAAATTAGGATTTGAAGCAGTACCGGTAGCAACCACTGGCATCGGCATATACGAAATAGCACGGTCGTTCAAAAATTTAAGATATACCCGGACATAACCGTTCTCAAATTCTTTAGTCAGGTTCGCTTTAATCTGTCCACCCATATTGCCGTTAAATCCGGCATCTCTGGGGCCAACTCCCTGGCGGTAAAAACCACCAATATTAAACGACAAACCATCCCCTATAGGAGCACCGAAGTTGAAATCAGTTCTGAAATCACGATAATCGAGACCAAATGTTGTTCCAATAGTCCCCTCTTTTACAGCACCTGTTTTACTAATAAAGTTAATGATACCGGCAGGCGAGTTACTGGCAAAAGTAGACGCCGAACCACCACGAATAGCCTCAACCCGAGCTAATGTTTTGTCTGAACGAAGAAAGATGTCTGCATTACCAAACATGATGTCACCAAACTGCATCACCGGAAGCCCATCCTCGTGCAATTGTAAAAACTTAGAACCTCCGGTAGAAATTGGCACACCCCTTACAGAGATATTGGCATTCCCCTCACCACCAGTTGACTCTGAGTGAATCCCGGGAATCGACTTAAAGACCTCAGCGGTAGTAACAGCTCCAAGTTGACCAAGAGTCTTAGGCTTAATACTTGTAATTGCCACACTGGACTCCAATAACGATCTCGGGTTAACAACACCGGTTACAACAACTTCATCCAGACCAATAAGGTCCTGCGAAAGCTGAACATCGTATGTTACAACCTGATCGGCAATAATTTCGATTTCTTTGTCAACGGCGGAATACCCGATAAAAGACGCTTGAAAAACGTAAACTCCGGGATCCAACTTATCCAAGGTATATTTCCCGTCAAAATCAGTAATAGTTCCGATTGTACGCCCCTTAAGCATAATCGTAGCTCCAATAAGCGGATCGCCATTGGCTTTATCTGTAAATGTTCCGGTCAAAGTACCCTTTTGAGCCATACTTGCAAAACACCCCAGAAACAGGATCATCAGAATGACAACGACTTTTTTCATAAGTTCTAAATTTAAGTTTGAATACACAGTTTTAAAATTCTCCTAGGTTTTTGATATAATTTCCTATACGAAACTAAATCATTTTTCGATACCAAAAACACACCAAAAACCTAAAACACTGCCAGTTACAAACACAACCGGTTGCACAACCGGTTGCGAAGATAATATTTTAACATTTTTTAACATTTTTTATTTTTACCCTGGGAAAACTAAACTTCTGCCCAATATTCCCCGGCAACCTTTCCGGTAAAACGCCCCCGCT
This sequence comes from Mangrovibacterium marinum, assembly GCF_003046625.1. GTDB lineage: Bacteria > Bacteroidota > Bacteroidia > Bacteroidales > Prolixibacteraceae > Mangrovibacterium > Mangrovibacterium marinum. Next base: position 205,687 of record NZ_QAAD01000003.1, read on the forward strand.
TACCGGTTCCCGCAATTAAGAAGCGAATTAATGAACCGTCCGGAAAATTTTATTGTATATTTCAAATTGAATTCAAAAAGACTAGTTATGCCCAATAACCCGGCTACAATTCTCGATATTGCCAAACGCTTGAACCTGTCTAAATCGACTGTTAGCAGAGCCTTACGCGATCATCCGGATATCAGCCAAACAACCAAAGAGGCTGTTCGTAGAGTGGCGGAGGAACTTAGCTACATGCCCAATGCTGTCGCTGCCTCTTTCAGGTACAAACGCAGTAAAGTAATTGGACTAATTGTCCCCCAGATTTCCTATTTCTTCTTCCCTTCGGTAATCCGGGGAATCGAGGAGATTGTCTACAAGAATGGTTATAATCTGCTTATTCTACAGTCCAACGAATCGTTTGAACGGGAAAAAGAAAACCTCAATATCCTTGTGGCCAACAATGTGGAAGGGATTTTAGTATCAGTATCGCGAAAAACCAAAGATTTCTCCCACTTCAAGCATCTAATTGACCGGGACTATCCGCTTGTCTTTTTCGACAGGGTCGTGACCGACCTGGAAGCCGACTGTGTCCTGGTCGACGATGTTACAGCTTCGTTTAATGCGGTCAACCACTTAATTGACCGGGGCAGAAAGAAAATCGGAATCTGTACAGGGAACCTCAACCTGCTCATCAGCCAAAACAGGCTCAAAGGCTATAAAATGGCGCTTCAACACCGAAATTACCCGGTTACTGACGATTATATCGTATCGTGTGAATGGCCCGACGAAGCAGAGAAACGAACCATGGAATTACTGAACACGGCCAATCCTCCCGATGCCATTTTTGCAATCAGCGACCTGACAATGTCCGGGGTCATGAAAGCCATCTTCAGAAAAGGCTTAAAAGTTCCCGAGCAAATCGCCGTCATCGGTTTCTGCGAGGAAACCTTCCGAACCATGTATAACCCGCCTCTTTCGGTCATTCATCCCATGGGCTTCGAGATCGGGCAAGCATCAGCAGAGCTTCTTTTTGAACGAATTAATAATAACGCGAGGGAGAAGATACCCTATAGAACAGTCTATTTGGAAGGAACCTTAGAAATTGGAGGATCAACTTGATTGCTATCCTTTCAATTCGATAATTACTAATTTGTCTAATTTTAAACTGTCCTATTTTCAGGTAAGGCTACAAAAATTTCCTATGACAGCCTACTCTTTTTTACTTTCTCTGAAAAGGAGCTCTAGTTAAATCGGACTTCGCCTCAGGCTACATGTCGTTTTAACCAACCATAATATTAGGAATTGGGGCTGGGACTGATGTTCTTTTACATTCCGATTTGAAGCAACTCAATTTCAAAGAGGCACAACTGATTTGCAATTTTTGTTTAAAAAAGTGAATCTAATTGAGAGTGAGATCGACGTGGATTCTCCTATATACACCTTCAAGGGGATCGATGAATTGAATTATTCAAGTATTGTCTCGTTATTCCCATATGTGTTTTCTCCAATTGCGTCTCGAATTATATGCACAATACGCACTCTCAAATCATTTGGAATATTATTATAGGTATAGACATCCGGTACATCACCGCGAAGTCTTTTTTGTCTTTTAGAGAATAAATCAATTATTGCCATCTTAGTGTTTATCGAATTTATATTGTGCCTAACGTTCTAGTATTTTATCCATCGTTATCGCATGCTATCAAATTAACAATAATAATTAATATTGCTAATTTGTTGTTTTGTTTAAAAACAAATGATGGATAAAATAAAGTTGGACGATGCCAGCCGGTTGTAGCGTCCTGTTTTCGAATCTTTATACCGAAAAACAAACCGGAATTTCGTCGGAGCAAAGCAGGGGTTTCTGTAAGGTTTCTGTATGCTTTCTGTATGCTTACTGTATCCGATGATATAGAAAGCTAGTAGAAAGCCCGGAGTAGAATAGGATAAAGTTTGGCCTTTGCATGTAGCAAGCCCGTTGCAGATGGCGGGATAGCCGGATTGATGGATTGATGACTCACTACTCCTGTCTCACGACTCACTACTGATCACTGAACACTGGACCTCCGACTCCTCTCTCTGCGTCTTCTCCGCTTTTTTGGCGTTTCCGTATTCGTTTAACCGCAAAGTCCGCAAAGAAGGCGCAAAGCACGCAAAGAATGACTCCGGACTCACTACTCACTACTCACTACTCACTACTCACTACTCACTACTCACTACTCACTACTCACTACTCACTACTCACTACTCACTACTCACTACTCACTACTCACTACTCACTACTCACTACTCACCACTAACCCTCCGCACACCGTGGCCATACAAAAAAGTCCCGGCGCTGGCCGGGACTCGTGGATTAGATACTAATCCAAACTAAACTATGGTGAAAAAAAAACAAATGTTTCAATTGGTCTAAATCAGTGCTGCTTAAAACGGGCAAGCCCTTCGTCGAGAAACTGCACAAAATTATCGGCATCTAAATCGTAAGCTTTGGGCTGTGTCAATTCTTTCCCCTGGTGGTCGAGCAACACATAATAAGGTTGGGCATTCACCCCAAAGCGGCTAATCTGAAAATCGGCATTTTTCTTCCCGATGGTCTTCTTCACGCGGCCGTCGTAGCTCGAGGTCACCCACTCGTCTTCGGGCAGTTGCTTTTTGTCGTCGACGTACAGCGCAATCAGCACGTAATCGTTCATCAGGCGTTTCAGCACGCGCGGATCCGACCACACGCTGGCCTCCATCTCGCGGCAATTCACACAACCATGTCCGGTAAAGTCGATAAAAACCGGTTTACCCACTTGCTTGGCATAAGCCATTCCTTCCTCGTAATCAAAGAAACCCTGCAGGCCATGTGGCAAGTGCAGAAAATCGCTGTACTTGGCCTTCACTTCCTGACCATCCGTCTGGTTCGCCTGAAGCCCGCCACGGAGCTGAATTTCGTCGCGCACAATGCCACGCAAATCAAAATCGTGCGTTTCCATGGGCGGCATATAGCCTGAAATGGCCTTCAGCGGGGCGCCAAACATTCCCGGAATGAGGTACACCACAAAGGCAAACGTGGCAATAGACAACATCAGGCGGGGCACGGTAACATGCTTCACATCGCTGTCGTGCGAAAATTTCAATTTACCCAACAGGTAGAAGCCCAACAGGGTGAAAATGACGATCCACAAGGCCAGATACACCTCCCGATCGAGAATCCCCCAGTGGTACGTTTGGTCGGCTACGCTCAGGAACTTCAGCCCCAGCGCCAGTTCGAGGAAGCCCAGCACAACTTTCACCGAGTTTAACCAGCCGCCCGATTTGGGCAAATTGCTCAGCCAACCCGGGAACAGCGCAAATAAAGTAAAGGGCAATGCAAAAGCCAGCGAGAAGCCGAACATTCCGACAATGGGTTTGAGCACGGCACCACCGGCCGACTCGACCAAAATAGCCCCCACGATTGGCCCGGTACACGAGAAGGAAACCAACACCAATGTTAAGGCCATAAAGAATGAGCCCATAAAGCCGCCTTTATCCACCTGGCTGTCCGATTTGTTCACCAACCAGCTGGGCAACACAATCTCGAACATCCCGAAGAACGAGAATGCGAAGATCATGAACACGGCGAAAAAGATGATATTCGGAATCCAGTGCGTACTCAGAAAGTTGGCGATATCGGGGCCGAAAATGAGTGCCACAACCGTACCAACAATGGTATAAATAGCGATGATCGACAGCCCGTAGAAGGAGGCATACATCCGCGACTTGGCTTTGGTGTCGCCACTCTTCATAAAAAATGAAACCGTCATCGGGATCATCGGGAACACGCAAGGTGTTAAAATAGCAGCTAAACCGGCCAAAAATGAGAAGAACAGGAACATCCACAAATTTTCAGTTGTACCTGTTTTCCCTTTATCGGTCATCACCTGTCCTTGTTCGGCAGGAGTAACTGGCTCCTGAACCGGCTCGGCTACCTGCTCAGCCACTGTTGCCTCCGCTTCGGAAGCCTGAGCGACCGACTCAGCATCGTCCTTTTTGGCTTCAGTCGGGCCGGTTACGGCAGCCGCTGTACCAACACCATCTGCCTTGAAGCTGAATTCCACCTCGGTCGGCGGCAAGCAGGTTTCGTCGTTACAACACATAAACTCCAGATAACCATCAATGGTCACCGGGTCGGCCGATTTCACCTGCACCACCTGCGTAAATACCGCCTTGCTTGCAAAATACCGAAGGTCCATCTGAAAGGTTTCGTCGAACTTTTCGGTAGGCTGCGGATCGGTGGTCATTGCTCCCACCAATTCAACATTCGCATTCTCGTTAAAATGAAATGATGTGGGAACGGGTCCTCCGTCGGGCAATTTTGTGTCGTACAAATGCCAACCGTCATCAATGGTTGCTGTGAAAATAAGTTTCACCTGATCGCCGTCCTGCTTCGACGAGAACGACCATTTTACAGGCTCCATAATCTGAGCATTGGAGCCCAGTGTTGTCAAAAGTGTGATTAGAATAACTAAAATCCGCTTCATACCTGGCAGTAAATTTTATTGTGAATTGATTATTGTTTCGCTGCTAAACAGTGTCAACAAAAATAGCTGCTCCCCTGATGCAAATCACTATACAAAGCGGTGTAAAAACGGCCGACAAAAGGTTGAAATAAGGACTAGACCCCCTGCACAAACAATCATTTTTGCCTATTGTACAATACAATAGCTTCTTTCCGATTGGAAACCCCCAGACGTTTGTACAAATTATTGATGTGCGTCTTTACCGTGCTTAATTCAATAAAAAGATCGGCGGCAATCTCTTTATTGGTTTTCCCGGCAGCCAAGGCTTCCCAGATTGTACGTTCCTTTTCGGTTAGCAAACCAAAATAATCGACCTCGTTTTTGCCGCTTCCCTGGCTTTTCAGCCGATATACCCAGATCGCCAGCAGGACAATAATAAGCGCCTCGGCTCCGATGATCCAGCTGCGCCAGGGCTTGGTAATTCGGGGTATCTCGCACACCAAGTCGCGATAACCAACCAGGTTGTTCAACAGGTCGTCGTAGGCAGCGGTATACATGGCCTGCGGGTATTGGGCTTTTAAGCGTTCCTGAAAATCGAAGTAGAACGACCCGTTTCGCAGAAAGTCGGTTTCGCGATCCTCGATATGATAAAGCGCAAACAGTCCGACTATCGCATCCGAGCTGTTGGTCACAAACTCGCGGATACTGCGATTCATGCTTTGGCTCTGGAAATCGCGCTTCGCTACCGTATTGATCAGTGTTAAGCTATGTCGTTTCTGAAAATAAGCCTTTTCAAAGGCCACCAGGCTTTCATTCTCGGGTGATCCTTCCACCCGAACATCGTCAAACAACAGTTTCTGATCGCCGGCATTAAGCTTCAACTCGCTGGAGTTTGTTAGCAGCAGATGCATGAAATTTCGCGTTGAATCGGCCGAAAATTCGAGCGCGAACAAACTATTGCGCACCAAATACAAACGATAAAAACGCGGATCGTCGGGCAGATCGTTGCCTTTTAGCTCAAAATGTCCATCGGGATAAATGGTAGCCTCATTGATCATGAACTCGGGAGAAGCTACAAACAAATTTTCGGGCGACTGAATAGAGGCCAGGTAAATTTTGGGTTGCCATTGGTCGGATATGCGCACCACACCTTCAATCTGGTAGGCATAACAACCGATCACCGGAAACAACAGCAATAGGAATATCAGGGCTTTATACTTCATACAACAAGTTCTAGACCCCCTAAAAATAGTAAATCCCGAACAAATCTGCCCGGGATTTACACTTATTTAAAGTATTATTTCCTCCATGTTCTCGTCAAAAAACTGACAATCGAGAAAAGCCAGAGAACTCACTTCTTCAACGGTTACTTTCCGTAGAAATTTCAAAGCCCATTTCTGACGCTGCGACATAAAGCCTTTGGTCAGATAGGCTGCTACATAAGGATGAACTTTCAAAGTCAGCTTCTTCTTATTCAAATCTTTGAAGATATAATTGACCTTGTTGTCCAGTTCATCAGTAAAGAGAATCGTAGGCGTTACTTTGCCTGTACCTTTACATGTAGGACACACTTCTGCGGTTTCTACATGTTCTTCGGGCCGTACCCGCTGGCGGGTGATCTGCATCAAGCAAAACTTACTCAATGGCAAGATATTGTGCTTGGTCCGATCAACAGACATCGCCTCTTTCATGCGTTCATGAACCTTTTGCCGGTTCTCGGAATTATGCATATCGATAAAATCGATTACGATAATTCCCCCCATGTCTCTCAACCTCACTTGTCGTGCTATCTCTTCAGCAGCAGCTAAGTTTACTTCCAGTGCATTGGTTTCCTGATCGACACCGGCTTTGGAACGGTTTCCGCTGTTCACGTCGATAACGTGAAAAGCCTCGGTGTGTTCAATAATCAGGTATGCCCCGTGTTTAAACGAAACTGTCTTTCCGAACGACGACTTAATTTGCTTTTCGACTCCGAAGTAATCAAAAATTGGTTGTCCACCTTTGTAGTGCTTCACAATTTTTTTCTTCTCCGGGTCGATTGTACCCAGGTATTCTGCAATATCATCGGCTACTTCAGCATCATTGACAATGATGTTATTGAAGTTCGGGTTATAAATATCTCTGAGCAGAGCCGTTGTCCGATCGATTTCCCCAATAACCAGAGACGGTGCTGATGCTTTTTTGAGTTTTTGAAACATGGTTTCAAACTTGGCAACCAGTTTTTTCAATTCCTGGTCGAGCTCAGCAACGCGCTTCCCTTCGGAAACGGTTCGGACAATCACGCCGTATTTCTTCGGCCTAATGCTTTGAATCAGCTTTTTAAGCCTGTTTTTTTCTTCGGTTGAGCTAATTTTTTGCGAAACACTTACTTTTTCGCTAAACGGCATCAACACTAAATTTCGTCCCGCTATCGAAAGTTCTGACGTTAGACGGGGGCCTTTGGTTGATATGGGTTCTTTAGCTATCTGAACCAATATATTCTGGCCTGTTTGTAATACCTCCGTAATTTTGCCTTCCTTGTTAATGTCCGGCTCGGAGTGAATTTTGGATACCGAAGAAATACGGTTTTTCTTGGAACTGGCAATTTTAAAAAACTTGTTTAAAGTTGAAAATTGCGGGCCCATGTCGAGATAATGCAAAAATGCATCTTTTTCATAACCAACGTCGATGAAAGCAGCGTTTAAGCTCGGCATAATTTTTTTGACTTTACCTAGATAGATATCGCCAACGGCAAATTTTGCTCCGCTTTTTTCCCTTGTTAGCTCAACTAAGCGTTTGTTCTCTAATAAGGCTATAACGACTTCCGAGGGAGTGACATCAATAATTAGATCGCTACTCACAACGTTTTTTTAATTTTTAAGATCGCTCGCACGTAAAATGCAATTCGTAAAACTAATTAAACCTAAAGCACGAAGCACTTTAGGTTTAACCAAACAGTAACACAGTTTTACCTAAAGTAAAACTTATTTCTTCTTCTTATGTCTGTTTTTACGTAGTCTTTTCTTACGCTTGTGCGTAGCCATCTTGTGTCTTTTTCTTTTTTTTCCGCTTGGCATAACTTTATTATTTTACTTGGTCTTTAACTTGAGATACGAACGTTTTAGCAGGCTTGAAGCTTGGAATAAAATGTTCCGGAATGATGATAGTTGTGTTTTTCGATATATTGCGTGCAGTTTTTTCAGCTCTCTTCTTAACGATGAAACTTCCGAAACCACGTAAATATACGTTTCTGCCTTCTGTCAAAGAATCCTTTACAGTTTCCATGAAAGCTTCTACTGCTTTCTGCACTGTTACCTTTTCAATGCCAGTATTCTTGCTAATTTCGTTAACAATATCTGCTTTAGTCATCTCTAAAATTATTTAGTTTTCAATAAATTATAAAATCGGGTCAAATGGTCTGCAAAAATAAAAATTATTTGAGAACTAGAAACAATAGAATTGAATTATTTTTGCAATTCACGTAGATTCTAAATAGTTATGGCGGATTTTGAGCAGATTAAAGGGCGATTACACCACTGGTACCAGGCGAACAAACGACAACTTCCCTGGCGGGAAACAACTGATCCATACTTTATATGGCTGTCGGAAGTCATTCTGCAACAGACCCGAATCGACCAGGGACTTGCCTATTTCAGGCGATTTACCGAGCATTATCCCAATGTGAAACTTTTAGCCAACGCATCGGAAGACGAAGTTCTGAAACTGTGGCAAGGACTGGGCTACTACTCGCGTGCCCGCAACCTGCACCAGGCGGCAAAAACCATAGCTCAGCAGATGAACGGAAATTTTCCCGACACCTATAATAATATAATAGCGCTGAAAGGCGTCGGCGAATACACGGCAGCAGCAATCGCTTCAATCAGTTTTAACTTACCCCACGCCGTGGTTGACGGGAATGTGTTTCGCGTTTTGGCACGTCTTTTTGGTATCGACACACCCATTGACAGCACTGCTGGCAAAAAGCTCTTCGGGGAACTGGCCGCCGAGCTACTGGATCACCACCATCCCGGACTGCACAACCAGGCCATGATGGAGTTTGGAGCCCTGCAATGCACACCTAAAAACCCCAATTGCACCAATTGCATCCTCAACGATTGCTGCATCGCCCTACAGGAAAGCAAGATCGACAAACTGCCCGTAAAGCAGGGAAAAATTAAAATCCGACACCGCTATTTTAATTATATTGTACTTACAGACGATCGCCACAGCTACTTGCAAAAACGAACCGGGAACGACATCTGGAAAAACCTCTTCGAATTTCCCTTGGTTGAAGCCGGGGAGAAAACCGAAATTGACCAGGTTTTAAAACAGCTCGATCAACTGGGAATACCTACTGAAAGTCAAATTCTCTCGGTAAGCAACTGGCAAAAACAGGTTCTGAGCCACCAACACATCCACTACCGTTTTATACAGCTTGAACAAACAAGCCCTAAAACAGATCGAAGCAATTTAATACGGGTGGATCAAAAAGATATTTTTAAATTTGCTGTTCCCAAACCAATCGAGCAAAAGCTTGCTCAATTGGAATGGATTTAGTTCGTTCGTATAGTGAAAGTTGCATTTCGTCACGAAAACCATATCGTTCGTAAAATAGTGCTTACTGTATTCATCAGATAATCACGAAATTTCGTAACTTGGATCTTATTAACTTAAATTATGAAGCATGTCTGTAAATAAAGTTATTTTAATTGGAAACGTAGGACAAGATCCTGAAGTAAAACATTTAGACAAAGACGTTACTGTTGCCAGATTTCCTTTGGCAACATCGGAAAGCTACACGGCCAAAAACGGCGAAAAAGTGACGGCCACCGAGTGGCACAACATTGTGGTGTGGCGTGGATTGGCAAAAGTAGTCGAACAATACGTTCATAAAGGAGATAAATTGTATCTTGAGGGCCGCATCCGCACCCGTTCGTGGGATGATAAGGATGGCAACAAACGCTATACAACTGAAATCAATGTTGACAACATGGAAATGTTAACGCCCAAAGGACAGTCAACCGGGGCACAGCAAACTTCAGCACCAAGCAATCAACAGGCAGCATCGGTTAGCGAACCCGATTTTAGTTCGTCAGACGAAGATGACTTGCCATTTTAGTAACAAAAATTTGAACTAATTGGAAACAGACCCATTACCTCATTTGCTATCTCTGTCGGGGGAGGTGTATTTTCTCCCCTTGACAGGATCTGCTGTTATCAGCCTCCTGTTTATTATTTTGCTCTTGATTTCGTCGGCCTTAATTTCAGGCTCCGAAGTGGCTTATTTTTCACTAAGCCCCAAGGATCGTCAGAAGTTGAGCAGTCATAAAGAACGAAAGAGCCATTACATTCTGCACAATCTGGAAAATCCGGAAAAACTGCTGGCAACCATTTTAGTAGCCAACAATTTTATCAATGTCGGCATCGTCATCCTCTCCTCTTATGCAACGGATGCGATGATCGATTTTTCGAAAGCCCAAACCATCGGTTTTATTTTCCAGATCATTGTTATCACCTTTTTCCTGTTGCTGTTTGGCGAAATCATCCCCAAGGTTTATGCAACACGCTATTCGTTACGTGTTGCGCGGGTGATGGCCATTCCGCTTTACATTCTGGAGCGCATCTTCCGACCTATCAATGCCATTCTGATTTTTTCGACTTCGTTTGTCAACAAACGGATGCAGAAGCATTCGCAAAACATATCGGTTGACGAGCTGTCGCAAGCCCTCGAGCTTACAGCCGACCACGAGATCTCGGAAGACAAAGACATCCTGGAGGGAATCGTCAAATTTGGGCACAAGAATGCGGTCGAAATTATGCGCCCCCGGGTTGATGTGGATGCCATCGAGTTGAAAGAATCCTTTTCGGATGTCATCAAACTGATCAACGAGTCGGGTTATTCGCGCATCCCGGTCTTTGCCGAAACCTTCGACAACATCCGGGGCATTTTGTACATTAAGGACATCCTGCCCTACATTCATAGCGGCGAAAATTTTCGCTGGCAATCCATCATCCGTCCTCCCTTTTATGTGCCCGAAACAAAGAAAATTGACGACTTGCTGGAAGATTTTCAGAAAAACAAAGTACACATGGCCATCGTTGTGGACGAGTACGGCGGTAGTTCGGGTATTGTAACACTGGAAGACATTCTGGAAGAAATTGTTGGTGAAATTGCCGACGAATTTGATGAAGAAGAAAAGTACTTCACCAAAATTAACGACACCACCTACCTGTTTGACGGGAAAATACTGCTGAACGATTTTTACAAGATCACCGGCATCAACGAGCATACCTTCGATGCGCATAAAGGAGATGCTGATACCCTGGCCGGACTCATCCTTGAATTGAAAGGAGAAATTCCGGCCTTAAATGAAAAAATCACCTGCGAGAATTTTATCTTTTCGATCGATAGTGTTGATAACCGACGTATCAAAAAAATCAAGGTGGAAATTAAGTGAACAACAGCCCGAACTGCATGAAAAAACTGATTTTATTTCTGACAATTGCGCTGCTCTGTTATGCTTGCGGCGAGAGCTATATGCCCAAACCACGAGGCTACTTCAGGATCAGCTTCCCCGAGAAATCCTATCACCCGCTTAGCGCAAAACTCCCCTACTCGTTTGACCTGGCTGATTACTCGACAATACAGTTTACCCACGACCGCAAAACCGGCGACGAGTGGGTTAACCTGGTAACGCCCGCCAACAAAGCTGATGTTCACCTCACTTATGTCCGCTTGAATGGCAATCTCAACACCCATATCGAGGAATCGCGCAAACTGGCTTACGACCACACTATTAAAGCCGACGCCATCAACGAGCAACTCTACCTGGATCCGGCAAACAACGTTTACGGAACCATTTATCACATTGAAGGAAATGCGGCTTCTCCGCTTCAGTTCTACCTGACCGACAGCACCCAACACTTTCTGCGGGGCGCTTTTTACATTCGTGAAATTCCGAATATCGACAGCATTCAACCTGTTATTGATTTTCTGGAGCCCGACCTGATCCACCTGATTGAGACTTTCCGCTGGAAAGAATAGCTTAACCAGTGCCATACAAACCGGCGCATAAAAAACAGTTGTCCCATGCCTTTAATTCAAGATACTGAAACGCAGAATGGCCTTCTACTGCTTTGGGAAATCACCGAAAGCCTCGAGCAACTGAAACAGTTGGCCTCGGCTTTTTTAAGTAGCCCGGCCTTTCAGCTCATTCGTCATCCCAAACGCCAAAAGGAATGGCTGGCCGTTCGCTTACTTCAACAAGCGGCTAATTGCGGCCAACAGCAATTTCGTTATACCGATCATGGGCAACCCTGCATCGATCATCCACATTATCATTCGGTTTCCATCAGCCACTCGGCCAATTTAGTCGGTTTGTTTTTACACCGCGACAGCATGACCGGACTCGATATTGAATCGGAAAACAGAAACTTCCGGCGCGTACAGAGCAAATACCTGAGTGAGCAGGAACTTTGCCTGGCCGAATCGATGGATAATGGGCACGGATGGTGTTGGTGCATTAAGGAGGCGGCCTACAAAGCTGCCGGCATTCCCGGGCTTGGCTTTCGAGACCAGATTCACATTTACCGCCACGCAAGCGGCGAGCTCGGCGTACGAGTACAGGCTGGATCACATCCGGACTTCGATGTACACCGGGAAAAACGAGCCAACCAACTGATTGTCTACCTTACCATTCGTCCGGCAAGCCCGGTATAATCGCCCGGCCGGCAAACATTGCCCGCCAATAACTGTTTTAGGTCACAAACTGATTTGCTATTTTTGGGCATGGTCTGCATGGCCTCAAACGGATTACTGCAAGTTAAACCGTACAGAACAGATAAACTGAAAATCATGAGTCAAACAGAATCTCAAATATTAGTCATCTTCGGAGCTTCCGGAGATCTTACAAAACGAAAACTGATACCTGCTCTCTACGAGCTGTATCTGCGCAATTTCTTACCCCAAAAGTTTGCCGTGCTCGGTGTTAGCCGCACCAACCTGTCGGATGAAGACTTTCGGGACAAAATGACCGAGTTTTTACCTTCTGCTGAAGAACAAAAAGCTCAGGTGAACGACTTTTTGGATAAGCTGTATTACCAGCCGCTGGCCACCGACGATGCCTACGACTACCCGATTCTGCGCGATCGCCTGACCACGCTGGCCAAGCAAAATACAATTGCTGAGAATTTCATCTTTTACCTGTCCACTCCCCCAAAGTTATACGATGTCATTCCGGCCAACCTGGCCAGTGTCGATTTAAACCAAACCGCCGATGGATTCCGAAGGTTGATCATCGAAAAACCCTTTGGCACCGACCTGGAGTCGGCCAAACGGCTGAATAAAAAATTACTGGATTATTTCGAAGAAGAACAAATTTACCGCATCGACCACTACCTGGGCAAAGAATCGGTGCAGAATATGCTGGTAACCCGTTTTGCCAACGGCATTTTCGAACCCATCTGGAATCATAATTTCATTGAACGGGTTGAAATTACCTCGGCCGAAGCATTGGGTGTAGAGGAACGCGGTGGTTATTACGACAACTCGGGAGCTATGCGCGACATGGTTCAGAACCACCTGATGCAGATGGTTGGAATGGTTGCCATGGAGCCCCCCGTGGTGATTGAGGCCGATGCGATCCGGAACGAGGTGCTGAAAGTATTCCAGTCCTTGCGCCCCATCAGCGAAGAAGACGTTGTTAACAACGTAATTCGCGGTCAGTATATTGAATCGCACATAAAGGGTGAAGCCGTAAAAGGATATCGCGATGAAAAGGGCGTAAATCCCGAAAGCCGCACGGAAACCTTCTTTGCCATGAAATTTTTCATCGACAACTGGCGCTGGAGCGGTGTTCCCTTTTACATCCGTACCGGGAAAAAGCTCCCCACCCGGGTAACCGAAGTGGTCATTCACTTTAAAAAGACTCCGCACCACCTGTTTGGCAACCTTGCCGACGACCAGCATTCGCATAATCAACTGGTTATCCGCATACAACCCGACGAAGGAATCCTGCTTAAGTTTGGCATGAAAGTTCCGGGGGCAGGTTTTAACGTACAAACCGTCAATATGGATTTCCACTACGACGAATTGCGCAATGTTCATCTTCCGGCAGCTTACGAACGCCTGTTGCTGGACTGTATGCAGGGCGACGCAACGCTTTATTCACGTGGAGACGCTGTTGTTAAAGCCTGGGAATTTGTGCAACCCATTCTGAACGCTTGGGCTAACAACCCCGAAATCCCCGTTTATGGCTATCCGGCCGGAACATGGGGACCCGATGTGGCCGATCAGCTCATCGAGAACGGCACTTGGCGTTACCCCTGCAAAAACCTATCGAACGACGGAAATTACTGCGAACTTTAACACAAACAAGCCGATCAATTGATCGGCTTTCAGGAACAACAACCCATGCAAACAAAAAAAATTAAAATATACGACAACAGCCTGGCCGTTGCCCGGGCCTTTGCCACCGATCTTTACCTGTTGGCTACAAAAGCTGCCCAGCCCGTACACATTGCCCTGTCCGGCGGTTCGACTCCTGCCCTGCTGTTTGATGTGCTGGCGGAGCAATATGCAGCAAAAATGCCCTGGCATAAAATTCATTTTTGGTGGGGCGACGAACGTTGCGTAGCCCCTACCGACGAACAAAGCAACTACAAAATGACCAGCGATCATTTGCTCAGCCGGATAACGATGCCCGCTGAAAATATTCACCGGGTAAAAGGCGAATGGGAGCCCCGGCAGGCCAACCAGGAATATATAGCCGAAATTAACCAGTGGCTTCCCAAAACAAACGGATGGCCAGTCTTCGATCTGATCATTCTTGGAATGGGTAATGACGGGCACACCGCCTCAATCTTCCCGCATGAAATTCATCTGCTGAATGCCCCCGAAATTTGTGCAGTAGCCACGCACCCCGAATCGGGACAAAAGCGCGTAAGCCTGACCGGAAAGGTGATTAACAATGCCAAAGAAGTCTGTTTTCTGGTGACCGGCAAATCGAAAACAGCCCGCGTCGATGAAATTTTCAATCAACGCGAAGGTTATCTCAAACTGCCCTCCAGCTATATTCAACCCGTACAGGGACAGTTGACCTTCTATTTTGACAAAGAAGCCGCCAGCGCTATAAAGGCAAACTAAACCCGACTGGCTGCCTGCCGCCGGCACCAATACAAACTTGCCATTTGTACCGGCACTAAAACAGGCCCAATCAGCAAGCCAGACCGCCGCCGTGGCAAGCTATTGTCCACGGTTGGCTTTAAGGCAGTCACCATTACAACACATAGCTTTCAAGGCTCGGACTCCATACCCGTTCGGGCCTTGTTCCGCAAGCCGCCACACGAAAAGCATAGCGTTTTCCGGATTGCAGCCCTTCGATGCGGGCTTTTCGTTTGGACGAGGTAACCGTTATCCAGACACTCTGCCCGCTAACCGGACTTTCGGTGTATGCAAACAAATAAAACGATGCTTTGGGAACCACCTGACACGATAGCTCAATCACTCCCGGATTACTACCCGGCCGAACATTGAAACCTTTCGCTCCCGGAAGTACACCAATGCGCCGGGGCTTATATTTTAAGTTGAAACCACTACTAGCCAGTACCTCCAGGTTGCCGTCACTTTCGGCCTCTACATAATTGGCGAGCGCCCGTAAACCATCAACCAGCTTTTCGCGGCAATTGCGTTTAACGGCCGTGTCGAATCGGGTACCATCAATGGTATCAACCAGCGATTGTTGATAATTGAGCTGAAGTTTTTGCAACTGCTCCAACGATGGTACCGGATTGGGGAAATGCACATTACCATCCATGGCCTGAATGATGGATTTGCAGAAGACGTTTAACTCAGTTTGCTTAAATTTTGCCGGAGAAAAGTTTCTGGAAAGTTCGTTCTTGAACATCAACGGATGAATTAACGATTCGCTTACATCAATCGGGTGCCGGGGCACCACTGGTATCCCTTCTTATTCGCCCAAAAACCACAATGTTTAGATTAAAAAAGAAGGCTCAAGAGCTATTCCGTTACAAAGTCCGGCACCAGGGCCTAACTGCTGCTTCGGATTGCGGTTCCGGATACCAGTTCTGCTTTAGTCCTCCCCTTTTTATTCCTGACGGATGGCAGAAGCACCAAATCATTGGTTTCCAGCGACCTGTTTCGAATGACAAATTAGCCATTTTTAAGGAAAATCACACCATTTTTAATAAAAAACAGACTCTTATTCTTTAAAAACCAGCAATTTCGATAAAACATTCTTCTATTTCTCAGCAATAATCTTATCATTTTCATGAAAAACGCCCTATTTCTCATTAAAATGGTAGAATTATTCAGGAGAAATCTACGATTTTTAGTGTGAAATACACCACAAGAAGCCAGTCTTTCTTCAATCCAGTCCACCTCCAATGGCGACATTAAGACGCTGTAAACAAACATCTTGATCCACCATTCCATTCACCAAACTGCATCGATTATCGAGGCTTAACCAGCCCAACTTGAGGCTTAAACAATCCTGTTTGCGGGAAACAAAGCCGCAATACCGATGAGAAATGCCCTGCCGAAGCCGTGTTTTCACGCGAGATACGGCCTGAAAAAGCTGAACTTCCTCTTTTCGGCGGCAATGCCCACCCCATACCGGCCAAATGCTGTTTCATTACCTGAAAAGTCCGCATCGCGAAGGGTAGCTGTTCCATGCCATGCTCAACGACAAGCAAAACCGGCTGTACCACGAAAATTTGTTGCGCCTGGCTAAGCGTCGAGCTCATGACTATTGCGATGAAACAAGGCAAGCTGATCTCTTGGTCCGAAATTGAAAACAGCTTGCAGGGAGCAAACCGCCACATTTCCATTGCAGTTGAGATTGCCGGCTTTCCTGTTTACGACAATCAGCTTGCCTCTTTCGCTGTTGGCTCGAAAGAATTTGAGTCTGCATCCACAAGAGTCAGTCAATTCATTCCAAATTAATTAGCGCATAATCTCGCTAATCACTCGTCCCTTGCAGTGTGGCGGAATGTCGTAGCCCAGGATATCGAAGATGGTGGGCACCAAATCAATGGCATCAACCGAATTGCGGAATCGGCCGCTTTTGATGCCTTGTCCGAAAAAGATCATCGGAATGCGCGAGTTATCGGTGTACACCACTTTGCGGAATTTAAACTGCGGCTGCCAACCGTTCTCCAGCATAAATAAAATATCGCCCGAACGCTTAAAGTTATACGATTTTGAGATGGTTGTCAGCAAGCTGGTGGCATAATCGCCCTGCTCAAAGCCGGTAGCCGGAAGGGCAATCTTCACCCCTTCGAACTGGTTAATAAACGAAGCAGCTTTACTGAGAAAGTCGGCCAAATCCAGCTTTTGTTTTTCAATCAAGTCACGGTCAACATAAATCTGCTGGTCCATCACAAAGTCAATCCAGTTGCCTTGTCCGTAAGTAATGTTCAGATACGATTTGAGCAAGGCCACCATGCTCTCGGGCGACACATAACCGGCAGGCATCTTGTATTTCTGCTGTAAAAAGTCGACCGAATAAGACGAAGAACAGGACGAAGTGAGCACAACCAGCGTATTAGCCAGCCCAATATTCTTATCCACATAGTTTAACAAGTCGGCCACATCCTGATCCAGGCGCAGGTAGGTATCTTCCATCTCAACAGAGGATGGTCCGAACAGGCTGTTGGCATAGTCCATCGACGAAAAATTGATGGTAAGCAAATCAGTCACCTCATCGCGTCCCAATCGTTCCTGATCAATCAGGTTGACGGCAAAATCCTTGATCAACCGGTTACCATAGGGAGTTGTTTTCATGACCCGGTAGCTGCCGGTTTCCGAAATCAGCTTCTTCAGGTTATAAGGGAAGCTGCGCCATTTTTCAAAATAACCGGTTTCAAAAACATCGTCGTCCTCACTGCTGGCGGCATAGCTGCTTGATGGCAACAAGGTCGTCCAGTCGCGTGTAGCGTAGGAATCCATCATCTGTTTGGCGTTAAAACTGAAAGCCCAGGCCGGAAACTGATCCACATAATAGGAACTAGAGATCATGTTGCCGGTTTCATTGTCCATCCAGTAGGCACCATCGGCAGCATGTCCGGCCGAAAAGACCGCGCTGTAGTCATTCAAGCCCACCGAGAACACTTTTGAGGCACCATTGGTGACCAGCTTTAAGCCATCGCCCAGGGTAGGACTTAACAATTGCTGAGCAGACCGTTGTCCTTCGTCGGAGTCGCTACCCACTGTGATGTAATTGGGATCAGCTACGGCATCAACCTCTTTTTCTTTCAGCCGATCCATCCAGCTCTCGTTAATAATACCGTGGCGGTCGGGATAAGCCCCTGTAAACAAGGTAGGAACGCCGGTAACGCACTTCTGAATATGCAAATTCAGGCCGACATTGGAACAAACAGCCCCCTGATTTACCAGTCGTAAGAACCCGTTATTCTGAAACTTATCAGCATAGCGCACCAGGTAGTCATTACGCATCTGCTCAACATTAATCACCAACACCAACTTGGGTTTAAGGGACATCTGCGATTGTGCCCTAAGCGGGTTAACACACAGATAAACAAGAAGGAATGCAAGAATTCTGAATTTCATGGCTGTTTGCTTTTTGGGAAGCATCAAAAATATAAAAAACATTCATGATTCCCGGGAATCGCCAACAGGAATAAAAGTTTAGGATTCTTTCAACGATACTGTTGTCGCGTTGTCAAAAGTTGTCGGGTTGTCGTTCCCCAAAGCATTAACCAGCAAGAAGGTCTTCTGATCAATGCCAAAAAGTCGGGAACCGGTTGGCCTGGTTTTATCCAGACCGGAATCAAACGAAAAGCTTAGAGAACCCGGATGATATCGGGATGAACTTAGCTTTTCGGCAGATGACGGTCGCAGATAAAAATCAGCCATGACCTTTTTGTTTCGTTTTTGCGTCATGGCAAAAATGAAAACCCGTCCGGTAGGACAAAAGATCCGAATTGATCAGAAGTTGAAGTGAAAAAGGGCAGGTTCTGAAATGCCGTGGAAGGAACTTTCAAAGTGCATACCAGTAGCCCGCTGTAACTCTCCCCTGAAATGAACCAATCCTGGCGGATCGATTCAATTCTGTCCCCTCTCTGCGAGTAGAGCGGGGAAATCCAGAAGCTACAGGTAGATTACAGAAAGTACCATCAGCGTATAAGAATGACGTTCGATCAATGCCAAAAAGTCGGGAACCGGTTGGCCTATTTTTATCCAGACCGGAATCAAACGAAAAGCTTAGTGAACCCGGGAAGCTCCGTTGTGAGACGGAGATCACCCGGTTGAACTTAGCTTTTCGGCAGATGACGGTTGCAGATAAAAATCAGCCATGACTTTTTTGTTTCGTTTTTGTGTCACTACAAAAATGAAAACCCGTCCGGTAGGACAAAAGATCCGAATTGATCGGAAGTTGAAGCGAAGGAATAGGCTCTAGAGCGCCGGAAAAAGGGACTTTCAAAAAAAAGCCTGGAGAACGCCGTAAAAACCGAAATTGATTCCAACTTCGCTGAGCGACATTCCCCAAAGCCCCGAGGATGTTTAAAGTCGGAAAATGAAAAAATAAACCAGAATCCGACAGTTCCATGTGTACGAACACACATCTTTTAATTATCTTGCGATCATCAATTTTTCTGGAATCTATTTATTTAGAAATCGATCAATCCATACATTAACTATGACACAAAAAAACAACAAAATTGCAGTTGCACTACTGGTGGTTGGCGTGATGTTCTTTGCCATTGGCTTTGCACTGGGAATCAATAGTTATTTGATTCCGCTTTTAAAAAATGCCCTTCAAGTTTCGTCCGGAGAATCCTATCTGATTCTGGCTGCAACCTTCTCGGCCTTCCTTATTTTTGGTTATCCGGCCTCGTTGGTGATTGCCAAAATCGGCTATAAAAAAACGATGACCCTTTCGTTTTTAATGTTTGCAGCAGGCTTTCTGTTATACCTGCCTTCGGCTAGTATGGAAAGCTTACCGCTGTTCCTGCTCGCCTCTTTTGTCAGTGGTATGGGGAATGCCTTTTTGCAAGCCTCGGTTAATCCCTACATTACCATCCTTGGTCCGATTGAGAGTGCGGCCAAACGCATGAGCTATATGGGGATTGCCAATAAACTGGCCTGGCCTGTAGCTCCGCTGTTTTTATCGTTGGTGATTGGCAAAAGTGTCGAAAACGTGCAGCTGGCTGATATCAGCCTGCCCTTCTACATTATTATTGCAACCTTCTTGCTGCTGGGAGCTTTGGCTTACTTCTCGCCCCTGCCCGAAGTTAAGGCTGCCGGCGAAGATGAAGACAGTGCCGATGAGTGTGCCTATGCAGCTAAAAAGACATCAGTTTGGCAATTCCCTCACTTGTTGCTTGGGGTACTGGCCTTGTTCTTATATGTTGGTGTGGAAACCATCTCGCTCAGCACTCTGGTTGACTATGCGCAAAGCATCAACCTGCCCAATGCCGAGCTTTACGCCTGGATTGCCCCGGTGGGAATGGTTATTGGTTACCTGTGCGGTATTATTTTCATCCCGAAATACATTTCGCAGGCAACAGCTCTGTTAATCTGCTCTATTCTGGCCATCTTCGGCTCATTGATGGTTGTCTTTACCCCCGAAGATATCTCTATTTGGTTTATTGCCTTTATGGCCGTTGGTTGTTCGCTGATGTGGCCGGCGCTGTGGCCCCTGGCCATGCAGGATCTGGGTAAATTCACCAAAGCCGGTTCATCACTTATGGTTATTGCCATTGTGGGTGGTGCGCTTATTCCTACGATCTACGGCTTTGTGAAAGACGCCATTGGCGCTCAGCAAGCCTACTGGGTATGTGTTCCCTGTTTCCTGTATATTTTATATTACGCCCTGAAAGGACACAAAATAAGAAGCTAAGAGAAATTCAAGAACCGGGTACTCCCCGGTTTTTTTTTGAAAGTCTTACTCCGCAGAGGCGCTAAGTTGCAATGCCAATAACTGGTTTTGACTAGAGGTGGAACGACAACCCGACAACTTGTGAAAACAACGAAAACAGTATAGTTGAAAGAATTCGAAACTTTCATCCCTGTTGGTGATTCCCGGGAATCATGTAGTTTTTTTCTGAAAGTCTCTTTTTCGACGCTTAAACAAGTGTTCCGTCAATTCTAATTTGTATAAAAGCGGATCTTTTGTCCTACCGGACGGGTTTTACTCTTTGCCTTAAAGCAAAGAGTAAACAGAAAGTTCAAGGCTTATTTTTATCTTCAGGTGTCAGCTCCCGAAAGCTAAGTTCATCCCGATATCATCGGGATTCTCTAAGTTCCGGTTCGCCTCTCACCATCGATAAAAAGTAGGCCGGTCCCGCCTCGAGCGAGCTTCCGTGTTCTCTTAAATGCCTTCTGCTGTCTTCAGAACCTTTCATTCCTGTTGGTTATTTCCGGGAATCATCTGTGTTTTTATTGAAAACAGATCAATGTCGAGCCTCTGTTCCCCTCGCATACAATACGATTAAGCATGGCTACGAAACAATAGGCCACCAAGCGGCAACAAGCGGCAAAACCCCATTGGCCAAAGATGTGCTAACCGGCAATATGCCGAATGTTTCGTGCAAAAGACAAGTCTGTTGGAGCCGGCCACCAATCACTCCGGACAGCAATATCCGCCCGGCTAGCTTAAGTCGGAACTTAAATACGATTTAATATTTTCGCGGGTGATAATTTCCAGCGGGAACAGATCGTTCACCGGAGGTTGCTTTTTAAACAACAAATAGTTCGCCAGATAACTGATGCCTTTGAAGGCCTGTTTGCGTGGATTTTGATGAATCAGGAAGTTGATCACCCCTTCATACATATAGTGGATGTTGTCTTTCAGTAAGTCGTAGCCCACCAACCCGATGGACTTTCGGCCGGTTTTATCCAGCACCGAAGCCGTCAGATGTGTTCCCTGCGATGTAGGAACAAAAATACCATCTACCTTTTCTTTGGTCAGCAGTACCTCAACTTCGCGAACAAAGCCGGCATCGTTCAGGTTGGTAAACTCCACCGACTTGATGGAAAAGCCAGAAAGGTGGTTGTCGGTAAAATAATCGCGGAAACCCCGTTCTTTTTCTTTAATGTGCAGGGCATTTTGATTCTCTTCGACGACATGAAGCACCAGTATATTTCCGGATTGACCAAGTTTGTTGGCTAACATTTCGGCTCCAACCCGGCCACTTTGATACAAATCCTGACCGATAAAGCTCAAGGGTTTAGCGTCGGTAATGTTGGTATTAAAAGTGATGTATGGGATACTCCGTTCGCTTAACTGTGCGAAGAATGCAAGTGATTCCTGATATTGAACCGGCGCCAGCAACACACTGTCGGGCTTGTAATCCAACACTTTCTGAGCAACAAGCTGAAACGATTTCTTATCGTACAAATTGAAGTAGAAGGTTTCGACACGCACATTGTACTGGGCCCATTCTTCGGTTGCTTTCAGGATTCCGGACCCCGACTGGTTCCAATAGTCATCCAGTGCCGGATCGGGTATCATTGCGGCTATGCGGATCACCTTATTCGCTCCTAAGGTACTCGCAATCAAGTTGGGTTTATAGCCTGTTTTTTCCAGGGCTTCCATAACCTTTGCCAAGGCTTTTTCCGAAATTTTACCTCTTTTGTGCAAAACCCGGTCTACCGTAGCAACCGATACTCCGGCTAACTCAGCAACATCTTTAATCCGTACGTTTCTGAAATCACTCATAATTCAATAGTCAAGCTTGTTCGCGCACACAAAGATAGCAGATTATTGCTTCAGCCTTCTTTATTCATACAGATTCCACTTTAAATTAACTTATCGTTTAGCATCGCGGGCTGACAGGCTCCCCGGCGTAGCGCTGCACCGTGTAACGAATGAATTGAAACTTTAATTCGTCACACGCTAAGCCACTTCAATTGTCTATCGGCATTGATCCTTGTAATTTCAATCTGTCGCTTAAGGCTCATCCTGCAAAACAAATGGTCTGATTATGAATACGGAAAGCCAAGCTGTTCAAAAAAAACCAAAAAGATCATTTTTTGGCCAAGCGATACAACTATCTTTGCCCCCTTTTAGCGCAAACATCAACTATGATCGTAACATTCGAAACCCGAAGCGACGAATTGTCGGCAATAAAAGAGCTGGAGAAAATCCATGGCCTGAAAATCAGCAGCTATACCAGCGAGCTTTCCTTATCAAACATCGAATTAACGGCCGGAGCCAAGGCCGTAAGTGTATTGGGCCATAGCCACATCGACAAAGCTCTGTTGCTGGAGCTGAAAAGGCGTGGCGTGCAATACCTTTCAACCCGAACGGTGGGTTATAACCACATCGACCTGCATGCTGCCAACGAACTGGGCATCCGTGTCAGCCATGCCTATTACGATCCGCATGGCGTGGCCGACTATACGGTGATGCTCATGCTGATGTGCCTGCGCAAATACAAACAAGCCATGTGGCGTGCCAATGTAAACGACTACTCGTTGCACGGTTTAAAAGGACGCGAAATGCGTACGCTAACCATTGGCATTGTAGGCACCGGCAACATCGGCAAGCAGGTAATTGAAAACCTGATGGGTTTTGGCTGCCGGCTGATCGCATCGAGCCGCAGCATTGACCACGCACTGGCCAGCAAAGTGGAATATATGCCCCTGGACAAACTGTATGCCCAGGCTGATATTATTAGCTTCCACCTGCCGCTGCTGGAAAGCACCGCCCGGATGGTGAACAAACAAAGCCTGGCAAAAATGAAAGACGGGGTCATCCTGATTAACTGCTCGCGGGGCGAACTAATGAACATCAGTGATGTAATCGACGCTATCGAATCACACAAAATCGGCGCACTCGCCATGGATGTTTTCGAAAATGAAACCGGCATCTACCACCAGGATCGCCGAACCGACATTATCAGTAACCGCGACATGGCCTACATCCGGCAGTTTCCGAATGTGATTATGACCCAGCATATTGCTTTTTACACCGACGAGGCCGTTGAAACCATGGTTGAAAGCGGTGTGGGCAGCTTAATTGACTTTATTAACACGGGCAAAAGCCAGCACGAAATTAGCCGCTAAACGACTGCAAACTTTTCGGGCATTTATCCGTTGTTTATTAAGCTGTAAGATACAGTAAGAATCAAAAAACATGACGATCTTGTTACTCACTCTTTTTGCTCAACGAATATGCTCGAATTTATCAATACGTTCTTTTTACTGTTTGCTGTTATCGATCCTTTAGGTACCGTTCCTGTATTTTTGTCGGCTACGCGAAATTTCGATGCCGGCGAAAAACGGGCCATTGCTCTGCGCTCATCAATCATCGCGGCTATCATTCTCATCTTTTTTATCGTAGTTGGCCAACTAATCATTGAAGGAATGGATGTTTCGCTCGACGCCTTTCAAATTTCCGGCGGCATCATCCTGTTTCTGTTTGCCCTAACCATGATTTTCGGAGAGGGAAAGCCCGAAAACGAAATCCAGATGATTAAAGATTACAAACACGTCACGGTTTTCCCCATTGCCATGCCATCCATTGCCTCGCCGGGAGCGATTATGGCCGTGGTACTGCTTACCGACAACCATATTTACGGCATTGGCCAGCAAGTGATCACAACAGCCATCATGCTGTTCGTAATAGGCATTACCGCCGGCTTATTGCTGGTTGCCCGCTACATTCAAAGCTGGATTGGCGAACAGGGCATCACCATCATTAGTAAGGTGATGGGCCTGATATTAGCCTCTTATGCCACCCAAAGCATTTTATCGGGCTTGAAAAGCTTCTTCATCGGTTAGGCTTGCCCTTTTCCCTGTCGGCCATTTCATTATCTTTGCCGCGATTTTAAAATTTCGAGCATGATTTCAGCTGATGGCTTAACCGTCGAATTTGGCGGGCAAACACTTTTCAAGGATATTTCCTTTGTGGTAAACGACAAGGATCGCATTGCCCTGATGGGGAAAAACGGTGCCGGTAAATCGACCCTGTTAAAACTGATGGCCGGCGTACAAAAGCCAACCCGCGGCAAAGTGTCCGCCCCCAAAGATGCCGTGATTGCTTACCTGCCTCAACATCTGATGCACGACAGCAACCGCAGCCTGTTCGAGGAAGCTTCGCAGGCCTTTTCCGAAGTCTTGGATATGCAAAAAACACTGGACGAGCTGAACCACCAGCTGACCGTGCGTACCGACTACGAATCGGACGAGTACAGCCAGATTATTGAGCAGGTGTCGGAACTAAGCGAGAAACTGTACAGCCAGGGCGAGATTAATTTCGATGCCGAAGTTGAAAAGATTTTGCTGGGTCTTGGTTTTCTGCGCGAAGATTTCAATAAGCCCAGCAGCGAGTTTAGTGGTGGCTGGCGGATGCGCATCGAGCTAGCCAAAATTCTGCTGAAAAACCCGGACCTGATCCTGCTGGATGAGCCCACCAACCACCTCGACATCGAGTCGGTGCAGTGGCTGGAGGACTTCCTGATCAGCAACTCCAAAGCGGTGATCGTTATTTCGCACGATAAGAAATTCATCGACAACATCACCACCCGAACCATCGAGGTGACCATGGGGCGAATTTACGACTACAAGGTTAACTACAGCAGCTACCTGGAGTTGCGCAAAGAACGCCGCGAGCAACAGCAAAAACAATACGACGAGCAGCAAAAAATGATTGCCGAAAACCAGGCTTTCATCGAGCGCTTCAAAGGCACCTACTCGAAAACACTGCAAGTGCAGTCGCGCGTGAAGATGCTCGAAAAGCTGGAGCTGGTTGAAGTGGACGAAGTGGATACTTCGCACCTGAAGCTGCGCTTTCCGCCATCGCCCCGCTCGGGTAGTTACCCCGTTATTGCCGAACAGGTTGCCAAGAGCTACGATGATCATCTGGTGTTCAACGATGCCAGCTTCACCATCCAGCGTGGCGAAAAAGTAGCTTTTGTGGGGAAAAACGGCGAAGGAAAATCGACCATGATCCGCGCCATTATGAAGGAACTGGAGCACGAAGGCGCCATTCAGCTGGGGCACAATGTGCAAATTGGCTACTTTGCCCAAAACGAAGCGTCGCTGCTCGACGAGCAACGCACCGTTTTCCAAACGATCGACGATGTGGCCGTGGGCGACATCCGCACCAAGATTAAAGATATTCTCGGCGCTTTCATGTTTGGCGGAGAGGACTGGGACAAGAAAGTGGGCGTACTTTCGGGTGGCGAGCGTACCCGCCTGGCGATGATCAAACTCTTGCTGGAACCGGTGAACCTGCTCATTCTCGATGAGCCCACCAACCACCTCGATATCCGCACCAAGGACATTCTGAAACAAGCCTTGCTGGAATTCGACGGAACACTGATCCTCGTGTCGCACGACCGTGACTTCCTGGATGGTATGGTGTCGAAGGTGTACGAGTTCGGCAACAAGCGCGTGAAAGAACACCTGGAAGGTGTGACCGAGTTCCTGGCCCGCAAGAAAATGGAACAGCTCAACGAGCTGGAGAAGAAAAAATAAGCTATTACAATTGAGGGCTTCACTTAGATACTAACTATTGAGGGCTTCACTTAAAGTGAAGCCCTCAATACTCAATACTAACAGGTCACATGAAACAGGGCGATAACCCGGCCTTCCAACACATTCCACACTTTGGCGGCCGTAGGGGTAGCAACCAGTTTCACCGGGCATTCCTTCTCCCGAAAAAACAAATCGGCCTCGGTCGACAGCTCCACGTAGCCAATCTGCCCGGTGCCAATGATGAGCTCCTGTGCTCCTTCTTCATAAATTTGCACGGCTTCTTCCAACGAAATTTTGTGTGATGTGCCATATTTGGCCTTCGACAGTTTTTTCTTCCGTTTTTCAATATGCCCGTCCAGGCGGATCAGGATGTCGTATTCGTAGCGTTTTCCGCCGACTGTAATGGCACCAAAACCAGTTTTATTAATTTGTGGTAACATCGTTTCCCCTCCTTCTTTTCGCTTAGGGTATACGCAGTTTGTCGAAAATGGGTATGCGGGCAGTTGGGTATCACGTTTTTAGGGGTTCAGCCCCAAACGGCGCAAAGCAACCGATGCTGCCTCCGGGAAACTGAGAAATAACTGTAGAAAGCAATCCCAGGCCCCATTTCTCCTGTAATTTTGCCGCGGAGAGGGGTCCCCAAGCCAGTTGAAGCCGAAATCTGGCCGATGGGCAGCTTCCGGTCGCCGATGGAATCAAAAAACTTGCCAATGGGCGGCTTCCCCTAGCCTATTGAGTCAAATATTTTGCCGATGGGCGGCTTTCCCTTGCCGATTGAATCAAAAAAACTGCCGCGGGGAGGGTCTCACCAGCCTCGGGGACACGCCAGCCGGCCATTCCAGCAAAAACCGAAACTATTCACTGACCACTGATCACTATCTCTTCTTCCAGTCCGGATAAACTTTCAGCACCGCTTCGGGCCAGAAACCGTACCACTCGTAGCCCACACGGCGGTCGAAGGAAATGTCGTTCAAGTCGTACACAATCGTACCATCAACCAGCGACAGGAACGGCTCTCCTTTTTCGAGCTCGTAGTAACGGGCCCACACTGGTCGTGCGGTGGAGTCGGGTACAAACTCGCGATCGAAATCGATGGTGGTTTCGTGGTAGGGCCGTTCCTCAATCGGGAAGTTGCCGTAACGGTAGCCGGTAATTTTAGCCGCTTCGAGCCAGGCCACACTCGATTCGATGGCAGCCACCACGGCCGAATCAGGCTGCTCTATCCGCATCAGGAATAGGATGATGTCGCAGCTCTCGCGCGCCGTTACTGAAGGATGCTCATAAGCCCGTCCCTGCACCGGCGCATAAGTATCGAAATCGTGCTGCTGGCACCAGGCCGTTTTCACGCCCTTGATCTCCACCTGGCATTTCAGGATGACTTGCAGCCCGCGCTCGTAAGCTGCCAATAGTTTCGTGCGCAGATCGGGCTGCAGCCAGTTGTAGTTCGGGGCGTTTGTTTTCACATCCAGCAGCAGGTTCATAATGCCCGTCATCACATCGTCGTTGAAGGTGATCACATCGGCATCCCAACCGCGCCAGCCTCCCTTCGGGTATTCGGTATTCAAAATATATTGAAAGCCTTTTTCGGCTGCCGCGCGGTATTTCTCGTCGCCGCATTGTCCGTACACCGCCGACAGGTATTCAATCTGTGGAAAAATATTTCGGTTGTCGTAAGTGCTTTGGCGATAGCGCTCGCTCAGGTCGTTGATTACTGAATCGGGGGCAAGTTTCGCCAACCAGTCGATGTTTTTCGGCCAGCCACCATCGGCATTCTGGTAAGCCAGCAAGTTGTCGGCAATACCGATAATATCGGCCGTATCCAACCGGTCGGTACTGCGAATGCGGCTGTACAGGTTCCAGTGGTGAATGCCATCTTCAAATTTCGACAGGTCGATGTAGCTGTATTTTTGGGCTTCGGGTTGATGCGAGCAAGCCGCGAGAATAGCCAGAAAAAAGAAATGGATGATTGGGTTGATTCGTTTCATGTTTGGTTTCATTTCGTCTACTACAAAGAAAGCAGCTTTGCTGTTTAATCGGATAATTTATGCCGTGCGTTTTTCGTAGCCCGAATCACATCGGCTGCTTTCTCGTTAAAACTCAACCCTAATTTTAACCGCTGGACAACTACCGGGACTGCCAGCCAGGCGTTTCAGCTTTATTTTTTTTAGCGAATAGCTTAACAAAAACGTGGATCAGAAAAGAACAGAAGAGATCTTGTTTTCGTATCCCTTCTATAGTGAGCCTCTCTGCCTGCATCATTCCAAGTGAATGGAAAACCCTTATGAAAAAACCATGGTATCAAAGTCAACATCGGACGAAGCCTTCACCCAACGCTTAACCCGACTTATTGAGGTGAATCTGAAAGACGAGCACTTTGGTGTTTCCGAGTTGGCAAAACAAATGGGCATGAGCCGCTCGAACCTTTACCTGAAAGTACACCGGGCGAGTCAAAAATCGGTCAGCTGCTTTATCCGCGAGGTGCGGCTGCGCAAAGCACTGGAATATCTTAAAGAAGGAGAACGGAATGTTTCGCAAACCGCCTACGAGGTTGGCTTTGGCAGCCCGGCTTATTTCAGCAAGTGTTTTCACGATTACTACGGATTTCCGCCCGGCGAAACCCCCACCAACGTCAATACGCCGGCAAGCCTGTCGGATAGTCCCGATTTGCGTCCCCAAACTTCGGGGTGGCGAAACCGAAAGTTAATTGGTGCACTGGTCGGCATCGTGATTATTTTGGCCGGACTGGTTATCTATTCATCCAAATCGTCGGAGCAACCTGTCGAAAAATCCATTGCTGTTTTACCCTTCAA
Organism: Mangrovibacterium marinum; assembly: GCF_003046625.1. Lineage (GTDB taxonomy): Bacteria > Bacteroidota > Bacteroidia > Bacteroidales > Prolixibacteraceae > Mangrovibacterium > Mangrovibacterium marinum. Next base: position 234,411 of record NZ_QAAD01000003.1, read on the forward strand.
AAACCTGAACCGCGACCAGGAAACGCAAATTCTTGCCGACGGCATCATGGAAGACATCCTCTCCCGTCTGTCCCACATCCAGGATTTCACGGTTAAATCGAGTAATTCAACCGAAAAATACCGGGACAGCAAAACCACCATCCCCCGGATCGCCAAAGAGCTGAATGCCTCCTATCTTCTGGAAGGGAGTATCCTGCACGAAAAGGATAAGATCAGACTCTATGTGCAGTTAATCGACACGAAAAACGACCGCCAAATCTGGGTTGACCGATACGACCGCGACTTAAGCGGGATTTTTGATTTTGTAACCGACGTATCGCGACAAATTGCCGAAGAGATGCAAGCGCTGCTCAGCCCCCGCGAGGAGGAACAGATGCAAAAACAATACACCAGCAACACCGAAGCTTACAGCCTGTACCTGAAAGGCATTTTCTTTTGGAAAAAAAGAACCGTTAATGACCTGGTGCGCAGTATCGATTATTTTAACCAGGCCTTGGCCATCGACCCCGATTATGCGCTGGCCTACGCCGGGCTGGCCAACTCGTATCTCGCGCTCACCTTCAGTCGCTACTACGAGAAAGAAAAAGGATTTGAGCTGGGAGAACTGTACGCCAAAAAAGCACTCGCCGGCAATGCCGACCTGGCCGAGGCTCATGTCGTTTTGGGGAGCATTGCAGTCTGGTACCTGCGCGACTGGAAACGGGGCGAAAAAGAACTGCTGAAAACCATTGAGCTAAACCCCAGCTATGCCGTCGGGCATCAGTATTACTCACAACTTCTGGCTCTGCAAGGCAGACTAAAAGAAGCACTCGTCCAGATTAACATAGCCATCCAACTGGATCCGAATTCTGCCAACATGTATCTGCTTCGGGCGAACCGTTATTACCATCTCTCCGATTTCGACCAGGCCTTAATCAATGCTCAACAAGTAATTGAATTTACCCCCAATTACTTAAGTGCCTATTGGGTGATCTTCCGCACTTATCTCCATCTGGGCGATGATAAAAATGCGCTGAAGACGCTGAAAGTGATCTTTCACCTTTCGGATCCGAGCCTGAATTTCAATCCGCAGATTGACCAAAGCTATGCTGCGGGCGGGATGAAAGCTGTTGTCATCCGAACCATTAAGCAGATCGACACCAACCCCAAGATGATGCGTTTTAGCCCCTACTACAAATACAAGCTGATGGCCGAGCTTTATGCCATAATCGGCGACAATGAGCAGGCCATTAATTATTTGGAAAGACATGCCGAATCCGAACTTTTCAAACCCGCCTGGATCAAATACGGCATCGAGTTCAAAGCCCTGCAATCGGATCCCCGCTTTATTGCCCTAATTAACCGGATGGGGCTGAAGGATCTGTAAACTCAACGGGAATTGAACCGGCCAGCATGAACCTCCATGAGCCGGGAAACGTAAACAGCTACGCACCGGCACCCAAAAGTCCACTTAACCAAGCCCAGTATGAACAACAAACATACATCGGACCTTGTATTTTTGCAGCGTTTAACCGAAACAATTGAGCAAAATCTGAAAGACGAACATTTTGGTGTATCAAAGCTTGCCAAACAGATGGGCATGAGCCGCTCGAACCTTTACCTTAAAATTAACGCTATCACCGGCAAATCGGTCAGCTGCTTTATCCGGGAAGTGAGATTGCGCAAAGCACTTCAATATTTAAAAGAAGGCGAACTGAATGTTTCGGAAACAGCCTACGAGGTCGGCTTTGGCAGCCCCACCTATTTCAGCAAATGCTTTCACGACTATTTTGGATTTCCTCCCGGCGAGGTCGGTTTGCAAAAAGAAGATCAAACAGCCCCGCCCGAAAATACACTCGGTACAGGATCTTGCGCAGCTCCGGTGCGTCGCATCCGAAAGCGCTTATTTTCGGGTCTCGGCTTCATCCTGCTGGTCATTGCCGGTATTTGGATACTCAAACCACTGCTGGTTCAAAAGCAAACCATTGAGAAGTCGATTGTTGTGCTGCCCTTTATCGACGACAGTCCCGAGGCGGGGCACAGCTACATCGTGGACGGCTTAATGGAAGAAATACTGAACAAGCTAAGTCTGATCAGCGACTTGCGGGTTGTTTCGCGCACCTCGGCCGAGCACTACCGCAATTCGACCAAAAGCAGCCGCGAAATCGGCAAAGAAGTCAAAGCCAACTACCTGCTCGAAGGAAGTGCACAAACCATCAACAATACCATCCGCATCCGTCTTCAGCTGATTGAGACCAGCACCAACAAACATCTTTGGTCGAAGCCTTTTGAGCGGGAAGTGACCATGAATAATATCTTCAGGCTACAGAGTGAGCTGGCTTTGCTGATTGCCGACGAGCTGGATGCCGTGATAACCCGCGACGAGAAAAACCGGATTCGGAGAATACCAACCGTCAATCCCACAGCCTACAATTTATACCTGCGGGGGCTGGACTATAAACGACTTTACGAGTTGCAGCCCCTGCGACAATCGTGGCAGGACCGTCTCAAAGCCAAACAATTGTTTCAGCAAGCCGTTCAGCTGGATTCAACCTTTGCCGATGCCTGGGCCCAGCTAGGCGATTTTTATATCCGGAATATCGCCTATTGGGGCAATATCTATTTAAAGGAACAATACCTCGATTCGGGCCTGTTGATGCTGAACACAGCCCTGAAATACGATCGGCAAAACTGGAAGGCCCTGGCTCTGGAAGGTCGCTATTATCTGCTGAAGGGAATGCCCGAGAGAGCCAACGCCTTATTCCAGGAATTACCGGTAAACGAAAAAAACCTGAGCGAATATTACGAGTTTGCCTTCTCGCATTTCCTGGCTACCGGCGATAACTACAATGCCCTGAAAAGCTTTCTGGCTTACAACGAGGTCATGCACGACAAAATGGCCATACACCCGGGAATACTCGTGCAGGTAGGCTGGATCCTGACCTACGAGGGATACCCCGAGGTCGCCGGAAACTATGCCCACCAAATGCTTCAGCTTTATAACGACTCGATCAAATACTTCAAAGCGATGAACGAAATTGCAACCATGTCGGGCAATTTTGAAGCCGCCATGGACTATTGCCAGCGCATCTATGAAAAAGATTCCACCCGCACCGACAACCTGTATTATATGATGATCAACTCGGTTTGGCTTCGCGACTATCCCGCGGCCTACAAGTATCTGTTGAAATACGGCGGGAAATACATCAATAGCGAGAGTGCCATGATTCTGCCCTTTGTTTACGAAAAAAACGGACTGCAAAAGGAAGCCCGCGAGGGCTATCAAAAAGCCTTAAAAATCTGTAACGATGAAATAAAGCTGAACAACTTTTTTGCACAAATCTATTTCTCCCACGCCGCTTTAGCCTGCGTCTATTCAGCCTTGGGCGATACCGAAAAATCGCTGGAATATTTACGCCAGGTCCGAGACCATCAAAAACCCTGTTCGCGCTTGTTTGTGGTCAGCATGAAACACTGGCCCCTGCTTGACAACGTTCGCCAGCAGCCCGAATTTGATCAGATCCTGGCCGACATGGAAGCCAGTTACAAACAAGAACACCAGCGCGCCGGCAGTCTGCTTCGCGAAAAGGGAATCATTCAATAATTCCATTTGCCTTTCCAGAGTATTCCTTATGCGAAACGCTGAACAACAATCATCTATCGGCATTAACACCAGACCGAACAGCCCCCCAACCCCAAACGGCACTTTGGACATAATTTAAAGCATTTCTTCAAAATTGAAACCTGCGGCAACATGCTTTCTAGGTGTTGCCCGGGCTTTCTTCGGAACTTGTATATCGGATTAAATCAATTTCAATCCGCATTATATAACCTAAAAACTTACCGATATGAAAACAAGAATTCTATTATTCGTTTGCCTTTGCATAGGCGTTGCTGCTCTCTTTTCGGCTTGCTCAGAAAACGATTCACTGGTTTCGGACTTGCCCCAGAATGATGAGATTACTTTGAAATCGAAGAAAATACCGACACAGTTTTCGGGTATATGTACACCCATCGATAATATGGGTTATGACATCATTTCATGGTACGATGCCACAGATGATCCACGAGTTACCGGAGTCTCTTATTGGGTATTTACCGGAATTGAACCAATTGATGAAGTCACCATTGAACTTAGAGGAGCGACTGAAATATTTGTTGGTGCAGTTACAGTAGATGATGTTATTAATGGAAGATATGTTGGTAAATGGGAAATGACCTGGAAGGGGTATCAAAACTATACATACCCGGGAAGTGTCACTTTTAAAATCGTGGCTCACGGCACTGGAACAGGCACGGAAGGAGAAGTTCTTGGGTTAACTGCCCGATGGAAATATACGATGGACTTTGATGGTACTCCTGAAAGTGGTGCTATTTACTACTCTAAAGGAAAGATTACAGAAGAATTATAAGATCTTCCGATCCGGAAATTCCGGTCACAATTAGACCGGTGAAATTACACTGGTTAAAGGGAAAAAGTAAACTCAGCGTGTAAAATAACTGTTGCCAGGAATCTGACTCACTTGATTTAATCCAACAAATTCCGGGATCCACAACAGTTTGCCCCTCCGCAATTTCAAAATGCGGAGGGGATTTTTTTGTTGTTGAGCTGCTGACTCCGGTTCACCTGCTCACGAAGACGAACTCAACCGAGCTTTATTCACCAGCTGAACCCGGGGGAATCAGGTGAAGCTCCCTGCCATTGGGCTGATGACTCCGGTGAAAAAGACATCCCCCATAGCCGGAAACAACATAATCGAAAGTTCGCTGACGATAATTGATCGCAGTTGGCGCTATTTTAAGTTCATCCAAACATGGCTGCTAGGCTTTGGACGTTCACCGGGGCTAACTTTGTATCGGATTCAGTACTGAACGTTCAAAGCATACGAAGAGCCCCCAGTATTAACTTAAAAACCCGAAGCCATGAAAACAAGTATTTTATTAATTCTGATGATGGTGCTCTCGCTCGGAGCATCAGCTCAATTTCACGTTTTGAAAGAAGAAATTGAGGTTAAACCACCGATCTTTATGGGAACAGCGGTTAGTGTGGTCGACAATGGAGCGAGCCTGGATGATTTTGTCGCTCAACGGATGATTTATCCCGAGCAAGACCTGAAGTTACACCGCGAAGGAACAGAGGTCATTCAGTTTACGGTAAACACCAACGGCACATTAAGCGACTTTGAGGTTGTCAACAGTGTATCGCCCAATATGGATGCCGAGCTTATTCGCGTACTTCAGTTAACAAATGGAATGTGGAGACCGGGATCAAACAACGATGGCCACACCGAAATGCGCAGCGAACTTGCCATTGCCTGTAAAATCCGACTTTACGAGGGTTCAGATCGTCAAACTGACTTTCAAAAAGTAGCAACAAAATATTTCCAGAAAGGCAGCAAACTGCTGTACACTAAAAACCACCCACGCCGAGCCCTGAGTAATTTCGACGAAGGAATCCGCTATTTGCCTTACGATGCCAATTTATTGGTTATGCGTGGCTATGCCCGCTATGCTTTGGGCGATTTAGCCGGAGCAATTGAAGACTGGGAAATTGTGAAAGAGAAAACCGACATCGATAATTTAAAAGAAATAGCGGGAAACTACCATGATCTTGAAGGATATGCCGAACTGCTTGCTGAATTCGAGAAGTAAGCCTTATCCTTCAAATTTGAATGTTCGCGTGCTTGTTAACAACATGGATCTCCGTTACGGAGGTTCATGTTGTTTTGTTGATTGCCGGAGGAATATCGCAAGTCCAAAAAATCGGCTAAAAACCGCTGCAATTCCCAACAAAAGCCATAACTTCAAGGTGATATCTACCAAATCAACCCTAAAACGACAATCAAAAAGCACGCACTCATGAAAACGCACGATCAATTTGGCATTCAGGATGCCCTAAGGCAACTCAACATTCAAGCGGAGAACAATGGAATATGCACCGGCACCCAATGGCTCACCGGCCAAGGCGATCCGATCAGTTCCTACTCACCGGCCGACGGACAACTTGTTGCTCAAGTAAAACAAGCCAGCCTCGATGACTACCGGCAAGTTGTTGAAAAGGCAAAATCAGCATTTCCAGAATGGCGTAAAGTGCCGGCTCCGGCACGCGGCGAAATTGTTCGCCAAATTGGTCTGGAACTGCGAAAATACAAAGAGCCGCTGGGCAAGCTGGTCTCGTACGAAATGGGGAAAATTTACCAGGAAGGTTTGGGTGAAGTGCAGGAAATGATCGACATCTGCGACTTCGCTGTTGGCCAGTCGCGCCAGCTCTACGGTTTCACCATGCACAGCGAGCGCAAGGCACACCGCATGTACGACCAGTATCATCCGCTGGGCATTGTCGGGGTGGTTTCGGCCTTCAACTTTCCGGTAGCCGTTTGGGCGTGGAACGCCATGCTGGCGCTGGTTTGTGGCGATGTTGTGCTCTGGAAACCGTCGTCCAAAGTGCTGCTTTGCGCCATTGCCGTTCACCGGATTATCGCCCGGGTTCTGAAAGAAAACAAGGTTCCCGAAGGAGTCGTCAACCTGGTGGCAACCAGTTCAAAATATTTGGGTGACGAGCTGTTCAGCGATACCAACATCCCGCTGGTCTCCTTCACCGGCTCAACCAAAGTGGGCAAAAAAGCCGGCGGACTAATTGGTGCCCGGCTCGGAAAAGCCATTCTGGAACTGGGTGGCAACAATGCGATCATCGTCACCCCAAACGCCGATTTGGAGATGGCCATGCGAGCCATTGTGTTTGGCGCTGTGGGAACCTGCGGACAACGTTGCACCTCAACCCGCCGCATCATTGTGCACGAATCGGTTTATCAACCATTAAAAGAGAAACTGGTTTCGGTGTACCAGAGTGTGAAGATCGGCAACCCGCTCGATCCGACAACCTTGGTGGGCCCGCTGATTGATAAAGGTGCTGTTGCAACATACCTTTCAGCTATCGAAAAAGTAAAAGCCGAAGGTGGTACGATTCTTTGCGGCGGAACCGTACTCGACGGCGACGGCTACCAATCGGGCTGCTATGTTGTTCCGGCCATTGCCGAAGTTGAAAATCATTACAGCATTGTGCAGAACGAAACCTTCGCCCCGCTGCTGTACCTGATCAGATATACAGAACTCGACGAAGCAATCGCGATCCACAACGATGTTCCGCAGGGATTGTCATCAGCCTTGTTCTCCACCAACCTGCTGGAAACCGAAAAATTCCTGTCGTGTGAGGGCTCCGACTGCGGTATTGCCAACATCAACATTGGCACTTCGGGCGCGGAGATTGGCGGTGCCTTTGGTGGCGAAAAAGACACCGGCGGCGGCCGCGAGTCCGGCTCCGATGCCTGGAAAGCTTACATGCGCCGGCAAACCAACACCATCAACTACAGCCGCGAATTACCCTTGGCGCAGGGAATCGAGTTCAATGTTTAATTCCTGAATCAACAAGACAGCATGAAAAGAATTCTCATCATCGGAGCCGGACGCTCCTCCTCCAGCCTGATTAAATACCTGCATCAGCATACCGCAGAGTATAGCTGGGAGCTTGTTGTTGGCGACCTCGATCCGGAGACTACCAGTCAACGGATTGGCCACGCTGCCAAACTCATTCAGTTCGATATCCTGCAGGAAGATGAAAGCAGTCAGGCCATCGCGCAAGCCGACCTGGTGATTTCCATGCTGCCTGCTAAATTTCATATTTTAGTGGCCAAACTCTGCCTGAAACACGGCAAGAACCTGCTAACACCTTCCTATGTGAAAAACGAGATGAAAGTGCTGGAGCCCGAAATCAAGCGGCAAGGATTGTTCTTTTTGAATGAAATGGGACTAGACCCCGGCATCGACCACATGTCGGCCATGAAAGAAATTGATGCCATCAAAGCGGCCGGGCTGGAACTGTTGGGCTTCGAGTCGTTTACCGGCGGGCTTGTTGCTCCCGAGTCGGACGACAATCCCTGGCATTATAAACTGACCTGGAACCCGCGCAATGTGGTGCTCGCCGGGCAAGAAGGAACGGTCAAATTCCGCCAGGAAGGCAACTACAAATACATTCCCTACAACCGGGTTTTCCGCCGTACCGAGCTAATTGAAATTGAAGGATACGGTTCGTTCGAAGGTTATGCCAACCGCGATTCACTTCAATATATCGATCGGTACGACTTGCAGGGAATTCCGACAATCTACCGCGGAACCCTGCGCCGACCAGGCTTTTGCCGCGCATGGAACGTATTTGTGCAGTTGGGCATGACCGACGATAGCTATCAGATGGAAGGCCTGTCGACCATGACCCGCCGCGATTTTACCAACTCGTTCCTGTACTACCATCCAAGCGATTCGGTGGAAACCAAACTGTATCACGATCAAAATATTCCGCAGGATTCCGACATCATCGGCAAACTGAAATGGCTGGGCATTTTCGACCATGTTCCCATCGGGCTCAATCAAGGTAGCCCTGCCCAGGTGCTGGAGCATATCCTGAAGGACAAATGGAAATTATCGCCCGATGATAAAGATATGATTGTGATGTGGCATAAATTCACCTATCGCGACAAGCTGGCCAAACGAGTGATCGAGAAACACCTCTCGCTGGTTGTCATCGGCGATGATCCGGTCAACACCGCGATGGCCAAAACGGTTGGCTTGCCTTTGGGTATCGCTGCAAAACTACTCCTGACCGGAAAGCTAAAGCAAAGCGGATTATTCCTCCCGACCATCCCGCAAATTTATCTGCCCGTACTGGCAGAACTGGAGCAATATGGCATCGGATTTCGAGCGCAAACAAGCAGGTCCCCGCAGCAATAACTATCAAAAGCCGATCGACGTAAAATGGCTATGTGTAACGCGAACTTCACTCCCAAAATAGGAAAACATGAAAATCACGAGCAAACAAATCCTCAGCCAGCTGCTGGATGCCCTTTGGCAACAATACATTCAGCGCGTATCATACGCCAAAACCTATGCCGATCTGGTGACTGCCAAAGGCGGGAAAGTGGTCAACGACCATATTGCTTTCCGAACCTTAAATACGGTGACCGGCAAACAACCTCATGGCATCGGAGCAATTTGGCATATCCTGGATGCCCTTCAATACAAACCTGTTTCAAACTATAAATTTACCGACAAAAAACTGAGTGCCATCCATTTTGAGCATCCCGACAAACAATTCCCTAAAATCTTTGTCAGCCAGCTCGAAGTCGGGGAACTTCCGCCTTGGGCACAAGAGCTGATTAACGAGCATGTAAAAGATACGCACTATCATCTTTCGGAAATTGCTTGTCTGGATTTACTCGAATTGCACAAAAATGAAGAACTGGAAGAGTCGGCCGTAAAAAACCTCACCCGCGAGCTGACGCACTACTTTGCCAGACCTTGGGGAATTCCCAAACAGGAAAACGTTGAAAAGCTCAACGAGGTATCGCAGTATGCCGCATGGACCTTGTTGCACGGCAACTCGGTGAATCATTTTACAGCCTTCATCAATTATCAGGATGTAAAAGAATGGCCCGACTTGCAAACTACCTGCGAGGCCTTAGCTGCGGCAGGCATCCCCATGAAGGATCGTATTGAAGGACAAAAAGGCAGTAAACTGCAGCAATCGTCTACCCAGGCCGTCACCGAACTGGTTGATGTGATCAGAGCCGACGGCAGTCAGGGAAAAATTCCGTGGAGCTATGCTTATTACGAACTGGCCGAGCGCGGCTTTATTGAGCAAGACGGACGGCAAGTGTTGTTCTCCGGCTTCCTTGGCGAACAGGCCACACACCTGTTTGAAATGACCAAAACGCACGATTAAAATAAAAGCCTCAACAAACTGCTGAGGCTTTCTTTGTTATGGACAACGGGTTATATGAAGTGCTCCCGTCGGAGCTATTCCGTTCGTTCTTTAAAATCACCCAGGGTTTTGGTAAAAATGTAAATGGCCACAATGCCCAGCACCACGTGAACCGCTAATGTGTACATGATGTATTCCGGCTTGCCGGCTGTCTCAAACACGCCCATCAAACCAGTATAAAGACCACTTAAAGTGGCTCCGATAAAAGTTGCCAGAAAATTGGTGCCCATATAAAGTCCTGCTTTCTCTTTGGGGGCAATCCACATGATGTATTCCTGAATGCGCGGCGAAGATATCATTTCCCCCACAGAAAACAAAAACACCCCCAGAAATACGTAGTTGTTGGATACGGTTACCGACATGGCCAACACGACAAAGGATATAGCGGCGACAAATAAACCAAACAAAAATGATGGTATGGCAGGGCGTTTTTCAAATAAACTTGAAACAACCAGCTGAAAAATGATGATAATATAGCCTGTCTGCGAAATCGCTTCCGCATTAATTTTCCACACCCCCTGATCGTTGGTCGAGATGAATTGCGTGACGGATGTACCCAGCACCGATTTTACCGACTCGTAAAGGGCATTGGTATCCATAAAGTCGTTGATATAAACTGCCAGAGTATTGAAAAAAGCCCAGAAAGGCAGCCAAAAGAAACCCCCCAACAGCACCAGAAAGCTCAAAAATTTCAGGTCGGACAGGGCTTCTCCCATATCCCGGAATTTTTGTTTCAGGGTAACACCTTCCAGGTCGCGCTTGGGCTCTTTGTAAAACAAAAGCGTAATGACAAACATCAAACTAATCGTTGCTGCTGCGGTGTAAAACACATAATCCCACGACCAACCGCGCAGTTTTCCCATAACAATTGGGCCGAAGGACGCTCCAATATTGACCATCTGGTAGAAAATACCGAAGCCCAGCGTTTTGTTGGTTGAATCGGTTGTAGCCCGAACTGTTGACGAAACCAGCGGCTTAAAAATCCCGGCTGCAAAACCAATCGTCAACATGGTCAGGGCAATGCCATTGAACGACTTGGTAAAAATAAGCAACAGGATAGATGGCAAATAAGCCATGTACGACACCAGCAACAATTTTTTGAAGCCGTACCGATCGGCAAAAGTTCCGGAGAACAGGGGCATCAGGTACGACAAGGCCAGAAAAATACTTTGAATGATCCCCAGATCGCCTTTCGAGAAGCCCAGCTCCCCCAGGTAAATGCCGAAACTGAGGTAAATACCATAATAGGCAAAGCGTTCCAAAACTTCAATGATGTTGGCAACCCAAAACACGTTGGGGAATTTTGATCTTTTAGTCATGCTAATATTATTCCGTATTTTTAGAAGTAAATTTTGATAAAGCAGGCAAAGTAACGATTAACGAGTTATTTTTCCGCGACTTTTCGCAGCTTTTTGCTATTCTGTAACGCACGGCTTCCCCCAACCGATGCCCTTCCGAATAACCCCCTCCTGATTCCGGGGAACTCTCGAACAGCAAGGGAAGTCGGTGATTTTCGATGATCCGGTTGTCATGGTTGTCACAAGTTGTCGGGTTGTCGTCCCAAACAGCGCCAACGAGCGAGCGGCCTTTTATTTATTTAGCGTGACAGGCTCCCAGCAATCCCGGAGGGATGCCATTGGGGTAGCTTAACGACGACAGGGGGAAATTCCGTCCCGTACGGGACGGGACAATCTTCATGTTATCGTTTGTGCTACCCAAATTGAATGGCTAAAGCCATTGCTGAAAAAACCAAAAGTAGAGCCGTGTCAAGTTTGACAAAGCAAGAAAAACCCAAAAGTGGAGCCGTGTCAACTTTGACATTGCGAGAAAAACAATCTCCCCTCCTGATTCCGGAAAATATCCAACGGCAACGGAAGTCGGCGATTTTCGGAGATCCGGTTGGCATGGTTGTCGTTCAAAACATCATCAAAGCCACTTTTCAACAACACCTACAGACCTATTTTAATTCCGCACAATTCTGATAAAAACAGAACAACAAGTCACAAACTCGATTACATTTGCCGCAAATTTGAACAGACAGCGGCCTGACTCAAGTTCAGGACGACTAAAGGACTGACCGGGTGAGGTTGAAGTCACCCGGTCAGTCGCTTTTGCCACTTCGAATCCGTTTCTTTTTTATTTCTTTGCGCCATGAATTTATTACTGCTTTTCGACTATATCGGAACCTTTGTATTTGCCATCAGTGGTACGTTGACGGCTGCCAACAAGCGGCTCGATTTTTTCGGGGCCACCATGATTGGCTTTGTCACGGCGGTGGGCGGCGGCTCGCTGCGCGACATGATGCTGGGCGACACGCCGGTTGCCTGGATGCGCGACCTGAACTACTTTTGGCTGATTATTGCCGGTGTGTTGGTGACCATCGCCTTTGGGAAGGTGGTGATGACGCTGAAAAAAACACTCTTTCTTTTCGATACCATCGGGATTGCCGTGTTCACCATCATCGGTCTGAAAAAAGCCTTGATGATGGGCATCAACATTCCCCTGGCCGTGATGATGGGACTGGCCTCGGCTGTGGTGGGCGGTGTCATCCGCGACACGCTCTGTAACGAGCTGCCCCTGATCTTCCACCGCGAAATTTACGCAACAGCCTGTATTGCCGGAGCGCTCGTCTATTTGCTGTTAAACTTTCTTGGCATGAATGAGCATGCCTGCGAAATCGCGACGGTAGGGTCAATCATCACGATCCGGCTTATTGCTGTGCGCTTCGATATTGCACTCCCAAAAATTGAACTGAAAGAATAGCTTCAACCTTTGTTCATCAATAGATCTTTCGATTTTCAGATCTCAGACGGTCAGACATTCGTTATGCGTCATTTTAGCGCGTTTGGGAAAACCACTGGTCAACTTGTCTTCCGATAGCGCCAGATGGCCAGCGACAGAAAAGAAATCCCGATGATGGTCAGTGAAACAAACTCCTCCAGCAAGTCGCTAAAACCGGAGCCTTTCAGGCACACCATGCGCATGATGCGGATGAAATAATAGATCGGGTTGAGCCGGTCGAGCTGCTGCGCCCAATGCGGCATACTTTCAACCGGGGTGAAAATTCCGCCCATCAGTACGAAGACCATGATGAAAAAGAAGGTGACAAACATGACCTGCTGCTGCGTTTCGGTGACGGTGGAAATAAACAAACCAAGACCAAGTACGCCGACCAGGTAGAGCGCGCCGAAGCCAAACAGCAATACCAGGCTTCCCTCAACCGGCAGATTGAAAACAAGGCGGGCAATCAGCAAGCCAAAAGCCAGGTCGAGCAAGGCAATCACCAGGAAAGGCAACAACTTGCCAACAATGAACTGCCATTTCTTAATTGGCGTCACATTCAGCTGCTCGATGGTACCCATTTCCTTTTCGCGCACCAGGTTCATTCCCGATAGGAACATGCCAATAATCGTCACCAGGATCGACAAAATTCCCGGCGCCATGTACCATTTGTAATCCAACTCGGGGTTGAACCAGTAATTGTCGCGCGCATCAACCCGCATCGGCGGATTAAAGTCGGGCAGGCCTTTCCAGCGCATGATGATTTGCTTGTTGTAAGCTGAAATGATATTGCTCGTGTACTGGTAAATCAGCGAAGCTTTGTTGCCATCAATGGCGTTGATCAGCAGTTGCACGTCCGCTTCATCCTCCCGAACCAGCGAGCGCTCGAAATCCGGCGGAATCACCAACACAAAATCCGACTCTTCCTTTTTCAGTTGGTTTATGCCGTCCTCTAAATCGAACGAAGCATCGTGAATATTGAAAAAGGGCGACGCCTCGAAATGATTAATCAAGCCGCGGCTGGTATCCGACAAATCCTGATCGACCACATAAATATCGACATTCTTCAGGTCGTAGGTGGCCGCAAATACCAGCACCAGCATCTGCACCAGGGGCAACATGACAATCATTCGCAACATGGTTTTGTTCCGTCTGATTTGCGCAAATTCTTTTTGTAATATGTATTTGATCGTTTTCATATAGAGCTACAAGTTTTTAGCTGCAAGCTTCAAGTCGAAAAGACTTATTCGTTAGTTTTCAAACTTCGTAAAAGACCGGAAATCATTTTTTGTTCTTCCTGAACTTTATCGACCAATTCACCAAATTTATCATTCGAAAGAAACTCCAATTTATTGGCAATAATGAGTTGTGTTTCCAGCTCAAAGGCTGAACCCAGCGAAATATCCAGAAACCGACCAAAGTCCTTATCTGAATTCCGCCCCGAACCTTCGGCAATATTTGATGGAACCGAAACCGCTGCTCGTCTCATTTGGCTCGTCAATCCATAGATTTCTTCCTTCGGAAAGTCCTGAGAAGAATGATAAACGTCGACAACTACATCGATTCCGTGTTGCCAAACTTTTAGCTTTTTAAAATCTTTCATTATTTCAGTATTTAGGTTTCAAATTTCTTGAAGCTTGAAGCGATCTACTTGCAGCTTCACTCTAACCTCACCTTAAACTTCTTCACCGCAACCACCACAAAAAACGCAGTCATGCCCAGTAACACCAACGTTTCTTTCCAGACGTAGGCCATGCCAACGCCTTTGAGCATGATGTTCCGAAGGATAATGATAAACCATTTGGGAGGCATAATATTGGAGACAATTTGTAAGGGCAGTGGCATATTTTCGATGGAAAAAATGAAACCCGACAACAAGATTGTTGGCAACATCAACGCTATTACAGAGATAAACATGGCCACCATCTGCGTTTTAGCCAATGACGAAATCATGATGCCCAAGCTAAGGGCCATGAGGATAAAAAGTATGCTTTCGCCCAACAACAACCCCCAACTCCCCTTGATTGGCACTCCAAAAACGAAATGTCCAATCCCCAAAATAACGAGGGCATTGATAAAAGATAAGACCAGATAGGGTGTCACTTTTCCCAGAATGATCTGGGACGGACGAAGCGGCGACACCAGCAGAATCTCCATGGTCCCGAGTTCTTTTTCGCGGGTGATGGAGATGGAAGTCATCATGGCGGAGATCAACATCAGAATCATCGCCATGATGCCTGGAACAAACATGTAAACCGACTTCAGGCCTTCGTTATAAACCATGCGGACTTCCGGCTCAATTTGCATCGGCAGGTGCAGGTTGCCCATTTGTTTGAAAATATAATCGTTGATGATTCCGGTGGTGTAGGTGGCCAACATTTTTCCGAGGTTCGGATCGGAGGCATCGGCAATGATCTGCACATCGGCTTTTCCCTCGCGCTGCAGCTTCCGGCTAAAATCGCGTCCGAACACCAGCACTTCCTTTACCTTGCCTTGTTTAAAAATGGCTTCAATATCCGCCGTGCTCTCCAGATTCTGGTCGAGCAAAAAGTAACCGGACGACATCAGCTTGGTCGTGATCTCCTGCGTTACTTCATCTTTCGACTGGTCGTAGATGGCAATGCGCGCATCTTTAATCTCGTTGGTAATCACTGTTCCAAACAGCATAAGCTGAATGATCGGAATCCCAAACAGGATGATCATTGTCCGCCGGTCGCGAAAAATGTGAAAGAATTCTTTTTTGACAAAACCGAGAAAGCGATCCATATTCTATTTTATTTTTGCTAACCACAGAGTTACACTGAGTTTTTCACAGAGTATCACAGAGCAGCTAATTAGCAAGTCTTTTTATTCCGTGTTTTAATGAAGCTACGTTGAAATTCAGCAATAAGCCAATTTTGCATCCGGACAGTTTCAAATAAGTCAAAACCTGAGCAATATGAACGTCCGACAATGCTTCAACCGATTTGATTTCAACAACAACTTTGTTTTCAACAAGCAAATCAATTCGGTACCCAGCATCTAATTTCACGTCTTTGTACACCAGGGGCAACGCTTTTTGCTTTTGAACCAAAAATCCTGATTGGATCAATTCATAAAATAAACATTCTTCGTAGGCACTTTCCAACAACCCAGGCCCAAGCGCAGAATGGACGTTGTAAGCACACCTTAAAATTTGTTCTGTAATTTTATTAATTTCCATAATCTGTCGAATTTATTATCTGTGAAACTCTGTGTTTTCCTCTGTGTCCTCTGTGGTTAAAATTGGCTCAGTCGGTCCGTGTTGCCCCGCGTGCCAACTGCAAAAACACCCCATTCATATCTTCCGAATTGAATTGCTTTTTCAGGACATCGGGAGTGTCGAGGGCGGCGATGCGGCCATCCACCATAATGGAAACCCGGTCACAGTATTCCGCCTCATCCATGTAGTGTGTGGTCACAAAGATGGTCTTCCCCTCGGCAGCAGCTTCGTAGATAAAATCCCAAAACTGGCGGCGGGTAATCGGGTCAACACCGCCCGTTGGCTCGTCCAGAAATACGATTTGCGGATCATGCAACAATGCGATCAAGAAAGAAAGTTTTTGCCTCCATCCCAACGGTAACGATGCAATCAGCTTATCACGTTCGGGCTCCAGACCAAGCTTCTTCAGCATCCGGTCTTCCTTTTCCTTCCGCTGCTGACGCGACAACCCGTAAATACCGGCGTAAAAGCGAATATTCTCGGCAATCGTCAGATCCTCGTACAACGAAAACTTCTGGCTCATGTAACCAATATTCCGTTTGATCAATTCAGCCTGTTTGTACACGTCGTAACCACCGACTGTGAGTTCACCGGAGGTTGGGCTGCTCAAACCGCAAAGTATCCGCATGGCGGTGGTTTTCCCGGCACCATTCGCTCCAAGGAAACCAAAAATCTCCCCTTTGTAAACCTCGAAAGTCAGGTGGTCATTAGCAACAAAGTGCCCGAATTTCTTGACGAGATTTTTGACTGATATGACAGTTTGCAAGTGTTCAGTCACAGTCGCGGTGTTCAGTGCGCTCGTATCAGTTTTATCCTCTTTCATGATTCTTTTTCGTTACAACCAAATTTGCCCGGGTGTTGAATCATGTAATTGATTAGCCTGCCAACTTCCTTGGTTTCATCAAACATTTCCTCGTGCTGCTTAGCTGAAATATAGTCGCATGCCAATGCGAAATCTAACCAAACAGCCGTTTCACTATTCTCTCCATCGGAATCCGTCAACTTGCTAATAAAGTGTCTCACATATATTCTTTTCCTGTAGGCTTCAGCAATGTTGGCACAAACAGACCGCGACGATCTCCGAACCTGGTCAGTTAGCGAATAGGTTTCTTCTTTCGGGAATCGTTTCGAAAGTTGAAATATCTGCATCGATAAACTGAACGCTTTTTGATATGCCAATAACTCTTTAAAATCCATAACGATTTATTTTTTATCCGTTTCTACTGCGTCCCCTCTGAGACTGAGACTGAGACTGAGACTGAGACTGAGACTGTGACTGAGACTGTGACCGCGACTGAGACTGAGACTGAGACTGAGACTGAGACTGCGACCGCGACTGTACACTTTCACTCTCCCCCATCAGTGCCATAAACACATCCTCGATTCCGGCTTTGATGAATGAAGATCGCACCTGCTGATGATTGAGTTTTTCGAGATGTGCTTTTACTTCGTCCGGTTGAAGCTGATTGTTCGACGGCGTGATGTGCACAAACTGACCAAAGGCGTAGGCTGTTTCCACTTGATCCCATTGGCGCAAATCCTGAATCAGCCGGTGCATCTCGTGGGAGCGGGCAGCCAAAAGCGGGCGATCGTAGTCGTTGACGATTTGTTCCGGCGAATTAATGCTGAGAATATCCCCTTTTTGCATCAAGGCAACACGGTCGCACAAACCAGCCTCGTCCATATAAGGCGTCGAGACCAAAATGGTAATTCCTTGCTCTTGTAATTTTTTCAGCATCTCCCAGAATTCCTTCCGCGAAACAGCATCCACGCCGGTTGTTGGCTCGTCGAGCACCAAAATCCCGGGCTTGTGAATCAACGCGCAAGACAGGGCTAGCTTTTGCTTCATCCCTCCGGACAGTCTTCCCGCTAACCGATCTTTGAAAGGCTCGATTTGCACATAAATATCGCGGATGAGTTCGTAGTTTTCTTCAATCGTCGTTCCGAAGACCGTTGCGAAAAACGACAAGTTTTCTTCTACGGTCAAGTCCTGATACAACGAGAAACGTCCCGGCATATAACCCACAATCCGACGAATCTTCCGGTAATCTTTCACCACATCCAGGCCGCTCATCCAAGCTTGCCCGCCATCCGGCAAAAGCAAAGTCATCAAAATGCGCATCAAGCTGGTTTTGCCAGCGCCATCCGGACCAATCAAGCCAAACAACTCGCCTTTTTCCACCGAAAAAGAAATGTCCTTCAGGGCCTGAACGTCGTTGTATGATTTCGATATGTTTTCAACTTTAATCATCGTTTAACTATTTAACCACAGAGGACACAGAGAAAATCACAGAGTTTCACGGTGAGCGTTCAATGGTAAATTGTAAATCGTTCAATTGTAAATTACACAACACTGATCACTCAAAATTCACTTCTCCCGGCATGCCGATTTTCAGGCGGCCATCGTTCTTCACTTTTACTTTGACGGCATAAACCATCTTCACCCGTTCTTCTTTGGTTTGAATGATTTTGGGCGTGAACTCGGCCTCCGCGGAAATCCAGTCCACCACTCCCGTCAGGTGTTGATTCGTTTTTTTGTCTTCATCGATTAATACCTGCACCTGCTGTCCCAATTTCACATGCGGCAGTTGCGCTCCGCTAACATACACCCGAAGGTCCAGCTCCGAAAGATCGGCCAGCTTTACCAGGGCTTTCGAGGGAGCTGCCAACTCGCCCAGTTCGGTATATTTCTCCAGAATGGTTCCCGTTACCGGGCTTGTAATCACCGATTTTTCCAGCTGATTTTCGGCTGATGCGATCTGTGCCTGCAGTACCGCGAGCTCGCTGTTAATTGCAGCAAATTGGGTTTGCTGACTTAAAACCTGCTGCCCGAGCACCCGCACCTGGCCGTCGATATCGTCGACCTGCTGTTGCGTTGCCGCTTTATCGGCAAACAATTTATGCACCCGGTTCTGGCTGATCTTTGCATTTTTCAACTGCTGCTGTAACACATCAATTTCAGCCCGAAGGTTGACTTTTTTAACAGCCACTGCTTCCACCTGGGCCTGCAATTGTTCAATCTGCAGTTTTACCGTGCTGCTATCGATAACGGCCAGCACATCGCCCTGCTTCACCTGGCGACCTTCTTCTCCTTCAAAACGCACCAGTTTTCCGGAAATTTCTGAAGAAACAATGGTCTCGTCGGCCTCGAAGTTTCCGTAAGCATCAGATGTTTCGTCGCCATTTTTGCAGGCTGATGCCAGCACAACGAGCAAGAGTAAAAGATAAATTCGATTCATAGTTATGTGTGTATTTTATTGTCCGAGTAAATTCTGATAAGTAATTTTTGCTGCTTCCAGCTGCACTTTGTGTGTTTCAAAAGTGATCCGGGCTGCCAGCTCTGCATTCAAGTCCTGCAAATAATCTGCTGTTGTAATTGTTCCGTTTTCAAGCTTTGAGGCCGAACTTTTCGCGATGCGTTCCTGCAGTCCGATCAGCTCCCGGTCACTTTTTAGTATTTGTTGTAATTGCTCTATTTTCCGGCTTTGGCCGTCCAAGGCAATTGTAATATTGCGTTCGAATTGCGCTTGCTCGGTTTGCACCATTTCCTGCTGCAGTTGGATAACCTCTTTGCTGCGCTTGGTTTGTTTCCAGTCAAAAGGCGTCCAGCTCAGGCCGAGGCCAACCTGGTAATAGGTATCAAAACTATCATTCAGCATATTTAAGGCAGGTCGCCCGTAGCCCGCCTGACCGAAACCAAACAACTTCGGGTTACGCGCTTTCTGTGTCAAGTCGGCCGACGCGCTCAATAAATCAGCCTGTTGGCGAAACAAATCCATTTCCGGACGCACGATTTCCGTATCCGTCCCAATTTCAGAAGTTCCGATTTCGAGATTCTGCAAATCGGAGGGCTCTTTTCCCGTGAGGATTGCCAGTGCTGCCAATGTTGTTTCCCGGCTGGTTTGTAACTCCAACTGTTGCTGAGCCACCTTGATCAACTCCGCCAAAACCTGGTCTAAATCAGATTGAAGGATTGCCCCATTAGCGAGAGCGCTTTCCATTTGCAGTTTCCGGGCCTCAAGCGTCTCCTGCTTTTTGCCCAGCAGATCGAGGTTTTGCTGAATCAGGAAACAAGAAAAAAACAAATCATCCACTTGCTTTCTCACCTGGTACAAACTGACCTCAACGCCCTGCTGGTCGGCCAGATTTTGTGCTTCCTCAACATTTTCGCGTGCTTTGGATATGCCGCCGTCCCATATATTTTGCTTCACATCCAGGTAGGCTTTGTATTGATCCTTTGAAACCGTCGGAATATCAACAGCCGGCAACGAAATTCCAATATGTGTGACATCGGATTGATAACTGGCCTGTGCATTAACCCCCAGCTGCGGCAACCACGCAGTTTTAATGTTGTCCAATTTCAAGGAACTCATCTTCTGGTACAGTTCTTTTTGTTTGAGCAACGGATGCACATCGCGCGCCCACTCCTGGCAATCTGACAGGCTTACCTCCTGCTGCGCAAAAAGCAACTGAGCAGGCAGTAACAACAGCATGATTAAACTAATTCTGGTCTTCATAAATTCGGATTATTCGGGTTGAATAGCTTTCAATACAAACGATTTGACTTCATCTTTGCGCTCAGCCAGAAACTGTTTCAAAGCTTTATCGTCACCTTTAAAAGCAACATGGTTGATTATCGGACGAACAGCGAATGGAAAAACACACAGTGCAATAATATTCACCATCAGATGCTCGGGTTTCATGGGCCTGATTTCGCCCCGGTCCATGGCTTCCTGCAACATCCGCTTTATCGGATCGACGGAAAAACCGGAGCGTTCGATGAAGCTAAAAAAGGGAGTCGCATCACGATTCACTTCTTTAACAATAAACGCCGGCAAGAACGGATATTTTATCAGCAAGTCGAGATAAGTGCCTACGGCCTGTTCCAGCTTTTCTGAAAAAGGCAGTTCCGAAAATATGATTTGCCCAATCCGCGGAAAAGCAATGCCGATGAGCTTTGTAAAAATGGCATCGAATAACTTTTCCTTACTTCTGAAATAATAGTGAAGCAATGCTTTATTGATTCCTGCCCGGTCTGCAATCTCCTGCATGCGGGCGCCATCCATCCCTTTCTGAACAAACACGTCCGTAGCCGCATCAATAATCTTGTCCTCCGTATTGTCTTTTTTAACTTCCATTTTTCTATTTGGTTTAACTACTTGGTTAAAACTGCTGCAAACCTAAAACATTTCGAAATACAAGTCAATAGTTTTGACCAAAAAATTTAACCAGGTGGTTAAATTTCGATTTAAAGTACCCGACAAGCATGAATTCGAAAGGCAATCAAGCCGTCATTCACCTTGAAAAAGGAAATTAAAAGTAAAAAGCGCAAGAAATACAGCAAAGGGGAACCAAATACTCCATCTCTATTTCTATTTTTAGCGCGCTTAAAGTACACATGGAATGAAACTTCACCTAAAAATCTCGCTATTATTACTTTCGTTTGCTGCTGTTCTAATCATTTCGTTCACCTCCATCACCTACGTTAACCGTGCGGTACAAGATGTTTTCATGAAGGAGAATGAACGCAACCAGGCTCAGATCATCGACAAAGTTATTGCGATTAAATTCGGTTCCCTCAAGCAAATTGTCGACGACAATTCAGCTTGGGACGAGTTGATCGAATACACGCACAAGCCCGATTCCGTTTGGGCGATTGACAACATCGATTTCATGGTCAATGTCTTCAACCACTCAACCGTTATGGTTTTTAACCAAGATGACGAGCTTATTCACCAGTTTTCAGATTCGAGCCTCATTGGTTCGTATTATCAGCCAGACAAGACGGCGATAAAAAACATATTTGCACAATCGGCCTATTGCCACTACTTTCAATATTCAGGCAATCAACTGATTGAGTTTTACGGAGCCACGATTGTCCCGTCAGCTGATGCAACCGAACGAAAAACCGAACCACAAGGTTATCTGCTGGTCGGTGAAGAATGGGATGAGGCGTACCTGAACAATCTTTACGAATCGACCGGATTTGACACAGAACTCATTGCGACAACCGACTCTTCACCGATCGAACTCGATCGAGAGCGCGAGTGCATCATAAAGGAGCTCCACGGTGCTAATGGAAAAACAGTTGCCAAAGTTGTTTTCAGCCGGGTGAGCCCCATTCAACGGGACCTAAATAACTTTCTCCTCCTGACCCTATTGATCTCCTTCATTGCGTTATTGGCACTTATTGTCTTCATCCTTTATTTCCGCCGGATTTTAGTTGAACCATTCTCAATAATTAACCGCACACTCGAAACAAACAACCAACGATTCCTGGATAGACTTCGGTCGAAAACGCCGGAATTTGTTAAGCTGAAAGAACTTATTCTCAACTTTTTCAAACAGCAGGAAGAGCTAAAATCCAACAATGCCCGACTGCTCGAATTAAATGGCACAAAGGATAAACTTTTCTCCATTATCGGGCACGACTTGCGTAATCCAATCGGAAATATTTTATCCGCGTCCGGCATCATGATTGAATCAATTCAAGAGCAAGATTCTGAAAACATCGAAATCCTTTTGAGTTTAATCGAAAAAGAAAGCGGCGAGGCTTTAAATTTACTGGAAACGCTTCTAGATTGGGCTAAAACACAAACCGGCAAACTACAGTATTCACCGAAACGAGTCCATTTAAAAGAGATTATTGATCGGGTATCAACCAATTTAAGCTTTTCGGCCCGCATGAAAGAAATCAAGATTGAAACGGTGGGCAATGTTGATTTTGAAGTTTACGCCGATTACAACATGATTGTAACGATTCTTCGCAATCTGATTTCGAATGCCATAAAATTTACAAACCCGGGAGGCTGGATCCGAATTTCGGCATTGAGAAATGAAAACGAAATCGAATTCCAGGTTGAGGATAATGGCATCGGAATGGACGTTAAAGCTGCTGGTAGACTATTTAAAGCCGAAACGAATTATTCGACTTACGGAACCGCCAATGAAAAAGGAACCGGGTTAGGCTTGATAATTTGTAAAGAGTTTATCGAAAAGCACGGCGGAAGCATCCGTGTTGAAAGCGAAAAAGGGAAAGGGTCCTGTTTTATTTTCAACATCGTGGAAAAGAAAATCAGCCAACAAGAACAGTAACCAGACCTGGATGAGAAAAGCATTTCCGAGGCAGTCAAATTGTAATTCCCCCTCGTAATACCCCCTGATTTTCGAGTGCAGGATCATTTTCCAGCCCTTGCTGCCAACCGGTTTGCTTTCCGGTTCGAGTAGTTCATCACCAATAGCGATGAAGCAATCACCAGCATACCGATGATGGAGACAAGCTCCGGTTTTTCATCGGGCATAATTAACCAACTGAGGATCGCTCCCGAAACCGGGATCAGGAATTTCCAGGTATTCAGTTCCGAAACCTTCACACCCGGCCGGCCAAGCAGCGTAAACCAGATGGCAAAAGCCGCTGCCGAGAGAAAACTCAGCCAGCCCAGCGACACGAAATATTCGACAGAAACGCCTTTCAACCCATAGCCTTCAATCGGAATTGAAATAACGACCAGGGCAAGTCCTCCGAAAAATAAAGATGCTGAACTCAGGACCACCGGCGACAACTGCTTCGGCTTCTTGGTCACCAACACATTCGCGAAACCGGAAACCAGGTTATTGCACAACAACAGCGCCACCCCAAGCAAACTAATCTGCTGTCCCACCGGCAAATTCGAGCGCGAAAAAGTGATCAGCGCCACGCCCACAACGCCAAAGATGATACTGATACTTTTCAACCAGTCCATTTTATCGTTGTGCAGCGTGAAATGAGACACCAACGAGATGAACAAGGGTGATGAACCAATAATCATGGCTGAAGCCGACGCCGGCAGCAAATTAATACCCGAATAAAAGAGCATATAAATCAGTACCGTTTGCAGCAATGCAACCTTGGCAATGAATTGCCAGGCGCCTTTCAACTGCCCCCAGTATGACTTCAGGTTATTAAAATACATCATAATTAAAAGGCCAGAGATCGTAAAACGAACACCGGCAAACTGAAAAGGCGTGTGGTACTTCAGGCCGATTTTAACGCCAACGAAGGCCGAAGACCATAGCAAACAGGCTATTACCGCCAGAACAACAGTATTTGAAAAAACAGACTTCTTAATCATGCTGCAAAAGTGCCCCTATTTTCTTTGAAAACCCAAACAAATAAATGATTTCGGAGTCGGTTGTCCCCTTTTCCAGAAGACTAATCCACTTGCAATTTAGCAGGACGACTTTTTGTTGCCTTAGTTTTTTTATCGACGATCGGCAGGCATTTTGTAAAATAAACGTTTTACAATTACTATATTTGTACAAGTACAAACAACCCAACAACCGAAGAATGCACCTGGACAATGATGACAAGCAGTGGTTCGCATCAATTTTTGATCAACATTACGAACACATTCGAAATTACGTGTACTACCTGTCTGGCGACATCACGCTTTCGGAAGACTTGAGCCAGGATGCCTTTCTTCAGATTTGGGAAGAACGAAAAAGCTTGAACAGAGCAACGGCCCGTTCGTACCTGTTTACCATTGTTCGCCATAATTATTTTAAACACTACCGCCGAAAGGCTGTCAAAATCAATTTTATAAACGCTCAAATCAGGGAAGAAGAAAATGAATCGCCTGAATTTATCTTAGAACTGAAGGAATTTGACCATTTATTACAGCGGGCAATTGCTAAAATACCCGACAAAACCAGGGCAATATTTTTAATGAGCCGGATCGATTCGATGAGCTATGCCAACATCGCTCACGACCTCAATATCAGCCAAAAGACAGTTGAAAAACACATCACTAAAGCCTTAAAGCTTTTAAAGAAGAAAGTGAACCGAAAACTGTAAGCTCATGAAACAAACAAATATCGATACCGATCAACTGATTTCCGGCTACAAGGTTCCCGGAACGACGGATAAAGCCAAAATTTACCAACAGCTGTCGCGCAGGATTGACGACAAAACGACGCACAGGCATCAAGATAAAACAGCGCCCAAAACCAGCTATTGGCTTGGAACTGCTGTTGCCGCAGCTCTGCTTTTAATCTTCTGCCTGATAAACACGCTACGGCCAACACTGGAGATTGCCAACAAGGAGCAAACAATGCAATTGGCTCAACTTCCGGATAGCAGCCAGGTAAAATTAAAAGTCAACACAACGATAAACTACCGCGAAAGCCTGCTTGATGGCACCAGGAAAGTTGAGATGACAGGCGAGGCCTATTTTGATGTCAGCAAGGGAAAGCCATTTTTAGTCCAATTCCCGGGCGGACAATTGAAAGTTTTAGGCACACAATTCAACATTCGCTCATACCAAGCGGATTACGGGCGTGTAGATTGCTACGAGGGAGCCGTTCAGCTCAACATTGACGGCAAACAGCTGCTTTTGCATCCCGGGCAGACGATCCGCTACTCACCGGCTGGTGTAGAAGGCCCCCTTGAGTTCGACATGCAAAAAGCCCTGAAAATACCGGATGACAGCTACCAATGGGTCAATCGTCCTTTGTCCGAGATCTTATCGCTGATTTGCGCCCGGACGAGCTACGAGCTCATCGCTCCCGAGCATATATTGGAGCGCAGATTTACCGGCACACTGAAACTCACAAACGAAAAAATGGCCTTAAGCATCCTGGCGAAGGCTATGAATTTCAACTACGAGATAAACGAAACGAAACTAATCGTCCGTGAAAAGCTGCGCTAAAGCCATATTATTTTTGCTGTTTCTTTCCTGTTTCGCCGGGAGCTACGCTCAGCAAACCGACATTCGGGTAAACGGACATGGCCAATCTCTCTCGCAGACACTCGAACAGCTTGCTCATAAAAATCAGCTTCACTTTGCCTACGATGCCAACTATTTCTCGGCACTAAAAGTACAGGAAGATATTGAAGCCCGAAACCTGGCAGAATTTATACAAACCATCTGCAAAAAATACCATCTGAAGGCAGAAGATATTGACGGCACAGTTGTATTGTACCCTAATCCGGAGCCGCTTCCACCTCCGGTAATCGAAAAAAGAACCTTCTCGGCCGTGGTAATCGACCAAACAAGCGGTGAACCGTTGCGGTACTGCAATATCGGCCTTCAGGGAACAAATAACTACGGCACGACAACCAACGAACTGGGCATTTTCAGCACAACAACGAACGGGAATAACGAAATTCAAATCGCGATCAGCCACCTGGGGTACCAGCGGCTGGATACCATCATCACCATCGGCCGGGAGGACAGGCACATCATCCGTCTACGTCCGTTTACAGTACAAATGGCGACCATTCAGGTCACTCAGCAGGAAAAAGATGTTGTTGAGATGGGCAACCAAACTGAGCGGATTGCCTTCAATCCCAAACAGTCGGCCAACTTTCCACAGGTCGACAACAGCGACTTGATCAGCTCCCTGCATCTAATCCCGGGCATTCACTTCATCGGCGGGCAAAGCTCAGGCATTTCCATTCGCGGTAGTTATCCCTCGGAAAACCTGATTGCCCTGGACGGCATCCCTCTGCTGGAAACCAGCCACCTTTTTGGAAACCTGAGCGTGTTAAACTCAAAGTTTGTCTCGCAGGCCTTCGTGTCGCGCGGTGCTTTTGATGCCACTTACGGTGAAAAAATCTCGGGCATTGTTGAACTAACCGGCCAAACAAATTTCTACAAACCCAGCTTCGAGCTATCGGCCAACCTCCTAAATGTCAGCGCAACGGCAAACATTCCGGTTACCCAAAAACTTTCGTTTTCCGGTGCATTCCGCCGTTCATATATCGATCGCTGGGAAAACTATCTGTACCGATCAATTCTAAATCAAGCAAGTACCAACGACGAGGCCAGCGTTTCACCGGTTATCCGTTTCGACGACCTCAACCTGAAAATAGCGCTGAAACCATCGGACAAACACCAGATTTCGGTCAACTTCATCAACAGCACCGATTTTCAGGAGCGCGATTACATATTCAAGGATCAGTCGCGCTTGTACCGCTACGAGCATGCCGACAGCAACAACAAAGGCTTTAGTGCCAATTGGGCTTTCCAGCCCGGCGAAGACTTTCAGCAGCGACTGACTATCGGCTACAACGAACTGCAAAGAAGCACCTTCAAAAATGCCGGGATGAGTGAAAACAGCCAGGGAAAAGGAGCTAAAGACGAACTGGACACCGACCACAATTTTCTGAAGGAATTTTCGGCCTCGTGGAGTGGCGAGCTACACAGCCAGCGATTTACTCACCAAGCCGGATTTGGCGTCAATACCTACGATGTAAGCTACGACTATCTGACCAATAAATCGACGGGCACCAAGCTGATGGACTCCATTATTTTTGACAACCAAACAGCCGTTGTTCACGCTTATTTTCAGGAAAAGCTCCGCCTAACACCTCTACTGCAAGCACGTATAGGTCTGCGCGCAAACTACCTGGGACAAAACCAACAGCTGTACTGGCAGCCTCGCGCAGGCCTAACATACGAGCTAAACAAGAAAATGAAACTCGTATATGCCGGTGGTCTTTATTATCAATTTCTGAGCCGGATTCGCAAGATTGATATCGACAACAACGTCGATTTGGTTTGGTACCTGCCGGCCGAAGAGGGACAAGGAATCCTGAAGGCCTGGCAAAATCTGATCGGCTTCCAATATAATTACAATGGCCTAAGCATGAATGTCGAAGCCTATTGGAAAAACACCTCCGGCCGGGCCAACTTGTATGCACAGCAAAGCTCGGGGAAAGAAAAAATAATTGACTATTTCCTGCGAAGCGGTCGTTCAATCAATCGGGGAATCGATCTGATGATCCAGTACCGGCACGGTAAGTTTACGCACATCATCGGCAGCACGATATCCGAATCAAACGAGCAATTTGAAGGATATTACAATAGCCAATACTACCCCTCATTTTACGACCAGCGGTTCAAAATACGTTGGTCAGAGCTTTGCAAAATGAACAATTGGCTCTTTTCGGCCAATTTATTCTTCCACAGCGGGAGCCCCTATCTCACTAATAATGAACAAACGGCAGATCAACTGTATGAAAGGCTCCCGCATTTCATGCAAATTGACCTCGCCGTGCAACGCAGATTTCAGCTTAAATTTTGTACCTTTAATCTTGGTTTTTCCTGCATGAATGTTCTCGATCGGAAAAACGTTTTGGAAATTGATTATTTCAATATCTCAAACAACACCGGAAGCTATGCGGTTCGTACCGACATTACAGCCATTCAATTTACCCCGGTGTTTTTTGTCAATGTTCTTTTAAAATAAAAAATTGAAAAAAAATTCAATTTTGCGGTAGGGTTTTTCCTGGTGAAAGGATAACTAGTTTCGAACAATGGAATGAACGATGTTTGAAGCGTGCGAAATAATACTACTCTCTACCTCCTCTGCTTCTCCACAGCCGGAGAACAGAACAGAGATCATGGTTAAAACGTTTCGCGTTCCTGCAACAAAGGACAAACATACGGCATACAAGGATACTCTGAAAAAGATTGAAGAAGGCAAAAGACGACGGTTTGGGCACGAAGCTCTATTACTAAGTCCTGTTTATCGAATCGCAATTTCAACCGCTGCTTCTCTCATCCTGATTTTACTTCTTCATCTTTTTCTTTTTCAACAACACACTTTTCATTCCGGCGATCAATCCAATACATTTCGCTTACCCGACCAATCGCGGGTAATCTTAAGTTCCAACAGCACAGTTCGTTATTCCGGATATTTTTGGAATCGTAAAATTCGGCTGGAAGGCGAAGCATACTTCGAGGTAAACAAAGGGAAAAAGTTTATTGTAAAAACAAATGAAGGAAGTATCAGCGTTTTGGGAACACGCTTTTGGATATCCGAAGACATCCACCAACTAACGGTCAGTTGTTTCGAGGGCAAAGTTTCGTTCGACAACAAGCAGGTTCACCAGCTTATTGCGGCCGGCACATGTGCCCGTTTCGAAGATAATAAGCTCGTTAGCCGAACAGAAACTACCAGTCTCTATCCTGAATCAGCCTTCTTTTCGAAGCAGTTTACAGCAGAAAATATAGAAACTGTTCTGGCTGCATTGGAAGATTTTTTTCAGGTTAGCATCCAGCTCGAGGCCAACAAAACCTACTTATTTAGCGGCAAGCTGGAAACAGCCAATTTGGAGTCGGCCTTAAAAATCATCAGCCGCTCTTTGAACCTTGACTACTCCTTCAGGTCTGACTACGTAATTTATTTAACAGAAAAATGAGAAGTATGAGACGAAAGATGAGAACAGCCCTGTTTATTTTATCGGCATTAGCAATCACCCTTTTATCATCGTGTTCAAACAACGATGACGCAATAAATCCGGATCATGCAACCACCGGAAGTCTGAAAATCCGCTTAACTGATGCACCCTTCCCCAGCGAACGGGTTGACTCGGTGATCATCACCATCGATCAGGTGGTTATTAAAAAGATGGATGATCTGACCACCGAAGAAACCGACGAATCCGGCTTTGTTGTCCTGTCTACGGAGTCGCAGGCCTTCGATCTGCTCAAGCTCCGGAACGGTACTTTTGCCGATATTGCCGACACATCGGCGATCGAAGTCGGAACTTACCGGGAAATTCGCTTACACATTGCCCAAGCGGTCGTGTATGCTGATGAAAGCAACCAACCCTTCGACCTGAAAATACCAAGCGGCACCAGCAGCGGTTTGAAAATAAAAATAGACGGTGGTGTTGAAATAAAAGGCAACCTGGAAGCTGTTGTTTATCTCGATTTTGATGTCAGCCGTTCGTTTTTGGTGCAGGGAAATCCCAAGGATGGAGCCCCGCTGAAAGGCTTTAAATTTAAACCCGTTATCCGGGCATCGGCGCAGGATCAGAGCGGATCGATTGAAGGAACAGTTTCCATCAACGATTTTGATAATGAAAACAGCGTTAATCCGGAAAGCCTGCTCGTGGCTATTCTCAACAGCGCGGGAGACACGGTTTCCTCGGCCCAGCCGGATATGGATGGCTACTACGCGGTCATCGGATTGCTCGCAGGTGAATACACCGTTGCCCTTTCGGCCGACGGTTACGACGATGTGCAGCTTCCGGCAACGGTTGAACCGATGCAAACAACAACCATCGACATCACCTTAAACGAGACACTGGCAACAGTTATGGGACAGGTGGAAACATCGGATGGTACAACAACAACAAGTTTAGCCGATGTGACTGTTGAAGTCAAAAATGAATCCCTGTCAACACAAACCGACAGCGAAGGCTTGTTTGAGATCAACAGTATTCCTCCCGGCGACTACATAATTAAATTTTCAAAGACAGGCTATGCTCCGGACTCGGTTGAGGTGAGTTTGGGACTTGGGCAGGTGGAGGATTTGGGAACCTTAACGATGCTCCCGGAATAAGCTATTAAAAGGCTGCCGCAGACGACAAGCTCTTAATTTACATCCGCATAACCAAAGCTGTAAAAGCAAAAAAGAAAAGGTATCCCTCTTCAGGATACCTTTTCTTTTAGCTTAAAGCCAACGGTGCGCCACAATTTGCTTGCCGCAGCACGAGCGGCCTAAAAATGCCATTCAACACCTAAGCGGGTTGAAAAACGCTTCATATTCGAGTCGTTCTGTTCGTACAATTGTTTGAAATAAAGCGTGTATTCCGGAGTAAGTGTCACTCCCAGATGCTTATTGAAACTGTATTTCAGGATAGCCGAGCCGGCAAAACCGGCCATTTTATCGGCATAAGAGTTCGACACATAATTGCCGTCCGACACCGAGCCATCGGTCTTCGCTGTTTCCTGATCCGAATCGGAAATATATTCCAACTTTAGTCCTGGTGAAAGAAACAACTCGAACTTATTCTTCGTCCAAACTCTGAAATCAAAGTAGGGACTAATACTGAAATACTTCAGTGTCATGGTTGTTTTTAACAAATTACTACCCGAGTAGTACTGTCCGTAACTGTACTGCCCTAATACCGAAGCCAAGCGGAAACGCACAACATCCGAAAAATTCATCCCGACAGATGCGCCATAGCTGTACTCATTGCCGTCATTGTCGAAAAACTCATAGTTGTTGTAATTGTAATATTTGTCGGTCGTATGATCCCAGCCTGCATTCAGGTTTACAAAAAAACGGGATTGCGAAAAGCCAACAACGGGAATAACGGAAATAGCCAGTAAAACAAAATACTTTTTCATGGTGATTTAAATAGTTATTTGTCACAAAATAGATGTAGCATCAAAGGTGAGCATGAACGCAAAAAGGATCAAACCAAACCGATCGATTCGTCGATTTCACCGACGGATGGTTAAATTTTAACGAATCCAAAGGGCGCATTCTCACACTGATTATTCCAATATTCCCCGATAAAGTCGCATCACCCTACCGAAGGAATTGCCTATTTCCGATTTTCATCCTAATTTTGCGCTCAATTTGCTGACAGCAAGAATGTAATCAATTCGGGCAAAGCATCAGTTTTTTAGACAGTTGAAAATTTAAAATATGAAAAGGGTAGTTATTGGTTTATCGGGGGGTGTTGATTCGAGTGTTGCGGCTTACTTACTGAAACAACAGGGTTATGAAGTGATCGCCTTGTTCATGATCAACTGGCACGACCGTACCGGAACGTTAACCGGCCAGTGTACCTGGGAGGACGATGCCTTGATCGCTGAAATGGTAGCCAAGAAACTGGATATGCCTTTCCATATTGTGGATCTGAGTGAGCACTACAAAAAAAGAGTTGTCGACTATATGTTCGATGAATACAGCAAAGGCCGCACGCCCAACCCGGATGTTTTATGTAACCGCGAAATCAAATTCGACATTTTTATGGACGAGTGTCTGAAACACGGAGCCGACTATGTTGCTACGGGACATTACTGCCAAAAAACCGAGTTTGAAAAAGACGGACAGATGATCTACCAGCTTCGTGCCGGAGCCGACAACAACAAAGATCAGAGCTATTTTCTGTGCCAGCTGAACCAGGAACAACTCAGCAAAGCTCTTTTCCCGATTGGTCATCTGGATAAACCCGAGGTTCGTAAAATTGCCGCCGAGCAACAGTTACCTACGGCAACCCGCAAGGACTCGCAGGGCATTTGCTTTGTGGGCAAGGTTGATTTACCAACCTTCCTGCAACAACAACTGGAACCCAAAACCGGCAACGTCATTGAGATTCCGGCCAGCTTTATGGCCAAGAAAAAGCAAGTTGAGAAAACATCCGACAATTTCCGGAAACTATGCTTTGCCTATCCCTACAAGCCCTGGAATGGCAAAATAATCGGCGAACATCGCGGGGCACATTACTACACCGTTGGACAGCGCAAAGGACTGAACATTGGGGGACACGAAGAACCGCTCTTTGTTTTAGGAACCGATGTGAAACGCAACATCATTTATGTAGGCGAAGGAAGCGAACATCCGGGGCTTTACCGCGCCGGCTTGTTTATTGGCAACGAAGAAATCCACTGGATCAGAACCGATCTGGCCATGGAGCTTGACGAAGTTCGCGATTACCAGGTCCGTATTCGCTATCGCCAGCCGCTGGAAAAAGCCACCTTGTACCGCAAAGAAGAAGGTATTTACATCCTTTTCGAACAGGAACAACGCGGCATTACTTCAGGCCAATTCGCAGCTTGGTACGACGGCAACGAGCTAATTGGCTCCGGAGTGATTGCCTAAATTGAACGACGGCAAAGAACCGCTTTTTTTCGAAGCGGGAAGTTATGATGCTTTTTCGGTGAATGTCCCCTTTTCTGGGATTCAGAGCCTGTTTTTTCGCTTCCACGTTTGATCAAAAAACATTGACCTGCCGGGCGAATTTTCATTTTCAAGTGGGTTCGACAATAGTTTGAACGACAAGCACAACAACAGGATATCCGAAAATCATTGGCTTTCTTTCCTGTTGGTGATTCACGGGTTGATAAGCTTTTTAGAAGAAAAATTGGTTTTTCGCTTTCTATCAAGCAATGCGCCGGCACACAAACTCCAGCTTTCCCGGAAAAATTATAACTTTGGCGGCAACTAAAAAGAAGCACATGATCAAATCGATGACCGGCTACGGAAAAGCCGAATTTGAAACAGGTAACAAAAAGATTACCATCGAACTGAAATCACTGAACAGCAAACAACTGGACATCAACTCTCGTCTTCCGATGCTTTACCGGGAGAAAGATTTGGTCATTCGTAAAGCAATCTCAGAAAAATTAATCCGCGGGAAGATCGACTTTTCGTTATATATCGAGAATCTGGGTACAGAAAGTAACTCGGCCATCAACGAATCGATTGTCACAGCCTACTTTAAGCAGATGAGTGAGCTGCAACAAAAACTGGGCTTACCGGTTAGCGAGCAAATCATGCAAAATATCATGCGTTTGCCCGACACCGTGAAAACCGTTTACGAAGAGCTGGACGAAAATGAATGGATGGCAATTCTGCAAAAAATTCAGTCCGTTATTGGAATGCTGGACGGCTTCCGGGTGCAGGAAGGCAATGCTTTGGAGCAAGACATCCGCTCGAACATCGCTGATATTCAAAGCCTGCTGAGCCAAATTGAGCCATTCGAGAAACAACGCATCGAGAATGTAAAAACACGGATTCAGGATAATCTGAATGAAATTGCTCTGAACGGCAATATGGATAAAAACCGCTTTGAGCAGGAACTGATCTATTACCTCGAAAAGCTGGACATCAACGAAGAAAAGGTGCGACTGACCAACCACTGTTCCTATTTTCTGGAAACGCTGGACAACACCAGCGATGTTGGTAAAAAACTCGGATTTATCGCTCAGGAAATCGGCCGCGAGATAAACACCATTGGCAGCAAAGCCAACGAAAGCAACATCCAACGCCTGGTGGTTCAAATGAAAGATGCCCTGGAACGAATTAAAGAGCAGCTGCTGAACGTGCTCTAAGAGAAGTGGAAAGGCAAAAGTAAAAAGGCAAAAAACAAGGATCAACTTATGGAAAGAGATTTGATGGAAAGGCTTTTCAATTTTGCAGTACAAGTAATCAAATTTTTGCGCGAAATTCCTTCAACTCAAGAAAATCGAGTTATTCGCTACCAACTGACGAGATCAGCTACTTCATCAGGAGCCAACTACGAAGAATCGCAAGCTGGTAGCTCTAAAGCTGATTTCATCTTTAAAGTTGAGATCAGTCTCCGGGAAATGCGTGAAAGCAACTATTGGCTGCGGATTATAAAAGCTACTCACTTGGTCAACGATGTTCCGTCGGATCAATTGGATTTTTTGGTGAATGAATCTGAAGAATTAAAAAAGATATTGGCATCAATCATTAAGAAATCAAAGGACCAATGAGCTCCTCTCATTTTTGACCTTTGACTTTTGACTTTTGACTTTTAACTTGTAACTCCGAATTATGCAAAAAGGAAAACTCATCATATTCTCAGCTCCGTCGGGAGCCGGAAAAACAACAATTGTAAAACATCTGCTGAAGCAGGATTTTGGTTTGGAATTTTCGATTTCGGCAACCAGTCGCGCTCCCAGGCATACCGAAACAAATGGTGTTGACTACTATTTTTTGAGTCCCGACGAGTTTCAGCGAAAAGTGAAAGCCGATGAATTTCTGGAATGGGAGGAAGTTTACAAAGGAACCTGTTACGGCACCTTAAAATCGGAAGTTGAACGCATCCGCGAGCAAGGAAAACATGTTATTTTCGACGTAGATGTTGTTGGCGGGCTAAACATCAAAAAATACTATGGCAAGGAAGCCTTGGCTGTTTTTGTACAGCCTCCGTCGATCGAAGAATTGCGCAACCGGCTTGTTGGCCGCTCAACCGATTCGGCTGAAGTCATCGACAAACGAGTTGAAAAAGCCCAATACGAACTGAGCTTTGCCCCCAAATTCGACCTTGTTCTGGTGAGCGAGGAACTGCGGGTAACACTTGCCAATGCCGAGAAACTGGTAACCGACTTTATCAACGAAAAATAAGTGGCATGAAGGTAGGCCTGTATTTCGGAACATTCAATCCAATTCATATCGGCCATTTGGCCATTGCCAATTATATGTTGGAATATGCCGGAATCGACAAACTCTGGTTTGTGGTTAGTCCCCAAAATCCGTTTAAAAATAAAAAACACCTGTTGCAAGACTATCATCGCCTGCAGCTTGTAAACCAAGCCATTGACGATGATTTTCGTTTTGCAGCCAGCTCGATCGAGTTCAACCTGCCCAAACCCTCGTATACCATCGACACCTTAACCTACATGCACGAAAAATATCCGCAGCATGACTTTTGGTTAATTGTCGGGTCCGACAATCTGGACTCCTTCCACAAGTGGAAAAACTACGAAGAACTATTGGCCAATTACAACATTTTGGTGTATCCGCGACCCGGATTTCAGGGAAGCGAGTGGCTAAACCATCCTCATGTACATTTGGTAGATGCTCCGCTGATGGAGATTTCGGCGTCATTTATCCGTAAAGCCATCAAAGAAGGCCGAGATATCCGACATTTTGTGCCGCAAAAAACATGGAAATACCTGACCGAAATGAATTTTTACAAATAACATTCCGGGCAGGTACCAACTCCAATTTCAGCTAAAGCTATTCGCTTTTAGCCACACCTATCACTCCGATCGCTACCCGTTTGCCGGCTGCTCCGGTTGGTTGCGACACCAAATCATCCTCGTCGGCATGAACAATGATTCCCCGTCCCAAAATAGACTCAGCCCCATTAAAAGTCATTTCCGGATAAGTCATTTCGTAAACAGCCACGCCTTGCTCATTGGCCTCCAAATTTCCCAAATCGCCAACGTGCCGAACATCTCCATGCGGAGCCCCGTGGTCATGCCCGGTTGGGTTGAAGTGCCCGCCGGCCGAGGTTCCGTCGGGAGCAGTTACATCTCCGTACTGATGAATATGAAATCCATGCTTACCGGGTGTTAAGCCTGACACTTGGCCTTTAACGAGCATTCCGGCATCGGTCTGAATAAAGGTGATTGTACCACTCACGGCGTTCCCTTCGGTAGGCTGAAGGACGCAAATTGCCTTTTCCACACCATTATCGGCCATCTGGGCATGTATGTTTTCATGCGCCGCCATAACATGATCATGCTCTTTCTCCGGTTTTGCGCCCGAGTTACAAGCCTGAGCCACAAATACCACAATCGCTAACAATAAAGCTGATTTAAAAAAATTTCCGGTTTTCATCATCGTACATATTTTGTTTTTCCCTTTTATAAACTCATAGCGAAGCGGATTGTTCTCAAACGTCCGGCTCTTTTTAGCAAGCTTTCGTCTTTCGCCAAAACAGTTCCGGCTTGCTGTTCCTGATCGCTTGTTTTACAACAGCTGCGGAATCCAATGCAAATTACAATTCACGAACAAAACGAATGTAGATATTTGTATATTTGGATTCACATTACTCCGAGTTTAGTTCGCTAAGTGCGTCGCATAGGCCAATTAAACCGATGGGTTAAACCGGAAACAGTTTAGCCTCCCGATTTCGTCAGAGGATGAATGACTTTGGAAAGGAGAAAACGGTAGCTCGAAACCAACTGGTATCATTTGCCTGAAATTCCTTTTCAACCCAAACAAAAAAAGGAATTTTAACCGTTAGAACATGAAACCCAATTGGGCAAACATACTATTAATTGCGGGCTCGGGCCAAAATGCCGGAAAAACCAGTTTTTTGTGCCAACTGCTCGAACAACATAAAGAAAAACAGCCGATTGCTGTTAAGCTGTCACATCACTTCCATGAGCCAACTCCGGGGCTAATATTATTAGCCGAAGAACCAGGCTTACAGCTTTTTGAGGAGACGAACAGAACAACCAATAAAGACAGCTCATTGTACCTGCAACACGGCGCATACCGATCATTTTACATTCAATGCAAAGACGAATACTTGCAGCAGGCTTTTATTTCGCTACTCCCCTATTTGGAGGCCGACCAACCAATCCTGATTGAATCAGCAGGCCTGCATCATGTCATCGATGCAGGCCTGTTTGTCTTCGTCATTAACAACAATATAGCGACAAAACCGGCAACCGAGATTAACCGCAAAATTGCAGATTTGATCATTACTTCGGATGGAAAGCAGTTTTCGCCAGCTCCGGATCAACTCATATTCGACAAAGCATGGAAAAAAAGACAAGCATAACGCTAAACGATGCCTTGACGCAGGCCTTTCAGGCGGCAAAAAGCTTACCCACCGAAAAGATCAGCTTTTTAAAAGCATCGGGCCGCATTCTGGCCACCGATATTTTTGCAGATGTGAACATGCCACCATTCAATAAATCAGCCATGGACGGCTATGCTTGCCGAAAAGAAGATTTAGGTCAATGGTTGAATGTACGAGAGGTGATCCCGGCGGGAAAATCGCCGCAATTTAAAAATGAACCGGGAACCTGCTCTAAAATAATGACTGGTGCCGAAGTTCCCGCAGGTGCCGATACCGTTTTTATGGTAGAGCAAAGTGAAGCCAATGATCAGCAACAAATCCGTTTTACCGGCAGCAAAACCAACAGCAATATTTGCCTGCGGGGGGAAGATGTGAAAACGGGCGATCTGGTTTTAACAGCCGGCACCATGCTCAAAGCACAGCACATCGCCATTTTAGCGGCAGCAGGCTGCACCCGCCCCGAAGTTTACCAAAAGCCCAAAGTAGGCATTATCTCAACAGGTTCGGAATTGGTAGAGCCCACTGTAGCTCCCCAAGCTTCGCAAATCAGGAACTCAAACGGGCACCAAATGCGTATTCAGGCTGAGCAGTGTGCCTGCGAGGTGAACTACTACGGAATTGTTGCCGATGAGCTCGAACAAACCCGGCAGCGAATTGCATCGTCGGTAAATGAGAATGATGTAACACTACTTTCCGGCGGCGTGTCGGTTGGTGACTTCGACTTTGTGCCACAAATTATACAGCAACTGGGCTTCCAAATCCTGTTCAACCAAATGGCTGTAAAACCGGGCAAACACACCACTTTTGCCATCAACAACGGCAAATACATTATTGGACTACCCGGCAACCCGGTCTCATCATTTATACAGTTTGAAATTTTTGCCAAGCCTTTTTTGTATCGATTGATGAATTATACAGCTCCAATGATCGCTCTTCCGCTGCCCTTAGCCAACGATTTTCATCGCAAGAAAGCGGATCGCGAGGAGTATGTGCCGGTAAAAATAAACCGTAAAAATGAAGTCGAAACCATTAGCTATCATGGTTCAGCGCATATTCACGCATATCATCAAGCTACTGGTTTTATGTCCATTCCAACAGGAGTAACAACAATTTCAAAAGGAGAGACCGTTCATGTTAGACCGCTTTAACAGGCATATCAACTATTTGCGCATATCGGTTACCGACCGGTGTAATCTACGCTGCACCTACTGCATGCCGGCGGACGGTATTCAGTTGATGCGCCATGAGGACATTCTCTCCTTCGAAGAAATTGAAGCATTCGCCCGCCTGGCCATCGCTAAAGGAATTACAAAGATCCGATTAACCGGTGGAGAACCACTGATCCGCAAAAACATCAGTGAATTAGTTCGTCGTTTGGCAGCCATTGAAGGCCTGGAGGATTTGGCTTTAACAACCAACGGACTTCTGTTGCCCCAATTCGCTACAGAGCTGAAAGATGCAGGCTTGCAACGCGTGAACATCAGCCTCGACACCATTAATGCGGACCGCTATCGCCAAATTACCAGAACCGGCGATCTAAACGCTGTTTTGGCCGGTATAAAAGCAGCGCAACAAGCCGGTTTCGATCCCATAAAAATTAATTGTGTACTCCTGGGCGAACCGGATGATGAGGTCAAGCGATTAAAAGATTTTTGTTCGGATAATGATTTACAACTCCGCTTTATTCATCAGATGGATCTTCAGAACGGCGAATTTTCGAAAGTTGAAGGTGGTGAAGGCGGCAATTGCAGCCGATGCAACCGGGTACGACTTTTGGCTAACGGCGACGTGAAACCATGCCTTTTTAGCGATTTGGCGTACAACATCGGTCAATTGGGGCACCAACAAGCCTTGGATTTAGCCATTGGCAACAAGCCGCGCTCGGGGACATTCAATAAGTCCGGTGAATTTTATAATATCGGGGGATGAGTTGTGAGTCGTGAGTCGTGAGTAACGAGTCGTGAGTAATGAGTCGTGAGTAATGAGTAATAGGAAGAAAAGTAAGTAGCTTTGTTTTTCAATCTCAAGACTCAAGACTCAAGACTACTAAATTTAAATATGGAATTTTATGAAAAAACTAACACATATCGACGATACCGGAAGAGCCAACATGGTAGATGTTGGCCATAAAAGCCAACAGAGTCGTTCGGCCACCGCGGAAGGCTTCATTAGCTTGAATGCTGAAACCGTCAAACTAGTTGGAGAAAATCAGATGAAGAAAGGTGATGTGCTCACCGTAGCTGAAATTGCCGGCATCCAGGGAGCCAAACGAACCAGCGAGCTGATCCCGCTTTGCCATAATTTGTTGCTTACAAAAGTAGAAGTAAATTGTGCGTTAACGGCATCGGGCGTAAAAGCAACATGCACTGCAAACTGCATTGGCCAAACCGGCGTGGAAATGGAAGCGCTTACCGGCGTACAAGTTGCCCTTTTAACAATTTACGACATGTGCAAAGCTGTCGATAAATCGATGGTCATCTCAAATGTCCGGTTAACTGAGAAAACAAAATCTGACCTTTAAATTCAATCCATCATGACGACCAATATTACGATTCTTTCTGTCAACCGATCCGAGAAAAAAGGCACGATTAAAAAGCCCGTTCCGCAAATTCAGTTAAGCGGAATTGGTGTTGTTGGGGACGCACATTCGGGGAACTGGCACCGTCAGGTCAGTCTGCTAGCCAAGGAAAGCATCGATAAATTTGCTGCTGAAGCCGGCCGGCAGATTGCTTTCGGGGAATTTGCTGAGAACATCACCACCGAGGGACTGTTGCTGCATACGACAAAACCTCTGGATCGTTTTGTGGGTGAAAACATCGAGTTGGAAGTCACCCAAATCGGCAAGAAATGCCACGGCGACAACTGCTCTATTTTCCGCGAAGTTGGCAACTGTGTAATGCCCAAAGAAGGCATTTTTGCCCGGGTTATACGGCACGGTCAACTACAAGCCGGTGAGCAACTGACGTATCAGCCCCGATTCATCCGGGTTAAAATCATCACTCTTAGCGATCGCGCAAGCCGCGGTGAATATCCCGACAAAAGCGGCCCGCAGATCAGAAACCTAAGCCAAAAGCAGTTCGAATCCATCAACCGAAAATTCCTTTTCGACCAAAGCTTAATTCCTGATCAGGCAGACTTATTAAAAGCAGAAATAGAAGTTGCTGTCAACAACAAATTCGATGTGATTTTCACCACCGGCGGTACCGGCATTGGTCCGCGCGACATCACTCCCGACACTGTCCAACCGATGCTGAACCGGGAGATCCCGGGAATCATGGAGCTCATCCGCGTGAAATACGGCATGCAGAAACCGGCTGCTTTACTCAGCCGCGGAATCGCAGGTGTCATCGATCAAACATTAATTTACACCATGCCCGGAAGTGTCAAAGCCGTCACGGAATACTGCAACGAAATTTTACCGACCATAGAACATGCCTTATATATGCTTCACGGAATCGACAGTCATTAACCGGCGGTGCTAAGCCGTTGTTTTGCCATACTGGCTTGGCGGAACATGGTAGCGTTCTTTAAACTTTTTACTGAAGTATTTTAAATCGTTAAAGCCACTGGCATAAGCTGCTTCCGACACATTGTAGCCTCCCGAAAGCAAGTACTGCGCGGCAATTTGCAATTTGGTATTGCGTAAAAATTCAACCGGGCTCATGCCCGTCAGACTTTTCACCTTATTGTAAAAAACAGTTCGTCCCAAAGCCGTGGCCTTCACAAGAGCATCCACATTAAAATCCGAATCCTGGCAGTTCTCCCCAATCAGGTCGACCAGTTTTTTCAGAAATTCCTCATCCTTATTCGTAATCTTCAGTTCACCCTGAAACGGGTTCTTTTTGTTGAAATATGCCAACACATTCTCGCGCTGCCGGACCAGGTTATTCACCACGGTCAACAAATATTCCGAGTTGAAGGGTTTAATCACATAAGCTTCTGCGCCGCAATCGATCCCTTCAATCTGCGAATCGACAGCCGACCGGGCCGTCAACATGACTACCGGAATATGGCTCAAGTCGAAATCCTTTTTAATTTCTTTGGTCATCTCCATGCCATCCACGACCGGCATCATCAGGTCGGTAACAATTAAATCGGGATGTTTTGCTTTGGCCAGCTGTAACCCTTGTTCTCCGTTTTCAGCCTGTAGTATTTCAAACTCGGGTGACAGAAACGACGCGATATAGTTCCGAATTTCCGACTGATCCTCCACCAGTAAAATCGTATGCTTTTTATCGCCCCCAACAACAGGCTCGCCACGCATAGGCTCTGTTTGCCGGCGCAATTCCAGCTCATCGACATGCGAACCGGTGCGCACCGGTTCCGAACGATGGTCGCTAAGCTCGTCGGCCCGAAAATGCTTTCGCCCCGATTTTACGGTAACAACAAAACGACTTCCCTGCCCTTCCTCACTCTGAACCTGAATATCGCCTTTGTGCAGCTTCATCAACTCGTAGGAATAGGCCAGGCCAATGCCACTTCCGCTTTGCTCCGGATTGTCATCAGCCAAAGTTGTAAACCGCTGAAAGAGCATTGGCATTTTATTTTTGGCAATTCCCTTGCCTTCGTCTTCCACGATAAGTTGCACCTGGTTCTTTTTCCGGTCTTCGACAATTTGTACGGCAATGCGCTTGCCTGCCGGTGTAAATTTAAAGGCATTCGATAAGATATTAAACAGCACCGAATCCATTTTTTCGACATCAACCCACACCTTAATTTCGTCGGTATTTTCAGGCAACACAAAATCAATTTGCTTTTGCATCGCCATCTGCCCGAAATTTTGGCAAATATCCCGCACAAACGACACCAGTTCAAGCTCAGCGATCTTCAGCTTCATTTTCTGGTTCTGCACCTTCCGGAAGTCCAGCAGCTGATTAATTAACCGCAGCATACGCTTGCCATTACTACTCATCATCTCGATTGGCGCCTTAACAGCAGGCGGCAGGTCGGCCATTCGTTTCAAATCCTCAATCGGCCCGAGCACCAGGGTTAACGGCGTTCGTATTTCGTGAGAGATGTTAGTGAAGAATTTCAGTTTAATCTCGTTCACCTTGCGTTCGACTCTCAGGTCGGTGCTCAATCGGTTATATTTCACAAAAATCTTTCGGGAGGTTTCACCAATCAGCAAAGCCAATAAAATGTAGCTCATATAAGCCCAGCTCGTGCGCCACCACGGTGGCAATATTGTAATATGAAGCTCCCGCGGGTTGTCGCCCCAGGGACCATCCCAGTTGGCAGCTTTCACTTTAAAGGTGTATTCGCCGGGCGCCAGGTTGGTATAGCTTGCTTTGCGCTCATTGCGCACATTATACCACTGCTCATCAAATCCCTCCAAGGTGTAGGAATAGCGATTTTTCGCCGGATCGAAAAAGCTTAAAGCAGCATATTCGATGCTGAAACTGGATTGATCATCTGTTAAAACCAGGTCTTTCACAAAATTGATATGAGTCTTCAAGGGAGCATCCTCGCTGTTATAATCCACCTCCTCGTTGAACAATGAAAAGGAGGTAAAGACCACCGGAGGTTGGAAAGCCTGAACTTTCACTTCACTTTCGCGAATAATCAACAAGCCATCCAAGGTGCCAAACAATAGCCTTCCGTCGTTCAATTTACAGCAGGTTCCCTCGGAAAAATTACTGCACATTAACCCATTGTTGGTGTCGTAGTTTTCAAAATCCTTGGTCTGAATATCATAGCGCGAAATTCCGTTCTCGGTACTT
Organism: Mangrovibacterium marinum; assembly: GCF_003046625.1. GTDB lineage: Bacteria > Bacteroidota > Bacteroidia > Bacteroidales > Prolixibacteraceae > Mangrovibacterium > Mangrovibacterium marinum. Next base: position 277,016 of record NZ_QAAD01000003.1, read on the forward strand.
AGCCACAGATTACCGCTTGTGCCTTCCAGTATCCCAAATACCGCATCGTTTATCAGGCCTTCCTGCTCGCTAACATGGCTGAAGATCACTTCGTCATCCGAGTTTTGCATAATCCGGTTCAATCCTCCGCCAAAAGTTCCCAACCACATCCGGTGCGTTCCGTCCTCGTACAAATAAAGCAAGTCGTTATAGCTCAGGCTGCGATCGTAGTTTACATCGTAAAAATAGGACTTGAAAGCCGGGATCGGGTCGCTGATATCGCCGATTAATTCGTTCAGTCCAAAAGTTGTGGCCGCCCAGAGCGTTCCTCCAAAGTCAACCAACAGGTAACGCACTTCGTTGCTTGACAGCTTACTGTTGCTTGTTGAAATATTCCGAAACCGCAGGTGGTCGGCAGCCGGATTGTCAATCACATCGATACCCGATCCGTAAGTTGCGGCCAGGATTCGCCCCTGCTGATCTTCCGTTATACAGTAAATGTTATCGTTGGACAAGGACTGCGGATTTCCTTCCTGATGCCGATAAATTTGAAACGACAGGTCCGCATAGTTTCGGTAGTCTTGTAACGGACGGCTGCTGCGAGCCAAACCTCCGCCCTTGGACCCCAACCAGATATACCCCTGCTGATCCTGAAGAATGGTGTAGACATTAAAGCGCCCCATGCGGCCGCGAGCGGTAGGGATCCCATCGTATTTATGCAGTAAATTAAACTGAGGATCATAGACATACAGTCGCCCGGACTTGGTTGCCAACCAAATGTTCTCCCGGTTATCCTGCGCTATTGCACGGATAACATTGTCGCTCAAACTCTCCACTTTCTTTTCGACCTTCAATTGTCGAAACATCGGGTTGGCAGGCACCAGTTTATTAATGCCGCCATTGAACTGGCCCGTACCGATCCACAGCAAACCCGATTTATCCTGGGCAACACAATAAGCAATATCGGAGCTCAACGAATTGGGATCATTGGGATCGTTGCGGAAAAAACGAAACTCCTCCTTGTCTTCGTCGAACAAGCCAAGTCCTCCGCCATGCGTTGCCACCCAAAGGTTTCCATCCCGATCTTCAAACAGAAACTGGCGTTGCAAGTCAACCAACGACTGAATTTCTTTCGGCACCAGTTGATAGAAAACGGCCTTGCTCAAATCATTTTTAATGCGGCTTATTCCGAAGTCGTCGGTTGTCACCCATAGGTTATCTTCGGAGTCTTCATATACATCAACAATCTCTTGTTGCTCCATAAAGCGATTCACCAAGGTCCCGTCCGTTTCGCATATAAACAGCCCACTCGACATCGTTCCGACAATCAATTTACCGGCGCGGTTAAACTTAACCAGACTCACAACATCATTTAGTCCAGCAACCGATAGCCGTTCAAGTGTGTTATGCTTCACATCCAAGCGAACCAAACCATTCCGTCGCGTGCCCAGGTACAAATAGTCTCCGCCAGCTACCCCCGAAGTAAAATTGAATTGGGGCGAAAACAGCTCTCCTTTAATCGCTTCATTTTCGGCTGTTGACTTAGGCTGAAAATAGTTGATCCCGGAAGTCGTGCCTACCCAAACTGCTGAATCCCGATCGGCAATAATAAAACTGATGGCCGGATTTGCCTGTTGCATTTCCTGTTTAACAGCGATCTCAGCATGACGATAGGGGCTCTCCCCATTCTCCGTATATTTCAGTCGGTATATCCCGGCATTATTGGTTCCCAGCCATATTTCGTCATCCAATTCCAAAAAGGAGGTCACTTGGGTATTGCGCGGATTTCCCGGTTCCGTTGTTGGAGGAAACGAATAAAAACGTTCGGTTCGTAAATCCAGATAATGGTAATGTCCGTCATGCGACGCCAGCCAGATGAAACCATGCTGATCTTCCCAAATGGAAACAATGCGATTGTTAGTTAACGAATACGGATTATTGTATTGTGTTTTGTAAACCTTGAAATTGTAGCCATCGTAGCGATTCAGACCGTCCATCGTGCCGAACCACATATACCCGCGACTGTCGCAAAAAATACTTTGAACGGAGTTCTGCGAAAGGCCATCGTTCGTATTCAACAGCTCGAAACGCTCCACCTCAACAGCCCAAAGCACGCCGCGAAAGCCAATAAACAGCAGCCCAAAGAAAAGCTTCAAAAATTGCGTCACATTCATTAAATTTAAAAATCCTAAAGTTGAAAAAAAACCGGTCGTCTGCAAAGAATTAACGCGCTAAAATAGCAGTATCAGCAGTAGGAAACCGAAAGCCGGATTCCGCTGGCACAATGCCTTACAACAACTTCAAAAACAATTACACCCCCTTTATTGGTCAATTTATCGCCAATAAAAACGCTCCGAATCAACTATGTTTGCCATCGGTTGAAGCAAGAAAATAAAGTTTAGAATTTATCGCCAAAAATTTTTCAAACATGAAATCGATCAAATTAATCATCGCACTCGCATTAATCGCCACCTTCAGTTGGTCGGCAAAGGCCATTCAAGACGAAAAAAAGTGGGCCGAGATCTACCAAATAGTCGATCAGATCCAGGAACCCGTTTTCCCGGATAAAACCTTCAATATTGTTGATTTTGGTGCTAAAGCTGACGGCACCACCCTGAACACCAAAGCAATTGACCAGGCGATCGTTGCCTGCACCGAAGCCGGCGGAGGTACCGTTCTTGTTCCGGCAGGAACTTTCCTGACCGGTGCAATTCACCTGAAGAACAATGTAAACCTGCATGTATCCGAAGGTGCAACCTTAAAGTTCTCAACAAACCCGAAGGACTACCTTCCGTTAGTGCAAACCCGCTGGGAAGGAAACGATGTTTTCAACTATTCGCCACTGATTTATGCCAATGGCCAGAACAACATTGCCATTACCGGCAAAGGAACCGTTGACGGACAAGGCGCAAGTGATAACTGGTGGACCTGGAAGGGCTCGTCACACTACGGATGGAAAGAAGGAATGCCCAGCCAGCTGGACGAAGGCCGCGGCCGCCCGGCATTAGACAAATGGGAAAGCGAAGAAGCCCCCTTGTTCGAACGTCAGGCCGGCGATGGTTTTTACCTGCGTCCGCAGTTCATCAGCTTTATCTATTGCACTTCCGTAAAAATTGAAGGCATTAAAATTACCAACTCTCCCTTCTGGGTAGTACACCCCATCTTGTCGAAAGATATCATCTTCCGTGGTGTGCATATCGAGAGCCTTGGCCCAAACTCCGATGGTTTCGACCCCGAATCATGTAAAAACGTCCTTGTTGAAGACTGTATTTTCGATACCGGCGACGACTGTATCGCCATTAAATCGGGGCGCAACTCCGATGGACGCAAACCCAACATCCCAACCGAGAATATGTTGATCCGCAACTGCAAAATGCTGGAAGGGCACGGCGGTGTGGTTATCGGTTCCGAAATTTCGGCCGGTGCCCGCAACATCTTTGCCGAAAACTGCGAGATGAGCAGCCCCGACCTGGACCGAGCCATTCGGCTGAAGACAAATGCACACCGCGGAGGTGTTACCGATGGCATTTATGTGCGCAACATTGCGGTTGGCCAGGTTAAAGATGCTGTAATCCGCATCAACTGTATGTACGACACCAAAAGTGAAGGCATTGGCGATTACATTCCGATGGTGCGCAACGTGTACATCTCGGGAATCAAAGCTGACATGACCGGAAAAACGCCCGCGAAATTTGGCTTGCGCCTCGAAGGAATCGACGGTGAAAACAGTATCGAGAACATCTTCATCAGCGACTGCAACTTCAATGGCGTGAAAAAAGTTGCCCAAATCAGCAACGTTAAAAACCTCCGCCTTGAGCATGTTATTATCAACGGTGAAGAAATAAAAGCAGAATAAAGTCTGAACAACAAAGAAATAAATTCCCCATGAAATCGCGCATTGCAATGCTACTGATGCTGGCTGCCCTGTGGACAGCTTGCTCAAAACCGGTTGGCACAACCATCACCAACCCGCTTAACCAAAAAGTTAACGAGTTAACGGTTGAGATAACGACTCCCGAAATTTTACAGGCAGCCGCCTCGATGGAAAGTTTTAAACTGATGGACGGCGAAACCGAAGTGCCCTACCAGCTCATCGCTGAAGGCAATCAAATTCAGTCAATCCTGGCCTTGGTCAGTTTTACGCCTGCCGAAGCTAAATTCATCAGCATCGTTGCCGGCCAGCCTGCTGAGTTCCCCAAGAAAACACACGCCGAGATTTCGATCAAAGAAGGTGGCGACTGGAAATGGGTAACCAAAAGAAATGGCAACGAGCAGTATGAATACGAAGGTGGCGACTGGAAAAAAATAGCGTCACTTTGGGTCGATCCCAAACATACCGATCACTCGTTCGACATTCGTTATGAAGGACCGGGTTGGGAGTCGGATAAAATTGGCTACCGCTTTTACCTGGACTGGCGAAATGCGGTCGATATCTTCGGCAAGAAAGTGGACTCGATGGTTTTGCCGCAGGTTGGCCTTGATGGCTTCGATTCGTACCACGAAATGAGCGACTGGGGTGCCGACATCATGAAAGTAGGCAAAGCGCTTGGTGTCGGCACAATCGCACATTGGGCCAACGCACAGGCCAACCGCGTTGCCCTAACCGACAGTTTGTATTCGGAAGTGACCATGGACGGCAGCCTGCAGTCGAAAATTACCACCCGCTATATGGGCTGGCAGTTTGACGGAGGTAAAACCGACCTGACTTCGCAACTGACAATCAACGCAGGAAGCTACCTGACCAAATGTGAACTGACAAGCAGCAAGCCGGTTGATAGTCTGGCAACAGGAATCATCAAGATGCCCGACACGGAAGTATTGAAATCAGCAGACGAAACCGGTGACTGGGCGTATTACGCGACCTTTGGTGTTCAATCGCTGAATAAAGATAACCTGGGCTTGTTCGTTTTTTATCGTAAAAGTCAACTGGAGTTGTTAACCGAAGATAAGCTCAACCACGTTGTGGTGCTGAAACCGGAGAATAACCAATTAACGTACTACTTCGGTGGCGCCTGGGAATTGGATTCGTCCAAAATGGATTCGATCGATAAATTGAAAAATCTCTTAGACCAGCAATTAGCCTTGCTAAATGCCGGACTGATTCAATAATTTAGATGCAAGAACGTATTGGCACAACCAGCGGAAAGATTTGTGGAGGAAGCTGTGCCAATACTTCTTTTTAAGACTGTTGACCAATGAAAACCAAACTTATCGCCATTGCCCTCCTCTTCGTTGTTGCATTTTCAGCCTGCCGGCAACAAGCTCAACCTCAACTCGACAGCAAAGAAGCCATCCTGGCACGAATTGAAGCTCCTGATTTTCCAAAAGACACATTTACGATCACCGATTTTGGTGCTGTCGGCGATTCAGTTACCGACTGTAAACCGGCGATCGACAAAGCAATTGAAAGCTGTGCGCAGGCCGGCGGCGGAACTGTTCTTGTTCCGGCCGGAATTTGGTTTGTCGACGGGCCCATTCATTTTGAAAGTAAGCTGAACCTGCATCTTGAAAAGGGTGCAACGATCCGCTTTAGCGCAACACCAGCCTCGTATCTTCCGGTTGTAAGAAGCAGCTGGGAAGGCACCCTGCTGTACAACTACAGCCCGCTCATTTACGCCTGCGAAAAAGAAAACATCGCCATCACCGGACAAGGAACCATTGATGGTGAAGGTGCAAAAACATTTGCAGCCTGGCACGGCCGGCAAAAGCCCGACCAACAGCTCAGCCGCCAGATGAACCACAACGGAACACCGGTTGAAGAACGCCTTTTTGGTGAAGGACATTATTTGCGTCCTCAGCTGATTCAATTCTTCGACTGTAAAAATATTTTAGTTGAAGGGGTGAAAATTGAAGACTCACCCTTCTGGTGTATCCACCTGCTGATGTCGGAAAACATCACCCTGCGCGGCCTTCGTTACGATGCACAAAATAAAAACAACGACGGCATCGATCCCGAATATTCCCGCGACATCCTGATTGAAGATATCACCTTCAACAATAACGACGATAACGTAGCGGTGAAAGCGGGCCGCGATCACGAGGGTCGGGCAATGAATCGCCCCAGTGAAAATATCATCATCCGTAACTGTCACTTCAAAGGCTTGCACGCCGTTGTAATGGGAAGCGAGATGTCGTCGGGGGTGCGCAATGTTTTTGTCGAAAACTGCGACTACGCCGGCTACCTGAAACGAGGCATCTACCTGAAGTCGAATCCAGATCGCGGCGGTGAAATCTCGAACGTTTATGTGAATAATGTCAAATTCGGGGACGTGCTGGATTGTTTCATGGTCACCTCGAATTACCACAACGAAGGCAGCGAGTTCCCAACCAATATTCATTCAATCTACCTGAATAATGTAAGTTGTAAAAAGGCAACGAACTACGGGATCTACATGAAGGGACACGAACTGCAAAACATACACGATTTTGTGATCACGGACTTTAAAGTTGATAGTGCCGGACGCGGTGTCCACATCGATCATGCTGAAAATATTGCCCTGAATAACGTTTGGGTAAATGGCGAGCAGATCAGCTGGAATCCGGCCAGTTTGCAGGAAAACGCCAGCAGCGATTACGATTATTAATGCCGAACAAAAACGAACATGAGATATCTAAGCATCCTGTTTTTTCTGACGATATTACTTCCGCTAAGCGTAAAAAGCCAGAACGAATTTCCGCGCGACACGTCTTATTCGGTGTGGTCGTCGTGGCAAAAAATAAAGAAACACCACCCCGAGGTTACTCCGGTGCAGGAAATCAAGAGCAACAAATTTTTGAGCTTGCGCGATCAGGTGTACCGGCTTCGCGACAACCGAATTTTACGCATGGACATCTTCCTGCCCAACCATACTCCCGGTGAAAAGCGTCCTTTGGTGATGATGATCCACGGTGGCGGGTGGCGTTCGGGAGATAAGTCGCACCTGGTCCCTTTAGCGCAGCAGCTGGCTATCGATGGCTATGTTACCGCGTCGGTTGAGCAGCGCCTGTCGATTGAAGCACTTTACCCGGCAGCGCCGCACGACTTAAAAGAAGCCATCCGCTTCCTGAAACACAATGCCGACATTTATGGCATTGACACCACCCGCATTGCCGTACTGGGAGCTTCATCGGGCGCAACAATGGCCAGCCTGATGGCCTTCACCGGCAACAACACGAAATTCGACGATCCGGAAACGGTTTATCCCAATATTTCGGCCAAGGTGCAGGCATTGATCAACATTGATGGCGTGATCGATTTTACCGACCCGAATGAAAGTGCCAAAGATACCAAACCCGATAAACCATCGGCCGGAGCTATGTTCTTTGGATGCACTTATCAAGAATGTCCGGATAAGTGGATCGAAGCTTCGCCGATTCAGTACATCGGGAAAGACGTTCCTCCTACCCTTTACATCAACAGCTCGTACCCGCGTTTCCACGCCGGACGCGATGAACTGTTCAAGCTCATGGATCAATACGGAATTTACCACGAGCAGCATGGCTTCGAAAACACACCGCATGCTTTTTGGCTGTTGCACCCGTGGTTCGACCAAACGCACAGCTATATTCTGAACTTTTTAGATCACATCTTTCAATAAAACAACAAACAATGAACTTCAAAAAGCTACTATCAATTTTCACCTTAACGGTTATTGCCCTTCAACTGAATGCACAGCCGTGGAATGCTGATTTGGGTAACGGCAAATATAAAAATCCGATTCTGTTCGCCGATTATTCCGATCCGGACGTTTGCCGCGTCGGCGATGATTACTATATGACGGCCTCCAGTTTTAACTGCTCGCCGGGCTTGCCCGTTTTGCACTCGAAAGACCTGGTAAACTGGAAACTGATTGGTTATGCCCTGCCGGAAGTATATCCTCTCGACCATTTTAGCACCCCACAACACGGCAACGGTGTTTGGGCACCGTCGATTCGTTACCACAACAACGAACTTTATATCTATTGGGGAGACCCCGACTTCGGCATTTACATGGTTAAAACCCAGAACCCCCAAGGCCCCTGGAGCGAACCGGTATTGGTGAAAGAAGGCAAAGGTTTAATTGACCCATGCCCAATCTGGACCAAAGACGGAAAAGCCTACTTGTCGTATGCCTTTGCCGGAAGCCGCGCCGGTGCCAAAACCGTGATCCTGATGACAGAAATGACTCCGAACGGAACAAAAACAATCGGCAACAGCGTCTTGGTGTTCGATGGTCACAACGGCCACACAACATGCGAGGGCACAAAGTTCTATCAACATGGCGATTACTATTACATCATGGCTCCTGCCGGCGGCGTAAAACCCGGATGGCAGTTAGCCCTGCGTTCAAAAAATATTTGGGGCCCTTACGAAATGAAAGTCGTGCTCCATCAAGGCGACACCAATATTAATGGTCCTCACCAGGGAGCATTGGTGGTGCAGGAAAATGGCGACAGCTGGTTCTACCACTTCCAGGATCGCTGGGCGTATGGCCGTATTGTACACCTGCAACCGGTAACCTGGGTCGACGGATGGCCAATCCCGGGCGTTGACAGCAATAAAGATGGTATTGGTGAGCCTGTCTCGGAATGGATCAAACCCACTGTTGGCCAAAACTACCCGGCGACTCCACTGGTAACAACCGACGAGTTCAACAGCCACGAGTGGGGACTGCAATGGCAATGGCATGCCAACCCAAGCGTCTATTTTGGTTACATGTCGGCCAACCTGGGGTATTTGCGCCTGAACTGTATCCAGCAACCCGACGACTATGTAAGCTTGTGGCAACTGCCCAACCTGTTTTTACAAAAGTTCCCGGCTCCCGACTTCACGGCAACAACTAAGTTGACATTCCGAAACCATGAAGAAGGCGACCGCACCGGATTGTTACTGATGGGTGAAGATTATGCCTACATCGGCCTGCAACAAGTTGACGGCAAACTGAAACTGATCCACAGCACTTGTACCGATGCCCGTAAAGGCGGAAAAGAAGTTGTGAATCAGTCAATCGATATGGACCAGCAGGAAATTTATTTCCGCGTAACGGTTAAGCACATTCCTGATTCGCCCGAGCACGATGCGACAGCGCAATTCAGCTATAGTTTGAACGGAAAACGATTCAACAATTTTGGGCCGGCGTTCAAGCCTCGTGCGGGTCGCTGGATTGGTGCTAAAATGGGCCTGTTTGCAAGCAGCCCCATCCGGACCAACGACTGTGGCTATGCTGATGTAGATTGGTTCAGGGTGGAATAAAGACGAAAGGCAAAAGGGTAAAGTAAAAAGGCAAAAGGGTGAAGGCAAAAGACAAAAGAAAGAAGGGAGAAGTAACGCAGGCAACATTCAATCTTCTTTTTACTTTGCACTTTTCACTCTAAACGTTTACCGTCAATATTGAGAGAAAATAAAAATCAACCAGAATGAAAACAAAACTGATTTTACTTGCTGCAATTACGCTGCTTCTCGGAGCATGCCAAAGCAGTGAGCCACGCAACGAACAACAAGAAGAAAAGAAGGTAAAAATTTACATGATTGGCGACTCAACCATGGCCAACAAAGAGGCTAACCGCCGCCCCGAAACCGGATGGGGAATGGTTTTCAACGAATTTTTCAACGCTAAGGTAACGGTTGACAACCATGCGGTAAATGGCCGAAGCTCGAAAAGCTTTATCGGCGAAGGACGCTGGAAGGAAGTTTACGACCAATTGCAACCGGGCGACTACCTCTTCATCCAGTTTGGGCACAACGACCAGAAGTTTAAAAGCCCCGATCGTTATACCAACCCCTTTACAACTTACCGCGCCAACTTGGAGCGCTATGTTCGCGAAGCTCGCGAAAAAGGGGCTGTTCCCATTTTGCTGTCGTCGATTGTGCGCCGCAACTTCAACGAATATGGCTGCCTGATTGACACCCACTCGGACTATCCGTTGGTGACTCGACTGGTTGCTGATGCGATGGATGTTCCGTTCATCGACTTGCAGCGGCTCACTGAATTTCGTGTTACAGAATTGGGACCGGATGAGTCGAAACAACTGTACAACTGGCTGGAGCCCGGTGAAAACGAAAATTATCCGCAAGGTGTTCAGGATGATACGCACCTGAATGATAAAGGAGCGCACGAGATTGCTCAGATGGTCATCGATGAACTGAAGAAGCAGCACATTCTGGAAAGCTACATCAAGTAAATAATTCTCAATCGAATATTGAAAATGGTCGGTTGCCCTCGGGTGACCGGCCGTTTTTATTGATGAACATTAACAATTAACGAGTGCTATTCTTCGCGACGACGGCAACAATCGAGAAGTTTTTCTTGTTGAATAAACAGACTGATTGCTTATTTTAGCAGACGATGCACAACGAGATTACAACATACGGTTTATTGGATCAGCAGGGTGTTGAGACCAATTTCATTTTAAAAGATATGGGAGCATTGTACGACAAATTTGACGGGCAACCCGACAAACCACACCGGCACGATTACTTCACCATTCTTTTAATTGAAAAAGCCAAAGGCCAGCACATTGTCGACTTTAAATCGTACGAGCTGTTCGACCACAGCCTCTTTTTTATTTACCCGGGGCAGGTACATCAGTTCATGGCCAGTGAACGCCCCGAAGGTTGGGTCATTAACTTCACGCAGCTGTTTTTAGTAAAAACCGGCATCCCCGACCGGATGATCAACGATGTGTATCTTTTCAACAAGCATGGCGAAACACCGCCGCTCCCGGTTAGCGAAGAAAACTTTCAGCATTATAAGGACATCATCCGCCAGATTGAGCAATACAGCCAGATGGATTCGAGCATGAAGGATGATGCGCTGGGGGCTTTGCTCAAGCTGATCCTGGTGCAAAGCAACAACCATTGCTCGCTGCACAAGGAAAAAAATCCGCAAACCATTGAGGCCGGCAACCAGCTGGTACGCCACTTCAAAGACTTGATTGACCAACACTACCACCAACTGCACAAAGTGAACGACTATGCCGAAATGCTGGCCGTAACGGCCGACTACCTCAACAAATCGGTGAAAAGCCTCACCGGCAAATCGGCCAAGGAATTTATTCTCGATCGTATTTTAGTTGAAGCCAAACGCGTGCTTCTGTTTACCGAAACCACCAACAAAGAGCTGGCTTTTCAACTCGGCTTCGAGGAACCCTCGCACTTTAGCAGCTTCTTTAAACGCTACACCAACACATCTCCCATCGACTTCCGCAACACAGCACGCCAAGCCTAGTCGAGTTCCAGGTTCCAAGGTCCAGGTTCCAAGTTTCAGGTTCCAGGTTTCAGGTTCCAGGTTTCAGGTTCCAGGTTTAAAGCACCGTGCCTACGCCTAATCCGATCCCCTTCCCTATTCTTTTAACTTTTGACTTTTAACTTCTCACTTTTGACTTTTAACTTTTGACTTTTGCCTTTTATCTTCTTCTCACGATACCGGTTTTTTGTAATCTCTGTCCTGATTTTTATAAATTAAAAGACCTGAGCATCCTCTATCTTTGTATTATCAATTTCAAGCAAAGCCCACGAGGCTAAATTGAAGCAGAAACAAGAAAGGTTGAAGCCATGAAAACAATTTTACACAAAGCCAACACGCGGGGACATGCCAATCATGGTTGGCTGAACTCGCACCACACCTTCAGCTTTGCCAATTATTACAACCCCGAGCGGGTGCATTTTGGCGCGCTGCGGGTATTGAACGACGACACCATTGCCGGGGGAACAGGTTTCGGCACACACCCCCACGACAATATGGAAATTGTTTCGATCCCGATTTCCGGAGCATTGGAACATAAGGATAGCATGGGCAACACCGCTGTCATCCAAGCCGGAGAGGTACAGGTGATGAGCGCCGGAACAGGCATCTTTCACTCGGAATACAATAAAAAGCAGGACGAAGCAAGCCAATTTTTGCAAATCTGGCTTTTCCCGAACCGGAAGAATGTCGCCCCCCGGTACGACCAAATATCGATCCGCGAGCTGGAAAAAGAAAACGAGTTCTTTCAAATTTTATCGCCCAACACCGACGATGAAGGCGTTTGGGTACACCAGCAAGCTTGGTTCAACCTGGGCAATTTCACCCGCGAAACGGCAACAAGCTACAAGCTTCATGCAACCAACTCAGGCCTGTATGTGTTTGTACTGAAAGGTCGGGTTGAAGTAGAAGGACACGAACTGAGCGATCGCGACGGACTGGGTATTTGGGAAACCAACAGCGTAAAGTTTAAAGCCGAAAAAGACAGCCAGCTTCTGCTTATGGAAGTACCGATGAACATCAATTAAAAAAGAAATTAAAACAAATACAAATCATTCAAAATCGAAAAAAAATGAAAACAGTAAAAGTAATCTTAGCAGCAATTGCCCTGACAGTGGGTTTAGGCGCTCAGGCGCAAACAGTAAACGTTGATACCGCGAAAAGCTCGATCAGCTGGTTAGGTAAAAAAGTAGGTGGTGAACACTCGGGAACCATTAAGCTGAAAAGCGGTGAGTTAAAATTAGACGGTAGCGCCATTGCCGGTGGTGAGTTCGTGGTGGACATGAACAGCCTGGCATGTACCGACCTGACCGATGCAGAATGGAACGGTAAACTGGTTGGCCACCTGAAATCAGACGATTTCTTCGGCGTTGAAAAATACCCGGAAGCTAAATTGGTGATCACAAACAAAGCTGCGTTCTCCGGCGACAAAGCAACCGTGACCGGCGACTTGACCATCAAAGCAGCGACCCATCCGGTAAGCTTCGTGGTAACAAAAAACGGGAATACGTACACTGCCGAAATTACCGTTGACCGCTCGAAATACGACGTACGCTACGGTTCCAAATCATTCTTCGACAACCTGGGCGACAAAGTGATTTACGACGATTTCTACCTGACCGTAAATTTGGTAGTCGAATAAGGAACTTAACAACAGATAGAGAAAAGGGAACCCTCGCCGGCGGAAGCTTGCGGGGGTTATTTTTTTTCGCGAAAGTCGAAATCGAACGAGCATTTTCCTTGCAGCATGCCCTGCCTGGCCGGGGAAAGCAGCTAGCATCATTTAATAACGCCGCGCTCCGTTGCGGAAGCCGTCATTAAATAATGAAGAGCTCAACTACCGCCGGGGAAGCCGTCATTAAATAATAACGAGCCCACCTGCCATTGGGGGAACCGTCATTAAATAATGAAGAGCCCAACTACCGCTGGGGAAGCTATCATTAAATGATGAAGCCACGCGAAAAAGCCGGGAGGCCTAAACCAACGGGCGTCGTTGCTTATCCGAAAAAACAGGAATAAAAACAGCACACAAAAGCGGCAGAACAGGCTTGCACCCTCGATTCGAGCCGCCTGAAGCGATCACCTGCGCCGCTATCCCGATAAAAATTTATCTATAAAAAAAAAATGCTAAATAACATGCGAACATAAAACGAACACAGATCGTAAACCTGACTATTGAAAATGCAGTTCTATTTTGTAAGGATTAAACAGGAGTGACGAGCGTGGCAGCTCTAAAAAAATTGTATACCCAACCACCCTTCGAACTCCTGTGCCCCCTCGTGCAGGGGGCTTCAGCGGCGTCAACAGACTACGATACAGGTTTCTCAAGTGTCACATTGCAACAGAACCAATACGTACAGAAACGTCAGGGAGATTTCCCAACCTTATTGCTCCCTAACCTCGCGTTGAGAAACCTGCGAACCTCCTTTCGGGGAGGTTCTTTTTTTTAAAGTCCCTTCTGCTTTTACCTTCGATCTAATGTACCCACCCTGGCCCTCCCTCGCGAGGGAGGGAAATTCCGACTTTGTCGGAATGGGAGGGTCAATCTAATTCAAAAGAATCCACTTTCATCCCTGTTGGTGATTCCAGGGAATCATGAAGTTTTTTCTATTTCTACTCTTGATCAAAAAGGAACTTTGTCCTACCGGACGGGTTTTCATTTTTCTGTAATGGCTTTAGCCATTCAATACCGATTAGCTTCAAAAGTGTCGCATCGTATCACTTCGTTCCAATGCTCCTTTTTCAGTCTATCGGCATTATACCGTCCTATTTCAGAGCATAAATTAGCCTTCAAAACGGTATAATTTGGGTAGCACAAACGATAACACAAAGATTCTCCCGGCCCATACGGGACGGTATTTCCCCTGTCGTCGTTAAGCTACCCAAATAGCATCCCTCCGGGATTGCAGGAAGCTTTTCGTTTGATTTCGGCCTCGAAAAAATAGGGCACTCGGTCCCAACTCTTCCTCATTAATCAAACGACTTCCTTGAGCGTTGACACTGTTTTGGACAACAACTTGATAACTTTTGACAGCAAGACAACCCAAAAACTTTTGATAACAGCATCGTCGAAAAGTAGTAAACTTTCATTCCTGATCGTGATTACCAGCTATCCGGTCTGCATCTTTAGAAGCGAGCCTGTCAGCTATTTTTTAGAAACTCCTCGCAGCTTAGCAATTTTATTTTCTCTTTGGTTGGTGCCAGGCGAGCCCAAAGCATATTGAAATATTCCACAGCAAGCATGGCAGTCATCTGCGGGCGGCTGCGGGTTGTGTGTGCATTGGAGATGACCGTAATCAGATAGTCGCGGCTCAGGCCGGCCTTCACGGTGCAATCGACGCTAAAGTCGGTCGAGCATCCGGTAATCACCAGTTCGTCCACTCCTTTTTCGCGCAGCACTTGATCCAGCTCCGTTTTGTAGAACGAATCGTTTGCTGTTTTCACAATCACCACATCGTCGGAGCGTTTACCCAGCTCATCGAGGATCTCCCATTCGCTGGTTCCGGGAATGAAAAAGCCTTCGCGCGAGCCATCGTGCTGAATAAAAATAACAGGTAAGCCAAGGCTTCGGAATCTGGCGGACAACAGATTGATTCGTTCGAGCACATTTTCCGCATCGTAACGTGCATCCATCGGGTCGAATGCTCCGCGTTGCATATCCATAATTAATAAAGCTTTCATAGTTTCAGGTTTGAATTTCACAGTTTTTCTTCTTCAGTCAACTTTCTTAAGGTAAGAATTTTGCCGCAGCCAACCAATGAATTTTACCGGTTTTGATTTTTCACCGCCGAAACCGTTCATTCCCCAAACGAAAAAGGAGCATTCCTTCTTCAGAAATGCTCCTTCCCGTTGTTTTAACCGGATCGGGTTGATGTGGAAATGTCTGGCTTACTTCACCTCGAAGTCGAACATTTTCCGGCCTTCCAGCAGCCCTTCCAGCCGGTCGCCAATAGCGACGGGACCGACACCTGCCGGTGTTCCGGTATAGATTAAATCGCCAATTTTCAGGGTGAAATAATTCGACACCTGACTAATCAACTCGTCAATATGGAAAAGCATCTGTGCTGTATCGCCGTTCTGAACTACTTCCCCATTCTTTTTCAACTCAAATTGAATGTGCCCCACATCGGGCAGTTCGGTTTTCGAAATGAAATCGTTACCGATTACTGCCGACCGATCGAAAGCTTTGGCCTTTTCCCAGGGTAGTCCCTTCGCCTTCAACTGAGCCTGCAAATCGCGAGCTGTAAAGTCGATCCCCAGGCCAATCTCGTCGTAATAACGGCTGGCAAAGCGGGGCTCAATATTTTTGCCCAATCGGTTGATGCGCACCACCAACTCGCATTCGTAATGCACATCGCTGCTAAAAGCGGGAATGTAAAACGGGTCGTTATTGCGCAACAAAGCCGAGTCGGGTTTCATAAAGATGACCGGCTCATCGGGAACGTCATTGTTCAGCTCACGAGCGTGATCGGCGTAATTTCGTCCAATACAAATAATCTTCATGATTCAAATTCTAAACTAGTTCCAAGTTATTGGCTGCAAGCTGCTAGAGCGTTCCAACCAATCAAAAATGACAAATTCGGCTATTGTAAATAGCCTGGTCGCGAGACTGAGACTGTGATTTACAATATTGGCTCCAAGGCCTTTTCTCTCCTCCCCTGCTAGTTGTCTTTCATTCGCAGCTTAATGGCTGTCAGCACCTTTTTGGTGTACAGCGGAAACTCGCCCTGCATCATCCAACCAAAATAGCCGGGTTGTTCGCGCAGCACCTTCTCAACCGGGATGCCTTTGTTTTTCCCAAAGTTGAATACCTCAACACCTTTGTCGTTATAAACAATGCGCCCCATAAAATCGACATTGCGATCGTAAGAAGAAAACTCGCACAGGGCATTCACATCGTTTTGAATCGGCTTGCTCAACTTTCCTTTGGCATCTTCAAATTCGGTATCCTGGTACATATCCAACTGCGATTTCAGCACCTCGTAGGTTGCTTTGGTATCGGCCATGGCGCTGTGGGCATCCTGCAACTCTTGCTGGCAATAAAATTTATAGGCAGCAGCCAGGGTCCGTTTTTCCATCTTGTGAAAAATCGCCTGCACATCCACAAATTTGCGCTTTTTAAAATCCACGTCTACGTCTACCCGCAGGAATTCCTCGGCCAGCAACGGAATATCGAAACGGTTGGAGTTAAAACCGGCCAGATCGCAGCCCTCCATAAATTTCGCCAACGACTTGGCCACTTCCTTAAAAGTCGGGCAGTCTTTCACATCCTGGTCGTAAATACCGTGCACTTTACTGGCGGCTTCCGGGATGGGCATCTCCGGGTTAATGCGCATCTCTTTGGTTTCCTCGCTTCCGTCGGGCTGAACTTTAATCAAGGCAATTTCGACAATACGATCGGTTGCCACATTAATTCCGGTTGTTTCCAGATCCAAAAAAATGAGTGGATTCTTCAAATTCAGTTTCATTCTGTTCTTTTTTCGGGCCCTTGAAAAGCCCATTATGAATAAAAAGCCCAACAGAAGGTCTTCTGCCAGGCTTTCCAAGCTATTTTAGTTACAATTTAAGCATTAATCATCATCGGCATCAGCAGCATCAACACATCTTCCTCATCGAAATCTTTCTCGGCGGGCAGCAACAAGCCGGCACGTGTTGGGTCCGACAACTCAACACGAACTTCCGATGAGGTAATGTTCGAGAGAATTTCCAAGAGGAAAGTCGATTTAAAGCCAATTTCAATCTCCTCACCCTCGTACTGACACTTGATGCGTTCAACAGCCGAAATTGAGAAATCGACATCCTGGGCCGAAATCACCAGTTGATTATCCTGAATGTGGAACTTAATCAGGTTGCTGGCCTGGTTGGCAAATACCGATACACGTTTGATGGTGTTGTAGAACTCCAAACGGTCAACCGTCAGTTTATTCTGGTTGTTGGTTGGGATCACCGAGTTATAGGCCGGATAGTTTCCTTCCACCAGGCGGCAAATCAGTTTATAGTTGCTCAGGTTGAAAAAAGCATTCTTCTCGTCGAACTGCAATTTAACATCGTAATCTTCTTTCAGCAGCAGGTTCTTCAGCAAGGCAGCCGGTTTTTTGGGTAAAATGAAGGACGACTCCACTTCGGCCTTGGCATCGGCCCGTTTGTAGCGCACCAGCTTGTGTGCATCCGATGCTACAAAGGTTAAGTCGTCGCTACCCAGTTCCATAAAAATTCCGTTCATCACCGGACGAAGTTCATCGTCGGCAGTGGCAAACAAGGTACGCTGAATACCACTTTGCAGCACATCGTGCGGAACCTGAATAGTGGATGCAGAGGCTTCGTTCAGCTCGGGCAATTGCGGAAATTCATCGCCATCCTGACCAACAATACTAAACTTACCATTATCCGAGTAAATATCAATTCCAAAGGTCTCCAGGTCGAATTTAAAGGTCAAGGGCTGGTCCGGAAATTCCTTCAAGGTATCGTTCAACAGCTTGGCCGGAACAGCAATGTCGCCTTTGCCTTCCGCATTGTCCAACTCAAGGCTGGTAATCAGTGTTGACTCCAAATCTGAAGCAGTAACCGTTAGCCGATTATCTTCCAGTTGAAATAAATAATTATCCAGGATGGGTAATGTATTTTTCGAACTGATCACCTTACTGATTGCATTCAGGTGACTGAGTAATTCGGTACTGGAAACAACAAATTTCATTGATATTTTCTTTTAGTTTGACTTACCTTAAACAATTGAGCGCTTTTGGCTTTCCACCGCGCGAAACACGAATATACAAACTTTGCTTTGGTTTCCTGTGATTAAATATTCACAATTTATACAAAGTAATTAACCACGGTATTTTTTTAGGCGGATCAGCTGAAAGATCAATCCGAATAAAAGAATGATAACCAAGGGTCCCGCCAGGTTGAGCACTTGCCAATAGGTCTTTTCTTCGCGCAGGCGAACCTTGTCGAGCGAGCGAATCTTAAATACCCGCGAACGCAAGGCCATCATGCCCGAGTTGTCGCAAAGGTAGTTAACCGCATTGAGCAAAAAAGCTTTATTGCCAAAAGTCTGCTGCGAATATTCGTCGTAGCCCAACGGCTGGGTTCTGATTTGCCCGTTGCGGCGCGATACTTTATTGGCAATCAGGCTTCCGTCGGCCAGGACAATCATCCGAGCCGACTTCGATTTAGTCAACACCTGAATACCTGGTGAATTCAACTGGTTGGTCATGCGATTGGCAAAAACCGAAGGAAATTGTCCTTCCAGTAAAACGCCAACCGGAATATTGGACTGCTGAAACAGCTCGCGGGCCGGCGGACTGTTAATGCTTCGCAGACTAATCTCTTCGGGAGTGCCCACCTTCCGCGAATAAGGCGATGTATGCAGGATGACCGATTTATGCACTTCCGGATTTCGACCAACCGTATCAATGGAGCTCACAAACTCCGACTTTAAACTGTTCAGGTTTCGGCTAATCACATGATCATCCGCCGGGGTCAGCAAAGGCGAGTAGTACCAGGGCGCCGGGCTAAACTTGGGTTGCGATGCCACCGGCGAGGTATTCACCGGAATCAGGATACATTCCACATCTTGCAAGAGATCGGGATTGACCCGAACGCCATACTTAAACAGCTGATCCATCAGGTTCAGGTCGCGGGGGAATGCTATGGTGGTCTCGCCGCGACTTAAACTGTCGAGGCTCACCTGTACCGGATCGAATAGCCAAAGCAAGTTGCCGCCGCGCATCAGGTACTGATCGATCCAGAATTTTTCCTGTTCGCCAAAAGGCCTTGAGGGATCGGCAATGATTACTGCCCGGGCTAAGCTGTCGGTCGCAAGAAGCTGCCCGGCTGTTTTTTCGGTTACCCGAAAATTTTCGGATAAGCTACTCCGGATGTCCCAGGTTTCCGCTTCGGACAACTCGCCCTGTCCGGTTAAAAAGACCACTTCGGGCTTCTCGCCCTGCAACAGCTGCCTGATGACATTCATCAGTTCAAACTCGAGCGTTTCAATTGAATTATTCAGATTCTGTTCAGCGGCCAATGATGGGTTATTCTTCAGTAAGTTGACACCGATTGTCTGGTCTCCATAGCGGATCACCGCTCCGGGAAAAATCAACTTGGTAACCGTTCCCTGCTCCTGACTTTGTCGCAAATCGGTAGGTTGAATCCCCAGGGCCACCAGCTGGTTAAACAATTTATTCCGCTTATCGGTATTACTGATTTCATAGGGATCGCGCAGTTCGAGCCGCACCGACTGAGCAGCCCAGGCATCCAGATCCTGCACCTTTTCGGCAACGGCTTGCTGCAACTGCCGAAAGCCCGGCGGCAAATCGCCCGCCAGATACAAATCAACTTTGAGCGGTGCGTCCAGGCCTGTGAGCATCTCTTTCGACACCGGCGAAAGACTGTATCTTTTTTCGCTGGTTAAATCGATGCGAAAAAACCACTGCGAGCCAAGAGTCATCAGCACCAACACCCCCACCAACAAACCGAGCAGCTTTTTTGTCTGCTGCCGTCGATTTTGCTGTTTGCGACGCAACAACATACTGGTTAGCACCAACACAAAAGCTACCGCCACCACAAAATACAGCATATCGCGCGAGTCGAGCACCCCACGGCTAACCGACTCGTAATGCGCGCTAATTCCAAGTTTCAGAAAAAACGATTTCACGCCCGGCGCGATATTCATCGCCGCAACAAAATCGAAGCCCGTGTAAAAGAAGAAACATAAAAACAAAGCTGCAATAAAGGCGAACACCGGGTTATCGGTGAGCGATGAAGCCAAAAGCCCCAGTGCAACATAGAAAGCCGCCAGTAGAAACAATCCGATAAACGATCCCCAGGCGGCACCGCTATCCCAATTACCAACCGGGTTTCCAAGGTTGTATATCGAATAAAAATAGATGAGTGTAGGCAGTAAGGAGACCAGCACCAAAAACAAACCCGCCAGGTATTTAGCCCAAACCAGTTGCAATAACGAATACGGCCGGGTGATCAAGATCTCGAGCGTTCCAAGTCTCTTTTCCTCGGCAAACAAACGCATGGTTAAGGCCGGAATCAGAAACAGAAAAATCCAGGGCGCTAATGAAAAATAGGGACTTAGCGAGGCATATCCATTTTCGAGCAAGTTGTAAGCACCGGGGAAAACCCACAAGAACAGCCCGTTGGCTATCAAAAATACAAAAGCGACCAGATAACCGGTAATCGATCCAAAAAAGCTGGTAATTTCCTTTCGAAACAGACTATACATAGCTTGCAGGTAGATTTTAGATGTTGTTTTTGTTGCCTTGTTATTGCCCGGTTATCGTCGCTGGTTGGGAATAACAAGTTGATTCGGGCACAAAATTACAGATTGTCGGTCGGCTTAGCAAGCGAGGCCCGGCACGCTACGAGCGAAGCTTCTGCACAATCAGCTGTGCGGCCCGTTTAGAAGCACCGGGGCCACCCAGTTTTTTTCGCAACTCGCGATAACTCGCCTCAATTTGACGTCGATACTCCGTATCTCCCAAAATACGCTGTAACTCTTTGCGGATATTTCCGGCCGTGCAGTTGTGCTGCAAAAGCTCCTTCACCGCTGTGCGCTGCAAAATAATATTCACCAACGACACCCATTTTATATGCAGAAAAAACTTGCCGATACCAAAAAACAAAGCACCGCCGGCCATCCGGTAGCAAACCACTTGCGGGCATCCCACAATGGCCGCTTCCAGGGTAACGGTTCCGGAAGCCACCACCGCCACATCGGACATTTGTAACAGTTCGTTGGTTTTGTCGCGCAACACATTCACATGGTAGCCCGACACCAGCCCGATATAAACATGATCCGGTATTCCCGGTGCTGCCGTCACCACAACCTGATGCGAGTTGATTGAATTAACAGCCTTCAGCATCCGCGGCAAGAGCGACTTTATTTCCTGCATACGGCTCCCCGGCACCAAAGCCAGGATAGGCTTGTCGGTTAAATTATTCTCGCGGCAAAACTGTTCGGTCGTTTTTGTCACTTTATGTTCCTCAACCGCGTCCATGATGGGATTGCCCACAAAATTTACCCGGTGATAATCGTGACTGGCATAAAACTCGGTTTCAAACGGGAAAATAGTAAACATTTCATCTACCAGCTGCCGGATTTTTTTCACCCGCCCCTCTTTCCATGCCCACACTTTGGGCGATATATAATAATATACCCGAATGCCAACCAACTTGGCAAACTCGGCAATGCGCAGGTTGAAGCCCGGATAATCGACCAAAATCAACACATCGGGATTAAACTCCAGTAAGCGATCCTCGCAAAGGCGAAAATTTTTTCGAATGGTTTGCAAATGCATCAATACCGGAATGAAGCCCATGAATGCCATTTCGCGATAATGCTTGTATAGCTTCATACCGGCTTCCTCCATCAAGTCGCCTCCAAAGCCTCTGATTTCGGCTGTCGGATCAGTCTGCACCAACTCCCGAATCAGGTTTGCAGCATGTAAATCGCCCGACGCTTCGCCGGCTATAAAGAAGTATTTCATAAAGTGCTTATGCTTGAAATCTATCAAAAGTAATTTATAAAGTTGAAAGTGCCACATCGCAGCGAAAATATACTCGGCCTATCCGACGCGAATAACCGCAAGTTTTCGTCTTTAATTAAAAAAGTTGTTTGTTTACCGTACTGAAATATGTACATTCACCTAAATTTTTATTCACCTAACGTTAATATTGCGGAATATGGAAACCCAATCTACCAACCAACGCCCGCCAAAAACCTGGCTGGTTGAATCTATTTTAGTGACCATTTTTTGTTGCTTGCCATTTGGCATTGCCGGTATCGTTAATGCCGCCAAAGTAGAATCGCGCTTTTATGCCGGCGACATCGAGGGATCACAACGCTCCTCCAACGAAGCAGGCAAGTGGACCAAAATCGGCTTCTTCATCGGCATTGCAGGCATCGCTATTTACTTCATTTTAATGCTACTCGGAGTTGCTGCTGGATTCCTGGCCAATTAAGCGAAAAAGGATGGTGATTGTGGTCTGTCTTGGGTTCATCATGGCCAACTACTGGCTATTCGACCCGGCAACCACCAATCACTTTCCTTCGTGCCCCTTCAAGGCGCTAACCGGGCTGAAGTGCGCCGGCTGTGGATCGCAACGTGCGCTCTATCAACTGCTGCACATGAACATTCGCGGAGCATGGCATTGCAATCCGTTATTAGTGGTCATGCTTCCGTATATGCTTTTCGGAGCCCTGCTCGACCTGATCAAAAATCCTTCGCCAAGCCTCCTGCGCATCCGCAAAAGCTTGTACGGAATCGCGGCAATCTACACTGTACTGGCAATTATCGTAGCCTTTTGGATCGTAAGAAATCTGATCGAGCAGCTATAACACTTTAACAAGCATGACCGCGAAGGCATAAACAAAAGTTGCCATAATGACGCCGCGCGCTGCGAGATCGTATTTTTGCCGGTAGAAATTCAGAAACAGCAAAAGATTAGGCAGTACACACAAGCTTAAAATTTTAAGCAGAGCACCCAACTGCCAGAGGGTTTGAAGATACTCAGAAAGGCTGACCTCCTGTTTGCTGAAGAAATATAGCAGCACAAATACCACAAGTGGTATGATTAAGCCGGGCACAAAACCGGTCATGAGTTTGTTTCTGTTCTTTTTCATCCTGCTCCGAATTAAAACTGCCAGCTATTCATTTTTTCCAGCGTATTGAAACAGGTCATATCCACCGATACCGGCACCACCGAAACTTTTTGATCTTCGAGGGCATGCATGTCAGTTCCTGGCGTATCGGGCTCAAAATTCTTGAAATAGCCGCTCAGCCAGTAATAATCCTTTTGGTGTGGATCGGTTCGTTTTTCCATTTCTTCAACCCACTTGCCGGCAGCCTGTCGACACAGCTGAATTCCGCGAACCTCACCTTGGGGAATATTAACATTTAAGCAAGTGAATTGTGGAAGTCCGTTTTGCGCAACAGCCTGAAAGATTCGCGCCACCCACATTTTGGCTCGGGTAAAGTCGGCATCGGCATCAAAATCGCATAAGGAAAATCCGATGGACGGAACACCGTGCAGACAGCCCTCCATAGCTGCCCCCATGGTGCCGCTGTATACCACGCTAACCGAGGTATTGGCTCCGTGATTAATGCCCGACACCACAAAGTCGGGCCGGCGATCGAGCAACTGGTTAAATCCCATCTTTATACAGTCGACAGGTGTGCCGCTACACTTATATTCCACATAACCTTCTTCTTCCTCCAACTTACTTGCCCGCAAAGGTTTTCCGGTGGTAATGGCATTCGACATGCCCGACATGGCCGCTTCGGGAGCAATTACTACGACATCGCCAAACAGGCGCATCACTTCGGTAAGCTCGCTCAAACCTTTGGCATATATACCATCATCATTCGTAACCAATATCAAGGGACGATCATTCATCATTGCGGGATTTTTCAGTTTCGCGGACAAAGATAATGTAATGCCGGAAATCGACTTCGGGAAATAGCCAAAATAAAAAATTGTGTACAACGAAAACATTATCCTCTAAAGCCATCCCTGCCTGATGGCTAAAAACAGAAGTACCGACACATAACGACACCGAATCCGTCGGTCAACAACCGTTATGCAACAAACTACCCAAATTAATTATCATTTGTCACCTACACCAACGCCAAAAGCTTCGCCTACAAAAATAAAACATAACCCTATACCCCGCAGCAACCACAGAGACCTGTATTCCAAGACCATTAAACTACAGTAAACCAAGAAAGTCAACAAAACGCTGATTTCGAAAACCAACACACTACGCACAAATGTTTGCCTATTATTTTTCTCGCCATGGATTCTTTTGTAATTTTTTTCTAAAGATTGTCGTTAAAGTTTAAAATTTCTTTAATATTGTCGTCGAATAGTTAAAATCATTTAAATAATAGACAGGCGTTTATTGCCCGAAATTGAGCTCGACAGAATCGCATCAGCGCATCTTGTTGCGGGCATAAAAGGGCAAATCATGGCGGATGAAATCACAGGAGAGAAACTCTCATGTATATATATGCAGTTTTCAAGCAATGTAAACTTCAAACATTAATTCAATTTTTATGAAAAAAACCTTGTTACGATCCCTTCGTCATGGTCTGCAAAGATCGATGAAAATGATGACGGTGATCCTGGGACTATGTGCAATCACGAATGCACAAGCAAGCAGCCCGGCCAACACGAGCAACTTGGTCGGAACAGAGCAAAATCAGGGAAAACTTGTTAGTGGTACCGTGACGGATCAGAACGGCGAACCACTCTTTGGTGTTGCTGTTGCCATCGAAGGAACTTCAAAAGGATTGATTACCGATTTCGACGGTAATTTCCGCATTGAAGTACCTGGCGAAAACAGTGTTTTGATTTTCTCCTTTGTTGGATTCGAAACACAAAAAATCACAGTCGGCAACCAAACAACTTTTAATGTAGTGCTGGCTGAAAATGTTCAGCAGGTTGACGAAGTCGTGGTAACAGCACTGGGTATCAAAAAACAAGCTAAAGCGCTTGGATACGCCATGACCGAACTGAACGGCGACGACATCAACGTAAACGCCATCAACCCGGTAAACGCCCTTCAGGGAAAAGCAGCCGGTGTTGACATTGCACAATCGGACGGTGGTATGTTCGGATCGACAAAAGTTTTGATTCGTGGTGCCTCAACTCTGGGAAGCAACAACCAACCGATTTATGTGGTTGACGGAATTATCCTGGACAACAGCGTAGCCGATTCAGGTGATGCCGACTGGTCTTCCGCGTCAGACGACTGGGGTAACGAATTGAAAAACCTGAACCCGGACGACTTTGCATCAGTATCGATTTTGAAAGGTGCTCCTGCAACAGCTCTTTATGGTTCGCGTGGTTTGAACGGTGCAATCGTTATCACAACAAAAAGCGGAAAAGCCCAAAAAGGCTTAGGTGTATCGGTTTCTCAAACCTTCGGCATCGACCATGTTTACAAGCAACCGGACCTGCAAAACGTCTATGGCGACGGTGCCTTATCAGGCTGGGTTGACTACGGTGATACCTATATTGGTGAAAATGGTAAACCCCAATACTATGCCTGGCAAAACCAGGAGCAATTCTATTATAATGTTGACGGACAACGGAAATTCAACCGTTGGGAAATGGGATTTGGTCCTCGTTTCGACGGCAGTGCAATTTTAGGTTACGACAACGAGATGACAAGCTACAGCGCGGTAAAAAACAACTACCGCGATATGTTCGACCTGGGATTCAACACCAACACAAACGTTGCTGTTCAGGGTGGAAACGAAAAAACAACCTTCTACTCGTCGGTATCTTACAAACATGCCAACGGAACTTTGGGTAAAAACGAATTCAGCCGCCTGGCATTCCTGGCTAAAGCAACACACAAATTAGCGGATAATGTATCGGTTGAAGCGAGCATGAACTTCGCCGAGTCGACACCGAAAAACCCGCTGCCAAACGTTGGTGAATACTTCATCAATGGTACCTTCGATCGCGAATACGATCCTTCTTATTACAAAAACAAATACAAAGGTTCACACGGAGGTCTGGCTTCATCGAACTATGGCGATGAGTATGCCAACATTCCGGGAAGAGGCCTTTGGTGGGCACTTAACGAAAACTCGTCGGTACAACACGAGACTTCGGTACGCCCTTATTTGGCCCTTACCATCGACGCTACAAGTTGGTTGAAGATTAAAGCCGAAGCCAACTATAACTATTACTTCACCGACAAAGAAGTGAAGAATCCGAACTCGGGTTACGCCAGAACTTACGAAACCGGTGCAGGTAGCTATAGCATGACTCAAACCACGAAAAAGCAAACCAATGCCGATATCGCTTTCATGTTCAACAAAACCATTAACGACGACTGGAGCGTAACCGGTTTCCTTCGTGGTGACTACTATGATAACAAACAGAGCTACATGGGCACCTGGACCAGTGGTGGTTTGGTTGTTCCCGACCAGTACTTTATCAACAACTCTGTAAAATCGGTTGGTTACAGCTCTTATTTGTTAGGTAAAAAAAGAATGTTATCACTTGCGGCTCAAGCTAGTGTAGCCTGGAAAAACCAAATTTTCCTGGATGTTACCGGCCGTAACGACTGGTCTTCATCCTTGGTTTATTCCGACGGTAGCGGAAACTACTCTTACTTCTACCCATCGGTTAGCCTTGCCGGAATCGTAACTGAAATGACGGACCTGCCCGATTGGATTTCGTTCGGTAAAGTGCGTGCTTCATGGGGACAGGTAGGTAACGATACCGAATCGTACCTGATTAACTCGGCCTATTCGCTGGCGACAAGCGAAGTGGACGGACAAAAAGTAAACTCGCTGACCATCCCGACAACCATGTATTCACGGGATTTGAAACCCGAAAAGAAAACATCGTGGGAACTTGGTTTAGACTGGAGATTTTTGGGTAGCCGTTTAGGAATCGACGCGACCTACTACAAAGAGAATACTCGCAACCAGATTATGAGCATTTCAGTTCCGAATGTTTCGGGTGTGAACAACCAGCTGGTGAATGCCGGTAATATCCAAAACCAAGGGATTGAAATCGCACTGCACACCATTCCTGTTAAATCAAACGACTGGCAGTGGGATGTAGACTTCACCTATACGAAAAACTCAAGCAAAATTATCTCACTGCACGAAAACGTAGCCAACTACATTTTGCTTGACGGTAATACAAACTACGGAAACTACCGTATTGGAGCAGTTGCCAAAGTGGGTGGTGCTTATGGTCTGTTGATGACTGACTCGAAAGCTAAAATTGACGAAGCAACGGGTCTTCCGGTATTAAGCTGGAACGACACACGCCGAACTGCTTATCAGGAACGAAGCGGAAAAGAAGAGGAAATCGGATCAGTAATGCCTGACTTCCTGGGTTCTGTTTCTACCAAATTGCGTTATAAAAACTTCAGCATGCAAGTTGGTCTGGATATGCGTTTTGGTGGCTACGTGGCTTCTTATGGTAGCCGCTACGGTACAGCTTATGGATATACTGAAGCCTCGTTAAACGGTTCTGCTCCCGAATACGGTGGTGTAAGCTGGACTTCGAAATTTGACGATATCACCTACTCCGACGGAATCATCCCCGAAGGGATCTTTGCTGCCGGAACAGCTATCAGCCAGGCTAACGGAACAAGCTACACCGTTGCCGAAGGTGGCGAAACCTACCGCGATCTGTACGAAAAAGGTGTAATTGAGCCCAACCATGCTTCTGCCTGGAACTATTATATCAACAGCTGGGGCCGTGGTGTTGTCAACGACGACTGGGTGAAAGAACTGGACTATATCGCCCTGCGCGAAGTATCGTTCTTCTACAACTGCCCGAAAGAAATTGCACAGAAAATCGGTGCCGGTAGTTTAACCTTTGGCTTGTCAGGCCGCAACCTGGGTTACTTGTTGAATACGGCTCCTGGTGGTGAAAACCCGGAATCGGTTCGTGGTACATCAGCTTACAACTTCCGGATGCGTTCATACTCGCCCTATACAGCAAGCTATATGTTCTCAATTTCAGCAACATTCTGATAGAAAGCATTAAAACTTAAAAAACACAAGAAAGATGAACTATAAAAAAATAGCGGTTTACATGTCCATGGCCGCAGCATTGCTTACAACCAATGCCTGCCAAGACAAATTTGCCGACATCAACACCGATCCGGCCAGTATTACAAACGGCGACGTGAATTACCTGTTTACCCAGGCACTGATCAACTTTGAGCCTTCCGACTATACCTTTTGGTATTACAACGCTCCCATGATGTACAAATGGGGTGAAATCGGAATCGGTACTACCGGCTTTAATTCAACCTACCAGGAAACCACCGAATACGGTGGCCAGGGACAACAAACTTACCAGGTGCTGCGCTACGTTCGCGACTTTGAATACCAACTGGAGCAAATGTCGGCAGAAGAAGCAGCAGGCTACCAGCAACAACTGGCAGCTTTGCGTACGCTGACCATTTACCTGGGTATTTTCGACACCGACATGTACGGCGATATGCCTTTCAACGAGGCTTGTCTGGCCCGCTATACGAGTCCTTCGTTGTTGACTCCGGCTTACGACACGGTTGAAAGCTTATACAGCCAATGGTTGGAAGAACTGGATACTTATGTAACCACATTGACCACCGCAACTGACCAAAACTGGATCGCCAAACAAGATTTGATCTATGGAGGCGATGCTGCAAAATGGGCCAAGTTAGCCAACTCGTTGCGTCTGAAAATTGCCGTTCGCTTGTTGTCGCAAGACAAAACAAAAGCATTGCAAGTTGCCAAAACAGTTGCCGAAAGCCCTGCCGGCGTTCTGAATGGTACCGACGACGACTTTGTATTCAACAAAGCTACGGCGGTATCAGACAACGATGGCGACAAAGTTTACCACTTCGGAAACAATGTGTTGAGCAGCCTTGCACCTACTCAACTGGTGTCTGAGTTCATGCTCGACAATCAGGATCCGCGTATTCGTTTCTTCTTCTCGAAAAACGACTACAACTCGAAAGTTGTACAGGCTTTCTTCGATCAGGATATCGAATTGCCTGATTTCATTGCCGACAATGTAGAATATACCGAAGATGCCAACGGCAACAAAACCTTCTCGAACTGGAAAGGCCTGGGCGAACCTTGGGTACGCTACTATGGCTTGCCAATGGTAATGAATGCCAACCAGGACGGCACTTATGACGGTTACTTCAAGACCAGCCCGTACACCTTGAAAAACAGCGAAGGATCGGAATATACTTACGAGGCAACATCTCGTTTCAACGAAGAATTGGTCCGTGGCCGCCTGGACTACACAATCCCGGCTGCACCGGAAGATGTTCCCGTTACCGACTCTCAGGACAACCCTTGGTGGGGTATGTACATGTCGACTGCCGAAGTAAACTTCTACTTTGCAGAGCTGGCCCTTTTGGGTGCCGACCTGCCGAACACAGCAGAAGCTTACTATAATGCAGCCGTTGAAGCCTCGGTACAGGAATACGATCGTTTGGCGAGCCTGAACCAAATTCCGTATTACGGAAAAACTTATGGCTACGACCCGAATGAAAAAGTAATTGATCTGCAAGACGGAGAAATTGAAACCATGATGACGATGCCTGACGTTGCCTTCAGTGGATCAACCGCTGAAAAGCTGGAGAAAATCTACGTTCAGGAAATCCTGCACTTCATGTTTGCTCCTTCTGATCAGTTCAACGTTATTCGTCGTTCAGGTATTCCTGCCCGCAACAGCTCCATGTTCGCATGGACCGACTTCCAGGAGCCCAGCTACACGCAGATTCCTCGTCGTTTCGAAGTGAGCACTCCTTCGGTAACCGACCTGATGTACGACATCAAAGTAGAGGCATACAGCAATCAGGGATTCACTTCGGGAACCAGCATTCCAACAAACTTACTGAACACCGAGCGTGTTTGGCAAGATGAAGGTGCACCTAACTTCGGTGAAGGTCCGAATGCACAATAAGCCCAATTATTTGTACTGATTACATTCATCGAGTACAAAACAATACATCGAATGAGGTTATCGAAATCGGTAACCTCATTCTTCTTTTTTTACCCCGCCATGCTGCTTTTTAGCTGTACGACAGCAAAGCCTTTTATCAATATTTTTTATTTTTGTAACCTCACGTTTACCGACTATGCCTTTAAAAACGCCAGAAAAACTAAAAGATCAAGCATTAAGCGAGCTCAAACGCTATAATTTGCGGATGCAGATCATTCGGTTACTTTACAAAAAGAGCCCACAGTCGGCTGTTCAGCTCAGCAAAAAACTAGCGATCAGCCTCCCGTCGACACGGAGTATGCTGAACGAGCTGATCGACGAAGAGGTTGTTCTCATTAAAGGAACCGGCGAATCCAGCGGTGGGCGTAAACCGGTGCTTTACAGTTTAAACGGCGAAGCGTTCCACATTCTCGCCGTGGAGATGGATCAATACAATGCCCAAGCCGTTATTCTGAACTGTCTGAATGAACCATGCAGCGAGATTTTTCAATTCGACAGCAATATCGACGATCCCGAATTTATCAGCAAACTCGACCAGGCCTTCAATCGTCTGGAAACAAGTTCAGGCATCCGCAAAACGCAGGTAAACGCTATCGGCATCGGTATGCCCGGACTGATCGACCCGCGGACAGGTGTGAACCAAACCATCAAAAATCCGGCACGACGCTCGATTGCTCAGCAGGTTGAAAAACATTTCAAACTGTCCACCTATATCGAAAATGATGCACGCATGCAAACCCTCGGCGAGTTTGTGTTCGGCCAGGCCAAAAATTCACAAAATACCCTGGTTATTAACTGGAGCTGGGGGCTTGGCTTAGGGATGATTATCAACGGCGAAATTTTTGCCGGCAGCAATGGCTGCTCCGGCGAGTTCAGTCATATCCGCGTGGTAGAGGACGGCGAACTGTGCGAATGCGGCAAACGCGGATGTTTGCAAACAATTACCGGAGCACAGCATTTACTCGATCTGGCTAAACAAGCTATTGCCAACAAAGAAATATCACAGTTAACCAACGACTTTCAGCACCGCCCGGACGAACTAACCGTCAAGGCTGTTATTGCCAGTGCCCTAAAAGGCGACGAGCTATCAATCAACCTGATCAGCCAACTGGGTAAAAATATGGCTTGGGGCTTATCCATTCTGATTCAGCTTTACAACCCCGAACTTATTCTGCTGAGCGGGCCCCTCTCCGCTCCCAAACAATATCTGCTGCCGACCATCCAACAGGCTCTGCATCAATATTGCCTGGAGAATATTCTTTCAAACGTCAAAATCGAGATCTCCGCCTTGGCCGAGCATTCGGGACTGAAAGGTACCGGAGTTATGGTCTTTAAAAAGCTTTTCAGCACACAGCAGGCAAACCGTTAATGCCGATTTGTGTCTGAAGTTGCCCGATAAATCCACCTCCCTTTTTATCAATAGATCGTTCGATTTTCAGACCATCAGCCATTTATTACAGCTTAATTTAGCGTGTTTGGGCTAACCACTCGACAAATTCATCGAGAACAAAAAGCCCGCTGATTATAAAAAGTCAACCAACTATTCTTTTTTCTGAAAGTCTACCACGTAAAGACGCTAAAGCACAATGTCGATAACTGGTTTTGATTAGAAGTGGAACAACAACCCGACAACTTTTGAGAACAACGACAACAGCATTGTCGAAAATAGTAAACTTTCATTCCTGTTGGTGATTCCCGGGAATCATGAATGTTTTTTTTGATTTTCATTCCCGATTAATCGGGACGGCATCACACCGGAATATTTCAGCGTGTAAATTAGCTTGCAAAACGGTATAAAAAGGAATAATCAGCTATTTTCCAAAAAAATACTTTCTTCGGATGTAATGATATTCTGCTCCGCTCGTCATAAATTTGAATGCAACAAAACAAACAAGCGGATGCTAGCCAGCGAATTTAAAACCAAAGTGCTTCCATTGAGCAGTAAGTTAATGCGATTTGCCTCGCAACTGCTGCACGATCAGGATCAGGCACAGGACATTATTCAGGACGTGTTCCTGAAGCTGTGGCAGAAAAAAGACCAGCTGGCACAAGTCGAAAATATGGAAGCTTTTGCCATGCGCATGACCCGCAACCGCTGTCTGGATTTGTTTAAAGCGAAAAAGCCGGTATTGGCCCAGGACGATTTCATGAAGCAAAAAGCAGTTGCCAGCAGCGATCTGCAACAACAAATTGAACTTTCGGAATCGGCCTTACTGGTTCGTCAAATAATCCGTGATTTGCCCGACATTCAGCGAACGGTGATGCACCTGCGAGATATCGAGCAATACGAGTACGACGAAATTGCGCAGATGACCGACTTGACGGTCAATGCCATTCGGGTAAATCTGTCGCGAGCCCGTAAAAAAGTGAGAGATGAACTAATAAAGCAGAACGATGGAAAATAACCGCATCAAAGAATTACTGGATCGTTACTTCGACGGACAAAGCAGCCTGAGCGAAGAACAAGAGTTGCACGCCTATTTCAGCTCCGGTGAAATTGATGCCGAATTTCTGCCCTATGCTGAACTATTTAACGGAGTGAGCGAACTGCAACAAGATCAGCAGGCACCATCAGAAGAACAGCTGATGGACTACATCCTGGAGCACGAACACCGGGAGAAGAGCAAAATACGGTATCTCTGGCAAACCGTTAGCTCCATTGCCGCAGCCCTGCTTATTGCGTTGTTGGTTTATACCTCACAACAAGATAAAACACACTGGGACGACAGCTTTAATGATCCGAATATTGCTTACGCCGAAGCCACTAAAACCCTGCATTTTGTTGCAGCCAAATACCAGGCTGGTATGGGGCAGCTAAAACCGGTCGCCAAAGTGAGCCAGGCAGTAAAACCGCTGGATAATAGTCTGCAACGCGTTAACAAAGGTTTTCAGCAAGTTGAAGAGCTGAAACAAATCAATGAAAAACTAAAACAACAATAGCCATGAAAACAACATTAAAAATCTGGTACCGCGTACTTTTCTTTTTGATTGTACTGATCCCCTTTGCAGGGATGGCTCAAAAAAGCCCAGTCGATAAGCTTTTTGAAAAATATGCCAACAAAGACGGCATGACCACCGTGAATATTAGCGGCGCACTACTCTCGTTTGCCGCCCAGGCCGATGGAAAATCAGCCGAAGCCGATATGATTTCGCAACTGAAAGGCATCCGAATACTGACGGTCGACGACGAAAGCCTCAACAAATCGCTCGACTTTTACAAGGAAATGGAAGGCGACAGTTTCTTCAAAAAGAATGGCTACGAGTCGTTGATGGAGATTACCGAGAAAGATGAAGTTGTTCGCTTTTATGCCCGCAAAGCCGACAATGGCAAGTTTTCGGAGTTGCTGCTGGTCATCGGTGGCGACGACAACACACTGATCAGCATTCAGGGCGTGATCGATCCGGCCAACATTGGCAAAATTACCGGAGCGTTGGATATCGACGTCAAGCCTTAACGATTTAACCGGAAAACCGGGCGGTCGGCCCCCTTGCTGAAAGTCCGGTTTTGTCGTTGTAATTCCCCTTGCCACAAGCAAATTTCCTTGCTACAGGAGAAAATTCCTTGTTTTGAGGGAAAATTGCCTCTCTGAAAAGAAATTTCCTACAAAATGTTAGAAATTTCCCTAAAATCAGGCAGTTTTCCAGCACAAGCGGAAAATTTCCCGCTATTCTAGCAAAAAGCTCATAAAAACAGGAAATCAGTTT
This sequence comes from Mangrovibacterium marinum, assembly GCF_003046625.1. Lineage (GTDB taxonomy): Bacteria > Bacteroidota > Bacteroidia > Bacteroidales > Prolixibacteraceae > Mangrovibacterium > Mangrovibacterium marinum. The sequence goes on from NZ_QAAD01000003.1 coordinate 310,399, forward strand.
CCATCGATAGGAAATACTGAAGGCCCATCCTATTTTTCTCCTAACCGATTCAATTTCTCAGTTGCGTCTTCTGAGTGACCTTTTTCCTGGCGTTCAGACTCCTCACCGCCCAGTGTCGCGACTTTAATAAATAACACACAAATCCTCTTTCTCTGTTTTGTCCATCAGAATTTATTTTTCAAATTTAGATTCGTTCAAAATAAATTTATTTTTGTGGAAAGCATCAATCTTAAAATTATGAGCCGAAAGCAAGAAATTTGGGGAAAACACGAAGGCAAGACAAGCGAAATAACCAGGCTGCGTGGTGGCTACTGCTCGCTCGGAATGCAATCCATAACCGGTGGGTGGCTGATTCAGTATGAAAAAGCCAATGAGCTCGCCGGGGAGCTTAGCCTGGGGCTAACGACTGACAATCAATCCATCGCCGAGGCTCAGGTATACCAAACCGGACGCTCTTCCGTTTTGCACATTTTGCCGGCCATGCCTCCCAAACCCATTGTTTTTCGCAATAGCAAAAAGATCAGCATCCGCCAACATCAAAGCCTGCGCATATACCTGGCGGTTCCGCTCTACATTCAGCTGTACTACAAACAGGTTGAAAGCGACAACTTACTGTGCGAATTTGAAACCGAGCGATTGAGCGATACCTGGTTTGGCGAACCCGACAGCGGAACACCGGCTTTTACCGTTGGCAGCCGTTTTGCCCTGCAAGCTAAAGAACTGGCAGCACAGCCTCACGAAATTATCGTCCCGGTAAACATCCTCAACAACAGTTCGCAGCTACTCGATCTGCAACGCCTGCTGGTGCGCGTCGATTTAATGAATATCTACCTGGTAAATCATCAGCTAATCGCGGACCTTGGCACCATCGAGTTTAAAGGACAGGGACATACCGGCCAACTGAATTTTGCGACCGACAAAACCATTCATGGGGCAACGCCGCATCAAATTGCCAAATCGCGCATCGCCTCCAACCGCACAATCCTGGGACACAGCTTCCACGTTATTAAACAAATCACGCAACTTTAACCGGCCTAAAAATGATGCTTATGAACTTTGATTTCGCCCAATACTTCAATACTGAAACGCTCGATAAAATCATCCGAATTGCATTTCTGATTCTCTTGTCCGTATTTGTCATTCAGGGCGTTGCCTTTCTGATCAAGCGAAGCATAACGCACCGCCTGTCGAAACAATCGCGGATGATTATCAACCGGATCATTGTTTATACCGGTTATACCCTGTTAAGCTTCATGGTGCTCAAAGAGCTAAATTTCGACATTACCGCTCTTTTTGGTGCTGCCGGAGTAGTCGGGATCATCATTGGGGTAGCCTCGCAAACCAGCATTGGCAACATCATCAGCGGATTCTTTCTGGTGTCGGAAAAATCCTTCGAGCTGGGCGATGTTGTCCGCATTGGCGACAAAGCCGGCACCGTTTATTCCGTCGATTTGCTGAGCATTAAAATCCGCACCTACGACAACCTACTGCTGCGCATCCCCAACCAAACGGTCATCAGCAGTGAGCTCATCAATGTCACGCGCTTCCCCATTCGCCGTCTGGATGTTACGGTCGGGGTGGCCTACAAAGAAGACTTGCGGAAGGTGTTTGAAGTACTTAAAGAAGTGGCCCGCAAAAACCCACTCTGCCTGGAAGAGCCGGAACCCTTAATTTTACTCCAAGGTTACGGTGCCAGCAGCATCGACATTCTGTTTGCGGTTTGGTTTGAAAAGAATAATTACCGCGACGCCAAAAACAGTGTCATCATCGAGATTAAAGAAGCCTTCGACCGCGAGGGAATTGAAATTCCATTTCCGCACATCAGTGTATATACCGGCGAGGCAACCAAGCCTTTTCCGGTTGAGATGATGCAGAAAAAAACGACATGATTGCGGAGAATCACCCAAAGGGATGAAAGTGGATGCTTTTGAATTAGATTGACCCTCCCATTCCGACAAAGTCGGAATTTCCCTCCCTCGCGAGGGAGGGCCAGGGTGGGTACATTAGATAGAAAGGAAAAGCAGAAGGGACTTTCACCGAAAAACGCCTGATTCATGGAGAATCTCCAACCGAGTAAAAGTTGCGGGGTATCTGAGATCTTTTTGTCTTGGTTGTCACCGGTTGTTGGGTTATCAGGTTATCACAAGTTGTCATGGTTTTCTGTTTTTCGTCCCCAATAGCATCAACGGCTCGTGATGATCGGGCGGCTTGGCGTTCCGGGCCTTTCAGTGGACCTACCTGAGCAAGCCATTTTCGGTCACCGCTTTTTGGGATTTCTGCCTCTCAATTAAATAGCACAGCTGTCCGAATGGCCTAAGCCATCATTTAAAATCCAATTTAATTGGATTTAGTTTCCTCATGCGTTAACTTTTAGCATTGGTTCAGGCATCGATCGACTCTTCTGAATCGTACAAACCGGTAAAAACGTGCAAGCATGAAACGAATCCAGCTAATTTTCGCAGTTCTCCTTCTAAGTTTGGTCGGGCAAGCTCAGGAAATCGACATTAAAGATATTGTCAGGCAGGCCGACGAAAAGTTTCGGGGACAATCCAGCGAAGGAACCCTGAGCATGACTATTCAACGCTCGAACTGGTCGCGAACCATTCGCATGAAAAGCTGGACCTTGGGAACCGAATATTCGCTGATTTACATTAGTTCTCCGGCCAAAGAACGCGGACAGGTTTTCCTGAAACGCGAAAATGAAATGTGGAACTGGATGCCCAGCATTGAACGCACCATCAAAATTCCGCCCTCGATGATGATGCAGTCGTGGATGGGCTCCGATTTTACCAACGATGATTTGGTTAAAGAATCGTCGCTGGTGAAAGACTACGACCAAAAGCTGATCGGAACGGAAACGATTGAAAACTATGCCTGCTACAAAATTGAATTGATCCCGCATGAAGATGCAGCCGTTGTCTGGGGCAAAATCGTCATGTGGGTCAGTAAAGACGACTTTTTGTGGCTGAAGGCGGAATACTACGACGAAGACGAAGAGTTGATCAATACCGAAATCCTGTCCGACATCAAAATGATGGACGACCGGATGATGCCAACACACCTGGAAATGATCCCGGAAGACAAGCCCGGACAAAAAACGATCATGGTGTTCGAGCGGATCAAATTCAATGTCGATTTACAGGAATCCTTCTTCTCCATTCAGAATATGAAAAGAATAAAGTAAGGAAAGAAGGATTGAAGGATAGAAGGATTGAAGGATAGAATAAATGACGGATTGAATTAGCTGAACCCGGAACACCGATCGGAATTAAACTTTAAAAACCAAAATATGACGACACCAGATCAAATTAATTTTCGAAATGAAATGAAAATTCGATTGAGAACTTTCGTACTCGATTTGCTGAAAATGACCGAACAGATTCCCTATTCCCAAGAATCGAAAACACTCAAAGCTCAGCTCATCCGGTCGGGGAGCTCAGTGTATGCAAACTACAGAGCAGCATGCCGGGCACGTTCGAGAAATGAGTTCTTCGCAAAACTCAGCATCGTCGTCGAGGAAGCCGATGAAACCGAAATGTGGCTCGACTTACTGATCCTTTCAGAGATCAGCAATAACGATCAAACAAAAAGGCTTCACAACGAAAGCCTCGAAATCCTGAAAATAATGGCAACCGCCCGCAAAAACTCAAACTAAAAAAGTCATGAAAAACCGGCACTGTATTCAACACTTCAATCCTTCTGTTCCTCAGTCCTTCAATTATTCAATCCCTCAATCCGTCAAATATGTCTACGAACTTTAAATTGGCCTGGCGAAATATTTGGCGCAACCGACGACGAACATACATCACCGCGGCCTCGGTTTTCTTCGGCGTTTTGCTGAGCACCTTCATGACCTCGATGCAGGAAGGTACTTACTCGAAAATGATCGACAATGTGGTAAGTTTCTACTCGGGTTATATCCAGATACACCATACTGATTATTGGGAAAACAAAACAATCGACTATTGCTTTACGCCCGATGATACGCTGCTGGAATCGCTGGCGAAAAATCCGGAAATTCGATTGATTGTCCCCCGACTGGAGTCATTTGCCCTGATGGCTTATGCCAACAACACCAAGGGAGGCGCTCTAATCGGTGTTGATCCGCAAAAGGAAGATGAGATGAGCCATTTATCGCAATGGGTAACTGAAGGCTCCTACCTAAAGCCCAACGACGATGGAATCTTGCTGGCAGTCAATCTGGCCAAAAATCTGAGCGTACAAGTCAACGACACGGTCGTGCTGTTGAGCCAGGGATATCACGGGGCAACGGCTGCTGCGCTGTTTCCGGTCCGGGGAATCCTGAAGTTCCCCTCGCCCACGATGAACAATATGGGTGGCTATATCGACCTGAAAACCGCACAAAACTTCTTTTCAGTATCCAATCAACTCAGTTCGCTGGTTTTGATGGTCAACGATTATTCAGAAGTCAATAAACAAAAACATCTGCTTCACAATAAGCTGGGCAACCAATACGAGATCATGACCTGGGACGAGATGGATCCGCTCACCAAAAACATGATTGATGCCGACCGATCAGGGGCATACATCACCAAAGGAATTTTGTACACCCTGGTGGGCTTTGGCATATTTGGAACGGTCATTATGATGATGGCTGAGCGACGCAAAGAAATGGGAATCATGGTCGCTATCGGCATGCAAAAAGGCAGGTTAAGTACAATCCTCTTTTTTGAGATTGTGCTGCTTGGCTTCATCGGTGTATTGGCCGGCTTTGCCTTTAGCCTTCCCTTTATTTCCTATTTTGTTTATCACCCGATTCCGCTAACGGGCGAGTCGGCCAAAGCTTATGAAGAGTTCGGCTTCGAGCCGGCCATGTACTTTTCGGCGCAATGGTTCATCTTTGCCCGCCAGGTGCTCATCATCTTCATCCTCACGCTACTGGTATTTTGCTACCCGTTAATCAAGACAGTCCGACTGAAGTTGACCAAAGCACTTCGAGCCTAACTTAAAAACCCAAAACCATGATACTTGCAATTGCCTGGAGAAATATATGGAGGAGCAGAACACGAAGTTTAGTGATCCTCATTGCGTTAACACTCGGTTTGGCATCGGGCATCTTCTATATGGCCTTTTACAAGGGCATGCTCGACCAACGGATCAATTCGGCCATCAAAACCGAAGCATCGCATATTCAGATTCACAACAAGCAATACCTCGAAAATCCGGATAAAAAACTGATGATCAACAACTCGGATTCAATTGTCAAACTTATTCAGAACGAAGAGGCGGTTGAAGCGGTTAGTAGCCGCACAATCATCAACAGCATGATCCAATCGGCCACAACAGGCTCCGGCGTTAAGATAACCGGAATCAGTCCCGAAAAAGAAGCTGCGGTAACGAATCTCCATTCAAAATTGATTGAAGGTGATTATTTTGAAACCAGTCGACGAAACCCAATCGTTATCGGCAAAAAACTGGCCGAAAAACTCAAGGTGAAACTGAAGTCAAAAGTTGTTATCACCTTGCAGGATTTTAATGGCAACATCACCGGAGCAGCTTTTAAGGTGGTGGGAATTTACGAAACATCAAACACTATTTATGATGAGACCACAGTCTTTGTTCAGGCATCGGATCTAAATCGTCTGCTTGCAATCGACAACAACAGCTGCCACGAAATTGCTGTTCTGCTGAGACAAAATGAAGCGCTTTCGACTGTACAAGCGGATTTAACCAGTCAATTGCCCAAACTAGACGTCAAAACCTGGCGCGAAATCATGCCCGAAGTGAGCCTGCTGGAAAGCAGCTTCGGCCTGACCATGTACATCTTCATCGGTATCATTTTGCTCGCTTTACTCTTCGGCATTGTCAATACCATGCTGATGGCCGTGCTCGAACGGACCAAAGAGCTGGGTATGTTGATGGCTGTTGGCATGAACCGCATCCGCATATTTACGATGATCATGACCGAAACCATCTTGCTTTCCATTCTTGGTGGTTTATGCGGAATCATCCTGGGATGGCTGCTCAACATCTATTTGGGCATCCACGGAATTGATTTGGGCGCCTGGTCAACGGCCTATAAGTCGATGGGGTTTGATACGCTGGTTTACACCCGGCTTAACTGGTCGATCACCCTGCAGATTGCTGTACTGGTTTTTGGCACAGGCCTGCTCGCGGCTATTTATCCGGCCATAAAAGCGTTACGGCTAAAACCGGTGGAAGCCATTCGGATTGATATGTAGAAGATGAAAAGAAAGGCAAAAGACAAAAAGGCAAAAGTTAAAAGTAAAAAGGCAAAAGACAGAAGAATAAAGACCATGGACAAATGAGATTGATACAAAACAGAAAGCTTGAAATTTGGATTTTGGAACTTGGAACTTGAAACTTAGAATTTGAAACTCATAAAATCCACAACTCGCAACACATAACACGAAACACGATGAAAGTAATTGAAGTCAAACAATTGAAAAAAATATACAACACCACCGAGGTAAAGGTGAACGCGTTAAACGGCGTTGACCTTGAATTTGAACAGGGTGAATTTGCAGCCATTGTTGGCCCTTCCGGATCGGGGAAAACAACGCTGCTGAATATGCTGGGAGGACTTGACCAGCCGAGCGATGGCGAAATCAGGATTGGCGGCACCAATATCCAAACCCTCTCCTCGTCGCAACTCATCGATTTCAGGCTTCGGAACATCGGTTTTGTTTTCCAGGCTTACAACCTGATTCCGGTGCTCACCGCGCTTGAAAATGTAGAGTTCATCATGCAATTGCAGCAAGTTCCGAAGAAAGAACGGCAACAACGGGCCAGGGAATTACTCGATCGGGTTGGCCTTGGTGAACGAATCAACAGCCGACCGGCCAAGCTGTCCGGTGGGCAGCAACAGCGGGTTGCCGTTGCCCGTGCATTGGCCTCGAAACCCAAGTTTGTTTTAGCCGACGAGCCAACAGCAAACCTGGATTCGAAGTCAACTGAAAACCTGCTCGACATGATGGAAGAGTTAAACCGACAAGAAAATATCACCTTTATTTTCAGCACACACGACCAGCGCGTTGTCAATAAAGCACGACGGGTAATCACCCTCGAGGATGGTCAGATCATCTCCGATGTCAGAAAAGAACAGGAAACAAGAACCAATTAGCTAACACCGCATCATGAAGCTGAATTTTCTTAGCATTTGTCTGTTACTCTTATTTTTATCCGGGTCCTCGCACGCACAGGAGCGAGACTGGACACTGACCGGCTATGTGAAAGACTTGTTCATGTATTATCATCCGAAACCATTCGACGGATTTTCCATCGATGACCAATATACCAATACCGTGCATAACCGGTTGAATTTTGAATGGCTGCCAACTGATGAACTCACCGTAGTAATCGAAAATCGCAATCGTCTTATCGCGGGAAATCTGGTTCGGAATTTTCCAACTTATAAATCCGGAATGAAGACCGACCAGGGCTATTTCGATTTGTCTGCAATTCCATTCGACGGCGATTCCTGGTTTCTGCACAGCATGATCGATCGCGCCTATATCGATTGGTCTGCCGGCAACTGGCAGATTCGCCTGGGACGCCAGCGCGTGAACTGGGGCGTCAACCTGGTCTGGAATCCCAATGATCTTTTTAATAGCTTTTCCTACTTCGATTTCGATTATGAGGAACGCCCGGGCACCGATGCTGCCCGCATTCAGTATTACACTGGTGCCACCTCGTCGGCCGAACTGGTCTATAAACTGGGCGATAGTCCCAACAACATGGCTTTGGCCGGATTGTACCGCTTTTCAAACTGGAACTACGATTTTCAGTTTCTCGGTGGTTGGGTTGGGCCCGACTTGGTTGTGGGATGTGGCTGGTCCGGCGACATCAAGGGCGCTGGTTTCCGAGGCGAGTTTAGCCAGTTTATTCCCCGACAATCCGGTTCCGACTCTCAGTCGGCAACGGTAGCCTCGGTTTCGGCCGATTATACCTTTGCGTCCTCCTTATATATTCACTTTAGCGCGCTTTTCAATAGCTTAGGAGGAAAGGGACGGACTGATCTCAATCCCGTTATGACTGAAAACTTATCGGCAAAATCGTTAGCATTCGGGAAATACGAACTCTTCGGGCAATGCTCCTACCCGATCACGCCTCTTCTAAACGCAAGCAGCGTACTCATTGTAAACCCGGCCGACGGATCGATGTATCTGGGGCCTTCTGCCAGTTATTCGCTACAAACCAATATTGAACTCATGCTGACCGGGCAATTTTTTTTAGGCAATGCCGAGAGTGAATACGGGAATATCGGGCAACTGGCTTTTGCCCGGTTGAAGTGGAGTTTTTAGCACGGGCTGAGTGAAGCGTTTTCCTTCGGATTCAATCCTATTCAACCCCTTTCCGGGGTTGGGGACAGCTGGTAATCCGCAACCATGGGTACCGACATCGGTTATACATTTTCACCATGGGTTGTCCCCCATGGCTATTCATATTCACAGGTTTCACCTGTGCTGATTTATGATTCAACCACCGAATTGAAAACCGCACCAGTCGCGTTTCATAATAAAAACGAACACAGATAGAAAATTTGCACAACACGGCGTTATTATCATTCAATTCATCAACAAAACAAGACCAAATCTTGTAAAAAATAGGCTCTCCGGCTTACTTACCCTCCTCTTATAACACTCAGTATCACTGTGAATTTAAAACTTCATTTAATCTTTTTGATATCTTTTAACAGCCATCGAATTTATTCATTACTTAAACTTGTTGACCGTATTGAGAAGTCTAACAAAATTTATGGAGGAAATTTTATGTCAATACGGAAAACCTTTTCTTATCTGTTTCTATTTTCCCTACTGGGATTAACAGCAGCGAGCACCAAGGCTGCTGATGAAAAAACAAGTGTGACCCTTTACACCCCTTACACGCAAGTATCTGTTCCGCCGGGGCAGTCAATCAAGTATTCCATCGAGCTTATTAACAACAGCGACGAGCTTCGGAATGAACCCATTCGAATAACGGGTTTACCTCGAAGCTGGGACTATTCGTTAAAATCGGGAAACTACAATGTGAAGCAATTGGCGGTGTTGCCGGGCGAGAAAAAAACCTTTACCCTGGATGTTCAGGTTCCGCTGAAAGTGAACAAAGGGAACTACCATTTCAATGTTGAAACCGAAAGCACCAACACCCTTCCGCTTACGGTGACTGTCTCGAAACAAGGCACTTTCAAAACGGAGTTTACCACCGATCAAAATAATATGTCGGGGCACGCCAACTCATCGTTTACCTTTAAAGCCAAGCTAAACAACAGCACCGACGAAAAACAAGTATACGCCATGGAAGCTCATGCTCCGCGTGGTTGGGATGTTACCTTCAAAGCCAATTACAAGCAAGTGGCATCGGTTAATGTGGATGAAAACAGCGCCAAAGATGTAAGCATCGAGATCAAGCCACCGGCACAAATTGAAGCCGGCACCTACAAAATTCCGGTTGTTGCCGCAACCAACAGTATGACTTCGCAACTAGATCTGACTGTTGTGATCACCGGATCGTACGGCATGGACCTCACCACACCAAACGGACTGCTAAGCACCAAAATTACGGCCGGCGACAAAAAGCAAGTCGAGCTTGTTATCCGCAATACCGGATCGGCACCCTTGGAAGACATTAAGCTGACGAGCTCGAAGCCCAGCGACTGGGAGGTGACTTTTGATCCCAAAGCTGTAATCCGCATTGAACCGGGGAAAAAAGCAACCGTACAGGCTACGGTAAAGGCATCGAAGAACGCCATTGCCGGAGATTATGTGACCAAATTCACAGCCAAAACTCCGGAAGCCTCATCCAACGCCGAATTTCGCATGTCGGTTCGTACGCCGATGATCTTAGGAGGAATGGGCATCCTGATAATTCTTGTCGCCTTGGGCAGTGTTGGTTTTCTGTTTCGCAAATACGGAAGGAGGTAATCGTGAGCGAGTCAATTATTGAGCTTGTCGATCTGACCAAGAAATACGGATCGTTTACAGCAGTTGACCAACTCAACCTGACGATCCGCCGAGGCGAAGTTTTTGGTTTGCTTGGCCCCAATGGAGCCGGCAAATCAACAACCATCCTGATGATGCTGGGCCTCACCGAACCAACATCGGGATCGGTGCGCGTATGCCAAACCAATTCGGCCGAGAACCCCATTGCCGTTAAACGCAGAGTTGGTTATTTACCCGAGGATGTGGGCTTCTATCCCGACCGCAGTGGCTGGGATAACCTGCTGTTTATCGCTCAGCTGAATGGTCTGTCGCCCAAAGAAGCAGCTGACAGAGCTGAAGTTCTTCTGAAACGGGTTGGCCTGCTTGAGCAAGCCAACAAAAAAACCGGAGCTTATTCCCGGGGCATGCGCCAACGTCTTGGCTTGGCTGAAGTGTTGATTAAAAATCCGGAAGTTATTATCCTGGACGAGCCTACTTCGGGCATCGATCCCAAAGGAGTTCAGGAATTTCTGGAGCTGATTGTGCAGTTGAGTAAGGAAGAAGGAATCACGGTGCTTTTTTCCTCGCACAACTTACACCAGGTACAACAAGTATGCGACCGGGTTGGCATTTTTGTGCGTGGAAAACTGATTGCTGAAGGCGATATTCATCGTTTGTCGCAGCAGCTTTTTGCCAATGAGCCTTTCACCATTTATGCCGAAGTAACACCAAAACAAACAAACCAGTCAGCGGAGCTTGCAAAGCGACTGCAACAAATCGACGGCTTAATCAGCTTGCAGCAAGACGGCCTGAAATTTCAACTGGGATGTGCGTCGAATATTTCTGAAAAAATAGCTGAAACAATTGTTGAAAGCGGCGCTGGCTTGCAAGCTTTATACAAACGCGAACACGGGCTCGACGATATTTACAACCGCTATTTCCAGGGAGGAGGTGACTATGCCTGACAGCGACCTTACATTAAACGCGCATACAGTCGCCGAACCAACAAAGCAGAAAAAACAGCATAAACTCAAGACAAAAGCTATTCATCCGTTTCGGGTGCTGGTTCAAAAAGAAATTTCGGATCAGGTGCGGAGTTGGAAATTCATCATCCTGCTCGGGATCATCGCGCTCACTTGCCTGGGCTCGCTCTACACATCGCTTACTAATATCGGGCATGCCATCAAAGCGAATGATCCGGAAGCAGATTTCTTTTTTCTGAAACTTTTCACCCTAACGGATGGCTCGCTGCCTTCTTATTCTGTTTTCATTTCCTTTTTAGGGCCTCTGCTCGGACTCAGCTTAGGATTTGATGCAATCAACTCGGAACGCAACCGGGGAACCTTAAGCAGATTAATGGCTCAACCCATCCACCGCGATTATCTGATCAACGCTAAATTTCTGGCATCGCTTAGCGTTATTAGCGTGCTGCTTTTCGCTTTGGGATTCCTGGTTATGGGAATCGGCATGCTCATTATTGGCCTTCCGCCCACCGCCGAGGAATTCTGGCGCGTTGTATTTTTTATCATCATCAGTGTTTTCTATGTTGCTTTCTGGCTCAACTTGTCGATTTTATTTTCCGTCAAGTTCCGCCAGGCGGCAACCTCGGCTCTGGCAGGTATTGCTGTTTGGTTATTCTTCAGCATCTTCTTTGTCATGATTATCAATTTAATCAACAAAGCGACCATGCCTCCGCAATATGCACCACCAGCTGTTATTCTGGGGCACGAAAACCTGATGCTTAACCTGACGCGAATATCGCCCAGTACACTTTTTAGCGAGGCCACCTCGACGATGCTGATGCCTTCGGTTCGAAGTCTTGGCCCGTTGACCATGCAGCAAGTACAGGGAGCGATTCCCAGCCCGCTTCCGATTGGGCAAAGCTTGTTGCTTGTTTGGCCCCAGCTTACCGGCCTGATTGCGCTAACCTTGGTTTGTTTTGCCTTCAGTTATGTCGGATTTATGCGAAAAGAAATTCGTTCCCGTTAGTTGATCCTTAGTGATCTCAGCCTGTTTATTCACGAGGCTGTCCGAAAAACAAATTTGGACAGCCTCCCCTACTCAACAAGATTGCTAAATATTGAAGCATAGCTGGCTGGTGTCTGATTTATGCCCGGATTATACGATTCAATCCCGCTTGTCCGAGCAGCACAGCAACGACAAACAAAACAACGATTTTCGATTTTTCTGCTTTTCAACCTATAAAACAGGGTTGTACTGAACAATAAAGCGTTAACTTCGATCGAAGTTAAGCCATCTTCGATCGAAAAAACGGCATCTTAAGTCGAAGTTGTCGCGTCTTCGATCGAAGAAATCATTTCTTTTATCGAAGATTTTTCTTCTTCGATGAAAGGAGCCGCATCTTCGATCGAAGTTACGGCATCTTCGACCGAAAAAAACATTTCTTCGACCGAAGTTAGGCCACCTTCGGTTGAAGAAATGTCAACTTCAACTCAAGTTGTCGAATCGGTGCTTACAGATGCCACTGCTGCTTCACGAGCAAGAGGATAAACAACAAAAGCGGGATAATTCCGATTCATGGAATTATCCCGCCTTTATCGATTAAAGATAAACGGTGTTTTCTTTTATTCGGTTACCAGCTTCATTTCGTCGAGCAAATAGCCGGCTCCGGCAAATTTATCGATCAGGAAAAGCACATAGCGAATATCGACCATGATGTTTCGGCATTGATCCGGATCGAACATGATGTCGCTCATGGTTCCTTCCCAGCAACGGTCGAAGTTAATGCCGATTAATTCGCCATTGGCGTTAATGGCCGGGCTTCCGGAATTGCCTCCTGTTGTATGAACTGAAGCCGTAAATGCAACCGGCATCCGGTCATCGTCGCCATAGCGGCCAAAATCTTTGGCATCGTACAAATCGCGCAAATGCTGGGGTACGTCGTAGTCGTAGATCTCGGGATTATCCTTTTCGATAATCCCCTTTAATGTTGTGTAATGTTTGTACACCACACCATCGGCCGGCTTGTATCCTTCCACCTTTCCGTAAGCCACGCGCAAAGTCAGATTGGCGTCCGGGTACAGCGCCTGTCCTTCTTTCATCGCCATAATGCCGGCCATGTATGTTTTTTGTTGTTTGCCGATTTCCAGGTTTATTTCGCGATAAGGGCGCTCAATATTGGACAGAAAATAGCCTCGTAGCTGATCGTATAGCGCTACGAGCGGATCCTTTTGCAAGCGTTCAATTTGCTTGCCATCCAGTTGATCGATCAGTGCTGTTAGCTTGGATTGATCGGTTAACAGCGATTTGCGGTAAACTTTCTTCAACAACTTTTCATCGGGATATTTTTCCAGCAGAGTTCGAAAGGATTCGGGAAGAAATGAAGCATCCAAATCGGCCTTCAGCATACGCATTAAAGCCACGAACACCTGCTCGTCGGTTGCCTGATGGTAATTTTTGAAATGGTTTTTGATGGCTGTGCGAAGTTTTTGCTTCAGTTTTTGTTGCGCCTCGGCCGAAGCTGCCGACCACGCCCCTTTGTTGCGTGGCAACTGGTTGGCCAGGGTCCAGATATCGGTTCCTCGAAATACAATCTCGCTATAATAATTATAAGCCCGGTCGTACGGCCGTAGTTCGGTGTACAGCTTTTCGAATGCCGGTAATACCCCAGCGTATCTATGGGTCAACGCCTCCGACTGCTGATACCAGTTTTCGAAATCCCGCTCGAATCGATGTTTCATGTCCAGCGCATTCATGCGTTTCAAACCACGGATCTCACCTTGCCAGCGTTTCCACGAGTTGCTGGTAGAAGCGTATTTTGAAGCATATTGAATCCGTACTTTCGGATCGGCCTCCATCTGACTGCGCAAAATATCCAACTTTCGGCTGCGAATTTTAATGCGATCCGGATTGCTTTGCTGCATCAAAAGCTCAACGGCATCGGATGGCAAATACTCGTTGGTTGTGCCCGGGAAACCAAAAATGAGCACAAAGTCTTCGGGCTGCACTCCCTTCAGCGAGATGGGAAAAAATTTCTTCGGCGTGTATGGCACATTGTCGGGCGAATAATCGGCCGGCTCGTTATTCTTGTCGGCATAAACCCGAAAGATGGAAAAGTCGCCGGTATGGCGCGGCCACATCCAATTATCGGTATCGCCGCCAAACTTTCCGATGGCCGAAGGCGGAGCGCCCACCAAACGCACATCGCGATATACCTTATATACATACAGGAAGTACTGGTTGCCTTTAAAGATGGGCTTCACAACCGCATCGAAACGATCGTCGATTTTCGCTTCTTTTTCAATTAATTGGATATTTTCGGCCATTGCCGATTGCTTTTCGGCCTCCTTCAGGCTGTCGGTTCCGGCAAACACCTGCGCTGAAACATCTTCCATACGATCCAGGAAACGCACCTCCAAACCGGGGTTGGACAGTTCTTCGTCTTTCGATTTAGCCCAAAAACCATCAGTCAGATAATCATTCTCCAACGAGCTGTGCGACTGAATTTGCGAATAGCCGCAATGGTGGTTGGTCAGTAGCAAGCCTTGGTTGGAGACCAGTTCGCCGGTACATCCGCGGCCAAACAAAACAACAGCATCTTTCATACTGTTGTGGTTGATGCTGTATACATCGTCGGCAGAGAGGCGAAAGCCCATTTGCTGCATCTCTTCAATATTGTATTTCTTCAACAAAGTCGGAATCCACATCCCTTCGTTGGCCATAGCCCCAACAAAAACGTGCAGTAAGACTCCTAGTAGTAATAATCTAAATTTCCCCATTTTTCTATTTTTCTGCTCTAGTGAACGGTATTTAATATGAATCGTTTCAAATAAAAAATGCCGGCAAGCCAGCATGTACAAATAAGCCCTGCAAAAGCAAGCTATTTTTGCTTTTCAACCTCAATGCGATGAACAAGAGTCGGGATTCAACAAAGGCCCCTTGCCTCTAAAATTCTTTCAGATATTGGTAGAGTTTATGAATCGGCAAGCCCATCACATTGTAAAACGAACCTTCAATCTTGTAAATTCCCACAAAACCAATCCACTCCTGTATACCGTAAGATCCGGCTTTATCGTAAGGTTGGTATTTCTCAATGTAATAATCAATTTCCTGATCGCTCAGCTCGTCGAACCAGACCTCAGTAACGGCATGAAATGAAATTTTCTTGCGCTTACTTTGCAGGTTGATCCCGGTAATTACCTGGTGTTGCGTTCCGGAAAGTGATTTCAGCATCGTAACAGCTTCGGTCTTGTCGGCCGGTTTCCCCAGCACTTTGTCATCCTTCCAAACAATCGTGTCGGCCGTGATGATTAACTCATCGTCGGCCATGTTCTGCACTAAAACATCAGCCTTCAGCTGTGCTAAATATTCAGGAATTGCCGTCATCCCCAGGTTTTCGGGATAAAACTCGTCCACATCAGCGGGCCTAACTTCAAATTCCAATCCCAGTTCTTTCAGCAATTGCTGCCGACGTGGCGATGCTGATGCTAAAACCAATTTATATTTTTCAAGATTCGTCAATGGCATTATGTCGACCTCCAATAATATGATTTCTCGTTGATCCAGGTATCCTGCGCTCTCATCACTTGCTCGATGACGTCGCGCACGCAACCTTCGCCCCCGTTTTTATCGGAAATATACGAAGAAATTTCTTTGATTTCGTGCACAGCATCCTTCGGGCTGCAAGGAAATCCGACCAACGACATAATTTGATAGTCGATCAAATCGTCGCCCATATACAAAACCTGATCGGCTGTTACCCCAACCTTTTGCATAAAATCATTCAGCGGCTGCACTTTATCGCGAACGCCCATATAGATGTGGGGGACGCCCAGCTTTTCGTAGCGAAGTTTCACCCGCTCAACTGCTCCACCGGTGATGATAGCAACATGATAGCCCATATTCAGGGCATTGCGCAAGGCATAACCATCCTTTACATTGGCGGTGCGCATGGGATCGCCGTCTTCATTCAACGGTGAAGTATCCAACGACAATACCCCATCGATATCGAAAACCAGGGCTTTTATACTTTTCAATTTGTCTTTTACAAAAGTCATGTTTATTTGGATTTATGTGCTTCAAAAATGCTTTTGGAAACAAAGCTGTAGATTTCCTGAAGTTCGGGTTGGTCGGACAGAAAATTCAGATGTTTTTGAATAATCGCTTCATCGAATCGTTTGGCTGGCCCGGTTTGGGCATCGAAAGGATCGATCTCCATTACCTTCGCCGCGGTTTCTGTAATCAGGGGCTTCAATAATTCAAAATCGACCCCGTATTTTTTCACAATTTGATGAGATAAATGATAAAAATGATTGACAAAGTTATTGGTAAAAACGGCTGCCAGGTGAAGGCTTTGCCGCTGCGCTGAACTAATCTCCTCCACCTTGCCAGACAAACGTTCTGCTAATTTCTTCAGTTCAGCTAAAAGTTCAGGCCTAGCTGCTTCCAGACACATCGGAATTTGTTCAAAAGCCACATCACGTTGTTTAGAGAATGTCTGTAAAGGATAAAACACGCCGTAAGAATCGGAATAAGGCTGTAAAATACGCATCGGTAAACTCCCGGCTGTGTGCACAATAAACTTTCCCCGAACATCGATTTGTTTCAGAATACGTTCAAGCGCATCGTCTTTCAGGGCAAATATATACAAGTCGGCCTGCATGTTCAGTTCGTGCAGCTCGTTGGTTGCCTGGCTGCCCAATTGTTTCGCCAGCAACTCGGCCGAACTTTTTGTGCGGCTGTAAACCTGTAAGATATCTATTCCCGACTTGTAAAGTGCTTTACCAAGCTGGGTAGCCAAATTTCCGGCTCCCACCAATGTGACTTTCTGAATCATCTGCTCTTTGTTTTCTGGATTTCAAAGTAACAAAAAATGCAGCAATAAAGACGAAAACGGGCGCACTTGTCTTTCGCCTTATTCAGGCGTTTCTGACTGACGAAAGTAGATATTGACGATTCGTTAAAAACAAAGCGTAGAAAAACAGAAATAAATAGCCACCGGCATGGGTATCTAAGTTCGAATCGCCCAAATTCGCAACGAAAAAGATCAACAACAGCGATGTAATCAGTGAACTTTGATAAGCTCGGTAAGCGATGACGGGCCATAACAACAAAATGATAATGGCACTGGTTCCAACGATTCCGAAGCGCACCAACCACGCCATATATTGATTGTGCGCATCGGCATATTGGCTCTCATCCATCTTCGAGCCCATCGCCTGGTATGCCTCGCGGTAAGCCTCCTTCCAATTACCGGTTCCTACACCAAACCAAAGGTTATCACGCCAAATCATCCATGCTGCCTTGAGATATTCAATTCGCTGAGCAATTGATTTATGGTTCGAATTTCCGGTTTTGAAGAAGTGATCGAGCTCCCACACACTCACATACAACCTGGGGTACAGCGAAAATTTCGCACCTGCCAGCTTGTAATTGCTGATACCAGCCTCAATATTTTGGATATCCTGCTCATCCAATGCAGCTATTCCTGAAGCATCTTTGGGCAAATTCTTTGACGTTAAATATCGCACAAGTGTATCCGATAGCCGGTTACCATTCGCATCAGCACTTTGGTACCGATAAGCCGAACGCTTGTTCCAGGCCGGCTTCAACTCGTCTTCGCATAAGTATAAGCCGATATAATGTCCATTTTCGGTAAAAGGATTTGAAAAATCATGTACATACTGATGTCCTTCAGCAGTAGCTGCCGGCAGCGTGTTTGGGTCAATTTGATCTTTGTTGTAATAATCACCAATCACCTTAAGAATATAAATCGAAGGAATCAAGAGGATTAAAATCAGTACCGTTCCGATACCTATGCGTACCTTCTGGCTTCCCGGTCGGCTGATAAGCTCCAACAAAAAAACCAAGACAACGACTCCCAGGGTGATGATACCTGTAAGCGACTGTTGCCAAAACAAAAAAAACAACAAAAACAGATTCGACAGAATCACCGTTAACCGCCACCCAGGTTTATAAGCCATCCAATATCTTTTCATCAGAAATGCCTGAACCACAAACACGAGTAAAATCATCAAACTAAACCGAATATGATGCATAAAACCGACAAACTGCGCATCTAGGATATCGGGATTACGGGTCAATTGAAAGCGAAAAAAAGTAATTAATGCTGAAAATAATACCGAAAGCGAAAAAAGCTCCAATACCCTTCGGAACTGCTCTTGCTTCAATCGAGGCGCAACGGAAAATGACAATGGAAGGATTAAAAAGGGTAACGCTTTGTTCAGATCATAAAGCGCAGCGCTAAAGTTCCTGCTCTGCAATAGGCCCAAAATGGTTATCAAATATGTAGCCGAGACAATCACCAGACTCTTACGATTCTTTAACTCCTCTTTCAAATTCGCATAATCGCCGCTAACCAGTGCTGCGATAAGAATAAGCACTGCTGCCAATGATATTAATGCAATTGATAAGGGAAGTGCAACACAAAAAAAAAGTACACTATAATAGAATAGATTTTGCTTGAAAGAGCTCTTCATGTTTCGGAGTTGATTGTCAATCCGAAAGATAGTAAAACCCGGTGATGGCAGAACTTTCCGGGCATAAAAAAACCCGTTGCTCTCAGGAACAACGGGTTTGGTAAAGATGGCGACGACCTACTCTCCCACCATAAGGCAGTACCATCGGCGCTGGCGGGCTTAACTTCTCTGTTCGGAA